>NZ_FNCP01000003.1 GCF_900100785.1 Desulfosporosinus hippei DSM 8344 | reverse complement strand
ATCGTTATAGATTCTTTTTTGATTTCCTGTTTTTTACTAAAATCAAAAAAGGTGCCTTGCACTTGGCATAAGGCACCTTTTTGTCTACGGTCTGAAAGGTTGAGCTCATAAGCTCAACCTTTTAAGCATTGATAGAACTGATTGTGTTTTGCATCATTGACAATACTGTTCTTTCGACTAAGGTATACCTGAAAAGTTACGGTTTTAGGGGCATGTTTGCTTGGTTTAAGACATGAGTGTATACTTGTTCAGTTTCTTTGATCATACTATCTATGGAAAACATGGGCCAGCGGTTCTGACCTGCTTGAACTAGGGATTGGGCTAAAGCTTGGTTTTCGAAAATTGATAAGCATTTGTTTGTTAAATCTGTTACATTCCCAGCGGAAAAGAGCAGTCCTTCTTTGCCGTTGCGGATGACTTCGGGGATTCCCCCGACAGCACTTGCTACAATTGGGATCCCAGCTTGCATTGCTTCGAGTAGAACCAGACCCATGCCCTCACTGATAGAGGGGAGGACAAACAAATCCATGGCCGGAAGAGCTTGATATGCTGTCGGCAGATAGCCGGTAAAGGTGTGGGGAATAGTAAGTCGTTGAAGCTCTGAAGCGAGATCTCCTCTTAAAGGTCCGTCTCCTATAATTAATAGGTGCAGGTTTGGAAATTTTAAGAGTAATTGAGTAGCTGCCTGAATTAGATAAATTTGTCCTTTTGTCGGATGAAGACGACCGATTGTTCCGAGAACAAGAGCCTCCTTAGGAATACCCCATTTATTACGAAAGTTAAGACGATCTGATTCAGGATTGTTAAAGGAAATAGATGAATAACCATTATAAATAGTTTTTAGATTTCGTCCGCCCCGTAATTCAACTTCTCTTCCTAGATAGTCGGAAACAGTAATGATTCCTGATGTTAGAGGCAGAGTTAAACGATCAAGACCAAGAGCTATTCGTGCAGACCAGGGAGTGAGATAATCGTGAGCTAGGGAGCTGTGAATGGTGGTCAGGCAGGGAAGGCTTAACCACTTAGCACTAAGGCGTCCCAGAAGATTAGCTCGAGAACCATGGGTATGAATTAGGTCGATAGAATTCCTTTTTAACCAACCGATTAAGGAAGGCAAAGGGGTAAGATCAATTGGAAAGCGCATTGGGAAAGTAGATACGGGGATATGATTTTCTTTGACAATGTCTGAAAAAGGGCCATTAGTAAGGCAGATAAGGTGAGGATCAAAACAAGTTCGATCTAAGTTTTTGAGTACGGACAATACATGCTTCTCCGCTCCGCCTATTTCTCCACCACCAATAATATGTAGAATCTTGGACTTTTTTTTCATACCCTTGTGTCTTCCCTTCAGCCCTAAACTTCGTTATACTGTTTGCATGTAGTAAAATTCAAGTAGATTACCTTAATCATATGACATCATGGAGGATAACTGCAAGTCAACCTTGATGTTCAACGTTCGAAAATTAGGAGGAATTTCAGTGTTAGAAAGCCAAGAAATCCAGAATATTATTCCACATCGTTACCCCTTTCTTCTGGTTGATCGGATCATTGAATTAGAAGAAGGAAAAAAGGCTGTAGGAATTAAGAATGTCACCATAAATGACTCCTTCTTTCAGGGGCACTTTCCTGGGCATCCTATTATGCCTGGAGTTTTGATCATAGAAGCACTCGCTCAAGTCGGAACTGTAGCTATTCTCAAAAAGCCGGAATATGACGGTTACTTAGGCTTGTTCGCCGGGTTAGATGATGTTAAGTTTAAGAGACAAGTCATACCGGGAGATCAACTGCGTTTGGTGGTTGAGCTTATCAAGTTGAGGAAGACATATGGAGTTGCTAGGGGTGTAGCCTATGTAGGAGAAGAATTGGCGGCAGAAGGAACTCTTAAATTCTTCCTCGAGAAGAAGCCTTCGAATCAGTGATTGGTGCATCTTTACAACAAGACATCAGAGCTAGGAGCAACACAGTACGCTTCCTGGCTCTTTTTTTAGGACTAAGTTTAATTGCCCATGGCCTTTATTACCCTCAAGAATGGATAGTATTGGGATTCATCCTTTCTTTATATAACCTATTTAAAAGAATAAATAGAAGGGGTAAGTACATAGCTGAGCAGTACCTGAGCCTAAGCCCGACGGATGCTATGCTTTTAGGATTAGTTTTCCTTTCATTATTAGGGCTTCTACATCCTGTTAAATTCTTAGAGGGCATATTTGAAGGGTTGCATTGGGTGGTCCTCTGGCTCTGCTATCGGCTGGGAATGGAGATTGCTTTAGATGATACCGCTAAAAAGCATCTTTTAAACTATATTGAATGGCTAGCGGTTGGTGTTGCCTTCATTGGTTGGCTGCCCTGGGTAAGTAAAGTAGGGGGGCGCCTGAGCTCAGTCTTTGGTTACCCTAACGCTACCGCAGCATTTTTGGGAGCGGTTCTCTTAATATCTCAGCGAAAGAAACCCGTTGTCTTATTTTTATTTATATCCTTATTGGGCACGGGGTCACGAGCGGGGGTAGGATTGTTTTTATTAGTTTTCGGATTACAGCAGGTCTTGATAAGGCTCAAGACCTCAAGCAGAAATGGTTTAATCCATAACTTTAAGGAACAAAGAATAGTTCACAGATACTTTAAAGAATTATGGATTGTGGTGCTGGGGGTTGCCGGACTTTTCTTTGTTCCTCTCTATTATAAATCAGCCTGGGAAAACTTAATCGCCTGGGGTTTTACTTCTTCGAGTTGGCAAGAAAGGATTGTTTATTTCAAAGATGGAATTGTATTAGCCTGGAATTCTGGGGGTCTTCCCCAAGCCGGGGGATGGTGGGCTTTTCCAACAGTTCAGCATTTTCCCTATTGGACAGCAGATCCACATTCCAGTTTCATTCATGTACTGTTGAACCAAGGAGTATGGGGGATTATTGGCATAGGAATTTGGGGGATTTTTTCCCTGGCTGCGCTAGGGAAGACTTGGGCTAAAACTAATTTCAACACCCTCTCAGAGAAAGAACTAGAAAAGTTAAAAGTAAAATTTAAAATTTTTACGGTCTTGATTTTTTTAGTTATGCACAGTTTATTAGATGCGGATTTTTCCTTTGGCGCTTTAGGCGTTTTATTTTGGTTGTTAGTCGGAACCCTCTATAACTCAAAAAATCGTGTTAGTGCTCAGCGTCTAACCCGGCACAAGTCCGTTGTTTTTCTAAAAACGATAGGAATAATTGGCTTAAGCCTAAGCTTTTGTCTGGTTTTGGGAGGCATCCTTTTAGATTCTAAACTAGTAGAGAGAAACCAAATATGGAACTTGCAAGCTGTCCGGTGTAAAAGGTTGGATCCTAATACAAGTATTGAGTTATGGACCACGAGTTTAAAATGGGATCAAACTCAAGTTAAGATCCGCCAAGAGTTGGCCGAGCATTTGCTCAAACAAGGGGAGCTGGATTTCGGGTTAGATACCATAAATAACGTGATTTACTGGCAACCATTTGAGATTAAGGCCTATGAATGGGCTCAGTCTGCTGTTTGGGCAGCAGCCGAACTTAATCGAGACACCCAACCAGAAATGTCCATAACCCTTTATCATTGGGTGGAGAACGTACCCCTTACTATTGAGAGAAGAGCAGCCAGACTTAATAGTTTAGATCGTAAGCTATGGCCAGGACACAAGGATTTTTTGCCAACGGAACATATAAAGCTGCTGGCAGATAACGCCCGACAAAGACAACTCACACAACTCCTGCCAAAACATAAGTTGTAAGCAGGAGGAGAGTAAAATGACATTAATGTTAGGAGTTATACTTTTTCTGGCAGTTTTTTTGTGGATGTTCAGCGCCCGTTATGAGTGGGTGATGCCGGAAAAATTACAGATGTCAATAAGTACATGGCTGGAACGAATGGGTAATAAAAATCAATCGGTATCCCTGATGATGGAAATGGAATTGTTTAATACAGAGATTGAGAATCGTCTTTGGCTTCTTAAGGGAGTGTTGCCCATGCTCCAGAAGCGCTTTCAAATACCGATATTTTTAGAGGTGCAAATTTACTCGGATTGGTCTCTGGAGCAAGATCGACAATACATAAAATCCCTACAGAATAGGTTTTCTGACATTGTGATTGGTAGGTTTCCATTAGAATAAACAGGCTTAAATAAATGGCTAAATGATGCGTAGTAATATTCATGGGTGAGGGGTTTATATGCTCTTTTTTCTTACCATAGAAGATAAGTATATACTGAGATTTAGGCCTTTTGAAGAAAGGGCTATCTTTGATTCGAGAGTAGTTTGCTATCTCAGTGACCCTTTGCCATTAGCAATAATTCAATGGGCTGCTGAACAATTGACTAGGGGACAGGCAAGGGATTTTTGTGGCGAGAATCTGGAGATCATAAAAAAACGTATCTCTAAAGTCTTAAATGAGTACAGCTCTGGTTTAGATTTGAAATGGAAAGTGCCGGAAAGATCTTCCTCGGCTGAAGACTCCATGACGCTTGGAAGGGAGGTTGGAAACGGTAACGAAACTTGGTATGCAATCAATCAACTGGTCAGAGGTAAGCAACTTTCAGTAAGAGATTTACGAGGTTTGGCCAAAGACTTTAAGCTGAGAGATCGGGAGATCATAGATCTTGTGCATAATAATGTGCTCCAGGGAACAGCGCTATGGGTTCCCTCAGTGAAGAGAAATTCCAAGGGATGGCAATGTCAGCGGTGTGGGGAAAAGGATGTAGAAGAGTGGCCCAGCTTTTATGGCTTAGCTGCAACCTGTGGAAGTTGTGGGAGTATTGGGCCGAGTACATCTCTAGATGTGCTTTATAGAGATCAGCGTTTGTTTATGAATAGCTCGGCTAAAGTGCTATTTCAGCCTCATTGGAGGCTGACAGAGGCACAAAACTTAGCTAGTGAACAGGTAGCAGAATTCATTGGAGGAACCTCTGATAAAGCACTTTTATGGGCGGCCTGTGGAGCGGGTAAAACGGAGGTTTGTTTCCCATCAGCTGCTGGAGCCTTAGAACAGGGGAAATCCATCCTGTTTGCTGCACCACGACAAGATGTCATATACGATATAGCGCCAAGATTCCAAAGGGACTTTCCTGATTATCCAGTTCAAGTATTGACGGGTAACACTTCAAATAGATTCCAGTTAGGAAATATGGTATTAGCAACAACCCATCAGGTACTACGATTTTGGCAATGCTTTGATATTATTTTTCTTGATGAAATGGATGCCTTTCCCTATCGAGGAAATAGAGCATTAGACTGGGGGTTAAACCATGCCCTGCGCCCAGGTGGTAAATTGCTATATCTGACGGCAACCCCTTCAACTGAAGCCCTGACATCTGTTCGGAAAGGTGAAATGTTGCTTATTCGATTACCGGCTAGGCATCATAGAAAGCCTCTGCCCGTTCCGATTTGGGCTAAGTACAGTGGTTCTTTCGAAGGCAATGTGTGTACAAGTTTTCTAATAGAAAGGCTCGAATTATTAAGGAGAAGCGGCCCATTGCTTATTTTTGTGCCCAAAATTTCCTGGGTAGCTCCCTGGATTAAGAGTTTGAAAAAACAGTTTCCATATTGGAGTGTTGAAGGAAGTTACAGCTCGGATTCTGAGCGTGGTCCAAAACTTAAAAATTTGAAGAAAGGCCAATATGATATTTTTGTAAGTACAACCATCTTAGAAAGAGGAATTACCCTGCCCGGGATCCAAGTGGTAGTTTTCGGGGCAGACCATCCAGTCTTTGATGAGCGCGCATTGGTTCAGATGGCGGGAAGGGTAGGAAGGTCTGCAGAATACTCAGGCGGAGAAGCGGTTTTTGTATCGAAGAACATGACACCGGCTATAAAGACTGCGGTGAGCTGGATTAAGGAACAGAATAAATTAGCCTTAGAATTGGGGTTGATCCAACTTTGATAATTCCTTTGGCTTACTGTACTTTAGACCTGCGTATCAATCCGAAGAAAGAAGGCGGAAGGATTGAAGGGCATATTCGAAGAACTGGTTAAAGCCACGCGAACTCTATGGTATGAAGCTGAACAGATTTGTGTCTTCTGCGGAGATAAGCATGGCCCTATTTGCCCAAGTTGCAGGGCAGACCTCCTTCGTCCTGAATTGGGACGTTGTAGAGGGTGTGGAAAGCTGGTTTTAACTGAGAAGACTTATTGCTCTGATTGTGTGTCCGGCAGAGGACCCAAACAATTAGATCAAATTACTGCTTGGGGGCACTATTCGGGAGGGTTGAAGGATTTTATTCACACAGTTAAATACAATACACATCCTCGACTTATTAGCAAGATTTCCCGCCCTTTTTCAGAATGGGCCATTAGACAACTTCCAGCAGTGGATGGTTTAGTTGCAGTACCAATGCATAAGGCACGATTAGCTGAACGAGGTTACAATCAGGCGGAGGTAATAGCTTCTGCCTTGCATTGGGAATTAGGTTTGCCGATTCTTAGGGGTGTTGAACGAATTGAACAAAGATCTTCTCAAGTTTTGCTTTCTCGTCAGGAACGACTGCGCAATTTAGAAGGTACTTTTGTGGTGAGTAAGCCCGGGTACCTGAAAGGCCGAAGTGTTTGGTTAATCGATGATGTAACCACTACAGGAGCAACATTTGAAGCCGTTGCAGAGGTTTTAAGGACAAGCGGAGTGGAAGCTGTCTATGGCTTGTGTTTGGCTGCAGGCCTTGAAAAGGGCTAGAAAAAAGACTTGTGCCTTTGTATGATAAGAGTTATAATTGTAAATGGATGGGCACCGCCTATTACATTTTTTTACGTAAGGGGAATATCTTTCATGGCCTTTGAAGACAAAGATCTAGTGTGTAAAGACTGCGGAGTGACTTTTATTTTCACAGTTGGGGAGCAAGAATTCTATGCTGAGAAAGGTTTCGAAAATGAACCTCAGCGTTGCCGTGAATGCCGCAACATTCGCAAACAAAACCGTAATTCCCAAGAAGGAAGATCACGTGAAATGTTTACGGTCGTTTGTGGGGACTGCGGAGTTGAGACACAAGTACCTTTCCAACCTACATCTGATCGTCCAGTATACTGCCGTGAGTGCTATCAGCATCATCGCCCAGCTCGCGATCAATATTAATCTTAAGCATTAATATTTCATACTTAGAATTGACAAGCATTGGTCGGCTATGAGTCGACCAGTGCTTTTTATTTTATTTTTGGTCAGGTTGCATAGATGAATTAATTGGAAGAGAATGTTATAAGCTTTGACCTGCCAAATTAAGCTGGTAGCATTCGTTCAATCACAATACTTCTTCATGAGTTAGATTAAATAAGTTTAATTATAAGAGATCTTAAATTTAATTTGAGTATTAACAGGGTTATGCACACCGATTTTCCCGTCAAATAGGCAAAATACAATACTTATCCACATTATCCACAGGAGCCTGTGTGTAACTTAAGGGGATAAAGTGACTGGATAAATAATCGGATCTTAGATAAAGACGAAAAAAGGGTTGTATAATTATTCGCAAATAAGTATAATCGAAAGAAAGAAGGACGAGCTGATGCATAACAATAAAGCTTTTCGAAAAAGCTTTCAGGTGAGTATGCTAGGTCATCCAAAAGAGGGGGAATATAAATGTTTAAGTCAAAATTTCGTTTTATCTTAACGGGACTACTTAGTTTAAGTCTTTTGACACTCGCTGGTTGCGGAAGTACCGGCACACCTGCTCCATCGTCTAATCCTGCTCCCGAAGAAAAGGTTTTAAGAGTTGGATCCGATATCGCCTATGCACCCTTTGAGTTTATGGATGAAAGCCAAAAAGCTACGGGATTTGATATTGAGCTTATCCAGGCTCTCGGCGCAGATATGGGTTATACAAAAGTTAATATTGAGACAGCTGCATTTGATGGCTTAATTCCAGCTTTACAAGCAGGAAAGTATGATTGTGTTATTTCTGCTATGACAATTACCGAGGAACGAGCAAAAAGTGTCCAATTCAGTAACAAATACTTTTTAAGTGGCCAATACATCGCCATGAAAAAGGGTGCTAATTTCAAGTCCTTGAATGACCTAAAAGGGAAGAAAATTGGGGTTCAGCTCAATACTACAGGACAATATGCCGTTGAAGAAAAAGGTATGGAAACTAACAAGTATGACACTACCCCGGACGCTATGAATGCCTTAATCAGCGGTGGTGTTGATGCAGTTGTTGCTGATTCTCCGGTTGTACTTTGGTTCCAAGCTCAAAACCCTAATGCCCAAATTGAATCTGTAAACGCAGACTCAGGAGAAGAGTATTATGGTATAGCTATGAAGCTTGACAATAAGGAATTAGCGGATAAAATGAATGCTTCATTGAAAAAACTCATGGATAGCGGTAAATACAATGAGATTTACAAGAAGTGGTTCAAAGAAGATGCTCCCAAATTTTAAGGATCAATTTTAACTGATTTGTTTAATTAAAGGAAGGCACTTGAATATATAGTGCCTTCCTTTAGTTTTCTTGGAGTTAGTTTATGACTAACCTGGTTGGTTAAAATGTTATTAAGGCTGTCATCTAAAGCAAATTCGTTACTAACAAGGGATAAATTACTTCTTGAATATTGTTCTTATGATGGGTATAATCAATTTTTGTTCATCCAAACACAGGGTGCGCTTCTACAATTGCAGTTATACTTTTTCTTCAACCTAAAAATTTATTTTTAATAATTAGTAAAGAACTTCTGAGGCAGATGAGCATCCTTAACAACACAAAAGCCTCTTCTGATAGATATTACTAAAATGTTTCTACTTGTAAAAAATTGCAGTAAAATATATAATTTTAGCGATGTTATATGAAGTGGCAAAAAGGTGTTTCAAATGAAGCTATTCACTTCATTTATGATAGTTGCAAAAATAGATTAATTGATAGGAGGATAATATGGGAATGAACTGGCATGTGGTTGTAGATAATATGCCTATTCTTGCTAAAGGGGCACTGCTAACTTTAGAGCTTACGGCAGGTGCGGTTGCTATTGGGGTTATCATTGGTCTATTTATGGCTTTGGCACGGCTATCCAAACGGAAGGTGGTTCGTGCGGGAGCAATTGCTTATATAGATTTCTTTCGAGGAACTCCTTTATTGGTTCAAATATTCTTGGTTTATTTTGGAATTCCGATGCTGCTTAAATGGCAGACGATGCCTGATAATTACCAGTATACAGCGGGTATATTAGCTATGGGACTTAACTCAGGGGCCTATATTGCAGAAATTTTTAGAGCAGGTATTCAGTCTATTGACCGGGGCCAAACTGAGGCAGCCAGGTCGTTAGGAATGACACAAGCTCAAGCATTGCGCTATGTTATCCTTCCCCAAGCTTTTAAACGAACAATTCCTCCTTTGGGCAATGAGTTTATTGCATTGCTTAAAGATTCTTCATTATTATCCATAATTGCGATTCAAGAGCTTTTTTATACGGGAAAGATTATCGTGGGACGAACTTATCAACCCCTTCCTATGTATTTAGCGGTAGCCTTATATTATCTGGTAATGACTCAGTTAATTGCTCAATGGGTTGCCTATATGGAAAGGAGGTTGGGTAAGAATGATCTTGGTTAAGGATTTGCACAAATATTTTGGGAAGCTAGAAGTTCTTAAAGGGATTAATTGCCATATTAAAGAAAAGGAAGTTGTCGTCGTCATTGGACCCAGTGGTTCCGGCAAGAGCACGTTCTTGCGTTGCTTAAACAAATTAGAAGAGCCGACCAGAGGAGAAATAACCGTAGATGGAATTCCCCTGAACTCTGATGTCAATGTGAATGCGATTCGTCGAGAGGTCGGCATGGTTTTTCAACGCTTTAACCTCTTTCCCCATATGACTGCTCTTGAAAATATTATCCTTGCGCCTGAAGTCGTACGCAAAACCAATAAGGCGGAAGCCCGGAAGAATGGTATGGAGCTTTTAGCTAAAGTCGGTTTGTATGATAAAGCTGATGAATATCCGGATCGTCTTTCTGGTGGACAGCAGCAACGGGTTGCTATTGCTCGAGCACTAGCCATGAAACCTAAGATTATGCTTTTCGATGAGGCTACCTCTGCTCTTGACCCGGAAATGGTGGGAGAGGTCTTATCCGTTATGAAGGATCTAGCTCGGGAAGGAATGACTATGGTCGTTGTAACCCATGAGATGGGATTTGCCCGTGAAGTGGGAGATAGAGTGATTTTTATGGATGAAGGGATTATCATGGAAGAGGGAAAACCGAACGAGGTGTTTGAGAATCCAAAGAATCCAAGAACTCAGGCCTTTTTAAGTAAAATATTATAAGCTTTTTGTACACGCGTTTTGGCGCTCTCTTTCTTGGGGAAGGGGAGCGTTTTTTATATGCCCAGCTTTTGGGAGGAGCGGTTTCTGCACGCGTCTGCTCGTTACGCCGCTGACGAGCTGGACGGTTCGCGAGCACGCCAAACCTCAGGGCCATGATGTATGTGCGCCGCTCCTTGCCGTCCTTGGCACCACGGCATCAGTCCATCCATGGACAAGTTCCAGTGGCGCGCTACTAGGGCGCGAACCGTCAGCGCTCGTCTGTACCGCGGCTTCACTAAAGCATCCGCTTTGCAGAAACCGCTCCTCTGGGGTGGCCGTTGGTGGTCAATAAAGTCATTACTAACAAGCTCCTTGGGCCTTAGCAGAAGAGAGGATGTAGTCGCTTTGTAGAAAGGCGCTTCTCGGGCTGGGCTGCGTTGGCGTGCTGTGGGTACGGTTGTTTTGACACTCTTTGCAGTGTGAAAAAGGAGGACGACTGCAGGTTTAAAGTTATGTAATGTTGGGTATCCTCTTTGTAATAGTCGAGTAGAGGCGGTTAGCCTCTGAACTTTGACAATTCAAGGAGGGTTTTTTTAAGTGTTAGGTAAAGTTAAATGGTTTAGTAAACAAAAGGGTTACGGATTTATTGAGCAAGAAAATGGGCAAGATATTTTTGTGCATTTTCAATCTGTCGTTGGTGATGGATTTCGTACCCTTGAAGAGGGACAAAATGTGGAGTTCGATGTTATGCAAGGGCCGCGTGGAGAACAAGCATCTAATGTAACAGTCCGCTAATCCATAAAGAGGATATTGTTTTAAGGGAGAATCGTTGATGGCAATCGGCGATTCTCTCTTTGGGGAATTCGTAGAAAAAAATCAAGTTAGAAACAATATATTAATATTAAGCAGGATTTTTTATGTAAATCGGGAATATTACTTATATACCAGCATAGAAGGGGGTTGAATTTATGAACATTAATATTCGTGGAAAACATATCGAACTTACAGACGCCCTTAAAGAGTACGTAATGAAACGTGTGGGTAAATTGGCCAAATACTCGGATGAGTTTATGGACGTTCAAGTAACCTTACTTGTCGAGCGCGACCGTCATCGGGTGGAAGTTACAGCTCTGCTCAATGGCATAATTTTACGAGGCGAAGAAGAGACTGAAGACATGTATTCGTCTATTGACATGGTCGTTGAGAAGTTAGAACGTCAAATTGATAAATATCGGACTCGCATTAATAGGCGGATGCGCACAAAAGCATTGAAGGATCATGATCCTAAGCAGTCAACAGCTGCGGAAGAACCGCGTGAAGAGATTGTTCGACATAAGAAGTTTTCAGCAAAGCCAATGTCTGTAGAAGAAGCTATTATGCAAATGAATCTGGTAGGGCATTCATTCTTTGTGTTTACAAATTCGGAAAGCCAAGAAATGAATGTTGTCTACCTGCGTAACAATGGAGATTATGGATTGCTGCAACCTCAGACATAATAAGAGAACCCGGGTAATCAGATGTTGTACCCGGAGAGATCTGTCGCTTTTGATATTCAAGCGAGAGGCCCGCTTAGGCGGGCCTCTCTATGTGCTTATACGAGGCAAGTATCGGTCTTATACGGTTTTTCAGACATACATAGGAAAAATATCCCATGGCCAATTCGGCATGCTTGGTTGCAGACGTATCCCAAGGATGTTAGAATTAATGAATATATAAAATTAAGAAAGGTGGACATAATGGGGCTTTTAGATTTTTTTGATGATAATGCACGCGAAATACGAAAGTATCAAAAACGTGTTGCAGTGATTAATAGCTTTGAACCAGCGATCCAAGCATTGAGCGATGATGAATTGACGGGTAAGACTGCAGAATTTCGAGGTCGTTTGGAACGAGGAGAAAGTCTCAACAGCTTATTGCCGGAGGCCTTTGCGGTTGTACGAGAGGCTGGCCGCAGGGTTCTTAATCAGCGGCACTATGATGTTCAGTTAATTGGGGGAATGGTACTCAATGATGGCCGGATTGCCGAGATGCGTACAGGGGAAGGAAAAACCCTCGTAGCTACTTTGCCGGCTTATTTGAATGCCTTAACTGGAAAAGGGGTTCACGTTATTACTGTCAATGACTACTTAGCTCGTCGTGACAGTGAAATGATGGGACGGATTTATAAGTTTTTAGGTTTATCCGTTGGCCTCATAGTCCATGGCCTAAACTATGAGCAACGGCGAGACAGTTATGCCTCAGATATTACCTACGGAACTAATAATGAATTTGGCTTTGACTATCTGAGAGATAATATGGTGACAAGGCCTGAAGCCTTAGTCCAGCGTCATCTACATTATGCCATTGTGGATGAAGTAGATTCGATTCTCATTGATGAGGCGCGCACCCCTCTGATTATTTCCGGTGAAGCAGACAAGCCTACGGAGTTATATTTCAGAGTAGCCATGATTATTCCACGCTTAAAGAACGAGGATGACTATAAAATCATTGAAAAAGAACGGGTTGTAACTCTCACAGAAAAAGGCGTCAGTCGAGTTGAGAGTATGTTAGGCGTTGATAATCTGTATGAAGACATTCATACAGAGCTGGCTCATCATGTCAACCAGGCTTTGAAAGCACATATGTTGTTTAAACGAGATCGTGATTACGTCGTCAAAGATGGAGAAGTTATTATTGTCGATGAGTTCACCGGTCGCTTAATGTTTGGACGCCGGTATAGTGAAGGCCTGCATCAAGCGATAGAGGCTAAAGAGGGCGTAAAGATTGAAAAAGAATCTCAGACCTTAGCCACCATCACCTTCCAGAATTACTTTAGAATGTATGAAAAACTTTCTGGTATGACAGGAACGGCTATGACAGAAGAACCGGAATTCCGCAAGATCTATAAACTGGATGTTGTAGAAATCCCAACAAACAGGCCTATGCTGCGTAAAGACGATTCAGATGTTATTTACCGTACGGAAGAAGGTAAGTTCTTGGCGGTTGTTGAGGATATCATTGAACGCCATGCTAAGGGACAACCACTTTTAGTAGGAACTGTATCTGTTGAAAAATCAGAGCATTTAAGTACAATGCTGGGGAGACGTGGGGTACCTCACCAAGTTCTCAACGCTAAATTTCATGAAAAAGAAGCCGAAATTGTTTCTCAAGCCGGGCAGGCAGGAATGGTAACCATTGCTACAAACATGGCTGGTCGCGGAACAGATATTATTCTTGGTGATGGAGTGAGTGACTTAGGTGGATTGCATATAATCGGGACAGAGCGCCACGAGTCCAGACGGATCGACAACCAATTGAGAGGGCGTGCGGGACGTCAAGGGGACCCCGGCTCAACCCAATTCTTCATTTCATTAGAAGATGACTTAATGCGGTTGTTTGGGGCAGATAATATCATGGGAATCATGGATAAACTAGGGATGGATGACTCCGTACCTATTACGTCCAAAATGATCTCCCGCTCCATTGAAACCGCTCAACGTCGAGTTGAGAATCGCAACTTTGAAATCAGGAAACATGTATTGGATTATGATGATGTCATGAATCAGCAGCGTGAGGTCATTTATGCTCAGCGGCGTGCTGTACTCATGGGAGAAAATCTCCATGACAATATTATGGATATGATAGAGAAGGCGGCTTCTAATACTATCACTATGTTTAGTGGTGAAAGTACATTTCCCGAAGAATGGGATTTAACCAGCTTAGTCGAATACGCAGAAGGTTTCTTTCTGCCGGGGATTCACTTATCCCCTGAAGAGTTAGCTGATCTATCCGCAGAAGAAATTGAAGAGATGTTGGTAGACAAAGCAAAAGCTCTTTATAAGAGCCGGGAAGAGTTGTTTGGCTCGGATTTAATGCGAGAAGTTGAGCGAGCAGTGATGCTGCAAGTGGTTGATAGCAAATGGATGGATCATCTTGACGCTATGGATATGCTGAGAGAGGGAATTGGGCTGCGTGCCTATGGACAGAAAAACCCCCTCGTTGAATATAGACGTGAAGGTTATGAAATGTTCCAAGCGATGATTGAATCCATACAAGATGATATTATCCGCTATATTATGAGAGTGAGTCCACAAGTTCGAGAAGAAGTAGCTGAACAGCCTCGTAATGTAACAGAAAATCGCTATGAAGGCGAACCAAGCCAACCTATACACACTGGAGAACAAATTGGGCGCAATGACCTTTGTTCCTGTGGAAGTGGGCTGAAATATAAGAAGTGTTGCGGAGCTAAGAAAAAGAAGTAAACGGACCATAGCTTGGAAGGTTAATGGATTTTGGAAAGGGTGAATAGGGTGCTTTCTGATTGGAAAAAGGATCTAGAAACATTATCACTGTCTTTGGCAGATTTGAGGGTTTCTCTTTGACGTTGCTAAGCGTTGTGACAAGATAAGTGCTCTAGAAACAGAATTCCACCGACCGGATTTATGGGATGATCCGGTGAATGCTCAGAAAATCATGCAGGAATTATCCTTACATCAGAATAAGGTTAAATTGTATGAAGGCCTTGAGCAAGAACTTGAGGAGACAGCTACTCTCTGGCAACTGGCCACAGAGGAAGACGATATTAGTTTGGAATCAGAGATTGAGCAAGGAATAAAAACCCTTATGCAAAAGTTTGAAGCTTTGGAATTGGAGTTATTGCTTTCCGGGCCATACGATCGAAACAATTCCATTTTAACCCTTCATGCCGGAGCCGGGGGGACAGAAGCTCAAGATTGGGTACAAATGCTTTACCGTCTATATATTCGTTGGGCTGAGCGTCATGGGTATAAGGTGGAAACCCTAGACCTTTTAATTGGTGAAGAAGCTGGGATTAAAAGCGCAACTCTCTCAATTAGCGGTGAAAATGCCTATGGGTATTCTAAATCTGAAAAAGGCGTACATCGTTTAGTCAGGATTTCGCCCTTTGATGCATCTGGACGCCGTCATACATCCTTTGCTTCCGTGGACGTAATCCCTGAGGTAGCTGAGGATAATGAGGAGATTGCTATTGATTCAGAGGATTTAAGGGTAGATACCTATCGCTCAGGCGGGGCAGGCGGTCAGCACGTTAATAAGACGGATTCTGCCATCAGAATTACACACCTGCCAAGTGGGGTTGTAGTTCAATGCCAGAGTGAACGCTCCCAGACTCAGAATAAAGCTGCGGCCATGCGGGTCTTACAGGCAAAGTTGCTGGAGCTTAAGCGGAAAGAGCAGGAAGCTGAGATTTCCGAAATTCGAGGTGAGCAACAAGAAATTGCTTGGGGTAGCCAAATAAGATCCTATGTCTTCCATCCCTATAGCTTAGTCAAAGACCATCGTACTAATGTGGAAACCGGCAATGTTTCGGCTGTAATGGACGGTGAAATTGACGAATTTATTGCTGCCTTTCTTCAGAAGACTAAAACTGTACAATAAACATTTTTAATAACAAGTAAGATTAAAAGATCGGTTAAAGGAGGGAATTGTGTATGACTGCACTTGAACTAAAGCGAGTGGCGAATGTTATACGTCAAGATATAATATCCATGCTTGCTGCTGCCAAATCAGGGCATCCAGGTGGAAGCTTATCTGCTGCTGATATTGTAGCGACATTATTCTTTAACGAAATGCGGCTTAATCCCAAGGATCCCCACTGGGAGGATCGAGATCGTTTTGTCCTTTCCAAAGGACATGCAGCTCCTGTACTTTATTCAGCCCTGGCGGAAAAAGGGTATTTTCCCAAAGAGGAATTGCAGGGACTTCGCCAAACGGGACATATGCTGCAAGGACATCCCGATATGAAAAAGACTCCTGGGGTAGATATGTCTACAGGCTCCTTAGGGCAAGGACTATCCGCTGCTAATGGAATGGCCTTAGCAGGTAAATTAGATGGAAAAGACTATCGAGTGTATGCTGTATTAGGCGATGGCGAAATGGCCGAAGGACAAATCTGGGAAGCAGCTATGGCAGCAGCACATTACAAGCTGGATAACTTAACGGCTATTTTAGACTATAATGGTCTGCAAATCGACGGCAAGACCGATAGTGTTATGTGTTCGGCTCCCCTCGTCCAGAAGTGGCAGGCATTTTGTTGGCATGTAATTGAAGTTGACGGGCACGATATTGATGCTTTGCTCGCCGGATTTGCTGAGGCCAAGCAAGTTAAAGGTAAACCAACTATGATTATTGCCAAAACTGTGAAGGGCAAAGGGGTTTCTTTCATGGAAGATCAAGCTGGCTGGCATGGCAACGCTCCTTCCCTTGAACAAGCAGAGCAGGCTCTTAAAGAACTTCGAGAGGAGGCGGAAAACCTTGGCTGATAAGGTAGCGACACGGGAAGCCTACGGTAAAACACTATTGGTCTTAGGAGCGGAAAATCCTAAAGTTGTTGTTTTAGATGCAGACCTATCAAAGTCAACAAAGACTGCTGACTTTGGCAAAAAATATCCGGAGCGTTTCTTCAACATGGGAATTGCCGAAGCAAATTTACTCGGGACAGCAGCAGGATTAGCTGCAGCAGGTAAAATTCCCTTTGCGAGTACTTTTGCGATTTTTGCTGTGGGGCGGGCATTTGAGCAAATCCGTAACTCGATTGCTTATCCTAAACTTAATGTAAAGATAGCAGCAACTCATTCCGGAATAACAGTAGGTGAAGACGGCGGGTCTCATCAAGCAATTGAAGATGTGGCAATTATGCGGGCTGTTCCCAACATGGTTGTTTTAGTACCTGCAGACGGAGAGGAAACTCGCCAAGTGATTCTGGCAGCTGCCAAGTATTATGGCCCTGTTTACATTCGGATGGGGCGTTTAGATGTACCTTTACTTTTTGGCGAGGATTATCAGTTTGAGATTGGTAAAGCAAATGTCCTAAGAGAAGGCACAGATGCAGCAATTATGGCTAATGGGGTAATGGTTTCTATGGCTCTCGAGGCAGCCGATGAACTAGCTGCCCAAGGGATCAGTGTGAGTGTTGTTAACGTAGCTTCTGTGAAGCCCTTAGATGAAGAAACAATCATTAGGGTTGCTAAAACTACCAAAGCTGTTGTCACGGCAGAGGAACATAACATTATCGGCGGACTGGGTAGTGCGGTCGCAGAGGTTCTTGCTGAAAAAGAGCCAACGCCTATGGTGCGTGTAGGTCTCAAAGACACTTTTGGAGAATCAGGGAAACCTACTGAACTTCTTGAAAAATATGGGTTAACCAAGGATGCCTTAATTAAAGCAGTTCAGGAAGTTCTACTTAAAAAACAGAAATAATTAACACAGAGGACTTTGACGTTTAAAAAGCTATTAAGTAAGATATGATCGAGACTAACATTCTTTTCAGAGTGTTGGTCTCTTTGTATTCCTAAAAGCTAAGGACTTGCAAAACATAATAATGTTTAGGCGGTTAAACAGGAAAACGGCGGCAAGTGTCGAATAAAATAAGAGTTATAGAGAAAATAGGGCGTGGCGTATAATCAAGGAGGAAAACATGATTCAATTAACCAATGTTTCCAAGATTTATTCGAATGGTGCCAGAGCCCTTGTCGATGTCAATCTGAAAATTGGCAAAGGGAACTTTGTTTTTCTGGTGGGGCCCAGTGGGGCGGGTAAATCAACGTTGATTAAGTTATTATATCGAGAGGAAATACCTACCCGCGGACAAGTCCAAATTAACAGTCGAAACCTTGTGAGAATGAAAGAGCGGGAAGTGCCATATTTAAGGCGCAGTATTGGAGTAATCTTTCAAGACTTTAAGCTATTGCCGAACAAAACGGTGTTTGAAAACGTAGCTTTTGCTCTTGAGGTCATTGGAGTTCCTAAACGTGAGGTAAGAAATCGTACTATGGCAACGATAGATCTTGTTGGTCTTAAGGCAAAAGAGAAAGCCTATCCCCACGAACTATCCGGGGGTGAACAACAGCGAGTCTGTGTAGCCAGGGCGATTATTAATAATCCGGCTTTACTGGTTGCTGATGAACCCACCGGCAACCTGGATCCGGAAACCGCTTGGGACATTATGGATTTGTTATATGAAATTAATAAACGAGGTACGACTGTTGTTATGGCTACTCACGCCAGAGCTATTGTTAACAAAATGCAAAAGCGTGTTATTGCAATAGAAAATGGCAGAGTTGCTCGCGACGAGGAACAGGGGGGATACGGCTACGATGTTTAATTCCTCTGGCTATATTTTTCGCGAGACATTTAACTCCATGAGGCGCAATCCCTGGCTAAGCCTGGCGTCTGTTATAACTGTAATGGTTTCGTTGGTGATCTTGGGTTACTCAATTTTTTTCTTAGCAAACGCTGCAAATATGGCAAAATCTTTTGAATCTGAGTTGGAAATTGGTGCATTTGTTCAAATGAGCTATACACCTGAAGAAGTTCAAGACTTGAAAAGCCAGATTGAACAAATGCCTGGAGTAGAGTCAGTGTCCTTGGTAACAAAGGAACAAGCCCTTGAGGACTTTGGAAAAACTATTGGAGGAACCCAAAGCAGTATTGTTTCTGATGTAGGAGGAACCAATCCTTTTCCGGATAAGTTAACCGTCAAAGCAACGGATCCTCAGAACGTTAAAGATCTGGCTCGGTCGTTGGAAACTAACCCGGGGTTATACAAAATTCGATATGGCCAGGAATTTGTAGATCAACTACTTAAATTTACCCAGTGGCTGAGGTGGATTGGTTTTGGTGTGGTGGCTGCCTTTGGAGCTGCAGCAGTAGTATTGATTTCTATTAATGTTAAAATCAATGTTTTTTCTCGTCGAAGAGAAATTCAGATTATGAAATTAGTAGGCGCAAGCAATGGTTTTATACGATGGCCTTTTCTGATTGAAGGGCTAGCACTAGGCTTGGTGGGAGGAACACTAGCTGCTATCATTGTTGGAGTTGGCTACAATTGGATTACAGTGTATGTCCAATCAACCTTAACCTTTTTGCCGGTAGTGCAAAATGAAGTCCTTTTTCGTCAAGTATCTGTAGGATTATTACTAGCGGGAATGGCCATGGGTGCGATAGGAAGTGTATTTTCTTTACAGAAGTTTCTGCGTGCTTAAGAAGAGAGTAGCGTTTGTGTTTAAGCCCCCACTATTATGTGGGGGCAGGTTTTTAATGACTTTTTGATCAACAGATTGATGTTGGCACTAACCTAACTAGTAAACTTAAGGACGGAGGGGTCGTTTGTTCAGGAAGAAAGTTATTCCAGTCCTCATAGTAAGCCTTCTTTTGCTTGGGACGGCGGCATTGCCTTCAAGGGCTGATCAACTGGGGGAGAGTATTCAGCAACAGAATGATATTGAAAAACAGAAAGATCAGGCTCAGGGTCAACTAAACAAGATTACTTATACAACAGATAATATAAAAGCTCAATTGAATCAATTACAAGCTGAGATTGATACGGCTCAGCAGGCCCTTAATCAGAAGAAGATTGCCTTTGTCCAAGCCCAAAACCAAGTCTCCTTAGCGCAGGAGCAACTCGATCAAAAGCAGAAGGAGCTTGACGAGCGGAGGGTTGCCCTAGGTAAACGGGCGCGAGGGATATATGAGAGCGGTCAGATTAGCCATTTGGAACTTCTTTTTCAGTCTTCGAATCTTAGTGACTTTATTACTCGGATGGAATACTTCTCTAAGCTAGTCGACAATGATCGGCAGCTACTTGCAGATATTGAATCCCAGAAAGCACAAATTGCCCAAAAAAAGAATGAATTACAGGCTAAAAGAGATCAGGCTGCTGATCTTGAAGCGCAGGCAGCTTCGGTAAGCGCTGATCTTGAGGGGAAAAAATCAAAACAACGCAATGCCTTAGATGATAGTCTAAAAGCCCAACAGGCTGCTTTTGATGAGCTGGAGCGATTGGAATCCGAGTCTAAATCTCTGTCGGAGAAGATAAGGAAATTACAAGCTGCCCAGTCGGGAAAGGGAACAGGTAACTTAAATGGGACAATTTCAATTTGGCCGGTGCCGGGATATTATGAAATTAGCAGCCCCTATGGCTGGAGGATTCATCCCATTACCAAAAAACGCAGCTTACATACGGGAACAGATATTGTTGCCCCTACCGGGGCAAAGATTAATGCGGCAGGTGCTGGGGTAGTCATTATGGCTGGTTGGAATACGGCCTATGGAAATATGACGATTATTGACCATGGAAGTGGAATATCTACCCTCTATGGACATCAGTCACGAATAGATGTAAAGGAGGGCCAATCTGTTGAGGCCAATGAAGCAATTGGAGCCGTGGGCTCAACTGGATGGAGTACAGGAGCACATTTGCATTTTGAAGTTAGGGTAGGCGGAAACACCACAGATCCTTTACAGTATTTTCCTAATTAAAGAGATAAGCAGTATTTCTAGTGAGGGATAAGCATATAATAGAGCAAGTCTTAGAAACTTGGCTGTGCCTTTCCAAAGAGAGTGGATGCCAAGTTGAACTTATGTGCAAAGACCAGCGCCTAAGGACTAGTGCAAGAGAGGGAAGGAGTTTAGTGGATTGCAAGAGTGGAACATGAAACGAATAGCCAAACATGTAGGAGTCGTCTTCCTGATTTTCTCTGTATTAGTGACCACTTTGGTAAGTGGTGTAGTAATTACTAACGTCAATAATGTTGGGCGGCTAGTACATGTTGTGCAGCTTATTCGCAAGGATTACTTAGAAAATGTAACGACAGATCAGCTTGTGGAAGGTGCAACAAAAGGTATCGTAGAGATCTTAGGAGATCCATATTCGACGTACATGAATGCCCAGGAGAACCAAGAATTGTTTCAAATGCTTGAAGGAAAGTTTGGGGGGATAGGAATTGTCCTAAGCCTTAAAGATCCTAAAAAGCTGGTAGTCCTGCGTCCGATCAAAAATTCACCGGCAAGCCGGGCAGGGATTCAATCGGGGGATGTTGTCAGTAAGATAGACGATGCCGATACTGCAGGGATGGAACAAGATAAAGCTGTTGGGCTAATGAGGGGAGAGCCTGGTACAAAGGTAGAATTAGCTTTATACAGGGAGAGTGCCAATAAGACCTTCACCGTGAGCTTAACCAGGGAAAACATAACCGTTCCAACCGTTGACGGTCTAGCATTGCCGGGAAATCCGGATATTGCTTATGTCAGTATAACTCAGTTCGGTTCAGATACAGGGAAAGAACTGAAAGAAACTTTCGATACTATGGAGATTAAAAAATTTAAAGGTCTTATATTAGATATGAGATATAACCACGGTGGGGAGCTTAACGCTGCTGTACAAGTTGCCAGTTACTTCATCCCCGAAGGGCCGGTTGTCTACATTGTTGATAAGCAAGGGAATGTCGATACAAAGATGTCTACAGGAACCTATCTGGGAATACCTATGGTGGTACTTGTTAATGAAGAGAGTGCCTCCGCTTCCGAGATTGTTGCAGGAGCCATTAAAGATAAAGGGACGGCAACTTTAGTAGGGGTGAAAACTTTTGGCAAAGGGATTGTTCAAACAATCTTCCCCCTAGACGGAGGAACCAGTGTTAAATTGACAACTGCCAAATACTTAACTCCTAATAAGCTGGACATTCATAAAAAGGGGATTGACCCAGATATAGTGGTTGAGCTAGGGAAGGGAGAACAAGCTACTATTACCCCCCAGGACAAAAATTTTGATTCTCAACTACGCAAAGCTCTGCAGACCTTACAAGGAAAAATAAAATAAAACAAGCAGACCTAACCTTTTTAAGGCACGCTCCATTAAATGGAGCGTGCCTTAAAATTATACATAATTCGAACCACGAATATCGAATATCGAACCACGTTTTTGTGGCCTTCCTAACTTTAATTGCATAGACTACGCTGACCGAAAAAAACGACGGGGGTAACAAGCATGAGAAATAAGACTGGGGTGCGACATTACTTTGCCGAAGGACTGACCACTAGAGGGTACATATCCTTATTACCAAACATGATGCCGACTTGGAAACGTGCTTATGTCCTTTTAGGCGGTCCTGGAACCGGTAAATCGACACTCATTAAGGTGATTGGCCTGGAACTATTGGATCGAGGATATGACATTGATTTTCTGCGGTCAGTGCGAGATCCGGATTCGATGGCAGGTTTCGTTATGCCTCAGATAGGATTAGCAATGATCGATGCCATGGAAGTTTCTCCCCTGCGTTGGCAGGCTCCCGGTGTAGTTGAGAAGTTTACAGACTTTAGTAAGTTTTGTGATGAAGAGAAGTTGGAAAAACAGCGTTCTTCAATTATTGAGCTCGAAAAGCAGCTTCAAGGGCTGCAAATGTCCCTGGAAGACGAGTTAGCTTCGGAACTTGGGTCATTAATAGAAGCCCGGGCCACAAAGAGGCCTATAGAAAAAGAGAATATCTCTTGGATCTTGAGAAACTCCGCTCAGCTCAAGGTAAAAAAAGAGCATACAGGTCCTTGGCCTCTAGCTGAAAATGCTCTAAAACTGCTTCAGAAAAGCGTCATAAACCCCTTCTTTCTTCATGGCTTGACTGCAGAAGGGTGGTTGAATCTAGCGCCTCATTTCCTAACGGATTTTGATCAGATCCGCTTAGAGGGGGATGAGACTCTTGACGCCTTAGATTGGGTACTACGAGAGGCTCAACAATTGGGGCAACTAATTGAAATTGTCTTGCACCCTCTCAACCCGGATGAAGTGATTGGAATTGCTTTTCCGGAGAGGCATTTGGCAATCTGGCAAGGAAATCCGGAAAATCTGCAAGACCAGGGATTAGAACGACCTTTGAGTAAAACACTAAAAGAGACCTTAGCGTCATGGCAGACGTATAGGTCTCAGCTTAAGGGTATATATATGGATGCTGTTGATTTTGATCAAGTTGATAGGTTTCGTGAAACGGTGCTAAATCAGATTTTAATTGATTTACATGTCAAAGGCTGATTGGGGTTAGTTAAATTAGCTAAATAGAGTAGGATCGACCAGGAATTCTCCCATGTCTGCCATTAGTTTTTCAAGATCAGACTCTGTAAGAGAAATTTTATCCAGGGCAACCTGATGAATTGGATTTAACAAACTGTCTACACCGCCACCGATGCCCAGTAAGTTGGCAAGACCATTAGCAACATGAATAACACAGGCGAGCTCAGGATAACTGGGGGTATTTTCCGGAGTATGGTGATAGGATATAGCAGAAACTAGATCTTCGGGTAAAAACCAAGTCCTAGCCAAAAAGCCGCCAACTGTGGCGTGGTTATACCCTATTACTTTCTCTTCAAGTTCAAAATAGGATAGTTTGGCTTCTTTTACCTTCTCGACAAGAAAAGGTCCAACTTCCTGAACATAAATGGAGATAACTAATTTCCCAATATCATGAAGCAAGCCTGCAGTAAAAGCAACATCCCCAAAAGGGAATTTCCGATATTGGCATAATCGCTTAGCAGTCATAGCAGTAAGCATCGAATGCTTCCAAAGCCCCTCTTGTTCAATCTCATACCCTACTAGGTTGTCTTTTAATAAAGGCGCGACGGCAGAGGCCATCGCTAACCCTTGGGTTACCTGAAAACCAAGCATGACAATTGCTTCCTGAAGAGAAGAGATTCGTCTGGCGTACCCATAGTAGGCAGAGTTCGCTTGTCGTAAAATACCCGCTGTGAGGGAAGGATCCTTACCAATAACCGTTTCTAGCTCTTTGACAGTGGTACCTGGATTCTTAGTTAGCGCTATGACGCGCAGAGCAGAGGTGGGTAAGGGAGGAAGAGCTTGTACGCGTTTTAAAACATGTTCCAATTTAATTGTCAAACAGAAGCCCTCCTTCATTAAAGAAATTAGTATAAAGGGAATTTTTCTCTGGGATTATTTATATAGACAAGGGGAAACTAATTTAAAGAATTGCTTAAGAACCCCGAAAGGAGTGTGTCAAATGTTCAAGAGATTGCGATTCTTAATTATCTTAATTCCTCTTTGTCTTAGTTTAACCATAACTGGTTGTAGTCTACAAGATCTTTTAGGAAAAAATAAAAATAAAACTTCATCAAAAGCCGCAGAGGACGAAACAATAATTGCAGTTTCGTTAAACGAGAATGATCCCAACAAACTGCTAATTACTAAAGGCATCGACGATTTAGCTAAGAAAGAAGATGTTACAGTAAAGTATATAAAGAGTGGATCAGAAGCAGAATCCGTTCTAGAAGATGCTAAAATTCTAATCTATCAAGGTGGAGATGAAAGCACTTTACAAAAGTCCCAAGCCCAGGAGATTCCCATCTTAGCCTTGACTCAGCTGCCATCAGGTGTAAAACCGGAAGGGATAATCATTCCGGATCAGGAAAAGGTTGGCGAGTTAATGGCTCAGACATTGGTAGGTAAAGTCACAGAGGGTCAAGTTGTTATACTCCAAGGAGATCCTAATGAAAGTGGTTCTCAAGAACTTTTATCGGGAAATAAAGCTATTCTAAGCAAGTACCCGAAGATTTCCTTACATACCATTTCAAGTCCCAAGGGATCGGAATCGGTAGCGAGGACAAGCTTGGTAGAATTTTTACAGAAGAATCCCGACAATGTGCAAGCAATCTTAGCGCATAATGAAAGCTTGGCTGCCCAGGTAAGCGAGGTACTCAAACAAAATCAATTGGATAAAAAAATCAGCTTAATCGGTGGACAAGCTAATGTTCCATCACTAGATAGAATGGCTAAAGGTTCTCAAACAGGAGATGTTGACACTTCTCCCTATTTGCAGGGGGCTAATGCTTATCAATGGGCGCAAAAGATAATTAATAAAGAACCCTTGGAAATTGAAGATTCCCTTACCAGCGAGCAAGGTGAAATACCGGCAAAAATTGTAGCAGTTAAAGCAGTAACTCCGGCAAATCTGGCAGTTATTCAGAAAAGTTATGCTAAGACACTACAGAGTGCTGAACAAGAGCAAAAGAAAAAAGACGAGTCATCTAAGCAAGAGTCTAAAGAAACGGGAGGGGAAGAAAAGAAAGGTCAAGAAGCTAAAGGTCAAGAGCAAGGGGATGCTAAGAAAGAAAATGGGCAATCCGGAGATAAGCAGAGTGGGGTTCCTCCGGGAGTAGATAAAGTCACAGAACGTGTAAAAACCGAAACAACAAGAGATTATCTTGATGCCAATGGAAAAGTCATGGGTACAGAAAAAACTGTTAATGAACAAACTAAGACAGTTCCACCGGAAATGTTAAAGCAACAGGCAGAACAAGCAAAAGAAGATTCGAAAGGTCAAGAAGAGGAAGGGAAGGATAAGAAATAAGAAAAGAAATAAGTGAAGTATTAGTGGGCAGGTGTTTATCGTAAAAACGATGCACCTGTCCACAGTTTTGTGTTTAATGAATTTAAGAAAGACTAACCATTAAGTGGATATTATGGGCAGGATATACTTGGCACATCTATTTGAATAAGCGCAAGGGTAGATGTAAAATAAACAGTAGTGAAAGTAGTTAAGATAGAGTTCATCTGAAAGGAAGAGCGGAGCGTGGAATTTCAAATACATGCCCCCTATAAACCTGGCGGGGATCAGCCCCAAGCGATTGAAGAACTGGCAAAAGGCTTAAAGTCAGGCTTGAACCACCAGACGTTATTGGGAGTTACGGGATCAGGCAAGACTTACACAATGGCCAATATTATTACTAAGGTACAAAGGCCGACCTTAATTTTAGCTCATAACAAAACCTTAGCAGCTCAACTCTATAGTGAGTTCAAGGAGTATTTTCCCGAGAATGCAGTGGAGTACTTTGTGAGTTATTATGATTATTACCAACCAGAGGCTTATGTACCTTCGAGTGACACTTTTATTGAAAAGGATGCTTCTATTAATGAAGAGATTGAAAAGCTTCGTCACTCAGCAACTGCAGCACTGCTTGAACGCAGGGATGTAATTGTGGTCGCCAGTGTTTCCTGCATCTATGGTTTAGGTTCTCCTGAGGATTACCGAGATTTGGTGCTTTCCCTGCGCCAGGGACAAGTTGTCGACCGTAATGAGATTCTACGCAAGTTAATAGCGATTCAATATGACCGCAATGATATAGCCTTTACACGAGGAACCTTTCGGGTACGGGGGGATATCGTCGAGATTTATCCTGCTTCATCCAGTGAAAAAGTGCTCCGTGTAGATATGTTTGGTGATGAAATCGAGCACATTTACGAGATTAATATGCTTACCGGGGAAATCTTAGGTGAAAGGTACCATGTTTCAATTTTCCCAAACTCACACTATGTAACCGCTCAAGATAAGGTGATGCTAGCGGCAGAGAATATTGAGATAGAGCTGGAAGAACGGCTGAAGAGCTTAAATTCTGAAAATAAGCTCCTAGAAGCACAACGTCTGGAACAAAGAACTCGCTACGATCTGGAAATGCTAAGGGAGATGGGTTTTTGTAACGGCATAGAAAATTACTCTCGTCACTTAACTTTTCGTGAGGCCGGAGAGACTCCTTATACCTTACTTGATTATTTCCCGGATGATTTTGTATTATTTGTCGATGAGTCCCATGTATCCCTTCCTCAGGTAAGAGGAATGTATGAAGGAGACCGATCCCGTAAGACAACACTGGTAGATTACGGTTTTCGTTTACCATCCGCACTGGATAACAGACCGTTAACGTTCAAGGAATTTGAGCGAAGAATCAAACAAAGTATTTATGTCAGTGCCACACCTGGACCCTATGAATTAGCACATTGCCCGACTGTCGTAGAGCAGATCATTCGGCCTACAGGGTTATTAGATCCGGAAGTGATTGTTCGTCCTACTAAAGGGCAGATTGATGACTTGCTGGGGGAAATCCGGAGGCGGATTGCCAAAGATGAACGAGTCCTCGTAACAACTCTAACCAAAAAAATGGCTGAGGATCTTACAGATTACTTTATAAATTTAGAAATCAAGGTAAAGTATCTTCATTCTGATATTAAGACCCTTGAACGTGTGGAAATTCTCCGTGAACTTCGGTTAGGGGAGATTGATGTCGTTGTCGGGATTAACCTATTGCGAGAAGGGTTAGACTTACCGGAAGTTTCTCTCGTAGCAATTCTCGATGCCGATAAAGAAGGTTTCCTAAGATCGGATCGCTCTCTTATTCAGACCATAGGTCGGGCGGCTCGAAATTCAGAAGGCAAAGTTATCATGTATGGCGACAAAATCACACATTCTATGCAGAATGCTCTCGATGAGACGAATCGACGTCGGGCTATCCAAATGGCTTGGAACGAAAAAAGGGGAATTACTCCCCAAACTATTCGTAAGGCCATTCATAATGTCCCCGAGGCAACAAAGGTTGCTGAAATGAAACAAACTTATGGGAAAAAGCTGCCTCCTGAAGAAATTGCCCAGCTCCTTAACAGTCTTGAAGCAGAAATGAGGCTTGCTGCTAGAGATTTGGATTTTGAGAGAGCGGCCGAAATCAGAGATGCTATGATAGAACTTAAGGGAGAAGAGAATAACTATAAAATGACCAGTCAACAAGGGGGAAGTAAAAGAAATACTCGCTATGACCAAAAAGCTCAGAGGAAGGGATCTTCCCAAAAGCGCAAGAAATAGGAATTGGAATGGTTGTATATTAATATCGAATACTTTATAATAAGTTCGTATATGTTCGGTTAATACCGAAAATTTGTTTGGTCATTAGGAGGAAAACCATGACCCATGACTATTTACGCGTGCGTGGTGCACGGGCTCATAATTTGAAAAACATTGATATCGATATTCCTCGCAATAAACTGGTGGTTATCACCGGATTGTCAGGTTCGGGAAAATCTTCTCTAGCCTTTGATACGATTTATGCTGAGGGGCAGAGGCGATATGTAGAATCTCTCTCTGCGTATGCTCGTCAGTTCCTGGGTCAGATGGACAAGCCGGATGTGGATTCTATCGAAGGACTTTCTCCGGCAATCTCCATTGATCAAAAGACAACTAATCGTAACCCCCGTTCGACAGTAGGAACCGCAACAGAAGTCTCTGATTACTTGCGCTTACTTTATGCTCGCATCGGGCATCCCCATTGTCCCAAATGTGGCCGAGCTATTTCTCAGCAGACAATTCAGCAAATGGTTGATCAATTGATCAATCTTCCTGAACAAACTAAGTTGCAGATTTTGGCCCCACTGATCAAAGGGAAAAAAGGGGAACATCAAAAGGTCTTGGAAGATATTCGGAAAGCCGGCTATGTTCGTGTGCGAGTGGATGGAGAGGCCAGAGACCTCAGTGAAGAAATAACTTTGGCAAAAAATAAAAAGCACTCTATTGAAGTTGTGGTCGATCGAATATCTTTAAAACCGGAAAGTGCAGAACGTTTGGCTGATTCCTTAGAAACAGCCCTTAAACTTGGAGAAGGTAACGTCATTGCTGACATTATCGATGGTGAAGAGCTGCGCTTTAGCGAGAACTTTGCTTGCCCAGATTGCGGAATTGCCCTTGACGAGATCTCGCCCCGGCTTTTTTCATTCAACAGTCCTTACGGAGCATGTCCGGCGTGCACGGGCTTGGGGGCTAATTTGGTTGTGGATATTGATCTGCTTATTCCGGATCGATCTTTATCTCTTGCTGCGGGGGCAATAGCACCTTGGGCTAAGTCAACATCCACCTACTACCCTAAAATGATGGAGGCAGTTGCTCAGAACCTGAAATTTGAAATGGATACACCTTTGCAAGATTTAAATGAAGTTCAATGGAAGGGGCTTCTTTATGGAACAGATACCCCAATCACCTTTCAGTATCAAAATATTTTTGATCAATTAAAAACCTATAGTACCAACTTTGAGGGACTGGTTCCTTTATTTGAGCGTCGCTATCGTGAATCCACCTCGGATATGGTGCGAGCTGAAATTGAAGGATATATGAGCGAGCACCCTTGTCCGGAGTGCCTTGGGAAGCGTCTGAAACCTGAAGCACTGGCTGTAAAGGTGGGCGGAATCTCTATTGATGATTTGTCACGCCTCTCCATCACGGAGGCAATTAACTTTGTGAACACCCTCGTGCTGACTCCTAAAGAAGAAACTATTGCTCACCAAATTCTGAAAGAAATTAAAGAACGGCTTGGTTTCTTAATGAATGTAGGATTAGATTATCTGACCATGGCCCGTTCGGCGGGCTCTCTCTCAGGTGGAGAAGCTCAGCGCATTCGTTTGGCGACTCAAATTGGCTCAAGCTTGATGGGTGTTCTCTATGTTTTGGATGAGCCTAGCATTGGTCTCCACCAAAGGGATAATGCCCGACTGCTGGCAACCCTTAAGAGACTGCGTGACCTGGGAAATACCTTAATTGTAGTCGAGCATGATGAAGATACGATGGTTGCTGCAGATCACATTATTGATATCGGCCCCGGGGCAGGGGCCCATGGCGGACGAGTGGTAGCTGAAGGGACTATAGAGGAAATTAAAGCCAATAAGGATTCCATGACCGGGCTGTACTTGAGTGGAGCCAAGAAGATCTCTATACCACAAGAGCGGCGCCAACCTAACGGTAAATGGCTGGAGGTGGTGGGTGCTCGAGAAAATAACTTGAAGAATGTCCATGCACGCATCCCCCTGGGCTTGTTAACCTGTGTGACTGGGGTCTCGGGATCTGGTAAAAGTACTTTAGTCAATGAGATAATTTTTAAGGGATTGGCATCTAAATTTGGGCGGGCCAGGGTTCGTCCCGGTGCCCATGACCAGTTACAAGGCTTGGAATATTTGGACAAGGTAATTGATATTGACCAATCTCCCATCGGGAGGACACCCCGTTCAAATCCTGCGACTTATACAGGGGTTTTTGACTTTATCCGCGAACTCTTTTCTGTAACTCCTGAAGCCAAGATGCGTGGCTACAAACAAGGACGTTTTAGTTTTAATGTTAAGGGAGGACGTTGTGAGGCTTGCCGGGGAGATGGGATTATTAAAATAGAAATGCATTTCCTACCGGATGTCTATGTCCCTTGTGAAGTATGTGAAGGAAAACGATATAATCGAGAGACCCTAGAAGTACGATATAAAGGTAAGAACATTTCCCAAGTCCTTAATATGACTGTGGATGAAGCGGTGGACTTTTTTCAAGTTGTCCCAAAAATCGCCCGAAAACTACAGACCCTTCAAGATGTTGGACTTGGCTATATTCGGTTGGGGCAGCCCGCAACCACTCTCTCCGGCGGAGAGGCCCAACGTATTAAGCTAGCAACTGAACTGAGCCGACGCAGTACGGGAAAAACAATTTATATCCTGGATGAACCGACAACAGGTTTACACACTGCAGATATAGATAAACTTCTGCATGTACTTCACCGTTTAGTTGACGGGGGGGACACAGTACTTGTCATCGAACACAATCTAGATGTCATCAAAACGGCAGATTGGCTCATTGACCTGGGCCCTGAGGGTGGCAATCGAGGCGGTGAAGTGCTGATTGCCGGCACACCGGAAGAAGTTGCTGCTCTGCCGGAATCCCATACCGGACAGTATTTGAAACGATATTTGTGACCTTCACCAATGAGGAAGACGGAGTTTCAGAGGCTATGGAAGGATTTGTGCTGAATATGGGTAATTAAGCAGAGGACTTGAATGGAGGATTACGTATGAACATTAAATCAGTTCGCGAAACCGCAAGAGAAAAGCTAAAGGGATTTTGCCGAGTTTGTCCCCAGTGTAATGGTAAAGCCTGTGCGGGAGAGGTTCCTGGTATGGGGGGTATGGGCACGGGGATGTCCTTTAAAAGTAATGTAGAAGCACTGGCCGGCTACCGAATTAATTTGAGGACACTTCATGGTGTTAAAAAACCCAATACCCAGCTTAAACTTTTTGGTCAGGAATTAAAAACTCCAATCCTTGGGGCTCCAATAACAGGTAATAATTTCAACATGGGTGGAGCTTTAAATGAAGAGGAATGGGCGGAAGCCATGATTCAAGGCTGCCTTAGTTCGGGAACCCTGGGATCCACCGGCGACGCACCTGACCCAGCCATGTATAAGGCTGGAATTGGTGTTGTCTCCAAGGCTCAAGGCTTAGGCATTCCCTTTATGAAACCCAGAGAACAAGAAGAAGTGTTTAGCTATTTGCGTCTTGCGGAAGAGGCCGGAGTTATTGCAGTTGGTATGGACGTAGATGCGGCAGGATTAGTCACCATCCCGGTGAGCCCGAAGACTAAAGAAGAGATGAAGACTATTATTGCTAACACTTCCCTGCCTTTTATTCTTAAAGGGATTATGACTGTGGATGAAGCTGAAATAGCGATTGAAGTTGGTGCTGCCGCTATTGTTGTCTCAAATCATGGCGGAAGGGTTCTTGACTATACTCCGGGCACGGCAGAAGTATTACCCGAGATTGCGGCGGCGGTGGCGGGACGAATTCCGGTGATCGTTGATGGAGGGGTCAGAACTGGGGTTGATGTTCTCAAGATGTTGGCTTTAGGTGCGGATGCGGTTATGATTGGAAGACCTCTAATTATTGCTGGTTACGGCGGAGGGGCCGAGGGAGTAGCCTTGGTGTTAAGGAGAATGACCAATGAATTAAAACAGGCAATGGTTCTGACCGGCTGTCAAACCCTTGACGACATTGGAATAGATGTGATTTTTTAGAAGAAAAAGGATTATTAGTTAATTGGCAAATATGTTTTCTAATTCGAGATTGCTGAATACTATTGATTATAGAATGATTTGATGTAGGTGGAGATAGAACTCCACCTGAGTTTTGTCAAAATGACAAATCAGATAAGTCTCACCTTTAGAAAGTAAGTTTTTTGGGTTTTGCTGTAGTGCTAATGGCTCTTTCTTCGCCTCAAGGGTACCTGTCAAGAAATCGAAGTAGACGGTGTTTGGATCAGTCTGCTATACCCTATGAAAGTGAGAAATAAGGATGTTAATAAAACATTGGCGAATTTGGAGAGTGCCTTTAATTGCTTTAATGCTCCTAACAAGTATATACCTGAGCGGATGTCAATCCGAAAAACTGATTAAAGAAACTGTTTCTTTATCAGAAACGCCTGAAGTCCCTCCCAATACCGACATAACAAATAAGAAAGAAGAAATATCCACACCGAAACCCCCACAAGCAGAGGATGATCCTAAAACAGAACCCAGCTCTGATCCTAAAGCCTCACCTGTACCCGATAAAAAAAGTGATGAGAAGCCTAATCTTTTACCCCCTGAAAAATCCCCTGCTAATACTCCAATTCATCCTTTTTATGGTTTGGACGGAACTCCGCCGAGTGCTCCCGGGTTAGCAATGCGCCTGAGAGATTTTAATGCTGAACCGGAGAAGATTGTTTATCTCACCTTTGACGATGGCCCTTATCCCGAAACTACCCCTCGTATTCTTAAAATCCTTCAAGAGGAAGAGATTAAAGCCACGTTTTTTGTTTTAGGGCGGCAAGTTGAACGCTATCCGGAGCTTTTAAAGGATGAATATACACAAGGGCAAGGTATTGGAAATCACAGTTATTCTCATGATTACAGCCTGGTTTATCAAAGTCCGGATGCTTTTTTAGCAGAGATTAAACAATCAGAAGAAACTATCTTTAAAACAATTGGAGTTCGCCCTCAAATTATCCGTGCACCTGGCGGGACCCAAGGGCATTTTAGTGTTAATTATTATAATTTGATAGATTCTGAGGATTACCTAGTCTACGATTGGAATGTGAGCAGTGGGGACGCTGCTGCACCAACTGTGCCGGCAGACCAACTTGTAAATAATATTAAGGCCCAAGTCCCGGGGAAAACACGAGCTATTATCTTGATGCATGATTCAAAAAGCAAAACCACAACGATTGATGCACTGCCGAGAATTGTTCATTACCTAAAAGAGCAAGGGTATTCCTTTGGAGTGATTACGCCACAGGTTGCCCCCATACTTTTCCCCGGTGGATTTAACCATTAAATTGATTCAGACTTTATATAGTAAGAAAAGGTTACAGGAAGAAAGGTGCTTAAATTGAAGCATCTTTCTTTTAAATTTACTATTAGTAAATCTTATTAAGAAGGGCTAAAACTTGTTTAGTTTAGCTAGTTCAAATAAGTACAAAAGAAGATCAATCTGGCATAACAATTGCATTGGCGGGCTTAAACCGCTATACTTAAGGCGAAGGGGGTTCCGAATTTTGCGTATTCTTTTAGTTGCCCTCAATGCGAAATACATCCATACGAATTTGGCTCTACGCTACTTGCGAGAAGATGTTTGTACAGAGTATCCCAATGTTTTAATTAAAGAATTTAGCATTAATGATAATCTGGATCGTATAGCGGGAGAAATTTTTGAAGCTAAGGCTGATGTTGTCGGCTTTTCATGCTATATATGGAATCTCAAAGAGACTATAGCCGTGATTAGAAGGCTTCATCCGATTTGTCCAAATGTGCGGTTTGTACTCGGTGGCCCGGAGGTATCCTTCGAGGCAGAAGAGTTTCTGACAGAGCATTCGGAGGTGGATGCTCTGGTTATTGGCGAAGGGGAAAAAATATTTTTAGAGCTGCTTAAGGCATGGCAAAATAACATAGATCCCTCCCATGTTCCTGGTATTGCTTGGAGAAAGGGAGAGGGAATTATGCTTAATTCTTCGCCGGTTAAGCCCTTAAGCTTAAATGACTTGCCTTTTCCCTATGCCAAGGATGAAGACTTTACGGGACGTCTGGTCTATGTAGAGACGACAAGGGGATGCCCCTTTAATTGTCAATATTGCCTATCCTCGACATTCCAAGGAGTTCGATTTTTAGAACCTGAAAACTTTCGCAGGATGTTTCGTCAACTTTTAAAAAATGGTGCCCGAACCGTAAAGTTTGTTGACCGAACGTTTAATGCTAATAAGCGACATGCTCTAAAGATTTTAGACATTGTGCGTGAGGAAAGTGCGGCTTTCGCTGATGCTGAAGAGATTCGTGTGCACTGCGAAATGGCAGGAGATCTATTTGATGCCGAATGGATGGATTATTTCAGGAATTACCCCCGGGGATTAGTCCAGTTAGAAATCGGAGTACAATCAACCCACGAGCCAACTCTTAAGATAGTTTCACGTCCTCAAGCCTTTGAGGACTGGAAAAAATATATTATTGAAATGAAGTCTATAGGAATACCTCTCCACCTGGATCTTATCGCAGGGCTTCCCGCCGAAAACTGGATAGACTTTCGGACATCCTTTAATGATGTCTATAAGGTAGAACCGGATATGCTCCAGTTAGGCTTTCTCAAAGTTCTTAAAGGATCGGGCCTCCGTCAGCAAAGCGGTAGTTATGGGCTCTTGTTTATGCCCGATCCTCCTTATACAATTTTAGAGACTGCTGTCTTATCCCACAATGAACTACTCCAATTACATCGCCTGGAAAGTATTCTGGACAAATATTATAATTCAGGAAAATTCAGGTATACCTTACGAGAGGTTCTGAAACTTTTTCCTACCCCCTTTGATTTTTATCACGAGTTTGCGGAATTTTGGCATCAGCAGGAGTGGTTTTGCCGTCAGTGGCAAGGCAAGGCTCTTTTTGATAAACTTTGGGAATTTCTCCACTGCCAACTAGAGGTTGGAGTTAACGACAGGATAGATTTTATTTCCTGGCCTAAAATCCGTGATTCACTGAAGTTTGATTTTTACTTGTGGGAACGCCCGAGTGTCATTCCGGACTATTTGCAGGATAGAGACACTTTAGAGATGGAAAAAACAGATCAATGGAAAAGAATCCAAGAAACTATTCGCAAGGATGCTTGTTGGGAGCCGATAATTCCTGAGGTTAAGAAGATGGACCGTCGGCAGTGGAATCGCAACACTGCAGTTGTACATTTTATGTCGGATTTACAGCGTGATGATGAGGCCGCCGCTGAGTCTTGCTGGTATCTTTTTTATTATCAACATGGCAAAGGCACAGCCTGCCGATATGAAGGATCGTGAATGGGGTGCTATTATGACTTCCCGAAGGTTTTTACTCATAGTAATTGTAAGCATAATACTTGTAACCGGTTGTTCTTCGGCCCCTCAGACAGGACAACCCGGAGGTCCTGCCCCGGTGGTTGTCGATGTTTGGCATTCTTTGCAAGGGGCTGAGGCAGAGGCATTAAAAGGGCAGCTTCAAGCCGTTGAACAGACAAATCCCGAGGTTATCGTTAAACTAAACTATGTTTCTGCGGCAAACTTTGCAGCTTTCTCCTACCAAGCGGAAGCAGGAGGGGAAGGGCCAGAGATATTCATTGCTTCAAGGGAGATTATTCATGAGCTCTATAGTAAAGGGGCTTTAGCTCCGGCTGCTCATACTGATTCAGAGGCCTACCCGGCAACCCTGGCTGCTTTTAGGTTCGGAGGGGTGGAGTATGCTCTTCCCTGGCTGACAGATATCCCTTTGCTTTATTTTAGAACAGATCTTACTGAAGCCCCGGCTGCTCTCACAGACATATTCGCAGCTAAGGGGGTCTCGATGGTCTCTCCGGATACTGCAACCCTAGCTGTATGGTGGAATGGGCAGGGGGGGCGGTTGCTCAACTCGGAAAATATCAGCTTAAACGATCCGAATAATTTGCTGTTTATTCAACAACTCTTAACCTGGAAAAACGCCAAGCTTTTACGCATTGACCCAACGGCGACTGCGGCATTTGCTAATGGACAGACGCCGTATTTAATAGCAGGTGCAAGTCTGGCCAAGTATTTGACTCAACTAAATGTACCGTGGGGAAGTATTCCTCTCTCCGATTTGACGGGGGGACAAGGGCAAGGTCTCATTGGAACTACACTGGGGATTGCGAATTCAGCCATTAAATCCACCCCCGGAATGATCCCTGCGATTCAAAGCGTTGAAAAAGCATTGCTCACCCCGGAAGCTGAAGAAGCAATGCTGAATGCCGGAAGTCTTCTTCCCGCTAACATGAGCTTTTACGGACGTCCAGAAGCTCAAAAAGGTGTCTTTCCTCAGGCAAGTAAAGCACTAGCCAAGGCCTGGTCTTTGGAGGGAAACAGTCAGGAATGGAAGCTGATTCCTTTGCAAAATGAGGCGTGGAATAATGTTTTGACAGGTAATATCACTCCTGAGGAGGCCCTAAATATTGCTCAAGAGCAAGCTGGAAAAGTTTTATCGGTAAAGGAGCAGCCATAATATAATAAGAGGAGGTGAAATGAATGAATAAACAAGGACTTGAACTAATTGTTATTACTGGTTTATCAGGAGCAGGTCGAACTCAAGCGATGCAAAGTCTTGAAGACCAAGGATTTTTCTGTGTGGATAATTTACCCCCTACCTTTCTGGTTAAGTTTGCAGAGCTTTGTGCTCAGTCTAGGGGAAAGGTCTCTAAAGCAGCGATCGTCTGTGATTTGCGCGGCGGAGAGTTTTTTTCCTCTCTTAGTGAAGCATTAAATAATTTAGAAAAGGAAGGCTTTCGGCTGGAAGTACTCTTCCTGGATGCCTCAGATGAAACTTTAATTCGTCGTTATAAGGAATCAAGGCGCAGGCATCCCCTTTCTCCTCAGGGACGAGTATTAGATGGGATTCAGGCAGAACGTCAGCAATTGGAAGAATTAAGAATTCGAGCAGACAACATTATCGATACAACGAACTTAAGTGCCCAACAACTTCGCAGTCAAGTTGCAGAGCTGTTCTGCAAAGCCCAGGGTTTGGGACAGATGGCTGTTTCAGTTATATCTTTTGGCTTTAAATATGGAATACCAATGGATGCTGATCTAGTCATGGATGTGCGGTTTCTGCCAAACCCGTTTTACGTTGAAGCATTACGCCCTTTTACAGGAGAACATGAATCCGTTCGAGAGTATGTCTTTGGCAATCAAATGGCCAGAGAATTTATGGAAAAATACTTGGATTTATTAGAATACATTCTGCCTAATTATATTAAAGAAGGAAAGACCCACTTGGTTATTGGGATTGGTTGTACGGGTGGACAACATCGCTCCGTTGCTATTGCGGAAAGAGTAGGGAGTTTTTTAATAGAACGTGATTATTCGATCAGGGTAACTCACCGGGATGCCACAAAGAACCAAAAGCGTGGAAAAACGCGATGAACCCCAAAAAATACGATCAGATATATCGTTACTTAAAATGGCTCTACCCTGATTTGAAGGTAAAAAGGTGGTTCATTCTCGCAGTGTTGGGGATTTTCCTTTTTGCAACAGGCTTTTCCGTCATGAACGACGGAGTGGCTATCGGCTATGCCGAGCTGCAATTTCGAGAAGTTATTTATCGTTTGACGGGCAGTACCAAGCATACTACCGTGCCAACAGGGGCAATTATCAGCGCTTTAGGGATTATTGCTATCATCGTTGGTTTTAAACGAATGCTTTATTCGATAATCTCTACTGTAATCCCTGAGAACGAAGTTAGAATTGTGGATAGGATCTATTCAAGACATCATTTACGCAGAGGACCTAGAATTGTAGTGGTTGGCGGCGGAACGGGGCTTTCTGCTCTCTTGCGTGGCCTAAAGAAATACACTTGCAATCTCACCGCAATTGTTACGGTATCTGATGATGGAGGAAGTTCAGGAAAGCTGCGTGACGAATTAGGAATCCAGCCGCCGGGGGATGTGCGCAATTGCATGGTAGCTTTGGCAGAGACAGAGGATACTATGAATACGCTCTTTTCCTATCGTTTTGAAAGTGGAGCTCTAGAGGGTCATAGTTTAGGGAATTTGCTTTTAGCAGGGTTAACGGATACTTTTGGTGATTTTCAAAAAGGAATTGAACAAGTCAGCAAAGTCTTTGCTATTCGTGGAAAGGTGTTTCCTACCACCTTAGAACAAGTCGTTTTAACGGCTGATTTGGAAGACGGAACTCGTGTTGTTGGGGAAACTACCATCCGAACTACTGAAGGAAAAATAAAGAGGGTTTACCTGGAACCCAGCAATTGTGCTCCTTTGCCTGACGCTTTAAAGGCAATTGAAGAAGCAGACCTTATAGTTTTAGGGCCGGGAAGTCTCTATACCAGTGTTTTGCCTAACCTATTAGTCTTAGGGCTCAGAGAAAAAATCAGGGAAGCCAGCGCTCCTTGTGTTTATGTATGTAATGTTATGACAGAAAAAGGGGAGACGGATGGCTACAAAGTCTCGGATCATCTTCAAGCAATAATAGACCACTGTGGTTCAGGCTTTGTCGATGCAGTCCTTGCTTCACGTGGCGAAATAACCGCCCCACTTTTAAAGCGCTATAGTCAGGAAGAAGCTGCTCCGGTTATGGCTGATCCCAAAATGGTTCACCATTTAGGAGCCAAATATTTTGAAGCAAATTTAGTGCAAGAGAGAAATGTGGTGCGTCACGATTCGGATCGGTTGGCAAGGGAACTAATCCGGCTGCTTTTCCGCCTAAAACCAATGGGAGAGCGTATTGCTCTGATCGATTCATATTTGCTCACTCGAAAGCTCCGAAAAGAGTTATAGAAGATACTTAGTATTTTAAGAAGTTTGTTGAACTGCTAGGATCAAGTGATTCTTAGCTTCAGATGGAGTTTGCCTAAGAGGAATACTTACTCCATCTGAAGCTTAGAAGAACTTATCCAGGGACGTAGCAGCCGTTATCTCCCACTTATAGGAGTCTTACGGCTGGTAGTCATCGGATAAACCCTAGTGTGATTATCGATCTCGAATTCCATTCGTACTGAATAAAGAATTTCGAAGATCGTACCACGATTAAGGGGGCTAGAGATTGTGTCCTTTAGTGCTGTTACGAAAGAAGAGCTTGCTCGTTTAGGCAGCGAGAAACCTTGCTGTGATTTAGCGGAATTAGCCGCTTTGGTTCGCATGGATGGAACACTCCAAATTAGTTCAAATCAACAATTCACCTTAAATGTGATCACGGAGAGTGCTCCCGTAGCTCGTAAGATCTATCGCTTAGCCAAGGATGTGCTAAAACGCCAGGTGGACGTTGTGGTACGACGTAAGCTAAGGCTGAGAAAGAACAACTCATATCTGGTCAGAATCCATCCCCGGGGGTTAGAAGACCTTCAGAACTTAGGGCTGCTTGATAATCAGGGGCAGATTTACCTGGGAATTACGCCGAGTCTTATCAAAAAGCGTTGTGATCAAAAGGCCTATTTGAGAGGAGCCTTCTTAGCGGGGGGATCTATCAATAATCCTGAAGGTACCTATCATCTTGAAATTGTCAGTAATGATGAACAACATGCCCAAGAATTATGTCAACTGATCAATAGATTTAAATTAGGTGCCAAAGTAAGTATGCGAAAGAATTGGTATGTTGTTTATCTCAAAGAGAGTGAACATATTGTGGATTTCTTGGGCTTTATTGGAGCACATCATGCCCTCCTGGAATTTGAAAATGTCCGAGTTCTTAAAGATGTGCGAAATCAAGTAAACCGTCTCGTTAATTGTGAGACTGCTAATCTCGATAAAATTGTCGATGCTGCGGTACGTCAATTGGAGAACATTCAATTCATTGCAGATACGGTAGGGCTGCAGTCTTTGCCGCCTACTTTGCGGGAAATAGCCGAGCTCCGCTTAGCATACTCTGAAGCCAGCCTAAAGGAACTGGGAGATATGTTAAGACCAAAGGTGGGAAAGTCTGGTGTCAATCATCGTATGCGAAAAATTGATGAGCTAGCAGATCGAATCAGGAACCAGAAAATAGGAACTTAAGATTTAGTAAGGATTATTTTCAAATCAGTATAGGGGGGAATAAGGTGCGGTTAGGATATGGTCTGAGTCTCGAGCAAACTCAAAAACTCATTATGACTCCAGAGTTGCGGCAAGCAATTACTATTTTGCAGTTGTCCGCACTTGACCTTTCCACGTATGTTGAGGAACAGCTTTTAGAGAATCCTTTACTGGAGAATCTAGAGGAAAGTGTGGACAGTAAGGTTGAAGCGGAGCCCCCTGCGGTAGTGGAGGAAAGCCCGGCCACTGATAAATGGGAAGTAGACTGGCAGGACTATGTCCATGATCAGGATGAAAATAGGGTGCGCCAAGAAAGAGTGATCACCGAGGACAAACAACGGTTTGATCCTTTTGTGGCAGCTGCGCCTACTCTGTTAGAGCATTTGCTTGAACAACTGCATGTCCAAAAAGTCACATGTTCTTTAGATGTCGCCGAGTATATTGTTGGGAACTTGAATGAAAAGGGATATCTCACAGTCTCTATCGAGGATGTAGCTCGTGAAATGAAGGTTTCACAGGGTGAGGCGGAAAAAGCATTGGCGGCAGTTCAGAGTCTGGATCCCTTGGGTGTAGGGGCTCGGAATTTAGAGGAATGCTTATTGCTCCAATTACCAATTCTGCCCGACTGTCCACCTGAACTACCAGAGTTTATTAAACATCTGGAAGATTTAGCGGTAGGACGGCTGCAACGAATTGCTCATTCCTTAAAAATTTCTTTAAGTAGGGTTCAAGAGTTAGCTGATGTTATCCGAAAGCTGGATCCAAAGCCTGGACTTCGCTTTTCTGGCCCCGGTGAAGTACGCTATATCGTTCCGGATGTAGTCATTGAAGAGATTGAAGGAGAGTTTATCATCCTGGTTAATGATATCACTGTCCCTCGTTTAGGAGTGAATAAGGCTTACCGAGATGCCTTATCTCAGGAGGAGGGAAGTGACACACGTAAATTCGTGGAACAAAAACTAAATGCAGCTGCCTGGCTCATTCGTAGCATAGAACAGCGGCGTCTCACTCTTTATAAAGTCGCAGACGCTATTGTCAAGTGGCAAAGTGATTTCCTTCGTAATGGGATTCGTCATCTAAGACCCCTCACCCTAAGAGATATTGCTGAAGAAATTGGAGTTCATGAGTCAACAGTCAGCAGAGCAACTGCTCACAAATATGTCCAAACTCCCCGAGGGGTTTTCGAATTCAAATTCTTCTTTGCCAACAGTATGGGTAGAGGTAATAATAATGACTCCGGGGTAACCACGGATGTGATTAAACTCGTTCTGCGTGACATCATCGCTTCGGAAAATCCTAAATCTCCATATTCCGATCAGAAACTAGCGGAAATGCTCAAGGCTAGGGACATGGAAATTTCTCGACGCACAGTTGCCAAGTATCGAGATGAGTTAGGTATTGGAGCAACTTCGGTGAGGAAGAGATATTAGAAGGACTTAGTTTCAAATTAAGAGGTCAGGAATACGGGGGGAATGCCCCCGAAAAATTAATTGCTAATTTATGAGAATGCGTATATTATATCAAGTGATTCTTAGCTTCAGATGGAGTTTGCCTAAGAGGAATACTTACTCCATCTGAAGCTTAGAAGAACTTATCCAGGGACGTAGCAGCCGTTATCTCATCCTCACCGCTAAAGTTGTTCTGTGTAGTTTGCGGTTCGGCGATAGCATCCGCTGGATGCTTTCGTACTTATAGAAGATGGGAGTCTTACGGCTGGTAGTCATCGGATAAAGCAGCTAATGTCAGTCAATTCTGAACTTGATATTTAAGGCTGGAGTTATAGAGAAAGCCGCAAATTAATCTGTTTTAGGCAGGTTTATTTGTGGCTTTTTTTCATAGTATTTAGAAATGAAATTATCCTTCAGGAATAGCTGACTTAAAGTGAATTAGGAAATTTTAATTTTGGGATGACATAAGGAGTTGAAAGCTTATAGGTTGGATGGGTACAATTTTAGTTTTCTTGGGCGGGTTGGGTCTTTTTATGTATGGGGTACAGACAACCTCAGATGCCTTGCAAAAGTTTGCTGCACATCGACTTAAGCAAATTCTTCAATCACTGACGAAGAAGCCCTTTATGGCTGTTCTGCTGGGTATAGTTATGACAGTTGCTTTTCAAAGCAGTGCAGCCACCACAGTATTGGTTGTGGAGTTCGTCAATGCGGGAATGATGAATCTTGGCCAGGCATTAGGAATGGTTTTAGGCTCGGCTGTAGGAACCTCAATCTCTATTCAACTCATAGCCTTTCAAATTCTCGATATAGCTCTGGGGGCCATCTTTATTGGCTTTGTTCTTTATTTTTCAGGTAAGAAGCAGTGGAGGCATTTAGGACATTCTCTGATAGGTTTTGGCTTGATCTTTGTAGGGATGTCTAATATGTCAAACGCTTCAGCTCCCCTGCGAAATATTCCGGAAGTCTTTGGCTTTCTTGCTCAATTGGGAAGTCATCCCTTTCTGGCAATCCTTGTAGGACTGATCTTAACGACTATAATCCAGAGCAGTACGGCAGTTTTTGCGATTATGATGTCTCTTGCCGGGCAAGGTCTATTAGAACTGCAGGCGATTGTCCCTTTGGTCATTGGAGCTCATATAGGGGGAACGGTGACAACCTTGTTGACGAGTTTAACGGCTCAAAAAATGGACGCCAAACGCACAGCTTTAGCGAACACAGGTTATAAGGTATTGGCAGCAGTGCTAATGTATCCATTTTTGACACAATTTTCTCAGCTCATCCAATGGACAACGGGGAATTTACAGCGACAGGTTGCCAATGCTCATTTATTATTTGCAGTCTTGATGGTAATAATTTTCTACCCCCTCAATGGCCTTATAGCCAAAGGCCTGAAGCGTATGGTTCCGGATCGAGGGGACAAAGATAGCCCTTTAAAGTTTCAAGTAATCGATGAGGTGTCGATAGAAGTTCCGGCTGTAGCCCTTAAACAGGCTAACGGTGAAATGCGAGCTTTAGGTGATTTCATTGGCGCAAGAATGATGCAAAAAATTCCTGCTATTCTCCTCGCCAATAGTGATAATTTGGTGGAAGAGATCTCCGAGGTTGAAGAGGGAGTGGATTGGTATTACCGACATACTATGCGTTTTCTGGCTGTCCTTTCTCAGAGAGGACTTACAGATGAGCAAGCTGAAGAGAGTATGAAAATCCAGTTTATTGCTAAGGAATTTGAGTATATCGGAGATGCAGTGATGGCCATGGCGCTTTTAGCTAAGAAATTGCCTCGTGAAACCATGAAAGTTCCTGCAGAAAACTGGAAACATCTTGATGAGCTATATCAACGTGTAAGCTGTAACTTTGCTAAGGTAATGCAGGCTCTCACACTATGGGATTCTCAAATCGCGGCGGAAGTAATACGTGAGCATCCGGAAACCTCCCGAATCCAGAGAGACTTACAGTTTAATTTTCTCGCCCAATGCCCACAACCGAACAGCCAAGAAGGCAACCTAAAAATCGAAGAAATTTATCGCTATGCTACCTTAGATTCAATATATCTCTTGTATCAAATGGATGAACATACAGTCAATATTGCTAAAGTTGTGATGGGAATTGTCTAAGAGCTTAGAACAATATTTCCATTTTTACATAAATGTTACTATATATTAACGATAAACTAACAAGGATATGTTATGATCATAATGCCATAGCGGGCCGTTAGGAGAGGTTAGATGAAGATTTTAGGTCATCGAGGGGCTGCGGGCACAGCTCCGGAAAATACGTTGATTTCCTTTGACAAAGGGCTTGAGCTGGGAGTGGATGGCTTCGAATTCGATGTGCAATTGTCGCGGGACCGAGAAGTTGTCGTCATTCATGATGAACGGGTTGATCGAACCAGTGATGGTACTGGTTGGGTTAAAGATTACTCACTCAAGGAACTAAAGAGCCTTAATTTTGGAGTTGGCTTTAAGACCTATGCCCCAATTCCAACCTTAGAGGAATTACTGGAGATGCTCCAAGATAAGTCTCTTATCATAAATGTCGAGATCAAAACAGGCCTGATAGAATACCCAGGAATTGTCGCTCAGGTAGCAGGCCTGCTGGAAAAATATAATGTGACAAAACAAAGTATAATTTCTTCGTTTGAACATAGAACCATTGTCGAAGTGATTAAGGACTTTCCCGATCTTAAAACGGGTTTACTTTATGAGTGTGGGCTAATCTCGCCTTGGCTATATGCTCAGGATATGGGAGCCAGTCATCTGCATCCCCACTATGCCTTTATAAGCCCTGAATTAGTGAGAGAATGTAATTTGCGAGGAATCGGAGTAAATACGTGGACTGTCAACGAGGAATGGGAAATTGAACGTGCCATTGTTTCAGGTACAGATATAGCAATTACAAATTATCCGGAGCGGTTTTCACATTTGCGTTCAGAGTGAAAGAACTTAGGGCCTTCATGATTGACCCTGAGGTCAGATGGAGAGGAATCCCATGAAATTGACTTTAGGGACAGTGAATGGATATACCTGAATTAAGCTGCATACAAATGCGTAAGAGGAGGTGAGACTTTCTCGCTGGATCTGGGAAAGATTGAGCAGGTCTTGTGTTCAAAGGTCAAGTTGCTAAAATATTTTTGGGGGAGGAAAGACATGTTTCAGAGAACGAGAAAAGCCCTTGCGTTCACTATGATTGGTACACTTTTAATGGGTAGTTTTTTAACAGGCTGTGGTTCAAAGCCAACAGCTGAACCCGTTAAAGAACCGGCAAAGGAACTGACTGGACAAGCGTTAAAGGATGCTGTTAAGAAAGAAGGAAAGATCGTTTCTTATGGAATGCCTGATGCCTGGGCGAATCTAGGTGAGATTTGGAGTAATTTTACCAAGGAATACGAGGTTACTCACTCTGACACTGATATGACAAGTGCTGAGGAAATTGCTAAGTTCGATGCTGAAAAGGGCAGCCCGGTGGCTGATATTGGAGATGTAGGAATTACCTTTGGTAATGTAGCTATAGCACGAGATGTTGTCCAACCCCACAAAGGTCCCAAGTGGGAAGAGATCCCGGATTGGGCTAAAGATAAAGACGGTCTTTGGACAGGAGAGTATGTAGGTACAATTGCCTTCTTAGTAAACACTAAGCTTGTTAAAGAAGTTCCTCATAGCTGGGCTGATTTACTTAAGCCGGAATATAAAGGAGCAGTTGTCACTGGAGATGTGCTAAAAGCAGCCCAATCTCAAGCTGCGATCTTAGCAGCTGCTTTTGCTAATGGCGGGGATGAGAACAATTTGACTCCAGGTGTGGAATATTTCGCCAAGCTCGCTAAATCAGGAAACCTTAAACCCAGTGATAATATTTTTAGTATTTTCCAAAAAGGTGAGATTCCGGTAGGAATCCTTTGGGATTTCAACGCTCTTGGCTATCGCTCTCGCTTAGCGGATAAGGAAAATTACCAGGTTGTTATCCCCAGCGATGGGACAGTAGCTAGTGCCTACGTTTCCATAATTAATAAGTACGCACCTCATCCCAATGCGGCAAAAGCCTTCCAGGATTACCTCTTAAGTGATGAGGGTCAAATTCTCTTGGCTAAGGGTTTTGCTCGTCCGATTCGAGAAAAAGTCCAAATTCCTGAGGATATTGCTAAAATGATGGTGTCTAAGGAACAATACGCCTCTGCCAAACCAATTAAGGATTTCGCCGCTTGGGAAAAGAATATGAAGACAATTCCGGATTTATGGAGAAATAATGTCATCGTTTCCCAATAGTTGATGTCACTGTCCTGCACTTTAAAAGGAAGGAGCCTGACTGGGAGTTATTCATTCCGTGATACCCCCCAATCAGGCCTTTCGCCTATATTTATCCGGCAAAGTCGGCGACAAGGAGGCCTAACTAATGAAAAACAACCCTGTAACTCAGCTCGGTCAAGAGTTGCGGCGTGGTGGAATCCTGTGGGTTCCGTTTATTCCTTTAATTGTTTTTGCTTTAGCCTTCGAAATCCTGCCCATGGGGTATATCATTTACAGCAGTATACATAACTCGGAGGGATTGAATTTTCAAAGCTATACTCAAATTTTTCACAGCAAATATTATGTCATTTCCTTAAAAAACAGTTTACTAGTTTCTGTAGCAGTTGGCATTATCGGTTTATTTATCGGAACCGCGGGTGCTCTTGCCCTGCGCTCAGTAGGTGAGGCTTGGCGAGAAAAGCTTTTAACATTAGTTAACATGACCTCCAATTTTTCTGGTGTGCCTTTAGCCTTTGCCTATATTGTTTTATTAGGAGTTAATGGACTGGTGACGGTCTTAATGAAGGAAAAAATGGGGCTTGATCTCTATGGAACGGGTTTTAACCTATTCAGTTGGACAGGGATTGTCCTAGTGTATATATATTTCAGTGTTCCTTTAGCCTTTATGCTGATGTATCCTGCGGTTTATGCACTCAGACAGGATATTCAGGAAGCAGCTCAGATCTTGGGGGCCAGTCGATTTCACTTCTGGCGCAAAATTGGGCTGCCTATTTTGTTGCCCTCAATGTTAGGGAGTTTTACCCTGCTTTTTGCTAATTCCCTGGGAGCCTATGCTACGGCCTATGCGCTAACAAACTCCAACAACAGCCTGGTTTCTATTACCATAGCCAATTTAGTTACGGGAGACATTTTCCCCGAGCCCTCTTTAGCCAGTGCTCTAGCAGTTATTATGGCGGGCTTTTTGGTAGTGTCGATTATTATTAATGAGAAGCTGAAGAAGCAAGGCGGAGGGATTGGGCAATGAAACGAGGGATAATTTCTAAAATAGTTTTAGGACTAATCTTTGCCTATCTGTTTTTCCCCATCGTGGCTACTCTTCTATTCTCAGTAGCAACTAGGTGGAGCACCACAATTTTGCCTGAGGGGTATACATTGTCCTATTATAAGCTGCTCTTCAGCAGCCCGGAGTTTGGGCATGCTTTATTAAGAACCATCAACGTGAGTTTTGCCACCGTAATATTATCAATATTGATTATCATACCGTCAATGTACCTGGCGATTGTTTATTATCCACGTCTTGAGAAGCTCTTTGAAATTTTGTCGATTTTACCCTTTGCCATGCCGGGAGTTATTCTAGCCATTGGGTTAATTCAAATGTATTCGAGAGGGCCGTTGCAGATTACCAATACTCCCTGGATTCTGATTGGTTCTTATTTTGTCTTGATTTTACCGTTTATGTATCAGGCGACTAAAAATAGTTTTAGAACCATTAATGTTAAGGCTCTGACCGAGGCTGCTATGATGCTGGGCTGTGGCAAACTAGAGACCTTTATTAAAATTATTTTTCCCAATGTTTTGAGAGGGGTTATTTCAGCGGCTTTGATTTCTGTCTCAGTGTTGTTTGGAGAATTTGTACTGGCTAATTTATTAGTAGGTGACAACTATGAGACCATTCAGATATATTTATATAAAATGCAAAAAGTTGACGGTCACTTGGCCAATGCCTTAGTAGCATCGTACTTTATGGTTATTTTGTTGATGTCGTTGATCTTGATTTGGCTGGCTTTTCGGCGGGAGACTGAGGTCAGAGGACAGAAGACTGAGGCTAGATAAACCAGTTCATTATAATAACCTGACAAGGGCATTGAGATTTTCGAATTTTTATTCTGCGTTAAGGCTGTAAAGGATTTTAGCAAACTCAATTAAATTGGAGTTCAGTAGACTTAAGGGATGACTAGGTCTTTATAGAAAGAGGAACGAGTTTAGGGTGTGGGGGTATGATTAGTGAGCTATGTTCAGGTCGTCAACATTGATAAGAGTTTTCAGGGTCGTCAGGTCTTGAAAGGAATTGAACTGGAAATCGAAAAAGGGGAATTTGTCACGCTATTAGGTCCCAGTGGATGCGGAAAAACAACCCTCCTTAGAATCGTTGCTGGCTTAGAACGTGGCGATGGCGGAAAGGTTATTGTTAATGGTCGGGAGATTATTGAAGGGCAGAATAAGAAGGAACAGAATATTGGTATGGTTTTTCAATCATATGCCCTTTTTCCTAACATGACGGCCTTTGAAAATATTGCCTTTGGGCTTAAAATTAAAAAGATACCTACCCAAGATATCAGAAAACAAGTCGAAGAAATTATGGATATTCTCAGTATTTCGGGTAAGGAAAACAACTATCCCCACCAAATGTCGGGAGGGCAGCAACAAAGGGTAGCCTTGGCTCGAGCTCTGGTGGTTAAGCCAGATTTGCTGCTCTTAGATGAACCCTTGAGTGCCGTTGATGCAAAGGTAAGGGAGAGCGCTAGAATCCTGATTCGGGATGTTCAAAAGAAGATGGGAATTACTACGATTTTTGTGACCCATGATCAATTAGAAGCCTTAGTTATGTCAGACCGAATCGTAGTTATCAACGCCGGGGAAGTCATGCAGTATGGTACCCCTGAAGAAATTTATCGCAGGCCTGCTAATAAATTTGTGGCTCAATTTATAGGAACCTATAATTTCCTGCCCAGTTCCCTAGTTGGTATAGGAGATAAGGAGACTGAAATCTGCATTCGCCCGGAGCATATTTTGTTAGTCAGCAAAGATCAATTCCCTCAAATTGGGAATGCAGAGGGGATAAAGCTATACGGAACCTTAGAGAATTTTTATATCTTAGGCAATACTGCCAGGGCTGAGGTACTTGTTCAAGGCAGAACAATTATAGTTGATCATCTTAATCGTTTTGAGGGCCCAAAGTTCGCTTTAAAAGAAGAAGTTGGATTGTTGATTGATAAAAAGGTATGTACGATTCTGGGTCGTTAAGCGAACCCTCTGCCTAACCGTGGATATTCCCTGAGGTTAAAGATGTTTGGCTATTTTGTACAAGATAAAGGTACTAAGAAGATGGAAGAACTGGATGGATAAGTTTGAATAAAAATGCTTTCAAAGAGGCCTTAAAAGCGAGAAAAAGAGAAGCCACTGGAGGAAGCGTCTTAGACGGTTCCGCCGGTGGCTTTTTGTTTAATATGGGGGAGAGAATATGCAGGATTATCAGGTTGTAATTGTCGGTGGCGGTGCGACGGGAGTAGGGGTTCTGCGGGATTTGAGTATGCGAGGGATTTCTGCACTATTACTGGAGCAAGGGGACTTAGCCCACGGAACAAGCTCCCGTTTTCATGGCTTATTACACAGTGGAGCACGTTATGCCGTTAAGGATCCGCTGTCTGCTGCGGAGTGTATCTCTGAGAATATTATCCTCAAAAAGATAGCAGCCCACTGCATTTCGGATACGGGAGGGTGGTTTGTGCAATCTGAGGAGGATGATCCCGACTATGTAGAGCAGTGGCTTAGAGGATGTGCCAATGCCGGGATTCCCCTGCGAGAAATATCTTTGTCAGAGGCCTATTGGAAAGAGCCCTTGCTGAAGAGGAATATTTTAAGAGTTTTCGAAGTGCCCGATGCTACAGTAGATGGATTTAAGCTTGTTTGGGCCAATGCCAAATCGGCAAAACGTTATGGAGGAGACTATAAGACCTATCACCGGGTGGAAAGGCTTATTCTGGAAAACAAGCGGATTGTAGGGGTAGCCGCCAAGAATCTTTTAAATCAGGAAGAATTATTAATTGGCTGTCAAGTGGTAGTCAATGCAGGCGGGGCCTGGGCTTCAGAGATAGCTGGTTCAATCGGTGTCCACTTAGACGTCATCTGTGACAAGGGGACCTTGTTAGCCTTCAATCAGCGGCTCTTTCAACGTGTGATCAATCGCTTGCATCCACCTAGTGATGGAGATATTTTTGTTCCACATGAAACTATTACAATTTTAGGTACAACCTCGGAAATCGTAGGTTCTCCAAGGGAAAATCAGCCTAAGGAGGAAGAAATCAGACGTTTATTAATGATGGGAGAGGAGCTGCTTCCTAAGATTATGGAGCGTAGAGTAATACGGGCCTTTGCCGGAGTGCGGCCTCTTCATCGTGAAGATAGTGAGGTTTCAGGAAAGATGGATGAGGGGCGAGAGGTCAGCAGAAACTTTGCGCTCATTGATCATGAAATCCATGATCAGGTGCAAGGGCTGATCAGTATTGTCGGAGGGAAGTTTACCACCTATCGTTTGATGGCAGAGAAGGTTGCAGATTGGGTCGCGAAACGGTTCGGAAATCTAAGGCCCTGCTCTACTGCTCAGGAGAAATTGCTATCAGAGATTTCAGAGGATCTTAAAAAACAAGCCCTCCAACTTTTGCCCTGTGCAGCAGCCGAGAAGATGCTTGAGCGGCTTGGAGAGGATGCTGGGGCAGTGTTATTAGAAATCCAAAATGACCCCAGCAAAGGGCAGATGCTTTGTGAGTGTGAAATGGTATCTGTTGCAGAGGTTGAAAAGGTGGCCTTGGATGCCGACGCTCACCACTTGGCGGACATAAGGCGCAAGACCAGACTGGGAATGGGAACATGCCAGGGAGCTTTCTGTACCTATCGTGCTTTGCCGTTGTTGGGATTGGAACATGCCAAATTTGATCCCTTACAAGATGAATTAAAACGATTTATCAATCAACGTTGGAAGGGAATACGGCCGATTCTTTGGGGTCAGCAATTGCGTGAAACAGAGTTAACCCGGGCCATCTATACAAGTATACTTCAGCTCAATGGGATTAGGGATATTTGAAGGAGGAATTCAAGTGTGGGATGGCATTATTATTGGTGGAGGTTTAGCCGGCCTTTTAGCAGGAATACGGGCTGCTGAAAGAGGCAAAAAGGTATTGATTGTTTCTGAAGGAGTTGGAAGCTTGACCTATAGTTCCGGTGTAATCGATTTGGGGGATGCAGAGAGACTCATGAATCAGAAAAGTCATCCTTATGCTTTATTGGGAGAAAGGGTGGTTCGCAGCGCTGCGGAATATTTCCAGACTCTCTTTCCGGACTATTGGGGAAATTGGAGGGAGCCGCAGTTTGTTTTGACCCCTTTGGGATCCCCCAGAAAAGCGGGACTTATTCCTCGCGGGCTGAACACCCAGGCTCTCTCGGAAACTCATAAAATTATTTTAATGGCTCTTGAAGGAATGAAGGACTTTTTTCCGGAGGTTGCCAAAAGTAACTTGTTAAAGGCTTATCCTCAAGCAGAGGTAGTGCTGCATCCCTTTCGAGTAGAGGCATTTGAAGCCTGGTATACTCTCGGAAAACCAATTACAGGGATGGACTGTGGGAAGTATTGGCGTACTGCTTCCGGGATCGAGACTCTGAAGGGTGTCTGGAAGTCTCTGGACTCATTTGAACCGGACAAAGCAGTGGTTATTTTTCCGGGACTGACAAGTGTATTTTCCCAACCATTAAGAGAGGTCCAGTCCAATTTGCCCTTTTCGGTGATAGAAATGACTGCCTTCCCGCCGTCTGACGGCGGATATTATCTTTACCGGGGGTTAGTCCAAAAATTTAAGGCTTTAGGTGGAGAGTTACTAGTGGGCTCAGGTGTCAAGAAGGTTGAGCTTAAGGGTAAGCAGTGTCATAAAATTATTGTAAACAGTAAAGGGAAGGATTCGGAGTTTTCCGCTCGTGTTTTTGTGCTGGCCACTGGTGGGATATTTGGGGGGGGAATTGAGGTGACCCTTGAAGCAGCTAAAGAGATGGTGTTTGGGTTGCCGCCATTTGTTCCATCAGGATGGACAAATTCAGAGTTTTTAGGGGAACAGCCTTATGCCCGGATGGGGGTTGAAACCGATAATCAGTTGAGGCCCATTGATTCCGCTTCTAAAGAAGTCCTTTTAGAAAATGTTCGGATTATCGGTCGAATGCTGGCCCATTGGGATCCGTGGGTGGAGCGCTGCGGAGGAGGAGTCTCTCTGGCATCAGGATGGTTCGCAGGAGAGCAGGTATAGAAAGGATGCAGGTCAAATGAATAAACTGGATTCCGTTAAAAATTTAGATGCCTGTATTAAGTGCAGCGCCTGTACCTCCCAATGCCCGGTGGCGATGGTGCAGCCTCTTTTTTCAGGGCCCAAAAGTGTTGGGCCTGATGCAGAGCGTTTCCGGCTGGAGGGTATTGACATAGATCCCAAGTGTTTAAGCTATTGTTCGAATTGCAAAACCTGTGAAGTGACCTGCCCCTCCGGAGTTAAAATTACAGAAATTATTTTAAGAGCTCGGGAAAAGGCCTCTTTGGCCGCTCAGAAAAGCGGAACAACCCGACTGCAGGTTCGTGACCTTGTTTTGGGCAGAGCCGAATACCTAGGACGCCTAGGAACGATCTGGCCGGGTCTTACTAATGGCTTACTAAAAGTATACTTAGTGAGAGTCCTAATGGAGAAAATTCTGGGAATTAGTCGAAGGGCCCCGTTGCCGCCGTATCAGGCAAAATTTAAAGGGATAAGGAATAATAAGCTCGTGCCAAACCATAGGCTATCAAAAGCAGTGGTTTTCTTTCCCGGGTGTTTTATCAACTACAATGACAGTTTGACAGGGCAGGCCGTGATTAAAGTCTTAGAACACAATGGGTATGATGTGATCATGCCTAACTTTCACTGTTGTGGAGTGCCTCTGCAGGCTAATGGTAAGTTTAACGAAGCTAGGGGAAATGCCAAAAAAAACTTGGCTCTCATGAATCCGTATTTGCAATCAGGGGTACCTGTTATTACCGGCTGTACGAGCTGCGGCTTAGCGTTAAAGGAGGAATATCCGAATTTAGAGGTCTCAGGGTCAGAACTCATAGGCCGTCAAGCTTATGATCTTTTTGAGTTTTTGTGGGAACTGCAGGAGGGGGGAGGACTAAAGCAAGACTTTCAAGAGATTCCTGTCTCCCTGGGCTATCATGCTCCCTGTCATTTGAAGGCGCAAGGAATTGGAACCCCCTCAGTTCGCCTATTGCGGTTGATTCCGGGGGTACGTGTGTCGGATTTAGACACTGGATGTTGTGGTCTATCCGGCAGTTATGGATACAAACAGGAAAAGTATGATATAGCCAGGCAAATTGGAGAACCTTTGTTTCAGCGAGTTCAAGAGGGTGTCCGTATTGGGGAGTTTCAAAGTATGGCAACGGAATGCGGAGGATGCCAGGTTCAAATCGAGCATGGTTCAGGGATAGCAACGAAGCATCCCGTTTGGGTGTTTATGCAAGCTTATGGATTAAGCCCGGAATTTTTGTAGACTGAGAATGGGTATTAATGGTGAAAGGAAAGATTCAGCGCGCTTTTCCCACCGCAGAGGCGCAAAATTAAGCTGAAAGCAACAAAACCCTAAGAGTAATTGTCGGAAAATTTTTGTAATAAACAGAATAGAAGGTTTCCACTCCGTATAAGGCTCTATATAATAATCTAATCGAATTCTCTGCTACTTTGCACGCAGGAGTTTGGCATCAAGTAGGCTTTACAGAAAGAGGTGTGATTCATAGGAATGCTTAGAACATCAGGTTATGATCGGGTTTTGCTGAATTTGCGTGTAATGACAGTGGAGTTGGCAGAAGCTGTCCAAAGGCATTTATGTGCTGCGATTGAGGCCTTGGAAAATGGAGGTACAGTGCAGGATTGGCAAAAAAAGGATGATGTGATTGATCAACTGCGGGATAACATCGTCAATCAAAGTTTTGATATTATGAGTTTGCAGCAATTAAGAAGCCAAGACTTAAGGTGGATTTTAGGATTTCAGCGAATGGCCCAGGAACTTGAACGTTCTGCTGATTACGCTTGTGATCTGGCTGAACTGAGTGAGCTAAAGCCAGAGCGTAATTGGCCGGGGGATATTCAACAGATGGCCAAGCAACTACTCCGGATGATCGAGCACACGGTGGAGATCTTAAAGGGGGATAAAGAAATCCTGATGGACTTGGCAGATGAAGACGATGTATTAGATGAAGCTTACGACAATTTTAAATCAGCCCTAGTCAAAGGGAGTCAAGCCAGATGCCCTGATGGCCAATTGGGTTTGTGCCTGGTGATTGCCCGAACCATTGAACGCATGGGGGATCATCTTGTAAATGTGGCTGAAACACTTTTGTATGTCCAAACAGGCAATCGACGACTCGCTGAAGCATGAAGTATAGTATAATTAAGGAATAAGCAGCCATATTAAATGGCTGTTTGCTCTTTAGGCCAAGTACTGCCTGCAAAAAGGGGGAGAAGATTGGAATGCCAAGAACCTATATCTTAGCCTTAGATCAAGGTACTACGAGTTGTCGGGCAATTTTGTTTAACCATGAGAGTAAACCGGTTGGAATTTCACAAAAGGAATTTACTCAATTTTATCCGAAACCAGGGTGGGTGGAGCAAGATGCAGAGGAAATTTGGAGTACACAATACGGGGTTATCGCAGAACTCTTAGCCAAGACAGGAGTCTCCCCCGGGGATATTGCCGGTATTGGGATCACTAATCAACGAGAGACAGTGGTTGTATGGGATAAGGCCACAGGAAAACCGATTTCTCCGGCAATTGTCTGGCAGTGTCGCCGTACAACAGAGATTGTAGAAGATCTGAAAGCTAAAGGATGGGAAGAATTCATCCGCTCGAAGACCGGGTTAGTTTTAGATGCCTATTTTTCAGGAACAAAAGTTAAATGGATATTGGATCAAGTTGAGGGAGCCAGAGAAAAAGCAAATCAGGGAGAGCTTTTGTTCGGCACTATAGATACTTGGCTAATCTGGAAATTGACGAAGGGCCAAGTTCATGTGACGGATTATTCTAACGCTTCTCGGACCTTATTGTTTAATATTTATGACTTAGCTTGGTCTGAGGAAATTCTCGCTGAGCTGGGCATCCCCAGAAGCATGCTCCCGGAAGTTAAGCCCTCAAGTTGGATATACGGGAAAGCGGAAATCAGTTTATTCGGCGATGCCTCAATTCCTATTTCCGGAATAGCCGGCGATCAACAGGCGGCTCTGTTTGGGCAAATGTGTTTTGAACCGGGGATGGCTAAGAATACCTATGGAACGGGCTGTTTTATGCTGATGAACACAGGAGAACGGGCTGTTGTATCCCAAAGCGGCCTGCTTACAACCATAGCTTGGGGATTGAACGGAAAGGTTGAGTATGCTTTGGAGGGCAGTGTTTTTATCGCCGGGGCTGGAATCCAATGGCTGAGAGATGGACTGAAGATGATAGAAAAAGCTCAGGATTCTGAGTATATGGCAAGTACAGTTGAGGATACTGATGGGGTCTATGTAGTTCCGGCTTTTACGGGACTTGGCGCCCCACACTGGAATATGCGTGCTCGAGGAGCAATTTTTGGCTTGACTCGGGGGACTGAGCAGGCCCATCTGATTCGAGCAACCTTGGAAGCAATGGCTTATCAGACAAAAGATGTTTTGGACGCAATGGAAAAGGATGCCCAGATAACCCTTCAGACATTGAGAGTCGATGGAGGTGCAGTAGCCAATAATTTATTAATGCAGTTCCAAGCAGACCTCTTAGGAGTGAAGGTAGAACGACCTGAAGTTATCGAGACTACTGCCTTGGGAGCGGCCTATCTAGCCGGCCTGGGAGTAGGCTTTTGGAAGAATCAAGGGGAAATTTGCTCAAGCTGGAGAATGGATCGCTGCTTTAAACCGGATATGTCAGAGGAGAGGAGAATTAAACTCTACCGAGGGTGGCAGAAGGCTGTTGAACGAAGCAAGGATTGGGAAGATTAATTTAGTGAAAGGTTACCGGTCAAGGGCAGTTTCTATATAGTCATCGTAAATGGACATTGTTTTATGGCAGGAAACTGGATTTATTTAGAGAATGATACAAAATAGGCTAATTAAAGTTCATAAGAGTAGGAACTTTTGGTATACTAATACATATTTATCTGGTGCTACAGATGAACTGGAGTTTATCCGATGACTTCACCAGCCGTAAAGACTCTTCTTGAAAGTACGAAAGTATCCAGTGACGAAACCCGGGTGAGGGTTTCGCCCAAGCCGCCTGCAGCAAAGAAAAGCATAACGGCGCAGGTTGCTTTCGCCGAACCGCAAACTACACAGAACAACTTTAGCGGTGAGGATGAGATAACGGCTGCTACGTCCCTGGATAAGTTCTTCTTAGCTTCAGATGGAGTAAGTATTCCTCTTAGGCAAACTCCATCTGAAGCTAAGAATCACTTGATGCCCAGAACATCTTAGCGGGAATAAGGGACTGATTATAGGGTGAAAAAATTACGGCCCCGAACCCTTGGGTCAAGTGAAAGGGGATTTTGGCATGAATAAAAAGAGTGTAAAAGACGTAGAAGTGCGTGGAAAACGAGTACTTGTTCGAGTGGACTTCAATGTTCCGTTAAATGAACAGGGGGAAATTACCAACGATAAGCGTGTTAAAGCCTCCTTGCCAACGATTTTGTATTTAGTCAGGGAAGGAGCAAGAGTTATTCTTGCTTCCCATCTGGGGCGTCCAAAAGGCCAGGTTAATCCCAAGTACTCTTTAGCACCTGTTGCCAAACATCTTAGTGATTTGTTAGCGCAAGAGGTTGTTTTCGCAAAGGACTGTATTGGGGATTCGGCCCTGGAGCCAGTTAGTAAGCTGCAAGATGGGCAAGTCCTCTTATTGGAAAATGTCCGCTTCCATGGAGAAGAGGAGAAAAACGACCCTTCCTTTGCCAGGGAGCTAGCCGGGTTGGCGGAGTTGTTTGTTAACGACGCTTTTGGAACGGCACACCGTGCTCACGCTTCAACGGAAGGGGTAACCCACTATATTCCGGCGGTTTGCGGTTTATTAATGCAAAAAGAAGTTGAATTTATGGGTAACGCTTTAGAACGGCCAGAACGTCCTTTTGTTGCAATTATTGGGGGAGCAAAAGTGAGTGATAAAATTGGAGTTATCGAAAATCTGCTGGAAAAGGTAGATGCTTTAATCATTGGTGGGGGGATGGCCAATACCTTCCTGAAGGCCCAAGGATATAACGTGGGAAAATCCCTTCTCGAAGAGGAAAAGGTAGAATTGGCTAAGCAACTTATTGAGAAGGCAAAGTCTAAAGGAGTCGAACTTGAATTACCGATAGATGTTGTCGCAGCGACTGCTTTCCAAGCCGATGCGGCTCATCGTACAGTAAGGGTCTCGGAAATCCGAGAGGAAGAAATGGCCTTAGACATAGGAGCTGCCACTGCTGAGAAGTTTGAAGCTTGCATTTCCACAGCACGCACCGTGATTTGGAATGGTCCCATGGGGGTTTTTGAAATGGAAGCCTTCGCTAAAGGAACTGAGAAGGTCGCTCAAGCAGTTGCAGCCTGTGGGGGAATCACGATTGTAGGTGGAGGAGATTCTGTGGCAGCTGTGGAAAAGATGAAGGTTGCGGAGCGCATGACTCATATCTCCACAGGGGGTGGAGCTTCACTTGAGTTTTTAGAAGGCAAGATCTTACCGGGTGTTGCTGCATTAGAAGAGGCCTAGGCCTTACAAAAGGAGGTATTGTAAGTGGCTAATCGACGAAGGGTAATCGCCGGCAACTGGAAAATGTTTAAAACTGTCAATGAAGCAGAGGACTATGCAATAAAGTTTTTAGAGGAAGTCAAGGATGTTACAGACCTAGATGTTGTCCTCTGTGCTCCGTTTACGGCTCTCCATGCTCTAAAAAATGAGTTGGAAGAAAGTATTGTCCATCTGGGTGCGCAGAATATGGCTTGGGCGGAAGAAGGTGCCTATACCGGAGAGATATCAGCGCGTATGCTGCTTGATGTCGCCTGTACATACGTTATACTCGGTCACTCTGAACGCCGGGAAATGTTTGGAGAAACGGATCATGATGTTGCTAAGAAAGTTCAGCAGGCATTGGCGGTGGGATTAACTCCTATCTTTTGTTGCGGGGAAAATTTGAAACTTCGTGAAGAGGGGAAGGCAGCCGAGTGGGTAAAAAACCAAGTTGCCAGCGCTCTTTCCGGAATATCCAAAGATGATCTGTTGAGGATAATTGTGGCCTATGAGCCTATTTGGGCGATTGGCACCGGTAAGACCGCATCCAGTAAAGATGCTCAAGAGATGTGTGCTAATATCCGTGCTACCTTGACTGAGCTGATGGGATCAGCCTCAGAGAATGTTCCTATACTCTATGGAGGCAGTGTCAAAGCTGAAAATATTGGGGAACTAATGCAGGAGCCTGATGTAGATGGGGCTTTAGTCGGTGGGGCAAGTCTTGATCCCCTTAGTTTTGCGAAACTTATCAAAAATGCAAGTCCCATGTAGACTTGCGAGGAAGGACATAAAATGGACATCAAACCGGTTTTCCTTATGATTTTAGATGGGTGGGGTTGTCGGGAAACTCATGAGGGAAATGCAATTGCCTCAGCAAATATTCCAAACTTCAAGCGTCTTGAAGGAGAATACCCCTATACTACTCTTCAGGCATCCGGTGAAGCCGTAGGATTGCCAAACGGCCAAATGGGTAATTCGGAAGTAGGTCACCTGAACATCGGGGCAGGGAGGGTGGTATATCAAGAATTAACTCGAATACATAAAGGGATTCAGGATGGAACCCTATTTAAAAACCCTGTCTTGCTGGAAGCTATGGACAGAGCTCGAGTACATAATAAGAGACTTCATCTAATGGGTTTACTCTCTAATGGCGGAGTTCATTCTCATATCGATCACTTATTTGCACTTCTGGAAATGGCTAAGAAACAGGAACTGACGGAGGTTTATATCCATGTAATTCTTGATGGACGAGATGTCTTACCTCAAAGTGCCAAAGAATATATTTGCCAGCTGGAAGGGAAGATTAAAGATCTGGGAGTGGGGAAAATAGCGTCAGTCAGCGGTCGTTACTACGTAATGGATCGGGACAAACGTTGGGATCGCTTAGAAAAGGGCTATCAGGCTATAGTCAATGGTGAAGGCAAACATGCAGCCGGGGCCTTATCTGCTGTTGAGATTTCCTATGACACCCGTGTGACGGATGAGTTTGTAATACCTACAGTGATTGATGATGAAGAAGGAAACCCTGTGGGCCAGGTTCAAGAAGGGGATAGTGTAATTTTCTATAACTTCCGTTCGGATCGTGCCCGTGAAATAACCCACGCTTTTGTTGATGAAGAGTTTTCTGAATTTGAGCGCTCTAATCATCCGCAGGTTCACTTCGTTTGTATGACTCAATATGAGGAAACTATTCCGGCACCTGTAGCATTTCCTCAACAAAACTTGGATAATACTTTAGGTGAAGTGCTTTCTGATCAAGGGCTAAAACAATTAAGAATTGCTGAGACAGAAAAATATGCCCATGTCACCTTCTTCTTTAATGGCGGGCTTGAAGAGCCCTATCCCAAGGAGGAGCGTATCCTCATTCCATCGCCAAAAGTCGCTACTTATAACCTGAAGCCTGAAATGAGTGCTTTAGAATTAACCCAGACTGTGCTTGGAGAAATTAGAGAGTCCACTTATGACGTGATCATTCTAAATTTTGCTAACCCAGATATGGTTGGACATACGGGTGTGTTTGAGGCAACGGTCAAAGCAGTAGAGGTGATCGATCAATGTTTAGGACAGATCTATGATGAACTCCGAAAACATGAGGGAACACTTATTGTGACGGCAGATCATGGGAACGCCGAGGAGAAGGTAGATCCCCAGACAATGTTGCCGATAACCGCTCACTCCACGAACTGCGTGCCCTTCATTCTTGCCGATGAAAGGTTCAAAGGACAAGCACTGCGCCAAGGTGGAGCACTATGCGATATAGCTCCGACAATTTTAAAACTACTTCAAATCCCTATTCCTAATGAAATGACTGGGAAATCGTTAATGGAATTTTGACTTAGGAAGCATTAATTTGGGTTCCTAATATCCATTAGTTCACTGATAGAATTAAGGATTGCCAGATGTTAAGGTTTAAGTTACTTTAAGCTAGAACTTCTCAGTATGAGATTTCTAATAAAAAAAGGGGGACATTGATCAATGAGTTTTATTACAGATGTTTATGCACGGGAGATTCTGGATTCCCGAGGAAATCCTACAGTAGAGGTTGATGTTGTACTTACGGATGGAATAATAGGTCGCGCAGCAGTTCCTTCGGGCGCATCTACAGGTGCTTTTGAAGCAGTCGAACTTCGAGATGCTGACGATACCCGTTACATGGGCAAAGGGGTACTGAAAGCAGTTGAAAATGTTAATCTGACTATCGCTCCGGAAGTAGAGGGACTAAATCCATTTGACCAACCCGGTCTGGATCGTCTGTTAATTGAACTTGATGGAACGGAGAACAAGGGGAAACTGGGAGCTAATGCTATTCTCGGTGTATCCTTAGCAGCTGCCAAAGCAGCGGCGGAATCATTAGGAATTCCTCTCTATCAATACCTGGGGGGCGTGAACGCCAAAGAACTTCCGGTGCCTTTAATGAATATCCTTAACGGTGGCAAACATGCCGATAACAATGTGGATATTCAAGAATTCATGATCATGCCTGTTGGAGCTTCAAGCTTTGCCGAGGCTCTGCGTATGGGAACAGAAGTTTATCACAGTTTGAAGGCGGTTCTCAAGGAAAAATCTCTGGCAACTGCAATAGGTGATGAAGGTGGTTTTGCACCTAGCCTCGAGTCTAATGAAGATGCCTTGTTATGCATAGTAGATGCTATTCAACGTGCAGGATATCAACCTGGCGAAGATGTTGCCTTAGCCCTTGATGTAGCAGCAACAGAACTTTATGAGAATGGAACCTACAACTTAGCCGGTGAAGGGGTTAAGAAAACTTCCGACGAAATGATTGATTACTATGAGGGTTTGATTGAGCGTTATCCGATCCTTTCTATTGAAGACGGCTTGGATGAAGAGGACTGGGAAGGATGGCATAAACTCACTAAGCGTTTAGGAGATAAAGTTCAGCTTATCGGAGATGATTTGTTTGTAACCAACCCCAAACGCTTAGCACGAGGAATTGAAGAGAAATGTGCCAATTCGATTCTAATTAAACTTAACCAAATCGGAACTCTAACGGAAACTCTGGACGCTATTGAAATGGCCAAAAGAGCCGGTTATACTTCAGTGATTTCCCATCGTTCCGGTGAGACTGAAGATGTCACATTGGCGCATGTCGCAGTTGCAGTCAATGCCGGCATGATCAAGACAGGAGCTCCGGCACGGACAGAGCGGGTTGCCAAGTACAACGAACTCCTTCGAATTGAGGAGGAACTGGGAGAAAGCGCCGTCTATCGTGGGCGGAAAGCTTTGGCCAGATAGATCGCGCAAGTCGAAGATTTATTGAGTTTTACCTGGGCTTGTGCTAAAATGAGCCTATTGAGCATTTATAAAATCGCAGTGATGTATGAGAAGGGTATCTTAGGGGGTGAGTTATTTTGCAAATTGCATTAATAATTCTTTTAATACTCAGTTCGATAGGGCTGATTGCAGCAGTCTTGCTACAGTCCGGAAGAAGTGCAGGATTATCAGGAGCTATTACTGGTGCCGGAGAGGCTATTTTCGGCAAGAAGAAAGGCATGGACGAATTATTTGCTAAAGCCACAGGTGTTTTAGCAGCTGTCTTTTTGCTGAGTTCTTTGGGTTTAGCCATCGTTTCGTAGTTAAGCTTATAAAGCCAACAAAGAGGGGTACTTCGTATGAGGTGCCCTTCTGTGCTATTTTTTTGTATCCGGTTAATCTAGTTAATTGAATAAGTCCAGTGAAAAAGAATACTGTTAGATATTGTATTTTTATTTATTATTATAATAATTTTTCTCTTTCTCCAGTTGAAGGTCATAAAGCGGTGTTAGGGTAATCTTATGGATTCTCTCGATACTACGACACAATAATCGAACTCAGATGATGAATCACGAAAATCTGTTAGGAGGAGTGTAGTTGCTGGAACCACAAAGACGCTTAGTAGAGCCCTTCTTTTTTCCCGGCAACCATGTTGGCTGTCTGCTGATTCATGGTTTTTCCGGCTCTCCTTCAGAAATGAGGCTAATGGGTGAACGCTTAGCCAAGCTTGGATGGACAATCCTGGGAGTCCAACTGTCGGGTCATGGGACAACTCCGGAACTGATGGCAACAACTAGTTGGGAGGATTGGACTAAAGACGCAGTAGTCGGTGTTCGAAAGCTTAGAGAAACTTGTGATACTGTAATTGGAGTAGGATTATCCATGGGAGGACTATTGACTCTTCATCTGGGGACGCTGGGTCTCATCGATGGACTTATCAGTATGAATGCCCCCATGATCCTGGCAGATAGGAGAACTCGTTTCGTTCGGCTCATTAGGCCGTTTATGACCTTTGTTGAGAAGAATAAACCGTTTTCGAGGAGGGGAAAAAAGTTAAATCCTAAAAAAGCGGTAAAGGATAAACCAGCATTGTTAAAAAATGACCCACTAGCTGAGCGTTTTGTCTATGAACGGGTTCCGGTGGATTCCTTAATTTCATTAAATAAAGGAATTCGTCAAGTACGCAATAAACTTCAGACAATAAAGTGTCCGTCCTTATTAATGCAAAGCTCAAAGGATTTAACCGTTAAACCTGTCAGTGTAGAGATTATTAGGAAGAAAATCAGGCAGGTCAATCCTGAGGTAATCTATTGGCAAAAATCTGGACATATTTTAACTCTTGGTCAGGAACGCGAAGAAGTTTTTTTAAAGGTTCACGAGTTTCTTCAACAGTTTGATCAGAAGAAATACAATCACGATTAAAGCGACATTGAATCAGACTAATCTATATTAGTTTGATTGTGTCTTAGATACATAGTTGTAAGAACTATCCTGAGTGGAAAGGGAAGGTTCTTGAAATGAAAGGAAGCGGGATTAATCAATGATGACAAGAGCAGAAGCATACGCAGAATTAACGAAGTATGTGGATAATAAAAACCTACTAAAACATATGATATCAACAGAAGCAGTCCTTATTCGTTTAGCCAAGCATTTTGATCAAGATCCTGATTTGTGGGGAATGGCGGGCCTGCTCCATGATATTGATTATGAGGATACTAAAGAACAGCCTGAAGTTCATTCTCTAAAAGGGGCGGAAATCTTAGAGAGCCTAGGTTTTTCCCCAGACCTTATTTATGCCGTTAAGGTACACAATGAGAGGCACGGACTACCCCGAAACTCTTTATTGGATAAGGCCCTTTATGCAACAGACCCTATGACAGGGCTGATTGTAGCCGGGGCTCTTATCCGACCGGATAAAAAGCTTTCTGGGGTAGATGTTCCTTTCCTCCTTAAGAAATTTGATCAAAAGGCCTTTGCCAAGGGGGCAAATCGACAGCAGATTCTCAGCTGCAGTGAGCTGGGACTTACGTTAGAGGAGTTTTTAGGATTAGGCTTAGAGGGGATGCAGGGGATTTCGAAGGAATTAGAGCTATAGGGTAATTTAGGTTCTCATTGCTAAACTTTTTTGTTTTGAGTTATCGGCTAGAGGATGTCGGAAAGTATTAGGTCGTTGATTCTTAACATTTGGTTATAATAGGAAGTTTGTGTTATACTGAAGTACTTGATGAGAGGAGGATTAATATGCCTTCTGGAGGAATTAAAGTTGTTGCTGAAAATCGTAAGGCTTTCCACGATTATTATATTGAGGATAGAATTGAGGCTGGGATTATTCTCACCGGAACTGAAATAAAATCCATTCGTAATGGACGGGTTAATTTAAAGGATAGCTATGCAAAATTAGATGAGGGTGAAATTTGGGTTCACCAGCTGCATATCAGCCCCTATGAACAGGGAAACCGATTCAATCACGATCCACTTAGGCCTCGTAAGCTGCTACTTCACCGAGCGGAAATAAGTAAACTAATCGGTAAGATTCAGCAGCAAGGGCTAACCCTGATCCCGATAAAAATTTATTTAAAAAAAGGGATGGCTAAAGTAGAATTAGCTGTTGGCCAAGGGAAGAAAAATTATGATAAACGGCAAGCTCTTGCTGAACGTGAAGGAAAACGTGATATAGAGCGTGCCTTAAGAGATCGGAATAAGAATTATTAAAAATTAATCTGTTTATATAATATAAGTGATATATGTAAATTTGGAATGGGCAGTAACTTGTTTAGGATAAAAGAAAAAACATTTAATCTAAAATTTCCGTAAGATTAATAGTTCCAGAATGTCTTTTCCATAAAGAAGTAATTATTCCAGGGTTATTCACTTTGCTTTAAACAAAAATGTGGTATACTATGTTTGTAGTTAATTTTTACGGGGGCGTTTTAGACTCGCTCGGGGAAGCGGTGGCAAGAGTTGCGCGTCGAGATTCCACCTGGTCTCGTTAAACGGTGGGCAAAAATAGTTAACGAAAACAATTACGCTCTAGCTGCCTAAGTGCCGCTAGCATTCTGCCTTCAGAACCTACGATGAAGGGTCAGAGTGTCAATTAAGTAGGACGCTCTAATGTCAATGCTCGGAGACATTAGCTAAGATCATCGAGCTAGCCTGAACTGAATCCTTGCCTTTAGGAGTCAAGACTGGCGAAATTTAAATTAAAGGACACACGCGTAGACGCTTTTGTGGTCGTTCTTCGATACAGGGGTGCAAGTCCCCTCGCCTCCACCATTGGTACACCTAACATATCAAATCTCACGGTAATCTCGATATCAAGCATTTTATCAGCAGTAAAAAAAACCTTTACGTTGTCTATATATTCTTGTATGACTGCCTTTTGATCTATTGGATCATCAGATAGAAGGCAATCTTTTCTTTTGTCTAATATTTTGATGATTGCCGCATCCTCAATTTCAGGCGTTTTTTGAATAACTTCTACTAAAGCCAACTGGGAAGTAAGGAATTCCTTCTTTTCGTTGGCTTCATTTATTTTTTTAGCAAGAACATTCCTGTCAAGAATACCGTCTCCTATAGCATCAATCCATTTGTCAATCTTAGATTCTAGAGACGCGATCTCTTCTTTTAGTGGAACGGTATCGTTGGCTGTGTTATTTTGTCTTTCTTTATACAGCTTTTTAACCTTTTCCACTATCTGTTGAACGGCTTCAGAAGAAAAACAGATTTCTACTAATTTATCAATAACGACGCTCTCAAGAAGCTCTTTTGGAATGCCTTTATTTTCGCACTTACTAGAACATTTATAGTAAGCATAGTTCCTACCACGGCTGGTATAAGATTCGCCAGAAATCTGGCTTTCACACTTGGAACAGAAGACTTTCCCGCTAAGTAGATAAACCGTTTTTGCTCTTAGCCGAGATTTTTCACTATTACTTTCTCTCTTTTTCAATTTAGCGTTCACCCTTTCCCAGAGATCTTTTGAAACAATGGCAGGAATAGCCCCTTCAATAATTATCTGCTCTTCAATAGGTTTTTTGAGGTGGCTATTACGTTTACCGGATTCGTCCTTCGATGAACTAGCGTTCCATACATAATCACCTTTGTATTTCGGGTTGGCCGCCCAAGTATCAAAACTAGTAATTTTAAATTCGTCACCGGCATAAGTTCTAAATCCAGCACTGTTTATTCTCCTAGCGATCTCAGCTCTTGTTAAATCTGCATCAAGACCTTCAAAATACATTTGAACAGCTCTGTATCTCTTTTCATCTATTTCATACATATGTGTTTCAGGGTTAACTTTAAGGCCATAGGCTGGACGACCACCATTGTGAGTTGCCTTCATTGCGTTCTCATTTAGACCTTTTCGAACCTCGCGAGAAAGGTTCTTACTGTAGTATTCAGCCATTCCTTCCAGGACTGATTCAAGAATAACAGATTCGGGAGAATTATCCAACTGCTCTAAAACACTCTCTACCTTGATCCCGTTCAGTTTTAGTCGTCTTTTGTAAAGAGCCGAGTCATAACGGTTTCGTGCAAATCGGTCAAGTTTATGGACAACCAACACCTCGTAAGCCCCTAACACACTTTCTTCTATCATGCGCTGAAAATCTGCTCGGTTATCGGTTGTTGCGCTCCTAGCTTCATCAGCGTACTTCTTTACTAGAACATAGCCTTTTCGCTTACAGTATTCTTCGATAGCCCTTTCTTGGGCTACGATAGATTCCTCGCGTTGATTGTCACTGCTATATCTTAAATAAGATGCTGCCCGAATAATTTTACTCACTCTCTTATCCCTCATCTCGTAATAAGTAGAACGTGTGTTCTAAATAGGGGTAAAAAAATATAGATATTAATAATCTTCGTAAATCTCGAGCACTCCTAGAGGCTCAAAGTAGATGACATAGCTTGTCCACTCAACGCATAAACCATACTTTTCTTTATAATGCTCTATAGCTTGTTCTAAAAAGTATTCAGTTACTCCCAAGAACTCAGCAAACTCATAGCGATTAGTAATTCCCTCTTTGAAAGCGTTAACAAAGCTTTCTAGGGGGATTAATTTTTTATAGGCCCAATTCCTAGCTCGCTTTTCCTGTTTAATGTGGGCTAGTTTTTTCTGATTTAATATGTTGCCAGTAGACGTGTAATGGTGCCCCATTTCTTCAGCGAGAACGCACACCTTAGCTGCGTGAGTAGGTAATCCTTGGTTTAGCCAAATTACATTATCTCCATACAGTCCTCTGATCCTAGGCCCCATGTGCTCCTCACATACTTCAACATTTTGACTTTCTGCTTCGGTGATAAGCATTTCGTATAACATGATGTCACCTCAGTTTTTAGCATTCCGTTTAGAGCGTACAAATTCTTTAAATCTCTCAATATCGGCTAGTTCTTCTTCTGTCCACTCATCTCCGTCATGGTGGGCCGCTATAGTTTCGGGTTGTATGCTTTTAAGTTGCTCTTTAACCCTTTCAAGTAAACATAATAGATCATTTTTAAATTCTCTAGAAAGCGGCGTCTCTCTAATTAATAAAATCATGTCGGTAGGAGTTGCATCAAAGGGTACGTCCCAATATTCTTTTTTAAGTTTTTCTATCTCTGGGATTAGAAAGGTAAGTACATCTTCTAAAAAGTAAGATTTTGCACCGTTGTAATTAGATAGTGATTTGATACTATCTATTATCTCTTGATCAAAGCCCGAGATTAAAAAATCAATAGATGACCCCAAATGATCTGCTACCTGCTGAAGCTTACCGACAGTTGGAGAATTTTTATCCCAATTGTATATAGCCCCATTCCCAAAACCTAACTCTTTCTCAATTTTAGGTATTGACGTACCACGCTGCTTACAGAGATCCTTTATATTTTCTACTATGCCCACGGATAAGACTCACTCCAATCAACCTAAAATATTAGTTAAAAATCCACTAACTCTATTGACTAACCGAAAATATTAGGTTATTATTATCTCAGTAACTTAGATAAACGCCATGCAAGCAACAAAAAACCAAGAGTCACTAAGACCCATTTAAAAATTCGTGTCGAACGAGTTTTAATTGGTGTATTTCTTGTACCCAATATTAGAATATTTTCGGTTGCTTGTCAATAGCTAAGTTTACTATTTTTGACAAAAATGTCAGGAAAGGAGGTATTAGATCGTATGACGTTAGTTGGTAGAATTCAAGAGCTATGCCGCGAAAATAATACAAACCTTAAAAACTTAGAAGTTAAATTCGGATTTAGCAACGGGGCAATGTATAAATGGGACACTAACATTCCTAGCGTTGATAGGGTTCAGAAAGTTGCAGATTACTTTGGAGTCTCTATTGATTACCTGGTACACGGTAATCGTGAAAGAGCACAGACCGGAAAAACATCAGGCATAAAGGATGAACCCGATAAAGAGAGGAAGGGATAAATGTGAAGTCTACAAATAGGCCTCAAGAAATCAGGGTCAATCTTACTATCAATACTATCCCTCATCCAAACCCGCAGCGCGGAATCGATCTATTAGCCGGATTAGTTTTAAAGCAAATCTTACAGTCTGAAAATTAAGGAGGAAATCAACATGATTTTAACAACAGGCGAAATGTACTCCTATGCGCTCAAAAATCCAGGGGCTAAATTTGAACGGATGAGAACTGGCAGAATTTACTCCTTTGGTAAGCAGGGTCAGTTGATACTTGATGGTAATTGGGAATCGCATTTTGTCCCATCAGTCAATGAGAAATGGAGACTAGTTCTTCAACATCAAGTTACTTGGCAGGAAGCTATCCTTGCTTGGCTAAGAGACGGGAAAGAAATCGTCTGTAAGCTAGGAGAAAACGAAAGCGTTATTAAGCCCAATCTTGGCTTTTTCCTCGATCAACGCGGCATGGCGATTAGTAACGCTGAGTTTGTTAAAGGTAAATGGTTTATCAAATAAAGAGGAGGAATGACCATGTTTAAGGCTATCGTTGAAAAGACTCGTAAAAGTACGGCTTTCGCTATTGCCCTTGTCATTATTACCTTCTACGTGATCGGAATTATCGCTAGACCATTTATTCATTAAAGGGAGGGCTAACCTTGACAAAGATATACCAACTCCCTACCTCTGAGGATAAGCAATCCGTCCATGACCTGATTAATGATTTTGCCCACGGGAAACTCAGCCGTAATGACATGATGAAAATGATCGCCAACATTATCACAAAGTACAAGACGAAATCTTTCCCTGTGTTTGGCTATTCGGTGTCAATTCTCCAATGGTACAAAGACATCCCGGTTATTAACATCCAAAGCGCTAGAGTATCAGACCATTGCCCAACTTGTGATTCAGGAATAGGCCATGCTAAGTATCTTAGGACTGAAAAGGAAAACTTTGGGCTTAACTATGACATTATCAGTGTAACTTGTCTAGAATGCGGATGTGTTTATGCCTTGAAAGCCCCTAACGGTCGAACTGAAATTAGTGAGAGGAGGTGAAATTAGGTGGATAAAAACCCGCATTTACCAGGTACGCCGGATGAATTTATCAGTAAAAATCTCGGATTAGCTCATTCCGTAGCCTTCTCATTTATGCTCAATGCCCGTAAAAACGATTCTATCAGATTCGATGAAGATGACTTCAAAAGTATTGCTTACCTGGGACTTATTAGAGCCTATCAACTTTTTAACCCGACTGGTTTTAAGGGGGAGAACGGAGAGCCAATTAAGTTTTCAACCTACGCTGTTCCAATGATTAGGGGGACACTAATGCGCCATGTTAGAGATCATGGTCGTTTAATCCGAAATCGGGGAGAGAGCATTCCGGTAGATAGCCTAGATCGTCCAGTGGAGTTTGATGAAAAAAAGACGTTTGGGGATTTTGTATTATCCGGAAGCTATCAAATCGGGGAAGAAGTCATTTTAACAGATTTCTTAAGTACAGTCGGGCCTAGACTGCAGAGGTTATTTGAACTTCGGGCTAGAGGATTATCCCAACGGGAAATAAGCAAGATCTTAGGCGTTACGCAAGTAACCGTCAGTCGAATGGAGCGTTATCTATTGGAATCTGCCAGGCAATATGGACTTGGTATGAATCTAGAGTCAAGAAAAAGATTTAAAGGCCCAAGGGCTAGTTAATGAGAGGGGGTGACAACTTGAAAGACGGATTAGTGCTTTTTTATATCAAAGACGAAGTAATTCTTCCAGTGGCATTAACCGAGGAGCAAAACCAGACTTTTGAAATGCTTATGAGTATTATGCCGGGAACGATCACAGTAGTGGATAAGCCTCAGGGCAGAGCGATTAATCTCACGGATCAATTGAATGCAAGCAAACAAAAGAAAAGCCCGTCGGTGCACTAACACCAAACAGGCTAACAGAAAATTATCTTACCTTATATTATACCAAAAATATTGAAGGAGGAAAAGATTATGATTCATGGATTTAAAGGTTTTGATAAAGATCTAAAATGCCGAGGTTTTCAATTCGCTCCAGGTGGAGAATACGAAGAAGCAGATGCCGCGGCTTGCCGAAGAGGATTCCACTTCTGTGAAAATCCACTCGATGTATTTAACTACTATCCTCCTGCCGATAGCCGCTATGCAAAAGTTGTGGGTGATGGGAAAACAGACAAAGACAACGATGATAGTAAAGTAGCATGCTCAAAGCTGAGAGTCGGCGTAGAAATTGGTCTTAACGGTCTGATCTCAGCGGGAGTGAAGTTTGTTCTTGATAAAGTTGATTGGAGCAGCAAAAAAGAATCCAACACGGGCGATCAGTCCGCAGCGACCAACACGGGCGATCAGTCCGCAGCGACCAACACGGGCTATCAGTCCGCAGCGACCAACACGGGCGATCAGTCCGCAGCGACCAACACGGGCTATCAGTCCGCAGCGACCAACACGGGCGATCAGTCCGCAGCGACCGTCGAGGGAAAAGAGTCTGTCGCGATAGCAATCGGCTATGAAAGCAAGGCACGGGGCGCGCTAGGCTGCTGGATCGTACTAGCAGAATGGGAAGAACTTAAATACGAATACCACGTCAAGGATGTTCAAAGCGTTAAAGTAGACGGTGAAAAAATCAAGGCAGATACCTTCTATAGACTCGTAAACGGCGAATTTGTTGAAGCTGACTAAAGAATCAGGGAGGTAATCTCCATGGTACTAAAACAAGCGATATCTGTTAAATGTGTATGTGGTTCGACCATGGAATTCCCTGAAGGGGAAATCAAGGCTAAATGCCAAACGAAATGCTGTTTGGCACAATGGGAAATAGGCCCAGAAGGATTTTGGTCAGTGTTTGTCCCTATTATCGCAAAGCCCAAAAAGTTAAATCACTATGAAAAATATATGGCATGGCGAAATAAGAACCGAAAAAAGAGGAGGAAACGTAAATGAACATTACCCTTAATATTGAAGCTACCAGCCCAATGGAGTTACAAGAGGCAATCTCAGGGCTAGCAGGAATAGTAGGCGGCGCAGTTGTAACTCAGCCCAAGCAGGAAAAAACCAAGCGCTCAACCTCGGGAACCAATAAACCTGATAAAGACCCTGAACCAGAGACAGGATCGAATACGACCGACGAAACACCGGATAACGTGCCTGAGAATAACGAGGGAACCCCTGATCAAGGAGAGACTGAAAAAGTACCCACAGTCGTAGAACTACGTGCCAAAGCTCAGGAAAAAGGTACAACCCCTGAGGGTAAAAAAGCAATCAAGGCCTTGCTAGATGAGTTTGGGAGCAAATCTATATCCGACGTACCAGAAGAGAAACGAGCCGCATTCCTTCTTAAGCTGGAGGCACTATGACGCAACAGGCACATGCTGAACGTGCTCACGCATTGCTGGGAGCTTCTAAAGCGGGGCAGTGGATTAACTGCCCGCCGAGCGCCAGATTGCAAGAGACAGTTCCTGAGAAACGTAGCGAGTACGCTAACGAAGGCACTGCAGCCCATGAACTCGCTGAGATCAAACTCCGCCGAAGAGTAACCGTATGTAACTCCAAGCAACGGAAGGCTTTAGATAAGAAGCTGGAAGAGTTTAAGCTAAACAAGTATTACGATCAGGAGATGGAGGATGCAGTCCAGAACTACGTCGAGTTAGTAGAAGAAAGGTACATGGCTGCAAAGGCAAGATCCAGTGATGCAGTGATACTACTCGAAGAACGCCTTGACTTGACTGAGTGGGTGCCTGATGCTTTCGGGACAGGCGACGTTGTTTTAATAGCAGACGGAGTTTTGGAAGTTATTGACCTAAAATACGGAAAAGGTGTACCCGTTAGCGCATACAACAATCCTCAGATTCGTCTATATGGCCTCGGAGCATGGGCGGGGTACAATTACCTCTATTCTATTGAAGAAGTGCATATGACCATCATCCAGCCTCGATTAGACAACGTTAGTACAGAGGTTATGCCACTTAAGGACTTACTAGAATGGGCCGAGTCAGTTGTTAAGCCCGCAGCGGTATTAGCCTTTGCGGGAGAAGGTGAATTCTGCGCTGGAGATCACTGCCGCTGGTGCAAAGTGAAAGGAAACTGTAGAGCACGAGCTGACGAGAATATGAAAGCGCTAGAACACGAGTTTAAAGACCCGGCACTAATGAGCAACGAAGAAATCGGATCCATCTTATTTATCACGGATCAACTTAAGTCTTGGGCTAAGGATGTCGAGGAATACGCTTACGACCAAGCGCTTAAAGGCAGTCCTATTCCCCAGTGGAAGCTCGTTGAAGGACGCAGCAATCGTTCTATCACGGATAAAAACGCGGCTATTAAAGCTTTTGAAACAGCAAAATTAGAAACCGATAAGTACCTTAAGCCCCAGGAGCTTTTCGGCATTGGAGACTTGGAAAAGAAAGTAGGAAAAAAAGTACTTCCAACTATTCTAGGTGATTTAATCACTAAGCCACCAGGTAAACCAGTTCTAGTCCCTGAGACCGATAAGAGACCAGAACTTAATAGTTTAGAAAAAGATTTTGAAAATGTGGAGGTTTGATGAAAAATGGCAATTGATAATCAAGCAACAAAAGTGATAACCGGTAAAGTACGACTTTCATATACACATATCTTTCAACCGCAAGCCATTGACGGAGGAGACGAGAAATACAGCACAGCTATCCTAATTCCCAAGAGTGACAAAGATACGCTACGAAAGATCAAAGCCGCTGTGGACGCTGCCAAAGAGCTTGGCAAAAGTAAATGGCCCAATGGTAAGATTCCGGCAAACTGCAAAACACCTCTTCGCGATGGTGACGAAGAGCGACCAGATGATGAAGCGTATGCTGGGCATTACTTCCTAAATGCCTCAAGCAAAAATAAGCCCGGTATTGCCAAACCAGTAGGTAAAGGGGCAGATGGTAAAACCAAATTCCAAGAGATCACGGACAGTACGGAAGTCTACTCCGGATGCTATGCAAAGGTTAGTTTGAACTTCTACCCATTTGATACAAAAGGAAATCGGGGTATTGCGGCTGGACTTAACAATGTGGTCAAGGTACAAGACGGAGACTTCTTAGGCGGCAGAGCAAGCGTCAATGACGAATTCGCCGAGGAAGATTTTGATATAGACTTAGCCGGGGACGATGAGGACTTTCTAAACTAACACATCTTACAAGGGGATTCAACCAACATTGGATCCCCTAATTTATCAAGATAGGAGATTTTAAGATATGACTGTCTTACAAATCGACTTAGAAACTTATAGCAGCGTCGATCTTAAAACATGTGGAGTATACCGTTACGTGGAATCTCCAGATTTTGAGATATTACTTTTCGGTTTTGCCTATGGGGATGATCCTGTTCTAGTAATCGACCTAACAGCATTTGAAGATATACCGGATAGAGTTCTACGTGATTTAACTGACCCGTCAGTGATCAAGACAGCATATAATGCCAACTTCGAACGGACTTGTATATCTAAGCAATACGGCATAGAATGCGATCCTTCTCAATGGCGTTGCACGTCTGTATGGGCGCTAGCATTAGGATTACCGGGCTATCTTGATGGGGTAGCAGAAGTTCTTAAACTGGATGTGCAGAAAGATGCTAAAGGAAAAAATCTAATCAAATATTTTTCTGTACCGTGTAAACCTAGTAAAGCTAACGGTCAACGAACTCGTAATTACCCCCATCATGATCCCGAGAAGTGGGAAGAGTATAAATCCTACAACCGTCAGGACGTAGTTGTAGAACGAGAAGTACGACGAAAATTAGAACGCTTTCCGGTTCCGGCTCACGAATGGGCATTATGGGCACTCGACCAACGAATAAACGACCAAGGGGTTAGGCTTGATCCAATACTTTTTAGACAGGCAATTGCCTGTGATGAACAATACGAAGCAAGGCTCATGCAAGAGGCCAAAGAGATTACTGGACTAGAAAACCCTAACAGTCTAACACAGCTTAAGGAATGGTTGTTAGAACGCGGCTTAGATACACCAGACGGGCTGTCAAAGGATTATATGCCTCAGTTACTAGATGCGGCTCCAGACGATGAGACACGGCGAGTACTGGAACTAAGGCAGGAGCTGTCGAAGACCAGCGTAGACAAATATAACGCAATGAACAGAAGTATGTGTGCCGATGAGAGAGCACGGGGTTTACTTCAATTTTGCGGAGCTAACCGGACATGGCGCTGGGCGGGTAGATTAATTCAGGTTCAAAATCTTCCGAAGAATGTTTTCACCGACTTAGCTATGGCACGGGAGATCTTAAAATCAGGCGATTTCGAACTCGTTGAAATGTTATTTGGTGCCCCGCCATTCGTACTCAGTCAATTAATCCGTACGGCGTTCATTCCGTCTGAGGGATGTCGGTTCATCGTATCAGACTTTAGCGCAATCGAGGCAAGGGTCATAGCGTGGTTAGCCGATGAAGGCTGGGTACTGGAGGTATTCAGAGGACACGGCAAAATCTACGAAGCGACAGCGTCTAACATGTTTGGAGTTCCTTTTGAGACGATTGTCAAAGGTCATGCAAATTATGAACTAAGAGCACGTGGGAAGATAGCAACGTTGGCCTGTGGATTCCAAGGAGGGGAAAATGCACTGGCCGTTATGGACTCTAAGCATGAGATCAATCCTGACGAGTATCCACGACTGGTCAAGCAATGGCGGGATGCAAATCCAAATATTCGCAAGCTCTGGTATGCTGCTGAGAATGCCGCTGTAACGGCGGTAAGGGACAAAACAACTGTCAAACTGGCGCATGGAGTTCAATATCGATATGAGGCGGGTGTGCTGTTCGCAGATCTACCAAGCGGCCGGAGTTTGGCGTATGTCAATCCGAGGATTAAGCCAGAGCCTAAATTTAATAAAGAAGGCCTAGTATTTGACGGTATGGATCAAGTTAAAAAGAAATGGATGTCCCACAGAACCTACGGGGGCCGTCTGGTGGAGAATCTTGTCCAGGCGATTGCTCGGGACTGCTTAGCAGAAAGTATGGTGCGGGTAGATGCAGAAGGCTACAGGATTGCAATGCACGTCCATGATGAGGTTGTGCTGGATGTTCCAATAGGAATCGGTTCCTTGGAACATGTAACGACTGTGATGGGTAAGCCAATAAGATGGGCACCAGGATTACCGATGAGAGCCGCAGGGTTTGAGTGTGACTTCTATATGAAGGATTGATTGTATGCAAGAATATGACCTTTTCATAAACAACAAACGTTCAACAATGCCTCCATCCGGATTTTCTGTAGACCGTGAAACACTCCATGAAAGTATGTTCGATTTCCAAAAAGACATTGACTGTTGGGCGCTTAAACTTGGCAGAGCAGCGGTATTCGCTGGAACGGGGCTTGGTAAAACACGGATACAGATCGAATGGGGAATGAAGGTTCACGAATTGACAGGCGGGGACGTTTTGATACTGGCTCCTCTTGCAGTGGCCGCGCAGACAATCCGCGAGGGGGCAGTGCTCGGATACGAAATAACGATGTGCCGAAGCCAGGACGATGTTCGTCCGGGACTAAACATCACTAATTATGAAATGCTTAATCACTTCGAGCCAATACTATTTGACGGTGTTATCCTGGACGAATCCTCCATCCTCAAATCGTTCACTGGCAAAATGCGGACTGAGCTAATTGAGTCCTTTGCCTTTACACCCTACCGGCTTGCTTGCACGGCAACGCCTGCGCCGAACGATTACATGGAAATCGGCAATCACGCTGAATTTTTAGGTGTCATGAGTCGCACAGAAATGCTATCCATGTACTTCGTCCACGATGGTGGAGAGACGCAGAAGTGGCGCTTAAAAGGACATGCGGAAGATACGTTCTGGAAGTGGGTTGCGAGCTGGGGCGTTGTATTAGAAAAACCCTCGGATCTTGGTTACTCAGATGACGGTTACATTTTGCCACCGCTCACGATTACTGATCATGTTATTGAAGTTGAAGGGGAACTTGCTAAGACACTTTCACAGCGACAAAAGGCACGTCGAGAAACCGCTGAAGAACGAGTAAAGGCCTGCGCTGAGATCGTTAATGCATCCGATCAACCTTTCCTTGTCTGGTGTGACCTAAACATCGAATCCGAGATGTTGACTGCCGCGATTCCAGGAGCAGTCCAAGTACGTGGGAGTGACAAAGCAGCCCATAAGGAAAAAGCTTTGCTTGACTTCGCAGCAGGAAAGATCCGTGTTCTGGTAACAAAGCCTTCAATCGCAGGATTCGGTATGAATTGGCAGCATTGCGCCGATATGGCTTTTGTCGGTCTTTCGGATAGTTTCGAACAAGTATTTCAGGCTGTTAGGCGCTGCTATCGTTTCGGACAAACAAGACCAGTAAATGTGACCATGATTACTTCCAGCCGAGAAGGGGCAACGGCTGAGAATATCAAACGTAAAGAAACTGACTTCCGGAAGATGGTCGCCGAGATGGTTCAGTACACCAAGGATATTACGTCTGAGTCAATACGTTCGACAGAACGAGACGTTACAGAATACAGAGCAAAAAACCCAATTAGACTACCACCATGGTTAAGGAGTGAGAAGATTGCAAGTTAACACTATTGACCAAGTTATCGAACAGGATTTCGCGATATATAACGGGGATTGCGTGGAGGTTGCAAGAGGACTTCCCGATAGCAGCATTCATTACAGCATCTTTTCTCCTCCTTTTGCATCCCTCTATACCTACTCGAACAGTGATCGAGATATGGGTAACTGCCGAAACGATGAAGAATTCTTTGAGCATTTTAAGTTCTTAATCCACGAGCTTCTCAGAATAACAATACCAGGACGTTTGGTAAGCTTTCACTGCATGGATATCCCGGCCATGAAGTCACGGGATGGGTATATCGGTATTAAAGATTTTCCTGCTCAACTTAGACAGGCATTCGAAGATGCCGGTTTTATATGGCATTCCAGGGTTACGATCTGGAAAGATCCACTGGTAGAGGCAACTAGGACGAAGGCACTCGGCCTGATGCATAAGCAGCTAGTAAAAGACTCATCTATGTGTCGCCAAGGACTACCTGATTATATTTTAACGATGAGGAAGCCAGGGGATAACCCAGAGCCAATTGTGCATCCCGATGGGATGGTGAGGTTTTTTGGAGAAAATGAACCGGATGCCCCAAAGATAGAACGTCCAGAGCCTGACAAGGAAGCAGCAGAAGCTAAGAAACCGTATGTTGGAGGCCCCGTATATTCACATCAAGTATGGCGAAGGTACGCATCTCCTGTATGGATGGATATTAGGCAAAGTAACACACTTCAATACCGTTCAGCTCGTGAAGAAAAGGATGAACGTCACATATGCCCTTTACAACTTGACGTGATCGCCAGAGGAGTAGAACTTTGGTCTAATCCTGGTGACATTGTATTTAGTCCTTTCGCAGGTATTGGCAGCGAAGGATACCAGGCTATAAAAATGGGGCGCAGGTTCGTCGGAGTTGAGCTGAAGGAAAGTTATTTCAAGATTGCAGTTAACAACCTGAAGATGGCCGTGCAAGAAGCGTTCGACGATCTGCTGACATGAGAGGTGATTACCAATGGAACTAGATATCAGCTTCGGTAAGCACCGAACCGATACAAACTGGAAGCCCCAATACCTAACCTGGGATGAGTTTGTAGAACGTTTACGGAAAGTTCGCCGGACGAATGAGACGATGGCCCAGTACAACAAATTGCATAATGTCGGGCGTGGCAAGATCAAAGATGGCCCAGCATTCGTCGGCGGGCTTGTTCGAAGCGGACGGAGGAAAAAAGAGAACGTTGACACTCGTAGTCTTATAACACTGGATGCCGATCATATCAACGATGACGGGTTCCCGTTCGCCTGTGAGCTGGTTTTAGGAGGTAGTGCTTATGCTATCTATTCCACACACAGCTATAGGCCAGAGAAGCCAAAATACCGCCTGATCGCTCCTGTTGATCGGTCTATGAGCCCTGACGAATACGGGGCCGTAAGTCGCAAGCTGGCTGAGCAAATCGGTATGGAGTATTTTGACAAGACCACATTCGAAGTCCACCGGCTCATGTATCTGCCAAGTTGCTCCAAGGATGCAACGCCAATACTTGAGGTCTATGAAGGGGATCCCCTTTGCGTCGATGGCGTTTTAAATCAATATGACGATTGGAAAGACCCGCTAGCATGGCCTAGACATGCCGAGGATAAAGCACAGCGGCAAACAGCCAAGCGTATGGAAGACCCTACGATTAAACATGGAGTAGTAGGAACCTTTTGCCGCTGCTATACCATTAGCCAAGCCATAGCCTCATTTCTACCGGATGCCTATGAAGCAGTGGATGAGAGTCTAAAACGGTATACCTATACCGGGTCAAGCAGCCACGGGGGTTTAATCATTTATGACGAAGATACTTTTGCTTTTAGCCATCATGAGAGTGACCCCTGCAGTGGTCGAGAAGTCAATGCCTTTGATCTTGTAAGAATTCATAAGTTCGGCAAACTGGATGACCGAGTGAGTGAAAAAACGAACATTACAAAGCTTCCTAGTCACATCGCCATGGAGAAATTCGCAAGCAGCCAACCTGAGTTTAAGAGACTTAGGATGTCAGAAATTCAGGAAGAGTTTAGTAATGGCGACGAAGACGTAAACGACGAAGATCCGGAGGATGAGTCATGGAAAGAGAAGTTAGAATTTCACCATAAGACCAATGAACTTTTACCGACAGCAAAAAATATTGAGCTTATTTTATCCCATGGCGAATGGTATGGAGTTCTTGCGTATGATGCTTTTGGTAATTCCGAGGTCATACGCAAGCCTCTGCCTTGGAGGCAACGGGAACGCGATAATCGACTTTACGAGCCGTGGTTAGGTGCTGATGATAAACGACTGCAGCATTGGTTCGCCAAAGTGTATGAGATCAGCGCGGGAAGATCTATTCAAAACGCATTCACGGAGGTAGTTCATATGAATACCTTTCACCCTATTAAGAGCTACTTGGAAAGCTGTACTTGGGACGGAGTAGAACGAGCGCAACAGATATTTATTGATTATCTAGGGGCGGCGGATACCCATTACGTGAAGATGGCTACGAGGAAAATGTTACTGGCGGCTGTCAAAAGGCTGTATGTTCCCGGATGTAAATTTGATGAAATGCTAGTTCTTATTGGCCCCCAAGGAGCTGGGAAAAGTAGTTTGCTTGCAAAGATTGGGCGCGAGTGGTTCAGCGATTCCTTACGAACGTTTGAGAATAAAGAAGCTGGGGAACATCTTCAATCAGGATGGATCTTTGAAATTGGTGAACTATCAGCCATGAAACGGACAGAGGTTGAGGAAGTCAAAGCTTTTTTATCGAAAACAGAAGACCGATACCGCGTAGCCTACGACCGTCAGGTTTCAGAGTTTCCCCGAAAATGTATCTTTTTTGGGACAACTAATACCAGAGACTTTCTTAGAGATACCACGGGAAACCGTCGATTTTGGCCTGTAGAAGTTCATCCAGAGAAGGCTAGGTATAACCATTGGAAGCATCTTACGAATGAGTTAATAGACCAAATATGGGCTGAGGTTTTGTGCTGGTTTAAGGCGGGGGAAACCTTGGAGCTCGATAAGGCAGCAAGGGATGAGGCAACAAAGCAACAAGCGCTTCATATGGAGAATGATCCCCGGGAGGGCATTATTCAGGAATGGCTTGAAACACCAGTCGAGGACGAATGGGGAGAGCAATCAGAGGAAAAGGTCTTCCGGGATCGCGTGTGTGCTGCCCAGATATGGGTAGAGTGCCTTAACAATAAAAAAGGATCGATGAGGCCATGGGAAGCAAAGGACATCTGCGATATTTTGCGTCGCATACCAGGATGGAAGGAATTGAATGGCCGTGTTCGCGTCTCTGGTTTTGGTCAACAAACTGCTTTTGAGCGAATCAGTAAGTGAAATAATTACTGCTTCACCACTGAATCAACTGCTTCACCCTCCCGATGCAATCGAAACAGAGCTGAAGCAGTAAAAAACGGATTACTGCTTCAGCAAAAAGCCAGATATACGAACGTGTTTAGCCCTACTGAGACAGATGAAGCAGTAATTTCTTCTATTAAAGTATTTATGTAATTAGCATAGGACGTAATAAAACACATGTATGTATACCCCCTATGCTAAACGTGATATTAATCATATACGCGTGTGCGAGGATTTACTGCACCGCCAACCAAAAGGAGAACAACCATGCGTGAATCCTATATCGAAAAAAAGCTGAGGGTTGAAGTCGAGCGTCTAGGCGGGAAGGTTCCTAAATGGGTTAGCCCTGGAAATCGGGGAGTACCGGATAGACTCGTTATACTACCTGGTGGGAAAACAGTATATGTCGAGACTAAGGCCCCCGGGAAACCATTAGAACCGCTTCAGGAGCGATGGGCAAAGATCCTGAGAAGCATGGGGCACCAAGTTTACAAAATAGATTCGGTTGAGGATATAAATAAATTCATAATCGAGGTGATGCCGAAATGAAGTTCATCCCGCACCAGTACCAAGAATACGCAACACAACGAATTCTGGACACGAATTATATCGCGTTACTGTTGGAGATGGGCCTCGGTTAGCAAAACAGTATCCACGCTGACTGCGATTGATCTACTGCTTAATGATTATTACGATGCAAACCGAGTGCTTGTTATCGCGCCTCTGAGGGTAGCGGATGATACTTGGGCCCGTGAGACAGAGAAATGGGATCACCTAAAACATTTGAGAATTAGCAAAGTCCTTGGGAGCGCGGAAACACGAAGAAAGGCCCTGAAAGCTGATGCCGATATCTACGTGATAAACAGAGAAAACGTCGAGTGGCTTGTGGGTGAACTGGGTACTAGTTGGAATTTTGATACCGTCGTGATCGATGAGTTATCCAGCTTCAAGAACGGACAGTCAAAACGGTTTAGGGCATTACGTCGAGTACGGCCCATGATGAAACGGGTTATAGGGTTAACAGGCACACCGGCACCCAACAGCTTAATGGATCTTTGGCCGGAAATATATCTTTTAGATCAAGGCGAACGATTAGGTAAAACAATCACGAGTTACAGAGATCGGTTTTTTGTCCCAGGTGCTAGAAGTGGTCACATTGTATACGAGTGGAAAGAGAAGCAGGAAGCAGAGCAAAGGATTTACGCGGCTATATCCGATATTGCCGTTAGCATGAAATCTGAGGATTGGCTGGAGCTACCTGAGCGAATTGACCGGGTAGTACCGATTAAACTGGATCAGAAGTCGAGAGAATTATACAAGAAACTGGAGAAAGATTTGCTGCTGCCGTATCGAGATGCGGATGTAGTTGCACAGACAGCAGCAGTCCTGAGTAACAAGTTACTGCAAATGGCTTCAGGTGCGGTCTATGACGAGGATAGAGGGGTAAAGTTAATTCATGATGCCAAGTTGGACGCATTGGAGGATATTATCGAAGCAGCAAACGGAAAACCTGTTATGGTGTTTTACAACTTCAAGCATTCGTTATCACGTATTCAAGAACGGTTCCCGAAAGCGCAGATTCTGAGAAAAGGAAAAGACGGAAATCAAGATATTGCAGACTGGAACAGTGACAAAATACCCTTGTTGCTTCTACATCCGAAGAGTGCCGGTCATGGTCTAAACCTCCAAGAGTCGAGTTGTCAAACGGTTGTCTGGTTTGACCAGATATGGAGCCTAGAAGAAGACCAGCAAGCGAATGCAAGGGTACACCGGCAAGGTCAGACGAGGCGTATCGTGGTCATGAGACTGGTAGCAGAGGGGACGATGGATGAGGACGCTGCGGATGCATTAGAGCGTAAAGCGGCGGGGCAAGATGCCTTGATGAACGCGGTAAAAGCAAGAATCGAGAAAGTGAGAGGAGTTGCCTAAGAATGAGGATAAATGTTGTATCGGATGTTTGTGAAGAACTCCAAAAAGCTATGAAAGTAAATCAGCTATTCTCTTCTCCGCATCACGGATACGCTATCATCCTTGAGGAGTTAGACGAGCTTTGGGATGAAGTCAAAAAGCGAGAACCCGATATGAAAAATATGAGAGCTGAAGCCGTACAAGTTGCGGCCATGGCTGTGAAGTTTATCTTTTCAATGGAGAATAACTGGAATCCAAGCCCACGGCGGGAGTGGAATGGGGAGAAAATATTGCAGAATGAAGTTAAATGTCGGCAGTGCAAATATACATCCCTGACTGCTGAACAATTAGCGGAGATAAAAGGTGACCCTTGTAATACTTGTCACGATTTAAGTAATTGGAAACCGAAGGAGGCTGAAGCGCAATGACATCCCATGACAAAAATGCGTGTCCCTGGTGTGGAGCAACCGTTGTACACACTGGAGGTTGTGTCCAGTGCCCCGATCCAGCTTGTGGATGGAGTGCTTGCGGTTAAAGGAGAGATGAGCATGGAATGTCCTAAAGAAATACGTCAATGCCCCAATGGCTGGACTGACTGTAAACTGTGTGCTTATTGGGATAGTCAATATAAAAAATGTGTGTATGTTCCAGAAGAACCGGAGTCTGAGCCAGAACCGATCTCTGAGCTTACAGAAAACGAGCTAACAACAGATCTAGGAGTGAATATCCCTTCTGTTAGGGGAACATGGGCAGAAAAATTCTTATCTCTGTCGCCTGACGAAGCACTTAAACAGTTTTATTCAAAGCACCCGCCAGATCTAGTCTCAAAGGAGCCAATCACCTGTATGGATGGCCCAATCGTTCCTGGCGGAAGTAGTAGGGGCAGAGTACCAAAAAAGCCAAAGAAGAAGATTCCGGAATATCTAAAACTTTTTGGACAGCAAATATAGTTTGACACGACTTGACAAATGGTGGTACAATGGACTCAATACGTACGCCCTGCGCTAAAAAGTGTGGGGCTTTCTTTATGTCTATATTTTCTGAGCGTTCCCAAACGGGGGCGCTTTTCTTATTTCCTTAAGGCGGTGATGTAATTGGCTAAGCCAGCTTTTTCGTGTGTAGGATATGAGCCCATGAAAGTAGGGCTTAATCCTAATTGCGGGAACTGTAAGAATTGGATCGGTAAGTGTAAGGTTCGCAAGATATTAGATGAGCTGTATGAGATAAGCCCACAGTTTAATGCGTTTGATAGGATGATGCGTGATAACCGAGGCGTAACGATAAGTTAGGAGGTGTACGAATGGCAAAGCTAACGGCAAAGCAGAAAAAATTCATAACCGAATATTTAATAGACCTTAATGCTACACAAGCAGCCATTCGTGCGGGGTATTCCCCTAAAACCTCTTACAGCATAGGACAAGAGAACTTGAAGAAACCTGAAATTCAAAATGCGATTCAGAAAGCGAAAGAAAAACGTGCAGAGCGCACAGAGATTACAGCCGATATGGTGCTTCAGCGTTGGTGGGATATTGCCACGGCTGACCCTAACGAAATTATCCATCTTCGGCGCGTCTGCTGCCGCCATTGCTTTGGTATCGACCACCAATACCAATGGCGCGACGAGGAAGAGTACCAGCAGGCTGTACGGATGGCTTATGATTTGGCTAGGGAACAAAATAAAGAACCGGCTATTCCATCAAATGCTGGCGGCTATGGCTTTGACCGGTTGTTGCGTCCACATCCTAAATGCCCTTACTGTCGCGGCGAAGGCAACGCGGATCTGCACATTGAGGATACACGCCACCTGAGTGCTAAAGCAAAACTGCTCTTTGCCGGTATTAAGCAAACTCAGGCAGGCGTAGAGATCAAGATGAGAGACCAAGACAAGGCCTTGGAGAACGTGGCACGGCACATAGGTATGTTTACCGAAAAGATAGATATCAACGGCTCAATGGTCATTTTTAAGGGCGAAAATGAGCTGGAAGATTGATTGGGTCCGATAATGAACACTATGTAAAGTAGCATAATTACAAAATCCTCATATTCGGTCAAATTTAGCCTTGAGAGGCGATTTACACGTTTTTAGATTCCTGAAAAATGGGGCTAAAAGCGTGTTTTTACGTAAAAGTGCAAAGTCCGATTATCTCCTGATTGCTCCGTTTTACTACCCAATCCATTTCTCGATAAAAGACAGGTGAGACGATTGAAAAAAATAGAGGAAATAAACCTGCCTGAGATCGTTGGCAAAGGTTACGGGTCATTCTGGAGATCTAAAAAGAGGTATCGCGTTCTCAAAGGCGGCAGGGGATCAAAGAAGTCTGCAACAACCGCTCTATGGTTTATATTCAACATCATGAAGCACGGCAAGGCCAATGCTGTGGTTGTACGCAAAACGTTCAATACGCACAAGGATAGCACCTATGCTCAGCTCAAATGGGCGGCTAAGCGCCTTGGTGTTTATGACAAATGGAAGTTTACCCTCAGTCCTTTAGAGGCGACTTACATACCAACAGGTCAAAAGATTCTTTTTAGGGGGTTTGACGATGTTTTAAAGCTAACATCTATAACGGTAGATACTGGCGTGTTGTGCTGGGTATGGCTCGAAGAAGCTTACGAGATTGAAGACGAGAAGGACTTCAGCACTCTTGATGAGTCTATTCGTGGGGAAATGCCTGATGGACTGTGGAAGCAGCTCACGCTTACATTTAACCCATGGGTAAACTCGCACTGGACAAAGAAACGATTCTTTGACAATTCAGATCCGGAAGCATTCACGCTCACTACAACATACAAATGCAACGAATGGCTGGATGATGCAGATAGGAAGCTTATAGAAGATCTTGAAGTCACTAATCCAGACCGCTTCAAAGTGGTTGGACTTGGTGATTATGGTATCCCAGGCGGGACATATTTTGATGAATTTAGGACAGATATTCATGTTGTAGAGCCTTTTGTCATCCCGCCTGACTGGAGAAGGTTCACGACTAAAGACTATGGCCTTGATAAGCTTGCTAATTACTGGATTACTTTAGATCCTGAGAATAACGCTTATGTTTACAAAGAGCTTTACGAATCAGATCTAATTGTATCTGAAGCAGCTAAGAGGATAAAAAAGGTTAATGGAACTGACAGTATAAAGATTAAGTATGCTCCACCTGACTTAGAGAACAGGCAAAAAGACACAGGAAAGAGCATCTTTGATTTGTTTAGGGAAAATGGAGAGTCATTAACTAAGTCGGATAATTCAAGAGTAGCAGGGTGGATGGCACTCAAAGAATGGATAAAGATCATTGAGAAGAGAGATATCGAGACCGGCGAGATAATTAAAACTAGCCGGATGAAAATATTCTCGAACTGTGTGAATCTCATTAGAACATTGCCACAAGTCCAAAAGGATGAAGCAGATCCTAATGACGTAGCAACTGATCCGCATGAGTTAACGCATGCCCCCGATGCACTCAGGGGATTTTGTATTATGAGACAATGCGCTCCTATAGTTGAGACTAAAAAGAAAACACAGCATTGGGCATTACGTGACGATAATCCCAAGCCACAAAGCTATGTAAGCACAGACGAAGCGCCCGAAGGATATCTTGGAGGATGGTAAAGTGATAACGATAACCGTAGGAGATAACAGTCTAAAAGCAGAGGGACATGCGAATTATGATCTGCCCGGGAAAGATATAGTTTGCTCTGCTGTGTCTACGCTTATGCAGACATTAGAGCTACGCGGGGAGGCTACAAAGGCTAAGGGATATATGTTTGTGCACACGGACGATAAAGAAGCCTTACAACTATGCTTAGATGGTCTAAAGATGATAGAGAGAAACTTCCCTGTGTATGTGGAGGTGATAACGTGATAGATATATTCTACGCAATCTTAGGATTGTGTTTTTTTATTGTTCCAGTACTAGCCTTTAGAGAAGGAATCAGAGTAGGAATGCAGGCTAATAAAGGCATTGAACCGCCAAAGGCTCAGACTCCCATTGAAGCAGTCAAGACTGTCGTTAAGGAAGTCAAAGAGATTAAACAAAGTCATGAGATAGACAAGGCGGAGAAGAAGTTGAACGATGACATAAGTAAGATGTTCAACTACTCGGGAGGTGATGACGATGGAACAGGCTAAAACAGATAGTTGGCAGAAGTACGAAAATGGATTAAACTTCTTCCGCAAAGTCAAATACTTCCCTAAAGTAGCCAAGGCCGAGAGATTCTACTCAAATGATCATTGGTATGGCATGGAGAGCGTTGATCTTCCGAAGCCCATCTTTCCCATGTCAAAGCGAATAGTTGACTTCAAGGTTAGCTCAATCATGGCTGAGGATATCAAAATGAACTTTAGTGTCGATGGCTATGCACAAGGTATGGAGAGCAAGAAGTCAGACCTCTACGATGAAGCGGAAGAGATATTCACGCAGTATTCGGAGACTACATGGGATGAGGTTGAACAGAAAGCGCTTAATGAGGAAATGCTCTTAAATGCTGCACTTAGTGGCCCTGGGATTCTTCATTACTATCTAGATGCTGACTATGAAAGCGGAAATGATGTCATAGCAAGAGGCAGGATATGCGGTGAGGTCATTGACGGAATTAACTTATTCTTGGGCAATCCAAACGATAGGAGAATTAATGCGAACGGTCAGGCGGTGCAGCCTTACGTCATTATCTCTTATCGAGAGTTAGTCTCTAAGGCTAAAGAAGATGCAAAGAAGAATGAAGTTCCACAGAATCAAATTGACTTAATTACAGCCGATTCCGATACGCACGATCAAGCTTTTGATAAGGCGCAATACGAATTAGATGATCAGAGCAAAACAACCGTGCTACTGCACTATTACAAAAAAGATGGCACTATATGGATGAAAAAAAGCACAAAGAATGTGCAGATTGTCAAAGATACAGACACCGAGAAAAAACTTTATCCTATCGCAATGATGAACTGGGATATCCGCAAACGCTTTAGCCAGGGTATGGGAGAGATGGAAGGGCAAATTCCTAATCAAATTGCAGTCAATACTCTCTTTGCTATGGCTATTCTCTCAGCACAGCGAACAGGTGTACCTAAAGCCATCTACGACAGAACAAGAATACAAGGATGGACAAATGCCGTAGGGAAAGCAATCGGAGTCGATGGCCCCATAGATAACATTTTTAAGTATGCTGAGACAGGACAAGCAAGCTTTGACATTTATAAGCTGATTGACTTGATTATCAACTACACTAAAGACTTAGCAGGAGCTAATGAGAACGCATTAGGCGAGGCCAAAGCAGAGAACACTAGCGCATTGATGTGGGCCCAGAAGCAGTCCGCTATTCCACTAGAAAGCGTTAAGCGTAGGTTTATTCAATGCATGAGAGATGTCGGATTGATATGGGCTGAATTCTGGAAGGTTAACTTCAATGTGACAAGAGCAATTAATGTCAAAAACCAAGCCGGCGAAGATGAAGTAAGGATGTTCAATGGTGAAAAGTACAAAGACATCAATATGAACCTAACCTTGGATATTGGGGCATCAAGTCAATGGTCTGAGGTGTTCAACCTTAACACGCTTAATTCGTGGCTAGATAAGGATAGAGTGACCTTTATAGAGTACCTAGAGCGATTGCCTCAAGGGATTGTAGCAAAGAAGCAACAACTTATTGACAGTCGCAAAGAAATGGACGAAGACAAGCAAATACTTTATGAGTTAATGGCAAGGTATGTCGAGAGTCTACCGCCTGAAGTACAAATGCAACTCGATACGATAAGGCAGAAAGATCCTGAAGCCTGGGAGAATCAAGTCAAGCAGATGATCATGCAATCAGAGCCACAACCTCCACCTCCACCTCCACCTCCACCTCCACCTCCACCTCCACAAGGAATGCCACAACAAATTTCTACCCCAAGCCAATGAGGCTTTTTATTTTTGTTTAAATTAGGCTGCAAATAAGACGGTGAATCGCCTTCCGTCAATTAAAGGAGAGATTTCATGTTTAAGAATTTGGCTGCTAAATCGGAATTATCCGAGGGACTCGCCATCCTAGACCTACAGTTATTTAGTGAAGAGTTTGAATCAACCGAAACGACGGAAACCGAGGAAGTTACAGAGCAAACAGAATCAACCGAGACTGAGGAAACAACGGAAGAAACTGAAAGCGAAGGCCAAGCCAAGGAAACTAACGATGTCACTCAGACTCAGGCATTTGCCCACAGACTAAAGGAAGAGACTTCTAAGGCTGCTCAAGCTGCAAGAGATGCATTTATAGCTGAACAAGGATATGAGTGGAACGGTAAACCAATCACAACCGAAGCAGAGTATAAGCAAGCTCTTTATGAAAAACAGATGCACGATGCCGGACAAGATCCTGACACTGTAAAGAAACTTGTCGATGAACATCCTGACGTAAAAAAAGCCAGAGAAGAATTCGCAAGGATGGAGTCACAACGTCAAATTTGGAGCGAATACCAAGAGCTGGCTGCCGAGCATGACAACATTAAAGATCCATCACAAATACCGCCGGAAGTTTGGCAACTCAAAAACGATAAAGGGATAACCCTTTTAGATGCCCAAAACCGCATTATTGTCAAGAATCACAAAGCGCAACTCGAAAAGATCCGATTAGATACCGAGCAGGAAACCCTTAGAAAGATTAGTAAGAATCAAATAACCTCACCTGGTAGTGCTTCAAACGGCAATGTATCTCACCAAACCAAATCAGTGATGGACATGACAGCAGAAGAGTTTGAAGCATATAGGGAGGAAGTAAAAAACAGGACGAGAGGATGATTTTAAATGACTTATTTTGACCTTCAATTATTCGCAACCGATGTACAAACACTGGGGAACAACGGAACTGGCTTCACTTCAATTCCTAATGAAAACGCAGAGATATACGACCGCGAGATGTACGACCGCCTTATCCCTGAGTTGCAATGGTACAAATACGGAGCCAAAAAACAACTCCCTAAGAATAGTGGTGACACGGTGTCTATCCGCCGATTTGAGAACCTTTCTACTTCTACCACAGCTATTACCGAGGGTGTTATCCCCGATGGGACTGACCTTGTAGTCGTTAAGCGTTCGGCAACTGTATCCGAGTACGGAAACTATGCAATTACCACTGAAAAACTGAACATGGTCGGCCTTGATGACACTGTCAGTGAGGTCTCAAAATTGATGGGAGAAAATGCCGGACAGTCCATTGATGAGATCGTTCGGGATGTTGTTGTGGCCGGAACTAACGTTCAATACGCCAACGGTGTAGCGGCCAGAAACTTGGTAGCTGCCAATATCTCTTATGCTGACATCTTAAAAATGGCTCGAACCATGAAAGTAAACAAGGTCAAGAAGATCCAAATGCCGGATGGTGCTATGGGCTACGTCTGCATGGTAGATCCTTATGTAGCCTATGACATCAAGAATCTGACTGAGTACAAATCATTCAACCAATACGATAATTCTAAAATCCTTCGCGAAGGTGTTATTGCAAAGTTGGCTGGAATCTACTTTGTTGAGATTGATAATGGTAAAGTATTCACAGGAGCAGGGGCTAGCTCTGCTGACGTTCATGCCTCTTATTGCTTAGGCCGTGATGCTTACATGGTTCCTGATATTAAGGGTTCGTCAAAGCCAAAAATTATTGTTAAGGCTGCCGGTAGTGCCGGAACCGCTGATCCCCTAGACCAGAAGTCTAGTATCGGATGGAAAGCTATGTTCGCCACACTTCGTATTGACGAACTGAGCGGACTTCGCTTCGAGTCTCTAGCATCTGCATAAACAACATAGGGGGAGGGAATAACCTCCCCTTTTATTTAATTTGAGAGGATGATTTTAAAATGGCAAACTTAGATAAAAAAACAACTGAACCTGTTGAGATAACCGAACGTCAACTGAAAAAAGAGTATGATTCCTTTAAAAAGCAACTTGCTGCCGAAGAGCACGTCAACATCATGATTCCTCCAACTCAGCTTTATCCAGAGGGATCAAGTATGCCTGTTTGTGTTAACGGAGTTACCTACACAATACCTGTCGGTATCGACTTTGAAAAAGGTGTACCAAAAAGCGTTTATCAAGCATGGAAAAACTCATATGATGCCGATAAGAGCGCAAGGGATAAGATGCGGAAGAAGTTAACTGGAGTTATTTCGATAGGATAAGGAGGTATATTAAATGCCTTTAGTTAAAGCTAGGCCTAGAGGTGATAGTGACGGCTCAATAGTTAGGCAGTTTGATGGGTCTGTGGATTCAAACTTAACAACCTACACCTACGATACGGCACAAGAAAACTTATCCATATGGAACAAGGGAAGCGTGCCAATAACCCTTAATGTTGGCACTTACAGTGTAACAATACAGCCAAAACAAACATGGCAAAACGACGTTGATTTCGCTTCGTTCACAGTAAAAACGACAACTGGTATTGGAGAGATTCGCTCAACAGCTAGAGAGTATGACAATAGACCCGTTTCAAGGCAAGAGATTAAGTTTCAACAACGTCAAAATCTTGGTGTTCTCCATAGATTGACACAGCAACCATTGCATAGATTGGATATGTCAGCTTTAGGGGGACTTCCTGCGGGTGTTGTATTTACTGCGAATGCTGGTGTTCCTGGTGGTGGTGTTTTGACGATTACGGGTAATGGAGCTTATAGAGAAATTTGGGATACAGAATATCGTTCAGTTGAGTCTAATAAGTCATATATTGTAAGATGCAGGATAAAACAGAAGAATTTGGGCAGTCAACCAATTAATGATTTTCGTATTTATTACGGAGTCAAATGGTATGACAAAGATAAAGTATTGATCGGTAATTTTCAATCTGCAGGTGTTCGTTACATGTCTAAACATGAAAACGAACGCTATTTATCTACAATAATTACAACACCTGCAAATGTTCGGTATGTAAGATTTTTAATATCGGCAGGATCGGATAACACTGATTCGGTACATGACGTTTATGACTTGCAGTTAGTACCTTTTTTAAGGAAAGAAATAGTACCAATTTTAGCATATCATGCGCCTCACGATTTTAATGGAAAACCTTATACTTTCACTATGCAGATGGAATTTCTTGCTAGGCATGGGTATAGGACTGTAACTATTACAGATATAGCGAGGATGTGGCGAGAAAACATCCCTATACCTGATAATTGCGTATGCTTAACATTTGATGATGGTTCTGAGAGTGTATATACAACATGGTACCCAATTATGGAGAAGCATGGATTAAAAGGAGTATTTGCGATCATTAGCGATGCCGTTGGACAGGAGACTCATAACGAGGGGACTAATGTGTATGCGCCTTTTGCTAGCTGGGGTCAACTTAGTGAAATGGCGGCTAATGGTTGGGAAATATGTAGTCACTCAAAAACTCATACAATACCGTGGGATAGTCAAGGAGATGCACAACTACAAGCAGAAATAGCAGACTCTAAAACCGCAATTGAGACTAATCTAGGATTGCCCTGTAATGTGATTGTTTACCCTAATGGAGAGTTTGCGGGGAAAGTTGCTAAGTATGTCGATGAAGCAGGATATTGGGCAGGCTTTACGGTAAATGGCCAAAAGTGGCAGAGTGATTTAATGGCTACAGAAGGTAGTGGTACAGCCTATTCTAGGCTCCCGTTTGCCTTTACACGTAGTTATGTATATGGAGATTCAGAAACAGAGTTTAAGCAAGCATTAAACTTCGACACTCTATATGTTTCTTATTAAATTACAATTCATTAAACCTTTACTAAAGATGCATAATACGTTGTTTAGCTAAAAAGTCCTATATTGAGAGGTGAAATTATGGCAGAAACCGTAAAAAATCTATTTCTTAAAGCACGTGCATTGTTAGACGAACTTACGGATGATGGTGTGCTTATACCTGAAGATGAAGTCATCGACATGCAAAGTAAAGCCGTTCTACTCGGGGATATGGCGCACAAAGAACTCTATGAACAATCAAGACTTGACTCTACCAAGGATGAACCAGACACTTTTACATCCATTGACGATACAACCGAAGTTAATTACAAAGCAGATCAAGCGATTACCTATTACATCGCTGCACGACTAGCTCCCTTCGAGAATAAGGAGCTAGTCAATTTTTTTGAAGATAAGTATGAACAGCTAAAACGCAAAAGTATAAACAAGGCTACTGAAGTAGCCATTACAGACGTATACGCACCGACAGAAGAAGACTCTTAAGGAGGTGTAAATATTGTATAAACCGAGTAAACCTCCTGACCCCATAGAGATAGATAAATTCTTAGGTATTAATGAAGCTGTAGGCGAGACCGAAAGCACCCTGGGCGAGTCCACGAAGCAAGTTAACTGGCGCATAACTCAAAATTACAAGCCTCAAAAAAGACCAGGGCACAAAACCTTTATAAATTATGAAAACTCTTTAGATGTTCAGGGAATGTGGTCTGGAAGTATCGATAATAAAAATGTCCTTATTTCATGTAATGATGGGAAAGTATATGAATATAATTTTGATTTAGCAACTAATACAGAAATAGGAACAATGACCGATGCTAAGACAACCGTATATTACTTCGAGGGGAAACTCTATTTTCTCAATGGATTCGAATACAAAGAGTATGATGGAAAAACATTCCAAGACGTAGACCCCTATATCCCCACTATAGCCATAGGATCGCCTCCAGCTGGAGGGGGTACACCTTTTGAACCTATTAATTTGCTTACAGGACGTAAAAAACAAGAGTTTGTAGGTGATGGAGTAACTGGAACATATCAATTAGCAGAAACTAATATTGATGCTGATGAAGTTTATGCTTGGGTAAATGGTGCTAGGAAAATTGAAAATGATACCTTTAATGTTGTGAGAACATCAGGTCAAGTTAATTTTGACGTTGATCCATCAGATGAAGCATTAGTGATTATCGAGTGGAGCAAAAAAGAAGCGGACTTAGTTATAAATGACTGTGAAACTGTATGGAATGAATATGTCAATCCTAATGTAGTATCAACGGTTAGCACCGATTACAAGGCACTGGGAACATATTCCGAGAAAATACGAATTAGTTCACTAGCTCATGCGAATGAAATACTCGTAACAAGTTCATTATCTTCAACAGATTTAAGGGAATACACTCATATTAGGCTATGGTTGCGTCCAACAATTGCCATAAAAGCTGGAGAATTACAATTACTTTTAGATGATAATGTTGGATGTGTCTCGCCGAAGGAAATTTTGAATATACCCGCATTAGCAAAAGCTAGTCAATTTATAACCATACCTTTAAGTAATCCATTGAATGATACTGATATTATTAGTATTGGGATAAAGCAAGTCAGAGATTTGGGCGATTTTACTTTATACGTTGATGATGTTCGCGCCGTAAAGCTTACAAGTGCAAATACCAATAAGGATTTAGTTGTAAAAAATAAATACGCTATGATGTTTGGCCCTGGTAATGACACGGCTGTTTTTTTATGGGGAAATCCAGACGAGAAAAACCGCAGAATGTGGTCAGGAACACTTAAGGCCAATTATTTTCCCGCAATTAACTTTAGAAATGCCGGAACTGATGAAACAGCCATTACCGATATAAAAACTCAATATGATAGGCAAATTATCCTTAAAGAAGATAGGTCATTCTATAGCTATCCTGAATGGAATGAAACAGCGAGTGCTTGGGACTATCCTATCCATGACTTAAATGAAAAAGTAGGCAATGAGGCCTTTAATGCAGTTCAAATTATCAAAAATAATCCTGTTTCTATTGCTAAAGGATCATGGTGGGAATGGACTTCCACAAATATTGAAGATGAACGAAACGCAAATATCATAAGCGAAAGGTTAAGACAATCATTATCATCAATAGATTTGACTCAAGCAATAACGTTTGATAACCAGCGAGAAAAAGAGTATTGGTGTAATGTTGGTGATAAGGTCTATATTTGGAACTACGGAAACAACACTATATATATTTATGACAATGTTTCTGGAACTTGTTTCCTTGATATCAACGGGCAGATTTATTATGGATCGCAGGGAACTATTGAGCGATTCGAAGGGTTGAATGACAACGGCGTAGCAATTACAGCTAAACTCGAACTGGCCTTTACAGACTTTGGGGTTAGCCATTTATTAAAAAATACAAGAAAAATATGGGTAACAATTCAACCCGACACCAAGACTTCCCTTGATGTTATGTACACTACAGACAAGAAATTTTTAAGCGACATTAAATCTATCAATGTGTCGTTCGCCTTGTTGGATTTCGGGGTGCTTGACTTCGAGAATTTTTCTTTTATGACCAATAGAGCGCCTCAACCTTTTCGTAAAAAGATCAGGGCTAAGAAATATGCTTATATCAAATTTATCCTTAAGAATGACAAAGTCGATGAATCGGCAGTTATCTTATCTATAAAAGCCGAAGCAGACACGACAAGCGAGGTGAAATAAATGGCTCTAACGAAATTAACGGAAGACGTAGCAAATGTTCAGAAGCTAACAGATAAGCCGACTGAATCTGCAACGCAAGTAAAAGTCCTCTTTGATAAAGCCGGGGAAGACATTAAGACGTATTTGAACGATGTTCATATTCCTGAGCTAGAGAGCGTATCAGATGGAGCGAGCGGAGCCGATAAGATAGGCACAACCCCTATTAGTGCTATCGGTGTACAGGCGACAGTACAAAGTGTTATTGAAGCACTTATTACCAGATTGCAAGCTGTAACAGCAACTAGTGGAGCAAAATTTATAGGTGTCCAAAGTATATCAGGTCTAACCGGAAACGATGTCCAGGTTTTATTATCTGCTCTCAAAACTTACATTGATAACCATAAAACAAGTTCAGACCACGACTCAAGGTACTTCACAGAAACAGAATTAGGAGCAGTAACAGATGGTTCTAGTGGAGCTGATAAAATAGGAGCCACACCTATAAGCTCAAGTCCTAGCACGGTACAGGGTATTTTAGAGTGGTTAAAGACTCAAATTGATACTATTGTATCAGGTGGAGTAGCAGATGGTTCTGTTACTGATGCAAAGTTATCAAGTACTACAGGACAAATTAAAGAAAGGGTTGCTACCCTTACTACAACTTATAATACTCATGCAGCATTATTTTCTTCCGAAACAGTAAAAGGGCATGTAGAGTTAGCAACAGCAGCCGAAACAACAACTGGAACAGATACAACAAGGGCAGTACATCCGGCAGGTTTAAAAGTTGAGTTAGATAAAAAAATACCTTTAACCCAAAAAGGAGCAACCAGTGGAGTATGTGATTTGGATTCATCTACACATGTTCCAGCCAATAGATTAGCAGTAAATGCTATGTCTGCAATTTCAACAGAAGGTTTAGTGTGGGAATTACTCGCAACACAAACCTTTACTGTAGATACAGCTAATTTCACATGGTCTAGTATTCCTGCTGGTTATACAGCGTTTAGAATAGTTGGTGAATTGGACGGATTTGATTCATCAATAAGAGATATAATTATGTCATTTAATGGAGTTACCACAGATACAGAATATATTTCACATAATTTAGTCAATGGTGTTTATAGTTCTTCAACTACTGCAAATGGAATTCAGATAAATGTAAGAAGTGATACAGGAAATAGAAGATTGTTAGATGTTGTAATTTCAAATACTGGTAAATATCATCAAATATATGCTACTCATGGTGGTCAAGGTCATTTAGGAATGACTAGTGGAGAATTCGAAGATACAACTCTTATTACTTCAATTAAACTCTCTATGTCTAGTTTTGATGCTGATTCTACTTTTAAATTATTTGGAAGCAAAACAGCTTTGTAAAATGGAGGGATAAATTTGTCAGAAGTTATAAATATTTATCAAGAAGTTACTGAGGATGGACTTGCTGAAGTTAAAGAATTAGAAAATGGTATGAAAATAATTTCACTTATTAATCCAACAAATGAATATATGTTGGCTAATTCTATAGTTCAAGCACCCCAACCAAATATAAATGATTATTTATTAGATTTAGATTATAGGATGTCAATGTTTGAATTAGGATTAGGATTAGGGGGATTGTAAAATGCCATCAATATTAACATACACATACTGCAAAACAGTAATACAAAATGGAACTTACGGAACAAAAGAAGATATGTTAATCAAGCTAGATGTGTTTCTTCTGAATAACCGAATTACACAAGATCAATACAATGAACTTACTGGATTATTACCAGCCTAGAAAGGATGGTGAATTATGGCGAGAAAATATAACCCTGATGGATCCTTTAATGACTACGACGAAAACGGTAAGGTAATTGGCGGAGGGCTAAAAGGAACGGAAGGTCTAAGAGACACATCCGGCTCCTCAAATAGTGGTTATGAGTCTAGTATGTCAAGTGGCCTTAGTAATCTTAAAAACTATCAGAAACAACAGACTATGGCGCAGCTAGATCAACAAAGACAAAACGCGCTATCCAATCTCAAGGCCGAAAAAGCGACCATCGAACCCGTGTATCAGCAGAAGAAAACGCAAGCAGGTGTAAACGCTAGGCAAGCAGCAAGGTCATTTGATGAGTACATGGCGCAGCGCGGCGGCGGTGGAGCTAAATCCGGTATAGCAGGGCAAGGGGCTTTAATGAATAATCTGGGCTATCAAAATGCTTACAGTGCTTTAGATCAAGCAGAAGCAAGCGCACTATCCGACAATGCACGCCGAGTATCAGATGTCGAAAATAACTATGAATCAAATCTTACCTCAGCCAATGCGGGCTTAGAAGCGCAATACCTCCAGGCTTATTTAGATCAAAAGAACAGGGATAAAGCGTTCGGGCTTCAAGAGGCCGGGTTAACAGGTATGTACAATGATGCCCCAACTTTGGCTAATCAGCAATATAACTCGGGTCTTGATCAATGGCGAGAGCAATTTGACTATGGAAAGTCAAGGGATACTGTAGCTGATACACAGTGGGGCAAGCAATTTGATGCAGGACAATCCCAGACAGAGTTTGAACAATGGCTTGCTAAACAACAGCTAGCTTTATCACAACAGAGCGCGGCTAGAGCAAGCAGCGGTAGCTCTTCCGCTAATTTGAGCGCAGTTAAATACCAAAATGAATTAGGAGCGCAACAATCCCTAGCGACTTCCATGCAAGGTCTTCAATCTATGGCTAGCAACGGGGCAACGCGTTCTGATATCTTGAAATTTATTAACGCAAATGCCGGGGATTTACAAGCTAACGGTGTTCCAGTCCAGGATTTATATAATTGGGCGGCTAAGAACTTTACCTGGGATAAAAATGGTAGTGGATGGTACAACACAGCAGAAGAGTAAGGAGGTGCAGTATGGCAAGAAGTCTAGATGAAATATTCGGCAATCAACAGAATAAACCGCGTACACTTGACCAAATCTTTGCACCTCCCTCTCCTGATCCGCTAGAAGCTACTAGAACGCCTCTGGCTATGCAAATGCGTCCGGCGCATAGCAACACTATTGAAACTGCTAAACCGAGTCTAAAATCTGCATTTATCGGGGGGACGCTTAATTCTAACATTGGTAAAGCACTTACCCCTGTAGCTGAAAAGATAGCAGGGAGAAAAGTTGATCTTTCAACTCTTCCACAGCCTGAGACCCTTGGGCAAAAAGCCGTCTCGATGGGCAGTAATCTAGTGACAGACCTTCCATTATGGATAGCCGGGGATGCTTTGCTAGCTAAACCTTTAGGAGCATTGGCGAAGACAGCACCGGTATCTAAGGCCATAGGAGCATTGCCCAAAGCTTTAATTCCTGCACTTGGAACTGGAGTAAGGGCGGGTGCTACCTATGGTGGGGTTGTCGCTCCTACTGAAACAGCGTTAGAGGGTGATGGTTTACAAGGATTAATAGAGAGAGAAAAGCAAGTTCCACTGATGGCACTTGGCGGCACCGCTTTACACGGTGCTGGGCAATTGGTAGGGAAAGGTGTTAGGGAAGGTATTGATCTAGCTAGGATTAATAAACTTACTAAATCGATTGATCTTCCAAAAGTTAATCCCTTAGAAGAAGTCCAAAACGCTTATAAAGTACCGTCTCTTCGTGATGCACGAGCTAACCAACTAAACAAAACCTTTGCGGATACCTCTAATAATATGAGGCGAACTGGATCGACTTTACCAAAGCAGGGGTTAAATCCGTCTGAGATGGCACAACAAAAGCAGTTAAATGCTCAAGCAGCTTTTGGTGAGCCTAGAGACCTGAAAAAATATAACTCTACTACTAGTGAGCAAAGGGCATTTCAAGAGCTCCAGGATGGCATTGCAGAGGCGCAAAACTATGTCAGGCATACAGATGTATTAGCCCCTTATCCCCCAGGGACAACGGTAGAAGCGGCCTATGCTGACGTGAAAGCTAATACTGGTGTAGACTTACCAAAGCTTATAGGCAACTGGGAGAGAGCGCAGGCTAAAAGAACTTCCCTTAATCCTCAAGAATTAAAAATGGGTAAGGCTGCCGGTGTTATCCCGCCATTAAAGCCAAGGGATGTACCAAAGCCAGTGCAGAACAATCTTGAAGGGCCTTTACCGAAAATTAATCCTCCAAATCCACAGCCTTTAACGTGGACAAATAAGGAAGGTATCCCGTCTGCTGGGCCACTGCCTATTCAATCGATCACTGAGGATACTCTGCGTAGATTGCCAAGGAGCCAGCCTAAAACGCCTACGGTATCTAGCGAGACTACGGATATCGATATTCCTATTGTTAATGGTAGAGTTGATGTAGCAAATGTGATAGAACGTCCAAGGGTAATGAATGCTACTATAGAAAGACCGAGTACTAGTAACCCGTCTCTATCTTTACCGAGAGTAGGGGAAACAATGGCTCCGGGTAACGCTGATACATTCAGGACAAAAGTAGATCGCAGTCCCGCGAAAAGTAAACCATTCTCTGAAACATTGAGTAGGGTCAGGACTCAATTTGTCGATGATCTAGCGCCGTTGGAAAATCTTGAAAAGAATATCACTGGAAAGGTAGCTAGTGCCGAGGACAGTCTTTACAAACAAGGTCGTTTATTTCGGGGTAGCCCCGAGAGGGCAGACGAATTAATTAAGTCAAGGTTAGCACCGGTTATTAAAGGCGTAGAGAAATCGGGTAAAACAAGTAAGGACTTGGGGGATTATGCTCTAGCCGTACACGCTAGGGATGTCAATGCCAAAGGAATAAACTCGGGTTTTACCGATGCAGAGATAAACGCAACTATCCAGAAGTACGGCACCCCCGAGATGGAAGCGGCACGCAAAGAACTAATGAAGATTAGTAATGAATCTCTTGACTCCTTGGCTGAATCCGGACTAATCAGCAGAGAATTAGTCACAGCACTGAGGGAAAAGCATCCAAATTATATGCCGCTTTTTAGGCTATTCGATGATGACAAGGTGGAGTTTGCAGCAGGAGTATCAAAGACGCTTGCCAATGTTACGGCCCCACTTAACCGTTTGGTTGGATCAGACAGAAAAGTCATTGATCCGATTGAGAGTATGGTAAAAAATATTTACCGTAGCATATCGGCGGTTGATCGCAATAAGGTGGCTTCACAGCTTAGTAAACTGGCAGACAAAGACACTAATGGGGCTTTTATCCGTAGACTAGCTGAGGGTGAAGAGAGAGGGCGGTTAAATACAGTCTATGCTATGGAAGGTGGTAAAAAGGTTCAATACGAAGTGCAACCCGACGTTTATAAGGCGCTACTGAACCTGGATAGAGAGTCTTCCAACATGCTAATAAAGTTACTACAGAAGCCCGCAGGGCTTTTAAGATCAGGCGCAACTCTAACTCCAGAGTTTAGCTTGCGGAATCCAATTAGAGACATTCCTGCAGCATTTTCGGTAAGTAAGTCTGGCTTTAATCCGATCACAGATATCCCGAGAGCCTTATTTGATATTATAAGAACCAAGCAAGGTAAGGAAACGTTGTATAATCAATTTCTTAAAGATAATGCAGGATACGGAAATATCATCTCTATGGATAGAAAAGTCCATCAAGAAGTGCTGAAAGACATTTTATCAAAGCCGCAGGGAAATAAATTCGTTAATGTCATAAATCCTAAGTCATGGATTAGTGTCCTACGTGCAATTACCGATGTTTCAGAGAGTGCCACCAAACTGGGTGAGTATAGAGCAGCATTAAGAAGTGGCGCTAGTCGGCCAGAGGCGGCGTACAGGGCTAGAGACATAATGGATTTTGGGAGAGCCGGATCTAGTATCCGTGAATCTAATAAGATTATCGCGTTCTTAAATGCCAGCATTCAAGGAAAGTCTAAACTATACAGGGCCATAAAAGAAGATCCGATCGGCGTAACTACTAGAGCCTTTGTTTCTATAACACTCCCTACTATCGGGGCCTATATGGCGCAGAGGTATCTCTCTAATGACGAGCAAAAGAAAACTATTAGTGATGCCCCTAGTTGGTTAACTTCTACATTCTGGCTTGTCCCTATCCCGGGCACAAGCCAGGTAGCGAGAATCCCAAAACCGTTTGATCTGGCCCCTATATTCGCGAATCTTCCTGAACGGGCACTGAGGTATCTTGAAACAAACGACCCCGAAGCTTTTGAGGGCTTTGGAAAGGAAACGCTTACATCTTTTTCTATACCAACAATGATTACGGCATTGACACCGTTCCTTGAGGGTATGGCAAATTACAGTTTTTTCAAACAGGGGCCGATTATTCCGCAACGAGAATCAGATTTGAATTTTCCTGATCAGTATGATATTAGAACTACTGGAACTGCTAAACTATTTGCGAAGGGTGTCAATGAATTAACGGGGGGACAAGGAGCTTTAAAGAACTTTGGATCACCTAGAATTATGGATAACACCATTCGTGGCTTAACCGCTGGATTGGGGTCATACGCTACAAGTGCAATAGACTTCATAGCTGAAACGTCGGGTCTAGTCGAAAAGAAACAAAGACCTGCTCGTAATATCAGCGACTTGCCACTTTTAAGAGCCTTTTTAGCCCCTGAATATAGCAGCGGTAAGTCAATGGATAAACTCTATAATGAGAAGGATCAACTTCTAAGAGCGAGAGGGTCAGCAAAGATAGAAAGTTCAAAAGCCGCATTCCCGCAGGAAAAAAGACTGAAAAAACTTAACACCGTATCAGATGAGATAAGCAAAATTACTAAAGAGATACGTAAGATAGAAAACGATACGCTTATGAATCCACTATCAAAGAGGGAACGGATAAACTCTTTAACAGACAAGCGAAACGAGTTAGCCAAAAGGGTTATGGCTAAATAGAAAAGGATCTCGTCTCAGAGATCCTTCACATCTTCTCTAGGTAATTTAGCGATTACCAGGTACGAACTCATTCCAACGACCGCTATCACAATCTTTAGCCACAGCGATTCTCCGGGGATAATCCAAAATGCTACAGCCGAACCAATCAATACGTAAATGGCAACCCAATGATACCAATACATTTTATTCAATTCCTCTATTTTCTGCTTCATTCTCAAACATCCTTTTGTCCCGTATTGTAAAAAGTAACCAAATTACACTACCACAGGTTAATACACCCCATATCACAGTCAGGCTTTTACTAGAATACCAATCCATTGCAATACTTTGGCTTTGTATCATGCGCTTGCTGTGATCCGACGATGAAAGTCTTTCATAATAAACTGCGCCATTCCAACGATCCGTGCTGTATTTTACTACTGTGCTTCCATTGGTGTTTTTATCAATATTCCATCGAAAAGCTATTGCCAACATAAGTAAAACTAGGATTACCCCTGGAACCTTCCAATTCTTCAATTTCTCCCCCTCCTAATTTTTTAACATTATTATACATCTTTTAGCTGCCTTCGTGGCAGTTATTTTTTATGGGTTTCAAACGGAAAGAGGCGATACAGCCAGAAAGAAGGTGTTCTATGACTCAACAAGTTCAATGCTCAATCGGAAATCCTTGTGCGGTAGTCCAGCTGCTTGAGCAACGGATAGAAAGCCAAGAAGGGAGGACAGAGAAGATGGAGAGTGTAATTGAGTCACTCAGAAACAGACTCCCTCTATGGGCTACGATGACCATGACAGCCGGTGGGGCAGTGATAGGATTTTTAGCAAATAAAGTTTTATAGGAGGATCATATGAAGATTTTTATAGACCAGGGGCACGGAGGAAGTGACCCCGGGGCAGTATCGAAAATTAAAGAATCTGAGTTTACTTTATCGTATGGTTATGAACTGGGTAGAGTTTTAATGGTGCTTGGCTTTGAAGTAATGTACTCTCGTACTTCGGATTATGCTGTATCACTAGCAGAACGTTGCCGAATGGCTAACACATGGGGGGCAGACTACTTTATCTCGATCCACTTTAATTCTGGCGGCGGGATTGGTATTGAAACGTTCGCCCTTTCGGCAGGAGGTCAAGGGGAGAAACTAGCAAAGGCTGTACAGGGGCCTATTATCGATGCAACCGGCGCAGTAAATAGAGGAGTAAAGTTTGCAAACTTCCAGGTTCTGCGGGATACCTCTATGCCAGCCATTTTAATTGAAGGCGGCTTTGTTGACAGCGATATAGACGCACAAAAAATAAAGACAGAAGATTACAAGCGGAAGTTCATCCAAGGAGCTACAAAGGGCATTTGTGCCTTTACGGGTGTAAATTGGAATGACCCGTACGCGGTGATTGTTCAGCCGCCATCCATAGTAGAGGACAAGGATATCTATTTATCGGTAAGGGTCTTACAGTCTAAAGCCGACCAAGCGATAAAGGATATTAACAAGCTCGGATTCGCTGCAAAGAAATTAGACTTAGCCTAAAAATGAAAGGATGATTCATATGTTAGAAAAATTAAGAAAACCGGCTTTAGCTATCGCCGTGTTAGGGGCTGTAAAACTCGTTACAGATGCCTTTGGAGTACAGATCTTAACTGATGAGAGCATTAATGCTATTGCTAATGGTGTTAGTGCTGTAGCCACGGTTATTGGTATTTTGATTAACCGAGATGCACAATAACCCCGCAAAAGATTTATCTACTAGACGTATTCTTATTATAGAAGATTATGACCCCAGCATAATTGCTGGGGTCTTAGTTAGCGGTATCCGTGAAAATAATTAGGCCAAATGTAATCTACCCTATACCCTAATGCGCTAGCTATTTCTTGAGCTGTAGATAAGTATAGATCTTTACCATTCATAATTTTAGATATGTGCGACTGGGAATAGCCGGTCATATCTGCTAATGCGAATTGTGTTATACCTTTTCGCAGCATAACTTCCTCAAGCCTGCAACCCTTGTGCTGTTTCAAACTTCATCACCGAAAGTTAGTTTTCGGCGAGTAATGGCGATTTCCTTCGGTTTAAAGCCCTGTGGATAAACTATATACATAGATTACTAAATAGTGTCGAAAATATGATATATTTAGCGTAAACAAGTTACTTTTAATATTTTCAATTATTACTCAATTCGACATGACTTAAGCGATAAACTTATAGGTAGCATCAAAAGGGAATGACATAAGTGATTGGCGTGATAATAGCTAAGATTCGCAAGGAGAGAGGGTGGACACAAAAAGAATTGGCTGAAGCTACAGGACTAAGTAGAAGTCGCATAGCAGCCATCGAAGAGGGTGGTCATCCCGGAATAAAAACTATGGCTATGATTGCTGATGCATTAGGAGTTGAAGTAAAAGAGCTTTATAAAAAGAAGAAGTAGAAGGAGGATGATTTTTAACATGATTGAAAAACAGATTACCTCTAATGGGATACTTGATAAAACCATAGAGAGTTTAATAGAAGAAAGACTTTTTTATACCGCTTGCGGTAAAACTCAGGAAAAAGCCGAATATGATAAATTGAGAAAGGAATTGATTTATTTAGGCGATAGTATCAAGAACCTAATGGGTTCTAAACAAAGTGTTTTCGAACAGTATGAAGAATCATCCACACTTTACGGAAACACGCTAAGGCAAAATTCATATAGACAAGGTTTTACGGATGGGCTAAAACTTCTAAAAGATATTTTATTCTTAGGGCAATAATGTTAGGTGTACCAGCAGTACCGCCTCGCCTCCACCAAATAAACCCTTGAATGTGGTGGAGATACATAAAAACGGAAGCCTTGAGGTACATGAAAATGTATGCCTCAGGGCTTTTTTGCGTTTGCAAAGAATTTCCATACAGATCTTTACCAATATCTTTGGGGTCTCAAGATGGAGTTTAATCAGTTACAGTCCAGTAGTCGTTTTAAAAGGTGGACGTTTTGTATGAGTTTGCTCACAATTGGAGATTACCAACTATGGGTGGGAATTTCTTCTGGAATATCCTAGAAAGTCGCAACGGATTTAAGTCAAAACAGAATATGAACACTGACACTTTTCGCGTTATTGACCCTGCCAACTTTTGAGTTGATTGGAGATTCGACGAGATTCTTTGAGAAATACCTTCTTTCAACATAATAGGTGGAAGAGAATAGGGGTGCTGAGCCGCTAATCAATTAGTCTTAATTTCTAATTTTGAGCATGTAATCAAATATGGATAAACATAATTATAGGTCCAGCGGCGTTCGCAAGTCTTAAACAGATTGGTTAGTTTAACAGATGTCTTAAACGAGTAGATGTTATTTTTCTGCTCAAAAAAAAGACCACCTTGAATGTTACTTCAAGGTGGTCTTTGTACTAAAGGTATTCATTGATAGTATTTGTTTACAGCAAATCAACAGCATCTCGATTGTCCTTCTTACTTGTGATGAAATAGCATAAGGCCTTTGTGTCGACATTCATGCCAATCGAGTTTAGCGATAGTAGGAAGAATGTGTCTCTTCAATAATCGTTTCTGATTAAATACACTTCTAGCTGATAAATTCAGCTTTCTAGAAGAATTGAGGCGTCTCTATGCAACCTCGTTGAACGATGTCTCAGAAGTAATTAAGGACTATCACGAAAAAGACTTTCTTGACATTCAGTTTTAATGTACATTTTCGCTAGTTGAATCACCTCCCGCTAAGAGGCATAGAACGAAACTTTCTGCCTTACCCATTATTTCAAGCTCCCAACATATATATGTCCTTAATCTTTATACTCCCGATCTCGCTCACTCTGATCCCGGTTTAAATGAGCAGGTAAAGGCAAGTTCTGCAGTTGACAATTTATCTATTATGCTTACTAAGCATATAAATAAAGGATATATTTACCATAATGTGGAAGTGTATGTATACCAAATTGCTATAAGGAGGGCTTGGATGGAGCTTGAGTTGATAGAGGATATAACCGATTTGCCTTGAGAATCTCCGAATTAAAAATCATTCTTTAGTACTTGATAATTTTAACGCAAATTTATATTGCGTTAAACCGTTTATATTGCTGATTTTATGATAATAATATCATGTATACGAAAAATTTTATTGCGTATTCAGGTAAAGGAGGTTATGATGGTGATGAGGATTATTCCGCAAGTTAATGAGAGGCGGGGAAATATGAAACTGAATAAAATATCAATCGATGGTTTCAGAAACATTAAAATGTCAGAAATAATTTGTAGTGAGTTAGTTGCGTTGGTGTCTCTAAATAGTTACGGAAAGTCTAACTTACTTCAGGCAATTGATTTTGGTGTAGATTTCATTAGGAGAGATGAGGACACTAAAAAAGATATGATGTCTTGGACGAAGGGCATTCCCTTAAATAAGAGTATGCCTTCAAAGGATTTTCGAATAGAGTTTGAAATGAAGACGTCAATAGATGAAAATACATATATTGTATTATATGGATATAAATTTAAGTGGGTTAGAGATGACGACACAGGTGCTAGTATTGTCGGTGAATGGCTGAAAGTAAAACTTGATGAAAAAAACCAAAAGTATAAAGTTCTAATAAAAAGGGACGGAGGGCAAGCATTCTATCGAAGTGCTGAGACAGGTAGATGTAGTAGTAAGGTTACAATAGAAAATAATGAATTAATTGTTAATAAATTGAAAGCCTTTGACTTTCTGTATTACTACGATATTATAAAAAGAATTAATAGCTTAAGGGTTTATATTGAGAGGCATCTAGATGCTAGCAATTCATACGGTCCTGACCCTATAATTCGAAAGAATGTGGATGCTTTGGAAATGGAGGGAAATAATCTACCTCGAGCAGTTTTTAGTTTAAAAAAGCAGCATCCTGAAAGATATGAATTGCTTATTAATTCTTTCATGCAACTTTTTCCACAAATCACAGAGATTGATGTGGAAGAAGTTAGTGTTAACACAAAATTGAACAAACAACTTCCTGATGATTTGCCTTTTAAATTAAGTAAGGAAGTATATATTTTATACGTAAATGATCATAACTTAAATCAACCAATTAATTTTGAAGATATGTCTGATGGCGCGAAGAGAGTATTTTTGTTGCTAACAAATATCATCATTGCTGACTTAAATAATCTTTCCCTTATTGCAGTTGAAGAACCTGAAAACTCGATACATCCAAGTCTACTGCAGAACTATTTAAGAGTGGTGACACAACTGTTAGGAGAGACTAGGATAATTATTACCAGTCACTCTCCTTATATTATTCAATATCTCGAGCCCCATAATGTATACGTGGGAATGCCGGGAAAATATGGTGTTGCACAATTTAAAAGAATACGTATGTTTGCCCAAAAAGCACTAATCAATGATGCATCTAACTCGGAAATGTCGACTGGGGATTATTTGTTTGAATTACTTAGTGGCACAGAAGAGGACATAAAGATGATTGAGCAATACTTGGAGACTGAAAATAATGAGTAAGGTTATTGTGATTTTTATTGAAGGTGAAACAGAGATAGATTTCTATAATAGACTCATTAGACAGCTCCACTCATTTGCTCCAGAACAAAGATTTAGAGTCGATGAATTGATTATAAGAAACCTCAAAGGTATTGGGAATTATAAAAATAGGGCAAAAAGAGTTTTGAAAGAAATAATGAGTAGTAGAAACGCAGGTATAAACTATACTGTAGTATTGTGTTATGATACAGACGTGTTTGATTTCTCTGCTAATCCTCCAGTGGTATGGTCTGAGGTCGAACAGCAGCTAAAGGCAAGTGGTGCCAATAAAATTATCCACGTTAAAGCGAAACGATCCATAGAAGATTGGTTCTTGTATGATGTAAAAGGGGTACTCCGATATCTTAGATTACCCGAAACCTCAAAAATCCCTAAAACTGGTGGGGCAGATACAATTAAAGCCTTATTTAAAAAGGCTGGTAAAGTTTATATCAAAGGCTCTGCAACTAAAGGATTTGTAGAGACGTTAGATATAAAAGTTATCATGACATTGATTTGCCACGATCTGAAAAAATTATGTAAAGAACTAGGAATAAAATGTTCAAGCGATAAGTGCCGAGGGAATTAGAAGAATTTTAATCCCTATTTCTCTGCTAAAATGAATTCGCATTTATTTTTTATTGCAATAGGTGAACATTATCACTATGTATAATCTGATATAATAAACGGTTTTGTAGTTTGCTGGAAATACGTTCTCTTTCAGATCTAGTTGCGAATTGACGCTGGACGGGCGGCGTGAGTGTCGGGTATCTACTCATTTGAAGTATTGGCTGGGTTGATAATGCTTTTTATTGCAAGAGAATTCGTACTAAGTCACTAAATGGGGGTGGACAGTATGAATAAGACTAATCTTATGACTAATTGTACATGTAATCTTGTTGACACCTTTTGGGCTATCGGTTGTAGCGGAGTTGCTAACGCCCTATCAGCGTGAGTTCAGACTTGCCAAAGATGCTATCCTTCCTCCCCTGGAGTGCAGTAATTCAGTCTTCTTATCCGTGTTAGATTAGATTTGCAAAATCAAAACAATTTTCCCATTCGAGGGTTTGGATAGTTACGCCTCGCCTCCACCAAATAAGCCCTTGAATGTGGTGGAGATACATAAAAACGGAAGCCTTGAGGTACATGAAAATGTATGCCTCAGGGCTTTTTTGCATCAAATCTCACTCCTAGTCTACAAAGGCCACCTTGATTTTTACTTCAAGGTGCCTTTGTAGACTAGGAGTTTTTCAATATAGCTATCAATAATTTTTTAAGATCTTAACTCTAAGCTTTCAAAGTTTGGATACCGAACTGCGTGGGAGATCATTAAGTGGATTGATTCAGCACTTTCAGTCGATTAATTACTTCTGAATATGGGTTAGATATTTAAATTGAAAAAAGGTTCTGTAAAATTGTCTGATCACCACGCAGGAAGTGTTTTTAGCTTTGTGCGCATCAGATGATAAGGAGCAGGTACAGAGTTATTTGGAAAACCTATTTTGGAATTTTATTTATGATCCTAAAGAGGTTATCCAAAGCATCGTTTAAAGAAGCTAAGTCATCCTTATCTAAACATTCGATTTTCTTTTTCAAGATGTAGGTTACCTCATTATTTATGTTATTAAGGAAATCTATACCAACGGAAGTAAGACAAATTTTTATTGACCTTCTATCGATAGTATCATGTTTTCTTTGCACATATCCACTTGCTACCAATTTATCAATGATAGGAGTCATTTGTTGCTTTGACATAGTCATTTCGTTGGAGAGTTCTGTCATAGTAAAATATTCTTTTTCACATAGAACAGTCATTGTGTGCATGTGTACTGGACTTGTGAGATTTTTTGCTTCTTGTTCTAATGGTCTTAAAAGCCTTCTTGCAAATAAGGGAACCAGATTGGACATCTTTTTTGCAATCTCATTTAATTCAAGGTCTTCTATCATAAAAATTACCTCCCTGTGAATAATTTGTGAAGAATTAAATAGGGCAATTGACAATTGTCGTATAGTCAACTACTATTTATAGTAAATAAATATTTACTATAAATAGTAGTTGACTAATTACAATGTATTATACCAAATAATAAAAAAAAAGATAGGGGGTATAAAATATCACTCGAAGGTAAGAAAGCCGAAAACCAACGCGAATGTAAAGAACAGGTTATATAGCATAAATCTGATTACTTGAGGAGGATTTAAAGTGTCTAGAAAGAGAGTAATTATAATCCTAGTTGTTGTGCTCGTTTTTGTTGCTGGGGTCACTCTGGTTAAGGGGAAAAAGACAACTCCAGTTGCTAAAATCACTTCTCCTAATATTGTTTCTGTCAAAGTCGCTCAAGCAAAGTATGTTGCCAAGGACTCGACCCTTACATATAAGGCTTCATTAGAAGCATCTGAAGAAGGAATTATAGCTGGAAAAATTAGCGGTAAGGTAGTACAGGTCGTGTTTGAGAATGGCGATTATGTATCCCAAGGGGATACGTTAATCAAATTAGATGATCAGGACATTAAAAATAATATTGAATCGTCGGAGAGTAAGATACTATCTTCGCAATTAAGTTTAGAGGCAAATCAATTGACTTTGGAAGATGCACAGATTTCCTATGATAGATCAAAAACGCTTTTTGATCAGCGGGCAATTTCCAAGGCAGACTTAGAAATTGCAGAAACAACGCTAAAAAAAGCTAAGAACAGTGTAGAATCAACAAAAGCTGCTCTGAATACTGCACAGATAGATTTGAAAATTTTGCAAGAATCGTTGGTAAATACGACAATTACCGCTCCAATTTCAGGCGTTATTGATGAGAAAAGTGTCAGTATAGGACAATATGCCAACATGGGAACTACTTTAGGAAAGGTTAAGAATATATCACCTATCTATGCCGTAATTGAGGTAGATCAAAACGAAATAAGTTCTTTAAAGTTAGAACAAAGTGCCAAAGTAAAAGTTGGAGTGGATCAAGTTAAAGAATATGATGGGATGATTAACAGTATTGAAGTATCTGCAGATATTTCATCAAGGGTTTTTAAATGCAAAGTTCTGGTTGATAATCCAGATCAATCACTAAAACCGGGTATTTATGCCAACGTTGAGATTGTGGGTAACCAGAAGGAAGAAGTGCTTTCAGTCCCAACCGATGCCTTAAGTGGTACTCAAGGAGATTATACGGTTTTTGTGAACGATGAAGGGATCGCTCGTAAACATATTGTTAGTATTGGGGAAATCACAAATGGTTTGGTAGAGATTAAAGATGGCTTAGAAGAAGAGGACAGCGTAATCATTACAAATGTAAATACAATCCAAGATGGCGATACAGTCTCAGCAGTAACGGAATAGGGGGATAAACCTTATGTTTTTAGCAAATCTCAGTATAAAAAGGCCTGTATTTGCCATTGTGGTAATGATTGCTTTGGTCGCAGTAGGTATAGTGAGCTATATGGGGTTACCCATTAATCAATATCCTGATACAGATATCCCTATTGTAGCTATTTCTATTACCCAGCCGGGAGCTTCACCTGAACAGCTCGAATCAAAGGTAACTAAAAAAGTAGAGGAAGCAGTCGGACAGATTTCAGGAGTGAGCCATATTTCCTCTACCATTACAGAAGGTTCTTCGCAGACTACCATTGAATTTGATAGTGATAAGTCAATCGATGTGGCAGCCCAAGATGTCAAGGATAAAATAGACGGAATTCGAGCTGCATTGCCAGATGATATTGATGAACCGATTATTCAAAAGTTTGACTTTAGTGCGGAATCAATTCTATCACTCGTTGTCACTGGACCTCTTTCGAATAAGGATTTATCTCAGGTCGTTGAAGATGATATCGTAAAACGATTAAATACGGTTAAAGGCGTGGGGTCTATCACAACCTATGGTGGACAAGAACGGGAAATTCATATCCTGCTGGATAAAGAAAAAATGACGTCTCTTGATCTAACAACTTCGGAAATAACAGCTAGTCTTCAAAGCGACAACGTAGATATGTCAAGCGGAAAAGTTTCTAACGGAGAAAAAGAGGTTTCCTTACGGACAGATGGTACGATAAAAGAAGTCAATGATTTCTTAAATGTTTTAGTCGCTAATCGTAACGGAACCGAAATACGAATCAAGGACATAGCCCAAGTGGAAGATGGTATTGAGGATCGAAGCAGCATTTCTTATTATAAGGGCAAAGAGACTATTGGCATTGAAATAGTCAAACAATCTGGGGAAAATACAACACAAGTTGCAAGTGATCTTAAAGCAGAAATTTCAAAACTCCAGACGTCGCTGCCTGAAGGTGTGAAAGTTGATATTGTCAGCGACAATTCACTGACCATTCAGGAATCGGTGGATGAAGTTAAGAAAACGATGCTTGAAGGGTGTATTCTAGCGGTTATTGTTGTATTCTTATTCCTTCGAAATTGGAGCAGTACAGCCATCAGTGCAATTGCACTGCCAACATCGATTATCACGACCTTTGCAGTAATGAAAATAATGGATTTTTCACTTAACACCATGTCCTTAATGGGGCTTTCCTTAGCAGTTGGATTGCTCATCGACGATGCGATTGTAGTCATAGAAAATATCGTGAGGCACTTAAATATGGGCAAATCGGGGATGCAAGCAGCTAAAGACGGAACAAGCGAGATTGGACTTGCAGTAATGGCTACGACGTTTGCAGTAGTCGCGGTATTTCTCCCCATTTCCTTGGTTAATGGAATGATTGGATCATACTTCAAGCAATTTGGCATTACCGTTGCTGCCAGCGTATTAGTTTCGTTATTTGTCTCCTTTACCTTAGTGCCGATGTTGTCGTCCAGATATCTTAAAAGAGAAACAGGTGAAACAAATAAAAAACCAGGTATTCTGGGGAGGCTCTTATTATGGTTCAACCATTTATTTGACAAACTTGCCGATGTATATACTAGCATACTTAAAGTAGCCTTAAGGCACAGGAAAAAAACTGTATTTATTGCATTGGCCATGTTCTTTGCAAGTTTAACTCTTCTGTCCGGTATTGGAATTAGTTTTATGGAGACAACAGACAATGGAAAGATCACAATTACGGCGGAGCCCGATGGGGGAAGAACACTCGAGAGTGTTGCTAAGACGACTAAACAAATGGAAGAAATTCTCGGTGGGTATTCTGAAGTTCAGTACCTATACTCCACAGTTACAACTGGGCAAATCAAAATTATAGCAAAGTTACCCGGTAAGAATGACAGAACTGAAAGCTTGAGTGAAGTCGGTAATAAAATGCGTGAGGACTTGAAGAAGATTCCAGGAATTAATATTTCTGTGAGCACAGGTTCAAGCGTTATGTCAGGAAAGGACGTTCAGTTACATTTTAAAGGTAATAACTTTAGTAATCTTTTAGAATATACGCAGAGAGCTGAGAAGATCTTCAAACAAATTCCTGGGACTGTTGATGTCAGTATGGACTATAAGGCTGGAAAAGCGGAAGCAAAGCTTGAGGTAGATCGTGATCGAGCGGCCGATCTAGGTGTGAGTCCAGTTGTTGTTGCGAATACGCTAGGAACACTATTTAATGGCTCTGTCGTAAGCCATTATGAAACAGAAAAGGATCGTTACAGCGTTAAGGTGTTACTTCAAGATGATCAGAGAACGGATTTTGACAGCTTGAAAGGAATTTATGTGCCAGGGACAAATAATAGGCTGGTCCCTCTCGATCAGGTAACAAAACAAGTTTTTACTACAGGTTCCACTACTATCAACAGATATGACAAAGAAAGAGAGATTCAGGTGACTGCAAATTTAGTTGGAGTTTCAACCGGTAGTTTTAATACCATGTTTAATGAGAGATTGAACAGTGAAGAAAATATGCCGACTGGAGTAAGCCAAACAGCTGCCGGATCTCAGGAAATGTTGTCCGAAAGTATCTCAAGCTTAATTACAGCATTATTAATGGGAATTTTATTCATTTTCTTGATCTTAGCAGCACAGTTTGAAAGTTTTGTAGATCCATTTGCTATTTTATTCTCTTTGCCATTCGCCATTATAGGAGCACTGCTGGCCCTATTTCTATCAGGAAGCAACTTAAGCATGATGGCATTTATCGGGATTATCATGTTGATGGGATTAGTAACCAAAAATGCAATACTATTAGTTGATTTTACAAAGCAAAGACGGAGCGAGGGAGAAGAAAGAAATCAGGCGATACTTCAGGCAGGTTCCACACGATTTCGGCCTATAATTATGACGACTTTAGCAATGATTTTTGGTATGCTTCCTACAGCACTATCGACAGGCACGGGAGCTGAATCACGTATCCCTATGGCATATACAATTATTGGCGGGCTAATTTCATCAACTTTCTTAACACTCTTAGTTGTACCGGTAGTCTATACACTGTTAGATGACCTTAAAGGAGTGTTTAAGAAGAAAAAAACGCCGGTTGTAGTGGTCCAGGAATCAGTTAATAACTAAATTATGGTCTGCAAAGTTCTTGAAAATGATAGCATTTTGGTGAAAGTCGCACACCATTTTTCATAACTATTTGTGCCGCCTGCGACAGCGGCGGAATGGGGATTAACATGAAAAAATTATATTTGTCGGCCTTAATAACTTCCATGCTAATTTTTGGGCAACCGTTTACGGCTTTAGCTGACACGGCGGAATTAAAAATCATTAATTTTAAAGATATCAAAGGTATAATCAATGAACAAAATATTGACGTTAAAATCAATCAAAACAATAGACTAAATAGTGAGGTTACCAAGGCATATCTTAAGAGATCAATTAAGGATTTAGAGGATGACCTTGAAGATATTGACAGCCAGAGAGATCAGACTGAGGAGTCCTCAACTCGCGTTTCGCTTGGTACTGAAAAACGTAGTTTACTCGATAACCTAAAGGAATTAGAGAGAAATCTTGCTGATTTGCCTACCTCGATAGCAATAGCAGATCTCGAGGCTTCGATGAGCGATGATACCCAGACGTTAACTGCTGAAAGTAAATTTATTGCTTATAATCAGTTAAAGCTGAGTTCATCTGATATTTCTTTGAGCATAGATACGCTTCAAAAGCAATTAGAAGTCCTGAAATCAAAAGAGCAACTGGGCTTAATACCCTTTACGACTGTCAACGACAATATAAATAAGTTAATTGATTTGCAAAATCAACTGGAAAGTGTTCATTTTCAGATGGATTCATATAAGGGCGATCTAAAAAATCTGTTTAGCTTTGAGAAGTACCCGGAAATAGGAACTGTTCCGATCTTAAATGAAGCATTTACTCCCGAAGATCAAGACTCTGATCTAAAGAAGGCTCTTGAGTCTAGTTATACGATAGCAATTAAAAAATATGAGATTGTGATCTTACAATCTGATCTTGAACAGGCGCAGAAGGATCACGGCCTTTCATCATATCAGTATAAAGAAGCAAATTATAATTTAATGAATGCAAACTTGGAGCTAACCCAGTTAGAGCAAGAGCTGGAGACAACCTATCATTCGATCATTAATGATATCGCCAAAAAGCAAAGCGATCTATGCCTCGCAGAGCAGGACCTAACAGAAGAAAAAGTGGCACTTTCTGAGGCTCAGGTTCGGATGAGCCTCGGTATGATTACACAGTCGGAGATGGATACAGCGAAGAATAATTATCAAGTTCAAGAAAATGCAGTCAAAACAAAGCAGATCGACCTGTTTGAGTCGAAAAACAATTATGATTGGTTCTTAAAAGGAATGCCTTACTCATCATAAGTTTGTTCGGATACCCAAGACTCATTGACGAAATAGTTTTGGGTATTTAGACATTGAAGCTGATGAACAGGATTCTAAGCAAAATGATGCGGATCCGGAACAATAAGAATCTACACTTTCACAACCAAATGATATTGAGGATTTAGACTTTTGCTAATACTATTAATCTTAGGCTGTACAACGATCTTAGAAAGTATGATGACTAGGCGAGGGTTTGGATAAATACGCATCGCCTCCACCAATCAAACCCTCGAATGTGGTGGAGATACATAAAAACGGAAGTCTTGAGGTACATCACAATGTACAGCCTCAGGGCTTTTTTACATTCTAGAATAAAATCAATTTTAAACTGTCCATTATTAATTATATTATGATTAGCATCACCTCACGTAGTTATGCTCTTTGCTTGATTTGGAGACCGCCGGTAGGTGTCAACCTGTCTTAATATTTAACACTAAGGTTGAAGCCAACAGCTTGCTTTCTTCAGCATTTTGGAGAATTACAATTTGGTATATACATTTGAGTTACAATGTCTACTTAAACATAGATCAATTAAAGCTATTGTTTAATTTAAATTTTAATCATATATTTAAGGGCGTTTAGGATGAAACATGGGGTTTTTACTTGAAAAGTGCCATGTGAAATATGTCTCAAAAAGAAGGGGAATTTAACTTGCGTATAACTGCAACGGGGTATGATCTAAAAAGAGTGAGTAAAGTCAATTTAAGTGTTATCTATGGTGCGGCTATTTTAATTTTGCTCGAAAGTCTTATTTATAATGGATTTGACACTTTGTTTTTTACGAATTCAGTAAAAGTTCTTATCGTTCTAGTAATTAGTACATCCGTTTACTTTGTTCATATCAAGGAACAGGTTAAAGGTGGCGTATTTAGTATTGTAATATCATTAATCGCCTTACAAACAAATATCCAAAGTCCCAGTATTGGTAGTTTCATGTTATTGATGCTAGCTTTTTCAATGTCGGCCCTATATTTTGAAAAGGCGCTCGTATTAATCGTTGGAGGAGTCATAGACACAATAATAATTGCAACGTATGTCATGCATCCGTTAGCGTTGACGAATACTACTAGCCCTGCTTCAGGGCTAACAAGGACTCTTGTATATTTCAATGTGTCTGTAATTCTGATATTTTTCCTGACAAAATGGGGAAGAGATCTGGTTGATTCGGTCGTCTCCAAAGAAAAAGAAACTGGGGAACTACTAGATAAGTTGCAGCTTACGATGCATAAGGTTAGTGAAGTATCAACAGTGTTGGATCTTGAATTAAGCAGTTTTAGCAAAAATATTGAAGCAATAAAGCAGTCTAATGACCACATAGTGGTCGCCATGACGGAAGTAGCAGTAGGAGTACAGGAACAAGCTGTAAACATAGAGGATATCAACTACAATATGCTAAATGCCAAAACACTAGTAGCTGAGAATAATAAAATATCTGACATTGTTGCAAAAATTTCCGGTAATATGGTTATCAAAGTTGAGGATAGCTCTAATAAAATTAATCAAATGAATATCCAGATGAAGACGGTGAGTACGTCTGTTCTTACAGCCATGGAAACAGTTGAAGTTCTTAAAGTCAGCATTGATCAAATAAGTCTGTTTTTAGAGGGAATCACGCAAATCGCAAGTCAGACAAATCTGCTAGCCCTAAACGCCAGTATTGAAGCAGCTCGAGCGGGTGAGAACGGCAGGGGCTTTGCAGTTGTTGCTGAAGAAGTTAGAAAGCTTGCAGAGGAAAGTGCAGCGACTGTTGCAAATATTAGCAAGGTAACCCAAGATATTATAGATAAAGTGAATCTTGCAACAACTCAAGTAAAGTCTGGCTTTAGCGCAATTGAATTAGGAAATGATTTAATATCGGATGTGACTCACTTCTTTAATGAGTTGAAGGATTCCTATAATCAGGAAAATCAATTATTGAAAAAGGAGTCTGGAATGGCTCAACAGGTATTGGGAAATTTCGTTAAAATAAATGATCAAGTAGGAAGTATATCAGCGATAGCAGAACAGCATTCAGCCACAAATGAGGAATTCTTGGCTTCGATTCAAGCTCAGAATGTTGACATGTCTAATATGCTTGTTAATGTAAACAATATTAATTGCAAATGGCATGAACTTAAGGGGATGTTATTGAGTTAAAACTCGATGAACTAAGGGTCTGCTAGAATTTGGTTTCTTGTTGGGTTTGGATGAGTGAGCCACGCCTCGATATTCAGAGGAAAGAGGGAACTATTTTTTAAGCATTATCTCTAGAGGATCACCGCTTGGTTTCTGCTCAAATTCGGAATCGATTCCGAATTTGAGCTGCCATGGTCGCAGCAGGGCCGAATCTTTATTTGTAACAGCGGCCCCTGGGCCGCAAAATCAACAGCCATCGTCAGGCGAGGCATTTTCCCCTCTGGTAGGCTTTAATACAGGAGCGGATCATACAAATCGGTTGTTGTTGAATCTGTTATTTTTATATCTTTTTTGCCAATCAATTCACCGCCGGTTGTGAGAAACATATTTTTGGAAATAATCAGTTCCATAGCGGCCTCAACTTCAGTGGCGGTCAGGGCTGTCCGTGGTGCCGGCAGCGCAAGGGTAAATGTGCTTCCCCCTGTTTGTAACAAAGGTCAGCCGAAGGGTCTTCTGCTGCGTATTTGCATACCAATACCCTCTCTCCTCGAATGATTGATTGAATGGGGATCTATTCCTCAGTCAGGTCAAAGCGTTTACTCCGGGTTGCGGATATCAAATCGTATAATGTGGTTGCTATTTCGTAAAAATCCTCATCGGACACGTCCATCTTCAGCCCGGAAAGGCTTTTTTTCGAAATACCGGGGAATCGTCGGCAGTCATACCGATCTGATAACGGACAACCATCTCGGTTTCCAGTCCTGACGAAATGATAGCCATCTATAAATCCCCCTTGTTCTGGATTTTGACTGGCCACGCCTTGGTTATTCCTTTTTATCTTATGCACCTTGTCCGGCAGGGGTTACCCCTGTCTAGGGTGTTTAAAAAATACTGGCAAGACCGTAAAGAGCCTAGGCGCTTTACGGTCTTACCAGTATTTTGTCACAAGTGAGGGCTTGAACACATAAACTATGAGTAAGATTGTTCAAATCCATCTTGTCTTATTCATAAGCTTTTCCTCCGTAAAAGCTTATGAATAAGCAGAGGAGCTCGAAAATCATGACGAAGGAAATAAGCGAGCGGACGCCGCAGATTATCGCGGCCGAAAATTAACAGTATTAAATATCAGACCGACAGAATGCTGCTTTACAGTTCAGTCGAAATCGGAGGGTGCCTGACGGAGGCCAAATCTATGATCAATTCATGGAGAATGGCCAATTAACTCATGCGCCTCTTTGAAGAGTATGGGGCCAAGCTCACCGCCGGACAGGACAGTTCAAATTCGGAATCGATTCCGAATTTGAGCCAAAGAATTCGAAGAGCTGCTGAAGGAACTGACTAAGTAGCCCCGAAGGATCCGGAAGCTCATGAAGAGTATAAGAGAGTGAGGTAAGAGGGCTGAACACAATTTTAATATCCTGCCCAAAGCGGCTATTAAAAAAATTTTCTGTAATTCTAAAAAAAGAAATGTTAAGATAGGCGCACAGTTAACTAAGCGTCAAATTTATAAATGTATTAATGCCAGCAAATCAGGGGAGAGGTAATAATGATATTATCAAATTCAGGAGTGACCTTGTTTTTAGGGATAAAAGCCAACTATTCTAATCAACTATCTAAAATAATTTCTTAATGCTTATGGAAAACAATGTAAAGAAAAAGTTGGACAAGGATGGATAAAAGAACTATATGAGAAAACAATCGTTACCCTACGCACTTACCCTGAACCGTTTTTTAGAATCTGTTGATTTATACCCTGCTGATCCTAATGAATCAGAAGTGAAAGGATGTGAGCAGTGGTCGGTTCAGAGGTTTGAATTTAACGATCACTGCCATATTACCTTGCCATGGATTGGTCATTTTGTTAGCCTCCAACCCGAAGACGGCAACATAAAGCTTATGATTATAGAAAAGGGTTGTGATCCTTCAAAAGATCCAAACAATGGAATTGTTTTACAATGTTCATTAAAAAAACAGATGTCCTGGGAGGCTTTCTGTGAACGCGCAGTGAGCTGGATCGAACGTGAACAGGGGAGAATTCTTGCGGTAAGCGAACAATATTTTCAGGAGTTAGCAAAACAATTGGCCCATGGAAGAAGTTTTGCCATTCTGCATAATCTGCGTGAAATATTGGGGTTTGATCTATTTATCCTCAATAAACAGTTAGAGATCTTAGAATGGGCAGGCGGAAACGAGCTCCCTGAAACCCCCCCACTCTTCATATCTCCCAAGCGGTCTTTGCCAAATTTATGTGTCCCTGCCGGAGAACTTTTTTCAGGCAAATGGGCTGAACCCTTCAACGTCCCTCTCACCTGGTATCCTTTATTAGGGGAGCAAGGGATACTAGGTTACCTGGGCATGGCCACTTCACTAAACTTCCTGGGCAGTATCGAGCGGCTATTTTTAGATAAAACCGCAACCCTCTTACTTCTTGAATTGACCAAAGCCCAGTGCGTCCAGGAAAATGAACGGCATTACCATCGGGATTTCCTTTTTGACTTACTTTATAATAATTTTGATTCTCTGGAGGTCATTATATCCCGCGGTAAATTATGGGGATGGGATTTTTCTAAACCCCACCTAGTTGTGGTAGGGGAGATCCCCGGTTTTGACCCCGACTCACCCCAACAAGAGATTTTCGAGGATATTATGTCAGAAATCATGTCTGCTTTAAGAAGCTACCGCCCTAAAACCATTTGTCTGGAACGTAATGGCCAAGTTGTTATGCTATTCCCCCAAGCAGACATAATTCCGGCAAACTTATGGACTGAAGAAGCTCAAATCCTTCTTCGGCCTGTTTTAAAGTTGCTGGCGGCTTATCCTAAAGAACATCAGCTTTCTTGGGGAATGGGAAATCTATATCCCACGGCTCGGTATATTCATCGGAGCTTCCAGGAAGCACGCTCGGCCTTGGAATTGGGTCAATTGTTTGACTTGAATGAACCCCTTATTGCCTTTCAAGATCTGGGAGTAATGCGCTTGCTCTATAGACTGGATCGGCAGGAATTGGAGGACTTTCGCAATGAGATTCTAGGCCCATTGTTGAAATTCGATAGAGAAAACAATTTAGCCTTAGAAGAAACCCTTTTAGTTTATTTGACTTCCAGTACGGATCTTAATGCTGCCGGGGAAAGGCTTTTCCTCCATCCCAACACACTGCGCTACCGCCTAAAAAAGGCCACGGAGATTTTAGGACGTGATTTATCGGTTCTGGAAAACCAAATGAATCTATTCATCGCTTTAAAAATCGGCAAATTAAAAACCTTGTGGCCGGAATAAAGGTTAATAAAAACTTTTCGCTTTCTTTGGAAGCCTTTCAATCTTAGGGTTGAAAGGCTTTTTGTAGTTTATTGCAAAGGATGGGGAGCATTTTCATTTTTTCTTACAAAGGAAGAAATCAGGGAAAACCGAATTACCAGGGAGGAAGTGATTTATGGTACAAACAAAAGGGGAGGTGTTTTTAATGAGAGAATGTGCCGAACAAAGAACCCTGGAGAAATATCAAGCTAAGATTAACCTATTATTAGCCTTAAGTCGATTTTTCGACCAAGGCGGAGAGCAGCTGCCAAAGACTTTAGAACCGTTAAACAAGGCTGCAGCGGTCTTGGTTCAAAGTGAAGGACCTAAAGAACTGGAATCGGCTGTAAAAATATTAGAGGAATACCTAAACAGTAGTCCGGAAGTATACCAAGCTTTAACCTATGAGTTTAATCGTCTATTCGTAGGTCCGGCGGCCCCGAAAGCCCCTCCCTATGAATCAGTCTATCGTTCGGCAGAAGGTTTAGTCATGCAAGAGCAGACCCTGGCGGTACGAAAAATGTATCTCCGGGAAGGGTTACATTCCCAAGAGCAGGGGCATGAACCTGATGATTTCATAGGTACTGAATTAGAATTCATGGCTTATCTCCTGTCCAGAGCCCTTAGCTCCCAGCAAGAGCAAAATCTATCTGCAGCCCAGTATTATTTGGAGCTTCACCGAGAGTTTTGCTCCAAGCACATGGAGCAATGGGTAGAAGCTTTTGCCCAAGCCATTGGCAGGTCAACTGACTATCCACTATTCACGGCCCTTAGTAAAATCCTCGTAGCCGGAACACAATCAAGCTTTTGTAAGTAAGGAGGCTCATTATGAAATTATCGCGTCGTCAATTTATAGGCGGAACTGCAGCAGCAGCGGCAGGTGCAGCGTTATTCAACTTTAATCTATTAACCAAATCAGTTACAGCAGCGGACGACTCCCTCGAAGAGATGAAAACCTTTCGCAACGTCTGTCCCAGAAACTGCTATGATACCTGCGGACAAATTTCCTATGTGCAAAATGGAATTCTCAAAAAGGTTGAGGGTGACCCTAAGCATGGTTACACCAACGGCAAGCTATGTCTAAAAGGGTATACCTATACTCGGCGGGTTTACAGTCCGGATCGGGTCAAATATCCCATGAAGCAAACCCCCCGGGGTTCAGGCAATTGGACACGCATCAGTTGGGACGAAGCCATGGACACCATCGCTAAAAAGATTCTTGAACTAAAAAGCCGCTATGGCTCAACTCTCCCGATTTGCTTCAACAAATATTCCGGGAATTTTGGCATCGTGCATTATGGAGCAGAGGGCACCATGTCCAGCATCGGTTACACGACGCGCGCCTTGGGCACTCCTTGCTGGCCGGCAGGGATCGATGCCCAAACCTATGATTTTGGAACCCTTTACAGCAATGATCCTGAGGATATGGTCAATGCCAAATATCTTATTTTGTGGGGGCAAAATGCCGCCTGGACAGCAATTCATACCCTTCCCTTTATCAATAAGGCTCGGGAACGCGGTGCCAAACTGGTTGTAATCGATCCGGTTCTCACCTCAACAGCCTCTAAAGCGGATCTGTATATTCAAATAAACTCGAGTACGGATGGTGCTCTGGCCCTGGGAATGGCTCGCTATATTCTCGACAACAACTGGGTTGACTGGGATTATGCTCGAAACAATAGCGTAGGGTTCGATGAATGGGTGGATTATCTGAAGACGAACATTACCCTTGACTGGGCTAGTGAAAAAACCGGTGTTCCCCAAGATATTATCAGGGAAATTGCCCGGGAGTATGCGACAACCAAACCGGCTTCAATGTGGGTGGGTTATGGTATGCAGCGGCATATCAACGGCGGTCAGAACGTACGGATCATCGATGCTTTAGGTGTGATGACAGGGAATGTAGGCAAATCCGGCGGAGGGGTCAATTACGGCCATCTGGAAACCTGGGGCTTTAGCTACAACGCTATGGTTAATCCGGCACCTAAGGGTTCGAAAGGATTTATCGGACCTGACGGCAAAGAGGGCGACCGCAATATTAACATGAATAACTTTGCCCATGATGTGATGGCCCAAAATGATCCCCCGGTCAAAATGCTCTGGCTGGCTTGCCGAAACCCGGGTTCTCAAGATCCGGATACCAATGCTATTGAGAAAATGTTTGCAGCCATGGAATTTGTTGTGACGGTGGATTCCTTCTTTAACAAAACCGTACAAATGTCCGATATTGTTCTCCCGGCGACAACTCATTTTGAAGATTGGGATGTCATGGCCAGTTATTGGCACTATTGGATCGGAATTAATCAGCGGGCTATTGATCCTCTGTATGAGTCCAAAAGCGATGTAGAAATCGCCATGCTGCTTTCGGAAAAAATGAATGCCTTAGAACCCGGTTCCTGTACCTTCCCAACCAGCGGAACTCCGGAAGAATGGGCAGCTAAGGAATTTAATCCGGGCATCCATAGTTTACTCGGAATCAGCGATTATCGGGAATTAATTGAAGGCCCCCGCAAAGCGAAAATGACGCCGGCATCCTGGGCTGACGGTAAATTCCGTACCCCCTCTAAGAAAATCGAGATTCACAGTGATTTAGCTGAGAAGAATGGGTTACCGGCCTTGCCGGTTTGGGTCGAAGACATGAAGGCACCGGAAAAATACCCAATCCGCCTTTTTACACCTCACCCTCAACACGGCCTTCACTCGCAATTTCAAAATCTGGACTGGATGATGACAGCAAATCCTGAACCAAAGGTTGAAATACACCCTGTGCTTGCAGCAAAATACGGAATTTCCGAAGGAGATAAGGTTAAAATCTACAACGATTTGGGCTCGATTATCGTTAAAGCCCATTTAACCAGGACGACATCTCCGGAGGTGATTGTTTCCTACGAGGCCTGGTATAAGGATTCCAATTTCAATGTTAATTACACTTTGAAGGCTACTCCCAGCGACATGGGAAAACAAGCCACCGGTAATAATGGTGTGGCTTTTCATGACAACTTCGTTACGATTGAAAAAGCTTAAGGAGGGATCTAAATGACTAAGCAATTAGGTTTTTTGCATAACTCAGAAAAATGTGTAGGCTGTCAGGGGTGCGAGATGGCCTGCAAAAATGAATATCAAACGGATGCAGCTCCCCGTTGGCGTCAGGTTTTCCAACTTCGTGAAGAAGATTATTCCTTGCCCACCCGGATGTTCTTCTCCATGGCCTGTAATCACTGTGCTAATCCGGAATGTCTGAGAGTTTGTCCGGTCAAAGCCTACACAAAACGGGAGGACGGGATTGTTGTCCATGATCACGATCGATGTATAGGCTGTCGTCTTTGCCTCATGGCTTGCCCCTATGATCGCCCGCAATTTAACCCTGCTCAAAAGAAGGTTGAAAAATGCAATCTGTGCTATCAAAGGATTGATAAAGGAGAGAAACCTGCCTGTGTCGCCGCTTGCATTCCGGAAGCCTTACAATTGGTTGAAATTAATGAGGCCTTGGATCAAAGGATGGGTGTGCTAAAAACCTTACCCGGCCTGCCAAGCCCGGACATTACTCAGCCAGCCATTCGTTTCATCGGACCAAAACAAGGCAAGCAGATTAGGAGGGATTAAGCCATGGGAACTTGGGAATGGCCTTTAATAGTGTTTACAGTACTCAGTCAGATTTCAATAGGTATAATCGTCGGCCTTTTAGGCCTGGATTGCCGCAATCAGCTCAAGGAAAAACTATTCAAGCAAGGTGTCGTGGTCTCCGGAATACTCTTAATGATTGCCTTACTGGCCTCTCTATTCCACTTAGGGCATCCGGAGGCGGCTTATCGGGCAATCACTCATCTCGGCTCCTCCTGGTTAAGCCGGGAAATCCTCTTCTTTATCCTTACCTTTGTCGGCTGGCTCTATCTCTTGTGGCTGTCCTTTCATCCTGCGGGTAAACTTCGGAGTTCTTTGCTGATCACTTCAGTGCTGGGGTTATTAGGCATCATCAGCAGTGCCATGATTTATGTTCTTCCCCGAGTCCCGGCTTGGAATAATGTTGCACCGGTATTTTTCTTCATCCTGACAGCCGGATTATTAGGTGCCCTGGCTCTGGTAATTCTGGGGGGTAAAGAGCTTCAACCCGAGCAAAAAAAGAGTTTGCTGAACTGGGCTTTGGGCTGTATCATTGTAAGTATATTTATGTTTGTTTTGTACGCATCCACAATTAAGGTTAATGCTCAGGGTGCGGCTACTGTCCAGTTCCTCCTCTCAAGCCCGCTGTTCTGGCTCCGGGCCGGGTTAGGTTGGCTAGCCCCCTTGATTCTGCTGCTAATAGGGCTCAAATCCCAAAAAGTATTTACGGCTAGTACACTTTACCTGGTGTTTGCCTTGGTTGGAGTAGGGGAAATTCTCGGACGCGCCCTTTTTTACGTCAGTGCAGTAGGTATCCATATCTCAGCGTTGTTCTAATAAAGACGTTTAAGCTTTTTTCCTAAGTTATCCATAGCCTGGAAAGCTCCTGATCATTTTAGTAAATGGTTCGGAGCTTTCTTCCTCCTGAATTCCCAAAACAGATTATAATAGTGTTAAATAGGAAGACTAGTTAAGGGAAGGAGGTAACCCTATGTATCAGACCCATCGGAATATTTGTCCGCGCAATTGTTACGATACATGCAGCATCCTCAGTACCACGCGAAATGGAATTTTGATTTCCGTTGAAGGGGATCCTCTCCATGAATATACCAAAGGCAAATTATGTGCTAAAGCCTTGGAAGATGTCAAGAAAGTCTACAGCCAGAAACGTATACGTTACCCCATGAAGCAAAGAGGTCGCTTCAGCGGATATTGGGAACGGATTTCTTGGGATGAAGCCCTAAACCTGATCGCAGGCACGATACTCCGGCTCAGGGAGGAGTATGGGAATGCCTTGCCCCTGGCTTTAAATAAATATTCGGGAAATTTTGGGGTTTTGCATAATGCTATGGAAGGCCTCTTTTCCGGTCTTGGTTCAACGACAAGAGCTATAGGATCCCCCTGTTGGTCGGCAGGTGTCGATGCCCAGACCTATGATTTCGGGACGTTTTTTTGCTCAGACCCCGGGGATATGGGGAAATCTCAGCTGATTTGGCTCTGGGGCGTTAATCCCGCTTGGACAGCTGTCCATCAGATGCCTCTTCTTTTAAATGCCATGGACAGGGGAGTAAAAGTGGTTTGTTTTGATACCTACTTTAGTGCGACAGCCGCACGATCCAGCCATTTTATTCAAGTCCGTCCGGGAACGGATGGTCTGTTGGCCCTAGGGTTTTCAAAGGTTATTGTGGAAGAAAATCTTCTTGATCCCGACCTGGCTTCCTATTCCTTAGGGCATGAAGAATTTATACAGTATCTCCGCAGGGATATTGATCTGAATCACTGTGCAGAAATCACTGGAGTTCCGGTTAAAACCATTCGGGAGTTAGCGGTAGATTACGCTAAAACTCATCCCGCCTGTATATGGGCCGGCTTTGGTCTGCAACGCTACACCAACGGAGGACAGAATCTGCGGGCCATTGATGCCCTGGGAGCTTTGGCCGGACATATTGGCGAACCCGGCGGAGGGGTGCAATACGGTCAATTTAAAACTTGGCAGTTTGCAGGCCAGCTCCAGGGCCTTCACCCTAAACAAACCCCAGAGTCAAAAGGGCTGCTGAAGTCCGTCCCTCAGGACAAAGAGAATCGAGAAGATCGCTTATTAAGTATCAATAATTTTGCGGAACAAGCTCTGCAATGCTCAGACCCTCCGGTAAAAATGCTTTGGATTTCCGGCAGAAATCCATTATCCCAGGATGGGAATCTGCATCTTTGGAAGGCCTTAATTCAAAAGCTCGATTATATTGTAATCAGCGATCTTTTTCATTCCATGTCTTCTCAAGCTGCAGACCTTTTTCTTCCCGTTACAACTCATTACGAACATTGGGATCTTCACGCCAGTTATTGGCATTACTGGGTTGGGGTCAATGAGCCAACTATAGCCCCTGTCGGAGAATCCCGCTCAGATCTCCAAATCGCCTGGGCTGTTTCCCATAAACTGAATCAACTGGCCCCGGGGAGTTGTGCCTTTCCGACGGGTGGAGAGGAAAAGGAGACCCTGCTCAAAGAAGTTGGGCCAGACATGTTGGAAATCCTGGGCTTAGAAACCCCGGAAGAAATTCTTAATGGCCCTGTGCGCGCTCGATTTCCTGCCACTGCCTGGGAAAACCGCCGTTTTAAAACCCCTTCCGGCCGTTTTGAATTTGGCTCGGCAAGGGCAGAAGCCTCCGGCCTGCCCGCTTTCCCGGTCTATAGACCGCCTCTTTCACCGTCTGAGGAATTTCCCCTTCGCCTCTTAACCCCCCATCATGCTACGACGATTAATTCTCAAGTCTACTCCTCAGAGACTGAGAAAGAAGACTTCATTTTTCATCTTTCTCCTGAAGTTGCAGAGCGCTATGCCTTGCAGACAGGGGAGAGGGTACTGGTTTGGAATAAGTTTGGGAAACTGGAGGGGATTGTCCAAATTGAGAACAGGCTTCCAAGAGAAGCAGTCATTCTTTATCAGGAACCGGTGAAATCTAACCTTCCCCTTAACAGCCTAATGGGAACGCCTAATACGGACATGGGGAATTTATCCCTGGGAGCACCGGGCTTTGCCCTCAATGAAACCTTTATTAATCTGCGTAAACTCAACTGATTCTCTCTAATATCTTAACTAAATGGGGTGTTCCAGAATGGTTAAACAACTGGGTTTTATCTTGGATACGAACCGTTGTCTCGGTTGTGGTGCTTGCATCAAAGCCTGTCAAATAAATAATCAGTTACCTGCGCCATTGAAATGGCGACAGCTCCGTCAGATTGAAAGAGCAGGCGATAGCCAGATTCAAAGGTTCTTTTTATCAACGGCATGCAATCATTGTGCAAATCCTGAGTGTTTGAGGGTTTGCCCTGGGGGAGCCTACTATAAACGACGGGACGGTATTGTCTTGCATAACCCGGAGAAGTGTACCGGGTGTCAGTCCTGTGTGGGATCCTGCCCTTTTAATGCCCCACAATTAAACCCCTTCACCCAAAAAGCGGGCAAATGCCAGCTCTGCTATGACCGCCTTGACCAAGGCAAATCTCCTCACTGTGTTCAAGCCTGCCTAACCGGTGCCTTACAATTACATGAAATACGGCAGACGGAAAATAATCAACTTCTGCGTCTTACAGCACAGACCCCGAGTCTTCGTCTTACACGGCCCTCAGTCTTTTATAAACCGCCCAGGCCGACTGAATTATAAAAAGTCCTTGTTTTTTGTAACTTATTACAAAAAAACAAGGACTTTTTTGTTCGTTTTTACAAATGAACTAAGATTTAAAATGTCTGATCCGATGTTGATTGTTCAATATAATGATACAAAACAATCTGCATTAATGCAACTGCTTCATGCTTATTATTAAAAATCGCAGTGATTATAGTGAAGTTGCCTTAGTCGTGTCTTGTATTGACAAAAGTTCATGGTTCAAATACAATACATGATAATGGTTTTCAACGAGAGAAAGCCAATAAATACAAATATTCTTGCATAGTATCGGCAAAAAAGCTGTCCTGAAAGCAATGCTGTAAAGGTTTAAAAATAAGATAATCCACAATTTTTAGGATTGACAAGGGTTGCAACAGAAGGTGTAAGCTACCTAAAAGTAGGTGTACTAAGAGTATTATATAGTTATACTGATAAACAGTATGACTAAATTTTTAATGATAATTGATAATGAATATCGATGAACAACCAGCAATAATTCTGATAATAATTATCATTGTAAATTATCCTGACAAGCTAAAGGTTCTAATATAATATAGCGATAAAATCGGTTTTAGTTCGACACGAATCTACTTCATATGGGGAATTACAACATACAGAATTTGAAAAGAGGAGGAATCAATACCTAGTATTGAAAGCGTAACATGAATAAATATCGAATTCTAAGCGGTATGCTTTTTGGCCTTTTTTACACAAGGGGTTTTAGTCAAGAGAAAAAGGGAACTCATTTCCCAGGATTTCGTGGAACGATAGAAATAAAGCATTCTATTCCTGGGCGCATTCGATTTTTTGTTCCTGCCTTCGTTAATTCTTCAACCGGAAAAGAGTTTCTCGAAGATAAAATGTGCACAATTGAGGGCATAAAAAAAGTAGAAGCCAATACCTTAACGGGTTCAATATTAGTAATCTATGAGACAGAGAAAATAGATGAACTCCTAATTGTTGGGATAGTCATAAAGCTTCTGGGGTTAGAGGACAAAATACAAAGCCCGGAAATCTCCATAATTAGGCAAGAAATTAAGAAATGGAATGAAGCCCTAAGTTATTCGCTCTCCGAAAAGACAAAAGGGCTGTTAGATATGAAAACCGCCCTTTCTCTGATGTTCTTATTTTATGGAGTGAAGGGGTTAGCTTTTTCTACAGAAGCAGCTAAGTCAAATCCTTACAGCTTATTGTATTGGGCTTACAGATCCCTGGTGTTAGAGGGTGATTCGAGATGATTCTGATAGAAAACCTATATGACTATCTGATTAAGATCCATGTAGTACACAGCCTTCCAGGCAGACTGAGATTAGCCATACCTTCAATCAGGGAGATCCCTAAAGCTTGGCAAGTAGACACCTTCTCAGTCGTTGAATTAATCGAAGCAATTCCGGGAGTAAACGAAGCCACCTACAGTTACGTTTCAGGCAGCGCAGTGATTTTATATGATGCCAATATAATTAATGAAAAGAAAATCATTAAACACCTAAAAACTATGATCAGGATAGTAGGCGCGCACAGAAACCAACTGGAAAAGACGAAAGTAGACCAATTAGGAATCACAGTTGAGAAAATGAAAGAAGTTATTAAGCGAGAGATGTGCTTGTAAAGGAGGATGGTAGGGAGTGCCGGTAAAAAAAGAACTGCCTTTGTTAAAATGTGAAATAATTCATAGCATTGCCGGAAGAGTGCGGATAAGATGCAGGACCTTAAAATATCTTCGACAACAAGCCATTGATCTGGAAAAGAACTTAAATAACATAGCAATTATCAATAAAGCAACGGTAAATACCGTTACTGGAAATGTTTTGGTTATTTTTGATTCCGAAATGGCGGATGGGGAAGAAATTCTGGAAACGGTTGAAACGGTTATCTATACATATTCATTAGTAGCCCATAAAAATGAACGGGCAGAAAAAAATGATGTTCCGGTCAATGAAAGAAGACTACAGGAAGAGTCCTATCAGGATATTCTGGCTCGAATTGCCGTAACCGGGGCAGGATTTTTGGTTGCTAATTTTTCTAAAGGCTTTGAGCTTGTTCCCCAGAAGGGTCTTTTGTCCAGGTTTACGACTATTCCGGCCCTTCTTAGTTTAGGGTTATCAAAGTCTATTTTTAAAAGTGGTATGAAGTCCGTGTTAGTTAGGAAGAGGCCGAATGCTGATACCCTGACAATGGCTTCGATTATCACTTCCTTACTTTCGGGCAGCGGGGTTTCTGCCTTAACCACTATCTTACTATCGGATATTGCCGAACTCATTACAGCTTATACCATGAACAGAACGAGAAATGCCATAAAAGATATGATTGAGGTAGGAGAAACTGTTGTTTGGAAAAAGTTAGAGGATGATACAATAGTGCAGATTCCCCTGTCGGAAATCCAAGTTGCCGATTTAGTCATGGGGCATACCGGAAATAAAATTAGCGTGGACGGAATCATTGTCGATGGCGAAGCAGTTATAGACCAAGCAGCTATCACCGGCGAATTTATGCCGGTGGTAAGGAAAAAAGGAGAGCGCGTCTTTGCAGGAACTGTGATTCAATCCGGAAATGTAACAGTAAAGGCAGAAAAAGTAGGGGACGATACTGCTGTTTCCCGGATTGTGAGCATGGTGGAAGATGCCGGCAATAATAAAGCACAAATCCAAGTTTATGCAGATAAATTTTCTGCTCAGTTAATCCCCTTGAATTTTGCCCTTGCCGGGATTGTTTATCTCACCACGAAAAGTCCTGTCCGAGCCTTAAATATGCTGATAATTGATTATTCTTGCGGAGTAAGGCTTTCTACAGCTACAGCCTTATCTGCCGCTATTCACACCGCAGCCAAAAACGGAATCTTATTAAAAGGCGGAAATTTAATCGAAGCAATGGCCGAAGCAGACACCTTAATTTTAGATAAAACAGGCACAGTAACTGAAGGAAAGCCAAGAATCACAAGCATTGTCACTAAGAAAAATGTAACGGGAGAGGAAGTTATAAAGCTTGCGGCAGCGGCAGAAGAAACTTCGACTCATCCTTTGGCCTTTGCAATTTTATCAAAAATGCGCAGATCCGGGTGGACTATACCGGAACACTCTGAAACCATCGTTCATGTGGCTAGAGGGGTAGAAACTAAGGTGGGCAATAAGACGGTCAGAGTGGGCAACAGAAAGTTCATTGAAGAAAATCAGATAGATATTTCTGACCTGGAAAAAGAAATTACTCACTTGATAGACCGGGGCGAAAATGTGATTTTTGTCTCTCAGGAAGAAGTGCTCATAGGGGTTTTAGGTGTCCAAGATACCTTGAGAGAGAATATGAAAAAAGCAATCAATCGTCTGAGGTATTTAGGGTTTGATGAGTTAAAATTACTGACTGGAGATCTGGCAAATGCCGCCAAGGTTGTAGCCCATAGCATGGCTATGGATGGCTTTGAATCGGAACTGCTTCCGGAAGATAAAGCCAAGTATGTTCTTCAGGCTCAGTCCAAGGGATCCCGAGTCATTATGGTGGGGGACGGAATCAACGATGCCCCGGCCCTAGCCTATGCAGATGTTGGGGTAGCTATCGGCAATACCAGAACAGATATAGCCATAGAAGCAGCAGATGTTACCATTGCCAGTGACGACCCTTTGTTAATACCCAGCATGGTAAATATGTCCCGAAAAACCATGTCTATTGTAAAACAGAACTTTGCAGTGACTATAGGAATCAATACAGTTGGACTTATGCTGGGCGCTATCGGCATTCTGCCGGTAGTTTGGGGATCGGTGCTTCATAATAGCACAACAATACTAGTTGTCTGCAACTCGGCCAGGTTATTGTTTCATAACTTTGAAAGAAATGTGAGTTGAGAATATGAGTTATCCAGCGATAAACATAATCCACCAATTGCCTGGCAGAGTCCGCATTTCCTTATCTATGCCTCCGAGAAGAATTGATAAACTAGAAAAAGAAGTCCTGGGACATGCCGGAATTCATTGCGTTAAATTCAGTCCCATCACCAGGTCAGTCTTGATCTATTACAATCCCATTGAAATAGAGTTGTCGGAGATTATCATAAGGATTGGGACAGCTTTATCAATTGAGTATAATATGTGCTCAGTTTACGTGGAGAATAAGAAGAAGTACGTTGGAGTAAACGTCATTGACAATTATGCTCTGGGGGCCTTAATTGCTGCTTGGCTTGGACGCTCAGGGCTTCTCCCTTTCAACAACATTACAAATTTACTGGAGTGGAACGCCGGGGTAAGCACCTTAGCAGCTGTTGTAAATCATGGCATTTCTGAAGTGAAATTCTCAGGCTCCCCTGATCCGGAAGTTGTTACTGCCGTATATTTACTAAATTCAATTCTGAAAAAGGAATTTTTAGTTTCTTCTACGATCACATGGATTTCCACTTTTGTCAGACATTTGACAGGAGAAGAATTTGATCGAATAAGCATCCAAGCCTTTCAAGCCTACAGTCAGGAAGAAAACCGAACTTATTATGATGTTGCGGTAAAATCAGAAGAAAATCTTTATCATAAAAGCATTATTAAAATATTTGGCAATCTAATGAGGAAATACGTAGGGTTTAGAGGAAGCATGAAAGAACCTTCTTTATTAAATCAAATGAAGAGAGTCTCTAATAAACATGGAGATGCTTTAGAAGGATTAAAGAGTAAGAATGATATAATCTTTTTAAGATTAGAATGCTAATTTTAAAAAATTATAATAAGTAAAGAGAAAGTTAGGAGGAAAAGAAGAATGATGATTGTATCTAGGGACCATATAACAGGCTTCGCAGTGGGGGTAGGGGTTTCCGCATTAGCCTATTATCTCTACAAGAAAAATGAAGACAAGGTGGATCAATTGTTGAGAGATCGAGGAATTGAAATCCCTGTATCTGCCAAGAAGGATTTTAATTCCATGACTCTGGAAGAATTAGTTGGACAGAAGGAACATATCGAAGATTTGATTGCCGAGAAGGAAATGATTAATAATCAACTTTCTGTTGCAGCTCCAACTGAATAAACAAAGCAAATAAAAAGATATCATGGAAAATCTGTGATATCTTTTTATTTGCTTTCTGGCAAGTATACATATGTTTCAAGTTTAATCGCAATTTCTGGACAGCCCTTTCCTATGCGACCGATTAGATCATGAACGATGTTGTCATGTAGAAAAAGAAAGAAGAGGGGAAAAAAGAGGATAAACATTAATAGAATTGAATATTATTTGTTGTGAGAGATAGAGGTAGGAGATGTACTACATGAGCTTATTAAAATCACAACAGATAACGGAAGACCATGAAAACGCCATTGAAAGGATAATCACCTATCAAAATTTTAATCTAACCCGAAAATTTTCAATTGTGTTGTTCTTATTAAGCTTAGTTTTACTTTTTATTGATTATCTAAACGGAACCAGGGGTCTTTGGACTATTAATAATAGTTATTATTATCTATTCCTTTCTCATGTCAGTTTGGGGTGGGTGTCAATTCTATGCATCTTAGCTTCCTATAAGATAATGGTTCAAACCGCTAATGAGATAACTTTAGCTCACAAATTTTACGTCGTGTTTTATTCTTTTTTTATCCTATTCGAAACAACAGTGGTCTCTGGTATCGATCAAAAGATCCATGGGCAAGTTACAGTTTACATAATCGGCTGCCTTATTGTAGCCGTAATCTCCAATTATAACCTAAAGGTCAAAGCGTTTTTGTATGGTTCATCTTTTGCTACGTTAACGATTTTCCTAACTATTAATCAAGAGAATCCGGACATTCGTCAGGGAAACTATATAAACACTTTTTCAGTAGTTTTAATATCATATTTTATATCTTTTTTGCTTTTTAAGCTTAAGCATCAGGATCTGCGGCATAAGTATTATCTTGAGGATTTAGTTAAAGAGCGAACTAAAGAATTGCAAGCAGTTAATGAATTACTTACACAGGAAATCTTAGACCGCAAACGAGCTGAGATGGAGATGGTCAAACTTGATAGATTAAATTTGATCGGTGAAATGGCAGCTAGTATTAGTCATGAGGTTCGAAATCCAATGACAACAGTAAAAGGCTTTTTGCAATTGCTTAAGAAAAAACAGGAGTCAAAGGATAAGGAATACTTTGACCTTATGATAGAAGAACTAGATCGAGCAAATTCAATTCTCTCGGAGTTTCTTTCAATCAGTAGAAACAAACCAACTATGTTGGAATGGCATAATATTAACGATATAATCACATCTACATTGCCGCTGATCCAAGCAGATGCCAATACCAACGATAAATTACTAACTACTGAGCTAAATACTGTTGCGGATTTGCAACTTAATATTGGGGAAATTCGTCAGTTGTTATTAAATCTTGTTCGAAATGGATTTGAAGCAATGTCAAAAGGCGGACATTTACTAATAAAAACTTTCACTACTAAAAGTGAAGTAGCCCTGGTCGTAAGGGATGAAGGTAATGGAATTGATCAGAGTACACTTGAGAAGTTAGGCACACCATTCTATACGACGAAAGAGCAAGGGACTGGTTTAGGGTTGGCTGTGTGTTACGGTATAGTTGCACGTCACAACGGCAGGATAAGTGTTGAAACTGGCCCTGCAGGTACCAGTTTTTACGTATACTTCAAGTTAAGGAGTAAGGAAGCTTAAATGACGGAATTCTTATTTTTAGAGCTTTGGTGAGGTGAGTAGAGGTTTTGCTTAAGGGGGTCAGGCGCATTTGTAAGTATACATAAGTTTAAAGTCTAAGCATAGATTTTTGACAGCCCTGTTTATAGCTCAGGGCTGTCTTTATTTATGTGGATTAAACTTTTTTGCCAAACTGTATGCTCTCTTCTGCTAACACTGCTTAGCAAAGAGGTATCTAGAAATTTCATGATTAGGAAAAGAGAATTTTCCCGAGAAGTATTTCTAGGCTACACAACAGAAGCAGGGCGTGTTAGATTAATACAATAGGAGAAAAAGTGCGAAAGGAAAGCAGAATAAATGACGAAAGCATACGTGAAATATATATTGTCGCTGCTTATTTTTGGTTCAAATGGCATAGTGGCCAGTTATATTTTGCTCAGCAGTTCGGAAATAGTCTTATCAAGAACCATTATAGGCAGCCTGTTCTTAGGCCTTGCTTTTATAGCCGGAGGGAAAAGGCCACATTTTGAGCAAATTAAAAAGCAATGGCTTTATTTACTGGGTTCCGGATTTTCAATGGGGCTAAGTTGGATGTTTTTATTTGAGGCTTATCGGCTAACCAGTGTCAGTACCGCAACTCTGGCCTATTATTGTGGACCGGTGATTGTAATAGCAGCTGCGCCTTACACATTCCAGGAAAAGATGACGGTAAGCAAAATGATTGGGGTTATCATGGTTGCTTTGGGTATGGTGTTCGTCAACGGTTCAGATTTTTTAACAGGGGGAATGTCTTGGGGACTTATGTGCGGAATCATTTCTGCATTGCTTTATGCTGGAATGATAATTACCAATAAAAAAGTGAAAGAACTTGACGGACTGGAAATTACCCTCGTTCAACTTATTACTGCCTGTACTGTAGTAGCTCTATACACTTTTTTCATGCATGAAGGTACAATTTCTATAACCCGTTCAAGTATTATTCCCATTTTAATTCTTGGGATGGTTAATACCGGGATCGGCTGTTATTTGTATTTTTCCTCTATTCATGAGCTCCCAGCCCAGTCAGTGGCTATATGCAGTTATATCGACCCTTTATCCGCACTGGTATTCTCAGCAATTATTCTTAACGAACATCTGAGTATGGTTCAAATCCTTGGTGCGATTTTGATTTTAGGTGGTGCCGCATTTGGAGAGTCCTATCATTTCCGTGGACGGAGTACGTTAAGTGTGTCGTCGAAAGGATAGAAAAGTAGAGATACGTACCCTACGATACAAAACTAAAGCCTTGAGGGACATAAAGATGTGCTCCTCAAGGCTTTTGGCATTCGAACAAAATCCCTAAAAACTCAGACATTTAAAGCCAAATTGCTAAATGAATTTAATCATGGGGCTGGGATTTAGTGATCGCTCCGTTTTCACATTTATTACCCCAGGCATCAATAATTTTATTTTCTTTATAAATGCAGATAATTTCACAGTTGTTAGAACATTTTTTGCAGTCATACCCAACTGTTTTAAATTCAATATCAGTGATGTCAAAGAAGAAATCCTTTTCAACTCTTGATTTTTTTGCTAGCAGCGCTACTCCAAGGGCGCCAGTCAGATGACTATTAGGATCCACTGTGACCTGCATCCCCAGTAATTCCTCAAAGGCTTTTATAACACCGATGTTCTTGCTTACACCACCTTGGAAAACAACAGGCGAAATGATCTTCTTGCCCTTACCCACGTTATTAAGATAGTTGGCAACGACGGCCTGGCATAAGCCTGCAACAATATCTTCTTTCTTATGACCAATTTGGGCCTTGTGCACGAGATCAGATTCTGCAAAAACAGTGCAGCGGGCAGCAATAGGTGTTGGTTTTGTAGACTGCAGGGCAATTTTTCCGAAATCCTCAATATTGATGTGCAGGCGCTGTGCCTGGCTGGAGAGGAATGCGCCGGTTCCGGCAGCGCAAAGAGTATTCATCGCATAATCGATAACGATACCGTTTTCGATTAGTATTATTTTTGAATCCTGACCGCCTATTTCGATAATCGTGCGGACGTCAGGATGAACAGACATTGCGCCGATGGCGTGGGCGGTTATCTCGTTTTTGACGACAGTAGCGCCCGTCATTGCTCCTATCAGTTTGCGGGCACTGCCTGTAGTTCCGACGGCGACAATTCTTTGCTGACTGTCGGCAAGTTGGAGTTTTAGAGCGGACAATAGCCGTTTGACAGCTTTCAGAGGGTCGCCCTCTGTCCACAGATACTCACTTGCCTTAATATTATTATTTTCATCGATAATCACCCCTTTAGTAGAAATTGAGCCAATATCAATTCCTAAATATGCCTTGCTCATTTCTTTGTTTCCTTTCTCATGATGATCATGTCATAAAAAGCTTCAAGACGAGTATTGACCCCTGTCTCACTGGTTTGAGTGTCAAAGGTAAAATAGAGAATCGGAATTTTATAATCTTTGCTGATATTCTGGAGAATCGGCATCGCATCGATTTCCGGAGTACAGCCGAAGGACTTGACATGAATGATGCCATCATAACCCTTTCTGGCAAACTCTAAAGCGCGGTCTATGGTTGCCATGCTGGTAGCCACCCAAGGATATTCGGCATAATCTTTTATCTGCTTTTGTATTTGTTTTTTTGGATAATGGATCAGAGTGTTTGTTACGTTCATCCATCTGTCAACGACAATACCCATTCGGGCCAGTTCTTTCTCGAGATAATGATTGCTAAAAGGCTCCATTATGGTGTAGTATTCTCCGACGATTCCTACTTTAAGAGGATCTGTAGGCTTGTTTATTTCAATTCCTTTGAACAGCTTCATATAGTCCCGGTAAGTGCTCTTAAGCTCTTTCTTGTTACGGACAGTGCGCAGATCCCCCAGAAAGGCAGCGTGAACTTTCTCAAAAGCTCCCTTGCTACTTTCAAAACCAATGTTCTTGCGAATAAAGTTTTCCGCCTCGTCGATGTATTCAAACATCTTCAACACAACAGGCAGAATCCTCCCTATTTTTTGCAAAGACATCTGGGGATTTATCTCTTTTAAGCCATTGTAAAAGGTAAGAGGGTTGGTGTCTTGAACCTTGGACATGTTTACGAAATGAACTCTATAGCCCAAATCCTGAAGAATTTGCTCATGAAGTTCTCCGTAATATTGTAACCGGCATACTCCGCCGGTTTGGACAAGGGTGTTTGCGCCTGCCTCAATCGTCTCGATAAAGTTTCCCAGATGGTATTTAAAAGGTGCACAAACGTAGTCAGGGCTGTAACGGCTTCCTAAGGCTAAGGTTTTTTTGGTGATAGGCGGAGGAACAATATACTTGACATCAAATCCTTCAGTGAATAAGAGCTCTAGAGGAGTGCAATAATTTCCTAGCTGAGGGTAGCTGGCCTTAATTTCTTCCATGGCATTCATCCTTTTTAAACCGGATAATATCGATAAAACTTTCCAAACGGGTCTCCATTCCGGTGTTTCCCTCTTGTCCGTCAATCATGAGATTAAGAATAGGTTTATCCTTGACTCGTCGGATAAGGATCTCGTTAACTAGGGAGTCCGGTCCACAAGGAAAGGCACTCATAAGGATAATACCGTCGACAAGGTCTTTATAAATGGGTATGGAGCCGACAAGCTCCCTATTAAAGACCCAGGGCAATGTCTCGCTGATCTGGGTATAATTAGCTAAGGTCTCTTTTTGGGGAGCGATATCGCCAATAATCGGAACAGTCCCTTGCTCTCGCAGAATGTTGAGGATAGGTTCGCCGATATATTTGTCCCAAATATTATAGCGGTGAGCTATCACTAAAATCTTCAGCTTACTTTCGTGGAGTAGACGCTCTTGTTCAGTTATCTCTAGCAAATGCGCCCTTTTTTCTGCCTGTTTGGCTTTCAGGTAGGCATATAGACTTTGAGACTTCTTTTTGTCCAGGATTTTGCCCAATTTAAGAAAGGCGGCCATTTCAACATGAGTAACCTTCGGATTAATGCTATAAGATAATAAATTTATAGATCTGTCTCTGAAAGTGTTGGCTACTAAATCATAAATCGCCAGAAACTTGGGACATACCGTGCCATTTCTACTATAATCTGAAAAGCGGGGAATGAGAATATAGTCACATTTATCCAACAACCATTCCACATGCCCCAGGTAGATCTTAGAAGATAAGCAGGATTCATCAATAGAGTAGGCTGAACCTTTGCGAAGAATTTCTTTGTTTGTATCCGGACTAACGATATAATCGATGCCTAATTCATTAAAAAAACTTTTCCAGAGGTGCTTGTATTTGTGATATAGAAGTGCTCTGGGTATGCCAATTATCATAGTATTTGCCAGCCCTTCTAATGGGAGATTAGACCTGAGGATGTCATTCATTTATATACTAAGGTATGTACTATGGCCTATTTTGGGGACTAAACTTAGCCGTACCGGCTGGAAGCTATAGTATCGCAATCAAAAAAATTCTAAATAAAATTATTGTAACAATATGTAGATATATGTTATATTTAATTGCGATTTATCATATTAGGTCACTTGGATAGTCTCAATAATGGATGTGAATAATTTTATATTCTGCGATAAGAGCAAACCCAGTGAAAACTGGGGACGCAAAGCCACGGGTCTTCATTAATGTATAAGATAGCCGGGTTACCGAACAAAATCTGTCGCCGATCGTTTGAATTCGGCGGCTTTTTTTATTGGGGGGACTAGTTTAGGCAGTAAATAAGCTTGAAGGAATCTTGTTTTTTAAATACCCAAAACTCTAGGAAGGGGAATAAAAATGATAAGGGATTTGAAACTGAGGAACAAAATATTACTCTCAACAGGCATAGTCGTTTTAGTTTCGTTTGTTTGCGTTATATTGCTTGTATCGACAAAATCTGTCGAAATGGCGAAGAATGCTGCTTATGAAACGGCTACACACACCGCATATCAATATGCTAATCAAGTAACGAATGAGTTAAATGTTCCTATGGATACTGTGAGAACATTAGGCTCAACCTTTGAAGGCCTTAAGGAGGCCAACAACACTGATCGTGGAACGATGAATTCTATGATCCTAAGCGTTTTGAACGACAACCAAGATTTTCTGGGAACCTGGACAGTATGGGAGCCGAATGCCCTGGACGGGAAAGACCCGGATCATGTAAACCAACCAGGCCATGATAAAACCGGTCGATTCATCCCCTATTGGAATAGAGCAGCAGGAGATATTAAAGTCGAAGCTCTCGTGGATTATGATACGCCGGGTGTAGGGGATTTTTACTTAACACCTAAAAAAACTCAGGAAGAGACTGTTACTAATCCTATCCAGTACACGGTGCAGGGTAAGGAAGTCCTTATGATCAGCCTAGTTGAACCTATACTGATTAATGGAGACAGTACATTTGTTGGAGCGATTGGAGCAGATATAGCTTTAGACACTATCCAGAAGACAATTTCCGAGATAAAACCTTTTAATACCGGATATGCGTGTCTTGTTTCCCATGACGGTAAGTACGTATCAAACCCTGACCCTAATAAAATCGGTAATGATCTTGATGATTTAGCTGCGTTGGAAACAATTAAAGCAGGGAAGAATTACACGATATCCAATAATGAGTATTACAGATTCTATGTGCCAGTGACGATTGGTCGAACGACAACGCCCTGGTCCCTTGTTATTAATGTTCCAATGGCGACGATCTTGGAGCAAGCTAATTCCATTCGCAATTTTTCAATCATTGTTGCGATAGTCGCATTGTTCGCAATTGGGCTGGTCATATTTATAGTTTCAGAAAGAATTACTAAACCTATTGTAAAGACCAGCGATGTGTTAAAGGATATCTCACAAGGGGACGGCGACTTAACCAAACGGTTAAATATTACAAGTAATGATGAGGTAGGTAAACTTTCGGAACACTTTAATCAGTTTATTGGGGACATTCATACTATTGTCAGGGAAGTTGCCGACACTGCAAGTACTCTGGGCGCTACGAGTGAAGAACTATCGGCTGCAGCAGAAGAAGCTACAGCTGCCAGCGAACAAGTCGCTGGTACACTGGGACAACTTGCCTCGGGGGCGTCAGAGCAAGCTATTTCAGTGGGGGAAACCGGAAAAATAATCAAGCAACTTTCCACACATGCCCAACAAGTTGCGGAAAATGCTGAGATTGTGAGTCATAGTAGTGATAACGCGGCTCAAGCGGCAGAACTGGGTGCCCTTCAAGCAAGAAATGCTGTGGAGAAGATTGAGAAAATCCGGGAGGTTAATGACCAAACTGCAGAAGTTATTTCTCAGTTAGGTGAACAGTCCAGCCAAATCGGACAAATCGTTGATGTGATTACCGGGATTGCCTCACAGACCAATCTGTTGGCCTTAAACGCTGCTATTGAGGCAGCAAGGGCGGGGGAGCAAGGAAGAGGCTTTGCTGTAGTGGCTGAGGAGGTACGGAAACTTGCAGAACAGTCTTCAATGTCCGCTGCCCAGATCTCCACTTTGATCGGAAACATTCAGTATGAAACTGAACGCGCCGTTGGAGTTATGCAAAAAGGGAAGGCAGAAGTATCTGCTGGCGTAGAGGCTGTTGCTCTAGCAGGGGATTCGTTCCAAACTATTGTTTCGGAGATTAATACGGTGGTTGAGCAAATCCAGCAAGTTACCGAAGCAACTAAATTAATGGCCGAGGGGAGTGAGCAAGCTGTTAGATCAGTCGAGGAGATTGGAGTTATTGCTGAACAAACGGCTGCAAGTACCCAAGAGGTTTCGGCTTCCTCAGAGGAACAGGCGATTACAATGAATTCAGTAAGCCAATCTGCAGAGGCTTTAGCCAAAATAGGCGAAAACCTTTCCTATCTGGTAGGTAAATTTAAGATTTAAGCAATTGCGTTTTGTTTTAGCTATTTAAGCTAAAACTTAAAATGAACATAATTAATTAAAAGCTTTGAGACCATAAAGATTAATGGTTTCAAAGCTTTTTTCATAATTATCTAAGCGAAGATATCAGAAGTGCCTGAGCAGAATCTTGTAGGAGCCCTTATTCTACTTCGCTGGAGGTATGCACTGAATTAATAATAAGCCAGAACACCTTGGCAAATATGGAAAAAGGTTAAGTACGCCATGGCAGAAATAAAATTATCTGTATTTTGATTACATGTTATAATAATCTAAGGAGAAAGGATGGTAATTCCGTGGGAAGAGTTATTAAATCAAGGAAGATATGGATAGGAATTGGATTTTTTCTGCTGGGCATCTTAATTCCTTATTGGTTAAAGCCACAGCTCATCGAATTAGATCAATTACTCCAAACGATGAACCAGAAAACAGATGGTAGTGCGTTAATGTTTAATGCTTTTCTCATTGTGTCAATTAATACCATTGTTTCAATTCCTCAGTTCCTAAGTGTCGTGATGTTAGGTGACGGGATGGCCGAGGCTTTAAATTGCCCGAGATTCAAAACCATCATTCCCCTGACAGCGGTTCCCCTTGCTTATATAATCGTTAATCAACTTACCCCATTAAACTATAGTTTTGGAGCTACTGATATTTTTCTTTGGATATCGATTGTGGTGATGCAGGCATTGAGCAAACAAAAATTAAATATGGGGATGAAACTATTGGTTTTCTCCCAATTAATTTTTGGTGTTGCCTGGTTGAATCAGGTTCCTTTTCTGACGCCTTATGGTTTCGGACAAGGTTCATTATCTATTAAAATAAAACAAGTTGCTATACAAATCGGATTTGGTCAAGTTCTAACACTTTATGCCAATGTGTTATTTTTTATTTTTGTTGCCAGTGCCATAACTTTATGGATTTACTTGATTTTATATATGGAAAGGTGGACAATCTCGCAAGATTTGCTTCGTGCCAAGCTTGAAGCTAATGAATCTCGCTCAGGACGTGAAGTCCTCCATCTTGTCCATGATCTCAAAACTCCCCTTGCTACTATTGAGGGATTGGTGTCATTGATGGAGACCCGCTGGCCTGATCCTAAGCTGAAGGAATACTGTCAAACTATCTATGGCTCCATTAATTCAATGAGCAAAATGGTTTCGGAAATTTTGTACGAGGATCGGAAGAATTGGTGTGAACTTAAAGAGCTAATCGATTATATTCGGGCTAGTCGTTTAAGCGGCACAAATTTATCCGTTGATATTGAATTGGATGGAGAGCCTCAATCAAATCTATACATTAATAAAATCAGATTAACTCGGGCAATTATAAATTTAATTGATAACGCCTTGGATGCCATTCAAGATCGAGAGAACGGAAGGGTTGTTTTACGCGCCAAAACATTGGGAAACTCTGTGAAATTAGAGGTGGAAGACAATGGCTACGGTATTTCGGAAAATGACGTAAAACGGATTTGGAAGACAGGATACAGCACTAAAAACCACCCCGGATTTGGTTTAGCTTTTGTGCGACAGGTTGCGGAAGGACATGAGGGATATGTTAATATAAAAAGTGAAGTCGGTCAGGGAACAAAGGTTTGGATAACCCTGCCACTGGGAGAAAGCCAATGAGAATAATAATTATGGATGATGAGCAGTCATTGCGCTATACCTTAAGTGAAATATTTACATTTGCCGGATGGGATCCCGTCTCCTATCCCAATGGGAGGGCAGGAATTAAGGGGTTCCTAAGTCATGGAGCGGATATTATTTTAGTGGACTATCATATGCCGGAAATGGATGGTTTAGAAACAGTTCGCTTGATCCGCGAAAAAGATCAGCAAATACCTATTCTAGTACTGACAGTCGATGAAAGGCAGGAAATTGCCGATCGTTTTTTAGATGCAGGGGCCACTGATTTTGCCCTTAAACCCGTGAAAGCACCAGACTTAATTGCTCGCGTCCAATTGCATATGCGATTGTTAGATATGACAAAGGCAGTTCAAGCACAACCAATAATGCAGTACGAAGTCTTTGTAACCAAAGGTATCAGCAAATCGACCCTTTCCTATATAGAGCGATATCTCACTGACTGCCAACAACCTACTACAGTGGAACAGATTTCCAAAGAATTATCATTAGCCGTTCCGACAGTGTATCGATATCTTACCTATCTTGTTCAAAATGGTAAGGTACAGTCAATTCCCAGTTATCAAAAGATAGGAAGACCGAAGAATCGATATTGTTGGATCTGATTTAACGTGATTCACCCTCAATTAATACAACCTAAACTAGTTAATTTTAATTTATATTTAATCCCCTAAGGAAGGATCATTAGGGGATTTTCTTCTCTTTAGATTCGACATGTAATAATCAATTCTACTTTTTCTCTTTTTTATTTCTTTAGTTGACCTAGCCATTTTGTTATAATTAGGGAAAACATCTAGGGGTGGTACTACAAATTCACAGAAAATATGAAATATTTTCTAATTCAAAGAAAAAGTAGGAGGAAGAAAATGAGAAAAGTTAAGAGAATTATGGCCCTTGCTCTATCTGCAACGCTTATCCTAGTTTCCTTAACGGGTTGTGGAGGCAGCAAAGCAAACCCAGAGGGTAGCACTGCACCAAAAGCCAGCGATACCCTGATTTATGCTCAAGGTGCTGAGCCTAGAGGACTGGATCCTGCACTTGTTGACGACGGTGAGTCGGCAAAGGTAATGAGCAACATTTATGAAGGTCTTTTAAAGTACAACCAAGATTCCACCAAAGTAGAACCTTCTTTAGCGAAAAGCTGGGAAATTAGTCCCGATGGTCTTAGCTATACTTTCCACCTTCAAGAGGGCGTAAAATTCCATGATGGCACTGACTTTAATGCAGAAGCCGTAAAGTTTAACATTGACCGTCAATTGCCTCCACAAGTGACCGAAGATATGGCTTATGCGCCTTTCGTTTACGGTTCTGTAAAAAATGTTGAGGTTGTTGACGCTAAAACGGTTAAAATTAATTTGACATCTCCCAGCACACCGTTGCTGAATAATTTAGCAATGATCATGGCTGCTCCAATCATCAGTCCCAAGGCCTTAAAAGATAATAACAATAATGTTAACCAGGCACCTGTTGGTACCGGCCCCTACAAATTTGTTAAATGGGAAAAAGATCAAAACATAGTGTTAGATCGTAATGAAGAATACTGGGGTACCAAGGCAATTACCAAAAATGTTATCTTCAAATTCATCAAAGACAACTCTGCTCGTGTTGTTGCTTTAAACAATGGTGAAGCTGATATCATCGATGGCATCGATTCTACAGTTGTCAAGCAGATCACTGATGCCGGCAATAAGATTTTCCAGGCTCCTGGAATGAATATCAACTATATGGCTTATAATACTTCTAAGAAGCCCTTCAATGATTCAAAGGTTCGCGCAGCAGTCTCTCAGGCTATCAATGTTCCGGAACTAGTAAAGAGCCTGTATCAAGGTTATTCTGAACCTGCTACTTCTATTCTGCCAACCTTTATGGAAGGTTATGACAAGAGTATCGCCCAAGTAGCTTATGATCCTACAGCTGCAGCTAAGACCTTGAAAGAGGCCGGCTTGACTTCCATACACATGATCACTTACACCAACCCAAGACCTTATAATGCTGCAACAGGACAATCACTGGCAGAAGCAATTCAAGGCTACCTTTCTAAAGTTGGTGTTACAGTTACTATTGACTCCTTCGACTGGACCACCTATAAACAAAAACTTAAAGCCGGAGATTATGACTTAGCTTTCTATGGTTGGATCGGGGATAATGGGGATCCTGACAACTTCTTATATCTCTTATCTGTTGATGACCCAACCATGAACATCGCTCTCTACAAAAATGATCAATTCAACGGCTTAATCGCCAAAGGTCTAACGACTCCTGCAGGGTCAGATCGAAATGCAATCTACACTCAACTGGAAAAAATTGCAGCAGCTGATGCTGCATGGCTCCCAATTTCCCACGCCCAAACTCTTTGCGCCTACAAGCCTAACGTTGAGAATTTCTATTTCCACATGACTGGCATTACTCCGTTTGCCGGGGTAGCGAAGAAATAAGATCTTTGTATACTTCTAAATAATTTAAGACTGCCGAGAACCGGATAACTCCGGTTCCCGGTTTTGTTTTTGTCGAAAGGTTGTTGCTGATGCTCAAATATATCATTAAACGAATCTTGATGTTAATTCCCGTGCTGATAGGGGTATCCATTATTGTTTTTCTCATCATGCGCGTGTTTTCACCTGATCCCGCCCCGATTGTTTTGGGACAGCACGCAACGCAGCAAACTGTAGAGGCATGGCGTCAGGCTAATGGCCTGAATGATCCAATCTACCTGCAATATTTCCATTATCTTAAAGGTGCCCTGACAGGCGACTTGGGTACTTCCTACTATACCAAAACCTCAGTTACTAAAGAGATATTTACTCGTTTTCCTGCCACCATCGAGTTGGCTCTTGTAGCAATCGTCCTGGCCTCCTTATTTGGCATCATTATAGGTGTAATTTCTGCTGTTAAAAAGAACTCTATTTTCGATAATGCCGGTATGTTGTTGGCGCTGGTCGGAGTGTCCATGCCAATTTTCTGGCTAGGTATTCTGCTTATCATCCTTTTTTCGGGGGTTTTACACTGGCTTCCCTCCAATGGGAGAATCGACCCCCTCTTACAGCCTATCCGAGTAACCGGATTTTATTTGGTGGACAGTCTGGTGACCGGTAATATGGACTCCTTTAAAGACGCTTTGCAGCACATAATTCTACCTGCCAGTGCTCTAGCCATGTATTCCATGGCGATCATCACTAGAATGACTCGTTCCAGCATGTTAGATACCTTGCAGCAGGATTATATTCGTACTGCCAGAGCTAAAGGAATTGATGAAAGCCGCGTAATTGTCAGACATGCTTTACGAAACGGATTAATTCCCATCATAACAGTTATCGGTTTGCAGTTGGGGAGTTTACTTGGTGGAGCTGTGCTCACGGAAACGGTTTTCTCCTGGCCGGGAATTGGGGCCTATACTGTGGCCTGTATTCTCAAGTCTGATTTCCCCGTAGTACAGGGTGTGGTCTTGCTTGTGGCTACTATCTTTGTTCTGATGAATTTATTGGTCGATGTGATTTATGGATTCCTTGATCCGCGTATTAAATATTCTAAGAAAGAGGTGTAGCTTGTATGAAGACAAAGGATAGTTCGGTTCCGAATGAAAATTTGCTGCAGGCTGCAGAATACGTGGAAAAACCGGAATCGCAGCTGAAAGTCATGTGGGAAACTCTCAGACAGAACAAAGCTGCAGTAGTCGGCCTGATAATTATTGCATTCCTAGTGCTTATAGCTCTTACTGTCTGGCTCAGTGAGCTGATGGGTAAACAAATCCTGCCTTATGATCCCAATTATTCCGATATGGGTAAAGCCTTTATTCATCCTAATTCCACTCATTGGTTTGGGACAGATCAACTAGGCCGAGATATATTCAGCCGAATCCTTGATGGGACGAAAATATCTCTTTTCGTTGGAGTTGCAGCGGTTGCTATTTCCCTGACAGTTGGTGTTATTCTGGGTGCTATTGCCGGTTACCGAGGAGGTAAAACGGATACTGTCATTATGAGGGTAATGGATATGATGCTGGCTATACCGTCGATTTTGCTGGCTATTGCCTTCATGGCGGCTTTAGGTAAAGGATTGGATAAGGCAATTATTGCCATTGGCTTGGTGTCCATTCCGGAGTATGCTCGGATTGTACGAGGCAGTATTCTCTCGGTTAAAGAGAATGATTTTGTACAAGCAGCTAAAGTCATAGGAAATAAATCAAGTCGCATTATCTATAAGCATATTTTGCCGAATGTCATTTCTGTGATTGTCGTCAGAGCTACTTTAGGTATTTCTAGCGCAGTGCTGGATACCGCAGCTCTTGGTTTTTTGGGTCTGGGCGTTCAGCCTCCATTCGCTGAGTGGGGTGACATGCTTGGCCGGGCGAGAGGCTTTATTTTTACCGCGCCTTATACACTGATTTTTCCCGGTATCGCCATCACGATTACTGTGCTGGCTTTTAACCTACTCGGGGACGGGCTGCGGGATGCCATTGATCCCAAATCCAGAATAAAATAAGGGCGGTGTACAGGATGTTGCTGGAAGTTAAAAATTTAAGTACGGAGTTTAAGCTGAAACGAGGCATTGTCAAGGCAGTAGATAATATCAGCTTTACGATAGATAAAGGCGAAATTCTGGCCATTGTCGGCGAGTCCGGTTCAGGAAAAAGTGTGACCTCCCTTTCCATTATGGGTCTTTTACAGAAGCCCGGCAGAATTGCCAATGGGGAAATCCTCTTTAAATCTCAGGATTTAAATAAGATGAGTAAGAAAGAACTGAAAAAAATTCGTGGCAACAATATATCCATGATTTTTCAGGAACCAATGACTTCCCTGAATCCGGTCTGGCGCATTAAAGATCAGATTATGGAGAGCATCATGACCCATATGCAGATCTCCAAAAAAGAGGCTTTGGCTCGGACAATTGAAATGCTGGATACGGTAGGAATACCTTCAGCGGCCCAACGGGCCAACGATTTTCCTCATCAGATGAGCGGTGGTATGCGTCAGCGGGTAATGACAGCCATGGCTCTGGCCTGCGAGCCGGAGCTTTTAATAGCAGATGAGCCTACTACTGCGTTAGATGTTACTATTCAAGCCCAGATTCTGGAATTACTCTATCGTATGAGAGAAAAGTTCAATATGGCTGTTTTGCTAATTACTCATGATTTAGGAGTGGTTTCCGAAGCAGCCGATCGGGTTATTGTTATGTACTGTGGAAAGATTGTGGAAGAGGCAGATGTCAGAAGCTTGTTTGAACGCCCTTTACACCCTTATACAGTGGGATTGCTGCAATCTATTCCTCAAATTGACGATGATAGTGATGAGCGCTTGTATATGATTAAAGGCATGGTGCCCAACCCCCTCAATATGCCTTCGGGATGTGCTTTCTCCGATCGCTGCGATCACAGTATGGAACGGTGTACTAAAGAAATCCCTGAGCTGAAAGAAATGTCGGGACGCAAGGTGCGCTGCTTCTTATACGAGTCAGAAAGTATAACTTGTGGTGGCATAGGTGCAACCTCAGCTTCTGTCGGCGCAATGGAAGGGGGATTGGCTATAAAATGAACGAAGTGTTGATGGATATTCAAAACCTGTCAAAACATTTTATTATTGACACTAATTTTTTTGGCAAGCCAGTAACTGCATTAAAAGCAGTTGACGGAGTCTCGTTTACCATTAACAAAACGGAAGCCTTTGGCCTGGTTGGAGAATCTGGCTGTGGTAAAACAACCCTTGGCAAAATCCTTGTAAATCTCTATAGACCGACAAATGGTAAGATATTATTTGAAGGTAAGGATCTAACAGTTCTTAATGAAGAAAAGCGCCGTTCCTATTGCAAGGATATCCAGATGATATTTCAGGATCCCTATGCTTCTCTAAATCCTAGAATGACAATAGGAGATATTATTGCTGAACCGATTGTCATCAACAATCTCCTGCCGAAGAATCAAGTTGAAGAACGGGTTATTTATCTCTTGAACTGTGTAGGACTAGCTCGTCACCAACGTAACCGCTACCCTCACGAATTCTCCGGCGGACAGCGCCAGCGTGTAGGTATCGCCCGAGCATTGGCTGTCGAACCAAAGCTGATTGTCTGTGATGAACCGGTTTCAGCTCTTGATGTATCTATTCAGGCGCAGGTGTTGAATCTCCTAAGTGACTTGAAGGAAGAGTTTGGGCTTACCTATTTGTTTATCGCTCATGGCTTAAACGTGGTTAAACATATCAGTGACCGCGTGGGGGTAATGTATCTGGGTAAGTTGGTGGAGATTGCACCTAAAAAGGAGCTTTATGCTAACCCAATGCACCCTTATACTCAAGCATTACTATCTGCTATTCCGGTAATTAATCCAGCGAATAAAAAAGAACGGATTATTCTTCAGGGCGATGTACCAAGTCCGATTAATCCTCCCGCAGGCTGCCGCTTCTGTTCCCGCTGTTTTAAGGAACTTGATGAATGTAAGCACAATGAACCGGTGTTTAAAGAGGTTTCTCCAGGACACTTTGTAGCCTGTCATTTGTATAAGTAATAATCTAGTTATCCCACTTGATTAAGGCTGTCGCGGGAGCCATGTTCACATAAGAGTAGGCTTGGATCAGAAGTTTTTTGCAGATGGTAAAATGGGTTATTATGAAGACTTTATGCTCACAATTAAAACAATGGAAATTGCTATTAACAGTCCGAAAGGGCTGTTTTTTTTAATATGTTATGGATTATATTTCCAAAAAATCCATCTTCTGATATAATTAAGCAGGGTACAAGCCGTGAAGATACTCAGGAACAAAAAAGGTAAGTAAAAATTATTGAAAATGATGTGATTGATATACGAGGAAGATTGAATCATTTAGGAGGTACAAAGGGATGATCTTGTCAAGAATCAAAATAATCGTTGACCAGCAGTTTATTTACGAAGGAGAATTAAATGAACGAACAAGAGTCATCGATGACCTAGGCGCTGATTCTTTGGATATCCCAGTCCTGGTTAATTCCATAGAGGATGAGTTTGGAATAACAATTAGTAATGAAGAGCTATTTAAAATTAAAACCATCGGCGATTTAATGAATATTATCCTGGATAAAAAGCAAGGAGGATTGAATGATGGGAAATATTAAGTCTATAGATAGAATCTTAAGTAAAACTGCTCAAATTCTTCCCAATAAAACAGTTATGCATTATGAAAATGAGAATATTTCATACAGTCAATTAGATAAGGAAGTAAACAACCTAGCTCAAGGGCTCATGGAATTGGGGGTGAAACCAAGTGATAAAGTCGCTATAGTCCTGGGTAATTGCCCCAATTTTGTCCGGATATATTTTGCTATTCTTCGAGCGGCTGGTACTGTAGTGCCACTAAACCCTTTATATAAAGCTGACGAAATACATTACATCTTAAATGATGGCAAAGTCAAATTGTTAATAATAGATCAGGAATTGCTACCTATGATCAGAGAAGTAAGAGTTGAGAAACCTGATTTAAACATAATCTCAACCGGAGGGACAAAAGAAGAGGGAATTATTTCTTTTGAAGAGCTCCTTAAAAAAGAAGCCGAGCCAGTTGATAGGAATGTAGAAGAAAACGATTTAGCAGTTTGTCTTTATACCTCGGGCACAAGCGGCAGACCAAAAGGTGCCCTCTTATCTCATGGTAATCTCTTATTTATTACCAATGCCTTAATAACAAGGATGGGCATTAGAGAAGACGATCATAATTTATGTGTCATTCCTCTTTCTCATGCATTTTCACAATTTACGAATATGTTAATGCCAATTTTCGTAGGAGGATCTTTTACAATCTTACCTCGGTTTATACCAAATGCAGTCTTAGGTGAAATAGCTTCAAAAAAAATAAGCTATTTCTGTGCAGTTCCGGCTATGTATTCGGCTTTATTAGTAGCTCTTTCCCAAGAACACAATTTCGATATCTCCTCCTTGAGAATTTGCCTAAGCGGAGGAGCGCCTCTCTCTGTAGAGATAATTAAGGAATTCACTAATAGATACGGCATTCCCCTTGTTGAAGGGAGTGGTCCTTCTGAGGCCGTTGCATGTATTGGGTTATATCAGGCCATCAAACCTGGTTCTGTAGGGCCGGCCTTAGATGGCGTTAATGTGAAAGTTGTCAATGACCATGATCAAGAACTTCCTCATGGAGAAATCGGAGAGTTTTGTGTGCAAGGGCCTAATGTAATGCAAGGTTATTTAAACCTACCCGAGGCAACAGATGAAGCATTAAGAGGAGGGTGGTTCCACACCGGAGATTTAGCTAAGATTGATGAGGACGGTTATGTATATATTGTTGGAAGAAAGAAAGACATGATACTCGTTGGAGGGATGAATGTTTATCCCAGTGAAGTAGAGCAATGTCTTTTTTATCATCCACAAATCTTGGAGGCAGCAGTGATTGGAAGCCCTGACAAAGACAGGGGTGAAGTACCTAAAGCTTTTATAGTATTAAAGCTGGGGGCGTCTGCAGAACCTACAGAATTCATACTATACTGTCGCAGGCACTTAGCAAATTATAAATGTCCTAGGCAAGTGGTCATTTTAGATAGTTTACCTAAAAATCCCACCGGAAAAGTTGATAAAAAACAGTTAGCTTAAGTTTATATATAGGCAAAAATCGTTAAGCATTTCATATCTGAAGTACGCAAGGTAGGTATCAGCATGAAAAAAGAGATAAACATCTATCCTTTAACTAGTGCCCAGAAGTCAATCTCAATCATAGAAAAGTTTTACCCTAACCCTAGTTATGTCAATTTAGGGATTACAATACGATTTAAGAGTCAACTGGACTACCATCTTTTGAATAATGCAATTAACCTAGTTATAATGCAAAATGATGCGTTGCGTACTCGGCTGAAGAATGATTCTAATGAGATTGTTCAATACTTTCCGGAATACAATGAGCATCCCATTGAATTACTGGATTTTAGTTATAACAAAGGTTTGGAAGATTACTATCAGTGGGCTCAAGATGTCACCGCAAGAGCATTTCAATTTTATGATTCCGATCTTTGTTATTTTGCGATACTTAAGTTTAGTAACAACGAAAGTGGATTATTTATAAAATGTCACCATATTATTGTGGATTTTTGGGCAATTATTCTACTAGTAAATAAAATTGTGAAGAATTTAAATAGCGCAGTCAATGAAGTGGGCCTTGAAATTAATGAACCTTCTTATGTTGAGTATATAAAAAAGGAAGCTAGGTATTTATCTTCATCGAGGTTTTTCACTGACCGGGATTATTGGCAGCAGAAAATCAAAGCCTTGCCGGACACTAATTTGTTTATGAAGAGAGGAACTAGCGGTCTTGAAGCTAGAAGAAAGAGTTACCGTATACCGCTAGAAATTTCTTCAAGGATAAATGAGGTGTGTAACCAACACAAGATTTCGCCTTTTATCTTTTTCTGTTCAGTTTTATCAATTTATTTCTGGAAGAAAGAGGACCGGGAGCAAATTGTAATCGGTACTACTATTTTAAATAGAACTACTCTAAAAGAAAAAAATACTATAGGAGCATTTTTTAATAATTTACCTTTTATAGTTGATGTAGATCCGTCTTTAAGCTTTAAAGACTATTTAAATTATTTGAACATTGAATGGCTTACAATGTTGAGGTACAGTAGCTATCCGTATGTACATATTCTCAAACAATTTCGGAAAACACAGAACATTAATGATAACTTATTTGATTTTACGCTGACTTTTCTTAACGCTAATCTGGATTCGGGTCAAATAGAATTTGAATTAGAAGCGCACTTTAATGGTCAAGAGGTCAATGCTTTACGCGTGAATATCAATGAATTGAAAAGTATCGGATTATTTCATCTAGATTATGATTACTCAACAGATGTTCTGAAAGAAGCGGAGATAGAGGATATCAACAGGTCTTTAGTAAACTTAATTCAAGACGGTATAAAATACCCTAATAAAAGTGTTGGTAATTTGAATATGTTGTCTGACTCAGAACAGCAGCTAGTTCTCAGTATATTTAACCAAACGGAAATGGAATTCCAACCAGAGAAAACTATCATTCAATTGTTTGAGGAAACCGTAAGAAAGATTCCTGAAAAAATTGCTCTTGTTTTCGAAAATAATCAATTAACCTATCAGGAATTAAATAATAGATCAAATAAACTAGCCAGGTTCTTGTTAAAGAAAGGTGTCGCCAAAGAGGAGATAGTTGGTTTTAGCGTAGAACGATCCTTTGATCTGGTTGTTGGAATATTGGGCATATTAAAGTCTGGAGCAGCTTATTTGCCTATTGATCCCAGCTATCCCCGAGAAAGAATCGAGCATATGTTAAGAGATAGTAATTGTCGCTTCCTCTTGACTAATTGTTCTAACTATAATCACTTGATGACAGAGGTAGAAGTTATTGATCTTAGTAATTCAGAGATATGGGAAGGCACTACTGATGACTTAGTCTGCACCCTGCGACCCAATGACTTGGCTTATCTTATTTACACCTCAGGATCGACTGGAACGCCTAAAGGTGTAATGATCGAACATAGAGCTATCAGCAATTTCGTCCATTCTATTACTAAGGAAATTGACTTTACCTATAAGACGATAATTTCAATAACTACCCTATCTTTTGATATATTTTTTATGGAAACATTATTCCCACTAATTGCAGGTCTGAAAGTGATAATAGCCAATAACGAGGAACTAGCTAGCCCACACTTGTTGTCTGATTTGATAGTCAGATACCAAGTGGACGTGCTCCAAGCTACTCCTGCAAGGTTGAACATAATGTTGAATTCCTCGACTTGTCTAAATGAATTGTCGCTGATAATGGTTGGGGGCGAAGTTTTCCCTCAATCCTTATTATCACGTCTTAAAAAGATTACGAAAGCTCAGATCTACAATATGTATGGACCGACAGAGACAACAATCTGGTCTTCAACAAAAAGACTTGATGATGCAGACCAACTTACCATCGGAAGACCTATAGGAAATACCAAGTTTTATATTCTAGATAAATATCAGACTCCTGTTCCCATCGGCATGTTAGGTGAAATATTTATCGCAGGGGAAGGCGTTGCACGGGGTTATCTTAACAGGCCTGAGTTAACTAGTGAGAAATTTTTATCCAACCCCTTTTTCCCAGGGACGAGAATGTATAAAACCGGTGACTTAGGAAAGTGGCTGGAAAATGGCGAGATCGAATATATTGGGCGAAATGATAAGCAGGTCAAAATCAGAGGATTTCGTATTGAATTGAGTGAGATAGAAGAATGTCTTCTAAAGAATGAAGATATTAAACAAGCCGTTGTTACCACATATCAGCATCTGGATAGGGCTTTACTTTGTGCTTTTCTGGTTGGCAGTGTAGAACTGCCCGTATCTGAGTTGCGACAACATATGTTGGGTTACTTGCCTGAATATATGATTCCCAATCGGTTTATTTGGCTACCGGCACTTCCTTTAACCTCCAACGGGAAAGTTGATCGTAAATCATTGCCAAATCCTAATTGGAGCGAAGATGATAAGGCTAATGAATATGTTGCACCACGGGATGGTATTGAGCAACGAATGGCTGATATATGGAGTAAAGCTCTTAATGTAATCAAAATAGGAATTGATGATAATTTTTTTGAGCTCGGTGGAGATTCTTTGGCAATTCTAGAAATACTTTCCTCTTCGTTATCTGAAGCCTGGAAGATATCTGCCCAAGAATTTTACGAACATCCCACCATCAGAAGCCTTTCTTTAGGAATTAAGGAACGGGGTTATATTACCCATCAAAACAAAAAAGCAAGCGTTTATGCGAATCAGATTCCGAATTATTTTGAAGTCTTAAATCGGTATATTGTTCAAGGAGAGGTTAACACCGGGGGTATCTTATTAACGGGAGCGACAGGGTTTTTAGGTATCCATATCCTGAAAGAGCTTTTAAATAATCAACTTGTTAAAGTATATTGTATTGTGCGAGGGGCAGACTTTGAAAGAAGATTCAGAGATTTACTTTACTTCTACTTTCCTCAAGCCTCCAGTGAATTGATCAATCAAAGGATCATTCTGGTAAACGGGGACATCTCCAAGAAAAGATTTGGACTTTCATCAGAAGAGTATCAAGAACTAGTCAGAAATGTAACAGCTGTGATCCATGCTGCGGCTATGGTCAAGCATTATGGTAGTTATTCAGATTTCGAACGAATAAATGTTAAAGGTACTCAGGAAATAGTTGATTTTTGCCATAAAAATGATCTGCATTTGAGCTTTATCTCTACCACCAGTGTCTCAGGCAACTATATGAGTGAGAAAGTATTGATAAAAGACTTTACTGAAAATGACTTGAATATTGGTCAGGACTACAAAAGCAATGTTTATGTGAGAAGCAAATTTGAGGCAGAAAGCCTTATATTGGAAGAAGTTGAAAAGGGATTAAAAGCTACAATATTTAGAGTGGGGATCTTAACAGGACGTATCTCTGACGGACAATTTCAGGTCAACATTGAAGAAAATGCATTTTATAGGAAACTGAAAAGTATCTTTACAATCAGGCTTATTCCTGAAAATCTTCTCGAAGAATACATCGAATTCACACCTGTAGATTCCTGTGCAAAAGCAATTATTTCTATATTGCAGAGTAGTTCTCCAAAACTGCTTATATTTCATTTATTCAACCATAAAACAATTAGAGTAAAAAGCTTCTTGAAAACATTGGAATTCTATGGATTATATATAAAATGTATATCCCTGAACGAGTATACTGAGGCTATCATATCCTTATCAAAATCTGAAAATGAACAGGTAGCAATAAATGGAATTGTAACAGATTTGATTATGAAAGGAACGTTAACCCTTACTCCTTCTTTCAACGTTAATTCTTTAAAAACTATTAACTATTTAAAAAACCTTGGGTTTGAGTGGCCTGATTTGACTCATGAATACCTTGGGAAAATTATTGAAAACATGAAACAGGTAGGATATTTGCATAAAAGCCCATTAAGTGCAAAATCGAAGTTTGAATAAAAGCAGGAATTAAACGTGGAATCTAACAATTGTAGGGTGCGTTATGAATAACGCACCCTACTAGTATATTCGCTTCACGCCAGTTACTTCGGCACTCAAAGAATCCAGGGCAACTAGGTCATCAGGATTTAGCTCTTTCAAGGACGCCTTTCCAAGAGCCCGCATGCCTTCTGCCATTTCTAAAACCATAGAGGTTATAACGTTAACGACACTTGTCGCTGCCTGTTCGATATCAAGTTTACTCTTTGAGGGAGAGTCATAAAACACCAATGTCGTAGGAGGCTCCCAGGGTATGACTTTATTGACCTGGCTATGAGTCAGGGCAAGCAGAGGAACAGTAGCCATATAGACTGCATCTGCACCTAGAGCCATAGCCTTTAGACACTCTCCGGGAGTAAAGAACCCACCGGCAATGATTAAGCTTATCCGGTCTCGGGCACGTTCTTTCTCCAAAAAACGTACAGCCCGAACTAAAGCAAAGAGACTAGGGATGCCAAAATCATCTTGTTTAATGGGGGTTGTGGCGTGGGAGCCACCTTGTGCACCATCAATAATAACTGCATCAAACTTTAGTTTAAGTGCAGCCGTCAAATCATCCTCTAGGTGTCCTGTTGCCATAATTTTTAAGGCAATAGGAATACCGTTAGCTTTTTCCCGTAGACTTTTCATGAAATTAGGCCAATCTCTTTGTTTTTGAACACCGGGAGGTGCCGGAAAAGCAATAGCCATTTCATCAGGGGCTAAGCCCGAGAGTTCTTGCGCCCGACCTTGAAATTCTACAGCATCGATAGTGACTGCCCCCATATCAGCACCTTGTCCCATTTGAACTTCCAACATATCGGCAGAGTCAATTTGTTCCTGAGTCCTAGCCCCCCAGGCCCAGCGGGAAATTTGCAACGTGTATTTTCCTGCTTCCATTCGCTCCTCCGGTAAAAAGGGGCCTTCCCCAGAACAGGTGGAGGTCTTTAGAGTTTTAGCGGCTCTAGCTAAAGCTCTTTTGGCTTCTTCACTGAGTGCTATGCCATAAGCCATTGCCCCAATTATAATGGGGATATCGAGAGTCATCGGCTTATAAGCTTTTGGACCAATAGTTACCTGCATGTTTATTTGAGTACCTTCAGGTAAAGAGAGTCTTGTCATAATTTGTGGAGCAAACATGAGACTATCAAAGCCGGGAAAATGCTTAGGGGAACCAAGAGGCCGCGTTATGATTTTTCCATTCTGAGCTCGAAAGCCTATTTCCAGAATGTTTAAAAGTGAAATGCGTTTTCCTGCTGGCCACAATTCCATGAGATTTTGAGTATATTTATCAGAAAGGAGTCTGTCCGAAAAACCCTTGATCTGCAACCCTATCAGATAGCGCAAAAAGGGTTTCGTAATAAGAATAATTACCAGAAGTAATTGAAGAGCAATCAATAGGATTAATAGAAACAACCAGAATGAACTTGTTATGGTAATCTGCATTTCTTAACCTCGTTACTGACGTCGTATTATTTACCTTCACATCTTATTAGACTTTGTCCCTCGCCAGGCCTTAAAAATGTACCAGGATAAAAGAAGATCCCCCAATGCAAACATAGTCCCACCCAGGACTCGCAGGATCAAATAGGGATTAAGGAGCAAATGGACATCCATAAAATCCATACCTAAGATCCGCCAGAGATAAGTCTCTTTAATTCCTGCTGCCAGTAGAGCTGAGGACATGATTATCAGGCCAATATTTAGAATTATCACGGCCAGAACTCCGCCCTTATACTCTTTGAGTGTTGGTTCACTCCCTTGGCTGAGGACATAATAACACCCTGCTAAGACTACAAATCCTAAGCTTCCGAATAAGGCCAGATGGGCATGACCGGAAGTAAAATACGTTCCGTGCATATAAAGATTAACCCAAGGAATGGTGATGAATAGACCTAGAAGAGATGCACCGGTTATATGATAAAATACGCTGCTAAGCAACAACCATAATGTAAGCATCTCTCGTCTACTGCGGATCTTTTTCGATTTTAATCCCTTATAGGTCATGTGTACTAACATGCCTACGGGAATAACCTCTACTAGACTTACTAACGAACCCAGGATTAGCCAAATGGCAGGAAATCCGATCCAGTAATAATGATGTCCGGTACCATACAACCCCCCGACTATGGCCAAAGAGGCTTCTAAATAAAGCCATTTTTCAATTTGTGTACGATTTGCCAGCCCAGAAACGACAAAAAAGGTGGCAATGAAACCCACTGAGGTCAATTCAAAGGCCATTTCCTCCCATAGATGAACAACCCAGAACTTGGTTGCTTCATCGATGATCGGGTTGCTGAAAGTTATTGTGTTAGGCAGCAACAGCAACAACAGAAAGATCACGCCCACAGTCATAGTCGCAGCCGCTGGAGTAATATTTCGCTTATCTGTTAATAAGGTTCGGACGAGATTATATGAGGCCAGAACCAGTGCCAGACATATGCCGAGGTAAAAAATAGGTTTCCCTTCGAGAAATTCTCGGCCATTACCTATTCTTAGGGCCAGGGTTCCAAAGATAGAGAGAGTAAATAACATGACTACCCAGTATTGCCGACGGGCTAGACTGGGCGAATAGATCTCTCGATTAAGCTCTGCCGTGATGAAAAAGTAAACCATACCCATAGTACCGATGAGTGGCCAAAAATCTGCCAGACCCAGATGGATTGCTCTTCCGTACTCAAAGGGGATAGGCGAAGGCAAATCGGATATCACCAAATCTAATGCTCCCATCAAGGCCACAACGCTTTGCAGGGCAAATAAGCTTACAGCGGATAAACAATACCTACGACTAATTATTTGGGCCAAAAATTGCTGCATTGGGGCAACGGATTGATTCATGAGTCATCTCCCACTTGTTCTTGCTGAGGAGGCCATCCCAAAGTGGGTATAGTGTGAACGAATTCCAGATAGTTCACTAAGTTCTCAGCATCAATTTTATCCAGGGCCGGGTGACGGGTGTATTTATGAGGGCGCATAACAGGAGCCTGGACAAGATAGTTAATAAGGTATTCCGAAGTCTCCGTGGCAGTAATATGAGTTAAATCCTCCGCTTCATATCCACCATGTCCAAATAGAGTGTGACAGCTAACGCAGTTATTTTTTTGCCAGACAAGCTTACCAGCCACAGCTTGTTCCGGTATGGATGACGGAAGTCTTGCCGAAATTAAGGTAATTGCTATAAACAATATGAAGGATGGGATGCTTAGTAATAACAGAGTGCGTAACTTCAAGAGGTTTCCTTCCAATTCTTCAGAATATATATGGTAGTATTTTACATAATGGCAATACTATACATTTCTTATCTGGAAGGTTCATAAATCTCAAATACTATTGAATGGTTAAGCTCAGTGAGCTGGGATTCCAGCTGGAAAAAAGGGTGAATATAGGCCGAAGTAAGTATTCTTAATGCTCGATGTATACTTTTATAAAACTTATTACTTATTGGCAGGATATATAAAAAATTCGTAGAATGCTTGACGATGAGAATTCAGTTCCCTCCTTAATTGTAGGTAATAGCAAATCCTAAGGGGTTTTGGCAAAAAGATTTAGGAGAAGAGAAGAGGATGATAAGGATTAAGACAATCTTTGAGTTTTTATGGAAAGGCTTAATAATTACCGGTTTAACGTTGGTTTCGCTTATGTTAGCTGGCGCATTGCTAACTAATCTGGGCATGAAATTTCCTGAGGTTAAAAGTGATTATAGGTATATTGTCCTAATCATGCTTCTGTCTGGTTTTCTGATTTCTATTATCCTTGGGTTCATTGCCAAGAATTTGCGCTTAACTAAAATTCGAGTTTTCATGGTGCTGTTCCTAATCCTGATATTGAATTATATAACTCAAATACTTGAAGCATTATATTTTGCCCCGGGAATAGTAACTTTGGAAGTAGTACCAGCGATATTTGGGCAGCAATCTATGATGGCCTTATTTATCACGGGGGGAATTGCTTTTTTATATAGTAAAAGTCAGATAAATAGTGGAGAGTCCATAAAATCGAGATGTTCATTTGATTGGTTAAGGAAGATACTTATTTGTTCGGGTAGTTATGTTATCTTTTATTATATTTTTGGCAGTATCAATGCTAGATTATTTACTGGAGAGTATTACCTGTCTCAAATGAATGGGCTACGGCTTCCGAGCACAGAAGAAATAATCGTATTGGAGACAATTCGAGCTATTATTTTGGTTCTTTCGATTATACCGTTGATTTTAAACTTACAGTTAACCAAGAAAAAAATTATGATAACCGTTGGGATAATGCTATTTATAATCGGTGGTTTAATACCTATGCTTCAGCAATTTGATACCTTACCAACAGTTCTCAGAGTTACAAGTACCGTTGAAATGTTCTTCCAGTTTTTCCTGACCGGAGTAGTGACAGCCTATGTATTTTTAGATGAGGCGGTTTGATACTGTCTGATCGGGATGATAAACGAAGTAAGTAAACTAAGAACCCACTGTGCTAAATGCCAGAGGGTTCTTAGTTTAAATTACTAGTTTTACAATGTTTTTTTGTTTTTCTTACCTGCAAGTCCACTTCGTCCATTTCCGGTGCCTCAAATCATATTTGGAATAAAAAGAATGATCTTGTAGAAAGGAGGTAGATTGAATGGTACAATATAGAAATAACCATGTGCGAAATAGATATAATGGGGGCTTCATATGAGGGGAAAAGGGCTGATTCTATTCGTAGTAGCAGCAATGTTGCTATTCCTTCCCGGGTGTAATCTCATTGATCATGACAAAGAACCACTAGATCCTTCGAAACCGGTTACAGTTATTGTATGGCATTATTACAATGGTCATATCAAGGATAAATTTGACGCCTTAGTTGCAGATTTTAACGAAACTGTCGGAGTGAAAAGAGGGATCGTCGTGGACGCACAAAGTTTAGGCGATGTAGAGCAACTTGCCAACGCAGTTTACGACGCTGCCAACAGAAATATCGGTTCCCAACGGTTACCGGATGTGTTTATGGCCTATCCTGACAATGCCTATCGAATCCAAATGGTTACAGAACTGGCAAACCTGGAGGAACTTTTCTCTAAAGAGGAATTAGAACGTTACAGAGAGGAATTTTTGAAGGAGGGGCGCTTGGGAAAAGAACAGCATTTGAAGATTCTCCCCATCGCCAAATCCTCTGAAATATTGTATGTTAACAAGACATTTTGGGACGAGTTTTCCCAAGAAACAGGTGCTGATATCCAAAAGTTGAAGACCTGGGAAGGCTTAATCGAGATTTCCAAATTGTATCGCGAACATACAGGTAAAGCATTTTTAGGTATTGATTCCAGCGCAAATTATATGCTTTTATCCGGAATGGAGTTGGGAACGGAAATCTACAGCTTTGAAGATGACTCAGTTCGCCTCAATTTTACTGAAGACGTGGCCAAGACTATCTGGGATTACTATTATATTCCTTACATAAAAGGTTATTTTGAAAAGAGTGGCCGTTTCAGCTCTGATGACGCAAAAACCGGCACTGTGCTGGCTTATACAGGTTCTACGGCTGGATCCGGTTACTTTCCCACGGAAGTGACGGTGCAACAGGATGAAGTTTACCCCATTGAACCTATGACATTGCCTTATCCTTATTTTAGCAAGGGTAAACCCTATGCTTTTCAGCAAGGTGCTGGGATGTGTGTGACTAAGAGTGACAAGGCCCATGAGTTTGCTGCCGGGGTCTTTCTGAAGTGGTTTACAGAACCCTCACAAAACATCGAGTTTGCAGTTGCCACAGGGTATTTCCCGGTTATGGATGAATCGTTAAATGGGAAACTGCTGCAGGAAGAACAGACTAAAATAGGTCCAAGCAATAGAGCTATCCCGGAGATGATAGACTCGACTCTCCAAATGTTTCAAACACACACCTTATATTTCAACAAACCCTTTAAGGGAAGCTATGAGATGCGATTGCTGCTAGAAAGTAATTTGTTTAATAAAATTACAAGGGATCTGGAATTGTTGGATAAACGTACCGCAAACGGAGAAGAGCGCACAAAAGTTATTGATTCTTTAGTTTCAGAATCCCAATTTGACAGATGGTATGAGCAAATAAAACAAGAAGGGTCTCTGATTTTGGGTGAGTGATGAAAGAAAAGCTTGTAATGAAGAAAATTGAGATAGATAAAAAATCAATATTATTTCGCATGACCAGTTTTGTTATTGTATTGATCGTCATTCAGGCAATTCTTTTGATAGGTACCTTGATAGCAGCAGGGGTTCTCAGTCAAGCCCAAGAGAATGCTTACCAGTCTTTTTATGATAAAGTTCACAATCGCAATGATACCGTACAAAGGGAAATGAAAAATCGCTGGACTAATATGACCCCCTTTATCAATAAGTTTTCCAGAAATCTTTCTGATACTTCATCGAGTAAGGCCTTTTTCGATGAATCCATTGACGAATTGATCAATATGTTGAGGACGACTCAGACCACGGGTGCCTTTATTATTTTAAAAGAAGAATCGGCTAAGTATCCGGCGCTGTACATTCGTGACTATGATCCACTTTGGAATGATTATACAAGTAAAGATTTATACCTGATTCTTGGACCTTCGGATTTGGCGAAAGATCAAAAAATCCCAATGGATCAATCTTGGAAATACGACATGAAATTCGATGAAAGTAACAGTGAGTTTTTTGAGAAGCCATTTTCTAAGGCTCCTCTAACCTTTAATGCCAACTTGTTGGGCTATTGGAGTCCCCCTTTTAACCTCTTTCCTAATGATTTGCCTATAATAACTTACACAATGCCACTTTTTGATGGGGATAACGTCTTACGAGGTATTATAGGTGTGGAAATATCTGTAAATTACTTTAATCAATTTTTACCCGCCATAGACTTGCAGCCCAGGGATTCAATGGGGTATTTGATCGGCTACAGCAATGCAGGAGCTAACAAAATTGAGCCGATTTTAATGGTTGGTGCATTACAAAAACGGATGATCAGAGCAGAGGAATCATTCGCCTTGACTGAAGTAGATAAGAATCGAAATATTTATCGTGTAGAAAATCACAATAGTGAAGAAAAGATATATGCTTGTCTGGAACGAATAAGACTTTACAAATTCAATACACCTTTTGAGCAAGAGTCTTGGTACTTAGTTGGCTTAATGACAGAAAATCATCTGCTCAATTATGTTCGTAAAATCCAACAAATCCTAGGAATGTCTCTATTGGCATCCATTGCAATAGGAATAGTTGGAGGGTATTTCATCAGCTATCGATTCACAAAACCAATAACTCAACTCGTTAAGCAGGTGCGAGAAAGCGCTAACAACAAAGCACTTAAACTTAATCCAACGGGGTTGACCGAAATTGATAGTTTGTCCAGCGCAATGGAAAATGCCAATAATCAATTGCTGGAGTCTACCGTCAAGATGTCAAAAATAATCGATCTGGCGGATTTTCCAATTGGTGTGTTTGAAATCAGATGCGATTCCAGCCATGTGTTTATGACGGATCAATTGCCATTAATTCTTGAAATTGACAGCGCTGTCATGGCTGAGATTATTCAAGACAAAGAGAAGTTTATAGGGCTTATTCAGCAAAAACTTAATAATCCAGAAAAAGAGGATGAGAATGTTTACCAAATAAGCACGGATCCCATTAAATACGTCAAGGTTAAGGTGGTAAAAAACGAAAATAGCACTATGGGTGTTGTAAGCGATGTAACGCAAGAGATTCTGGAGAAAAACAAGATCAAAATGGAACGGGATTATGATTCCCTGACCATGATATACAATAGAAAGGCAGTTCAACGCCGCATTGAGAACGTTATAGAAAGCGTCGGACAACAAGACACAGCAGCACTTATCATGTTTGATCTTGACTATCTTAAGCAAATCAATGACACTTATGGGCATCAATGGGGAGACTCATATATCAATAGAGCGGTATCACATCTTGCTAAAATAGGAGGAAAATCCAGTATTTTGGGGAGACGTTCCGGAGATGAATTTGTCCTGTTCTTATTTGGGTTTGAAAATAGGGAGGCTATAAGGATGGAGATGGATAACTTTTACCGGGGCTTGACTAAAGATTTACTCGCTTTTCCAGACGGTTCCCTTAAGCCGATAACGATTTCCGGCGGACTTTTATGGATTGAAGACTGGACCCTTAAGTACGATGACCTTCTGAACAAAGCTGATCAAATTTTGTATCAAGCAAAAAGTAAAAATAAAGGATTTTATATTGAGAGCGCCTAAACAGGCGCTCTTATCTTGTATGAATTTAAGACACTCACTTCTTGTGGAAGTTCTTTATTCTGCTTCAGCGGGTTACTTGAATAATAATCCTTACCCTACTGTTCATTTTTCTCTGTGAGTAAGGTCAAAATCGACACCAGTGTCGAATTTGACAAGCATGTAGCGGCCCCATCTGATATTAAGTTCAATAAGAATTGGCCCAATGTTTTAACCCGTAACCATACTCGCTATAGAGCACTGGGGAGATTGTTTGACGAGTTTGATATTTTTGCGAAAGCGTTCATACCTAAAACAGCAGTATTCCAGAAAATCTTCGCCGTTGTAATGTCTGATTAAGGCCCAAACTGTCCAAAGTAAATCTTGGGCCATCATAAAGCCTTTTATTTTAAGCTCATCCATTGTGGTAAGTGGATAGCCAAAGTAGTTTTTGACTAAATATTGGATGGCTTCTTCGTTTAGTTTTGATTCAAGAATATAGGCTGCTACATCCCAGCAAGGATCGTTCATTCCAGAATATTCCCAGTCTACTAGATACGTCCGGCCATTGTCATCCATAATAAAGTTTTCCGGTACTGTGTCATTGTGACATGGCACAAGAATTGTACTTTCTATATTTTTTTGGACAAAGAAGATTAGCTGCTCCTTTAAGTCTTGATAGTCAAAGAAAAAACTCCCATGTAATTGCTGGATAATCCCTTCGTACTTAGAAAGCTCCTCTTGCCACTCAAAATGATTTGCAAAACCCTTGGGGAAGGAATGTATTTTTTTCATGATGTCGCACACTGATTCTAAATTATGAAAAGAACCGGGATCAGCCTGTGCCATATTGCAACTGTTCTTGATATAGATGCTTATCTTAATTCCGCTTGATTCATCAAAATAAATGCAATCAGAGTTCACACCTAACTCTGAGGCAATATGGTTATTGACCCTTTCAATCTTACGATCAATAATTTGTTCGGTCATGCGGCCAGGCTGCCGGATAACATATTCGATACCATTAATAACCATTATATAATTATAGTTTGTAAGCCCACCGGCAAATCTTGATTTGTCGAACACAATTCTTTCGTCGTGAAAAGCCTGTCGCAGCTTTTCTTGAACCAGTTCTTCCATTTCCATACATATCTCCACCAAGCTTAATTGAACTTGGATTTTGTGATTATTTGTAATTAACTTTAGCAAAAAAAAATAACAAAATCAATGCATTTGGAATGTTGTATTCCTATGGTTAAATGGAGCTAGTTAAATTTGAATTGTACATGAGTTGAAGTAAGCAGTAAAGCAATTTTTGTAATTGGCTTTACTGCTTTTTTAAATCACAATTTTCAAGTATTGATGCTAATTGTACGCCAGGTCATAAGGATAGTTCTTATGTAACCTTTTCATTACATTGACACAGGGATACTTGAAATATGACAGGTCAATCCAAGAATATTAGTCAATAAAGTGCAAAAAACACTCTTTAGTCCAATAAAATATTTTTGCTGGATATAATAATGCAATTAGACATATTGATTCTTCAAAAAAATAATATGCCTATGAGATATTATAAAAGTACATAATTTGTTGAAAAAGACAATAATGCGACAATCCTTGAGCGTTAAATTATAGAAAAGTGGGGTTGTTTCGATGAAATACTTTGGGGAAGAAGCACTAGGTCTTGTGGAAACGAGAGGTATGGTGCCGGCAATTCAAGCAGCGGATGTTATGTGTAAAGCAGCTGATGTTGTTCTTGTTTCCTATGAAAATGTGGGTTCGGGACTTGTTACAGTAATGGTTAAAGGGAGCGTAGCAGCAGTGAGATCGGCTGTAGAAAGTGGTGCAGCGGCAGCAGCAGCCATAGGTGAAGTGACAGCCTCCCATGTGATGCCACGTCCCGTCAGTCGGGTCGGCAAGATTGTTTCGGTTCATGATATTGATGAAGAGTGATCATTGATTTTTGAAAGGGGAGTCCGCGTGGACACAAATGGTGCCTTAGGGTTCATAGAAACGTATGGCCTGGTTTCGGTGCTGGAGGCGGCAGATGCAATGTGCAAAGCTGCAGATGTGGAATTGGTCGGATATGAGAATGTGGCTTCCGGTTTGATTTCTGTAGTAATTCGTGGCGATGTGGGAGCAGTGAAAGCAGCAGTCGAGGCCGGCGTTAAAGAAGCTAGCAAAGTCGGAAAAATCTATTCCTCGAATGTCATTGCCAGGCCACACCCAGACGTTGAGAAAATTATCGCCAGATATGTTCTTGATTGGTAAAAAGGGCACTTAAGCATTATAATTCGGCGGTTGGAAAGGGGAGTGATTGAAACTATGAATAGAATAGACAACGATTTGCTCTCCGTCCAAGAGGCTCGGATTCTTGTGGAAAATGCCCGTGAGGCTCAAAAGATACTGGCAACTTTCTCTCAGGAAATGCTGGACAAAATTGTCGGTCATATGGCTGAGACGGTGAATAAATATGCGAGAGAACTGGCAGTTCTGTCACAGGAAGAAACAGGCTTTGGCAAGTGGCCGGACAAGCTAGTTAAGAATATTTTTGCCAGTGATTTTCTCTATCAGAAGATCAAGGATATGAAAGTTGTCGGTATTATTAGTGAAGACAAAGAAAATAAGACCATAGATATAGGCGTACCTGTTGGAGTGATTGCAGCCTTGCCACCTTCTACAAACCCTGCTTCAACTACAATATACAAAACCTTGATTGCCATAAAGTCTGGCAATGCAATTGTTTTTGCACCTCATCCCAAGGCCAAAAAAACCATCGCCAAGGTGCTGGATATATTAATTCGAGCCGCAGAGGAGAAGGGTTTGCCAAGCGGTGCCATAGGGTATCTGCGAACGATTGCAGTGGACGGAACAGTTGCTTTAATGAACCACAAAGATACAGCGCTTATCCTGATTACAGGTGTGCCCAAGATGGTCAAAGCAGCATATACCTCCGGAAAGCCAACGATTTATGGCGGCCCGGGTAATGGACCTGCTTTTATTGAACGTTCCGCAGATATTAAAAAGGCAGTGGCAGATATTGTCCTTAGCAGAACTTTTGATAACGGAATCGTCTCAGCATCGGAACAATCTATTGTGGCGGAAGACTGTATTGCCGATGAAGTAAGGCGTGAACTGAAGAAAACCGGGGCATACTTTATGACCGGCCAGGAGGCAGAACAACTTAGTAAGCTGTTTTTTCGGCCTGATGACAGTTTGAATCCTGAAATAGTAGGAAAGACCGCTGTTGAGTTAGCTGGTCATATCGGTATCTGCGTTCCGGAAGATACTAAAGTGTTAGTTTCGGAACAAAAATTTGTCTCTTCCAGCAATCCATATTCAAGAGAAAAGCTTTGTCCGGTTTTGGCATTTTACGTAGAAAAGGATTGGATGAACGCTTGTGAAAAATGCGTAGAATTGCTTGTTAATGAGGGTCGGGGACATACTCTGATTATTCATTCTAGAAATGAAGAGGTAATTCGGGAGTTTGCCTTAAAAAAACCGGTATCAAGAGTGCTCGTGAATACTCCTGCCACCTTAGGCGGGATAGGAGCGACAACCAATCTCTTCCCGGCCTTAACCTTAGGTTCTGGAGCAGCGGGCGGGGGGTACACTTCCGATAATGTAACTCCAATGAACTTAATTAATATTCGAAAAGTCGGTTATGGTGTACGTCAGCTAGAGGATATAACCAATGGCACACAGGTGGGTAAAGACGCTAAAGTAAGTGAGACTAGTTGTTTGCCTGATCAGAGTTCCAATGATCTGGTGGGACTGCTCGAAAAATTACTTAAGCAACTCACCTAAGCTAAAGAAAAATAGACACTTACCTGTTTATAACGTAAGAGGGAGGAATAAACGTTGGATATAAAAGAGTTCTCAACTAAATTTGCAGATGCCACAAAACACTTGTCACAAGATGAAAAAGCTCTGGTTATGAAACTGTTTGAGGGTATTTCCAAGGGGCTGGCCACACACCCTGCAACAACTAACAGTGTGACAAAATCCCCAGTCTATGAAGGGGAAATTACAGGGTTAACCCCTCGTTTAGAACGACTAAAAGCAGCTTATTTAAAAGTTAAGCCCAGTGTCAGTACCTATCGGGCCCGGGCTTTTACCCAAGTAACTAAAGAAAATGCAGGGTTGCCAAAAATTCTCCTGCGGGCTAAGTGCTTTAGAAAGGCTTGTGAGACAGCTCCCTTGGTGATTCAAAATGATGAATTGATTGTGGGTCATCCCTGTGGAAAAGCGAGAGCGGGTGCAGTATCTCCGGATATCGCCTGGCGCTGGATTCGGGATGAATTGGACACCATGTCAACCCGGCCGCAAGATCCCTTTCAAATCAGTGAAGAAGATAAGCGGATTTTGAAGGAAGAGATCTTCCCCTACTGGGAAGGCAGAAGCTTAGATGAAATATGTCAGCAACAATATGAAGAAGCCGGAGTGTGGTCTTTTTCGGGGGAATCCTTCGTCAGTGATCTCTCTTACCACCAGGTAAATGGCGGTGGGGACACTTGCCCGGGTTATGATGTCATACTCGTTAAAAAAGGGATTAATGGAGTAAGACAGGAAGCCGTTGACAAATTGAGCAAATTGTCCATGGAAAATCCAGAGGACATTGATAAGATTTATTTCTATAAAGCAGAGATCGAAACTTGCGATGGAATTTTGGCCTATGCTAAACGGCTGTCGGATTATGCCAGAGAGCTGGCAGGCAGAGAGTATGACTCAGCTCGACAAAAAGAACTTTACAAGATTTCTGATATTTTAACCCGGGTACCGGCTAATCCTCCCAGTACCTTCCAGGAAGCACTTCAGTCAGTCTGGACGCTGGAATCCTTGTTTGTAGTGGAAGAAAACCAGACTGGTATTTCTCTCGGCCGTTTAGATCAATACATCTACCCCATGTTCAAGGCCGATATGGAAGCCGGCAGAATGAATAAACTCGAAGCCTTTGAGTTAATAAGCAGCTTTATTATCAAATGCTCGGAAGTCATGTGGCTTTCCAGTGAATTGGGTGCTAAATATTTCGCCGGCTATCAACCGTTTATCAACTTGACGATTGGCGGACAGAAGAGAACCGGTGGGGACGCAACTAATGAACTGACCTATCTGATCATGGATGCAGTTCGATTTACCAAGATGTATCAACCCTCTTTAGCTTGTCGGATTCATAATAAATCCCCCCAAGAATATTTGAAGAAAATCGTTGATGTGGTTAAAGCAGGACTTGGCTTCCCTGCCTGTCACTTTGATGATACTCATATAAAAATGATGCTAGCCAAAGGGTTCTCTATTGAAGACTCACGCGATTATTGTCTCATGGGATGTGTTGAACCCCAAAAATCCGGCAGAATTTATCAATGGACATCCACAGGCTACACTCAATGGCCCATTGCCATAGAATTTGTTCTCAACCGCGGTATGATGAAATGGCATGGCACCATGCAAGGAATTGACTCAGGAGAACTGGACGATATCAAGACCTACGAAGAATTTGATGCTGCCTGCAAGCAACAGCTTGAGCATATTATTCGTTTGTCTGCCATCGGAACTATTGTTAGTCAGAGAGTACACCGAGACCTGGCCCCCAAACCGCTGATGTCTCTCTTGGTAGAAGGCTGTATGGAAAAAGGAACCGATGTTACCCACGGCGGAGCTCTCATTAATTATGGCCCGGGACTTATCTTCTCCGGTTTGGGAACCTACGCTGATTCTATGGCTGCAATTAAGAAGTTAGTTTTTGAAGATAAGAAGTATACACTGAAACAAATCAGGGATGCAGTAGGAGCGAATTTCGATGGGTACGAAGCCATTCGGACAGATTGTCTTAATGCCCCTAAATACGGGAATGACGATGACTATGTTGATGAAATAGCCTCAGATATCATCATCTGGACAGAGCGGGTTCATCACACCTTTAAAATGCTCTATTCTCACTTGACTCATGGTACGCTCTCTATTTCCAATAACACGCCCATCGGAGAAATCACCGGGGCGACAGCTAATGGAAGACTGGCGTGGACACCTCTCTCAGACGGAATCAGCCCGACACAGGGGGCGGACAAATTGGGTCCAACGGCTATCATTAAATCGGTCAGTAAGCTGAGCAACGAATCCATGAATGTGGGTATGGTGCACAACTTCAAGCTACTGCGAGGCATTCTGGAAACCCCTGAAGGAGAAAATGGCTTAATCACCTTACTACGAACAGCTTCTATCCTCGGTAATGGTCAAATGCAGTTCAGCTATGTGGACAACGAAGTCTTAAAGAAGGCCCAAATTGAACCGGACAAGTATAGAGACTTAATTATTCGTGTCGCCGGATACAGCGCTTACTTCGTGGAACTGTGCAAGGAAGTACAGGACGAAATAATCAGCAGAACCGTCTTAGAGCATTTTTAATTCGATTTAGACAAAGACCTTAATGAGCCGGAAGATGGAGAATACTAGGGATGGGGACATTATGAGTACAGAAACCATTAAAATCTTGGAAAGAAAAGCGAGAATCTTCAATGTCCAGAAATACTCCATCTATGATGGACCGGGCGTTAGAACATTAATTTTTTTCAAAGGCTGTCCCCTCAGATGTAAATGGTGTTCAAACCCTGAGGGACTTGAAAGAAAGTATCAAGTCATGTTCAAAGAGGATCTTTGCATTGATTGTGGCCTCTGTATTACTGATTGTCCCGTCCAAATCCATTATTTTCAGGACGAAGAAGAGAAGCTGCGACAACCTAAACCTAAAACAACCAGGCATAGAGTAAATCGGAGCATTGATTGTATCGGTTGCCGAAAATGCGAAACAGTCTGTCCTAAACAGGCACTCTCCATTGTCGGTTCGGACAAAACAATTTCTGAAGTTCTGGAGATCATCCAGCAAGATATGCTCTTCTACCTGAGTTCAGGTGGAGGAGTGACTCTTGGGGGAGGGGAAGTCACAGCCCAACCGGAATTTGCCACCAACCTCCTAACTGAGTGCAAGCGTTTAGGTATTCACACAGCCATTGAAACCTCAGGCTATGTAAAACAGGATTCTCTGCTTAAGATAGCTCAGTTTACGGATTTGTTTCTCTATGATATTAAGCACATTGATTCTGATCGGCATCATGAACTTACCGGAGTACGTAATGAACGTATCCTGGACAACCTAAGAGAGCTCGTACGCCGAGGTTTTAATGTGAAAGTCAGGATGCCTCTCCTTAAGGGATTAAATGATAGTGAAGAAACCATCCTCAAAACCTTGGAGTATCTAAAGCCCTTTAGAAATTATAGGAACTTTCAAGGTGTCGACTTGCTCCCTTATCATAAATTAGGGATCAACAAATACAAGCAATTAGACATGAACTATTCGATTACCGAAGATTTTAGCTACAAACCGGAAGAATTAGATAAAATCGAAGAGTTAATCAAAGGGTATGACTTTCAGGTGGAAGTTATTAGACATTAATGATGATACCGGACAGGAGGGATAATATGAGTATGGCCGATGAGTTTGACAGAAAACGAATTATCCAAGAATCTGTACCAGGCAAGCAAGTCACTCTGGCTCACATCATAGCATCACCTGTTCAAGATATTTATGAACGTCTGGGAATTGAGGAAACAGGAGCCATCGGGATATCAACCCTTACTCCAGGCGAGACGGCTATTATAGCTGCAGACATTGCCACAAAGGCCTCTGATGTAGAGATAGGTTTTCTGGATCGTTTTACAGGTGCCCTGATTATTTCCGGTGATGTAGCAAGTGTTGAAACAGCAATGGGTGCGATTAATGATACTTTAGAAACTTTGTTGGGCTTTACCCCGGCCAGAATTACACGCACATGAAGAAGCGAATTATGATCGTAGGTCCAACCCAATCCGGAAAATCCACTTTAGCCAATGTTTTAAACGAATCCAGCAGGCCTCTAAAAAAGACCCAGGACATTATCTACGGAAAAAACACCATTGATACACCGAGCTCCTATTTAGAAAACCCTTCGATGTACAAATACCTAATTGCCACTGCCCAAACCGCATCTCATTTACTGATTCTTGTTGATCAATCTAAATTACTTGAAGTATATCCCCCGGCTTTTGCTAAATCATTTAACTGTCCTGTACTTGGAGTGATTACAAAGATCGATTTGGCTCAGGAATTTGCCGATTTGAGTATTCAACAGTTGAAAAGAATTGGGGTTAAGGAACCTTATTTCAGAATTTCTTTAAAAGACAATAACGGCGTTGAAGCCTTGAAACAATATATATTTTCTGAATTCTAGTTTGAAGAAATGATAGTCCGGGAGATTTACCCCAAAGAGATTTAAGGAAGGTGAGGTGAGGCAATGAAATTTATCACAGAGATGGAACTGCGAGATTTATACAGACGAGAGCCCTTTACAACTTATTCTCTGGAACCGGATACCAAGATTACACCCGGAGCTCGTCAATTTCTTGTGGATCGACGTGTCACGCTGGTTCAGAGTCAGGCAAATGTTGACAAGAAACAAACTAGCGACAAGTCCAACCAGGCACAATCAAGGGAAAGTTGGACGATCCTTAGATTGTTAGGCAAAATAGATTGTCTGGAGTCGTTATTTCTGCTAATCGCCGCAGAACTATTCCATTTCGGAAATGCTATCCTGTCTGAGGAAGTCATAGAACTGGGAAAATGCTTCCAAAATGTGAAAAAGGCTGAACGAGGGCAGATTACCTCGGACAAAATTCAATTCTGGGGATGGTCGGAAGAAGAAATTAACGAACGCTCCGCTAAGCTGGAAAAGCAAGTTGACCTTAGTGAGTTTCAGGTTGGATCGGAGAATAGCAAAGAAATTGCTCTGTTAAACTACTTGCGCGCCTCCCTACGAGAGATCGAACCAGCAATCTTAGAAGCCTACTGGAACGAGGAAAAGCAAAACTGCTCACGACAAGACTTAATTGATTCAGTTAATCTGATCATTAACATACTCGGTATGATGATCTGGAAATGCTTGGGGGGGAAGAAATGGATACAGTAAATTCAACCTTTCTATACTGCGACCAGCTTGTTAGTGATTTTGAGAAAGTTATTGAAACACCCATAATCAACAATTCCTCAGTTTATTACACAGGTGTTGATTTGGGAACAGCCTATATCGTATTGGCTGTACTTGATGAGAATTATCAGCCGGTTGCAGGGGCATATCGCTTTGCCAGTGTGGTTAAAGATGGCATGGTGGTAGACTATATAGGTGCTATTCGCATCGTCAAAGAGTTAAAACAAGAAATCGAAGAGAAACTTGGCACGGAACTGATTTATGCAGCAGCAGCCCTGCCCCCAGGAACTGATACCTTAGACTCAGGAGCCATTAAAAATGTGGTACAGGCGGCTGGTTTTGAAATTACCAATATATTAGATGAACCGACAGCAGCTAACGCCGTACTAAAAATTAAAGATGGTGCGATTATTGATATTGGTGGGGGGACCACAGGGATTGCCATCTTGAAAAATGGCAAAGTGATTTACGTTGCTGATGAGCCGACAGGTGGTACTCATTTTTCCCTGGTCATTTCCGGAGCCTACAAAATGAGCTTTGACGAAGCAGATGTCTATAAACGTGATTTTAAAAACCATAGAGAATTAATTCCGGTAATCCGACCGGTTATAGAAAAAGTCTCAACCATTATCAGTCGTCACATTAAAAAATACTCCGTAAAGGAACTATATCTGGTAGGCGGCACCTGTTGTTTGGAGGGAATTGAAGATATCATTGCCAAACAAACTAAACTTCCCACCTATAAGCCTCAGAATCCTATGTTTGTAACCCCTTTGGGGATTGCCCTTAACTGCACGCAAGAAGAACTATAGGCAGGAGTGAGGTTTAACCATGGAATACCGAATTATCAAATCCCCGTCCAGTGGTACCTTAGATATTCTCTTTCGTCGCAAAGGCTCCGCTTCAACAATCCCTATTGAGAACTATGATGCTGTGGGGTTGGTACAGGGTCGTCTGATTGATATGGTTTTTGCCGCTGATGTTGCGGAAAAGGCAGCCGGCGTTACAGTTGAAGACATCAAAGGGCATTGTCCCCAGAATCTGATAATGATTGCTATCTTTGGAGATACGGCATCGGTAGAAGCCGCCATTAATGAGATTCAATATAAATTAAATAAAGATAAAGTCGGTGAAATTCGATGATTGCAGCCAAAGTAATTGATAGTATATGGTCGACGCGCAAAGCCGATTCCCTCATAGGTCTGAAATTCATGTTGATAGAAGTCCTGGGCGGAATTGATGCCGGACGGATCATGATAGCTGCCGACACCATCGGTGCCGGCATAGGAGAGCGAGTGCTTGTTTGTAACGGCAGTTCAGCCCGTAAAATGTTTGACCGTGAGGATATTCCCATTGATTCCGCAATTGTAGGAATTATCGACGAAGACTGTACGTTTTAATGAAACCGGAGGTGGTAGACGTTGGATCTACTAAACATTGTTAAGGATGCAGGGGTTATTGGGGCGGGAGGAGCCGGATTTCCGACTCACGCTAAACTAACTTCTAAAGCTGAATATATTTTGCTTAATGGAGCTGAATGTGAACCTCTGCTAAGAGTGGATCAGCAGCTGATGGAGATGTTTCCTGATCAAATCATTAAAGGAATGGAAGCAGCTGGGAAATACATCGAAGCTCGCAAAGCCATTATTGGTATAAAAGGCAAACACAAAAAGGTTATAGTTCTCATGAGAGAAAGAATTGCTGCTTTGGGACTTTCCAATTACATGGAAGTTATGGAACTAAGAGATATTTATCCCGCCGGCGATGAGCAGGTTTTAGTTCATGAACTGACTCAAAGAATTGTTCCGGAAGTGTCTATTCCTCTGAAAGTCGGCTGTGTCGTTATCAATTCGGAGACGGCCCTCAATATCTGGAACGCTTTGGAAGGAAAACCCGTAACAGAAACCTACATTACTGTGGCTGGGGATATCCCCCAGCGCATGACCCTAAAAGTTCCGGTGGGTACGGCTATCCGTGATGTTATCGAACAATGTGGGGTTAAAAACCTGGATGACTATGCCGTAATAGACGGCGGTCCTATGATGGGCTCGGTCATGAACAATATTGATGGTTATGTCACTAAAAAAAGCAAAGGCTATGTAATTCTCAAGAAAGACCACTTTCTGATCCGTAAAAAAACCGTAAGCCTTGAGCGAGCCAGAGTAATAGGCAAAACGGCCTGTGAACAATGTCGTATGTGTACTGATTTGTGCCCTCGATATTTGCTGGGTCATAATATGCAGCCTCATAAAGTCATGCGAGCCCTAAGTTACAATCTAGAGGATGTCAAAGAACAACAAATTGCTCAATTGTGTTGCGAATGCAATGCCTGTGAATTGTACTCCTGTCCCGTCAATCTACATCCCAGATCCGTCAATAGTTTGTACAAGCAAAAGCTGGCAGAACAAGGGATCAAGTATCAGCCTGTTCAGATGGATTTCCAAGCCAGGTCTAGCAGAGAATACCGCCTTATCCCAAGCAAACGTTTAATTATCAAAATCGGCTTAACAGCTTTCGATAAGCCGGCACCTCTGACTCAGGTTGAATTTCGGCCGAAAACCATTCGGATTGCCCTTCGACAACACATTGGGGCAGCGGCAATACCTACCGTCGCAGTTGGCGAAAAGGTAAAAGCCGGACAGCTTATCGGTAAAATCCCGGATGGCAGTCTCGGAGCAACGGTTCACGCTAGCTTAAACGGAACTGTGAAAGAAATTAAGGACAATTCTATTTTGATAAAGGTGGGTTCGTAATGTATAGTGCAATAGGTATGATTGAGCTTACGAGTATTGCCAGAGGGATAAATGCCACAGACTTGATGCTTAAAACTGCCTACGTTGAAGTGGTTAGTGCAACCCCCGTTTGTCCCGGCAAGTATATCGCTATCATTAAAGGGGATGTTGCTGCCGTGGAAAGCTCAATCAGTGTCGGCGTAGAAACCGCAGGAGAATATCTGGTAGACAGCTTTGTTCTTGCTAATGTTCATCCGGGGGTCTTTCCTGCCATTACTGCAACGTCAATGCCTGATAGAGTAGGGGCTTTGGGAATTATGGAATGCTTTTCAATGGCCTCCATGATCATCTCAGCTGATGCAGCCCTCAAAGCTGCCGATGTCCAAGCTCTGGAGCTGCGTTTAGGCAGCGGGCTGGGGGGCAAAGCTTACTTCACCTTTACCGGAGATGTAGGTGCCGTAGAAGCAAGCATCGAAGCCGGAAAGGCTATCGCCATGGAAAAAGGCTTGTTAGTGGATACAGAAATAATCCCTGCGCCCTCCGACAGATTATGGGAATCCTTGTTCTAATAAAAGCTAATCCCATAACTTCTATAAATAATTCTAGCGAAAGGAGGTGCGGCCTTGAAAAAACTCATTAGTGCAAACGAAGTAAAAGATGCTGCAAAAAAGGGGCAAAAACAATACTTCGTTGACAGTAATACTATTATTACTCTGGCAGCTAAGGATCTGGCAAGAGATCTGGGGATTGAATTTACGACGACAGAATCAACGGCAAATCCAACGAATGTAGGTAATCCAATTTCTAATAACAGCGAACCGCAAAAAAGCGGCGGTGAAAACGAGATTGACCCGGAAATGATCTTTCAAGTTGTCAAAGCTGTATTAACCAACCAGCTCATGGCAAATATTCCTGCTTCATCTCCCGAAACACCTTTTAGCAGTGATCGAGAATCAAAAAGCGGACTGAAAGTTGTAAAGGGCAGAACCGTAAAGCTTGAGACCTTTGACACAGGCAGTCCCTACACCAACGTAGCTTATCGTGAAGTGATCAGTAAAGATGAATCTAAGATGAGCGCAGGTTTTTTGACCATTGAGAAATCCACCTTTGAGTGGGAGTTAGACTATGAAGAGATAGATGTAGTTCTCGAAGGAAGCCTGTCCATCACCATTAATGGAGAGACATATCACGCTCATCAGGGTGATGCCCTCCTGGTACCTAAAGGTTCTAAAGTAACCTGGAGTTCATCAGATTATGCCAAACTCTTTTATGTAACCTACCCGGCAAACTGGGCTGATCTTAGGGGATAGAGGAAATTACAAACTAAGAATAATCCAGGCACGAGTACAAACAGTAAAGAGTATTTAAAAAAGCCAAGACAGTGTGAGGAAGGAATAGTAAATTGGAAAACTTTGATTATGATTTACAATCCGTACAAGAGACCAGAAATATTGCTCGTCAAGCTAAACAAGCCCAAAGTGAGCTGGCAAAATTTAATGCTGAGCAGATTGATAAAATCATTCGTAATATGGTCAAAGTAGCTGAAGAGAATGCAATTTCACTGGCAAAAATGGCAGTAGAGGAAACAGGCTTTGGTAAAGTAGAGGATAAGATCTTTAAAAATCGTTTTGCTTCCACAGAACTCTACGAATTCATCAAACCCATGCAAACCATTGGAGTCATCAAAGATGATAAGGTCAACAAACTTATCGAAATTGCTGAACCGGTAGGACTACTGATGGGAATTATCCCATCAACGAATCCCACATCTACGACTATCTATAAATCGATTATTGCTATTAAGTCCCGCAACGGGATTGTATTCTCCCCGCATCCTTCCGCGCTAAAATGCACCCTCCAAGCAGCAAGACTAATGAATGATGCAGCCGTCGCTGCAGGTGCTCCGGCCAATATTATCGGATGCATCTCTAAACCCTCCATGGGTGCCACCAATGAGCTTATGAAATGTAATGAAGTCGCCTTGATTATTGCCACAGGTGGCTCAGCCATGGTAAAAGCGGCCTACAGCGCCGGAAAACCAGCCTTAGGTGTAGGCCCAGGCAACGTTCCTGCGTATATTGAGAGAACAGCCGATATCCCGAAAGCAGTCCGAAATATTATTGCCAGTAAAACCTTTGACAATGGAACAATCTGCGCCTCTGAGCAATCAGTTATTGTTGAAGAATGCCTTCGTGACCAGGTCATGGAAGAGTTCAAACGTCAAGGCGGCTACTTCATGACACCTGCGGAAACAAGCAAAGTTGCCAAAAACCTGTTTACTCGCAATCATGCCATGAACGCCAAAATGGTAGGAAGATCTGCGGCAGTTATCGCAGAAGGCGCGGGTATAACCATTCCAGCCGGCACAAAAGTCCTGTTGGGAGAACAACACGGTGTGGGTGAAGAATACCCCCTATCTTATGAAAAGTTAACCACCGTATTGGCATTTTATACCGTAAAAGACTGGGAAGAAGCTTGTGATCTGTGCATTAAACTCTTGAATAACGGTGGTGTCGGACACAGCCTTTCCATTCATACTCAAAATCCTGAAATGGCCCTTAAATTTGCTGAAAAACCTGTATTCAGGATCTTGGTCAATACAGCCTCCAGTCAGGGCGGCGTGGGCGCAAGTACAGGTCTTTCTCCATCCTTTACACTGGGTTGCGGTACTTGGGGCGGAAGTGCAACCTCCGATAATGTAACCCCCATGCACTTAATCAATATAAAACGTGTTGCCTATGGAATCAAAGATGTTACCGAAAATCAAACCCCCACCTATTCAGCTTGCGATGCCCAAAGTGGCATGCCTAGTGCCATCAGTGACGATCAGATCATGAGCGTTGTGAATGAAGTCATTTCCATGCTGAAAAAAAGAGGTGATAACTAAAAGTGGCGAACTATGAGGAGTTAGCAGCACTGGTGCTGGAAGCAATCAAAGAGGGGGGTTATTTGAACAAGGACTTAAGTTCAATACCGGTAGGAATATCAAATCGTCATATTCATCTGTCCCAAGCAGATTTAGAAACCTTATTTGGGGCAGGATACCAATTGACAAAGACCAAGGATTTATCTCAACCTATGCAGTATGCCTGTAAAGAAACTCTGATCATAGCTGGTCCGAAAGGTGCTATTGAAAAAGTGCGTATCCTGGGACCGGCGAGAAGTGAATCACAGGTGGAAATACTCCAGGCAGATTGCTTTAAGCTTGGTATTACCGCTCCGGTGAGACTGTCTGGAGACTTGCAAGGTACTCCGGGAGTCACACTCATTGGCCCCAAAGGAAGCATACTTCTTACCAAAGGTCTGGTTATTGCTCAGCGGCACATTCATATGACCTTGGAAGATGCTAAAAACTTTGGCGTAGGCGATGGGGAAAAGGTAACCATTCAAATAGATGGACTTCGAGGAGGAACCTACTCGAATGTCGTCATCAGAGCTACCAATACTTCAGCCCTTGAGTTTCACATTGACACAGAAGAAGCAAATGCTATGGCTCTCACATCAAGTTCAAGAATAACTATTCTAAAATAAAAATTATTAGGAGGAAACAACAATGAATAAATCAGATGCTTTAGGATTAATTGAAACCAGAGGTATGGTAGGAGCAATTGAAGCAGCAGACGCTATGGTTAAAGCTGCTAACGTTACGCTGATGGGTTATGAAAAAGTCGGTGGTGCTTTGGTAACCGTTATGGTAAGAGGAGATGTTGGAGCTGTAAAAGCTGCAACTGATGCCGGTGCTGCTGCCGCTCAACGAGTTGGGGAATTAATCTCCGTTCATGTCATTCCACGTCCACACGGTGACGTAGAGATGATGCTTCCCGGTGGCAAAAAAGCTTAATAATTCTTAGGACAAAATGTAACGAAGGTCAAATCTCTTAGCGAGGTTTTGACCTTCGTTTTATTTACATTTTAATGACGGTGTTGTATTATGAATTTATCTGTATCGGAATCTGTGACATATATCTTCACATATTGCCAAAAATAGTGGTTATGTTACAAGATTCTCTTATGAAAGGCCGGGTTCTGATGTATCGAATGAATTGAACTACTGTGGAGACAGTGGTTGATTCTTTTTTATTTATTAGGGGCAGATTGACAAGCATAACCCAACAGGAATCTGAAAAAACTTCAATCTAAGAAGCCTGTTTATCCGCTAAGAGAAATTAGAATCAATCATTGAGAAGGAAGTTTTGCTAAAACCATGGACAAGACAAATGAAACCTTAAAAAACTTATTAGATGCCAATCTGTATTCACGTTATAGCGGACTACTATCATTGTCCAATATATCCTTGCAACTGATTGATACTAATGGACAAATATTACTTGAGTTTAATCCGTCTCCTGATTTCTGTAAGTTTATTTGCCAGGAAGATGAGGCGCGGATATGTTCAGACTATATTTCAAGATTAGAACCAGGAAATAAATTACGCTTCAACTGCCGGTATGGACTGGCGAATATGCTTTTGCCGGTGGAGATTAATAACCAAACCATAGGTTATGTTGTCGGAGCCCAGGTTTACTCAACAGACAGTGAGTATCAGAAGTATCTGATTGATATAAACGATATAGCGAAGGATAAAGAACTGGCACCGGAGTTTATTGCTAAATCAATTGCGGCAATACGGACTATTGAAGAAAATAAAATTGAAATTCACGAACAAATTTGCAATCATATTACCCAAAACATAAGCTATGATTTTTCGCAAAGTATCAATACTGCTGATAAAGCGATTGCCCGCTTATCTATTGAAAAAGAAATGCTGGAAAAAAAGATTATCGATCTAGAAGCCAAAAATATGTCCTTGCTCATTAACCCTCATTTTTTATTTAATACCCTAAATTCTATTGCCAGAATTGCCTATTTCGAAAAATCCCATACAACAGAAGAACTAATTTACTGTCTCTCAGATTTATTGCGCTATAATTTAAAACAAGACGATGAGTTACACACCATTGGGGCAGAGATAGATAACATTGAAAAATACCTTTATATTCAGAAGATACGATTTAAAAATCGTTTAGAATATGATATTGATATTGCTGATAATATTAAGCCTTATAGAATACCGAACATGATCATTCAGCCGGTTGTTGAGAATGCACTTATCCATGGCATTACTCCAAAAAGGGATGGGGGTAAGATAAAAATTACCGCTGAAAAATATAAAAATGATATTAATATTTCGGTCATGGATAATGGTAATGGTTTTCCCAAGGAAGTCTTACAAAGCTTGCAAGATTCGGAGAATAAACTGGGCATAGGTTTCCGCAGCACGGACAACCGATTGAAACGATATTTCGGAGAGAATTACGGCTTGAAAATTGCAAAGTCCGACTATAGTGGAAGTACTGTCACCATCTCGATTCCCACCAAACCTAATGCGAGGAGATAGGGATGAGCGTAGTTTTAATTGTAGAAGATGAATTACTTGAATTAGAATTTCTCAAATCGATTGTAGCAGAAGAGCTGCACCCTAAAGATAAACTGATTACCTGTGATGATGGTATTCAAGCCGTTAAACTTGCCAAACAATACCGTCCGGACGTAATAATAATGGATATACTCATTCCTGAGATGGATGGCTTGCAGGCCCTTCAGGAAATCAAGAAATTCCTGCCCCAGGTAAGTGTTGTGATTCTATCAGCCTGTTCGGACTTTTCCTATGCTCAAACAGCAATCCGACTCCGTGTTCAGGACTACCTCTTGAAACCAATCAAACCCTCCGTCTTCAAACAGGTATTTCATGACTTATTGACGACAGTTGCGGCTAACAAAGTTGATCCCGATGAGGAAATTGTGGAACAACAAACAGATCAGATCTACCTTATCGAGAAGTCGTTAAAATACATTCATGATAACTTTAAACAAAAATTACCTCTCCAATTAGTATCCTCGAAAGTATTTTTGAACCCCCAGTATTTTAGTCGTATCTTTAAAAAAGAAGTAGGAGTCAGCTATATCGATTATGTCAATAAATTGAAGATAGAGTATGCTTGTAAATTATTAGAAACAACTGATTATCCTGCTTATCGCATTTCTAGTGAGTGTGGCTTTACAGATCCCTCATATTTTAATCGTGTTTTTGTACAGCAGATGAATATGACCCCTAAAGCTTATCGAAGAAACTATTTGTGTGATAGAGAAGAGTGAATCTATTGAACAATACCCCGTATTTCTTGGATATGACAATTTATCCAAGAAATACGGGGTATCAAAATTAAATACCTTTGGTTATTTTTAGTAGATTAAATATATAGAAAATTGTAGTATGCTAAAGTAAAGAGTAGTGGCCAAAAAAACCAAAAATATAAATTAATATTTTTAACAACAAACTTTGGATTAAAGAGGAGAGAATTAAGATTATGAAATTAATCTCATGGAATGTTAATGGAATTAGGGCTTGTGTAAAAAATGGGTTTTTGGACTTTTTCGAGAAGGAAAATGCGGATATTTTTTGCCTTCAGGAAACGAAAGTTCAGGCAGATCAAATCCCCTTTAATTTGGAGGGCTATTATCAGTATTGGAATTTTGCTCAAAAAAAGGGCTACTCAGGAACGGCCATTTTCACTAAGAGCGAGCCGATGAAGATTAGCTATGGAATAGGTCAGGAAGAGCATGATAAAGAAGGAAGAGTTATAACTCTGGAATTTGAAAAACACTATGTAGTAACAGTATATACTCCAAATTCTCAAAGAGGGTTAGCACGACTGGAATACAGAATGAAATGGGAAGAAGAATTTTTAAAGTTCATTAAAGATCTCGAAAAAAACAAACCCGTCATCTTCTGTGGAGACTTGAACGTTGCCCATCAGGAAATCGATCTTAAAAATCCAAGTTCTAATAGAAAGAATGCTGGGTTTTCAATGGAAGAAAGAAATAAATTCGGAGAAATCATTAAGAGTGGCTTTATAGATACATTTAGGTATTTTTATCCGGATAAGACAAATGCCTATACTTGGTGGTCTTATATGTTCAATGCAAGAGCCAATAATGCCGGATGGCGCATTGATTACTTCTGTGTATCTGAAATGTTAAAAGATCGATTGAAAGCTGCAGTTATTTATAATGATGTCATGGGTTCAGATCATTGTCCTGTTGGCTTGGAAATGGAATAATACTCCTGATTATAGTTCTCTATGAGATTATTCCTCAAGTCTCTATAAAGAAACTCTATTATGCTGCTTAAGGAATAAAAGGAATTATAGTATGTTTTAGCGTATAGATATATTAAACTAACAAAAATGCAAGTTTAGGTCGTTTCTGTAAAGCCGGGATAATCGTCCATTTAGAAACGAGGTGAAGAATTAAATGTATATTACAGAGTATGAGATGGCATTGAGACTTTTCATAGCATGTGTATTTGGCGGTGTTGTTGGTTTTGAGAGAGAAAAAAATGACAGTCCCGCAGGATTTAGGACTCATATTTTAGTTTCCTTAGGCTCTGCCTTAATAATGATATTATCGATGTATGGATTTAATGACTTTGCGACAGTAAATAAAGACCCTGCTCGACTGGCAGCCCAAGTTGTTTCCGGTATAGGCTTTTTGGGAGCAGGTACAATCTTAAGAGATAAGACCTCGGTTAAAGGCTTAACGACGGCAGCTTCATTATGGGTAGTTGCGGCGATAGGGTTAGCTGCCGGAGCAGGATTTTATTTCTCATCATTTTTTGTAACAGTTTTAGTTTTTCTTACCTTAGAACGTTCTGTGGAAACATACTTTTTCAGGAATAGTCAAACTATAAAAGTTGAAGCTATTAATGGAACCTGTAAAGTAAAAGACATTAATCGACTTCTTGAATCCCACAGTATAGTTCCCCAAAACATTTCTATGACTTTGTTAAAAGAAGATCACCATAGAACTACCCTCGAATATAAAGTAAGGACGCCTTTTCGGAAAATTGATATGGAGCAAATTATTGAAGATATCAATGAAATCGATGGCATATACTCCGCAGAACAAGTAGGAAATACTGATAGTTCCTTTTTAGTATTCTTGACTAAGGTATTTTCTCGTTTAAGAAGACCTAATAAGCCTTCGATGTAGTATTGGGTGAGGTCTATTTGTGCCTAATTTCCAGCCTGGGTTCTCTGATCTATCGTTCTGTGTCTTTTATGCAGAACGATATTTTATTTGTCTTCAAAATGTCGTTAGATAAGAGAGGAGCCCCTGTAACCGATGAACGGGGATATCACTTTAAGGACTAAATATCTTAGCTTAACTGAACAAGGTTTATTATTTCCTGACAGATCCTCAACAGTATTTAATAACAACAAATGAAAAATTGCAGGAATAGTAATATCATGCGTCGAAAGATGCATGATATTGAGGTTTGCGCTAAGGAGGAATAAAATGTTTGACGAAAAGATGCTCTTAGATTTACAAAGCACATTAGGTTCTCGTGGAATTTTGATCAGCTTTTCTGGTCGTTTTTCCCAAGGCATCATTGAGGAGCTTGGAGAAGCTATTATGGAACATATGAAGGCAGAGGATCGTCCCCGGAATGATATCTATAATGTTTTCGCGATTTTCGTAGAAATCACCCATAATATTAAGAAATATGCATTATCACAACTTGGTAGTGATTTTTATGATCAGATATATAATTCAGGGATTGTGACTATCGGTAGAAACGAAGAAGGTTATTTCATTTGTTCGGGAAATTTAGTTAAGAAAACCGATGCAGAGAAGTTGGCAAATGCTCTGGACTCTGTGATTCCTTTAGATAAAGACCAGCTTAAAAAGCGTTATAAAGAACAAATGAAAAAAGAACTGCCTCCCGGTAGCACAGGAGCAGGTCTGGGTCTCATTGATATAGCCAGAAAATCCAGCAAGCCTATGCATTATTCCATGCGGGATATGCAGGACTTAGCATTCTTTACCCTTACAGTTATGGTTTAATGAGAGGTGGACACTATGGAAAAACTATTAATTGAGTCAACAAAAGCAACGCCCCTAATAGATTTTGATTCAGATAAGAGCATGCTGGTTCTTAAAGGACAATCTTATCCTGAGAATGCCTTTAAATTCTATGACCCAGTGTTTAATTGGATAGATTCTTATTTAGCCACTAATCCTCAAGAAATTCACGTTGAAGTTCGACTTAGTTATGTGAATACTAGCAGTTCGAAGTGTATCATGATGCTTCTGGAAAGCTTTGAGAAAGCTTTTCAGCGGGGAGTTAATCTCCAACTTAATTGGTACTGTGATATGGAAAATGAAAGCGAAGTTGAATGCGCTGAGGAATTTAAGGAAGATATGACCTTTCCCTTTGAAATTATTCCAGAGGCAGCGAAGAATCATTAAGATATAATTCATAGGTTGGGCATGAAGAATAATATGACGGTAGGACAGGAGTAAGAATGTGAACGAGATAAAAAGATCAGGCCTATATGACAAAGGGACGATGTGGGTTATTATATTGGCTTGTCTTAGTATTGCACTCTCCATGCTTTTGACAGGTTCCTTAAGCTATAACATTACAAAAAAGGCTGTGATTGAAAAGCTTAAGACCAAGGATCTATTTTTTATCGTTCAGTCAGCAGCCAGCAAAATTGACGGTAGGATGGCCAGGGCCAAGGAAACATCCTTAATAATGGCTAAGGATCCTTTTTTAATGGAATGGGTTGCTAACGGAGAAATTGATCTTAACGCTCGAGAATTAGCCTTAAAAAAATTGAACACCATTGCTAAGGAATATGACTACAGCAATACTTTCTTGGCCAGTGTAAAGACGCAGATTTATTGGGCCGAAGGTGGAGTAGCGGGTAGATTATCTGAAACTAACCCAGAGGATAAGTGGTTTTTTGAAACGATCCGGTCAAAGAATCCTATCTATATAAATATTGATTACAATAAAGAACGGAAGAACACCTTTGTCTTTATCGATGCCTTAATGGGTGATCCTGAACAACCTATCGGTGTAACCGGTGTTGGCCTAGATCTTGGTGATATATCTGAGGAATTATCCTCTTACAGATATGGGGAAATCGGAACTATCTGGCTGGTCGACAGCTTGGGAAAGATTCATCTGGCAGCTAATTTAGAAGATCAGGGGAAGCAGCTAGAGGATATATTGCCGGCAGATATTTGTCAAATGGTTTTAAATGATGTTAATCACGGCATGGAACAACCAGAAATTATGGAATACGAGAACTCTGACGGAGAACTTATTGACCTTGTGCACCAGACCCTAAAATCCACTGACTGGCAGTTAGTTTTACAGGTTCCCAGAAAAGAAACCATTGGATTTTTACAGACCATTATGACCAATACTATTCTTGCCGCAGTATTAGTTCTGGTGCTAATAACTTTTGTCTTCTATCTGGTTTCCACTCGAATAGCTAATCCTCTGAAACGAGCTATTAAGATAAGCCAGGAGCTTGAACGACAGGTTGACGAAAGAACTCAGGAGCTAAAAGAACAAAATATTAAGATTATGGATAGCATCGATTACGCTAAGAAACTACAAGAGACAATCATTGCCTCAGATCAAGAGATGAGTGAAGCATTTAAGAGTAGTTTCGTATTGTGGAAGCCAAGAGACATTGTAGGCGGTGACTTCTATTGGCTTCGGAAAATGGACAATAAAGTTATTCTGGCAGTGGCAGATTGTACCGGACATGGAGTGCCTGGTGCCTTAATGACCATGGCAGTAGCCCCGGTTCTTGATCATATTGTTCAGGCAGAGCAGCATTTGAGTCCCAGCGAAATTATTAAGGAACTCAACCTCAGAATGAGATCGGCAATGAATAAACAGGGTACATGTATTACGGATGATGGTTTGGATATAGGGATATGTATATATCAAGATAACACCTTAGTATTTGCTGGGGCTAAAATTGATCTGTACCATAAAAGCCCAGGAGGTGTTCTTAGGATCCAAGGAGATCGGCATAGTATTGGTTACCTGAGATCGGATCCCAACCAAATATTTCGAGATTGGGTTGTGGAGTTCTCAAAAGACGATTTCTTTTATATGACAACGGATGGATTTCTTGACCAGAATGGAGGGTCAAAAAACCATTCATTTGGACGAACACGATTTTTATCGTTGCTAGAGAAATGCGGTAATCTTAGTAGCCAACAACAACGAAACCTCGTTAATCAGGCATTAATTGATTTTTGTCAAGAGGAATCTCAAAGAGATGATATCACAGTAATTGGCTTTCAGGTCTAGTGTATCTGTTGACTAAGCCAAAGATTAATCTTCCCAAGGGCCCTATCCCTTTTCCGTAGATAAGAGTAAGAAACCAAGTTCCCAGCTAAAAAAAGATAGAAAGGACTTCTCTAATGATCGAGAGAGATTTTCAGAGACAATTGTTTGATAAGGAACTACGGGTTCTGGAACAGGCGTTATTAGACATAGCTGACGGTAAGTATGAGGGAAATGAGTTTCTAACAGATTATAAGTTAATTGTAGCAAATTACGAAAAGCTGCTAACCTTTACGCGGCGAATTTTTAAAATTAGCGATATTCAGGCCCGCAATCTTTTACAAAGAGAAAATGAAATTAAGAACATTTTAAATAACGCTGGTCAAGGTTTTCTCACTTTTGGGCAGGATCTGATTATTAATAGAGAATACAGTTTAGAATGCGAGAAAATATTTGGCTTTAAAATTAGCCGGCTGAATATTCTTGATTTACTCAGAAGCGAAGATGAAGAACAAAATGCTCTTTTTGCAGAGGTTTTCAGAACTGTCTTAGAATCCACTGAACATGAGATATTACAGCAGACCATTAGTAAACTGCCTAAAGTTATAAAAAGAGAAGACCAATATCTTTCAATCGAACTGAAACCAATTCCCCCAAGCTATGAAGATGACAATCTTCTATGTATGTTGATACTTACTGATGTTACAGAAAAGCATAAGGCCCAGGAACAAGTTGCTTTTTTGAGTTTCCACGATAAACTTACGTCCTTATACAATCGGGCCTATATTGATAGCTGGTTGGAAGAGCTTCAAATGGAGGATACCTTCCCCCTGAGTGTTATCATGGCTGATTTAAATGGCCTAAAATTATCTAATGATGTATATGGGCATATTCAGGGGGATGAACTTTTAATACGCCTGGCAAAAGTACTGCTGCAATGTACTAGGAAAACTGATATAGTGGCCCGTTGGGGAGGGGATGAATTCATAATCCTATTACCCAGTACAGATAGTCAGGCTTGCGAAAAAGTGGCAGAACGAATAATTGCCGGCTGTAAACAGCAGGAGGGATTACCGACTGAGCTTAGTGTTTCATTAGGTATGGCGACTCAGAAAAAATTCACAAAGAATATCTCGGATTTATTTGGCATGGCTGAGAATAGAATGTATAGTGACAAATTGTTAAAAAGCAAGGATGTACGTAATCGACTGATCCTAAGTGTAGAAAGAGAACTGCATAAAAGGTTTTTCGAAGACCCGGGGCATGTTGAGAGGGTCGGATATTTGGCCTTTAATTTGGCGAAGGCAGCTGAATTGAGCGCGGGGTCACTTGATCTGGATAATTTAAACTTGATGACAAGGCTTCATGATATAGGTAAGGTCGGTATTCCCAAAGAAATTTTAGGTAAGGATACCGAATTGACCAATCAAGAATGGGAAATTATGCAGAGGCATAGCGAAATTGGCTTTCGTATGGCCCAATCTATCGACGAATTAGTTGTCGCGAAAGCAATCTTGGCTCTCCGTGAACACTGGGATGGATCCGGGTATCCGCGTGGATTAAAAGGGGATCAAATACCGGTGCTTTCACGACTGGTTGCGATAGTGGATGCCTATGACGTAATGACTCATAGTCGGCCATATCGACCAGCCAAGTCTAAAGAAGAAGCTATAGACGAGTTAAAGCAGGGAAGTGGGAAACAATTTGATCCTTCACTAATAGATCTTTTTATTAATGAGTTAACCAAATCGGCTCAAGGGGCTATCTGTTGAACTTAGCCCTAAGGGTATGAATTGGAATACGCATCTGTCAAAAAGGCGTCTTCCTTGCACTAATAAAGTGGAAGGAAGACGCCTAATTTGTCTTTGTACCAATGCTTATTTCTGACTCAGAGCAGCTTCTGTCTTAGCGACATATCGCTCTGCAGCTTCACGCATGGCAGATATCTCATTATCCGTAAGATCTCTTACTACTCTTGCCGGAACTCCCATCAGCATTACACGGGGAGGATAAGTCTTATTGCCGGGAACAAGGGTTCCTGCAGCAACAGATGTTTCCTCATTGAGAACAGCACCATCAAGAACAATGGCTCCCATGCCAACCAGAGATCCTTTGCGGATCGTGCAGCCATGGAGAATGGCGGAATGACCGATTGTAACATAGTCCTCAATGGTTACGGGTTGATTTTTACTGACGTGAATGGCAACTAAATCCTGGATATTGGAACATTTGCCAATGCTGATTTTAGACAGGTCACCTCTGATGACGGAGTTATACCAAACACTGGACTGTTCACCAATCTGCACATCTCCGATCACTCTACAGCCCTCAGCAAGATAGACATTGTCAGCTATCTGGGGTTTCTTTGGATCTTCTATCACGTATTTGTTCCTCCAGTCAATACATAGATATTCAAAATTTGGTCAAGCACTGCTATTGCAAAGTAATACCTGGACAGCGGATTCTAAAAATTTAGCTTGGCTCAAGGAAATAACTCTAATTATAAATCGCCGCGGACTAAAATGCTAGGCACTTTGTAAGAAGCCAAAGCTAAGAACCAAAGCAGGTGTGACTTATCTCACACTGGAACTTGGCTTCTAATCACAGTGTCTCTATAGAAATTACTATAAACTAACCTTAGTCAACGAGAGTTAAGCAAAATTTTAAATAAAAAAAATTTAGGGGGAACAAATATGAGTATGTTTTGTTATCAGTGTCAGGAAACAGCAAAGGGAACCGGTTGTACAATTAAAGGAGTCTGCGGGAAAACTGAGAATGTTGCTAACTTACAAGATCTTTTGATTTACACCTTGAAAGGGATCGCCATTTATGCTGTTCAAGCCAGAGAACTTAATCTTGTCCGACCGGATATTGATAAATTCATTATGGAAAGCCTCTTCAGCACTATTACCAATGCAAACTTTGATAAAAGTCGTTTTGTAGAACGAATCCAAGAGGGTCTTGCCTTACGTGACGGACTAAAACAAGAGATTATCAAAGCTGGTGGTACTATTCCGGCGAATCTGCACGATGCGGCAACTTGGACTGAGGAGGCAGATCAATTTGAGACCAAGGCTGCAGTAATTGGAATTTTAGCAACGGCAAATGAAGACGTTCGATCACTCCGCGAGTTGCTTACCTATGGACTAAAAGGGATGGCCGCCTATGCTGAGCATGCCTATACCCTCGAGTATCAAGAGACTGGTATTTTTGCTTTCATTGAAAAAGCCTTGGCAGCTACCCTTGATGATACACTTGAAGCAGGTGACCTAGTGGCCCTTGTCTTAGAAGCTGGAAAATTCGGTGTCGATGTCATGGCTCTCTTAGATAAAGCCAATACAACCACTTACGGAAATCCTGAGCTCACAAAAGTCAATATCGGAGTCAGAAGCAACCCAGCTATTCTCATCAGCGGACATGACTTGAAGGACCTCGAAGAATTACTGATACAAACGGAAGGAACCGGAGTTGACGTTTATACTCATGGAGAAATGCTCCCAGCCCATTACTATCCGGCCTTTAAGAAGTATGATCACTTTGTAGGCAATTACGGAAATGCCTGGTATAAGCAAGACAAAGAATTTGACTCTTTTAACGGACCGGTCTTCTTGACTACCAACTGTCTTGTTCCACCGAAGGAATCTTACAAGGATCGAGTCTATACTACCGGAGTTGTAGGCTTTGAAGGAGTTAAGCACATTCCCGATCGTGCTGAAGGAAAGGCCAAAGATTTTTCAGCTTTGATTGCCCATGCTAAGAGCTGTCCTTCCCCAACAGAAATTGAAACCGGAGAAATTGTTGGAGGATTTGCGCACAATCAAGTAATGGCTCTGGCAGATAAAGTTGTCGATGCAGTAAAATCCGGAGCTATTAAGCGGTTTTTCGTTATGGCTGGTTGTGACGGACGCATGAAGAGCAGAGACTACTATACGGATTTTGCTAAGGCCCTGCCTCAAGACACTGTCATCCTAACAGCAGGATGTGCTAAATATAAATACAATAAATTAAACCTTGGTGACATCGGAGGTATTCCAAGAGTACTTGATGCCGGACAATGTAATGACTCATATTCTTTGGCAGTAATTGCCTTAAAACTAAAAGAAGTATTTGGCCTCGATGATGTCAACAAACTACCAATTTCCTATAACATTGCCTGGTATGAGCAAAAAGCTGTCATAGTGCTGTTAGCTTTACTCCACTTAGGTGTAAAGAACATTCACCTTGGACCAACCCTGCCTGGTTTCTTGTCCCCGAATGTGGTTAAAGTTTTAGTTGAAAACTTTGGTATAGCAGGAATCTCCAGTGTTGAAGACGATGTTAAGATGTTTATGGCTTAAAGAGCAATAAAGGCATCAGATAATTAGTCCCCTTTACAAAGTGGTAAAGGGGACTAATTTTTTTATAGTTTTATTACACAAAAAGAATATAGAAAGTTTGCCTTATTGCAAGAACTTAGGATTTTTCTATGGTAGGAATAGAGGAAAATGGAAATAGACGTCGAAAACATTCAATTACATTTAAATAGGAATCAGAAACTAAGGAGTGTTTTCATGTCAGAAACGCCTTATCCAATTAAAGATTGGGAGCAGGCCATTAAACAGGTTAAATCCGTAGTTGCTGCTCGCATTAATATTAATAATCAAGGGATAATTGAAGAGGTACATATTCTTGCCGGGGCGGGACGAGCACCTAAGCAGATCGTTCGGGATGTTGAATCGATTTTGGCAGCTCAATTTGATTTGCAAATTGATCATAAGAAAATAAGTGTTGCCCAAGTTGAAGAGGATGAAGAAGGGACTTCAGTTGTAGAAGTTTCTGCCCGGCCTAAATTGGTAGGTGTAACCCTTAGAACTGTTAACGGTATGGCAGAAGTGAAAGTGGAATTGCTAAAGGGAGATAAGTTGATTGAAGGGCTGGCTGAAGGTCCTTCTTCAGCACATAATAAATTGCGGCTGTTTGTTGAGGCTACATTAAAGGCCTTAGAGCCCCTCACTTTAGGGAAACTTTTATTTGTCACTGAGGATGTAGGGATAACCCAACTTGCCAAACAACAGATTGCCCTGGTCTCAATAACTTTAATTGCTTCTACGGGCGAACAATCCCTTACAGGGTGTGCCTTAGTTAAAAATGATGATCGGGAAGCCGTCGTTAAGGCAACTCTTGACGCTGTTAATCGAAAGCTGAGGTTTCTCGGCAACAATTAATTTACTAATTTTGGCCGACCAACTTAACAATTAGATCCTAGAGTACATCTGTTTTATTTCACTATAGCGAAGCGAAAAAAACAGCGGAACGGAAAGAGAGCGAAGCGGTAATACTGTCCTTTTGATAAAAAAATCAAGGAGGTTTACCGATATGAGCAAATTATTCAAAGCAATCTCTGTTCTTGTTACTCTCGTACTCGCCGGCGGCGCAACTTTCAGATGGTAGAACGTGTTAGATAGTTAAATAAAAATTGTTCTTCTCTGAAGAGCGGCTACGGATCTAGATAGTTAAGTTGGCGGCTAAAATATATTTGAGGTGGGTCATGGAAAGTTCATCAAAAGAATTTAAACTATTTTTTGCAATAATAACCTTGTCTGCCTCAATCAGTTTAATATGGAATATCTACCATACGAATTGGACCGTGGAACAATTATTAAATCTTTTGATCTTTGGCATTTTAGCCATCTCATGTGAGTCTTTACCGGTTGCTTTGCCCAAAGGAGGGTATGTAACTGTCAGCTATTCTATATTTCTTTCATCCCTTATTTTATTCCCGTTAGGAGTCACATTGGCTGCAATGGCTTTATCCGGGTTACTGATTTTTGGAAAAGTTGCCGTTGAGCAGCCATTACACAAAAGGGTTTTTAATGCATCCCAATACGTTATATCCTTAACCGTTGCCTATACTGCTATATATTTTTTTAAAATAACTTCGTTCCAATTTGACTTTAAATCAATCCTAATTTATAGTCTAGCAGCACTTATCTATATGGTAATGAATATGACAATTGTTGCGCTTGTTCTTGGTCTTATATCCAATAAATCCCCTTTGGCTATATGGGTAGTTAACTTTCGTTGGGCCTTGCCTAATTTTATGGCACTCGTTCCCCTAGGATTTTTGTTAGCTCTGCTCTATAAAAACTGGGGCCCCTTGGGACTTTTTTTGCTGTTTATTCCCTTGTTGATTTCTCGCCATGCCTTTCAACTCTATATTGACATGCGGGAAAATTATCTTGATACAGTCGAAGCTTTAGTACAAGCTTTAGAGGCCAAAGACAAATACACCAGTGGACACTCTGCCAGAGTTGGGAAGCTTGCAGTTGCTATCGGAGAGGCAATCAAAATGAGCGAGGAAAAAATTGAGTTTCTTAAATACGCCGCTGTGTTGCATGATGTCGGCAAAATAGGGGTTAGCGAAATGATCTTAAATAAAGAAGGGAAACTTATTGATACTGAGTGGGAAGCAATTCGTAGTCATCCTGTGATTGGGCAAACAATTATTAAAGGTATTAAATTCTTATTTGATATAGGTCAAGTTGTACGTCATCATCACGAGCGTTTCGATGGCAAAGGTTATCCTGATGGGGTTCAAGGTGAGGAGATTCCATTAGAATCACGGATCATTGCAGTTGCTGATACCTATGATGCGATAACCTCGGATCGAAGTTACCGCAAAGGAAGTACGCATTCTGAAGCAATAGCTGAATTAAAACGAGTTGCCGGAACACAGCTGGATCCCAAGCTTGTAGAGGTTTTCTGCGCTGTGGTTACAGATGAAGTAGCCCTGAGGGTTCATGCAGAGCATGTGCAACCGGCTTTATCCTAGTCTAAGAGGTGAAATATGCTAATCGAAACCTTAATTATTGCGTTGTTATTCAGTTTGTTTAGCGGGGGTAAACTTAGTCGCTTAGGTCAGCTTGCTCTACGAGAATCTTGGCTGGTTCCGGTTGCCCTAATAATTCAAAGTGGTCTCTACTGGGTTGCTGTTAAAGAAATTGGGCTTGCTTCAAATTGGCTCACTCAACTTCTTGGAATAGGATCCTATTTTTTATTGCTGTTTTTCACATGGCGAAATAGAGCATGTCCCGGTATGCACTGGATTGCTCTGGGGATTTTTTTAAACACTATCGTAATTGGTCTGAATGGAGGGGTAATGCCGGTGGATCCCTCGTTTCTTCCGGAAGAAAGTCGCAAAGCTTTACTGGAAGGGCAGGGGACTCATGGACTGATGACTTCGACGACACGCCTGAGTTTCTTGGCGGATCGCCTTTATCTGTCCATTATAGGAATAGGCAAACAAGTGTTTAGTCTGGGAGATATACTCGTTGATTTAGGAATTTTTCTGCTGGTATTTAAAACTATGGTGAGAAAGCAAGACAAATCTACCCCCAAAGCACACAATTCTACAACTGCTTAAACTTGAGCAGTTGTAGAATTGTTCAGTAAATCCCGAATAACCTCTCCGGCAATAAGGAGACCCACAACAGACGGGACAAAAGAAATGCTTCCAGGAATCTGACGTTTCACAGCACAGGGGGCATCTCCACTCGGGCAGATGCAATTTGTTGTACAATTGGCATCTGAAGTGAAGGGGGTTAATGGCAGGTCGGGACTAAATACTACTTTTACCCCTTTGGTGATACCTTCTTTACGCAGAAGTTTACGCATAGCTTTAGCCAGGGGATCCCCACTTGTCTTAGAGAGGTCAGCAACTCTATAGTTCTCGGCGGTAAGGCGATTACCGGCCCCCATACTGGAAATGAAAGGTATACCTCGAAGTAAACATTCTTTGGCCAAACTAACTTTGCTCGATACAGTATCAATGGCATCAACGACGTAGCTTAGATTTCTATCCAGAAAACGGTCGGCATCTGTCACTGAATAGAACTCTTTAAAAGCTTCTACCTTGGCAGATGGATTAATCTCTTGAATCCGTCGTTTCATGACTTCCACTTTGGCCTCACCGACTGTAGAATGGAGGGCATGTAGTTGACGGTTAATATTTGTCAGACATATATCATCAAAGTCAACCAGAATTAAGTGACCAATTCCGGCACGGGCCAATGCCTCGACTGTAAAAGAGCCAACGCCACCAATCCCAAATATCATCACACTGCTTTGCTGCAGCTTTTCTTGACCGGAAGGGCCAATAAGAAGCTCTGTCCTAGAGAATTTGTGTTGCATATTTCCACCACTTTTCAAATAATTACCCTTAGAGTTTATCATAACCTTTCCAATATAAAAATACAGGGGTGGCGTGAAACTTGGCTCCCAAAATTTAAAGAGGTTAATGGGATTCAAAGAAGCGGTCTGTTTTCACTGGCACTAAAAAGTTAAAGTGAAAGAGACCGCTTTTGCTCTGTAGTTTTTATAGAAGTAAATGTGGGAGATGTGAAACGAGATGTGTCTGACGGCGGGATTTTAGATTTTTGGGCGCTTAGTAAAGCTAGTATGAAGTAATCGATGAGCTTTCTCTCCGTAAGGTTCGCCGATATAATCTCTATATAACTTGAGAACCGCAGGGTTTTCATGGGACTTGCGCAAAGGTTTGGAGCGATCTTCTTGGTAAATGGCATTAGCACGGGCTTCCAGGATTTCTAGGTTTCCATGATGATAGGGTTGTCCTCCGCCCCCAATACAACCGCCGGGGCAAGCCATTATCTCGATAGCATCATAATGACTTTCCCCCGATTGAATCTTCTCAAGAATGGTTCGAGCATTGCCTAGGCCATGAGTAACCGCAATGCGGAAGTCACGCTTACCGATGGGAATAACGGCTTCCTTGATTCCGTCCATCCCTCGAAGAGGTTCAAATTCCACATTTTCTAAGGGTTTTCCCGTCAACCATTCATAAGCTGTTCTTAAAGCTGCTTCTATGACCCCTCCGGTTGTTCCGAAAACCACGGCAGCCCCGGTGGATTCCCCTAAAGGATGATCAAAATCTTCTTCCTTGAGATGATCGAAATGAATTCCCGCTTCTCGGAGCATTCGGGAAAGTTCCCGGGTTGTGATGACAATATCCACATCCGGAGTGACAGGGTCTTGTCCCAGCTCCGGACGAGCTGCTTCGTATTTTTTGGCAATACAAGGCATAATCGAGACTACGGTAATTTTTTGAGGATCAATACCATAAGTCTCAGCGTAATAGCTTTTAGATAGGACTCCTAACATTTGATGAGGAGATTTGCAGGTTGAGGGGATGTCTAATAAATCCGGAAATTGATGTTCAAAGAATTTAACCCAAGCAGGGCAACAACTTGTCAGAATGGGTAAGCGTCCGCCGTGTTCTATACGATGAATAAGCTCCGTAGCTTCTTCCATAATCGTCACATCTGCTCCAAATTCAGTATCAAAAACCCGGTCAAAGCCCAGCCGACGGAGTGCGGCGACCATCTTTCCCGTGACAATGGTTCCCGGTTCCAGACCGAAGCCTTCTCCAAGGGCGACACGGACAGCAGGAGCTGTTTCAACAACGACATAACGGGTTGGATCGTTAAGGGCCTTCCAGACTTTATCCACTTGATCGAGTTCCATTAAGGCACCGGTAGGGCAGACAGCTACACATTGTCCGCAAAATGTACATGACGTATCGTGAAGAGGCAGATCAAAGGCGGTTTTAACAACTGTTTCAAAACCCCGGCCCACCGCTGAGTAGACCCCTACAGTTTGAACGTCGTTGCACATTGTTTCACAGCGTCGACAGCGAATACATTTGTTGGGGTCTCGAATAATCGCCAGACTGGATTTATCTATCGCAAATTCGGATTCTTCCCCTTCATAAGTAATATTTCGGACTCCTAAATCAGCTGCCAGAGCCTGAAGGTCACAATCCAGATTTTTAGGACAAGTTAAACATGATTTAGGGTGATCTGAGAGCAGGAGTTCCACCATAGTTCTTCTGCCCAGTACAGCACGCTGAGTATCTGTCTTAACCACCATACCGTCAAATACAGGAGTAGAACAGGCTGGCGCAAGATTTCGCCGGCCTTCAACTTCGACAACACAGACTCGGCAGGAGGCAATATGATTATTTAGTCTCATCTCATGAAGATTGAGATAGCATAAGGTTGGAATATCAATGTTTATAGTTCTGGCTGCATCTAAGATGGACATTCCTGCCGGAACAGTAAGCGGTATGTCATTGATTTTAAGTTGTATATCCATGACAGAGTCCTCCTTTGGGGGTAACTTAATGGTGTACAATGGCACCAAAGCGGCATTTTTCCATACATACACCGCACTTGAGACAGCGCTCTTCGTCGATGACGTGAGGTTCCTTGACGGAACCGCTAATGCAATTTGCCGGACAATGTTTGGTGCAAAGAGTACAACCCTTGCATTTATCAGTAATCTTATACTTGACTAAACTCTTACAGACTCCAGCCGGACAGGATTTATCAACTATATGAGCCAGGTATTCGTCTTTAAAATACTCTATAGTAGAAAGAATAGGGTTAGGAGCACTTTGGCCGAGTCCACAAAGAGAGGTATCCTTGATAATTTTGCTAAGTTGCTCTAAACTATCTAAATCATCTAAAGTTCCCTTGCCCTCCGTTATTTTAGTCAAAATTTCGTGAAGACGTTTTGTCCCTACTCTGCAGGCTGTACATCGACCGCAAGACTCGTCCACAGTGAATTCCAGGAAGAACTTGGCGATATTGACCATACAATCGCTATCATCCATAACAATTAATCCCCCGGAACCCATCATAGAGCCAATGGAGATTAAAGACTCATAGTCAATTGGAGTGTCTAAATATTTGGTTGGGATACATCCGCCGGAAGGCCCCCCGGTTTGCGCTGCTTTGAAACTCTTATGATTCTTGATTCCTCCGCCAATATCAAAAATTATTTGGCGGAGGGTGGTTCCCATCGGGACTTCAACCAGCCCCACATTGTTAACTTTTCCGGCTAGGGCAAATACCTTAGTTCCCTTGCTTTTTTCCGTACCAATCCCTGCAAACCAGTCCGAACCTCTTAAAATAATGGGAGGGATATTAGCAAAGGTCTCCACATTGTTGACACAAGTTGGTTTACCCCACAGACCTTCTTGAGCAGGGAAGGGGGGTTTGACAGAAGGTTCTCCGCGAGCACCTTCGATGGAATGAATCAAGGCAGTTTCTTCTCCACATACAAAAGCCCCGGCTCCATATTTAATATCAACATCAAAACTGAAATCACTGCCTAATATCTTTTCCCCCAGCAAGCCATACTCTCTGGCTTGGTTAATGGAAATTTCTAAGCGGTGAATGGCCAGGGGGTATTCCGCCCGGATGTAGATGAACCCATGAGTTGCCCCAATGGCTGAGCCGGCAATAAGCATGGCCTCTAAGACGCTATGAGGATCCCCCTCCAGGATAGAGCGGTCCATGAAGGCACCCGGATCCCCTTCATCCGCATTGCAAATAATATAGCGTTGAGTAGCTTCCCCTTGACCGGTCAATTCCCACTTTACCCCGGTAGGGAAGCCTCCGCCTCCCCGCCCCCGGAGGCCACTTTTTTTGATTTCTTCAATGACTGAAGCAGGGGACATGTTGAAAAGGACTTTAGCTAAGGCCTGATATCCATCGGCGGCTATATATTCTCGAATGTCCTCAGGAGCAATATAGCTGCAATTGCGCAGGGCAATGCGGAGCTGACTGTGATAAAAGGGGAAATCTGAAGCTAAACGCTGTTCCGAGCTGGGGTCAACATAGAGAAGCCGTTCCACTTGTTTCCCTTGAATGAAGTGTTCCTCAACAATATCGGCAACATCTGTGGTGGAAACTTGGACATACATAATATTGTCAGGATGGATTTCAAGAATAGGGCCTTTTTCGCAGAAGCCAAAACAACCTGTCTGCAGCACTTCTACTTGATCAGATAACCCTCGCTGATTAAGTTCCTCTTTAAGTAAAGCTGCAATTTCCGGGCTATCCGAAGCATGGCAGCCGGTTCCTCCGCAAACCATAATGTGTCGAGGTTTTCCCAGGGCCTCAAGAGTTGTTAGGGGACTGGAAATACGCCGATTTTTAAGAAGAGCAAGGCTTTGCCCTTTCAATTCATTAAGTTCTCCAGTGTCTTTGAGTTTCATTTGGATCCCTTCCTTTTACCATTCCAAGAATTGCACCCCGCTCAAATATTACTATTGCTACCTTTTGCCTCTTCAGGCGTTCCTTCAGGGCGATATTTGGCTAGGGCTTGTTTTATGTCAGCAGTAGTTTCTAATCGGCCATGGACTTTTCCATCCACTGTCATGACAGGAGCAAGGCCACAGGCCCCAATACATCGTACCGAATCCAAAGAGAAAAGCTGATCCTCAGTGGTCTGTCCGGTTTTAATCCCTAACTGGCTTTCAACTTCCTTTTGCAACTTTTCAGATCCCCGGACAAAGCAAGCAGTCCCCATACAAACATTTGCCACATGTTTCCCCCGGGGCTTCATAGTAAAGAAGGAATAAAAACTCACAACACCATAAATTTTAGCCGAGGGGAGATCCAACTTCTGAGCAATGTGCCATTGAACTTTATCGGGTAAATAGCCGAAAATCTCTTGAGCTCTATGAAGAATTAGAATAAGATTTTCTTTTTTATAAGGGATGCTGTCAATATAGTCATCCAACTGTTGATAGGGATCTTTAAGTAATGGGTTGTTACACATGATGTCCTCCTTAATTAAAGGTGAATAGGCTGGTTAATCTGCTTCATTGGGGTAGAACTTTATTTATAGTTCCCCATTTTTCCAAGATTTACGTATAAGTTAAGCACTGATTATGAAATATTTATCAGTAAAATCATCCGTGGTTTTGTAAATAACCTGTAGATGCTAAAGGGGTATTACCCCCAGAACTATTCAAGAATTAAAAACAGAATTATTGAATCATCGGCTTATTGAAGAGGATGCCCTAAATGCCCATTTAAGTGAAGAAAAGGTTTATAAGTAAGCTTAAGCTTTTAACATAACAAAAACACAAAAAAGACTCTGGCTAAATATAGGCTAGAGCCTTTTTTCTCTGAAAAAGAGAACTGCAAGCAATTAAGTTTATCGCTGCTGATCTGACAACCTATGTAAATTTTTACTCTGTAACGCCATTGTCAAAGCTATGACTGGAATGTTGAGGGTGGAGATTATGCTAACTAACATTTTCCTTGATCAACTGGTACTATATTCTAAAATAGATTAAAATAAGTTGGAAAGAACCTTAATTTGTCGATAAAGTTATTGTAGGTGAAAGAAATGATGAAGAAAAATAATGCTCGGAGTGCAAATCTGACTCTGGGGGGTATTACTCTAGGCTTCTTCGTAAGCTATCCCTTTTATCTTCAAGGGAGCGTTATTGGAGGACTTATCTCAAGTGGCTGCAGTGCAGGGATGATTGGAGGGCTTGCTGATTGGTTTGCGGTAACAGCTCTTTTTCGGCGTCCGTTAGGTATTCGCCCCAGTAGGATTTTGCGGACTGAGATTATTCCTCAGAACCGAGAACGTATTTTTGCAGCCTTAGCAGATATGGTACAAAATGAATTAATCTCTCAGGAGCTGCTTAAACGTAAACTCTCGGCCTGGGATTTTTCCGGCGTATTACTGCGTGTTTTTCAGGAGCAGGAAGTTCAAGCAAAGATGAGTGATATGCTGGTTAATTTGCTGCAAGCTATCCGGAACCGGGAGGATCAAGAAGAACTTAAACGACAAATTAAAGAATTGCTTAACGATAACCTAAGAGATTTAAATCTTTCCGCTACCCTGGCCGAGGTTATTGAGTTTTCAATGGAACACCGAGATATGGATAATGTTTTGCAGGCTATTTGCCATACAATCTCCGGTATCATAGATCAACCGGCGGTTCAAGATGCCTTGAAAGATATGATTGAAGCGGCCTTAAAAAGGTACGAAGATAATAACTCAACAAGAAAAATGATAGGTATGTTTCTCCCATCCTCAGCTGAACTTGCCCAAGGATTGCAAGAAAAGGTTAAAGTGACTTTAGAGGATGGGACAGTGCAAAAGTGGCTTAGGGATTTAATGCTTAAATTTGCCTTGGAACTTAAAACTAAAACTTTACTTCAAGAACGAGTTGATGGCTTAATTTTTGCGGCCTTAGGTTCGGGGCTGAAAACCTTGGAGATAAAAAAAGTTTTTGCTGGCCCCCTAGAAACAGGCTATTTAAACGACAATTGGCCTAGACTTCTGGAAAAATTTAAACAAAATAGTGATCTGAGAGGGATGGTTAATCAAGAAGTCAAGAGCTTCCTTGATAAACAGATTAATAACCATCATAATGCCATCGGGCGCATTGTTCGTGAAGGCTTAGACCCTTTGACCGATGACAAGCTGATTGAGTTGATTGAGGATAAAGCAGGCAACGACCTGCAGATGATCAGGATTAATGGCTCAGTTGTGGGTGGTTTAGCGGGAATGTTGATTTACATACTTGGGATGGTGTTATAATAATGAATTATCACAAAAAGGCTAATCTCACTTTAGCAACGGTTTTTATACTCTTTATTGGTGCAGCGGTAATACAACACTACAATCCCAATGACTTAAAGATAAGGCTTGTAAATTTTGTTTTAGAAGCAGCATTGGTAGGGGGAATCGCAGATTGGTTTGCAGTGACAGCGATTTTTCAAAAGCCCCTTGGCTGGGGTTTTCACACAGCTCTTATTCCTCGGAACCGAGAAAAAGTTATCGAAGCGGTTGCTTCCATGGTTCAATCTGAGCTTTTGCGAATGGATCTTATCCGCCAGAAGATTGAAAAGGTTCCCTTTATGGATTCGTTTATTAAATACCTTGATCGGAAAGGTGGTTCTGAATATCTGGCGGAGAAACTGGCTCCCTATCTTCAGGGATATTTAGAGAAACAAGCTCCCGATCAATTAGCCAAAAAGCTTTCAGCCTATTTACAAGCTAATGCTCAGGTCTGGAACTTAGCGGTTAGGTTGCAGGCTGGAAGCAGATGGGCGTTGAATAAAGGATATATCGATCAAGGCCTGGATCAGATAGCAGAAGGATTATGGGATAAAGCGTCTCAAGTGGAAACACGGCAAATTATTGTGAAATACCTTGAAAAAATAAAACAAGAGAAAGTAAGCAACGGGGGAGCAATATTTCGTACTCTGTTAGGCTTTGTTGAAATGTCAGACGGCTTAAACCTTGATGAAGCTGCTGACGCTTTGCAGGTTGAATTGCTTTTGACCTTGAGCAGATTAAAAGATCATAATAATCCTTTGCGTCTCAGTTTAAAGGACAAGCTGATGGAAGAAATAGAGTTGTTGATCAAGGATCCTGAATTTTTCACTTGGGTCGATACTTGGAAAGAATCAGTATTAGCTGACCCATTGACAGAGCGCTTCATAGAAACGGTTATTAGTACAGCCATAAAGTCTGCAATTACGCCATCGAAAACCATGGAGCCAACTGTGCTAGAGCACTTGCTTAAGCATTATATGGCAAAAATCTGGCATAACCTTAAAAACGATCAAGCTTTTTGCCAGGAGGCCAATTCCTTTTTCGTGGATATCCTTTGTCGAGTGATTTACAATGAGCATCACGTCATCGGAAACATGGTAAGGGAGACGTTAGCAGAGTACACGGATCAGGATCTCAATCAGTTTGTCCAAGATAAAGCCGGGAACGACCTGCAATGGATTCGGATCAATGGTTCAATGATCGGCGGCTTTGTAGGGCTTATCTTATTTCTTTTCTTAGAGTTTATCTATAATCCCTTCGTCATGCCTGCATTGATGAATTATATACCACAAATCTATTAAGCAATTAAGTAGAGACATTGCCCACTCCTTTGTTCGCTAGATAATTAACCTCATTCTGACCTCTGTTCTGGTAGGTATACAGGATTCTTAGGAAGAAAGTATTGTAATTGGTTTGACCTTTATGCTAGAATACCTATCATAAGGTTGTGCACAACCAAAAATCAGATATCTAGAAGTTAGGCAAAGCAATGGCGCTTTGAGATACTCGCAAAGAGTACTCTCAAAGCGCCTTTAGTTTTGACGACGGCAAGGGCCTGTTTCTTAAGCCTAGATTATGTCAAGTTGCCTTATGCAATCGAAATGTATTAAAATTTTCTCGAATTTTTTCTGGAAGAATAAAGTGGGACTAAGAATATGCCTATGGAAGGGCATGGTGTAACTAGTTTTTTAATTAAGGAGGAATAATTATGGATACGGGAGATACAGCCTTTATACTAGTATCCTCAGCTATGGTTTTGCTGATGACCCCTGGTTTGGCGCTTTTCTATGGAGGTATGGTTCGTAAAAAGAATGTTCTTGGGACATTTATGCATAGTTGGATTGCTATTGGACTTATTTCGCTGCAATGGATTTTAATAGGGTTCACCTTAGCTTTTGGAACTGATCAACATGGTTTAATTGGAGGGCTAGATTGGTTAGGTTTAAATGGAGTTGGAATGGATCCTAATCCAGACTATGCTGCCACTCTTCCTGCAATTGTCTTTATGGGATTTCAAATGATGTTTGCCGTAATAACCCCTGCCTTAATTAGCGGCTCGATTGCGGAACGGATGCGTTTTCCAGCATTTATATTATTTATTCTTTTATGGGCAACTTTTGTCTATGATCCAGTAGCACACTGGGTTTGGGGTATTGGCGGTTTCTTAAGAAATCTTGGAGCACTTGATTTCGCAGGAGGAAATGTGGTTCATATTAGCTCAGGATACTCCGCCTTAATTGCTGCCTTAGTCCTTGGAAAGCGTAAAGGCCTGGGTAAAGAATCCATGGCACCCCATCACCTGCCAATGACCGTTTTAGGTGCCGGGCTCCTGTGGTTTGGCTGGTTTGGCTTTAATGCCGGGAGTGCCTTGGGTGCTAATGGTTTAGCAGGTATGGTCTTTGTTAATACGAATACAGCCGCCGCTGCAGCTGCAGTCGCGTGGGCCTTAGTAGAACGAATGCATAGGGGAAAAACCACGATGCTCGGTGTAGCCAGTGGAGCTATTAGCGGTTTAGTTGCCATCACTCCGGCTTGCGGATTCGTAACCCCCCTCGCCTCGATAGTAATAGGTTTAATTGGTGGCTTAGTTTGTTACATTGCTATCAGTATACTCAAAGCAAAATTCGGCTATGATGATGCGCTAGATGCTTTTGGATGTCATGGAATAGGAGGCACCTGGGGAGCTCTGGCAACAGGAATCTTTGCGACGAAAACAATTAATTCCGCCGGCGCTGATGGACTGCTTTACGGAAATCCTGCCCAGTTAGGAATACAAGCGACAAGTGTTTTAGTGACAGTGGTGTTTGCTATCGCGGCTACATTCATAATTTTAAAAGTTATTGGTCTGGTAACCAAGCTGCGGGTAAATGAAGAACAAGAGGCTAATGGCTTAGATTTATCACTGCACGGAGAAACTGCTTATTCAGAGTTCATTTAATTTCTAGATATTCCGTGAGTGCTTGGTTACAAGCAAAATAAATCAATGGAGGATTTATTATGAAAAAGATTGAGGCTATTATCCGACCCGGAAAATTAGACAATGTCAAGGATGCGTTAGGGTCTAACGGGGTCAACGGTTTAACTGTGACTCAAGTAATCGGATGTGGAAAACAAAAAGGGAATACCCAGGTTTATCGGGGAGTGGAGTATACAATTCACCTCATTCCAAAGGTGAAGATCGAAGTTGTTGTTCGTGATACAGATGTTGACAAGGTCATTGAAATAATTACAAAAATAGCCCGAACCGGGGAAATTGGCGATGGTAAAATCTTTGTATCCTCAGTAGAAAATGTCTATACAATAAGAACAGGAGCGAGTGGAGAAGACGCTTTATAATTCTTAATGAACAAGAAGGGGATATTATTAGAGTTCATCCTGAAAATAATTGGAGCAAAAATAGTTCTGAGCTGTAAAGATCGTTCTTATTATGAGAACGGTCTTATTTTTTATTTAATCCGGAGATTCCCACTTTAAGTAGGAGGGGAGGCATTTACCTTTAGTAAAACAAGTTTGCTAAAAAATTTATAAGAAAGTAGCTGAACTATATCCAAAATATGTTAACAGATTGAAGAAGTAATTCGTATATTGTAGAAAGAATGAAAGAGGGATTTAAAATGGCATTCGGAACTGGCGAAAGTGGCGGACTTGGAGCTGGCATTGCGGTTGTAGTTGTTATTATTTTGCTCCTCATCGCAATGGGAATTGTATTTTAGCCCCACACTTATATCTAACGCGATTTTAATCTTCATTGCTTTAGGAGTTATCTTCTAAGTTATCTAAAGGACGGGGCTTCCTGATGATTAGGAAGCCCGTTTTTTGTTATACAGTTCAGAAAGTATAAACTTGCGTTATATACTGCAAGAAGATTTAATTCGTGCGAAGATAGTGTCTTCGTCCAAGCATAAGTGCAACTAAGGCTACCGCCTGCGCCAGAGGCTTGGCGCTAGCCAAGTTTTCTAATCCCCTTTGTAAGCTGAAATTAATAAATAAGGAGGGTGAAGAATGTCAATCAGAGGATTTAAGCTGTTTGATAATCCTAATGCTTTAAACCTTAGGCAAACTATGGGACAAAGCCCATTGCCCATGAGAGGCCTGGAGCGCTTTATGCAGAAAAGAGGAATGACCTTCCCAAACTCAAACTACTCAGGCCCTAATCTGCCAGGAGAGGTCAGGGGTCAATTGAACGATCTTAAGGTGCAGGAACCAACTGAAAAACAAGGAGGAATTAAAGAGTTCCTTAGCCGATTTACTCGTAAAAAAAGTTAATAGTGAAAGTAGACCGTAATACAAAAAGTTCTCCCTCAATTTGGGAGAACTTTTTGTATTACCTGCCCGTCTTAGCGTGCGAGCTAGAGCTATTCATGTATTAACTATTTAAGATTTTTTTAGCAAACTCATCTTGGAAATCAGTAATAAAAGGAATCCCTGTTTCAATTTCTGTCTCGCGGTTAGCAGAGGAAATATCTGTGCGAGCGATTTGACTGAGTGAGAACTTGCGCGCTCCGGCCATGAATTGCTGGAGACCACCGGCTAGTTTATCCGCTAATGTCCAGACTGCAATAGCACCATAAGGGATGTTCTTCATGGCATCTGCACCAATTTTGTTTTGAATATCATAGTAGCCAGCAAAAATTTCTTCAGCTTTCGAACCGTGTTCCAACACAGTCTTTGGCAGGCTATCCCAGTTGCCATTTAACAGGTCTTTACGTTCGGGATGAAGGGCACCCTCAATGTTCGCACCAACAAATGCTGGGATCATGACCCCTCTACCCATACAGACTAATTTTGTAAAGGGTGCCCCCAAAGCTAAGGCCTTAAAGATATGATCCTCTCTGGCTAAACCGCCGGCAAAGGCCATATCGACAACTTTGTGGCCTTTAGCTGCGAGAATACTGGCGTACTCATAAGCTTTTGCGTGGAGAAGGATGGAAGGAACCCCCCAAGTCTCCATCATGTTCCATGGGCTCATGCCAGTACCGCCGCCAGACCCGTCAATAGTTAACAGATCAAGTTGAGCGTCAGTCGCCAATTTGATAGAGGCAGCCAAAGCTTCCATCCCATAAGAACCTGTCTTGAGAGAGATTCGCTTGTAGCCTAAACTTCTGAGATAATCTACGGATTTCATGAAATCGGCTCGAACCTCATCATAATTGGAAAGATCGGTATACCCCAGGCGGCTGTGGCGTGCGAAAGACTTAAGGGCACCATTTTTAAAAGCTTCTTGCACCTCAGGCTTAGTTGGATCGGGATCAACCACATAACCCCTATTTTTTAAGAACAGAGCGTAGTCTAAGCTGGTTACCTGAATTTCTCCGCCAATGTCTTTTGCTCCTTGTCCCCATTTTAGCTCCAGGATAACATCGTTCCCATATTTATTAATAATATATTCAGCAACTCCATTGCGAGTATCTTCAACATTCATTTGAACAATGATAGCTCCATACCCATCGTAATAATTGAGATAGGTTTGAATTCGACGGTCTAATTCAGGGGCTTTGATAATTTTTCCGTTTTCCAGTACAGACTCTTTATCAACCCCGACAACGTTTTCACCGACGACGATCGGGAACCCGACTAAGGCAGCACCGATAGCAAAGGAATCCCAGTACTTAGCCGCGATAAAGGTTGAGCCCAAAGCACCGGTCATAATAGGTACTCTAACCTTAGTCTTAACTTGGGCACCAAATTCTGTTTCAGTAGTTACATTGGGGAAAATGCAATCATCGGCACTCTTTGTCAAAGCGCCTGGTAAGCCAGATGCCCCATAATTAAACCCTTGAATACGAAGGGAATTATAATTTACGCCGATATGGGTCGTGTTCGAACTACCGGCAGTAACTGTACCAAAATCCCGTGGGTACAACATTTTTCTGCCTTTGAGACTTGACATCCAGTTTTCACATTTTCCTTGGCAATCCGCCCGACATAGAGTACATAGTCCTGATTCACTTGGATTTCCTCGATTTGCAGTTCCTAAAACATCATTAGATTTACGCCATTGTAACATCTGATAATGCCCTCCTTAAAATTTTTATTAAATTCCTTCTAATGATACCTTTATTGGTACCTTAATAAAAATACCTTTTTACCATGTATACTGAATACATGGTAAAAAGGTATTTAAGAGGTAGAATTTTCCAGTGGCTACTAATTGACTTTCTCTACTAGAAGGAGGGGGAGGGCTGTTGCCATCACAAACACGTAAAACATAATCTCTATAGTAATTAAGGCGCGCGCTGTCAGATTGTTAGGCTGAATGTCCCCTAAAGTTCCAGTAGCAATTGTTGTCGAACTAAAATATAAGAAAGAGAAATACTGTACGCATAAGTCATCTCCGACCTTTCCCTCAAAACTGGAAGGTAAATATCTGTAGAGAAGAAGGTATTCGGAGGTGAAAAGTAGTATAACTCCCACCAGTGCTATAGCAATGGGTGTAAATAGATGATTATAAGAGGGTCGGGATTCTTTTACGACCTTTGTAATTGCATAATAGGCTGCTGCCAAAGCAAAGACCGAATATCCAATCAGACTGATTTTTAATAGTATCCCTTCATAAGGATTATTGTCATTTTTCTTTTCCTTCTTTCCTTCGATAAAAAGGCTTAAAAAGAATGCGACCGCAGCCCCACCAAAAGCAGGTGTTAACAATTCCCAATATCCTGGTGTAAACCCAGGTATCGGACGGAGAAGCGGTGCACAAACAGTCGGAGAACTATGTGTGCCTGAAGGCTTATAAATTCGTGAATTTGGGTTTAATGGATAGGGCATAAAATATGGCGGATTTTGCGGAGGCTGGGTTTTTGATTGAGCCACTTCTGATTCGACCGCCTTTCTAAAGTATATTCCATTATATTCCTTAGAAGGAATAAGGTTAAACCTTAAGCGGCATAAAAATATCGTTTCATTTTAAGAAACAAAGAAGGATTGTTAGAGATTTTGGAGAATTAAAGAAAATAAGATTATCTTAACCAATCAAAGATTTTGATTTAAGGAGTCGATAATGGCAAATGCTGTTAAATTAAATAGATATATTATTCCCCAAGAACTCCAAAAGGAATTTATTAGGAATGAAGTTTTTAATAATTATTTTCGTCAGCGGATCTTAGCGATTGTGCTTCTTTGCTTGGATTTTATTTTTCTGTTTACTGATTATAAAAATTATCAGGAAGGTTTGTGGGATAGTACTCCCGGGTACGTATGGCTTTTTTATTCTCATGTTACACTCGGTCTTTTAATGGTGGTAATCACAGTATTGTATTGGAGAACTAATTTACAGACAGTAAAGGATGTTAAGCCTGGCTATAACCTTTATGAGATCTTTTTTGCTCTCCCTTGTTTATTCATTTGTGCAATAATTTCTGGATGGATTGATCAAAGGATTCATGGTCAGTTAACAGTTTACATCATTGGTTGTTTTGTAGTTGCAGTTTTCTTTAACTTGAGACCGAAATTAAGTTTTTGGACTTATTTTATATCATACGTCATTGTCGTTGCAGGAATACAGTATAATCAGCCGGACTCTTTAATAAAAAATGGACATTATGTAAATACATTGTTGGTCTTATTTGTTTCTTGGCTTTTATCAACGACCCTTAATAATTCGCGAGTTCAAGATTTTTTGCATCAAAATTACTTGGAACGTCTGGTTAAAGATCGCACAACGGAATTGGAAGAAATAAATCAAAAGCTTATGCGTGAAGTAGGGGATCGCAAACAAATAGAAAGTAAGATCTATCGCTTGGCCTCTATAGTGGAGTCCACTGAAGACGGTATTATTGGGATGGCCCTGGATGGGAAAATTACGGATTGGAATCGGGGAGCGGAGTGCATTTATGGTTATTCTGAAAACGAAATCCTCGGAGAGTCGGTTAGAATATTATTTCCACTGGATCATCAAAATGAGTTAGATGGTATTTTATCAACGATTTCTCAAGGGCGATCAGTCTCGCATTACGAGACGACTCGGGTAAGAAAAGACGGACAAATCATTAATGTTTATTTGACAGTTTCTCCGATCATAAATCATCTTGAGCAGACTATTGGGGCATCAACGATTGTCAAAGATGTTACTGCGCAAAAGAAAATAGAGAAGGAAATGTCTCGCATGGAACAAATGAATCTCGTCGGGGAAATGGCCGCTAGTATTGGGCATGAAGTAAGAAATCCTATGACCACTGTCAGAGGATTCTTGCAACTCCTAGGAGACGGCAAGAATCCAGAGAAGTACAGGGACTATATTCCGCTCATGATTAGTGAAATTGATCGGGCAAATCAAATTATCACTGAGTTTCTATCCATCAGTCGATCAAAAGTAACCGAGGTGGCTGTACATAATCTTAATAATATTATTAAAAGCATCCTTCCTCTTGTTCAAGTAGATGCGATCAGAAACGATAAGGGTGTAATAACTGAACTGGAGGAGATTCCAGATCTAATATTAGATGAAAAAGAGATGCGCCAGATGATTCTTAACTTAGCGCGAAATGGACTTGAAGCCATGGATCAAGGTGGGGTGCTCAGAATAAAGACACTTATGAGAAATAGAGAAGTTATCTTGTCTATCCAAGATCAAGGGACAGGTATCAAGCCTGAAATAATGGATAAGTTAGGAACGCCTTTTTACACTACGAAAGAAACAGGTACAGGATTAGGCCTAGCAGTTTGTTATGGAATTGCTGCTCGCCATAATGCCATAATCACAATAGAAACGAGTCCGACTGGATCAACATTCTTTGTAAGGTTTACAGTACCCATATCTAATAACTAAGAATAATTAAATAACTCAATGAAGGCTTGAACGATAACAGGATCAAATTGAGATCCCTTTCCATTAACTAATTCCTCTAATGCATAATCGATGGTTCGGCTAGGCCGATAAGAACGCTGCGAGGTTATTGCATCAACTGCATCCGCGACCGTAATAATTCGGGCCAAAAAAGGAATTGCTTCTCCTCTTAAAGCATCTGGATAACCTGTTCCATCGAATCGCTCGTGATGATGGCGAATAAGGGGGAGAAAATCACGAGCAAAACTAAGTGTAGAACAAATGGTTTCTCCCATTTCAGGATGTGAACGCATTATTTCCCATTCTTTATTATTTAGTTTTCCAGGTTTATTTAAGATTGAATCGGGTATTCCGATTTTACCAATATCATGTAATTGCGCTGCCCGCCAAACAGTCTGTTGTTCAGGCACTGAAAGTTTAAGGGCCTGTGCTAGCTGCAGAGCATAGTTTGCAACTCGCTCAGAATGACCTCGTGTATAGGTATCCTTAGACTCCAAGGCCGAGGCTAAGCTGAATATTACATTTTGAGATTCGTCTAAAGCTTGCAAAGACTCTTCAAGACGATTATTAGTCACAATAAGGTCGTTATTGTATTCTTCTACCTCTTTAGTTTTTTGTTGAATTGTTTTTTGGCTAATTAAATCTTGAATCTTCATTTTATATAGTGTATAAGAAAGGAACCAAGCAAAAACCATTAAAATTGTACCATTAATGTAATTTCCTTTAAGAACGTCTAAATCCGTTTGCAAATAGCTAATCCCAATCATAAATAAGACCCATGCAAGTGCAAAGGTGATTAGACTTATCACAGGTTTTAAGTAATTGTTAGCTGCAATTATAATAGATCCGAGAATAAAGACAGTGATCTGATTGTGAAGAAGTTGGTCATTTATAGATATGCATGAACTAAAAACTATGATGAAAGAAGAAAAAAGAGTACCTAAGCAGGAATGCCAACGAGTTAAGTTTTGGTCATCTGTTTTTAATCTATTGAACCAGGACATCAGAATAAAAACTGATAAAACAAGTCCTAAGAATACATGAAGATAGAATAGTGCCGAATATCCAGAGAGGGTATCCCAATCCCAAAGATCTTCCTGATAATTAATTATGTCGAAAACAAGAAAGAAGATATTAAGTAAAAAAAGGACACTTGCAAGATTGCGAGAACGAATAAAGTTATGGCGCGTTATTTCATCAAAAAACTCTTGTTTATACTGTTCAGGTAGTAGTTTTCTAAAAGGAGAAAGCATCAGTAAAGCACCTTTCTAAAATGGCATTTATGAGATACAGTGAATATTTTAAGTTTCGACATAATCAAACATCATTCCTTCCTAAACGAGTGATATATTAAAAAAATCTTTGAATCTCAGTTGCTAACCTTACAATGTATGGGATTAATTTCTTTTGATAATTGAAAATGGTGAGATTTGCCGAATAAAGAATATTAGGAGGATGAAATGAACAATCAGTTGCTTTACCCTCTGACTTTTTCACAGCAATCTATTTGGGATATTGAAACGTTCTACAAGAATACAAGTTATGGAAACTTAGGAGTCGGTGTAATTATACGAGATGATATTAATGTAGATATGCTTGAAAAAGCAGTAAACATAATTATTCAAGAGCATGAGGCCATTCGTTTAAGATTCATTATGGAAGAAGGAGAGCCTCGTCAGTATGTATCAGCGTTTAAGGAATATCGCCTTAAACGACTGGACTTTAGTCATTCACACGGACTTGAAGAGTTTGAACATTGGAAGGATCAACAAACAAGGGTGCCTTTTAAGCTTTTAGAGAATGACTTGTTTTATTTTGCCTCTATCAGATTAATTAACTTTAAAGTAGCAATATATTTTAAATTTCACCATCTTATTTCAGATGCATGGAGTTTAACGATGATTATAAAAGAAGTCCTTTATGCTTATAAGAGATTAATAAATTGTGAACCCTATATACCTGAACCAAAACCTTCTTACCTAAGCTATGTTTTGGAGGACATTAATTATTATAATTCTCCTAAGTTTATGGAGCGGAAGGTTTTCTGGCAGCAATTTTTAGAGGTTAGGCCGGAATTCACCTCGGAGGATAAACTTAAAGGCAAGAAGGATACCCGAGCTAAGAGAAAGACAATCATAATGGCTCATGACCTCAGCGAAGACGTAAAGCTTTTTTCGAATAAACACAATGTTTCGGGGTTTATAGTCTTCTTTGCAGTGTTTGCTCTATACCTATCAAAGGCAAAAGGAAAGCAGGATTTAGTTATTGGCACTCCTGTACTTAATAGGGCAAATTTTCAACAGAGAAATACAGCTGGAATGTTTATTAGCAACGTACCCTTTCGAATAACGATAGATCTTCAATGGGATTTTTTAACCTTTATAAACCATATTTCAAAGGTATGGAAGAAAGTTTTAAAAAATCAACGCTATCCGTACAAGGAAATCCTGAAAGACCTTCGAGTAAAGCAAGGTTTCTCCGGGGCTTTAAATGATGTTGCTTTTTCATATCAAATTTCCAAATTAGATGTCGAAGATATGGATCTGGAAACCTTTTGGAGTTTTAATGGTCATGAAATTAACACACTATCATTAAGCATAAGTGACTGGAAGGCTGACGGAGAGTTAAGGCTAGATTACGACTACTTAATTCAAGCATTAAGTGATAAAGAAATCGAACAAATTCACAGATATTTGATAACTTTTTTGAAAAAATTAATTAATGAGCCAACTATACCGTTGTCAAAGATTTCCCTTTTAACAAGTCAAGAAAAGTATGAACTTATTCGTGGACTAAATTTTACATCTTTAGATTACCCTAAAGAAAAGACCATTCATCAGTTGTTTGAAGAACAGGTGAAGAAAACGCCCGAGCAAATAGCCTTAGTTGTCAATGGTCGTGAATTAACATATATCGAGTTAAATGGACGGGCCAATCAAATAGCTAAAAGGCTAAGACTAACAGGTGTAACCCCCGATACTATTGTAGGGATTATGATTAATCGTTCTCCTGAACTAATGATTAGTATTCTGGGAGTCCTCAAAGCCGGAGGCGCTTATCTACCCATTGATCCTCTATACCCTGTTGCTAGAATTGAGGAAATGCTGCGTAATAGCAGGACGCATTTGTTGCTGACAAACCCAGATAGTATTGAGGAAAAAGTCGTTTTAGATATGTTTTCAAAGAACTTAGAACTAGAAATACTAGATCTCAAGGATTCATCCTTATACACAGTATCTAAATCGGACTTGATCAATTTTATCAGGCCAAATAATCTAGCCTATGTTATCTATACTTCGGGGTCAACAGGTGCGCCTAAAGGGGTAATGATTGAACACCGCTCTGTAAATAATTTAATTCACGCTTTATTGAAGATTTTTTATTTCTCTGAGAAGAAGGTAATTGTCTCACTGACCACGGTTGCTTTTGATATTTTTGTTATGGAGACCCTCGTACCTCTTGCTTATGGGTTAACCTTAGTAATAGCCAACGAAGTTGAACAAAAAAGCCCTGCGCTATTATTTGATCTTATCAAAAAGAATGATATTGAGATGATTCAAGCTACACCCTCTAAAATTCAGTCTTTGTTAAAAGATCCTCAATGTTCAGAAGGATTGGCACCAATAATGGATATGTTTATTGGCGGAGAACCACTTACTGAAACTGTCCTAAATAAACTTCAAAATGTGGCTCCTGCTGCAAGAATTTACAATATGTATGGACCCACTGAGACAACAGTATGGTCAATGTACAAGGAGTTAACTTCAGAAACTCAGATTACTTTAGGAAAACCCATCGCCAATACTCAAATTTACATCCTTGATCAAGGGAAACAAATAGTACCACAAGGAGTCACGGGGGAAATTTATATTGGGGGAGAAGGACTTGCCCGAGGGTATCTCTACCGTAATGATCTAACGCAAGAAAGATTCATTCCCAATCCTTTTCATGAAGGACAAATCATCTATAAAACGGGGGATCTTGGGCGATGGACAACGGAAGGAGAGATAGAATATCTGGGTCGAAATGACGACCAAGTTAAGATTAGAGGGTTTCGTATTGAGCTAGACGAAATTAGAAAAATCCTAGTCGAGCATGTGGATGTTCAGGAGGCAGTTGTTATTTCCCGCGTTGATGGAAAAAAGAGGAACTATTTGTGTGCTTATTTAGTTGGGAATAAGGATTGTTCTGTTTTAGACATAAGAACTTTTTTAGAGAAACGGTTACCTGAATACATGATTCCCGCAAGATTTCTTTGGTTGGATGCGATTCCACTTACTCTAAATTCGAAGGTCGATAAAAGGAGCCTTCCTGACCCAATAGCGGTGATACAAGATACCAAGCCGACCCTACCTGAGAATTCATTTGAAGAAGAATTGGTTAGGCTATGGACTAAAGTATTAGAAGTAGAGGAGGTAGGAGTTGAAGATAACTTCTTTCTCCTCGGAGGGGATTCGCTGGCTATTATCGAGATCTTAACTGAAGTTTGGTCCAAAAAGTGGGATTTAAATGCTCAGGACTTTTATGATTATCCAACAGTTCGACAGCTCTCAGACAAAGTAAGGGGGAAGCTCAAGGGGCAGAAGGTTGTTGAATCTAGGAAAGATTTCCCGTGCCTGCCGTTGCCCTATGAACTTCAAGGGATGCCTGATTCTAAGCCGGAGTTGCAGGGGAATGTGCTCTTAACAGGAGCAACCGGATTTCTGGGGATACACTTGCTTTGGGAGTTATTAAACAGTACCTCAGGATTAATCTATTGTTTAATACGCGGAAGTGATCCAGAGAAACGGTTTCAACGCTTATTTGACAGCTATTTTCCCGGTGGGATTCAAGCATACTCTCAGCGGATCAAAATTATACAGTGTGATATTTCGCAAAAGCATTTTAAAATCCCCCCTGAAAGATATTCCGAATTGGGGAAGAATGTTCATTCGGTAATTCATGCAGCAGGGCTCGTTAAACATTACGGAGAGTACTCTGATTTTGAGAAGATAAATGTTCAGGGGACTCAGGAAGTAATCGATTTTTGTATAACCTTTGGCAGGCCTTTACAGCATATTTCAACAATCAGCATTGCCGGAAATCGTTTAACCGGGGATTACATCAATGGGCATTTTGACGAAGTTCAGTTATATATCGGTCAAAACTATCTGGATAACTTATATATTAGAAGCAAATTTGAGGCGGAAGTAAGAGTTTTAGAAGCAACAAGGTTGGGATTGCAGGCTGCAATTTTCAGAGTAGGGATACTGACCGGAAGATATTCTGACGGGCATTTTCAGGGGAATATTCAGGAGAATGCTTTTTATCAGAAACTAAAATCCTTCCTCGAAATAAAGGCCATATCTCAAGATATGCTGAATCAGGAGCTTGAATTTACGCCCGTGGATGCTTGCGCTCAAGGAATAGTCGATATAATAAGGACAAATACTCAGCCCAGCCGAGTGTTTCACATGTTTAATCATAAAAAGCTAAAGATGACGAAACTGATTGAGATCCTCTATTTACTGGGCATTAAAGTTCAAATCCTGGATACGAAGTCCTTTTACCAATTGCTAGACAGTTATGTACAGTCACCCCACTCATTGAGTGGGTTTGTTCTAGACCTTACTGAAGAGCAGGGAATTGCCGATAGTATTCAGGTAGAGAGTGCAATAACTCGAGCCTATCTGGCCCAAATAGGATTTCAGTGGACGGAGATCACGGAGGGTTATTTGACGAAACTAATAAAATATATGGTTAGTGTAGGTTTTTTACAACAAATCATTTGACCTTAACTGACCTTTTGTACTAAAATAAAGTTAATCGGCAAGAATATAATAGTTAAAGTAAGGACGCCTAAATAAGAATAGGGGGAATTGAAAATGGGTTATCTGGTTCCAATGGTCGTTGAACAAACAAATCGTGGGGAACGCTCCTACGATATATACTCCCGTCTTCTCAAAGACCGGATTATTTTCCTGGGGGGCGGCATTGATGACGATGTTGCTAACCTAGTTGTGGCACAAATGCTTTTCCTCGAAGCCGAAGACCCGGAGAAGGACATTAATCTTTATATTAATAGCCCTGGGGGTTCGATCACAGCGGGAATGGCTATTTATGACACTATGCAATACATTCGCTCTGATGTGCGGACAATTTGTATTGGAATGGCTGCAAGCATGGGAGCCTTTCTGCTGGCAAGTGGAACAAAGGGAAAACGAGTCGCTTTACCAAACTCAGAGGTCTTGATTCATCAGCCCTTAATTGGCGGGCATGGACTTTCCGGACAAGCGACAGAAATTGAAATACATGCCAAGCAACTGCTAAGAACTAAGGCAAAAATGAATAAAATTCTTGCTGAGAGAACCGGTCAACCTATTGAAAAGGTTGAAAAGGATACAGAACGTGATTATTACATGACTGCCGAAGAAGCCAAAGAATATGGTCTGGTGGATCAAGTGCTGGAAAAGCTTGAAGTTGCTACAGAAAAGTAACAGAAATAAGAATTAACACTCACAAACGTAAGGTGCTTAATCGCCTTGCGTTTTTTTATGGTTCAAGAATTTTTTGATGGATAACCGTAAAAAACAATACATATTGCAAAACCATATAGGGAAAGGTATCCTTAAAGTTAATGGATAATTTTGGGATAAAATGATGAAATATCATATATTTTATATAATTTTACATATATTCATAGGGCGGCAGGTAATTAATATCTTATGTCGAAACCCTATCTGTGAAAGAATGTGCGAATTATCTAATTGCTTTGAGATATAATTAATAAGCACATATAGTTTTTTAAATGTGCTGATTTTATATTGCCATGAATAATTATGCTTGAGAAACAGAAGCCGATAGACACTGAATATTAAAGTGGGAGCTTTACCGTGGATGAAAGGAGACATTTGCATGCGCAGAATTCGTAAAGCAGTGATACCGGCAGCCGGGTTGGGAACAAGATTTTTACCGGCCACTAAAGCCCAACCGAAAGAGATGCTGCCGATTGTGGATAAACCAACCATTCAATACATTGTTGAAGAGGCAATCCAATCCGGCATAGAAGACATTATTATCGTAACAGGACGAAACAAACGTGCTATAGAGGATCACTTTGACCGTTCTATGGAACTTGAAGGGTTTTTGGAAAAAAACTCTAAAGATGAGCTCTTAGACCTTGTTCAGGATATTGCTCAAATGGCTGATATATATTACGTTCGGCAAAAGGAAGCCTTAGGCTTAGGTCACGCAATCTATAGTGCCCGGAAATTTATTGGCAATGAGCCTTTTGCAGTTCTCTTAGGCGATGACGTAATTTACTCGGAAGTTCCGGCGTTAAAGCAAATGATTAATCATTACCAGCGCTACGGAGCAAGTATTGTCGGGGTACAAGAGGTTCCCTATGAGGACACAATCAAATACGGGATTGTCGATGGAGAAAAATTTGCCGATCGACTTTACAGAGCTAAGAACATGGTGGAGAAACCCCGTCCGGAAGAAGCACCGGAAACTCGTTTAGCTATCATGGGACGTTACATCTTAAATCCGGAGATATTCAATATTCTAGAGGAATTGCCGGCGGGCAGGGGCGGAGAAGTACAGCTGACAGACGGTATTAAAGAACTGGGTCGATTTCAGGAAATACTCGCTTATGAGTTTGAGGGTCGCAGATATGATGTTGGAGACAAACTGGGGTTTGTGGAAGCAACCATTGATTATGCCTTACGGAGAGGAGATCTTTCTGAGGATCTGATTAATTATCTGCGGGACATTGTTAGGAAAGCCGATAAAAGTAGTTAAGATGATGACCTCGCCGCTTAAGGTGAGGTTTTTTTTAGCCGAGAAATTAGCAAATTATTTTCAATAATGCTGCGCCTTAATCGCGAATTATATGGACAGCAAGAGGGCTTGTGACTTTTAATGGAAATTGAGAACGGAAAATGAATCAAACTCTACAGCTAAAACGACACTCTTTTCTCCCAATAATTGGTAAAATGCACTTGTACCAAAAAAGACTAAAGGAGGGAAGAGACTAATGATACCAATCGACAAAAAGAGGATAGTAACCTTAGCAGGAACGTTGGTTCTTGCAGGAGCTGTTGTTGCAGCAGGGGTATATGGCCCTAGCGTCTGGAAAGTTTTCCGGCAGCAAAGTGCTATCACAGATCAGGTAGTTATTCAGACACCAACCGTTGATGATAAAAACATTAGCGGTACTACTGGCACAATGTTGCCGGAAGGGACTGCTCCACCTGCAGTACAAGGAGCGGCGGAAACCACACCTACAGTAACAACAGTACCTAATACTCTCAATGCACCTCCACAAAGTGATTCCGGATCAAAGAATAAGTATAAAGAGCCGGACACTAAGCAGATAGACATGGCGCCGTCTATCGCTACCTACTTCGGAGAAGCTGCATTAAGTAATGATGCTAAAACATTAGCTTTTGGATCAGCCTGGAATATCCACCAGTATGTAGATGGTTATCTCTATGGACCGGCAGCAGGTCCACAGATGAATGAGGACGATATTAAGAAGTATATTGTTTTCCATAAGACATTATTGGACAAGCAATATAAGAACGAAGCGAATATTGCTAAGGCAGCCGCCTTTACAGGCTATCTGGATGTACTTTTGAATAGTGGAATCGATGCCTTTGATTCGAAGGATAAAACTCGAATTGAGCAATTCCACCAAGGAATTCATGATCTCGATGCTCACCTATTGCGTAATGACACAAGTTCTAAAGTATACGGGGCGACGCCATTTGCAACCAAACGAACATAATTTTAGGCATCTACTAAAGCAATAAATCTAGGAATGGTATGAAGCTTATCTGCAGCACTATCCTTTACAACTACTACGCTAAATTGTATTCAAGGTGCACAATGGCCTCTTGTATTTATTTCATGTTAAAAGCTCATGACTGGAGTCGATGAGCACTATACTCGGATTTTAGATAGATTGATCCATTAAATTGGTTAGTTTATGGATTAACAGATCCGTAAAAGATGGGGGGAGCGCCGAAAAAAATAATCTAAAAACCCAAAAAATAAATAAACATTTTGGTTAGTAGGAATTAACCTGGTTATGGCGAGGTTTATACTAACCAGATGGCAAAAACTGAATATGTTCATTAACAAGACCAGTCTTTAGCAGGCTGGTCTTGTTTGTTTAGGCGGGCAGTTTCGGCGGATTAAACAAATATTCTCAGCTAAATGTCTAACATCTCCTTCCTTTGGTCAAGATACTAATAAAAATCATTTGAAGGAGATTCTGGTCTTTATGCGTAAAATGAATTATCTGATTGGAGTATTGGCGTTAGGTGTTGGTGTACTTGTTGGGACACTGGGTGTGTCTTTACTCACGAATTCGAGTTCCCCAACCTCATTCATCTCCAAATTACGTGGCCAAGATAAGATACAAACAGTTTCCGGCACAGTTAGTGATCCGAATCAGACATTAATCCCGGACTCAGATTTGGCACCAGATAACTTAACTGAAAGCGATTCCCATACCCTTTCCAATAAACAATCACTCTTGGCCCAACAAGTCATTACTGACTATAAACAAAACATCGGAACCTTTTTTGGAGCTTGGAAATCAACGGATATGGCTAGCTTCCGTCTGAAACTTGGCAAAGCGTACACAGGAGATTTGTTTGAGAAACACGCCCGCCGGGCAGAAGAATATTTGGTGCAGGGGATAGGGCTGGATGTAAGTCAAATAGTCTTTGATCAAATTGATGTAGAAAGTGTCACGGATAATACAGCTACCTTGAGAGTTGATTATCGCTACACAGCTAGAGATTATAGTCTAACGGATGGCACTCCCGTTGGGGAAGAGCATGAACAGATTGTTCAAGTTCGGGTCAATCTTATAAAACAAAACTCACGGTGGTTGATTACCGGTGAGAGTACGATACAGTAAGGAAAATGAGCTGCGGTCTTAATGACAAGCAGCTCATTCTTATTTGTCTATGCATAAAACCAAAGCGTATGATAAACTATAGCTCATAAAACATGCTTTGTATCTGATGGGATTGTCAAACCGCTGACACTAGGAGGATCAATAAATATATGGGGGATATATTTTAAATGATTCATAGCAGAGCTAATCATGGCAAACTAGGTATGATCGAAGAAATTGGCTATTTAAGAGGGTTTGGGGTTTTGGCGGTCATAGCCATTCACACAACCGGTTATTTTACGGAAGTCAAAGAGTTTAATACCCTGGTATTAGTGAATTTATGGGCAGATATCTTTTCTCAATTTGCTGTGCCCTTGTTTGTGATGATATCGGGATTTGTATTAGCCAAGAACTATTATGGCAAATTTTCGTTAGGAGTTTATTACAGCAAAAGAATGCGTTCAATTGTTCCGCAGTACTTTTTGTTTTCTGTCTTATATACAGCCTTTAACAATTGGGTTGTCATGAATAACAACTCGTGGGGTGAGAATCTTGAATTAATTGCTAAAAATATTTGGCAGGCGGAAGCCTCCTATCACTTATGGTTTTTTACAATTATCATCCAATTATACCTTCTCTACCCTCTAATCATAAAACTATATGCTTTTTTCCGGCAGAGAGACAAAGCCGGATTGCTGGTTGTAATATTCTTAGTTATCCAGACGGTTTATATGGTTGGTATTCATTCTTCCTATTTGGCAGGGACAAAACTGAACTTTATAGGTTTCCTCTTCTATTTTTGTTTGGGGGTTTATTGGCAGGATTATTTTTCGGCCTATAAAAAGAACTTTAACCTGCCGATTTCCATCTTATTTGCCATGTCTCTGGCCTTAACGTTAGGGGGCAGCTTTTTCATTATAATTGGCTTAAAGACGGGGCATTCCTATAATACAATACCAGAATACTTCTTTATGGGGCCGGAACTGATCTACCCAGCATTTAGAACGATAACATTTCTCCTGCTTTTCGCTGTTTCAACCAGCCTTTTGGAAAAAAAGAAAAGTGTCATTGCCAGAGTTATTAATAAAATTGGGGATTATTCTTTTGGGATATACTTAATCCATATCTTTTTTAATCAATCAGCTATAAAATTTCTTAGAAACTATCAAATAGGCTTTGATAACGGGACTTTTTACATAATTGTTTTTGCAGTCACACTTATTCTAAGTTATATTAGTGTAAGATTGATTAGTTTTATTCCTTATAGTTATTACCTAATAGGATCCCAGAACAAGAAAAGATGACTTTGGAATTAGACTGCAACTTGTTGCGAAGAGGTAGTGAACTATGATCAAGTCCTTGCTTCACTGTCCTCTGTTTTAGTTGTAAAAGCAGGTAAGTTGTAGTAAACTTTAGAACGATAAAGTTTAATGTTGGTTTATCGAGAAAGGGTTGAGCTACGTGTTATTCCGCAAACGGACGTTGATTTTAATGCTGATTGATGCTTTGTTAATCAACTTGGCAGCTTTCGGCAGTTTTTATTTGCGCTTTGATGAAGGCATACCTCTGGACTATTATCAGACCTATTATCACACAGCCATTGGGGGAACTATTTTATATCTGGCTGTTTTCTATGTCTTTGGGCTATATAACCGCCTCTGGCAGTATGCAAGTACCGGGGAATTACTCTCCATTGTTTATGCAGTATCCGTTGGAACCGGCGGAACCGTCGCGGCAGTTTATTTCTATGGTTTATCAAATGCGGACACCCTTTCCTATATTAGGATGCCCCATACTGCGGCAGTGCTTCTTTGGCTGGCCATGGTCTTTTTAATTGGAGGATCTAGGTTCATCTGGCGCATCTTGCAGGAAAACGCCTTTGATCGCCATGTTCCGGGCTCCCAAAAGCAGGTGCTCATTGTTGGGGCGGGGGATGCAGGGGTATTAGCGGCCCGAGAATTAAAAAATCGCAACTATCGGGATGGACGTCCGATTGGGTTTATCGACGATAACCACTCTAAACAAAAGCTCCAACTGTTAGGTATTCCTGTTTTGGGTACCCGTCTGGATATTGCCAGGGTTGTAAAAGGACATAATGTGGATGAAGTTATTATTGCTATGCCTTCAGCATCAGGGGAAGCAGTTCGCGAGATTGTCCAAATCTGCGAAAAGCTAGGGGTTATTCTGAAAATTATGCCCGGCGTCTATGACATTATTAGCGGCGACATGAATGTTAAACCGATTCGCCAAGTTCAAGTTGAGGATTTACTCGGTCGAGACCCGGTTTCGGTCGATTTAGAGGAAGTAGCTGGCTATGTTGCAGGAGAGACGGTGATTATTACCGGAGCAGGGGGTTCAATCGGTTCAGAAATCTGCCGTCAAATCGCCAGGTTTAATCCCGGGAGGCTGGTCTTACTGGGGCATGGGGAAAACACCATTTTTGACATCGAACAAGAACTGCGTTCTGAGCACCCGGGAATTGACTATATTACAGAGATCTTGGATGTTAAAGATCGGGAAAAAGTCTTCTTAATTTTTGAACGCTATAAGCCCGGGGTTGTCTTCCACGCCGCGGCTCATAAACATGTTCCGTTGATGGAAAGAAATCCGGAAGAAGCTCTTAAAAATAACGTTGTCGGTACACAAAATTTAGCAGAAGCTGCTGATGAAGTAAAAGTGAAGACCTTTGTTTCAATTTCTACCGACAAGGCGGTTAACCCAACTAGCGTTATGGGGGCCACAAAACGTACGTCAGAAATGATTATTCAAAGCTTAGACCTGCGTTCTCAGACAAAGTTTGTAGCAGTTAGGTTTGGAAATGTATTAGGAAGTCGTGGCAGCGTAATTCCTACCTTTAAACGGCAAATTGCCCAAGGCGGTCCCGTTACGGTCACACATCCTGATATGGTGCGTTACTTTATGACAATTCCTGAGGCAGCTCAGTTAGTTATCCAAGCCGGAGCTATGGCTCGCGGCGGAGAGATCTTTATCTTGGATATGGGGAAACCTGTTAAGATTGTAGACTTGGCTAAAGACTTAATTCGGCTTTCTGGGTTTGAACCGGATGTTGATATTAAGATACAATTCACAGGAATTCGGCCGGGGGAAAAGCTCTTTGAAGAGTTGTTGACGGCTGAAGAGGGAGTCACTTCTACTAAACATAGTAGAATCTTCGTTGCCAAGCCCAATAATATTGATGTTAAGCTCCTGGAAGAGTTAACCCATATTATTCGAGAACGGGGTAGCTTTTTAACCAGAGATGAAGTCATCAAGCTGTTGCAGACAGTTATTCCGGCCTTCCGTAAGAAAACAGAAAAAGTAGTCGTTAATCAGTAAGGGGGAAAACAGAAATGTTAACCGTTAAAAATGTAATTACTAATGAAGATGTGGTTGCCAAAACTCTTAAAGAAAAAATAGAAAAACATCAAGCAAAAATCGGTGTTATCGGTTTAGGCTATGTGGGACTTCCATTAGCTGTTGAAAAAGGAAAGGTGGGCTTTCCTGTACTAGGTTTTGACATTAACCCAGCCCGGGTGGATCGTGTAAACGCTGCGGATAACTATATCGGAGATGTCAAAGACGAAGACCTCAAGGCGATGATTGACAAAGGGTTGTTACAGGCAACCACCGATTTTTCAAGATTAGCAGAATGCGATGTAGTAATTATCTGTGTTCCCACACCGCTGACGATTACCCGAGATCCTGATATTTCCTATATTCAGGCCTCCACGGAAGAAATCAGAAAATGCCTGCGCCCCGGTCAAATCATCACCTTAGAAAGCACCACCTATCCGGGAACCACAGAGCAAGTTATTCTTCCTTTGTTGGAAAAAACCGGATTGAAAGTGGGACAGGACTTCTTTCTGGCCTTCTCTCCTGAACGGGTCGATCCCGGTAATAAACGCTTTACTACGAAAAACACCTCTAAAGTGGTTGGCGGTATGACGCCTTATTGCTTAGAGATTGCTTATGGCCTTTATAATCAAACAATCAGCAACGTTGTTCCTGTTTCTTCGCCGGCTGCTGCAGAATTGACAAAAGTCTTTGAAAACACTTATCGGGCAGTAAATATTGCTATGGTGAATGAGTTAATGATGCTTTGCGACCGTATGGGGATTGATATCTGGGAAGTGGTGGAAGCTGCCGGAACAAAACCCTTCGGGATCCAGACCTTTTACCCCGGTCCCGGAGTGGGAGGACACTGTATTCCTATTGATCCTTTTTACCTTACCTGGAAAGCTAGGGAATACGATTTTCATACCCGCTTCATTGAGCTGGCAGGGGAAATTAATGTAGAAGTCTCTTATTATGTGATCAATAAGGTCATGCGGGCCTTGAACAGTGTTAACAAGAGCTTAAAGGATTCCAATATCTTTGTCCTCGGGGTTGCCTATAAAAAAGATATTGATGACATGCGTGAATCCCCGGCCTTAAAAATTATCGAACTCTTGCGGAAGCAAGGGGCCAATATCGTTTATCATGATCCATATATTCCGGTGATTGAGCCCCATGGAGGAAGCACAATTCACTTAGAAAGCGTACCTTTGACAGATGCTGCCTTAGCAGATGCAGATACAGTTTTAATCTTAACAGATCATACTGATGTGGATTATGAGAGAGTCGTTGAGAAGGCTAAGCTGGTAGTAGACACTCGAAATGCCACTAAAAATGTATTAAGAAATCGTGAGAAAATCGCCAAGATCTAATTAAAGGTGTAAAATAGGCGGTAATAGCGATTTCAGTATAGAGACCCAGGTTTAAGGGGAATCAGCTGATTCCCCTTAAACCTGTATATGCGTTCGGACTAAAAAATTAAGGAAAGTGTGGTTGTATTTAAATGAGTGGAAATGACAAAATTCGGTTTGCGATTATTGGTTGTGGACGGATTGCTCCCAAACATGCGGAATCTATCGTTGCCCTTCCGGAAGCAGAATTAGTTGCAGTATGTGATATAGTGCCGGAGTTGGCTCAGGCCTTTGCCGATAAATATGGAGCTGAGCCTTATACGGATTATAAGGAAATGCTGAAAAGATCCGACATTGATGTTGTTACTATCGCAACTTCCAGTGGAATTCATGCAGAGATTGGAATTGAAGCTGCTGAAGCAGGCAAACACGTGTTGGTTGAAAAGCCAATGGCCATGACCTTGAAAACAGCGGATGCTATGATTGCTGCCTGCCGCAAAGCAGGGGTGAAACTAGGGGTTATCCATCAAAATCGCTTTAATGACTCCATCAAACTTCTTCGTAAAGCTGTTGAGGATGGCCGCTTTGGAAAGTTAACTCACGGACAAGCTACCGTACGTTGGAATCGCAATGATAACTACTATACCCAGGCACCCTGGCGCGGAACTAAGCTCCACGATGGAGGGGTATTGATGAATCAATCGATACATAACATCGACCTCTTACAGTGGACATTTGGCCCTGTGGAGTCGGTTTTTGGATATACAGAGACGTTTATGCGCAAAATTGAAATGGAAGATATGGGAGCCGCAGTTGTCAAGTTCAAGAATGGAGCCATTGGGATTATTGAAGCAGCTTCGACCATCTATCCTACGAACATTGAAGAGACCTTTAATGTTTTTGGCGAAACGGGATCTGTGATCGTTGGCGGAATCGCCGTAAATCGCATTGAAGTCTGGGAGTTCCCCGAGAGTACCCAAGAAAAGGCCCAGATCTTTGCCAGCCAAGCTGGGGATCCACCGAATGTCTACGGGTATGGACACCGGGAGATCATCTCCGATATGATTCAAGCCATCCGCGAGGATCGAACCCCTGCAATTCCAGGAGAAGAGGGACGCAAGGCGCTGGAGATTATTCTGGCGATCTATAAATGCCAAGAAACGAAAGAGCCGGTTGTGTTTCCGTTGGTGGAGTAGAAGGAGTCGCTGGGGTCAGGCGACTTCGTCCACATCCGTGCAAGACAAGCTAATCCGTGCGAAGACAGTGTCTTCGTACTCAGCACTCCGAGGCTTGCCTACTCGCTTAGGCGGGAGCGATCTTCAGCGGATAAGTATTCTTTGGAGATAGCCGCTTCAGCGAAAATGTCCACCGGACACTTTCGTGCCAAACCTCCGGGTAATACCTGGTGTAAACCAGTGGCTCCGCTTCCCACCCAAGCTTTGTAGGCTTTACCGCCTCTCCATGCAATGAGTTCACTCCTGTGGATCGAAGCCGCCTGTCTTACGGGTCTATTATTCTTAAGAGTGTTTCGGGGTGTTTTTTAGAGTAGGGAAAGGAGCGAGGAACAATGAACCATAATCTAATCTCTCACAGTGCAACCGTTCCTTTAACAACAACCGTTGGGCCATTTTGTGTTATAGGTGAAAATGTAATACTCGGAGAAAATGTTATCTTAGGGGTTGGTTGTGTTCTTGGCGATGGAGCTAAGGTTGAAGATGGTGCTGAGCTTGGCAACTATGTTAGTGTCGGGGAAGGTGCCCTAATCGGTCAGCGAACTCGCATAGGTGATCATTCCACCATTTACCCGAAGACGATCCTGGGTCAGGATGGTTTCATTGGTAGTAACGCTTCAATCGGACGGTTGCCTAAGGCTTCAGCCACAAGTACGGTAAAAGCCCAGTCTGATTTGCCCTCTTTACAAATGGGCAATGGATTTACAATAGGGTGCTCAGTTGTTCTCTACGCGGGAACCACTTATGCGAATAAAGCCTTTGTCGGAGACGGTGCCGTCGTTCGTGAGAGGTGTTCAATTGGACAAAACGTGGTGATTGGCAGCGGTGTAGTGGTTGAAAATGATACCAAGATAGGCCAATTCACAAAAATACAGACAGGTTCTTATATTACCGCCTATATGGAAATTGAAGAACGAGTGTTTATAGCTCCCATGGTCACAACAACCAACGACAATTACATGGGACGAACAGAAAAACGCTTTAAAGAAATAAAAGGTGCAACAATTCAGCGTGGGGCCCGTATCGGTGGAGGAGCGATCCTTTTGCCCGGCGTAAAAGTAGCCCCGGAAACCTTCGTAGCAGCAGGGGCCTTGGTCACGAAAGATACCACAGAAAAACGAGTGATCAAAGGTTTCCCAGCCAAGGATCTCCGCCAGGTACCAGAGGAAGAGCTCCTGCCCTAAAGCCTTTCTTCCGCGCGAAGTTCGCGGTACCTGTTCCCAGCCCCGTCGACCAGAAATTAAGGGGCCAATTGCCAAGAGAACACTTTAGTGAAGTTCACGGTAAAGCGAGTGCCGATGCTGAAGGACCAATTGCGCCTGGGTTCACTCCTTGCGCTGCCCAGAGGTTGGCGCAATTCCTTCAGCATCCAACGAGCCAGTGAAACGCAACGTGTGTGAACGTGCAATTCGCCCCTTACTTTCCAAAGACCCCAAACTAAGTGAAAGGAAGATGCCCCATGCGAATCCCGTTATTGGATCTTAAAGCCCAATATTTAACCATTAAAGAGGAAATCAACCAAGCCATCATGAATGTGCTTGATTCATCCGTATATATTTTAGGACCCCAGATGAAGGCCTTGGAGAAGGAGATCGCTGCCTTCTGTGGTACGGAGGAAGCAGTGGCAGTGGCTAATGGCACGGATGCTTTAGTGCTGACACTTAAGGCCTTCGGCATTGGCCCCGGAGACGAAGTGATTACCACGCCCTTCACCTTTTTTGCCTCAGCTGAAACCATTGCCATGGTGGGGGCGACTCCGGTATTTGTGGATATTGACCCGGTAACACTGAATATGGACTTGAACCTGCTGGAGAAGAAAATAACCTCGCGGACTAAGGCTATTATCCCTGTACATATTTTCGGTCAGATGCTGGATGTTGAAAGAGTGATGGAAATCGCGGCCCGCCATGACTTGAAGGTTATTGAAGATTCCGCTCAGGCCATTGGAGCAGAGTATCGGGGGAAAAAAGCCGGTTCCATAGGACATGCAGCCACCTTTAGTTTTTTTCCGACGAAAAATTTAGGGGCTTATGGAGATGCGGGAATGATTGTCACTAACGACAAGCATCTGGCTGCAGAACTCCGTATGTTGCGCTTCCACGGCTGCCAAGTGAAATATTACCATGATAAAGTTGGCTATAACAGTCGTCTTGACGAGCTTCAAGCAGCAATTTTACGAGTAAAGTTAGGCTATTTAAATCAATGGAATGAAGGACGCCGAGCGAAGGCAGCGGTCTACGATAAAGAATTAGCCCATTTCCCCCTCACTTTGCCGGGGAAGGATCCTGCGGGTATCCCCATTTATCATCTTTATGTCTTACGCTCAGACCGCCGTGCAGAACTTATGGAGGCCTTTAAACAAGCGGATATCGCCTGCGCCATCTATTATCCTGTGCCCCTGCATTTACAGAAGGCGTTTCATGATCTGGGATATAAAGAGGGTTCTTTCCCGATCACGGAAAAGGCCTGTCAACAAGCTTTGGCAATTCCCTGTTATCCCGAACTATCCGCAACTGAGCAAGAAGAAATTATCCGCCTGATTGAAGGAGTATACCGTGGCTAGTAGTGTTAGGAAGATAGGGATGTTGCGCAGAGGAAATATGGTTCTAATCGGTGTCTTTCTATTTGTGCTCCTGGGTATCTTTTCCGGCTATAAACAGGTAAAAGGGCCCTTTGCAGAGACAGAAATTCAGTCGGCCCAGGATGGAGCAACCCGGTTTATTAACGGAGAGCTAGAGATTGGTCAAGGACGTCTTATCGATATAAAGCATTATTTCTTTGTGGGAACGGTTTATAATGTAGAAACACCTCAGGGCGAAAAAAACCTAATATCCTTTGTCACACCCCAAGCTAAACCAACCCCCGGGGAAAAAGTGGAATGGGTAGGGGTGGATAACTACACTTCCGCCGTGACCTCCGTCTCTCCTGAGGAGAAGACCATGGATGGAGAAATTATTTCTTTAGAAAGAATTTCTCCCAAAAACAATGATCAATTCTATTGTGTTGTACATGCTTTGAGCGATGACACAGTTCAGCGCTTTATTGTAGATGCTGCTAAATTAGCAACTCTTAGAACCCTAAACAGCGTCCATGTAGCCTATCACTCACCGGGAGACAGCCTTGTCCAACCGGTTGCCAATACTGAAAAAGTGGCTAAGGGCTACATTACAGATCTTTGGCTGACAAACATGATCAAAGGGTTAGAACTGGAAAGAGATTTCGACTTTGATAAATATCCCTACTATATCACTCTGGCTCCCAGGCCGAATGCCAAATATACCTGGACATTCTATCTGACGAAAGAGCAGAAAGATCTGGTTAAACTCGGGAATGTTTTAGAGGTCAAATACTCATCAATATTTCCTGACAGTATCACGGTGACACGGGAGAGTGTAGATCCGGATGTCTTAGCAGGTAAGGCTGATAATGGTGAAAATCCATGAGCTTTGTTCGCAATAGTTTCCTGACTCTCTTTGGAACCATAGGGCGCGTTGCTTTTTCCATGATAACTCAAATTGTTATCTCCCGTGTCCTTGGACCGGTGGGAAAGGGATTGTATGCTTTTCTTGTCCAGATCCCTACGGTCTTAGTGCCACTCTGCAGTTTAGGGTTGAACTATGCAAATACTTATTACATAGCCAGGAATCCCGAAGATGGCAAAAAAGCTGTCGGAAGTTCACTGGGAATGGCTGCTCTATTAGGCGGCTTTATGGTGGTTGTTGTAGGTATTGCTTATCAATTTTTGAAAAACGGCTACATGCAAGCGGTAACCCCTCTTCAACTGGGGCTTATTCTTATAGCAATTCCCTTCGGTTTACTAAATCTCTATTGGCTAAGTGTGCTATGGGGAATGGACTATATCGGTAAGTATAATTTAGCCTTACTGGTTCAATTCGTAGTGCTTTCCGCGGGAATCTCCATAGCAGCCCTGTTGGGTCGTTTAACAGTGACTACAGGATTTGGAATATGGGTTGCCGGAAATATCCTAACAACCTTATATATGCTCCCTGATATGGCAAAGCTCTGTCAATGGCGTTTTCACAGTTTTAGCCTTTCCTATATTCGTCAAACCCTGGGTTACGGAGCGAAGTCCTACTTAGCTAATGTCATGATGGTCATAAATTATCGACTGGATCTCTTTATTATCGCCGGCTTTTTGCCCTTATCCCAAGTTGGTCTTTACACTACTGCAGTTACTCTTGCCGAAATGGTTGGGTACTTAGGTAATGCAGTAAACACTGCTTTGATCCCTAAACTTGCTTCCGAGAAAGACAGCGTCACCTTTTCTATGACTCCCAAGGTAACGCGTTTAACCATACTGTTGACCTTTTTTGCAGCCCTTGGAATGGGCATAATTGCCTACCCTCTAATCCTTCTCTTCTTTGGCAGGCTCTTCATTGGAGCATTTTATCCATTGCTGCTATTGTTGCCTGGAATTGTAGCCCTCGGCGGGTCTGCGGTGCTTTCAGCTGACTTAATGGCCCGTGGCAAACCTATTTATTCCAGCATTTCCTCAGGTATTACCGTCGTAATTACCCTGATTCTTGATTTTACACTTATTCCTCTGTGGGGGATTATGGGGGCTGCCATCGCCTCAAGTCTGGTATACCTATCACTTTTTAGCCTGAACTATGCATTTTACCGCCGGGAAAGTGGGGAAAAGCTTGTGACGGTTGTGATTTTTACATGGGAGGACATAAAAGAGATGACGTTGTTTGTTAAGCAGGTCAGAAATAAATGGGTCTCGAGAGGAAGGGCGGTGCAAGATGGGAAAAAATAAGTTGTTGAGTGAAAATCGTCTGCTCATAATTCTCGAAGTCTGTGTGACTCTTTTATGGATATACATGGTTCTTCGCTGGATCTATTATCCATCGACTTTAATAACCTTAGGTTATCTCTGGGGAATAGTCTGGGTTGCCGTAAAACGTCCTAGGTGGTTACCGGCAGTTCTAATTATTACCTTTCCTATAGAAGTGTCGAAAATGTTTATCCCGGCTTACAGCTTACCTGAGCGAGTCGCGACCTACAATGTCTCTATCTTAGATTTTTTTCGCCTTTCACAACTAGCCATCGGATTGCGCTGGCTCTATGATTTGTGGCTGAGTCACAAAAATAATCAGGCCTACATAGCAGATAAGTTTAAGGTTTGGAAACGGATAAAAACAGATTCTCTCTTATGGCTGCCTATAGCCCTGCTGGGTGTCTACTTGTTATCAACGGCCTTTTCCATTGCCCCGGCACACTCCTTTGCGGAAACCGTGCGTTTGCTTTCCTTGATTATCACCCTTTACTTGGCCATAGTCTATGTTCAAGATGAAAAGGATTTGCAGCGCTTAGGCTACACATTGATCGCAGTTGGGGCAGTGCTGGGAGGAATTGCAATCATGCAGTACCTTACAAAGTGGTTTTTCTTCCCCACGTCAGCCGTTGTGGTTAGTAACCGTCCTAATACTACTTTTGCTGATCCCAATATCTTTGCTCGTTTTTTAGTGGTCACCTTCTGGTTCTCTGTGGCTGAGTTTGAACGACGCACTACTTGGTCATCCCGGGTTGTCCCTCTTATTGCTATTTTGTTTCAAGGGGCGGGTTTGGGAATCACGGGCTCGCGAGGTGGAATTTTAGCCCTGGGAGTTTCTTCTGTTATCTTTGTACTGCTCATTCCGCGGCGTAAGTTAACACTTTCCGCTATGGGGGTTATGATTTTAGCGATTATCGCTGCAGCCCTTTTAAATCCCTCCATCATGGCACGTATTGAGAGTCTACGGGCGGGATTGTTAAATGCTTCAGGCGGGATTCGGGAGTATTTATGGCGTTCAGGCATAGCTATGATCCGGGATCATCCGGTGATTGGCGTGGGAGTAGGGGCCTTTGGGGTGGCTTTTACCACCATCTATCCCTACTTCAATCCTTACTCGACCTTTTACGTATCTCTTTCCCATACTGCCGTAATTACTGTGCTGGCAGAAACGGGAATTGTTGGTTTTACGGTTCTGTATTTTCTTTTTGGTAAGACTCTCCAGAGAGGGTGGGGCATTGCCCGTAAACTGCAAGATGAGCGCTTGCGCTTTTTGAGTGCCAGTATAGTTGCGGGGATCATAGCAATTTTCATCAGCGCTCAAGGAGAAGGCAGATTATATGAAGAACCATTACTTTGGCTGCTTTGGGCAATGTTAGTCTCCATCTCCCAGCTAGCCAACCTACAGATAAGAAAGGAACATACTAAACTATGAAAATTGCAACTGTCGTAGGAGCCAGGCCTCAGTTCATTAAGGCAGCCTCCGTCTCTCGTGTTTTAAGAAATGACCATCAAGAAATACTAATTCATACCGGGCAACATTACGATACTAATATGTCCGACATTTTTTTTGATGAACTGCATATTCCCCGACCGGATTTTCACTTGGGAATCGGATCCGGCCTACACGGGGCTCAGACCGGGGCGATCCTGGAAAAGGTTGAGGATGTTTTAATCCGGGAGACTCCGGATGCTCTATTGGTCTACGGGGATACGAATTCCACCCTGGCAGGGGCTCTGGCTGCCTCGAAACTTCATATTCCTGTCATCCATATCGAAGCGGGACTGCGCAGCTTTAACCGCAGAATGCCTGAAGAGATTAACCGAGTTTTGACGGATCATCTTTCCAGCTGCCTTTCCTGCCCAACTGAAACAGCTGTGAAAAACCTTAAAGCAGAGGGAATTACCGAGGGAGTTTCGCAAGACGGAGATGTGATGTATGACGCCTTCCTCTATAACTTGGAGTTGGCTAAAGAACGATCAACTATCCTTCAGACCCTTAACTTAGATCCGAAATCCTATATCCTTTGTACAATACATAGGGCGGAAAACACAGATGATCCGGCCCGGTTAACCCAAATTTTAAAAGCCTTAGCCAAAATTTCCACCCCGGTAGTCCTGCCCTTACATCCTCGAACTCGTAAGATTGTCCAGGAATTGGGTTTAAGCTCCTTACTTGAAAAGGTGAAGGTTCTGGAGCCCGTAGGCTATTTGGATATGATTACCCTGGAAGCCCAAAGCCAGAAACTGCTGACTGATTCAGGAGGAGTCCAAAAGGAAGCCTACTTTGCAGCTGTTCCTTGTATCACCATGCGAGATGAAACAGAGTGGGTTGAAACCGTCGATGTGGGCTGGAACCGCTTGACCGGCGCTGACGAAGAGAAAATCCTCGAAGCAGTAGAGATGTTCAGCCCTCCGGCTGATCGGCCCGGCATTTTTGGCGATGGTCAGGCGGCAGAGCATATTGTAGCTACTCTAAAAAACCCATCCTGAAAGGGACGGTTCTGTCGGGCTCTGGAGGGAGCGCGTTTCCGCACGCGTCTGCGAGTTCCGCCGCTGCCTCGTTAGACGGTTCGCGAGCGCGTCCGAACCTCAGGGTATTTCTGCATGTGAACCTGCGGCGCGCTACGGGGACGCGAACCGTCGGCCCTCGCCTTAGCGCGGCTTCACTGACGCATCCGCTTAGCAGAAAAGCGCTCTTCCAGCCAGTTTGCTAGGAGTATAAGCAGTACTTGGAGGGACTCTCGTAAGGCTGCATAATCTTTCGCGTGTTAGGAAGTCAGTCTTTGGTTTTTCATCCTCTGCTGGTGCCGCCTTAGCAGCGGCATGGAAGACTAATCTGAAAAGAGCCCCAAAACATACTTAAGAATAACCCGAAAGACAGGGCGGCTTCGATCCACAGGAGTGAACCCATTGCATGGAGAGGCGGTAAAGCCTGCAAAGCTTGGGTGGGAAGCGGAGCCACAGGTTCACATCAGGTATTACCCAGAGGTTTGGCGGAGCTCCCGCCCAAGCGAGTAGGCAAGCCTCGGAATGCTGAGTACACGAAGACACTGTCTTCGCACGGATTACCCTTCTTGCAGACACTGTCTTCGCACGAATTAGAATGTCTTGCACGGATGTGGACGAAGCCGCCCTGTCCCGAGCGACCCGTTTATCTTCTGCTGGTGCCGCCTTAGCAGTGGCATGAGGGTCTACTTCATTCGTAAATCAGTAGAGAATTTAAGAAAGTCAGCAAGGGCCATTACGTTAAATAAGGAAGGTAAATCATGCGATTTTTAATTTTAACTCAATACTTTCCGCCGGAAACAGGGGCTGCTCAAGTTCGTCTTAAAGAGTTGGCCAAAGGCTTGCAGCGCCAGGGGCATGAAGTTGTTATTGTTACGGCATTTCCCAATCATCCCTCGGGAGTTATTCCGCCAAAGTATCGAGGATACTGGTCGATGAAAGATGAGGTAGAAGGATTACCCGTCTATCGGACCTGGGTTTATCCGGTGCAAAGGGGACGTTTTTGGAAACGCCTGTTAAATTATTTTTCCTTTACCTTTTCTTCCTTATGGGGAATTTTAAAGGCAGGGCCTTGTGATGTCCTTTTTGTGGAGTCACCGCCCTTATTTCTGGGAATGACCGCTGTCCTCGGAAGCTGGCTTAAACGGGCCCGGCTGGTGTTTAATGTTTCTGATCTTTGGCCCGAATCCGCAGTTGCCTTGGGATTAGTTACCAACAAGACCATGATCCGCATGACAGAAGGATTAGAAACCTGGCTCTATAATCGTTCTTGGAAGCTTTCTGCAGTGACCATAGGAATTCGGGATACATGGATTAACCGGGGCATCCCTGCTGAAAAAGTCGCTTTTTTACCTAACGGCGTTAACTTGGATCTCTTTCGCCCCCTGCTTCCAGATCAAGAATTCATGGATAAGTTGGGCCTGCAGGATAAATTCATCTTAGCTTATACGGGAACCATGGGGTATGCTCAAGGGTTAGAAACCGTCTTAGAAGCCGCCAATTTACTGCGTTCTGAGCCCCAGTACCATTTTCTCTTTTTAGGGGATGGCACGGAAAAGCCAAAACTTGAGGAAATGGCCAAGGAGATGAAGCTGTCCAATGTGCAATTTCTGGGATTTCAACCGGTTACGGATATGCCCCGCTATTTGTCTTTAGCAGCAGGCAGTATAATTCCCTTAAAGAAGCTAAAGCTTTTTGAAGGGGCCCGTCCTTCGAAGATGTTTCCGGCAATGGGGTGTGCGGTTCCGATAATCTACAGCGGAGAAGGGGAAGCTGTCGACCTGATTCGAGATGCCGGGGCGGGACTTACTGTTGAGCCGGAGAACCCGGTGGAGATGGCTCAGGCCATTCGCACCCTCTATAACTTGAGTGACCGAGGGAAGTCCATGGGGGACAACGGCCGGCGCTATGTGGAAGAGAATTATTCCTGGGATAGTATTGTCAGTCAGTGGCTTAAGGAACTAAAGTAGGGACAAACGGCCATTTAAGGCCGTCGAGAGGAAGTGATTGTATGAAACGGTGGGGTGGTTGGATTATTCCTTTGTTTTTTGCCTTGGTGCCTTGGGATATTAGTAAGGTGCTGTTTCCTCCCTATCAAAGTGCTCCGGAAACCCCAACCTCTTTGACCTTTTTGCGCATTGGGATGATTCTCTTGTTAGCCTGGGGAGCAGCCCGTTTTGTACAAGAGGGCATAGGGAAGACCGTGAAGCGTCTTAGTCAAGTTCCATTGATCTGGGCGGTCATTCCATTATTTTTGGCAGTACTTGTTTCGTTACTATCTAGTGTGCAGCCTCAGACAACTCTGACAGAAGGACTGCGCTTACTGCTGCTATTTGCCAGCGGAGTCAGCATTGCTTTAGGTGCTGACCGCAAAGCAGTCTTTGATCGAGTGTTTAGGGTGATATTTGCCATGGCAACTCTTACTGCCATCTTCGGCCTCATCCAATACCTGAGTGGAAACTGGATTTGGGGCGGTGGGATTAACATCTCCGGGGTGCGCAGAGTGAATGCCAGCTTCATCGATCCTAATTTATTCGCCAGATACTTGGATATCTCTATCCTGGGATCTTTGCTCCTTTTTATACGCCGGGAATGGACTTTAAATATCAGGACAGCCCTGGCACTTTTTGTTCAACTGGCGGCTCTGGGAGTTACCTTTTCCCGAACCGGCTGGCTGACTTTGCTGATTGGAATTCTAATTTTGGCTGTCAGCTCCTTCCGAAATCGCCGAACCCATTGGAGTATACTCGGACTGTTTGGCTTGGGAGGGTTGGCTCTTTTTCTTATCCCAAGTATCCGCCTTCGCTTTGAAACCTTATTTACCGGGGTTGGTGCCCTGGGCCAGCGAGAGCATTTGCTGAAAGGCGGCTGGGCCATGTTTATCGAAAACCCCTTGACCGGGGTTGGGCTAGGCAATTTTCAGTGGGCCATAGAACAGCCCTACCATTATCTCGTGCCGTGGAGTGATGCAGTCACTCGTTCCCATACCAGTTTAATGACAATTGCTGCGGAAATGGGTATTTTAGGAATTATTGGCATGCTTGCCTTTTTGATTGTTTTGGTGAGTATGAATTTGCGTGTCTTGAATCAGATGAACGTTTTTGCGCAAACTATATTGATGAGTGTTTTCGTGATTTGGCTCAGTTCCCAGGGAGAAGGTCGTTTCTTCGAAGACCCAATGATTTGGGCTTTCTGGGGTTTGAGCTTAGCTATTCAATGGAAACCATGGGGAGAGGGTTGGGATGGCTAAACTTTGCTTATTGGCCAATGCAGCCAGTACTCACACGGAGAAATGGGCGCTAGCTTTAGCCGAGGGTGGCTGGGAGGTAGAAATTCTCAGCTTTTTACCCGCCAAGCTCCCCCGGGTCAAGGTTCATCTGATTCCTCGCTTGGCCGGGGATAAAATCGATGTAATCCTGCGTCAGAACTGGGTCAGGAAAAAAGTTGCTGAAATCAAGCCGGATCTGATTCATTCTCATTATGCAACAAGCTTTGGTTTGCTGGGAGCGTTGACCGGCAGACATCCTTTGGTGATTTCTGCTTGGGGCAGTGATATTTTTTCTTTCCCCAAAGCTTCTTTTTTGCATGCCCGCCTGTTAAAATGGATTTTAGCTCAGGCGGATGTCTTATGCTCCAGCAGTAAAATTATGGCCCAAGAGATGCAGCTCTATCTCGATTTGCAGCAAGTTATTGAAATAATTCCTTTTGGAGTGGATACGAAGCGATTTTCTCCTCCGGAGGAGGGGCAAGTTTCTAGTCTAAAAAGAGTTAAGCAAGACGCTCCCGTGGTGTTTGGAGTTGCTAAAGGTCTGCATTCTGTTTACGGGTTGGATCTTTTAATTGAAGCTTTCGCTCTGGTTCAGCGGCGTTTTCCCCAGACCCTTCTGCGTATTGCGGGAGAAGGTCCCCAGCGGGCCTCGTTAGAGGACTTAGCTGTAAGACTTGGAGTTTCTGAATTTATAGAATGGCTGGGCCAGCTTCCCAATGCCGAAGTTGCCGGCTTCTATCAGAGTATTGATATTGTGGTGATCCCTTCCCGTCAGGAGAGCTTTGGTGTGACGGCGGTAGAGGGATCGGCCTGTGCGCGACCTGTGATTGCCAGCAGAATTGGCGGACTGACTGAAGTTATTGTTGAAGGAGAAACGGGATTACTGGTTTCTTCAGAAGATATCTCAGAATTAAGCAGTGCTATGGAAAGTCTGATTAAAGATCCCGCTCTGAGGGAGAGGTTAGGTCAACAAGGAAGAGTCAATGTACTAAAGTATTATGATTGGCAAAAAAATGTTGCTCAAATGGAAGCTGTTTATCAACGCTTGCTCCACCCTCATACTTGAAAGGAGACTTTACTCAAATGCGTCAGGAATTTTTAACTTATGGAATACCTCTCATCGAAGAAGACGATATTGCTGAAGTTGTGGATAGTCTTAAATCAAATTGGATTACCAAGGGTCCTAAAACCAATGAGTTCGAAAAGCAATTTGCGGAGTATGTGGGAGCGAAATACGCTATCGCCGTGAATTCCTGTACAGCAGGCTTGCATTTGGCATTAGTGGCAGCCGGCCTGGGTGCCGGAGATGAAGTGATTACAACCCCCATGACCTTTGCAGCCAGTGCCAACGTTATTCTCCATACAGGAGCTACGCCGGTCTTTGCAGATATCGACCCCGTAACCATGAACATTGATATCGATCAAATACGCCAAAAAATAACCTCACGCACCAAGGCTATTATTCCTGTGCATATGGCCGGGCATCCCTGTGAAATGGATGAGATTATGGAACTTGCTCGGGAAAACAATTTCTTTGTACTAGAGGATGCTGCCCATGCAGTGTATACTAAGTATAAAGGGAGATTAATCGGAACCATTGGAGATGCCACGGCCTTTTCCTTCTATGCCACCAAGAATCTGGCGACGGGAGAGGGTGGGATGGTTACTACGAACAATGAGGCTCTGGCTGATAAGATCAGGATTATGAGTTCCCATGGTATGAGCCGCAATGCCTGGAATCGCTATTCGGCAGCGGGCTCCTGGTACTATGAAATTCTCCATCCCGGGTTTAAATATAATATGACGGATATTCAAGCGGCTTTAGGCATCACTCAACTGGCTAAGCTGGAGCGGATGCAGGGAATCCGCTTAGAAATAGCTGAGCGTTATAATGAAGAATTCAGCCGGATGCCGGAACTAGAAATTCCCCCGGAAAAGGAATATGCCCGCCATGCTTGGCACTTGTATATCCTTAAGCTAAATCTGGAGAAACTAACCATAGATCGGGCAGAGTTTATCGAGGAATTAAAGCAGGAACAGATAGGTACCAGTGTGCACTTTATTCCTGTTCCCATGCATCCTTACTACAGAGATACCTTTGGTTACCAAAAAGGAGATTTCCCTCAAGCAGAAAAGACTTTTGAACGCATTATATCCTTGCCCCTTTATCCAAAGATGAGTAGGCAGGATGCCGAGGACGTTGTTGATGCAGTCAAGAGGATTGTAGAGAAGTTTCGCAAGTAATTATTATCTTTCCCCTGTTTTGCAGGGGGGAATCAAGGTTATAACGAAGTAGGATCTTATCAAAAACAGAGAGAAAAGGTTTAGTCGTTTTGAAAGGAGACAGTCGGATGAGTCAGAGGCTCGCGGCATCTGCGGAAAGTAATGAGCTTATTTATTCTCGGTGGCAACTTGTTTTGAAGCGTATGCTTGACCTGTTAGTTGCTGCTGTTCTGCTTGTGATTATATCTCCCTTGTGGCTTTTTATTGTGCTATGGATTAGGCTGGATTCTACCGGGCCGGCAATCTTTACCCAGACACGTGTGGGAATTTGGGGTAAGCCCTATACCATTTATAAGTTCCGGACAATGACCACCAATGCCGATGCCTTGATGAAAACAAAGCTGGAAAAGGTGACAAGCTTAGATAACTTCGTTTTTCAGGAGAAGGATGATCCTCGGGTTACCCGCAGCGGCAAGTTTTTGCGCAAAACCAGTTTGGACGAACTGCCTCAGCTGCTGAATATCTTGTTGGGAAATATGAGTCTGGTGGGGCCCCGTCCGGAAGTTCCGGATATAGCCAAGCATTACACCCCTCAACAACGGCTGCGGCTTAATGTGCTGCCGGGAGTCACAGGCTTGGCCCAGGTCAATGGGCGGAGTGAATTAACCTTGGGAGAGACCCTGGCCTATGATGTAGAATATGTGCGGCGCTGGAATATATGGCTGGATTTATCCATCCTTTGGAAGACCTTCTTTGTGGTTTTCTCTGGTAAAGGTGCTTACTAAATGAACAAACAATCATCAGAGCAATTAAAGGGAATCGCCATCCTTTTAGTTGTTGTCGGACACTTATTTGTGACAAAGTTCATTAACACTGCAAACCCGGCTTTTAATTATTTGGGAGCCCAGGGTGTGGCGATTTTTTTAATTCTCTCCGGTTATGGGATTACTTCATCCTATTTAACTAAGGGACTGGATAAGAGTTTTCTGGAGCGGCGGCTGCGAACAGTACTGCTTCCTTATTCCTTGGTAACTCTGGTCTGGTTTGTCTATGACTATATTAAAGGTACTGCCTACCCCTTGAGGACAATCCTGCTATCACTATTTGGGCTGGATTTCAAGCTGACTATGGATGGAACCATGTGGTACATATTCTTCATTTTAATGTGGTACTGCGTATTCTACCTGTTATTCAGTCTTAAGTTGCCAACTATCCTGAAGGTGGGATTGTTGTTTGGGTTTGCTTACCTTTTACGCTATCACTCCAGGTTCAATTTGACAGAAGTAGTTTATTGGCAGTGGGGCCTTCACGCGATCATGTTCCCCTTAGGGTCACTCTTGGCCCTGGTTCCCCTGAAGAGCTTTAGTAAGCAGACCCTGAGGCTGGGTTTTGGGTTGATGGGAACAATGGGCCTGGTAACTTATCTCCTGAACTACCGGGACAATGACCTGGGCTTAGGGCCTTATATGCTCTCCAATTTAGGCTTTGCACTTGTTGCTTTCTCAGTCATAATCATTTTAGGCCAACAGGGGTATTATTCACGGCTGCTTGGATTTATTGGTTCAATCTCCTACGAGGTGTATTTATTAGAAGCAGTTTTTATGTACAAGTTCGCTCTCCCCTACGTTTTGCCTAACAAGGTACTATCCCTGGGACTTTATCTTCTGGCCTTAGTTGGAGCAAGCTTATTGCTTAAAAAGGGAATGAAACAATCGCCGATCTTCTCTCGCAGGCAGGATTTGAATTCTGAGAACACTCCGGGGCCAGGGTTAGCGGGGTAAGGGTTGTTATAAATAGCCAATTTATGGTTATGATAGTTCGAAGAGTAATTAACAAAATATAGGATATATCTGGAGGAACTGCTTTCCGTCCTGTCGAATAGGTAATAGACGGTAGGACTAAGCCCCAACCAGAATCCTACGATTTTTTTCGCTCAAAATATCCAACTCAGACTTTGGGTAATCCCCCAAGGGTGGGAATGCTTCTCTAATGAAATTGGCAAAGTCCTATTTAACTAGTTAGATAGAAAAAAGGTTTATCTAGGTATGTTAGTAAGGCAAACTACGAACTGTCTTAACTCGTATACCATTCAGGAAAGGAAGTAAGGAGATCATGATCAGAGAAAAAATCCTTGATATACTGACGGATATCTGTGGAACCGATGAGATAAAGCGAAACCCAGACCAAGAATTGTTTAAGAGTGGATTAATGGATTCCTTTGGGATCATAGAATTATTTGTGGCTATTCAGGAACAACTGGCCATTGAGGTGGCTCCGACTGAAATGGAACGTGAGGAATGGGAGACCGCCAATAAAATTATCGCGTACCTGGAGGAGCGTAGGGGTTAATGATTCGAAATCGACTGGGATCAATGGTTGCTGCCCTAATTATTTTTGGGTTAACCATAGTTTTGATGGGCCCCCTGACCCAAAAGGTTGTGGGGCTTTTTTGGCTTAGGCCGGGTGTTACCCAAACCATTGGTGGATCACAAACTCCCGTAAGTTTTCAGGGTATGATATTGCAGAAAAAAGCCTTGGAATTGCCGGATGTTCTACCGGTTTACGGGTCTTCCGAGTTTTCCGCTGTCTCCGAATTTCATCCGTCAATTGTTTTTGAGGGAAAACCCACCGGGTTTGCCCCTTTTCTTGTGGGCAGAGGAGGGACTCAGGACATTATTCATGCCTTAAATCTGGGAGCGTTAGGTGATTCCTTAAAGGATAAGAAAATTGCTGTTATCCTTTCCGCCCAATGGTTTAATCCGGAAGGAATTAGCCCCGCCTATTTTCAACAGAATTTTTCTCCCCTCCAAGCTTATCGGATGCTTTTCAACTCCTCTTTGTCTGCAGAGAGGAAAAATCAATTAGCAAAACGGCTCTTAGAATTTCCGGGAGCCTTTGCGGAGACTCCTACTTTGCAGGCACTTCTGACCCAGAGTTTACAAGAAAGCCGGAAACCAAGTATTCGAAGTTTATTATTAAGGACAAAGGGTAGAGTAGAAATGGCAGCCTACGAGGCTCAAGACGCCCTGAAAACAATAGCCTATAGCAGACTGATCAGTCCCAAAAGCGCTTCGATCAATGCCTCAATTACGGCCCCGCCCCTGGCTCCTTGGTTAGAATTAAAGGAGCAGGCAACTAAGCAGGGGAAAACAATGACCCAAAATAATCGGTTTGGTATCTTGGCTGAGTACTATAGTGCCAATATCCAACCCAGGCTTGAGGAAAACAGGAATTCCGCTACTCAGTCCGGCTTTTATCCCTCCCCGGAATACGAGGATTTAGAACTCCTCTTAGATATTCTTCAAGAGACAGGAGCCCGACCTTTGTTTATTATTGTGCCCGTAAATGGAGCTTGGTATGATTATACGGGATTTCCTCTTCAAGAACGAAGGGGTTACTATCTGCGAGCTGAGAAGATGATTAAAGATCAAGGATTTCAGGTTGCTGATTTTGGAGATCATGAATATGACACCTACTTTTTGCAGGACACCATGCACTTAGGCTGGAAAGGATGGGTAAGTATCAATGAAACGCTGGATCGATTTTATCATGAAGGGTTCCAGGGATAGACACCCTGCTTTAATTTGGTTTGGACGAGTTGCTTATTACTACATCATCCTGTTAGTTTTGTTTATCCTCTATTTAGTACAAAAGCAACATACCGCTGCTCCGTTTATTTATAATAACTTTTAGGCGAATGGGGAATGTGTTTTTATGCTTAGCGAAAAAATCCAAGAGTGGTCTATCAGATGTCCGGAACGGGCAGCCCATTGTCAAGGGGATAATGTTTTAACTTATGCTGCTTTAGAAAGCAGCGCTAATTCAGGGGCTGTATGGCTTCATGAGCTAAGTCTTAAGCAAGGGATACCTCGTCAGACTCCCGTGGTTGTCTATGGGCATAAAGAAAATGAAATGCTGGTCTTATTTATGGCTTGTGTCAGAGCCGGCCATCCTTATATTCCTGTGGATTCCTCAGTGCCCCAAGAACGCTTATGGCAAATTATTGAGGCATCCGGGGCCCGGGTCGTCCTTTCCCCTCAAATTGTTCCCAGAGGGAATGACGCACCTAAAGTCTTAATTGAAGAAATGATTTCCCTGCAGGGTCAAGACAGCATTCTGAAGGGTTATCAAAGAGAGGTACCTCACTCTGCTTGGCAAGTAGAACTTGATGAAGTTTACTACATAATTTTCACCTCGGGCAGTACCGGAGTACCGAAAGGGGTACAGATTACCCTGGGGGCTCTGGAGAGTTTTCTGAACTGGGTTAACACAGGGTTCCAGCCGGAAGAAATGCAAGAGGTTTTTCTTAATCAGGCTCCATTTTCCTTTGATCTTTCAGTCATGGATTTATATATGTCCTTAAGTACCGGGGGAACTCTTTGGAGTGTGGATAAGGATCAAATTGCCCATCCCAAGGAACTCTTTGCCTCCCTGGCTGCTTCAAAGACTAGTTACTGGGTATCAACTCCTTCCTTTGCCGAGGTATGTTTAATGGATCCCAGTTTCAATGCTACCCTGCTGCCAATGATCAAGAGGTTTCTCTTCTGTGGTGAGATACTTACCCATGATTGTGCGACAAAACTTAATCAGCGCTTTCCCCAAGCTCAAGTGGAAAATCTTTACGGACCCACGGAAGCAACAGTGGCAGTAACGAATTTGACTATCAGCCCTGAGATCCTTAACACTTTTAATCCTCTTCCTGTAGGAAGGGTTAAACCGGATGCCCAAGTCTTAATCTGTAATTCTGATCAGCTTAGCGCAGCAATTACTGCCGAGGCTGGTGTCTTGCACCACAGGCCCGAAGTATTGACGGAGGGGGAGGCGGGGGAATTGGTGATCGCCGGCCCCAATGTCAGCGTGGGTTACCTGAACAACCCGGTGCAAACAGCCAAAGCCTTTTTTAGCTGGCAAGAGAAGGGCCAAACCTGGAATGCTTACCGGACAGGGGATTCCGGGTTATTTAAAGCTGGTTTCCTCTTTTACCAAGGCCGCTTAGATTTTCAGATTAAACTCCACGGTTATCGGATTGAGTTAGGAGAAATCGAAGAAAATCTAAGGCGTAACCCCTTAGTGGATAATGCGGTGGTTTTACCCATTGAACGACGAGGGAAGGTTGAGTATTTACAGGCCTTTGTGACGGTGAGTAAGCCTGTAGAGGATGAGTTCAAAGAGACTCTTGCTTTAAAGGAAGATTTGCGCGGACGTTTGCCCGAGTATATGATCCCCCGGCGCTTTAAATTCCTGGCTGCGATGCCCATAACCCCCAACGGTAAGGCGGATCGACGTGCTCTGCTAGGGGGATTGTAAATGACTCCTTTTGAAAACTTCTCCTTTTTTTTCTATTTACTCATTCCTTTAGTGCCGGCGATTTTGCTGGGAGGGATCGGAGCCTCAGCCAAAGTTCGAGCCGCCTGGGTTTTCCTTTCCACCTTAGGGATGCTCCTTTTGATCGGTCGTCCGCTGAATGTGCTCTTTCAAATTGTGGCTTATCTTATTTTTCAGTGGCTGATTGTCCGACTGTATTTGTCCTATCGCTTGAGATCCCTCGAAAAGAATAGAGCCGAGGTCTTTTATCTGGGAATTTTCCTTTCCATTCTTCCTCTGGTGGCAGTTAAATTAAATCCCAGCTTTATTGAGCTGGGCTTTTGGCAAACAATCATCGGTTTTCTGGGAATTTCCTATTTAACCTTCCGAGTGGTTGGAATCATTATTGAAATCCGGGATGGTCTGATCAAAGAGGTGAAAATAGTAGATTTCATCAGTTTTCTGCTCTTTTTTCCTACCTTGGCCTCCGGGCCAATTGATCGCTACCGTCGGTTTGTCGGGGATCTCAATAAACCTCTAACTCGGCAAGAATATGGTGAGCTTGCCATCACAGGAATGGACCTGATCTTTAAAGGTTTTTTGTATAAGTTTATTATTGCCTATCTAATTAATAAATACTGGCTTGACCCGCTGAACCATTCCTTTGGCTTCCTGCCAACCTTAAACTACATGTATGCCTATGGCTTATACCTCTTCTTTGATTTTGCCGGGTACAGTGCTTTTGCTGTGGGAGTCAGTTATCTCTTAGGTATTAAAACTCCTATTAACTTCGATAAGCCCTTTATCTCCAAAAATATTAAAGATTTTTGGAACCGCTGGCATATGTCCCTTTCATTTTGGTTCAGGGATTACATCTATATGCGCTTTGTGCTGGATTCAGCTAAGAAAAAGCGCTTTAGTAATCGCTATACTGCGTCTTATGTCGGCTATTTCCTGCTTTTCGGAATCATGGGAGTATGGCACGGAACTCAGCCCCAATATGTCCTCTACGGCCTTTATCACGCAGGGCTGATGATTGGCTTTGATCTTCTCGACCGCAAGAACAAAACCAGGAAATTTTGGGGAGCGGGGCCGATCTGGGATCTGCTGGCTGTTGTAGTAACTTTTAATTTTGTGATGTTTGGATTTTTGATTTTTTCGGGACGACTGGTTTAACCCGGGTAACAAAGACTAATGAAACAACTGGATATTGAAGCCGTGGGGCTCCGCTAGGTCGCTTGATTAGTGATCTGGGGGGGCTTTTTAGTTTAAAGAATAAAGAGGCCCACCAAAGGAGATCTGTTACATTTGCGTAAAAATGTATTAATTAGTACATATAATATTGTTTTGTCTGTATAATTAGAGTACAATTTACTTAGTATAGAGAGGAGTGATAAAGCTTTTGAAAGGGAAAACTGAGACTAAAAAATATACGGATTTTTCCGTTGAACATATAAAGAAATATCTTGATGAATTTAGAAAACTTATATTAAAGGGTCATTATTCGATTTCGATAAATAAGAATCGGAGAGAGAATACTGATTTCATTGAGACATATAAAATTGATACTAAAAAGGAAAGAGAAATATTTCTCAGTCTTCAATATGAGGACTTTTGCTATGCAGTTGATAATCAAAAAGAAGCCTATTCAAATGAACGTCTTTACATATTCTGCAAGGAATATGAGCTAGATAATTGGGGAACTAAGGAATATATCGAAATCTATATAAAAACCAATATTCTTCAGACAAGACGAGGAGACGATTTTCTGATTGTGATATCTTTTCACAAAAGAAATAAACCAATAAAATACCGATTTAAATAATAATACATTTATAACAGAGGAGGTCATTATGATGAAATTCTGTGAAAATTGTCGCGATATTGTGGATTTCTCGATAAGGGAAGAAGTAATAACTAAAGTTATTAAGGGAAAAGAAATATCCTACAAAGCAAAAGTTGCGTTTTGTAAAGAGTGTGGTCAGGAGATATTTGTGGGTGAAATTAGAGATCAAAACTTAAAAATGCTTGATATTGCTTATCGGGAACACGAAGAACTTATTCAGGTATCAGAAATTGAAAGTATTTTAGAGAAATACAATATTGGCAAAAGGCCACTCTCAATGCTATTAAACTGGGGGGAAGGCACGTTAACTAGATATTTGGATGGCGATGTACCGACAAAACAATATTCAGAGACACTGAGACTTCTCCTTGAAGACTATGGATATATGTTCAATATCTTAGAAAAAAACAAAGATAAGCTCACTGAGCGTGCCTACAAACTTTGTAAGGAAGCTATAGAAAAGATTGAAACGAAGATGTTAAGTGGTGATGGTAAAATCGACAGCGTTGTAAAGTACTTTATTATCAACTGTGTTGAAATAACCCCCTTAGCGTTGCAAAAACTGCTGTATTTTGCTCAGGGGTTTTATAAGGCTTTTAATTACGAGTATTTATTTGATAATGACTGCGAAGCTTGGGTACACGGACCTGTCTACAGAAATGTATACGAAAAATATAAAAATCGTGGGTATAACCCGATCGAGGATAATATTTCTGAATATGACGATTTTGAGCTTGCGGAAACGGAGAAAGAGATTCTTGACAGCATTATTGTCAATTTTGGATGCTTTAGCGGCAAAATTTTGGAGAAAATGACTCATGTTGAAACCCCTTGGAGAATCACTAGAAAAGGACTTGGAAACCATGAAAGTTCTAATCGTATCATTGAAAAACATCTAATTTCAGAATACTTTTCTGAAATTAAATCAAAGTATAAAATGCTAAATACTTCTGATATTAAGGACTATAGTTCGGATTTGTTCACAAAGCTGGTCGCTGTTCAATAGATTCTGGGCAGGAATCCTTTCCTTTAGTGTCGAATAAGAAATGAGATTTGTCTTATACACAGAGGAAGGGGTAGAAATATGATTGTGAGTAAAGGTGCACAGTACTGCAGAAAGTTTATGGCAGTACTCATTATCGGGTTGATTATTATGCAGCTTGTCCCGGCCAGGCCGGTCATGGCAGCAGTCGATCAGAAGGCTGCTTATTATAATGAGATTGGGAAAAAGCTGGAGGATATGGCCAACAAGTATAATATCCCCCCGGTGCTGCTCAAAGCCGTTGCTTGGATGGAAAGCGGCTGGAAGCAATATGAATTGGATAGCACCGGACTTCCGATAACGGATAAACCTTTAATTGGCCGGGATGGAATTGGGATTGGAATTATGCAGGTTTCGTCCTATGATCCCAAGGATACAGTAACGATTGAGAAACTAAAGAACGACATTGACTATAATATTGAAATTGGCTGTCAAATGCTCAACCAGAAATGGCGGGCCTATCCCAAGATTGGCGATGGGGATCGCAATGTCTTAGAAAACTGGTATCTTGCTGTGTGGGGTTACAATAGTTGGGCGACCAGGAATAACCCAAATGTCCTAACCGGCAAATCTGCTTATCAAGATTCCGTGTTTAGTCTGATGGGTCAAAAGTACAATAGCGCCATTACCTTTGCTCCCGGAGCGACAAAGTTTCCGAAAGAACTCTTACCTCCGGTAAATCCACCTTACTTATCCAGCCGCTGGAGCACACCGGATTCAATTCATTTAGGAGATTTAAAGATGGACTCCGACCGGTTATTGAAGACAGGGGGAGGAACCGGTGCAGAATCAGCCTGTGGTGATTATTGGTACAATTATGCTCCTTGGAGTTCCTACTACGCTTTAGGGTTTTATGTTACCGGCTATAAGAGCCCATCCGTCGCAGATAAAGACATTTTCGAAGATAAAATACTTGATGCTTATGGGAAACTCTTGACGGAAGCTGACAAACTGGTTCTTGAGAAAAAAGACACATCCTATGCCACCGCGGCTAAATACTATTGGACAGTTGCCCAAGGGCCTAAGCTGGATGCAGCTATTTTAAAACGTGCTCAGACGGGGCATCTTAATGCTTTAACTAAACTCTTAGCTGAAGCTGATAAATTAGCTCTTGCCGGTGCCAGCACCAGCTGCGCCACAGCTGCTCAAAACTATGAAATAATCTTGCAAGGGTCTGACCTGGACGCAAATCTAAAAGCAGAAGCAAGAGCAGGACTTCTCAATGCTTATACTAAACTTCTAGTTGAAGCGGATAAGCTAGCCGCTGAGGGCACCGACCCTTCTAAGGAGAGTGCGGCAAAATACTATTCAACTGTAATGCAGGGACTAGCTCTGGATGCCAGCCTTACTGAACGAGCTAAAATAGGTTATGAAAAAATAAAGGGATCCACTCCTACGCCAAATCCTACCCCTACTCCTACGCCAACCCCCACCCCCACACCTACACCGACTCCCCAACCCGGTGATGAATTAAGCATCGAACGCCTTTATGGAAATCGGGCAGAAGATACAGCCATCAAAATATCTCAGACAGGCTGGGCAAACGGCTCCGCCCCTGTTGTGCTTCTCGCCCGGGTGGATCGTTTTCAAGATGCTTTAGCCGCAGCCCCTTTAGCCAAGAAACTAAAGGCCCCGCTACTGTTAACCTCTCCTTATCAGTTGGATAATGGGGTATTACAAGAAATTAAACGACTATCCCCCAATGCCAAAGTCTATGCAATCGGGGGAGAGGGAGCCCTAACCAAACCAGTCACCAATGCTCTTGTCCAAGAAGGTCTATCCTATGAACGAATCTTCGGAGACTCCGCAGCAGATACAGCCGCCGAGATTGCCAAAAAGATTGGGCCAAGTACCCAGGTAATCTTAGCCTCCAGTACCAGTTTCCCGGATGCTCTTTCTGCCTCTGCCCCTGCCGCAGCTTTGGGGATTCCCATCCTGTTAACGGAACAAGGCAAATTACCTGCTTCCACCAAGCAAATTCTTAAAGACTTCGGGGTAACAAAAACAATTATCGTGGGAGGAAAGTTTGCCATATCTTCGGCCTTTGATGCAAAAGGCGGCCCACTGGAAAGCTATGGCCCTCTGCGCTTGGCTGGGGATACAAAATATGATACGATGTTACAAATTGTTAAGCATTTTGGACAGGATACTAGTTCCCTTGTTGTAGCCACGGGAGAGAATTTCCCGGATGGCCTATCCGGCGGAGCTTTTGCAGCCTTGACAGGGAGCCCAATGCTTCTTATCCCTAAAGGAGATCTAAATTCGGATACCTCTGCCTTCTTAAAGAGTTTAAGCGGCAAGACCAAAAGAGTTTATATTCTGGGCGGAACCGGGGTAATTCCCAGTAACAATGAAAAAACTATGGGAAGTCTCTTGACTTCTCAATGATCCTAAATCTGCAGAGGATGACGTCATTGGAGAGAGTAAATAAACGAAAAGATGGGTTTGAATCTCGAGGATCGAGCTTCATGTCCCGCAAAAAGTGGTGGGTTACGGGACTCTTATTTCTCATCGCCCTAACGATAGATTTGCTATATATAAGATCCTATGGTGTTGGATATTTCATTTCCCCGGATGGATTACATTATTCTAACATAGCCGGGAATTTTCTTCAGGGCCAAGGGTTGGTGAATACAGCGAACTTTGTTCAAGGGGACAACGGCGTTATACGAGAAGTTACCCAAACAAGAGAGTATGTGGTAGGTCCGGTCTATCCCATACTCTTGGCAGTGATCTACGGGATATTTGGTTTGCTGAACTTTAAGATGGTCATCTTAGTTTTGCACTCAACATTGAGTGCTGCCAGTGCTGTCCTCGCCTACAAGACCGGGGAACTTCTCTTTGGCAAGGAGTATGGGTTAATCCCCTTTTTCCTCACCCTGGGATACCCAATCTTTGCCTTTTGGGGGATGTACGTTCTTACTGAAACCACCTACATTTTTACGATTACATTATTTCTGTACCTGTTGGCACGCTATGGGAAAGAGATTCAGCGGCCGAAACTAAAGACTCTCATGTATCTGGGAGCAGCAATCGGGGTGTCGAATCTCGTTCGCCCGTTTTTGTTGCTTTTTTTTCCCGTCTTGGGATTCTGGATTCTCTGGTCTCACGGTTGGCGTTTGAAAATAGCTCTGAGGGATTTCGCCATCATTGTTATGATGACTGTGGTGGTCATGAGCCCATGGTGGATTCGCAATTTTGTCAAATATCATGAGTTTATTGCCGTATCAAATTACGGTTCCTATGAATTATATTTGGGGAATAATCCCTTGACCATTACGGATAAGTACTTTTATTATGCTCAGCCCAGCTATGACCCTGAGGTTAAAGCCCGGATCGAAAAGCTGCCCATTCCGGAACAAGAAAAGGAATACAAGCAATTGGCAGTAGCTTACGTACTGGAACATCCATTTTTGTTTATCCAGCGCACTTTTGAAAAAGAAAAAAACCTCTTTTGGCAGCCCATATCTTCTGTAGAAGGTCAACTCTACAAAATGAAGGGAGTCTTCCTGGATAAATGGTACCTCCTTTTGGGATTGCTAGGGGTCTTACTTAGTTTGTTCAGATTAAAAAGATACAGCTTCCTCCTGCTCTTTGTTGTTTACTATAGCTTTACAGTGAGCATGATCACAGTAGTTGAGGGTGCTCGTTATCGCCTGCCGGTTATGCCTGCCATGATTTTGTTAGGATCATTAGTTTTAGTTATAGCTATTAAGGGGATAGGCCGACTATCTAGGCTTAATAGTCGAGCAGGTAGGAGGGTTTAGGTAATGTCACGTGTCCAATTGGTCGTCCTAATAACCAGTCTATTGGTAACCGGCTTTATTATTGAGCAAGTTCGGCGCCGGCGTTTAGCTGTAGAATATTCTCTGATCTGGATTGTCGCCGGAATGGGAATGATTGTCTTATCCCTCTGGAAAGATGGGATAGAGTATATAGCGGATTTGATGGGCATATATTATGCGCCCTCTGCTATCTTTGTAATATTTGGGGTTATGATCTTTGTGTTATGTGTTCATTTTTCGCTGGAGATATCCAAGTTGAGTTCGAATAATCGAGTCTTGGTACAACGAATTGCCCTTCTCGAGGATGATCTGAAAAAACTAGAAGAAAACCGCAGCGGTTCGGAGAGTGAACTCATTCAGACAAAACGGAATATGGACATTGGTAAGCCATTACGGTAAGGACGTGTAGGATAAGTCATGAGGATTTTAGCAATTGTTCCCGCTTTAAATGAAGCAAATAATATTGGTTCCGTAGTCCGAAATCTGCTGACCACATCTGCTTGGCTGGATGTCCTGGTCATTGATGATGGGTCGACAGATCAGACAGCCGAGATAGCTCGCGCCCATGGGGCCAAAGTGATTTCTTTGCCGGTGAACCTGGGCATCGGAGGTGCGGTTCAAACCGGCTTTCTGTATGCCTTGAAAAATAACTATGATGTAGCCTTGCAGGTGGATGGAGACGGCCAGCATAGGGGAGAAGAAATCAAAAAATTAGTTGATCCCGTCATTCTCAAAGAAGCGGATGTCACTATTGGCTCTAGATTTGTTGAGAAGACATCCTACAGATCTGCCTGGCCCCGGCGACTGGGAATTTATCTGTTGAGTAAAACAATTCAGTCTGTGGTGCGCAAGAATTTTACGGATCCTACTTCAGGATTTCGGGCTTATAATAAGAAAGCTTTGAGAATTGTGGCAGCCCATTATTCCACTGACTATCCGGAACCGGATGCAATCGTTACTCTGCTCAAGAATGGACTGCGGGTGATTGAAATATCGGTGGAAATGGATCCGCGCCTGTCAGGGAGTTCGTCAATTACACCCTTTAAGAGCGGGTATTATATGTTTAAAGTGAGTCTGGCGATTATTCTTAATTCAATGATGAGTAGGATTTGGAATGAGTAGCTTTTGGGACTAAGCTATTCCCTGGAGAGGAGCGGTTTCTCCACCCGTCTGCTCGTTACGCCGCTGACTTTAGATGAGCTTGATCACACTCATGAACCTTGGCTATATACTGTGCATAAAGTAACAGTAAGAGCCTTTCGGGTTCATGGGTTTTGTTCTTATATGGATAGCAGAAAGCAGCGGATGAAAGCAAATGTGATCATGCTCAATTATGAATCTCTTCAAATTCGCCAGCGCAGGCGAATTTGAAAAACGGATAGTAGAAAGTATAAGTTTTTTGGGTAACATTGGGTACAAGTATACTCAAAATGATATTGGGAATTTGATCTCTTTTTCAGACTTTAGACAGGAAGGCTTCTCTGCTAAGTTTACACATACAAAGACATTGTCTGAGGAAGCCAACCTAGTTCTTTAAGAGATAAATAATTAGATGAAATAAATGTAAATACTTGGTATAATGATCCCTAAGGGGGTGGACAAAGTGTCATTATTAGTGCAAAAGGATGATAAGAAATATACCTATGCAGAGTATCTTAAGTGGACTGATGGGCAGCGTTGGGAGTTGCTTGATGGTATTGCCTATAACATTGCTGCACCGTCTCGACGACACCAAGAGGTATCCGGCGAATTATTCTACCAAATTCGCAGTTATCTTGCGGATAGGCCTTGTAAAATATATTCAGCGCCTTTTGACGTACGGTTTAGCGGACCTGAGCAAGAAGATGAACAGACATGGGACGTGGTCCAGCCAGATCTTACGATTATATGTGACCAATCGAAATTAGATGATAAGGGCTGTTTAGGCGCTCCGGATCTTATCATTGAAATAATTTCGCCGGCATCTATAGGGCTAGATTACGTTACGAAGTTAGCTTTGTATGAAAAATATAAGGTAAATGAGTATTGGATTATTCATCCCCTCGATAATACAGTGATGGTTTTCACATTAGGAGAAGACGATCAATATGGAAAACCACATATCTTTATAGAGGGCAGTCAATTGAAAAGTAGTGTTTTCACTGACCTTACAATCGACTTTAAGCAATTATTTGGCTTATAAAAATAGAACTTCAATAAAAAACGAGATGGCAGGTTTAATCCTACCATCTCGTTTCGCTATTTCATTAGAGTTCATAATACTGTGCTATCGAAGTAAACTCATACTCCTTCAAAGTGCGAATCAATTTCCGTTCACAACTCCTAATCCCATAGTAATGGATGAGGTTTTCTTTGAGGCTGAGTTTAAGACGAGGCTGTCCAGGGTCGACCTCACGAGGGTGAAGATAGACAAGCACGGGCTGTCCTTCTTTATTAACGGCTTTGATGCACTGGGAGATTATGGGGTAGGGAAGCACGCGGAAGTAAAATCCTCCGGCGAAGGGAATGTTCCGGTTGAAAATACGCACTGTGGAGGAAGGAACCTCGAGCAAGCTAAGTAATCTGCCCTCATGCTTCGGGTGGTGGGGAAAGCGGGGAGCAGAGGGGAGTCCATAGAGATAAGTTTCAATGGGAAAGACACTGGCATCATAAATAAAGCCTAATTCTTGCAGGATCTCCCAGGCCCAGAGAGATTTAGGGGTGATTGACCATGAAGGAGCTCGGTAGCCCTTAACACTCGAGCCGATAATGTCTTCCACTAGTATTTTGGCTTTACTGACATCTGCTTTAAACTCATCAGGTGTTTGCTCATAAATAAGTTGGTGAGCATACCCATGAGAAGCAATTTCGTGGCCTAAGGCCGCAATATCTCGAATCAGCTGAGGGTGCTTTTCGGCGACGAAACCCAAGACGAAAAAGGTAGCCTTAGCATTGTATTCTTCAAAGAGAGATAAGAGACGTTTTGTATTTTGGACTATACGCACTTCATATGAGTTTTGGTTATCAAAGATGTTTTCATGGTAGTTGGCATGAAACCACTCTTCCAGATCGATGGTTAGAATATTCTTCATTGCTTAACTCTACTCAACTTTCATAAATGCTTAGCGCCAAAAACATTTTAGCTAACATCTACAATTATATAGGACTGAAATAAAAAAATGTTAGAGATTTTCCCATAAAATATCTTAATTCCTACTTGAAGATAATAACCAACCCCGTTTTTTCCCTTAGGCAACCAGAATCTTACGATTTTTCCGCCAAATATCCAACTCAGACTTTGGGCAATTCTGATAAGAGGCTGCCCAGCCGTGTCTGACGTTAGCTTTACTGATAAATTAGCAAGCCCTACTTAATCTTTACGCATTTAAAGGATTAAGACCAGGAAGAGACCACAGGAAATCTAGCCAACGATTGTATGTTTTAATAAATCTTGACGAAATCTCCTAAATTACGTCGTAATCTCCCATGGTTAAGAACCACTGATTTAACTGAAGAAAGGGATCCGAGGCATTTTCTCCTACACGATTATTATCCTTTGTTACTCCAAGCTTTCTGTAAATCACGGGGAAGGGCTGAGGTTCTAAGGATTTGGGGCAAGTGAGGAATCCATTGTTCTTGAGGATACGGGATTCTTCAGTGTGGGCCAGCATCAGTGATCCGGCCAGATCCATATTATTCTCAACAAAGAAGCGAAGCAGTGAATTGACCAAACATCTTCCGGCTGCGGGGTGCTCTGAGTCCACTAAGAAATCCACAATCATCCCGGAAGACATATCGGCGACTTCAGTACAGCGTCCAACAATATAGCCCAGCAGCTCTGAAGAATTCTGCCTGCGAACACCATAGACCTGATAATCACGAAGGGGAATATCAAAATACCGCCAGCGGAGATAGTTGGTATCACGAACTCCTATAATGGGGTATTTGTTTTGTACCTTAGCCCAGAAAGCATCAATACCCGATAAATCTGAGTCGGAAAGGGGATAAACAACATAGCGAGCATCGGAGTGGTTCCTAACCTTATAGAATTGGTGAAATGGCCAAGAGAGTTGAGCAAGCACAGGCCCCAGCTTCTTTTTGACCAAGGCCTTAGTGTTTAAAGGACGGAGCAAGAGAGGAACCCGGCCTAAGTCTGTAAAGCCTAACTTTTTCAAGAATCCCGGATAGGAATTAGGATTGGGGAACCCATAGCAGAAGCGAGATCCTTCCTCCGCGCAGTCCTGATAGACCGCCTTGGCCAAACCGGTGAAAATCCCTTGTCCGCCATAGATTTGCCGGGTCAGAGTATTTAAAGAGAGAGTTCCGTGAATGAGCTCATTAAAGGCTTTAAAAGCCATGGGGATGACAACATATTGCCCGGCCAGCTGCCCGCTTTCCACATCCCGGGCTAAGCGGATCATGGCTGATCCGGCGGGGTTGTCTTCATATTGCCATTTTAAAAACTGTAAATCGGAAATCCAGGAATCCCCGTAGTATTCACGGGTCATTTCAATGGTTTCAGGGAGATTCTCAGGCTGATACTTAAGGGATTTCCACATATTAATGCCTACTTTCGAGTGATAATAATTACGCCCAGGCAGATTACGATTACCCCGATGATCTTCGAGGCGGTGAGCTGTTCCTTGAAAATTGTTGTTCCTATAAGAAGGGCAAAAATAAAGGCCGTACTTTGTATAGGATAGACGTAGCTTAGCTCACCTTTATTCAAAATATAAATCCAAAGAACGGAAGCAACTGCATACACCATAAGACCGGAAATCACATAAGGACTTAAGAAAAGGCGCAGGAGTTGACCGAGGCTATGTATCTCTTTCCCGGATGCCCCTAATTTCCAAAGGGTTTGCCCTGATACCATGAGCACCGAATTAATGATGGTTAGGAGAACTAGCAAAATGTCCACCTCATACTTCTCTAATCTAGAATAGCTTCTAAAACATTATACAATTTGAGAGGTTTTAAGCAAGTTAATTGCCCAACTTATTCTACGGGAGGCCTTATGTGTTCTTCACCTTCAGAGATGCTCACCCTATGGAGGATTACTGTTTTGGGTAGGTTTCGCAAAGGCTAGTGCAAAATTCCGTTTCTTGTGGTTATAAGTTATAGAATTAGAAAATAAAGATAATTATTTATGGTTATAAACCGAAATAAAGGTATATCTCATTTGTATTATGGTATATAATACCATAAGGAGGTGGGTAATCTTGATAAATCGGGAACTATATTTAGAGCAATTACGCTCATTTATCGATAAGCCTTTGATTAAGGTATTAACAGGCATAAGGAGAAGCGGTAAATCCTCAATTTTAATAATGATAAAAGAAGAGTTAAAAAATCGTGGAGTCAGCGATGAAAACATTATCTTTATTAACTTTGAGTCAATGGAGTATTCTGAAATTGATAATTCCAAAAGTCTATATTCATATATAAAATCAAATGTCTCATCTAAGCATAAATGTTACTTGCTGTTAGACGAAATTCAAGAAGTAAAAGACTGGGAAAAAGCAATTAATTCTTTTTTAGTGGATCTTAATGTAGACATCTATATCACAGGTTCTAATTCCAGATTATTGTCCTCAGAGTTGGCTACATATATTGCAGGAAGATATATCGAAATTAATGTAAGTCCTCTGTCGTTTAAGGAGGTTCTAGAATTTAAGAGAACTCTTACAGGGATAGAACCACTAGATATTCAAAAAGAGTTGGTTCGATTCATAAGGATGGGTGGATTTCCCATTATCCACACAGCCGGTTATACCCGTGATGATGCCTATAAAATCATCACTGATATTTATGCTTCAGCAATTCTTCGCGATATAGTACAGCGCAACCGTATAAGAAATATTGAACTTTTGGAGAAGATTGTGAAATACGTCTTCGAAAACCTTGGCAGCATATTTTCAGCCAAGAAGGTAGCTGATTATTTCAAAAATCAAATGAGGAAGGTTGATATAGAGACAGTCTACAACTATCTAAATGCTCTGGAAGGAGCCTTTATCATTTATCGTGTACCAAGGTATGATTTAAGAGGCAAAGAGGTTTTGCAGACCAATGAGAAATACTTTATAGGGGATCAAGGTTTGAAGTATGCTGTGATGGGTTATCGAGACAGAGATATATCAGGCATTCTGGAAAACATAGTTTTCTTAGAGCTTAAACGCAAAGGATATCAAGTATATGTGGGTAAGTTTGACGATAAAGAAATAGACTTTGTGGCAGTAAAAAGAGAACAAAAGGTCTACGTTCAGGTAGCCTATAAATTAGCAGAAGAATCAACTGTAGAGAGAGAATTCGGAGCCTTGCTTAGCGTAAGGGATCACTACCCCAAGTATGTGGTAACAATGGAGGACTTTTGGCAAGATAATATCGAGGGGGTTAAGCATAAAAATCTTGCGGAGTTTTTGCTCATGGACGAATACTGAAAATATTTTGAGGACAGAGCATTATGATGTCCCTCCCAAGTTCAATTAATCCCAGTTGATTAGGAAAAATTGGTATAATAATTGTGAGGAGGAAGATGTATGCCTTTATCAAACGATGTAAGGAAGTATACCTATGCTGACTACTTATTATTTCGTGACGATGAGCGATGGGAAATAATTGATGGAATACCCTATATGCAATCAGCACCCTCTTGGCAGCATCAGAGCATTTCGAGGGAGTTACTTAGACAGTTTGCCAATTATATGCTAGCTAAACCTTGTGAGGTATTTGCAGCACCCTTTGATTTAGGATTATCGGAGGCCGGAAAAGAAGATAAAGACATTACTGACGTTTATCAGCCTGATTTGGTTGTAATTTGTGATAAAGTTCTATTAAAGGGGACGGGCTATTTTGGAGTGCCGGATTTAGTCATAGAGATAATCTCCCCCTCAACTGCCAAGAAGGACAGGCTTTTGAAATTTAATAGTATGAAGAATTTAGAGTTAAAGAGTATTGGATTGTTGAGCCGGATGTGAGGCTGGTAAGTGTATTCATATTGCAGGATAATAAGCGATATGGAAGACCGGAATTATATGCCGAACTAAATGATGTCAAGGTATCGATTTTTCCCGACCTGATTATTACGTTAAACACAGTTTTTGAGTTTTAGAACTGGACATGAGATTTCCATAATACTAAGCCGTTCCCTGCTAACAATCCAGTGAACGGCTTAGTATTAGTTGCTGAAGTAAGCCATAGCGGCATCTGAGAGATTCCTGCCTTGCAGAATAAGGTGAAATGGCAGGGCGAGATGAGCAAACAAGGATGGAGCAAAAGAGGGTGCCTGCCTCGCCTTCCTAACAGGGGGCATACAAAGGTCCCCCTGTTTCTAATTTAAGGGCTCTATTATGAAGAACTTAACAAATGAAATGGACTTTTCATCCATAACAATCGTTACATTAGTTTTGCCGCGAAGATCCGATAAGGATTTAATGGTGATATCGTTATTATCTACACCATCAAGCACTAAGCTCTTGTCGGCAAGCATGTAGGTTTCACCATTTGAAAATTTGACTGTTTTGTTGCCAAAATCAACGCTAGCAACAGTCAAACCAGTTATGACACGTGCAGCGTACTCTTTAGTGCCATCATTGATAATATCCGCACTGGCTGTAGCAAGTCCTCTTATTAGCATATTGTTATTTTTATCAAGTCCAAGTATTACTACATCTCCTTTGGCAAGACCGCTACTGGTTTCAAATCCTGTAATCTTATCTGCTGTAAATGTTTGTAGTTTGCCATCTGCATATGCTGTAACACTAACAATTTCTTGCTTTGTATTACGAAGAACGTCAGTAACCACAGCTTCCTCATAAATGACATCTGAACTATCGACAGCATCGTACCAAACAGCCATTATTTCTAGATTAGCATCGTAAATGAAGTTTCCGCTAATTATTTTAGAACCTTTGTAGTCACCGAAAGTTGATATGATGTAATCATCTGCATCGGTATCTTCATGATCTTCAGTTGCATCAAACATAAGTGTGCTGGGTGTCAACTTGTAACCTCTTAGATACTTGTCGCCGGCTCTAAGGCTGTCGGCTCCCGTAATTGTGTCGCAGCCAATCTCATGAGCATTACCACTAAAGAAATCAATTTCTAGAAGATTGTCCTCATCATCTAGGTGTAAATTGACTAGACTTCCCGCGGCGGCCTCGTTATTAAACAAGATATTTACGTTAGCCTTTACATTGGTATTATCTTTTAGTTTAATTCCAGTGTTGCCGGAAATTAAAGATGCTGTCCAATCTTTAGAACCAAGGTCATTGATATCGTACTTAATGCCATCTACTGTAATTTTATCAAGACTTTCCAGATCGATATCAAAGGAGAGTTTTTCCCCATCTTGTGTCAAAGCTTTAATCTCTACTCTATCTCTAGCTGTTGTATAACCTAGGATATCCTCAGTTAGAGCTGCAATTTTCTCATAACTGCCAAGATTGACAACTTCTCCGCTAATGAAGATAAGGTTTCCGGCATAGTCGGTATAAAGTTCTACCTCTCCGGCAGCCTGAAGCTCTTTTGCTGCATCAGAGTCTACGTCAGTAACATCGCCGTCTTCATCGAGGTATACCGCTTGTTGCGTATAATCGAAGTCAGCTGCCACATCATCGTCATAATCGAAATCGAAAACTTCTCCATTCACTTCAATGGAGTTGGCATATACTGTGTTGATCTCGCCACTCACCGCTTTGTTATTCAAAACTTCAGCATAACCGTCACCATTATCAGCGTCTTCGTTAAAGAATAACAAATCTCCTTTTTTGAGATCAGCTAAAGAAATAACTTTTCCATCTTTAATAATAGACGCATCGGATGCGTCAAATGAACCAACTGAAGCAGAGCCGTCAACTCCTATAACTTCATTTTCGTCGATAGAATCGACTATTAAGACGTCTTTTAAAGAATAGGCACTAACAAACACAATGTTTCCATATTTGTCAAAGATTATTTTAGCAAAATTAAACTTTTTATTAAGTTGGTTAGCAATGTCTGCTTTTTGACCATTTAAGTAAAAATCAAATTTTCGATTATCAGTATCGGTATAGGTTTCTTTAGAAACATAATAATTCTTTTTTTCAGAAAGAAGTTCAATTTGATTTGCTTTGGCAACCTTTATCGCATCAGTCTTTGAAGTAAAACTTGTAATTTTATAGTTAGTTAATTCATTATCTCCATTGTACCAAACTTGGACAAGTTCACCCAGTGTAGCTTGATAATTGAAATTCAGGTTATCAGGTATTTTTAAAGTAAACTTTTTGCCAGTTTTATCGTCATAAGCTGTAATTTCTTTATCCCTAACGTTGAAATCCTGTACACGAACCTTATTGGAATATGCTCGGTTGAAAATAGCTTTTAGAATGATCCCGTTTGCCTTTACAGTGAAGTTATAGTCTTGGGCATATTTAAGTACAGCCTCAATATTACTCTCTGAATACAATTCAATGGTTACAGTCAGACAATTTGCGGACATTTGTACGCTTTTGACCCCATAACGATCTAAGGTGTCAGCGTCTTGTATAACGATGTCTGAAGCTTGAAGTCTGGTTATAAGTTTACTGAAACTAATTTCTATGAAACGGTTACTATCGTCAAGAGCAGTTACTGATACGATTGCTAACTCTGCAGGTTTTGAAACATTACCTGTAGAAACTCCAACACGTACACTTTCAGGAACAACGGCCGTACCGCCAAGAGCAGTGACGACCGCGCTAGAGTTTTTGCTGTATGTGAAAGCAGCTACGGCAGGTACAGTGCTTCCATCTGTGAGTACGATAGGGGATTTAGTTTGAGCTGCAAGTGGAGCACCCGCAAGAGCATCAATACCAGTTACACCGTTTGCAACATAGATATTGTCAAATGTCAGGGCAGCGACAAAGTCCTGGACAATTTGGTTGTTGGTGTCGTAGGCAGTCATACCAGCGTGACGAGTAGCAGCAGGAAGACCAGCCTTTACCTCATCACTGATGACTCCTATTCCACCGATAACGTCACTGGCAGTGATGCTGGCGTTAGCAGCTAAGTAAGCAGCTATGCCAGCAGGAAGAGCATCCTTGCCAGTTAATAGAATTAGTTCATTAGCAGCAGAAGCAACTGCAGCTATGGAAAGTGCATCAACAACAGTGTTAGCAACAGCAACTTTGGTTACGCCAGTCATTTTCTTAGCGATGTTGACAGATGTTTCAGAACGGTCAAATCCCCCAAGAGCAACAACTTCAATGCCCATACCTTTTAACTCATCAATAACACCTTGTTTAATAACAGCAGTTCCGCTGGTTACATAAACAGTTTTAACTTCGAGTTTGGTAAGCTCAGCTTTAGTAGCAGCATCCAGTATGTCTCCTGCTCCAGTTAAGAGGATGGGGGCTTGTAGAGAAGCAGCGAGTGGTCCGGCGGTTAACGCATCAACCATACCATAGGATGTTGAGGATGCCAAAATTGCCGTACCTGTGTAACCTGTTTGATCGGCAATTGCTACAGCAGTTTGTTCGGCACTTACACCCGCTAATCGAGTTGGAATTAGCCCATTAGCGAATGAGTTAAAAGGGGTCAATGTGAGTGCCATTCCAACGATAACTAAAGATGCTATGATTTTTGTTATCTTTCTCACAGTTGAATTTCTCCTCACAATTTAAAAGACTATATTTGATGTACTAGCTCAGTTCTTTCTTAGAGACGCTTATTATTCCTCTCTCCCGCATATAATTCCTAGACTTCTAAATGCTGCTATGGCATTAACACAGAGGGATGAATGTCCCTCAATAGTGAAGAGAGCCTCTCGTCTTAAATGAAAGGCGAGAGACTCTCTTGTTTAGTTTTCGGAACGTTCCCTATTGATGAAGGTTAGATCCTAGCGGAAACAATTAGTTTTCGATAACAAAGAACTTAGCGAATGAACCAGTTTTTGCATCTTTAACTACAGTGACATTAGTCTTGCCGCGGAGATCGGATAGTGATTTTACTTTGATGTCACTGTTGTCTTTGCCGTCGAGTACTAAACCACCCTCAGCCAGACTGTAAGTGTCTCCGTTGGTAAAGGTTACTTTCTTGTTACCAACATCAATAGTTTGGACTTCCAAGCTAGGTGTTACGCGAGTAGCATACTCTCCGGTGGTATCATTAATGATATCAGAACCCGCTGTAGCAATTCCTTTTACGAGCATATTGCTGTCTTTGTCAAGCTCAAGAATTACTACATCGCCTTTAGCGACATCACTAACAAATTCATCAACGGTATAAGTTTTCTCTTCACCGGCTGCGTATACGGTAACACTAACTACTTCACCATCTGTGTTACGAAGAACCTTAGTAACAACAGCTTCTTCATAACTTAGATCATCACTGGTTGTTTGGTCGAACCAAATAGCTACTACTTCTTGATCATCGTTATAGATATAGTTTCCATTAGTGATTTCAGCACCTTTGTATTCTCCGAAAGTTGTCAGTACATAATCGTCTGCATCGGTAGTTTCGGAATCCTCAGTAGCATCAAACATTAGTGTCTCTGATGTCAACTTGAAACCGTCAAGATACAGGTCGCCTGATTCAAGGCTGTTAGCTGCATCGATTACATCGTAACCAATTTCGCCGGCATTGCTGCTGAAGAATTCAATCTCTTCGAGATTTCCTTCGTCATCTAAGTGCAGTTTTACTAAGCTTCCGGCATCAGCAACAGGATCAATGTCGATATCTATGCTGCCGGCAGCACCGTTTTCATCGAGGTTGATACCGGTATAAGCTCCCGGAGTTCCAATTAAGGACGCCGTCCAATCACTGCTTCCACCGTTATCTATCTCGTACTCAGTACCATTCACGGTAATTTTCTCGAGATCCTCTAACTCCATGTCGAAGTAAAGGTCTTCGCCGCTTTCTGTAACAGCTTCGATTTCAACTTTCTCTCTGGAGGATGCATAACCTAAGATGTCCTCGGTCAATACGGCTACCTCACTATTAGAATCAACATTGGTCGTATCTCCACTAATAAAAATTAAGTTTCCGGCATAGTCAGTATAAAGCGCTACTTCGCCACCGGCTTGGAGTTCTTCAGCGGCATCAGAGTCTACATCTGTTACTTCGCCGTTTTCATCGATATAGACTGCTTGTTGTGAGTAAGCAAAGTCTGCTGCTACATCAGCATCGTAGTCAAAGTTGTAAGTTTCTCCGCCGACTTCGATGGAGTCTGAGTAGACATTGTCGATTTCACCGGTTGCAACTTTGTTATTCAGAACTTCAGCATAACCATCGTCGTCATCAGCGTCATTGTTAAAGAATAACAAATCTCCTGCTGTGAGATTAGCAACATCGATTACTTTACCGTCTTTGATAATGGTTGCATCTTTTGCGTCAAAAGAGCCAGCTGAAGCAGAACCTTCAACCCCGATAACTTCGTCACCCTCAATAGAATCAACAATTAAGACATCTCTTAAGGTATAGGCACTGACAAATTCAATGTCTCCGGATTTGTTAAAGCCAACTTTAGCAAAGTTAAACTTCTCCCCAACATGGTCAGCAATGTTTACACTTTCACCGTCAAGATAGAAGGCAAATTTGTCATTAGAATTGGTGTAGGCTTCTTCTGAGATATCATACTTTTTGCCTTCAGATAGAAGTTTAATTTCGGTTGCCTTGGTAACTTCAATTGAATCATTTTTAGCATTAGGGCTTACAATCATATAGTTGGTCAATTCATTGTCGCCATTGTACCAAACTTGTACAAGTTCACCCAGAGTAGCTTCATAGTCAAAGTTCAGGGCTTCAGGAATATCCAGAGTTACCTCTTCACCAGTTTTATCGTTATAAACTACGATTTCATTATCGCCTACATTGATATCTTGGACACGAACTTTGCTGGAATAGGCACGGTTGAAGGTAGATTTCAGAATTGTTCCACCGGCATTTATTGTCACATTATAATCTTGAAGATATTGAAGTACTTCTTCAGAATCATCAGATGCATACAATTCAATGGTTGCGGTTAAACTGTTGGAAGACATTTGTACACTTTTAACTCCATAACGAGCTAAGGTGTCAGCGTTTTCAATCACAACATCAGAAGCTTGAAGTCCAGATACAGGTTTATTGAAAGTAACTTCGATGAAACGGTTGCTGTCGTCAAGTGCACTAATTGAGACAATTGCCAAATCGCCAGGTACATTTGTAACGTTACCTGTAGAAACTCCAACACGTACACTTTCAGGAACAACAGCTGTACCGCCAAGAGCAGTTACGACTGCGCTAGAGTTTTTGCTGTATGTGAAAGCAGCTGCGGCAGGAACGGTGCTTCCATCTGTGAGTACGATAGGGGATTTGGTTTGAGCTGCAAGTGGAGCACCTGCAAGAGCATCAATACCGGTTACACCGTTTGCAACATAGATATTGTCAAATGCAAGGCCGGCGGCGAAGTCTTGGATAACTTGGTTATTGGTATCATAGGCAGTCATACCAGCGTGACGAGTTGCGCTTGGAAGTCCAGCTACCACTGCATCACTGATAACGCCTGTTCCACCGATAACATCACTTGATGTGACACCAGCACTTGCTAGGTAAGCAGCAACGCTAGCAGGAAGAGCATCTTTGTCAGTTAAGAGGATTGGTTCATTAGCGGCAGAAGCAACTGCAGCTATGGAAAGTGCATCAACAACAGTGTTAGCAACAGCAACTTTGGTTACGCCAGTCATTTTCTTAGCGATGTTGACAGATGTTTCAGCACGGTCAAATCCGCCAAGAGCAACAACTTCAATATCCATACCCTTTAACTCATCAATAACACCTTGTTTAATAACAGCGGTTCCGCTGGTTACATAAACAGTTTTTACTGCAAGTTTGGTAAGTTCAGCTTTAGTAGCAGCGTCGAGAGTGTTTCCTGCTCCGGTTAAGAGGATAGGAGCTTTCAAGGAAGTTGCGAGTGGGCCGGCGGTTAATGCATCAACCATACCATAGGATGTTGAAGAAGCGAGAATTGCAGTGCCTGTATAACCTGTTTGATCGGCAATTGCTACAGCAGTTTGTTCCGCAGTTAAACCTGATAAACGAGTTGGAATTGGGGAAGCTGCGAAAACATTAAAAGGGATCATTGTTAGTGTCATGCCCGCAATGGCTAAAGATGCTAAGGCTTTTTTGGTCTTTTTCATTTAGTAAATTCTCCTCTCAATTTTGAAAACTTTTGTTATTAACAATACTATCCACCAGTTCTTTCTGGAGACGAAACCCGGTTATCCGTCCCTCACCCCCTAATGATTAGTAGTTAAATGTTTAGACATTGCGCATTATCTAAAATTATGCTACTGGATTTCCGGAAGCGTCCCTCCCTGAAATTGCATTTCAGCCCAGCAGATACTTTTTAGAGCAACAAAAGAACTTAAAAGTTTAAAGGTTAGATTCGCTGTTTGTTATTTCCTCGTTGCAATATGAAGATTAACATATTATACAGAAAAATACATTCCAAACATTTTGGATATGTTTCCAGTTATTGCTTACAATTACTATTTTGCAAGTTAAAGTACAATAAAGTGAAACGACATTAAAAATGCACTTGTATATTAGTAATAAAAATTTAAAAGAATAAGATTAAGGAAAAATACTGTGCGAATTCGTGAACATTTTGTGAACTGATCTTAAAGATTTATTAACAAAAGCATGGGGAGAAAACCAATAAATGAATACTAAAAAGCCGTTCACTTTGTAAATTTAGTGAACGGCATAATTATTATTATCACATTTAAGAGGTAGTTAAACTGGATTGATCTTCTTAAATTATCTCAGATGTTGTTTTAAGACCGAAAAGATCACACTTGAGCTTTGAGAATTAACTGTCCAATATAAGGACCATGCACCGATTCCTCCCAGACCATATTGACTAAGCAACTCCATTTTAGCGTTCCAGCTTTGAGCATCGTCATAGTAGACAGTATGGATACCGTCAGCATCTGTATAAGTGAAATAGGGTACCTGGGAAGCATCTCGCTGGACAGAGCTATTATACTTTGCTATCAGTTCCAACATGCCGCTCAAGTCTTTATCCGTAGTTGGCCCATAGAGTGTGTTCAGTCCACGAGGGCGACGGGCATAAGATGTGCCCGTAGCTGTCCAATCTACCCCATAGTAAGGAATCCCGAGCAGAACCTTGCGCATATCAACCCCTTGATCCCGGGTGTATTTCATAACCTTGCCGGTCCAGTCCAAGGGAGCAATGGGACCGGGAGTTCCGTGGCTATAGTCATAAGTCATAACATGCAGGTAATCCACATATTGAGCGAGAGCAGGGTAGTCGAATTCCGCCAACCATGCTTCTGATCCTGTACGGGGCATCACCGCTTGAATAACTAATTTATTCAAAGGATGAAGCTGGGCGTAAAGCTCTTTCATGAACTGGGTAAGATAGGGGCCGGTCTCATTGCTCATAAATTCAAAATCGATGACAACCCCGTCAGCATTCACACTGCTGACCAAATTCATAATTTGATCAATCAGCTTTCCTCGGGCTGTCTCAGAAGCCATGACGGTGTCCACTGTCTTTGGTGTGCTCCAAGAGGATTGAAAAACCGGGAGGACCTTCAAATTACGGGATTGAACATAGGAAGTGAATTCCTGGTAGTCTTTAGGCGTGGCATCCCACCCGCCCACCACATTTCCATCAGCTGTATCATCCAGATAATACCAACTGGGTGCTATGATATCTGCATAATCCGTAGCCGGAGAAGGAATTGACTTGACCTGATTGAGCATACCATTAATGCCGCCTAAGCCGCCTTGGGTATACTGCAGGGAAACTTGCGCTTGAACATTGCCGGTACGAATGATACTCTCCATGGCGTAACTGATAACACCCCACCCCCCAAAAATAGTAAAGGCTGAGCCGGAGGCTCGCTTCTGAGTGAGATAACCGGTTGTCGTGCTGCCTAACTGAGTACTGGGAATCAGAAGAATTGGTGCCTTAGTTTTCCCAGCCAGGGCAGCTCCGGCTAAAGCATCGGGAAAATTCTGTCCTGTTGCTACATAGACCTTAGAAGTGTCAAAGGATAACTGAGTTAAAACTACGGTATTCGTTTCATACTGATCGTACCCGGCATAACGGGCGGTGACTTTTACCGGCTGAGGGAGTTTGCTCAATTGTTCCTCGACACTAGCTTTTATGACAGCGGTACCGCCGATTATTGTGACCTCGGAAATCCCCAGGTCATTAATTACCTTAGCTGTTTCCGGAGGCAGTGAATCCGCGCGGGTAAGTAGAATCGGAATTCCCTGAGCAGCTGCATAAGAAGAAATACTTAAGGCATCCGGAAAAAGTTCGCCGTTGACCAGAAAGGCTTGACTGGAACTTGAGGTGGCTGCCCGGGCAATCTCTGCAGCAGTGCCGTACTGATCCCAGCCGGCCAGACGTCTGGGCAAAATCCCTTGGCTTTTGAGAGCTTCTTCGATCCCGGTACTTAAGGCGACGGTTCCCCCGAGGAGATAAACCTCTCTTGTATTGAGGCGTTTGAGTTCCTCGGCAACGGCAGGAGTTAAACGATCTGACTCAGTCAAGAGCAAGGGACCATTGACTTTATTAGCCAAGACGGTTCCCGTCAGCGCATCGGAAAAATTCTTCCCCGTTGCCAGCACAACGATAGGAGCATAATCCCAGCCATGCTTAGAAATCTCCACTGCCGTATCATACAATGTATTCCCATAAATTCGGTCTGTGATGGATTCACTAGAGGCGGCTTGGGCCTTAAAAGGGAGTAGAGGTGTGAGGCTTAATAGAATAAGCAGACTGGATAAAAGGCATAAAGTTTTCTTTGTGATAAATTTCATTAATAGGCAAACCTCTTTCTCTTAAACATTTAAAACTTGGTTAATCTGTCGCTTCTTTACACGGGGAATTACAAATAAGGATGGATTCAATTCACATAGTTAAATATTCTTTAAAACAGGCTAAAATCCTTCCTTCAGGAAGCTCCAAATTATAACAGCAAGGGAAAACAAGGGAAGGCAAAGGAAAGTTAGATAATTTGTCGAATTAATGTATTACAACCTAATTAAAGGTCTACCTTCAAATAACTGATCCACTAACATGCATAGAAAGGCGTGGAAGAGATGTTCAAGATCAGGTTTTATCGAACCAAATCTACGCTCCTATCTCTGGGGATTGTAGGGATGATGCTCCTAAATTTAGGAATAGCTCCGATTCCTGCAATAGCAGAGGTTCGCGGTGTCACTCAGGAGGAATTAAGCAACTCAAATCTAGATCAAATTGTCCTATCCTTTACGCCGGGGACAAACATTGATCAGATTGCTGAAGATTTTGGTGCCAAAGTTGTGAGACAGGGACCTCTAAACTTTGTCACCTTAGAATTATCGGAGAGAGATATTCAAGAAGCCATTGGAAAGTTGAAAAGTACACCTGGGATTATTAGCGTGGAAGAAAATCATGCGCGGATCGTCCAAAGCCTTTCCGAATCGTCCCCTCCCGAGGATCCTCTTTATATGAAGCAATGGTCACTTATCAGTAGAAATGTACCCGGAGCATGGGAAATGGGGGCTACGGGAGAAGGTGTAACTATAGCTATAATTGATACGGGTATTGACTTGAATCACCCGGATTTATCGGCTAATATAGTTCCCGGCTACAACTCAATTACAGGTAGTGAAACAGCGGGAGGGAATCAGGATAATAATGGTCACGGTACGGAAGTTGCCGGAATTGCCGCTGCCGAACGCAACAGTACAGGGATTGTGGGAGTAGCTTATCAAGCAAAGATTATGCCCATCAAGGCCTTAGGTTCCACGGGAGTGGGGTATGATGATGCCATAGCGGACGGAATTATCTGGGCTGCGGATCACGGAGCAAAGATTATTAATTTAAGCTTAGGCTCAGAAAATGGGGCCACCTCCTCGGAAATTTTAAAGCAGGCTGTGACCTATGCCTATGATAAAGGCTGCTTATTAATTGCCGCCAGCGGAAATTATGACCCGGAGTCTCAAGCAAACCCGGGAGTGAGCTACCCTGCTGCGGATTCCCGGGTATTGGCCATCACGGCAACGGATAAAACCGGTAAAGTGACCAGTTACTCGGCCACAGGCTCGGAAGTGGACTTAGCGGCACCGGGAGACTATATCCCGACCGACGGCTGGAGTCGAAGGGGAGGATCCGGATACACTTACGCCAGCGGAACTTCACTGGCCGCTCCCTTTGTCTCCGGGGAAGCAGCACTAATCTGGAGCCAGCACCCTGAATGGTCAAGAGATCAAGTAATTCAGGCCCTTGAGCAAGGTACCGAAGATTTAGGCTCGGCGGGCCAAGACGATCAATACGGATACGGACTGGTGGATGTGCAGTTAGCCTTAACTCTCAGCAAGCAAATGCTGGAGACAAAAACCTCCCCGGCGGTCATTAATTCTCTTGGCGGAATAGTCGAAGGGACTGAAGGGACAAGCCAAGTTGCTTTAACCGTCCCCCCTCAGGCCTTTGACCAAGCAATGAATGTATCCTTAAAGGCCCTACCAGCTCCCAGGGAATTACCCAATGGGGCTGCCTTCTTAACCCCGGTCTTTCAAGTTAACTGGGGAGATATCACTCCCCAGAAAATGCTCTCGCTGAAATGGAAAGACCCTGTGTTTAACGAGGAGGTTGAGGGGGCTCTCTATCGCTGGAACGGCTCACGCTGGATTTCTTTAGGCGGGGAAATAAGCCCCGGAGAAGCCGGATTTGGCCTCTATATGCCAGGGGTTTACGCCTTTGGGACAGCCCAGAACAGTGCTCAGGACAGCCGGCGCTTTGCAGGAGTGACTGCCGAAGGGACAGCAGTCCAGATTTCTCAGGAAACATTTACAACCGGCGCAGATACAGTCATCATTGCCCAAGTCAATCAATTCCCGGATGCCTTGGCCGGAGCGCCCCTGGCCTATAAACTTCAGGCCCCAATTCTGCTTTCCTCCAGTTCAGAGCTTACGGAAGATGTTCGAGCTGAAATACAGCGCTTGGCTCCGAAAACTGTCTATCTCCTGGGGGGTACAGTAGCTCTTTCTGCCCAGATTGAAAGCGAACTCCGTCAAACTTACGAAGTAAAACGTCTCTACGGCTATACAGCTGAAGGAACTGCCCGAGCAATATCCTTAGAACTTGGAACTAAGGGTAAAGCGGTCATAGCAAATGTTAATTACTTTCAAGACGCTTTAGTCATCTCAGCCTGGGCAGCCAGGCAAGGGATTCCCATCTTGCTGACCCAGGCTCAAGCTTTATCCGTAGATACCCGGACTGCTTTACAGGAGCTTAAGGTTACTGAGTCTCTGGTGATTGGAGGGACGGCGGTAGTGAGTTCTAACGTTATAGAGCAACTGCCCATTCCTAAGAGAATCAGTGGGATGACAGCCTATGACACTGCAGCAGCAGTACTGCAAACCTATCCTCCGGCATCAGTGAAGCTGGAATTAGCTACCGGAGAAAACTTCCCGGATGCATTAACGGGGGCAGTAAGGGCAGCATTTTACGGATCAAGAGTTGTCTTAGTTCCAACTCAGTCTGAGATTCCTACCAGTTTGGCGTCCCTCCTGAAATCCTGGCAGGGCTATCAGATTGAATCCTTAGGGGGAATTTACGCTTTGCCGGAAAAAATAGTTCAAAGGGTGCAAGATTGGGTTCAGTAATTCCGTCTTTGTCTAGGGGAATCGATTAATGAGGAGTGATGAAGTGGCGAAGTTAAAATGGAGACTCTTAGGAACAATGGTTTTAAGCTTAGGATTTCTAATAGGGGTTGAGAATGTGGCAAGTGCCACTCCATTAAATTTAGAGACATCAAGAATTTTTGGCACCCGTCAGATTGACACAGCTATCAACGTCTCTATAGAAGGGTGGAATCATGCAGAGACGGTCTTACTCGCCAATTGCGATAATTTCCCCGATGCACTAGTTGCCGCACCCCTTTCCCATAAGTTGGACGCGCCTATTCTACTCACCCCAACCGGTGGGGTAGATGCCAAAGTTATGGAAGAAATTAAACGGTTAGGTGCCCGGAAAGTTATTCTGTTGGGGGGAGTCGCTGCTCTAAGCCAGAAGGTGGAGCAAGATATTCTGAAAGCAGGATTAGACCGGCCTGAACGAATCTATGGGTATGATCAATACGAAACAGCCCAAAAGGTCGCCGAGCGGGTAGGGGCTAAGGGAGAAGTCATCTTGGCAAGCGGAGAACAGTTTCCCGATGCACTCTCCATATCTGCCTACGCAGGTGTGACAGAGACCCCGATTCTTCTGACAAAATCCAAAGAGATGCCTGGATATACTCAGCGGGCACTTGAGGATCTGCAGGAGGAAGGGGATCTGCAGACAATTGTCGTCGGCGGAGAAGCCGTGGTGTCTTCTGCAACCTTAGGCAGCTTAAGAAGTGTCCAACGGATTTTTGGCAACGACCGCTATGAAACCTCTGCAGAAATCTACCAGTTTGCCAGGGATGCCTTATCTTCTCAAACAGCATATTTAGTAACCGGCGAGAACTTTCCTGACGCTTTGGCAGCGGGCAGCCTAGCGGCAAAACGCCGCGCAGGTATTGTCATGACCCAAAGGGCAAATCTCCCGGGGCCCACCTATTCTGTCTTGTCCAGACCGTCAGAAAGCCCTCTTCAAGTTGTAATCATCGGCGGAGTGGCAGTCATCACAGACAAAGTGAAATTAATGCTGGAAGGTTCTGAGCAGCCACCTTATCTCTTGGCGGATCTAACCATCGTCATTGACCCCGGGCATGGCGGACCTGATCCGGGTGCTGCCGGTTCATCAGGAAGCTTTGAGAAAAATAACACTTTGCCTGTGGGGCTAAATCTGGCCGCTTTGCTGCGCTCAGCAGGGGCCCACGTCATCTTAACCCGCAGCACTGACATCACCCCGGCAGAGGGGGCGTATTCGGAAAAAGCTGATCTTCAGGCCAGAACTAAAATAGCCAACGACTCTAAGGCGGATTTGTTTATCAGCATCCATAACGATTCCTTTAGCAACCCTGCTGTTTCCGGAACAACAACCTATTATAGCTCGGTCAACCCTTTGTCTTCGCAATCTAAAGCCTTAGCAGAAAGCATTCAGGCAGATCTGGTCAAAACAATCGGCCTGCCCAGTCGAGGGGTTAAAGATGCAGCCTTCTATGTCATCAAGAATACAGAGATGCCGGCGGTTCTGGTTGAACTTGGCTTCCTATCTAACCCAAGCGAAGAAATACTTCTTGGTTCATCAGAGTTTCAAAGAACTGCCGCCCAAGGTATATATCAAGGAATTCTCAGCTTTAAAGGTTTCTAAAGCAACTAATTAGTATGCCTCAAAATTAAGCATTGATTCTTTAGAAAAAGCATGTTAAATTTGTAACGTACTGAGCAAGGTCAAATGAATTATTTGTAGAAACTCCACAAAATGCTCACAACTTGAGTCGAATTTTATGCTATACTCTTTTTATTCCATTAAAGTTATGTATATTTTTTGACTAAAGGTGGAAAACTATTGCGTTTTAGTGTAAACTAAGACAAGTAACATTGGAAACTTGTCCGAGGGGAAATGCCAGTGCAGGTTCCTATAAAAAAAATCGGACAGCAAGCAGGAATATTGGCTATAGTGAAGAATATATATAGCTAATATAGACCTTTTTGTGGTTTCTTCATTTCCTATGGGTTCTAAATGGTACGCCACAGGAGGGATGAACACCGTCATCCTTGGGGGGACGCTCCCGCTTATTCTGTGGATGCTTTTAGATATTGCGCAATGTCTAAAGATTGTGCTACACATTTTAAGGGGGTGAGGGGCGACCAAAAGACGTCCTAGTTACAGAGAGATGGTTCATTTTCCAAAAGAAAGAGATCCAATTACGAGAGGAGAAATTCACTACATGAAGAAAACTAAAAAAGCCTTAGCTTCCTTAGCTATCGCAGGTATGTCATTAAGTTTAATTCCTTTTAATGTTTTCGCAGCAACAACTACAACTCGTATTGCGGGTGTTACTGCTGAACAAACTGCAGCCCAAATTGCTGATCAAACTGGCTTCACAGGTGCAGCAATCCTCGCATCCTCAACATCCTATGGTATGGTTGATGCATTGACTGCTGGCCCACTCGCAGCTTCCTTAAAAGCTCCTATCTTATTAACCGGTGCTGGAAGCAGCCTTGATGCAGCTACTAAAGCTGAACTTACAAAACTCGCTGTTAAAAAAGTTTATGTAACAAGCGGAACCGCTGTTATTAAACAAGGTGTTATCGATGAGTTAAAAGGTATGGGCATTGAAGTTGAAGCTCTCGGTGGATATGACCGCGCTGAAACATCCGTCAATATCGCTAAGAAAATGACCGGTGTTACTAAAGTTGCAGTTGCTAACACTGTTGTAGATGCACTTTCCATTGCTGCAGTAGCTTCTGCTGCTAATGAGCCAATCCTCTTAACTGACAGAGATGCTCTTCCTGCAAGCGTAGCTGCTTACTTAGCAAGTGCTGGCGTTACAGCTAGTGATGTTATCGGTGGAACTGGCGTTATCAGTGATTCAGTAGCAGCTAAACTTCCAAGTGCTACTCGTCATGCTGGTATGAGTGCCTATGATACCAATAACCAAGTTATTCAAGACTTTGCTGCTGCATTAGCATTTGACAATGTCTATGTTGCTAACGGCGTAACTGGTATTGACGCTCTTGCAGGTGCTCCTCTTGCAGCTCAAACCAAATCTCCTATCGTCCTCACAGACGGCAAAACTGTTCCTGCAGCCGCCGCTTTCACATACAGCAAGTCTTCTGCTAGCACTGTTGTCACTGCTCTCGGTGGTGAGTTTGTTGTTCCTGAAGCTGTACGTGCTGGAGTTGCTACCGGTCAAGTTACACAGGTACCTGGTGATGCACAGATGGCAATTGTATCGGTAACTGCACTTGACGATACCAACAAGTATCTGGAAATTGTTTTCAACAAACCTGTAACTGGACTTCAAACTTCAGATATTACAGTTAAAAACGCTGATACAATGGCTCGTTATGGAATTAAAGCAGTAGTAATGTCTGCTAACAACATGACTGCAACTATAGAATTGTACTCGCAAGATGATGATGATTTAGTGCTTGAATTCCTTCAAGATTATATTGTCACTATAAATGCTAATGGTACACTTTTAACAACTACTTTCAACCGTCCGTATTCCATTAAAGCCCGTGTACAGGATATCAATGCAGGCGATAAAGAAATAGAAGTAGTTATCGATAAAGGTACTAAAGCTGGCGCGTCAGTAACTCTTGATGTGCCTGATAGCCTTAAGTTCGATTATCAGGCTGCACTAGGTGAGCTCGTACAACTTTGGTACAACGGAGATAATGAATTAGTTAATTACAAAGTCTTAACTACAACTGCTAAAGTTGACTCTATTGAAATCTCCGATACTGACGAAATCACACTTCTCGGTGAAGATGAAGCATATGATATCTCCGATGAAAAATATGCAACTGATTACAGCACATCAAAGAAATTTACTTTCTACCTAGATGGTGAAAAAGTAGACATTGGTGACGAGGTCGATGTTGATGATAAGATTAACTTTGCAAAAGTCGGCTTTAACACTTCTGGAGACGTCGAATTCATTAGCGCTTATAGCTTAAAAGACGTTTTGGTGGTTGAGTCTGTTGACGAAGACGACATAGTCATCGGAGTTGATGGAGATTCAAGTGGTGAGTTTGATGCTTCAGACGCTACTATCGTAAAAGATGGAAAAGTCATTGCTACTTCCGACTTAAAAGAAGGTGACTTATTATTCTTTAGCGCAGATGCTGACGATGAAGACGGTTATGCTGAAGTCTTAAATAAGACTGCAGCAACCGGCGAAATTGAAGACGTATATTCTGACTCAATCGAAGTTGATGGAGAAAATTACAACTTTATTTTTGAGGATGATGTAGTAACTGACTTCGATTATGAGCAAGGCTCATCACTTTACATCAATGATGACGGTGAGATTGACTCAGTAGACTCGGATGCGGCAGAATCACTTCAAGCTGCTGGTGACGTAGCACTTTACACCGACTATGCTGGAAACCTAATCTATATCAGCGGAGATCTCGGCGAAGTTACCAGTAATGCAAAATTTGCAGCTTTGACTGAAGATATGTTAGGTTATTCATCAGCTCGAGATAAAGTAGAGATTGAAGCAGTAACTGAAGAAGAGGAAGAACTTTCCTTTGATATTAGTTTAGAAAGTCTTGATACAATTACCGTAGATGGTGAAGAGTACGACATTGATAACGACTCCGATGCAGATTCGGATTTCGAGGCGAAATTAGTCGGAACTTCTGGTAACTATACTGGTATCGAAATATTAGTCAATAGTGACGGCGCCGACAACGACGATCAAAAAGAGTTGATCTCTTTCGCTACCGATGCTGATCAAGGAAGCCTAGTCAAGTTACACCTGACTGATGATGGCGATCTTGAAGAACTAGAATTCTTTACTGGCACTACACACACAGTGGGTCTAGAAACCACTGGTAGCGACATTGAAGCTGGTGATACGTATACTAAGGGTTATCAGTTAACCGATAATACACTTCTGTTTGATGCAACTGATGGTACCGATGCATCTGATTATGTAGTAACGAAGTTTGGCGACTACACTGGTGCAGATATTAAAGCTGGTGCACAGTTTGTCTACAATGAAGATCAAGAAGTAGAAGCTATTTGGTTCGAGGATACTTCAGGTTCCGACCCTGTTTATCAAGAGGCTGTTGTTACTAAAGTTCTTCGAAATACAGATGACGAAGTAAATAGTATCACTGCATACGTAGGTGGCGAGCTTAAGACTTTTGAAGTAGATGATGTTGCAGGATTAGAAAATACTGATTCTAGTGACGACAGCGACGATCTTGTCAAAGGTGATGTAGTAATACTCGTATTTGACGAAGATGATGATGCCTTGGTAATAGACATTCTGACTGAAAACAACGATGGCAGTGAAGCTGAATACGCTGATCAATGGTCTGATCGTGTAACGGCTGGATTGACTGTGACTGGTGTTGATGTTGGTAACAAAACAGTCGAATTATCAAATGGTAGAACCTATACACTTGCTGGTAAAGGTTTAGTACTTGATGCTACAGATACCAGTGACATCTCTAAGGAATCAGTATCTGACCTTGATGATCTTGAAGCTGGCGAAAGAGTTACTGTAGTTCTAGATGCTACAACTGGATCCTTTGCTAAGTTCTTCGTTATTACTGACTAAGAACTAGTTATCAGATCAGATGATCTATAGTTGAACCTCACTTCGGCTTAATCTGTTCTAGCACTTAAGAAAAGAGTCTTTCGTCTTTAATCAGGCGAAAGACTCTTTTGAAATTCTATAAGGTGGAGAAATAAAGCACGCAAACTCCAAGTATATGAGTGCTATAATTAGTTCTAGAGTGATGTTAGTTGAAGTTTATTTCCAGTAGCAAAACTACCAAAGGTATGAGACAATAGAACGTAGTTAGCATACAGGAGGATTAATTATGTTTAATTTCCCCAAAATTTTAAAGAATAGAAAACAAGAATCTGAGAACTGGGAGCAGGATATCGTTGCGGAAAATCTATTGGAGCAGAATGATACAGAAGAACATTTGGATGAACTGCGCGTAGACGAAGGAAAAGTAACAATTCAGTTTACCGGCGCATCACCTGCAAATGGAGACTTGTTAGTTGGATTTTTTATAAGCAACGGGCTTAAAAAGAATATTAAGTGTATTAATGCGTCTTTAGTATTAATAGATTCAGACCGTCGGGTTTTGGCCAGACAAACGTTTGACGGGGCAACTATTGGCGAAATAGTTGGTGGGTCGGCAAAAGCCTGTGTTGCCCGCTTTCTTTCAAATAATATTTACGTTAAAGATATTCCTGCAGATTGTCAAGTGTGTTTTGATGCATCCTGAAAATATCAACGTATATATTAATTAATTAATTAAAGAACTGCTAAAATTGGAAAATGTTCTTAGGTCGAATCCCAAGGTGGATGTCAAGATATACCTAAGCACTAGGCCCAAAGCCTCAAATCGGTAAAAGGTTTGGGGCTATTCTATGTAAGGTATACTAGATGATTATGCGATAGAAATAAAATTCTGTGCGTAAGTTTGAATTCATTTTGTAATTTCCGAGAGATTATACGATACTTAGTATAATAATGTATAAACTTACGGCATAATTCGGTGAATATTATTGAAATTACATATTTAAAATCTATTAACTTATAGTAGAATATATCTTCATTGAGAGTAAGTTAAATAATATTGATGATAAATAAATGAATTGAGAATAATTGCGGCCTATAAAATCAATGGATACATTGATTGAAGTCGCAATTATGCTGCGCTGAACAAAAATAATACCAAAGGAGGAGATGGGAGAAGTTTGTCGAATGGTATTATTATTGGTGTAAATTTATGGACATTAACATTGGGGGTAAATAAGTTTGCTATACTCAGGAAGAGTATCCCAGCTAGGAGTAAAGTTTTTTTTATTTGATTTTATGGTTTATGTAATAAGTAGCTTTTCAGTAGGGTGTATAAAGTTCCTGAGCGATTTGTCAGTCATCAGTATAAGCGCTTATTTGATAATGTTATGTATGATTGGAATTGTTTTTTTGGGCTTGTTATATCTATCAGGGAATTATGAAACATCTGAGCTATTACAGGTTAGACCGCAAATTTATTTTCGATCTCTAATTTATAGTGCTGCCTTTTTTTACGTTCTATCCTTTTATTTGCGAAGTGTAAGTTATTCGCGTATTTATTTCACTGTATTCTTCAGTGTTAATTTTGTATTGGCTATTCTAGTAAGGTTTATAATAGTGAGGTCTTATGCATCAAAGCTCGGAGATGAGGCTAAACTCCCTCTAGTGGCTATTGGTTTTAAGACGGGAAACGATAGTCTCCATGATAAATTAGTACAGGAGATGAAACTTAGGATTGTCGCTTATACCCCGCTAACGACAGACGTAGAAGATATTGTTCATCGGCATCTCGAGCAAGCAAATATATTGGGTTTACAGGCGCAGAGAGATTTGGGAATGTTAGTTTATGAAGAGCAAGTAGGGACACTAGAACCACTTATTTCCTACTGTGAGCTAAATTATATTCCGCTATATATTATTCCGTCTGTAAGTAGGCTATTATCGATTCCCTTAAAGACAATTAATTATCAAGGAATCCTTATTTTTGGACCTCAAGACTTGATTGTAGATGGAGTCTCAAAACGCTTAAAAAGAGTTATGGATGTAATCTTGGCTATAATGGGTCTAATTCTTACCTCTTGGTTGTTGGGAATTATTTGGATGATAGTTAAACTTAATTCATCAGGCCCAGCTATTTTTGCCCAAGAACGATTAGGATTAGATGGCAAACGAGTGCGCATTTATAAGTTTAGGACAATGGTCGTAGACTCGGAGCGGCAACTTATGGCGCTACTAGAAAATGAAGAGATTAATAAAGATTATTATGATAACTATAAGATAGAAAATGATCCGCGAATCACTCCCTTAGGTAGGTACTTAAGAAAGTTGAGCTTAGATGAGTTGCCTCAATTGATAAATATTTTGAAAGGTGACCTAAGTTTTGTGGGGCCGCGCCCGATAGTTCCTGAAGAAATAAAACGGTATGGAGCCCATGGGAATATGATCCTCAGAGTGAAACCAGGTCTTACTGGACTATGGCAAGTTAATGGACGGAACGATGTGAGTTATGAGGAGCGGATCCAACTGGATCTTTATTACATTCATAATTGGTCGCTTACGAATGATTTCAAGATAATTCTGCAGACCATTCCAGCTGTTATTCAAGGAAGAGGGGCAATATAGGACATTTTAACAGATTGATGTAGAATTTGGAGGTATCATGTTAAATGGAAGGGCCTGTACAAAAGCTTGGAGCAGTGATTCCTATATATAACCCATCTAAAGAATTCGTTTCTGTATTAAAGGCGCTCGGAAGCCAAACATATCTAGTCTCGAAGGTCATCGTGATAGACTCTAGCCCAAACATAGATGATCGAAACTACCAGAAAATAGTCGAGGATAATTGTGGCTGTCTCAATAAGTTGTACATGCGTATATCCCCTGAAGAATTCGACCACGGGAAGACAAGGAACCTAGGAGTTTCTAAATTGACTGATGAAGATGCTGTTCTCTTCCTGACACAGGATGGGATAATGTCCAATGATTGTGTTGAAAAGTTGGTTTGCTTTTTAAATGCAAATAGTCTTTCTGGAGTCTCCGCAAGGCAGTTACCCAGGGAAGGAGCAACAGAGCTTGAAGTAATCGAGCGTAGCCTAACTTATCCGTCAGTTTCGAGAATCAATTCAGGTGTACCTCGTGTCATAGATGACGTTTTATTAAGTGATGTATGTTCGTTATTTCGGATAGATGCCCTTAATTGTGTTGGAGGGTTTCCGAAAAAGATTATCACAGCTGAGGATATTGTAATAGCAAATAAGTTGTTACTCGCTGGGTATAAGACTGGATATTGTGCGGAGGCGACTATTAGGCATTCACACAAGTTGTCATTTACGGATACTGTAAAACGTTATTTTGACACTGGAGTTATGCACACTGAATGGAACAGTGAAATTCCATTCAATAATGTTAGCGGCAAAGGTACGAAATTAGTGATAAATGAGGTTAGATATATTATAAGAAATAAACCTTCGGAATTTGTCAGTCTAGTATTGAGTGTGGTGGGCAAGGTTATTGGTTATTCGTTAGGAAGGAAAAATGCATTACTGAACAGTGCACTAAGGCGTAAATTAAGCCAAAACAAAGGTTTTTGGCGGTTAACGTAAGGTTTAAACAATTTTAAAGAATGAGGTTAAAAATGAAAGGTGTAATTTTAGCAGGTGGAACTGGATCGCGACTCTATCCTCTGACAAAGGTTACTAACAAACATCTCTTGCCAGTTGGTCAGAATCCTATGATTTTCCACTTGGTTGCCAAGCTGAAAGAAGCGAATATTAATGATATATTAGTAGTTACAGGGAAAGATCATATGGGAGCGGTCGTAAACTTACTAGGTAGTGGCAAGGATTACGGGGTGAAATTCACATTTAAGGTTCAAGATGAAGCTGGAGGGATTGCTCAAGCCTTGGGTTTAGCCGAACAGTTTATCGGTAGCGATTTGTGCGTAGTTTTACTCGGCGACAATATTTTTGAGGATTCAATTGTTCCTTTTGTTGAGGAATTTCGAGCTCAGGGAAAAGGGGCAAAGATCTTAATCCGTGAAGTTTCTGATCCACAGCGCTATGGAGTTGCTGAAATCGCTGATGGGAAAATAATCAGTGTTGAAGAGAAACCGAAAGCACCAAAAAGCAATTACTGCGTCACGGGGATTTATTTTTATGATGCAGATGTTTTTGATATGATCAAGATACTTAAGCCATCAGGCCGAGGCGAGTTGGAAATAACAGACGTGAATAATAACTATATTTCCCAAGGAAAAATGACTTATAATATCCTTTCGTCTTGGTGGACTGATGCAGGGACATTTGAGTCTTTAGCTTTGGCAAATCGACTTGCTATTGAAAGTGACTTAGACATGCGTGCTATAAAGGTTTTAGGAAATCATGATTAGAACGCACGTCTTTCGATTAAAACATTCTTAAATATCAAAGATAAAAAGGAGTGCTACTAACTTATGATTGAAGGTGTCTATCTTAAGAAACTTATTCGCCATAGCGATGATCGCGGATTTTTTATGGAAATTTTGCGAGATGACGATGGTTTACTCAGTCGATTTGGACAAGCTTCACTATCTAAGTCTTACCCGGGAGTAATCAAAGCTTTTCACTATCACGAAAGACAAGATGATCTGTGGTTTTTCCCAAATGGTAATGCCCAAGTCGTACTATACGATTTGAGAGTGGGGTCGAAGACTGTAGGACAAACAGATGTCTATTACCTAGGCGAGGATAACCCAGGACTTTTAATGATTCCCAAGGGAGTAGCTCATGGTTACCGGGTTTTAGGTAATACACCAGCAACCATCGTGTATTTTACGACAGAATCATATCAAAAAGAAAATCCCGATGAATTACGTATTGAGTGGAATGATCCGAAAATCGGATTTGATTGGACTACAGCAAATAAATAGTCGGGGGGTTTCTCTTGAGAATATTAGTTACAGGTGGCGCAGGATTTATCGGGTCAAATTACTTATTAATGATGGCGGATAAATATCCTGGGGATTGCTTTATTAATGTTGACTCGCTCACTTACGCTGGAAACCTTAAGAATCTAATATCATTGGAAGATCGATTAAACTATATTTTTTACAAGGTTGATATCTGTGACTCAGCGGCGTTAGAGGCAATTTTTCAAAAGGAAAAACCCGATGCAATAATTCATTTTGCTGCAGAATCACACGTTGATAGAAGTATAGAAAATCCACTGATATTTGCGGAAACGAATGTTCTTGGGACTATCAATTTGATTAATTATGCATGTAGGTATGGTGTTTCTCGCTATGTTCAAGTCTCAACTGATGAAGTTTATGGCTCACTAGGTCGAGAAGGACTTTTCACAGAGAACACGCCACTGATGCCAAATAGTCCGTATTCGGCAAGTAAAGCGTCTGCAGATTGTTTTGTACGGGCGGCAGTGGAAACGTATGGATTGAATGCTTCTATTACACGGTGTTCTAATAATTATGGCCCTTACCAGTTTCCTGAGAAGTTAATTCCTTTAATGATTTGGCGTGCAATAGAAAATATGCCCCTACCTTTGTACGGAGACGGTTTAAACATAAGAGATTGGCTCTATGTAGATGACCATTGCCGGGCAATAGACACTGTGCTTCGACAAGGTCAGGCTGGAGAGGTTTATAACGTAGGAGGAAATAACGAAAGGACTAATTTGGAGATAGTTAAGGAAGTCCTTAGGATATTAAACAAAAGTGATAGTTTAATCCAGTTCGTAACCGACCGCCCTGGACATGACCGTCGATATGCGATTGACTCGTCAAAAATCAAGCGGCATTTAAATTGGGTTCCAAATACTAACTTTTGGGATGGAATCGGAAAAACTGTTCAATGGTATCTGAATAATGAACGATGGTGGCGTGAGATTATATCAGGTGAATATCAATCATATTACTCTGATATGTATAACAATCGTTAGTCACATTGATTGTCTTTAACAAAGGAGACCGTAATTTCATGAACTTTTTCATTTCTACTATTAATTTATTAAAAGATATAATGCAAAGTAGAAAGTTAGTTGTTGAACTAGCTAAAAGTGATCTAAAGACAAGGTATCTGGGATCGTATTTAGGAATACTATGGGCATTTATTTTACCAACAATAAACATATTGATATTTTGGTTTGTATTTCAGGTAGGTTTTAAATCAAATCCAGTTGATAATTTCCCCTTTATTTTATGGTTAATGCCAGGCATTATTCCTTGGAATTTTTTCTCCGATAGTCTAATGGGAGCAACAAATTCCATTTTAGATAACAGTTATTTGGTCAAAAAAGTTGTTTTTAGGGTTAGTATTTTGCCAATAATAAGAATTCTATCTGCTTTATTCATTCATTTGTTCTTTATTGCTTTTCTATTCATTATGTTCTTTATTTATGGATACAAGCCTAGTATATATAATTTACAAGTATTCTACTATCTTTTTGCGATGTTCAGTTTAGTCCTGGGATTGTCATGGATCACTTCGTCTCTTGTTATTTTCTTTAAGGACTTGGGACAGTTGGTATCGATGATCTTACAAATTGGTTTCTGGTTAACCCCAATTTTTTGGACTACTAAGATATTGCCGATAAAGTACCACTTTTTAGTAAAATTAAATCCTTTTTACTATATCGTAGAAGGGTATAGAGACACGTTTATCTACCATGAATGGTTTTGGGAACATTATAATTTAACGCTCAACTTTTGGGGTATAACGGGGTCTTGTTTGCTGATGGGCGTATTTCTATTTAAGAAGTTAAGACCGCATTTTGCAGATGTGTTGTAATAGAAGATCAAGTGAGTTATGGAGGTCCTGATATGGACGAGATCGTAATCAATGCTGATAAACTTACTAAGGTTTATCGTTTGTATAATAAACCGATAGATAGGCTTAAGGAAGCTGTGTCTTTTGGCAGCAGAAAAAAACATCATAAGGACTTCTGTGCTCTTGAAGAGATTAGTTTTGAGATCAGGAGAGGAGAAACAGTTGGTATTATCGGTAAGAATGGTTCAGGTAAATCCACCCTCCTGAAAATTCTTACTGGTGTTCTGACGCCAACGGCGGGTAACTTGTCAGTTGTTGGTCGTGTATCTGCTCTACTTGAGTTGGGGACAGGGTTTAATCCAGAATATACAGGTATTGAGAATATTTATTTGAGCGGAACCATAATGGGTTACAGCAAAGAGGAAATGAATGCCAAGCTAGAAAATATTATTTCGTTTGCTGATATCGGGGATTTTATTTACCAACCCGTAAAAACATATTCGAGTGGAATGTTTGTGAGATTGGCTTTTGCCGTAGCTATAAATGTTGATCCAGAGGTGCTTATTATTGATGAAGCTTTAAGCGTAGGTGATATTAAATTTCAACAGAAATGTTACCGGAAAATTGAAGAATTTAAACGTGATAAGACAGTGCTTTTTGTATCCCATGATTTAATAGCGGTAAACAAATTTTGTGATCGCACGATATGGCTTAATGAAGGTGTGGTCGTTGAGGACGGAAAACCGTTTGAAGTATCAAAAAGATATCAAGCCTTCATGTTAGACTCTAAGCTAACAAAATATGACGAGTCAGATAAGGGAGAGGTCTTGGTATCTAATGATAACATTAATCTAAATGATATCAGTTTAGACGTTTTAGGGGATAATAAAGCTCAAATTATTGGGATAGGATTGTATGATGTATTAAATAATAAGAAAGTAGCTATTGTTACTATAGGTCAAGCTGTGAGACTCTATATTAGGGTGAAATTTAACTCAGCTATTGAAAATCCTATTTATGGTTTTTCTATTAAGGATCAGCTTAACAATATTGTAACTCAAACTAATAGTTATGTACTGAACAAGTCGGTAATATATGGGAATGTGGGGGAGATAGTTAATGTGGCTTTTGAATTTGCGGTACCGAACTTGAATATTGGTTCTTATACTATATCCCCTGCTTTGGCATCAGGTTCACAGGAGGATCACATTCAGCACTCATGGGTACATGATGCTTTAGTTTTTCAGGTTGTAAGTCAAAAGAAATATCACCTGCCAGGATTTATTGCTCTTGACGAGGTTGAATTCTCTATTCTTCAATAAAAGGGGTAGTGGGTTATGGAGTTTACTGGGGAACGATATATTCCGGATTCCGTACACGACTCGGAATTGGAACTTGAACATCTTCAAAGATACTATTCAATAACTAATCTTGTAAAAGATAAGATTGTTGTTGATGCTGCTTCTGGTGAAGGTTATGGATCAGACATTTTAGCACATTGGGCTACTACAGTCTACGGGATTGACATCAGTGATGAAGCAGTCATGCAGGCTAAACAAAAATACACGCAGGAAAATCTACACTTTATCAAAGCTTCTATAGAATCGATTCCTTTAGAAGACAACTCAGTTGATGTGGTTGTTTCATTTGAAACAATTGAACATATTGATGAAGCGACTCAGCGAGTGTTTCTTAAAGAATTAAAAAGAGTCCTTAAAAAGACGGGAGTATTGATAATCTCTACTCCTAATAAAGAAGTTTATTCGGACATGTCAAATCATACTAATAAGTTTCATATCAAAGAATTCTACAAACAGGAGTTTTTTGATTTTCTTTCTATGCACTTTAAGTATATCAAGTTCTATTACCAGCGATTTCAAACCGCATCGTTCATAGATAATGGTGCAGATAACGTTGAGGTTATTTCCTTCGACAAAGAAAATGAACCAAATTGTAAGTACATTGTAGCTGTCTGTAGTGATAATAAACAGTCTGCCGATTCTGAAATTTGTTCTGTCATTAAAGATGTTACAAACCAATACGAGAATCAAATTAAGCGTATTCTACAATTACAAGATGAAGTGGAAGAAAGAAATAAACATATAAAAAACTTGGACGAATTTATAGACAACAGAAATCAAATTATTAAAGAACAGAATAATCGGATTGAAGAGTTGTCTCTATGGGGTTTGTCTCAGGATGAAGAAATCAAACGCATGTATTGTACAATTAAAGAGCTTAATCAACAGGTCGTGGATCTTAGGGAGAAAGTGGAGGTACTCACAAATCAAATCTCAGCGTTGGAACAATTAGCAGTGAGTAAAGATGAAGAATTTACTGAAAAAGATATGCAAGTTGAAAGCTTAAACGTTCAAATTGAGAGTCTTCAAAAGCAGGAACGAATCTTAAATAACATCTACCAGTCGGATGGTTGGAAATGGTTAATCAGATATTATAAACTTAGAGACGGTTTGATTCCGAAAAATTCGAAAAGATTACTGCTAACTAAAATGATTTTTAAGTTTGCTAAGGATCCCAAATCATTTATAAGGCATTTGAGTCTTGAAAACATCACGAAGTTGATTAAGTACCTTAAGACTGATGATGCCACTTTATTAGGAGATCGAGTTGATCATTATATTGGAAGGTTTGAAAAGAATGCTAAAAGGGAATTGGAAATTTTTGAGTTAGAGACTTTTGAGACATTAGTATTTGAAGAGGTTACAGATCCTCTGGTCTCGATTATAATACCTGTGTTTAATCAATGGCAATATACATATTCTTGCCTCAAAGCAATCTTAGAAAATACAAGTCAAATTAAATATGAAATCATTATCGCAGATGATTTATCTAGCGATAATACGAAAGAAATATCCTCCTACGTTGAAAATTTTTTGCACATTAGGAATGAACAAAATTTAGGATTTCTATTGAACTGTAATCATGCTTCACAATATGCCAAAGGTCAATATATCCTATTTTTAAATAATGATACTAACGTACAAAATAATTGGTTAAAGCCATTAGTCGAGTTAATTCAAACTGACGATAAAATTGGTATGGTTGGTTCAAAGCTTGTCTATGCGGATGGTAAGCTACAAGAAGCCGGAGGAATAATTTGGAAGGATGCTAGCGGATGGAATTATGGTCACTTAGATGATCCGGAAAGGCCAGAATACAACTATGTTAAAGAAGTAGATTATATTTCTGGAGCAAGTATTATGATTCGGACACAACTATGGAAAGAAATCGGTGGCTTTGACGAAACTTTTGCACCCGCCTATTATGAGGATAGTGACCTTGCCTTTGAGGTAAGAAAACGTGGATATAAGGTACTATATCAGCCTAAATCTGTTGTGGTACATTTTGAGGGAATTTCTAATGGAACAGATACCTCTAACGGACAAAAGGCATATCAATTAATTAATCAAAAGAAATTCTACGAAAAGTGGAAAGATATACTAGAAAGAGAACACTTCTCAAATGGAAAAAATGTTTTTTTGGCTAGAGATAGAAATCGGGCAAAAAAAAGTTTATTATTCATCGACCATTACGTACCTACCTATGACAAGGATGCAGGAAGCAGAACAATTTTTCAATATTTAAAACTTGTTGTTGATATGGGATATAACGTAAAATTTATTGGAGATAATTTTTATAAGTCTGAGCCCTATGCAACTGAACTGGAGCAGATGGGTATAGAAGTTCTATATGGCCCTCACTATGCAAATCATTGGAAGGATTGGGTAAAAGAAAATGGGCCTTGGTTTGAAACTGTTTTTATGAATCGACCGCATATTTCTAAAAAATACATAGATTATATTAAAGAAAATACAAATTCAAAAGTTATTTACAATGTTTGTGATTTACACTTTTTAAGAGAAAGACGTCAGTATGAAATTACTAACGATATACGTTTTCTAGAATCCTCTAAAAAATGGCAAAAAGTAGAATACGAAATTATGAAAAAAGCAGATGTGGTTTTTACTTTAAGTAATCAAGAAAGAGATATTATTAACAAACATTTTAATCAAACTAAAGCAATAATTTGCCCTATTTTTATTTATGATTCTTTTGAAGAAGTTTTAATAAAACCGAAAGAAAAAAGAGATTTAATTTTTGTAGGTGGATTTCGACATGCACCAAATGTGGATGGTGTCAAGTGGTTTTTAAAAGATATTTTTCCAGTGATACAATTAAAGATTCCTGAAATAAAATTTCATATAGTTGGTTCTAACATCCCGAATGAAATTAAAAACATGGCTCATGATGGGATTGTATTACATGGTTTTGTCTCGGATAGAGAACTAGAGAGGTTATATAAAGAATCCAGAGTTTGTGTTATACCCCTAAGATTCGGTGCTGGCGTAAAGGGGAAGACAATAGAAGCTATGTATCACCAAGTTGCAATTGTCTCAACTTTGATAGGGTTAGAAGGGTTAGATGGAATAGAAAATTGTATTCGTTCTAAAGATTCTGCGGAAGAATTTGCTGAGGAAGTAATTAAATTATATCAGGACGAGGATCAGATCATTCAGCAAGCTAAAAGTAATATAAATTTTGTACATCAGCGTTTCTCTAAACAAAGTGCAATAGAATTATTTGAGATTATCTTCGAAAAGCAAGGGATTAACCAATGATGAACAAAGTCGCAATAGTAGGTTGTAATAGTTTTATAGGTATGCAGCTCACACCATTTTTAAAGTTCAATGGATATGAAGTAACTGGGCTTTCTAAAAGCAAAAGTGAGTATACAGATCAGTTTATTGATTTAGCCAAAAGTGAAAGTATAAATCTTGATTGTCTCAACGAAATGGATTACGTTATTGTTGCAGCAGCCATATCTTCACCTGATAAGTGTGAGAATCAGTTTGAACTCTGTTATAAAATCAATGTTCAGGGTACAAGCTTTTTGATTCATGAAGCATTAAAAAGAAAATGTAAGGTTATATTCTTTTCCAGCGATGCAGTATATGGTGATGATATTGGCATTCCATTTACCGAGAATACACCAACAAATCCTATCTCCAACTATGGGAAGATGAAAAACTTAGTAGAGATGTCTTTTGGTAATGAAAAAAATTTCAAAGCTCTTCGTTTATCTTATGTTTTCTCTTATTACGATAAATTTACCCAATATTATCTCTCCTGTTTAAAAAACAGGGAAAAGGCTCAAATTTTCCATCCACTCTACAGAAATGTGATCTGCTTAGCAGACTTGCTACAAACAGTAAAGGTTCTGATGGAAAGATGGGAGTCGATACAAAGTAATATTGTGAATGTATGCGGTGATGAATTAATATCTCGTGTGAACTTAGCAGATATAATTAACTCAACTTTCGCACCGCAGTTGTGCGAATAAAGCCTTGATATAACTGGGCAATGCACTGATCCAGTTATGTAGTTGACTAAGTGATTCGTAATTCTTCGGTTTGTTCGGTAGTAGATCGAGTACAAATGCCATCAATTGGCGCAAGGCTGTTTTCAAGTCTAAGTCCCTTACCTCATCTGCAAAAAGGTAAAACAATCCTCCCAGTGAGCGTTCATCGTTATTTTGTCTACGTTCCTGCTCAAGGATGAGATAACGAGTAAAGACTATCGTTGTGTGGCTGATCATCATATCGAATGACCGTCCTTGGAATTCGGTGCCCAGTTTTAAGTGTGATTTAGCCACTTTGAAAAAGGTCTCGATACCCCAACGCATCCCATAAATCCTTATGATTTCAGCATTATCTAATGAAAGATCTGTCGTTAGAATCGCCAACCAATCTCTACGGTTGTTCCGATTTTGGACGAAGACAATCTTAAGAGATAAACCTGCAAGAGTTTGAACTCGAATTGAGCCCAGAATTTCTGCTTTTGGATTTTTAGGGATTTTGGCATAGAGCTCACTTAGACTTAATGCGTTCCCTTCAAAACAATAGCGTTGTTTTAGCTCCTTTACCATCCCAATAATGTGAAGCTTCTTATCCATCAGTTTTTGTAGAAGCGGGGCATGAGTAAACCAACTATCCATCAA
>NZ_FNCP01000016.1 GCF_900100785.1 Desulfosporosinus hippei DSM 8344 | reverse complement strand
TTGATGGATAGTTGGTTTACTCATGCCCCGCTTCTACAAAAACTGATGGATAAGAAGCTTCACATTATTGGGATGGTAAAGGAGCTAAAACAACGTTATTGTTTCGAAGGGAACGCATTAAGTCTAAGTGAGCTCTATGCCAAAATCCCTAAAAATCCAAAAGCAGAAATTCTGGGTTCAATTCGAGTTCAAACTCTTGCAGGTTTATCTCTTAAGATTGTCTTCGTCCAAAATCGGAACAACCGGAGAGATTGGTTGGCGATTCTAACGACAGATCTTTCATTAGATAATGCTGAAATCATAAGAATTTATGGGATGCGGTGGGGTATCGAGACCTTTTTCAAAGTGGCTAAATCACACTTAAAACTGGGAACCGAATTCCAAGGACGGTCCTTCGACATGATGATTAGCCACACAACCATCGTCTTTACTCGTTATCTCATCCTTGAGTGGGAGCGTCGGCAAAATAGCGATGAACGCTCACTGGGAGGATTGTTTTACCTTTTTGCAGATGAGGTAATGGATATAGACTTAAAAACAGCCTTGCGCCAATTGATGGCATTTGTACTCGATCTACTTCCGAACAAACCGAAGAATTACGAATCACTTAGTCAACTACACAACTGGATCAGTGCATTGCCCAGTTATATCAAGGCTTTATTCGCACAATTACGGTGCGAAAGTTGAGTAATATTATTATATAGGGCCTCGGCAACTTCCAAGGATTCTTTATTAATTGATTGCCCTACTCCATGCAATGGAGTGCTCATAAATGAATATTCAATTACAGCATCCCCATTTGAAACAACTTCAAAATCTGACTGTGCTTCGTGTTTGTTATAGTTAACATATTTATTCAGATCCTTCATTTCTTGATTAAGACTTTTGAGAGAAGAGAATATTAGGGGGAATTTGCTAAGTTCAGCCTCGTTATCTCTTAAATACTTAATCAATCCGTTTTGCGGTTTTATTGATAGTTTTAGTTCTGAAAAAATAAAATAGCACAGAACATCACACATAAATCGTAAAGTCATTAACAGGCCATTAAAGTATGTTAGAAATGCAACGTATGTCGTTAAGTGTCCATCTTGGAAAATATCAACGTTTATAATTATATCAAATGGATCTCTATACAAAGTTCGTAGACAAGCGAGATTAAAATCGCATTGATATTTCATAAAATGTAGACTCTGTCCATATTCGTCTTGGGGCCAAGCGCATTGAAAGAATAAATCTGCTAATAAATCGTCTTCTTGATTATTATCACACATAAAAGGTTGCTCCTCTCCATTGCGAATCAGATCTTTGTCTTTATTAGTGAATATCTCAGCAATTACTGAGATATTAAATTTCCCACTTGATGGGTTAGAGTCAACCAAATGACGTAAAACACGCTAAGACAATATTTAACAGTTAGAAGCTATTTTACTTACTCCAAGGAATAATGTTATTCGCCCAGAAAATAATTAATTTAACCAATTTTTATAATTCAGGTCCGATAACTAACACTGTGTAAAGTACACTAAAACCAAATTCCCCATTTTTGCTCAAATTCCGCCTTGACAGTCGATTTACCTGTTTTCAGAGGTTCGCATTATAGACATTCGCTACCTTATCTGAACTTTTACAAATTAGCCTATTGGATATGGATTAAAGGGGGTTCAGCAATTTATTCCTCTCTATCCAGTGGCTATTGGTTGGAGTAAATTTCCCGCATCCCGCAATAATAATAGAAATTATTGTTATAACTAAGAGTAATTTCTTATTAATTGTCTTTCCCCACCCTATCACGTCCATATAATTACAACTTTAATCATTACATAACTTCTGTGCAAAGTAAGGGGAATCTTGTCAAAAATGCATAGATCAATGGATTATTTTTCAGGTTTTCAAACGGCTGTATAGACGGACCAGCCTAAAAGAAATCTCACAGGCGAAATTCGTGATATTAATATGTTTGTTCAGAATAGCTGCCAGTCCTACTTTGAAACTCAAGTTTCAAAGTAGGACTGGCAGTAAGGTCGTCACTTGCTTTATGTATCTGTCAAGAAATTAATTATTCCACCCGTTAATTTCATCAATGGATGCTCTAATTGAGGTTATCATAGCATCAATTTCTCGATTTAATTCTGCTGAGAATTGCATGCCTTTGTCCTCATTGAGTTCAATGTACCCTTTGATCACCGTGACTTGATCACATAAATTCTCACATAATTTCTGACAAAAGGTTATTTTGTACTCTTCCAACTTTACCCCTCCCCTTATCGATTTTTAGACAAAACTCTTTGGATGTAGCCTTATATTCTGCAAGGTTTTTTAGTTTCTTGAAACTAATTGCGAGATACTGACCTAAATCTTCAAGCAATGTCCGAGGAAAGTCATCGGACCTTAGATATCAATAGTCTGTCCGAAATTGGCCCGCGTGGACCAATTTCGGACATGCTTCGAACTATTAGGTTTTGACGATATTCTTATTATTCACAAAGAAGCCATTGAAATGTTCGGCGGTTAAATTTTTCAAGACCAAATTTCCTTTATGTGTCCGATATTCAAACCAGAATCCGGCCTGCTTCCTTAGTCAATATCCCATTCCCGCCTGATTCTGAGAAGATTCTCCGTCCTTTAAGGTGACAACCGGCACAGCATGTCCCAGGACCCGACAACCTGTCGTTTCCTGGGACATGTTTAATTTCCGTTTTTTTAATCCTCTTTAACCTCCGGAAAAAAATCCATCATAAGATAAAGAGACAGGCCGTTATCCGGTCTGCCAATAAAACAGAGGAGTCGGACACCATTATTACCGAACTTCTGAATTCAGGACTATTCCGAATCGCGGTTTTCATCTTGAATAGCCAGGACTTTAAGCCCGGGTCCAGGCTCTCCGTCCATAGGCTGGCAGCAGAATCAGGACAAGGAGGTTATTTAATGAAATCGGATAAATAAACATTGGAACAAAGGCTGGCTGCTATACAAGGCGTAGGGCCAACATAATGACGTAAAACCCACGCTAAGACAGATATCAGATATAAAAAGCTGGTTTTTTACTCTAAACTATTAGGCCAATTAACTTTTAAAGCACAACAGTGTCATGTACTGAAAACTAAAATATTTAAGCCCCCTCGTTCCTTAGCATATCAGTTGGATGAGGGGGCTTAAATTAATGATAGGTATCCTTGTTGTGGAATCCATTGAAGGATACCAGATGACCAAGGAACAAAAAGAGCGCATGGTCATGGTTCGCTCCCATCTTGACTTCGTCCAGTTCTCCCTTACAGAGTTAGACGAAAAACTCGATAAGATGGTAACCCCTTATGAAAGTGCCATTACACTTCTTCGAACCATTCCCGGAGTTGAAAGAGCTTCTGCTATCACCATAATCTCCGAGATTGGTACTGATATGTCTCAGTTTGCCAATTCTAAGCGTTTATGCTGCTGGGCGGGACTAACGCCTGGCAACAATGAATCTGCTGGTAAGAAAAAATCTGTTCGAATAACACGTGCTGGTGTCTACCTCAAACCTGCATTGATACAAGTTGCCCATGCAGCCGTGAAATCGAACGATTCACCTTACTACAGAGTCAAGTATGAGCGCATCAGTAAAAGAAGAGGCAAAAAAAGAACCATAATCGCTATCGCAAGGACGATACTCACCGCTATATACCACATGTTTGTTACAGGTGAAGAGTTCAATACGAGTGATCTGTATAAAGTTGATATGCCGCAAGAAATGGTGGAAAAGCAGAAAGAGAAAGCTATTAAACAAGCAGCAAAACTTCTGATTTCTCTTGGTCTAATAAAAGCTACTGATATTTCTGTAGCTTAAACTAAAGCTTAATTTTTTTGGCCTTCGAAAGCCATATTTAAGTGCGTCCTTTTTTACTTCAATCCAAGGTATTTTTCACGCTAACATCTTCTTCTAAAATATCTTAATATTATTTCTTGTTAATAATTCATCCTGTAAAAATATACGGGAACAATTATGCAAGATTTTCATCATCTAACCTTATATCCATCCCGTTAAGATAGGTGGAAATAAAGTTTAAGGTTTTTATGAATTATTATTAATACAATTAATAATATATTCGTGAGGTTCAGATACAATTAAATGAGTACTATTCCATTCTTCTCCCGAGCCTATTATGCAAACCCTATTAAAAAGACTTGCTAAAAGTATAAAATCATTTTCATTTTCTATTTCCTCCTTACTCCAATTCGGGAAATTTATACCAAAATACCCATTATATCTAACGGATTGTGAAAGTAAATACATAAATAATTTGTTGTATAAAACTTTAGCAATTTTTTCGGAATCAATTATACTTTCAATATTAGTGATTTGAAAGGCTTTTATATTAACTGTTTCGTGGTCGTTATTATTTGAATTCCTTATTAATTTATCTAGACAAGAATCTATTTTTTTTTCATCCTTTAATATCCTAAAAGCTTCTTTGGTTTCATCCCGCAATTCTTTTACATAAAGTTCAATAACTTTATTTTCGTTAATAATAAAATGATAATACTTAAAAATACTGGGTACCATTTGAACTAAAGGGGTATTAAGAATTTCGATATTTGTTGATTCTTTTGGAAAGGATATAATGGCAGGAGTTTCTGAATTATTATAACTATAAAGTAGAGTTATAATAACTTGAAGCGTATTTTCTGATTTTATTATATCAATTGGAGAAATTCTTTCGAAAGAACTCAAATAACTTGTGAAAAAATTTACTCTTTTTAATTGTAACGATTTACTATATGGCTTTGGAACCTTATCTATTTCAATTTGTTTTAACATAAAAAGAATTCCTCCTTAGATAGGTGCTTTACGATTAAGTTTTTCGTTTTCACCGATTCTAGAAAAAATCCTAAGAATCGGTAACACATAAACCAAAGATAAATACCAAAATAGAAAAGCAGTAACCCACCATAAATTAATATTAACAAAATAATGTAGTTTCAAATATTCCAAATATGTTAGTGTAAGGGCTAAAACACCTTCAGTTTTTTTGCTTCGTTAGTTAGTAATAAGCTCTGAAGACATTTTCTTAATTCACATTTATAAGTATAGCAAACGAGTGTGGAAAAAAATGTCGCAATATGGAAGATGATGTTGATGAAAACAATATATGTAATTTATACCAACTTTAAAACTTCTAAATTATTGTTATTTCGCACAGAATCATTCTTGTTAACTGAAATGCCAAATAGCCGATATTTTATGCCATTAGAAAGCCGGTTTTCCTTACTCTAAAGGTAAACCGGCTGAACTATTTTGGTCGTCGCATTTAAGAGGTCGCAAGGATTTTAATGTGGTCGTATGTTTTATATCAAACTTATACTCTCCCAAAAAGTTAATATGTTCCCATCCAAGAGGAGAAATGTGATTTAACAGTTCCTCTTTTAATTCTCCTTTACTCTTCTTTAATTCTGCTGCTTTGGCCAAATAAACTGTATTCCATACACTGATGGCATTGATAATAATATTTAACGCACTAGCCCGTTGAAGTTGGTCCTGAAGTGCTCTTTCGCGCAGCTCGCCGAACTTTCCGAAGAAGATAGCTCTAGCCAATGCGTTCATAGCTTCCCCTTTATTTAATCCACGGTTAATACGCCTCCTCATGGCTTCGCTTGAGATATAATCGAGAATAAATATAGTCTTTTCGATACGTCCAATTTCACGAAGTGCCGTGGCCAAACTATTCTGCCGAGAATAGGAACCTATTTTCCCCATAATTAATGATGCAGACACTGTCCCTTCACGAACCGAATGAGCAAGCCTGAGTACATCGTCATAATTTTCTCTTATCACTTTGATGTTGATCTGGCCACGCAACAATTTCTCCAGTTTAGGATGTTCACTAGCTTTTCCAATACAATACAACTTTGAGTCGGCTAAATCTCTTAACCGGGGAGCAAAACGAAAGCCTAATAGGTGGGTTAGTCCGAAAACCTGGTCTGTATAACCTGCAGTATCCGTGTAGTGTTCTTCAATTACTAAATCAGTTTCGTGATGTAAGAGTCATCAATGACATGTACCGCATCCCTGGCATTCGTATTGATCACTTTGGTATAGAAACTGGAGAATTGGTCGCTAACAAAACGGTAAATCGTTGCCCCTTTTCCGGTACCGTAGTGAGGATTAGCATCAGCATGAAGGGCATCAACACCTATTTGAACACGCATTCCATCCGATGAAGATGTGGTACCGGCTCCCCAATATGATGATAAAGCCAGTTTATGATGAAAATTGACCAGGACTGCTTGTGCCTTGTTCATAGCGTCCTCGTATAGCCGCCATTGAGCAGCATTGGCCATTTGTCGGTAAGAGATACCTGGGGTAGATTCTGCCATTTTGGTGAGACCAATATTAGTACCCATGGCCATAAGGGTAGCCATCAGAATGATCGTTTCTTCCTCACTTGGAGAACGATTCGTAGAAGCGTGTATGAACTGTTCATGGAAACCAGTCCAATAAGCAACTTCCATAAGTAAATCAGTCAGCTTAATATGTGGCAGCAATTCGTAAAGTGAGAGACTAAAATCTCTGGCATCATCTGGAGTGTCCTTCTCTAAACGGTCAATATGAAGCTTTCCATTTTCAAGATTTACACCCTCCAAGTCATTTACGTTGGATGTTACCCATTTCAGACGTTTTAGCAAGGATTCGGTACGCTCTTCCAAGTATTCTTCTACAGATAGGCTTACTGCTAATTTAGTCGTGGCTTGTGTTATCTGGTTCCATTCTTCTTTTGAAAAAAGATATTCCTCAAAGTCTTTATGTTCTCGGCTGCCGACAATCGAGACATCCCCGGAGCGAATAGAGTTGCGAAGTTCTGTTAGTACAGCCATCTCATAATAATGACGGTTTATGTTGCCGTCATCATCGTAGATATGTTTTTGCCAGCGATTAGAAATAAACTCCATTGGAGCGTCTTCAGGAACCTTGCGCTTACCGTTTTCGTTCATTTCCTTTATTGTTTCAATAGCCTTTAGTAATGATTCAGAAGACTTAGTTGAGTGGAATTCTAATGAAGTTAACAGGGTTGGTGTATATTTTCGAAGTACATAGAATTTCTTTTCAAGCAGATCGAGATAATCGTAGTCAATTGGCCTGGCTAGTTGTTTAGCTTCTTCAACGGAAGCAACAAGCCGATCCCAAGGTAAAACCGCCTCAAGTGCTACGTACGGATCAATTCCTTCTGTACGAGCCTTAATGAGGGCAGCTCCTAAATCAGCTAATAGAACAACCTTTTCATTAATAGTTTTGCCATTCTGTTTCTGGATTTCTTCCTGAGCCTTCCTTCCTTTAGAGAGCAGGGACATAATCTGGCGATCATGGATCTCAAAGGCTTGATCGGTTAAATCCTGTATAAGCTCAAGAAGATAGGCCACCAAAACTGCGTATTTTTTAGGGTCATTAAATCTCCGGAAGGAGTGGGGTTCATAGCGTGCGCCTATTTTGGAAAGTTGTCGAAGCCGGTTTGGATGGATTCCATTTGTATCTACCTGAAGTTTTAAATCACGTATGTATTCTAGTTTTTCTATAACCTTTAGGAAGGAATCGGGTGAATAGGTACCCGGAATTTCCTTCAACCATGCCAGATAGGTTTTGCTACTTTCCGGCATTGTGGAGAGAGTGCTTTCCAGTTTCCCCATTTGTTCAATGCTTAAAGAATTAACCAACTGCATGAAAATTTTATCTTCTGCCCGCTGCCTAACATACCTTACCATCCGTTCAACGTTCGTTAACGCAGGTAATATGACTTTTTGTTTTCGCAACTCTTCAATGGCCATTTGAATTAAATAAATGGCATTTCCGTTTTCCATTGCATAAGGTAATACTTTTTGGGATATAACACGATATTCATGAAGACTAAAATTTCGAAATCCAAATTCTCGTCTAATCTCATCAAGATGTTCATGTTTAGTCTGTTCACGATCTGCATATTGCCGAATTTCTCTGGAGTCGATATTTAGTTGTTTAGCAATATAGTCTAATACACTAACAGGAATGTCGTGAACATCTGAAAGGGTCCATCCTGGAAAGCGTAGTACACAAAGTTGCAAGGCAAATCCCAACTTATTGTGGTCTCTACGATGGCGCTTTATAATTTCGATATCGTGTTGGGATAATGTGTAATAGCTACCTAGGTCGAACTCGCTAATTCGTTCCGGTATGGACATAAACTCTAAGCGTTGCTCAGGCGTAAGTAATTCTCTAGCCCGTTTTGAAGGCATGATTTTCATCCTTTTCACATATTTTATAGCCAATAGTCTTATGTAATAATGGAATAAAACTATCACTAGACTATTTAACAGTCCTTTTTCTGATATAACGATATAATGTTGCCTGGCTTATTCCAGTCATCCCAACTATTTCACTGATACTGTATTCTTTAGAATCATATAATTTCAAGGCTTTTTCAATACTTTTATCCTTAACTTGTGGTCTTCCACCTTTTCTTCCCCTAGCTCTAGCACTTTCCAAACCTTCCTTTGTTCTTTGTGCTATAATATCCCGTTCAAATTGGGAGAAGGCTTGAAATACTGTAAGCATTAATTTTCCTTGTGGCGTATTTGTATCAAAATTCTCTTTTAGGCTTATTAATTTGACGCCCTTAGATTCAAAATATTCTACAAGTTCTATTAAATCTTTTGTGCTTCTTCCTAGCCGAGAAAAACTTTCTATTATGATCGTATCCCCAGACCTTACTTTATCCTTCAAACGAAATAATTCAGGTCGATCCATTCTTGTACCCGAAATTTTTTCAGTTAATATTTCAATACAATGATGTTGCTTAAGCATATCTAATTGTCGGCTCAAATCTTGTTGCTGGGTGCTTACTCTTGCATAGCCGTATCTATGATTCATTACGCGTCCCCCTAAACTCAGTAATAATTACATATTATCATAATGGGTAGATTTTGAAACTTTGATTTTGAAAATATTTTTGAGTACCATTTTAGTGACTATTTAGAAACTTTTTGAGCTATTTATTTTATTATCAAAAACTATCATTATTGACAATAAGCCGACTTTCCTTAGCGTCAGAAAAGTCGGCTTATTATTACCAAATATTGTCTTAGCGTGGGTTTTATGTTATTTGGTTGGCCCTACCCCTACAAGCACTCAATTTGGGTGCTTTTTATCAATATCTATAAGGAGTTCGCCTAGCCCGCTGACTGAATTGTCCGGAGGTTCAGTCCCACATCCCCGATAGACGTCTTGACCTTAGCCCCGTAAAGGGAACACCCTTCACTGACAGGGAAAGTCTGGCCTTCGCTAACCTTAGGAGGACGAATATCGCAGATCAATTGGGCTTGGGACAGACTCGACAAAGCACTGCCGCTAATAATATTAGCGATCTCGCCTAAAGCCGATTTAACAAACTCATCGATTTCCTTGAACTCCATACCGCTCATTATTTTCACCATTTCCAGGGTCATATCTTTGGGAAAGCTATACATTATCTCACCATTGAGATCCCCTGTAATTTGTATGACAATATCGATATTTTCTATGTATTCCTTCTTATCATTGTTTTCCGGGGACTGAACAGTATCAGTGATTACGTCCAGATCCAAGAGCAGTTTAAAGGTCTGATTGGCTGCATCCGAAAAGGAGGTTAAAAGTTCGCTATTCATTAATTAGCCCCCTTACTTCTGGCATACTCCGCAATTTTCTGATCATCTGCCAGTACATGATTGATCAGCCAGGCTATAAGCTTCCCTCCGAATTGCTGCATGAGTTCTTCCTTAAAACCCTCTTTTTCGTACTCATCAGAAACCGCCACCACATAGGCAACCATTTTCTGATGAATCTTCTGATGCTCCTGATAATGAGGATAGCCTATTGCCGCCTGATAGGCTTCTTCATCGGCAAAATGGGTCACTACATAACCTTTCATAAATTCTAACGTTTCACTGACTTTTTCAAGCTTTTGCTCCCAGGGCTTATCGGAACGCAGAGTTTCTACAAACGCGGTAACCCGGGAAAACAGCTCTTCATGCTGCTGATCAATCTGGGGAACTCCCACCATATACTTTTCTTTCCAAAGCATATCCTTTCTCCTTTCGTCTTCTGCAATTCTTCTTATTTTCTTTAAGTATAACACGAGACAAAGAATTAACAAGGAATGATTAAAAAGAGAGAGTGATTTTTCTCATTAGAGAAAACACTCCCAAAACACTATAGGGAAAAAAGTTGTTATTTGTGTTGCTCAATAAAATAATTGCCGTTGGAATTATAAAACCAGCAGTTTGAGATGCATCTGCTTGAAAAGCAAGTAGCAGTGATACACCGATTGAAATAACAGCTGAAACCCACCAATTTGTAGTTGTTAAGATTCTCCACAACCCCATAATCTGGATAGGCAATACGATGCATTCTTAAAGAGCTGCGGCCTCAAAAGAACGGAATAGACCGAATCTTTGAGAGAGGGGGTCTATTCCGTTTCTTTCATGGCCTGCACCCGGAACCAATGGGCGAAATTGTTGTTGTAGCCGCAGGATTTATTTCCCCTTGGACTGGTTCGAATTAATCGCTAAATTGGTCTGAATGGTCGGTGGCCATTCTTTCGCCATCTTTCCCATGTTTTCCAGAATCGTGCTCACATTTTCCCTGTATTTTTCCTTCACTTCCCGATCCGTTCTGTCTAAGGCGGTGAGTACTTTCAGGAGCTCATTGTAGGCATTGAGCATGTTATCCCGGTGAATGGAAAACTTTGCTTCAAGGGTTTTGACGGAAGATATTGTTTCCGTGTCTTTGAGCTTCTTTTCCAGTTCGGTAATTTTACTGGTGGAGGGGAGCTCTTCTTTGACTGTCTCCAACTCTTTGGCCTTTAACGTGACTTTTTCCTGCTCGGCGGTGTATTTTGACTTGTAGTCGTTCATCTGTTGCTCCAGGCTTTGGGCCTGAGTGGTTAATTGGGCGAGTTCGCTGCTTTTCAGATCCAAGTCTTTTTGCAGGTCTTTTTTCTCCTGAATGGCCTGGTCTCTGTCCTTGACTGCCTGCTGCAATTCCAAGTTGGTCATGCTCTCCACATCATGCTTGGCGATAAACTCCTCCCTCTCCTCTTCCGGGATCCCCAAGAGGATCAGCGCCTGGGTGTAAGTCAGATTCGTCACCAGTGACGAATCTGACAAGCTGTCACTGGCGGGAGAGGTGAGCAGTTTCGTCCCGTACTCTTCCCAGAGCTGCATTAGCCTATCTGCCGTCCGCTGAGAGTAATTGACCGATTCCTTTAACCACTTGCCCCATTCTCCATAAGGAACCAAGTCCTTAGCCTCCTGCAAGCGCCGGCCGATTTCAACGGCACTGGTAAGAATGATTTTCCCAGCCTGGTGTCTAATCGTGTTAATTTCTGCCGCGATCACAAGCGGCGTACGCTCTTTGAGCAAATCACTCATGATATTGTCTGCCCTTTCCATTACTTTATAACAGAATATGGGGCTAGGCCTACACTTGTGACAAACCTCATTTGCCTGGCAATTGCAGTTAATGACCATAAAATAGGGGTCGGCCCAATAAGCGTTCACTTTTACGTTTATCGGGCTGGCCCTTTAGTTAAATATGATAAGGGGAGATCCTTTTAAAGGCAAAAAATTTGGAGATAGTCTACTTTTACTTGCTTATTCATGGCTAATGCTAGGATATACAATTTGCCCAAAGGCTTTTTGACTGGAAACCTTTAGGCAACGCTACTGAATTCTCATATATATAATTAATTTTTGCTTCTTTGGGTAGAATTAATAAAAACTCAAGGAGGTAATTTTAAATGAAGATTATTAAAAATGAGCTGAAAGAAATTAGGGAAAAACTCATTTGTGAGCATTTGTTAAACCTTAATGAGAATAACGATACATTTGCGATTGAATTGGATAATCTTGATGTAAGGATTTATTCAACGTCTGAAAATGACGACGCAATTATTTACTTGAAGAAGGAGTTTTTTCACAGAAGTACGTGTGAACCTGTAGGGCTTAATAGTTCTCTGATTATTTTTTACGACCTTAATGAAAGGTATCAACTAATATTCAATACGGATGATACATTTACTATCAAGACATTGGATTAATAGTTATATTAATCGTGTCTTTACAGATTTATCCACAGTAAACCTTTTGTATACAATGATTATCAGTCTTAATTCCTTACAGTTTCTTAATTAATCCATAGTCTAAGCTAGAATAATTCTTCCTCAAATTACAGAGCATCAGCCATTGTATCCCATTTTGTACATAAAAAGAAATGTGCATATTCCCCTTGTTCAACTATCTTCAAATATGCCCCCATGTTTCCTTTTATTATCGTTGTATCCCTTATCCCTGTTTCATATTCATATTTTTCAAACGAATCCTTCATATGAATAGATACAATACCATGCCATGTTCTTGATATCATCTAATTTTCAGCGCCTTATTTTTTTGTAATTCTCCAAATATTAAACTAAGGTTGATATAATGAAAATGCTCGGTATTACTACAGGACTTTAGGGTTTTTTCCAAAAGGCTGATACCGTTTTGAATTGAAGCCGTTTTAGCCTCAGCTAGCATTAATTACGAGCTAAAAATCTTCCATCATCATCTTATAAGTGCAACGTGACTCACATTTAGCACTACTGCTTTCACACTTAAATCCAACAATTTCTCCTACCTCATTACTTCCCTTCGGTCTTTGCCGGAAAATCATTAGGGAAACAATCTTTGAAACAGTTGAACAAATTTCCTGTCTCTCTTCTATAATCTGTTCCATACTTAATGCACCTACTTTTAAGTCCTTAATACTGTCTGGATCAACAAACCCGTTATCGGATCGAGATACTCCTCATATTGAGGCGTATTTTTTGTAATAATTGGAAACCCCTAAAGGTCGTTGTAATTTCTTTGGATAAAGGGGTGAGCCTATTGGACGTACCGAGTGAAAATGAAAACGGAATCGTTTTCCATTTCCAAGAAGAAGCATCACGCATTTGCGTGCTGCTTCGCAGCTCGCATACCACAAATATTATTTCATAATCTTAAAAAAGTCTGTTTACTGGAACCATACATTCAGGTTCATCGTTGCGTGGAGAATTCACCAGTGGTGATACCTCGTAAGCAACCATTCCTTCCGCTGGAAACGGTGTTAGCAAACCTTTGACTTCACGGCTAGGGATAGCACCACTATCCAGCCAAAGCGACTCCATGCCCTGTGGCAATATTACAGGCATTCGGTTGTGTATAGGCTCCATCAACTTATTAGGTGTAGTCGTAATAATAACACATGAGTTTATAGTTTGGCCTGTCGGGGACAACCAAGAATCCCACAAACCTGCGAAAGCAAAGGGTCTGCCGTCTTGAAGAGTGATTCTGTAGGGTTTTTTAATGCGACCTTCTTTTTTCCACTCGTAGAAACCGTCTGCCAAGACCAGACATCGTTTTTCCTCAAAGGACCTGCGAAAACTTGGCTTTTCAGCCAAGGTCTCTGCTCGGGCATTGATTAATTTGTTTCCGATGCTTTCATCTTTAGCCCAATACGGTATAAGCCCCCAGCGAAACATTAGTAAGAGGTTACTTCCATTTTTATGGATCACCACAGGAACTTCTTGAGATGGTGCAATGTTATAGCGTGGGCCTAACTCAAACTCAAACTCAAGTTGGATTATACCAAAACGTTCCGTAATGTTCTTTGGTTTGGAAAAGGAATATCGGCCACACATCAAGCTTTCATCCTCTCTATACACGTTGCTTCTTCCGACTAGCCGAACACTTCAGGTAAATCATGAGCTTTTTTAGGCAGCATGTCAATCCCCAGATTCTCCCTCAATACCTCGCCGTGGTGAGTGATGAAGCGGTTGACTTGGAGAGTAATTTTTCTCCATTACTAACAACAGAAAGAATACCAAACACTAACTGCCCGTTCTACTTTGAAACTCAAGTTTCAAAGTAGAACGGGCAGCGGTTAAAAGTTATGATTTCGTATAGATATTCCTCAATATAAGAGACACAAGGGGACAGTTCCTCCGGTCGATGCCTATGCTTTTCGGACAATGTATACACCCTTCCCTTTCATCGCGATTAAGCAAAGAGATTTTCTAATTCTATGTTTAATCCCTTAAATAAATAGGAATGAGCAATTTCACTATATATCATCTGCTCATCAGTGTTAAAATCCCAAACAGTGATAAGTTTTGATTTATGATCTATAATCCAATATTCTTTGACACCAGCTCTTTTATAAAGATCAGCCTTCTTAATATTGTCGGTATAGACTGTAGATGGCGAAACGATCTCAACGATGATTGTCGGGATATCATCAGTAAAAGTTACGTTGAGATCCTCGTACTGACAAAATACCGAAATGTCTGGAATTACATCCCCAATTTTTCTTTTTTGCTCATCATATAGCCTAACATTAACGCCCTGCAACATCTGGCAACCTTTGCCCGCAACGAAACCATCCATAATCTGAGCTGCTTTAAAACATATTTTTTGATGCAAAGGTGTTGGGGCTGGCGTCATATATACAACACTATCGATTAACTCCACTTTATCATCAGTATTTTCCCTAAGTTTAAGAAGATCTTCGTAAGAAATAAGTCTATTATCGGCTAAGGACATCCATCAATCACCCTCATTTACACATATTAACAACTGAATTATACCATAGAAGGAATACTTATTAATACTTTATCCAAGCATATTGGCCTTCCGATTATATATACCCCACCGCTATCACATAGTGACAGGCGACAAAAATATTTTACTAAGCTAAATCAAAAACCTAAATCAATATATCTAATCTATGTATGAGATTTCAGCTTGCTATAGAAAGGGGCGGAAGCAACATGGACAGCAACGAGTTTGCCGCTCGAACAGAACTCCTGAAAGCACGCCTATATCGCACAGCGCTGCTTTACTTAGGCAGTGAAAATAGGGCTGTTGGTGCGGTGGACGATGCGGTGTACCAGGGATTAAGGGCCATTAGGTTGAAATAAGTCCTAAGAAGCAAGTGATTATTAAGATAATATTCATTATCTTTATCTGTCTAGCTCCCCGAGTTTCACTTTTTAAATAACTTTTTAATTGAATTATTGATGTTCTGTACATTTACAGTTGGTACAGTGTTGTCCGCCAGCTCATATTTCTGTTTTAACTGAAGGATTCTATACACGCTTTCATCTATGGTATTTTGGTGAATACTTCCGTTTTTTGCTGCAACAGTCAAGGCGTTAATCACAAGGGTTTCCTTGTCGAAATCATGGCAGACCAATAGGATATCTGCACCTGCATTCACCGAACGAACCGCAGCTTGCCCAATATCGTAATTTTTAGTAATTGCTCCCATGGTCATGTCATCCGTAATAACCACACCGTTAAAGTCTAGTTGCTTTCTTAGCAGGTCGGTGATTATATACTTAGACATACTGGCCGGATATGAGTCATCCAGTTTCGGAAGTAATATATGGGCGACCATCACCATACCTACATTTTGTTTAATGGCGGCTTTAAAGGGAATCAATTCGAACTGTTCAATTCGTTCTAATCCATTATTCACAACCGGTAATCCGACATGGGAATCGACCGAAGTGTCTCCGTGCCCCGGAAAATGTTTTACTGCAGAGATCACTTTTTTGGATTGAATTCCCTTCATGGTTGCTACGCCCAGATCACTAACCAATTGAGGGGTATTCCCAAAAGAGCGGTCACCAATAACCGGATTCTTAGAATTGCTGTTAATATCTAAGACTGGCGCAAAGTCTAGGTTCATCCCAAAGGATTTCAATTCTCCTCCCAGTAGTTCACCTACCTGCTCAGAAAAGCTTCGATTATTTATCTTGCCGATATCTTTATTGGTGGGAGTCCCGAGAATTTGATTGGGCATTCTGTTGATTTTGCCGCCCTCTTGGTCAATTCCCAGAAACAGCGGTATCGTAGACACTTTCTTATTGTCTGCCTTTAAGGAATTGGTTAGGGTTAACAATTGACTGGTGTTCTCCACGTTCTGCCCCAGTATAATAAAACCGCCTACATGATATTTACTGGTAAGTTCAAGAGTGTGATTATCTTTGGTGTATCCATCCACCCCGGCAATTACCAATTGACCGATTTTTTCTTCCAAGGTCATTTTACTAAGTTGTTCTTTAATGGGGTCTTTTTCAGTTGGTTTTTCCTTAGCTGGGTCTGCTTGTTGAGCCGGTGTCTGTACTTGATTGTTAATTTGCTGTAAAGGCTGGCACCCCACAAGCATTAGGACTGCCAATAAACAAATAACCCTTTTTACAAACATTAAATCATCTACCTTTCGGGGAGGACTGAAACTGAAAGCTACTATTATGCAGGAGCCAATGATGGAGGATACCGCAAACATTGAAGCAGAGTTGTTCCACTATAGTCAGATTGGTAAATCGGAGGATATCGTGATAGCTATGAATTCCTATATCTTGATGTCTAAATGACATTAGCGCCTTCCTCGTTATAGGATTTCTACATACCCCTCTGTTCCATGCACGCGAATTCGTTGCCCATCTTTGATCAGTTTGGTAGCATTTTCTACTCCTACAACTGCCGGTAGGCCATATTCACGTGCTATAACTGCTCCATGGGTCATCAGTCCGCCAATTTCGGTGACTAGGCCTTTTAATGATACAAATAATGGTGTCCAACTGGGGTCAGTAAAGGTTGTGACTAATATATCTCCATCTTCTAAATTTGCGTCTTCCATGCATAAGATGACCCGGGCTCTTCCCTCTATAACTCCTGAAGAAACAGGCAGACCAGGCATAGCACCAGCTGGAAGATTTTCCTGTTTGTACTCGCCGGAGAGTATTTCACCTTCAGAGGTGATAACACGTGGAGGAGTTAGTTTTTCAAATAATTTGTATTCTTCTTTTCGCTTGTAGATGATATGAGAATCCAGTTTATTTGTGGCTATGACTTCGCGAAGTTCTTCAAAAGTGAGGTAATATATATCTTCTTTTTCCTGAATGACATTTGTCTGTACGAGTCGATCGGCTTCTTTCAGTAATGCCTGCTTATAAACAAAGTAGCGGCTAACCATGCCGTATTTTGGATATTCACGATAGCCTATGAAATTTCGGATTAGGTCAATCATTCGCTTTGTTTCTTTGACTTTTTCTTCACCATCCGGCAACTTATTCAATCTCTCTAATAGCTCTTGTTCTTTTTCCAAAGCAACACGTCGCCCTTGCTCGAATTTTCGATTACCAGCATTAGGTTCAAAATTTTTTATGTTGCTGAGAATCATAGGGATTAGCGTAATTGGTTTTTCGCCCCAACGAGTTCTGGTAATATCAATTTCTCCGCTGCATCGCATTCCGTATTTGTCAAGATAAGACAGGATTGCCTCTTGGGTAACGCGCCCCCCATCAAGCTGAACTAATTTTTCCAAAAAATTATCGTCTTTTACGTTCAGTAAATAATCAATTACTTCGGGATAAGGGCGAATCACATCTGCCACATCCATTAACGCCAGACCCATTTCCGAAGTAATATTGTTGGGTACAGATTGAGAAAGTATGTCTGCTGCGTTCTTTTCACCCAACCACTCGTTCATTTTTTCATTGATCCAAAGTGAAGCATTTATGGCGGCTGTAAATACAGCAGTACTTTGTGGGTCAAATAAGATTCTCTTTAACTCCTGGATATCTTCTAGTATAAAGTCAATTAAATTCGTTCCTGATTTCCCTAGAATGTTTTGTTTCAACTCTTCTATGGAGGTTTGACTTTTGCTAATCAAATCAGCAACAATTAACGGATTGTTTTCGATTTGGGCTTGAGGTTCTGCAGGCGGCTTAACTTTATCGCTATTACCAGAACTCTGCTCTGTCTTATCATTTGGCAAACATTTTATGAAATCTCGCTCTATGATGGTCATAATTGCGTCTTTTGTGAGGGGTTCGAGCTGTTTCATGTTATTTAATAAGACTTTTCTGCCATCTGGCGAAGCCAGCATTGGTGCCACATCAACAAAGAACCTGCCACCAGCTTTAAACCAGCGGCCAAAAGATATTAACTCCTTTAAAGACATTCCGAGTGGCTTCAAGGGGTCGGTCATCATTTGTTGATGGCCCACAGATAAATAAACGTGTTTTTCATCATCATTTGCTTCAGGGATGGGGTATAAAGTTGTAATTGGCCGACTTTGGACAATAAAAAAGGAAAGGGGACACACCTCCTTTGGAAGACTTGTCTCTGTGGCCGGAGGAATGTCCCCAATTGATGTATCATCAGCTAAACACCATTCGATGTCTTGGGGACAACCGAAATGTTCTTCAACCTTTCTACCAATGCGCTCAAGTTGCAAAATCTGTTCATCCGTCAGCGCTTGTTTATTCTGCTGTTCAGGCGGGGTCTCTTGTTCTTTCGTTCCGCCATCTCTTAAGGCATAAATAACCAGTTTCTTAGTGGATACTTTCTTATCGATAATTTTGCCGCTTTGCAACTTATAGATATCAGCATTCACCAGTCCGGAGACCAAAGCCTCACCAAGTCCGAAGCCGGCATCAATGGATGACACCTTTCGATTGCCTGTGACAGGATCGGCAGTAAACAGAATTCCAGCCACCTGCGGGAAGACCATCTTCTGAACAACCACAGCCAGGTGTACTTTACGGTGGTCAAAGCCGTTTTGAATGCGGTAGGTTACGGCCCTCTCGGTAAACAGCGAGGCCCAGCACTTGCTGATATGCTTTAGGATAGCTTCCTTTCCTATAATGTTCAAATACGTATCCTGCTGGCCTGCAAAGGAAGCCGTCGGTAAATCCTCTGCAGTTGCACTGGATCGTACTGCATAGGCATTTTCTTCTCCAAGCTTGGAGAGAAAGACGGTTATTTCTTCATGAATGTCTTGAGGAATAGATAAACCTTCGATTCGTAAGCGAATCTCACTGCTAAGTTCAGCGATTTTACTTCGGTCATCCACCTTTAGAAGGGATAACTGATCAAGTAATTCGTTAATCGAAGAGGTTTCCGAGAGTGTTCTTTTAAAAGCTTCAGTAGAAATACAAAAACCATCTGGTACGAGTATTCCGGGAGTCCTGCAAAGTTCCCCTAGATTCGCGCCTTTACCACCCACAACCATGAGTTTTGTTTTGTCAATATCCTGAAAACTAAGCACATAGAAACTCATACGTTCCCTCCTTTGCCAATTCCGTCTTTGATTATCGTATCCAACGTGCTATTGCATTATAGCAGTAGCAAATGGTAACAAATAGTCTGCATTTACAATTTTTTATCATCGCGCGGCGAGAAGACTCCCATCCTCTATAGGTGGTGAGATGAATCGCCGCCACAAAATATTACCAGAACACCTGTTCCAAAGACGTTCCCCATGTGGTAAAATAAGGGTATAGACATTGGAGGGGGTGTTCACAATAATCCGAGTCTTAAAGACAACGTTCCATACTACTAAAGACAACATAGAACGTCTCTTTGCCTGTAATCGCACATCTGCTAATGTTTGGAATGACTGTTTAGGATTGGCCAAAGAGCATTTTCAAAAAAACGGTAAATGGATTGACCGAGGGACGTTGCATTTAGCAACCAAAGGTCAATACCCAGTCCACAGTCAGTCCATACAGGCGGTCTACGAAAAATACATTGATGCTCGAGAAAATGCCCATAAAGCAAGGGCATTGGGATTCACCCAAATTCGCTACCCTTACAAAGAGAAAAAGCATTTCAATACTAAATGGAAAAAAGATGGGTTTCGGGTTGGCGAAAACGGAAAAATCGAGTTAAGTTTGGGGCTTTTCAGGGGTAAACGTCAAAAACCTATAGTGGTTAGAGTCAAGAATTTGCCCTCCGGCAAAATTAAGGAGATTGAACTTGTCTATGACCGGGGTCTGCGGTTAGCTATAGCCTATGATGACGGCATAACGCCCAAAGAAAATGATCATCTGGGTATTGCGGCAATAGACCTGGGTGAGATCCACACCATAGCTTCGGTTTGTGATAATGGTCAAGGAGTGATCATTACCGGTCGGAAGATCCGAAGTCTCAAACGATTACGTAATAAGAAAATGAAGGAACTGCAAAAGAAGATAGCCAAATGTCAAAAAGGTTCTCGTCAATGGAAAAAGTACCGGCAAGCTTTGTACTACGTCTTGGGTAAGAGTGATGCCCAGTTGACAGATGCCCTTCACAAAACCACCCGTAAATTCGCAAATTGGTGCCTGGAAAATAAAGTAAAAAGAGTCGTTGTAGGCAACATGGAGGGTGTACAGCGAAATACTTCTCCTAAAAAGAAAAAGAACAAGCGCAAACGTTCTCGCAAACATAATCAAAAAATGTCCCAATGGCAATTTGGTCGAACCACAACCTACCTACAATACAAATTGGCAGCCGAGGGAATAAGTCTACAAAAAGTCGATGAATCCTATACAACACAAACGTGTCCCGTTTGTGGGAGGAGAAAGAAACCATCCTCTAGGAATTACAGCTGTACTTGCGGATATCGGGAACACCGGGATATCCACGGAGCGAAGAACATCTTGAGCAACTACAAATATGGAAAGTTCCGGGAACTATCATTGGATCAACAAAAGTATCTACGGATCGCCTAAAGCGGGAAGTAGTAGAAGCCATGAACCTGGCCCGTATGCAAGAATTGCATATAGTTGCTGGCCTTACCGAAATAATGTACTCGCGCCTCGGGTGAGGTATCTCTAAGCGAGATGCCATTGAGACATACATTTTGGGCTTGCCGGAAGCCCCTACCTCTAATGTAATGTAGGTGGGGGAGGTTCACATGTTATAATTAAAGTGTAAGAAGATAGACATGACAAAAGGGAGGGCAGAAAACCAGCCCTTTTGTCATGTCTATCTTTGTCCGCACTATTTTAAAGGTCTGCTCAAATTCGAAAATATTAATAAGCAAGAGAGACGTTTTGTGGTCTTAACTCCTACCGGCAATTATCGGCTTAAATTAAAATCCTTGCCCTGTGGGTGCAATTAAAATCTTACTGGGTGGTATCAGAATAATGTTTAACAAAAAGTCCTTTTTCACAATTGCTTCTCAAATAAATAAAATAATCCTTTTCTCCACTTCACTTCTCCAACCTTTTGATATCCAAGAGTCTGATACATTTTTAAGGCATATGGATTTAGAGAAAACGTGTCTAATCTTATAGATTGAATTCCCTCTGTCTTTAATATCTCTTCTATCTTTATCATAGTGGCTTTCCCAATTTTTTTATTTTGGTAGATTGGGTTAACACACAGTCGATGAACAACAGCAAACTTGTCATTGTCAGATCCCCAGTTGCCATACTTATACTCTTCTTCACATTCATTATTAATCACTAAGGCTGAAGCTATTTCGCCACCTTTAATTCCAACATACATTTGTCCATTTAATATGTCTTGTTCGAGATCTGTAGAAGTCGGGTAAAGGTCATCCCATTGGTTAATATTGTTGTCGTTCATTACCTTAATAGCATTCATAAATATTTCTAGGATTATATTTAAATCCTCATACGCTGCTTTTCTGATTAGCAAACCGACACTCCCTCTCATTTATAGAAAACTGGCAATCTTTCCTACGTTTAATCCTACTACGGTCAGGTTATTATTCGCCTAACAATATGTATTTACCTTTATTTTGCTCCTTGAGTCCGATAACTGTTGGTCATTCCCTTGATATCCATATCGATGATGAATTGTGCCCGTTCTTCCTTTAGTAGAGTATTGTCGAAAAAACGACAAATGATTTGTCAAATCAACGACAGTAATGCTCAAGGTAATGTGCTATTTTGTATTATAGAGTTAAAGCCTTATAATTGGGTGGTTTATGTGGATGCAGTGGTTAGTAATGCTGATATTTATCTGGTCATAGATAGGAAATTCATATCAACATTTAGATACATTTAGGATTAATACTGGATGAAATTATCAGTGTTTGGATTAGCTTACGGCGAAGGGAGATCGTATTATGGATGAACGCTTGCTTGTATTTCAAGAAGTAGCTAAAACTAACAATATTTCGTTATCTGCTAAGAAACTTCATATAAGTCAACCATCCGTTACTGTACAAATCAAGAGCCTTGAAAAAGAATATGGTGCAGAATTTTTTAACAGATCAAATAAAGGCGTAAGTTTAACAAAAGAGGGAAAAGTCTTCTACGGTTACGTTCAAAGTGTTCTGGATACCTTAACCTCTGCCAAAGAGGCGATAGATGCTCTAACTAAGAATCAGAAAAAAATAATCAGTCTCGGCGCAACCTTGACCATCGGCGAATATATACTTCCGCATCTTATAACATTTTTGCACAGAATTCATCCGGAAGTTGAGTTTAAGGTTAAAATCGCCAATACTGAATCCATATCCCAAGATATCTTAGAGAAAAATATGCATATTGGTTTGATTGAGGGGCCTGTGGGCAAGAACAAAAATCTAAATGTTAAAAGTTTCTGGGAAGATCAGTTGGTAGTTGTTATTCCTAATTTCCATCCCTGGGCAGCGAGAAAAACTATTAGACTCGATGAACTCATGAACGAGCGCATCTTGACCCGAGAAGAGGGTTCCGGAACTCGTAAGGTGATGGAGATTATGCTAAAGCAGAGCGGACTTGATCCTGCGCAGTTAAATATAGCAATGGAGTTAGGGAGTACTCAAGCGATCAAACATGCCGTAGCTGCCGGACTAGGTATAACCATCATTTCTGCCTTAACCGTCAGCAAAGAAAGTGATCAAAACGTTTTTAAGACATTACAAATAGAAGACAGTCCCCTTTATCGCCCCCTTAATATTCTCACAGGTGCCTGCATTAAGAAAACTAAAGAGGAGAATATCTTAATCAACCTGTTAACTAATCGAGATTTGATTCGGAGAATTTTAAGTAATGATGATTCTGACTTAGCGAAACCGGTCATTAAACCACATTTAATTGCGTCTAAATAGAAAATGTAAATAAAACTCATTAGCTTTGAATCCTAAACAAAAACAATAGACCAGGCTCTATATGCCCGGCCTATTGTTTTTGTTTAGGACTGAATCTTACCCTTCGATGGCGCTTATTTTATCTAACCTCAGTCCTCAACCTCGAGTCAAGACATCTATGATGTTACTGCGGCAATAGTGTTCGGTCTTCAGGTCAATATTATCGTTAACAATTCTTCAAAGCAATCAATCACATAATCATACTCTTCAACCTTACCAAAGCCATATCTGGCATATACAAACGGGATTTCCGCAACTTTGGCTGACTGGGCATCTCCCATGGTATCTCCTACATAAATAGGTTTTTTGAGTTCATTTCTTGCTATGAGGATTTTATTGGTTTCCCCTTTCGACAGCCCTGTGACACCCCAACATTCAAAATCACTGAAGTATTTATTTAAGCTGTGGGCCTTAAAGAAGGCTTGGATATAGCCATCCTGACAATTACTAACTATGAACAATTTGTATTTTTGAGCTAACTTTTTAAGAGTTTCTTCTAATTTAGGGTATAACATTCCGCCATGTTCCTCTAAATGAGCTTGTTCTGTCTCACAGAATTCTTTCATTAATTTCTTTTGACCAGCTTCATCTAATTCCGGGAACAACTTTTTGCCTATTTCATCCATTGGCAGCCCCATGCAGCCTTGCATATCTTCAGGGGTTACTCCTTTTGTAATGTTAGGATAGTTGGCTAAGACCGTTTGCCAGGCCTCACAAATTCCTGCCATGGAATTCCAAAGTGTGCCGTCTAAATCAAAAATAATACTATCAATCTCCATTTTCTTACCGTCCTTTTAATTGTTACCGATCCAATCGGTATAATTTTTACTGTGTAATTTGGTTTTTTACATAACTCAATTATACGCCAACTGCGGGTTCTTTCGAATCATCCGCAGTTTTATTTTTCATAAAAATAAACGGGGGCCGAGCTCTACGAACTCTGTTCGCTTTGCAACGGCCCCGCTCCAATTCACTAACCTTTAAATCCGGCACTCCTCGAAAGATGATAAAGGATTAATTGATTAAGACTTATATTTTCTTTTTTGGCGAGTTCTGATAAATGTCTATGGAGACTCTTTGGGACCCGTACATTAAATCTTCCTGAGTAGTCATCTCTAGTAGGCTCAGGAATTTCGACGCCATCCTCAATACAAGACTCCAACCAGCATTTTTTGGCGTCCTCGATCATGGCCAGTGCTTCATTGGCGGTATCAGCTTGAGTAATGCAGCCGGGCAGTTCTGGAATCGCTACAGCATAACCGCCTTCAGAAGATGGATGAAGCGTTATGCTATACGGTAAACCCATATAATAATCAAGCGTCTTGTTCATCGTCTATCACTCCTTTTAAAACATTAAGTGCTAACTCAACGTAGGCTTCACCAATATGAGGCTTTTTGAACGGTACAGTTAATCTGGATTCCCCAAGTTTGTATGTATAGTGGCTTGATCCACCCGAAGGCTGCCTCTTTGAAAATCCGTAATGTAGCAGTATCTTATCTAGTTCCTCGAATCGTACTTGTCGGGGGTTATTCTTTATTCTCTCAAGTAACTTTTTAAGCTTACTCAACCGTTTCACCTCCTATATGCATAGTACCATATATAGTGACGATCATCAAATAAATTTATGTTTACAGGATTGTTCAATGCATACACAAATACATTATGACTTAGCAAGTCTCAGACTTTTCCGCCTAAAGCGTCCGCATTAATAAACCTTCCCCACTCAGGACTATAATACCGACTCTGCAGATAATACAGTCCAGTCTCAATATCAGCCCTGTACCCTCTATACAGATAAGGATTCTCGCTCTACTGTTGAAGCAAGACTTTCCGTAGTAGCTATCAACTTGCGCCAGGAATCATAACTGTATCCGACAACCTGCGTTCCCGTACCATCAAACAGCCCAATAATATCCCCCTGAGCATTGCGGATATAATGATACTCCGTTCCGTTAAGATTCATGCTCACAAGACTTCCCGCAGCATCATAGCTATAATATAGCTTATCCGTGCTGTTATCCTCTAGTAGAAACACTTTATTCCGTAAAAAAGAGGCTGAAGCACTATAAAGTGGTCCCCGTGTCAAGGACATTTTGAAATAGGGGCATTATAAAATCAAAATGTTTCATATACACTCCTGATAAGGAGGAGATATGACAAAAGCACTGGTTGTTGCATCCCTGTGGATACAATTTTCAGTGCTTTTATTCAAAGGGCATATCTATATAGCTTATGGAAAAGTTAATGAAATCATTGGACATCTTCAAGGAATATATGTGCAGTTCGCAAGTGCCTAACTATGTAAGGCGCTTACGGATTTTTGGGGTAATCAAAATTACGAGTTACGTCATGTTAATGTTGCCCATTGCATCCGGTGCTTTATGGAGTACTGTCTTAGTATGAGATAAATAAGGCGGCTCCGTTATTGTTGGATGCGTATTTTGTAATAACCATATAACGATAGAAGAAGTCAGATTTCCTGTACGCTAAGGAATTCTGACTTCTTCAGATGGTCGGATCGAATCAACGACCGGTGGTTGCCCGTAAGGTAGTATTAATTACTTTTTATTTTATTCGTCGTCTGCACGGTATTCATGTGTGACAGGTTTGTAGTCCGTCTTATATTTTTGATACTTTTCACCTTGAGGAACCGATTCCTCCTGATCCAAATCGTCAGTGTATTCGATTGGCTCTGTGCAGATGGCGTCCAGCATAATTCTCTCAAGGTGTTCAAATTCCGAATATTGACCAAGGCTGGCCATCACAAATGCATTACGGACATATCCGGCACTGGCAGCCAAAAGCTCCTTATCAAAAAAATAATCGTAATACTCAACAAAGAAAGTTATCAGCATTACGATAGTTCGCGTGTTTCCTTCACGGAAAGGATGTACCTGCCACAATAGAGGAAACATCCTGACAATCTGTGCGGTGAAATATTCGCGGCTTAGATTGCGCCATTTTGTCTTATTTATTGCTTTCCATGCTAAATCCAAGTCCTTCTTGATATTATCGGCATCAGAATACCAGACGCTTATTCCTGCTAATAGAGGTTCACTCTTTTGGATGTTTATAGTCCGGAATTCCCCTGCCCAATCATACACATCTTCAAACAGAACCTTATGAATTGTCTTTATGCCTTGTGTAGAAAAATCATTAAAGCCCTGCTCATACAGCAACATCATGTTGGCTTGCGAAAGTTCCGCCTCGGCAACATCCAGGTCTTTTTCGATGTGGATATTTAATAAATTGCGCAGGACAAAGCTTCCTTCATAAAGATACGGATCATTATTCATAAACAATCCCTTAACTCTGCTTATGCTTTGCAATAAGCATCGCTTTCATTTCTGCACCCGAAATTTCTCCCCGCACCCACTGGGCTGAGAGTTTTTTTGCTTGGATCGAGACTGGGACGCCTTCTATTTTATTCACGGCATTGGCAAGTTTTACTGCCGCTAAACGCCGAGCATGCAATTCTGGAGACATACATTCAACTCCTTTAATAATATTATATCACAAATGCAAGCTTTTTCTCCAGCTCAAGACTCATCACAGGCATAACATTTACAATTTTTGCCGTTTTCTTCAAACCATAGCTTTGGCAAATTCTTTTGGTATGGCTACACAGCCCCTTTTTGAATCTCCTGAACAGTCTCCTTAATCCTGTATCATCTCTATCCCCCCATAAACTCTAAGTGCACAAGCTTATTCTTTTCTCCTCTTTACTAAATTTAATCCCTTAATCCCCCAATGAATAAGCCCAGTCAACTGCTTCATAGCCGGGTATTCCAGCGTCCTGACAACATCCTGCAAATGACTCCGGATCTTTAGCTGCTGGGGACATACTTTCTCACACTTTCCACAGCCGCTGCAGAGTGAGGCATGGCTGGGTACACCGCCGACCAAACCGCTTGTCATGAGAAAATAATGAATTTTTGTCCGTTTGGTCTGAAAAAGATGCTTATCATTATAAATCCCCAGGCAGTTTGGAATATCGACGCCTGACGGGCAAGGCAGGCAATATCTGCAGCCTGTGCAGCCAATCTTGAGCAGTTGTTGATAAGCCTCCTTAACTCTTTCCACGACAGCCAGTTCTTCCTGTGCTAAGGAATTCGGATAAGCCTCCCCTGCTGTTCGGATATTTTCCCTTATCTGTGCTTCTTCGTTCATCCCTGACAACAACATGGTTACTTCAGGGTGGTTCCACACCCAGCGCAAAGCCCATTCGGCAGGTGTCCTTGCTATTTCGGCCTTACTCCAGATTTTATCAACCTCCGCAGGTATCCTGCCCACTAATCTCCCTCCCCGGAGGGGTTCCATGACAACGACACCCAGCCCTTTGACAGCTGCGTACTGAAGGCCTTCAGTTCCCGCCTGGTAATATTCATCAAGATAATTGTACTGGATTTGGCACATGTCCCAGTCATAGTCATCGACAATCAGCTTAAAATTCTCTCTGTCCCCGTGAAAGGAAAAACCAGTATGAATGATCTTGCCGTCCCTCCGGGCTCTTTGCAGAAAATCCAGAATCCCGAGTTGGTTCATTTTCTCCCAGGAAGCAAAATCCGTCAGCATGTGCAGGAGGTAATAGTCGATCCGATCCGTCTTAAGCCTCTTCAACTGGGTTCCCAGAACCTCTTCCATTCCTCGCCGGGACTGGATCAGATAGGTTGGCAGCTTGGTGGCGATTTTCACTTTGTTTCTAATCCCCTTGGAAAACACCTCAGCCAAAAAGCTTTCACTTTTCCCGCCATGATAGACATAAGCCGTATCAAAATAATTGACACCACTATCGATCGCCTGAAGCAGCTGCCTTTCAGTGCGCTGGGCATCGATTCTCCCGTTGATTTCCTGAAAACGCATACAGCCAAAACCTAGAATTGAAACCTTGTCACCTGTTTTACCCATTTCTCTATAAAGCATATCTCTTTTCCTGTCCTCTCATCTCAATTCAGTATGAGTTGCAACGATCCGTATGATACAAATAGATTGCTAAAATAACCATAATAGAACGATTGCTGTCGGGATTAACAGGTATAAGGACTTAACCAGCAGTCCATTTTTGTTGCACTGCAAAGGGGCAATCATCAAAACAGCTAAAGCGCCAAAAAAGAGGAGCAAAACATCATGCAAATGCTGGAGATTAAATAGTTCCAGCAATGAAAGAGTTATCAAAAACCAGCTCGCTGCCAGGGTCGTGGGAATACCTGAAAAATACTTTTTGCCCTCAATTTCCTCCATCCCCTCCAGATTGAAATGGGCCAGTCTGCTTACACCCGAGAGGATATAGGCGATCAGAATCAGAACCGACAAGACAGAGTTCAACCCCAGGAAATAGGCGATAAGCGCAGGCACGATGCAAAAGTTGAAGAAGTCTGCCAAACTGTCCAGCTCTTTGCCAAAGTCTGATTCCATCCCAAATTTCCGGGCAGCAATCCCATCAAGCCGGTCGAGCAAAATAGTGAAGGCATAAAGGGTTAAAGCAAGCTTAAGCTCTTGCTGGAAAATTAACGTCAAAGTGATAAAGCCGATAACCAAAGAGCATCCGGTGATGGTATTGGGGATATTCAGGTACTTTAGATAAACGAATTTTCTCTTCAAGGCCAACCCCTCCCCCTTCCTTAACTTAGAACTTTGTTTGTGAGTCTTTGGTCTAGGTATTCTAAGATATCGCCAATTGTTTTAAATTGGCTGATGTGGGCATCGGGAATCTCGATTCCAAAGGATTCTTCAAGATCACAGACCATTTCTACTATCTCTAAGGAGTTCAAGGATAAATCATGGATTAAATGACTGTCCTGATGAATTTTCTCAAGGTTAGCATCTTGGTATTTGGTGATGATTGCCACGACTTGATTAAACATAGCTTAACTCCCCTCATTTCCTGATAATCTTCTTGGTGGTGGTCTTCTCAAATTCAGTTTGCCTGATTCTAAATTCGCTGATATTTTTGTATGCCGGCAGGGACTTGTTAAGCAGTTTAATTTCCTCAGCTAGTTCTTGCTTAATATTCTCCAGGGGCTGACCTTCCCGGTATTCTTCAGCTAAATAGACCTCGGCAACGATATAAAGCTCTTGATCTGCTTGATTCCTTTCGGCATAAACTAAGGCTTCGTTAACAGAGGGAATATTCATTAAGAGCATTTCCAGTTCTTCAGGATAGATGTTTTTCCCATTGCTGAAGATGATGATGTTCTTAGTCCTGCCGGTGATAAATAAAAATCCGTCTGCATCCAGTTTGCCTATATCTCCTGTCCTAAACCACCCATCCAGAAAAGCTCTGTCAGTTTCTTGCTCGTTTTTGAAATAGCCCTTCATAACACAATCTCCGCTGACCAGGATCTCCCCTTCCCCATCTTCATTGAGGTTGTGGAGCTTTACTCGGCAACAGGATAAGACCGTGCCAACACTGCCGTCTCGGTAATACTCGTTGCGGTTGACTGCTACAATAGGTGAGCATTCTGTTATGCCGTAGCCGTTGAGGACATTAATGCCAAAACTTCTAAAACCCTTGACATATTTCGGGTCCAGGGGTGCCCCACCACAGACTATCAGCTTCAATTCTCCGCCAAAGGCAGCAAGAACATTTCTGAAGAGGATTTTTCTAAGGTCAATTCCTACGGCTAATAAAGTATCACTTAATCTGCAAACTTTTCTGAGGAGCTTTTCCTTCTGGGTTGATTTAGCAATCTGCCAGATTTTTTTGTACAGAGTTTCCACATAGAGTGGTACCAAAAAGAGATGCTCCGGTTTATAATCCTGCAAATCACCGGCTAGTTTCTTCTGACTGCTGTTGATGCAGATACAAGTCCCGGCATGGAGCATACTCAACACTCCTGCTGTGAAACCAAAGGTATGATGGATAGGCAAAATTAGTAAAGATGTAGTATAAACTTGAACATTATTCAGAGCACCGATGGTATTGGAGATAAGATTCTTATGGGTTAACATGACCCCTTTACTTAAGCCTGTCGTTCCTGAAGTGTAGTTTATGGCTGCCAGCTGGTCTCTATCGAGCTTGAGGCTTGCAAAATCAGGATTGCCTTCCAACATATATTTTTTTCCCTGATCAATTAGCTGCCAGAAACTTAGGGAATTAGTAGTTTGAGGATCCTTCTCTGTCTCAATTAAGATTAAGTCCCTATCTAGGGCTTTGATTGCTGCTTGAGCAATTTCTTGATACTGAGGTGAATAAACCAAGGCTCCAGCTTCAGTTTCGCTTAAAATACCAGCGATTTCCTTGGGGCCTAGTTCCTTGTCCAGAGGCACAATAACATTCCCGCTATTGACAGTCGCTAGATAGGTCACAATCCACTCATAAATATTTTCCCCTATCACGGCAACTTTGAGATTTTTCACTCCTAAGTTAAGCAGAGAAATCCCTAGAAATTGCACATCGTCATAAAGATCCTGATAGGTTCTTTTAATTTCCAGGCCTTTTTCTTTATACCTAAAGGCAATTCTTTTGGCATAGTCCTCCCCTAAATGCTGCCTGCTAATAGTTATATTCCTGATGGGTCAAATGACCGATCTGAGTCATGATTAAGCGGGTTAGGCTTTCGATTTCCTGTTCAGTGAGCTTTTTGCCATGGTATTGATCAAGATAAATTGGCTCTCCAATCTCAATTACCAGCTTATTGATCCTGGGGAACTTTTTGCCCTTGGGCAAAATATTGTAAAATCCGTTTAATCCCACCGGAATAACCGGGACCCTGTTCATTATGGCCAGCTGGGTTATGCCCGGCTGTCCTTTCAATAACCTGCCATCCGCTGAACGTGTTCCTTCCGGAAATATCCCCAAAACATGCCCTTCTTTCAAGCTCTTTCTCACCTGACAAAGAAAGGTTTTGTTCACGTTTCCCTGATCAACACAAATAACCCGGGCATATTCCATAAAGTGTTTAAATAAGGGATGTTCGAAAAGCCTCTTTTTGCCTATAAAAATTATTGGTTGCTTCTTAATTTTGTTAAAGAAGGGATACAGGATCAGCCAGTCCAGATAGCTGACATGGTTAAAAGCCATAATATATGGTTTAGCCGGTAAATGATCGTAGTTCCTTAATTCTAATTGGCATAACCGAAGAAAAGGCCACATAAAACACCAGAGCACATATTCGATGAATAGCCATTTTGTTTTCCTGATTATCTCACTCATCTTATCTCCCATCATTTCAGTGTCAGAGTTATCTTTGAGCCAGTTGAAAAACCTCACTGACCGATATTTCTACCTCATCTCCCCAGGAGACAAATCTGCCGTCAGTGGTCACCTTCCGAAAAAACTCCTTATCTGCCAGCATCCTGAAGCGTACCGTATCAAGCCTGCTTTTCATGTTTAGGCTGATACTGCTGCCATTATTCAGGATGATCTCCAGCAGGTAGTCCTCTTGGGGGATGACCTCTTTAATTTGAACCACTTCTTCACCTCCTCCAAAAATGTTAAAACCACTATACAAATCATTGTATAGTGGTTTTTTTCCCAGTTACACCACCCAGCGGGTGATCTTAGGTGGGGTTAGGAGAATTAAAGGGAAGTGACATGCTGCTTCAAGAGTACTCGGTTATTGATGGACAGCTTAGTGTAAACGTTCTTTAAAGTTGTTTTTACCGTATTAACTGTGATGAATAAACGCTCTCCAATTTCCTTGTTGGTCAGCCCCTGGACGACAAGCTGCACAATCTCCATTTCCCGCTCTGTCAGGGCAGGCCTGTTCTCTTGAAAGTGTTCTCTCCTAATTTGCAATAGCGCTGCCTGGTAACTCTTGGCAATCTCTAATATCTTTCGGATACTGTCTCGAAAACGACTTTTCCCAGCGAGTTCCTCCAACAAAGGCTGGATAAAATCACTGTTTTCCACAAAAGGCAAATAAACTTCGTCCCCTGCAGCAAGTTCCAACCCTTTCTCGAGGGCCTCCAGGGCAGCGGTGCGCCGGAATATCTTTTCATTTGCGGCTGCAATATAGATGTAGGCGTAAATCTCTCCCAGTAAGTTCGGAAAACCCCCTGCCTCAGTGATAAATTCCTCCGCTGTGCCTAAAACTTTCAGATATTCACCCTTAACCAGCAGAACCCTGCCATACACGATATTTAAGAATACTTTGGCCGGAAAATACAGCCCGCTGGAATCCAAGTCCCCCTCTTTAATCCATAAGGGGATGCGTTCCTCCCTCTTCAGGCAGGCCTGAAGAAAAGAGTCACAAACCTCCGCAGTGTGCATCAGGTTATACCAGCGTTTTCCGTGGAGTTCTTCGTGCATTTTCCGGAGAATATTAAGCATCTGGGAATAATCCCCCCTGACCATGGCCAATCTCGCTTGAAGAAACAGGGCACAACAGAGAATATCTCCTTGCCCCCAGCGCTTAGCCGCGTATAAAGCCTTTTGTACTTCAATCTCTGCGCTGACAAAATCTCCCCGGTTGAAATACCACTCTGCCTCCAGCACATATTCACCGCCTGAGCCATGGCCGTTGGTAATTCGGCTATATACCGGCATTGCTTCCTTCAGGTTCTGCACCTCTTGCCTCAGGGTTCCCGGTTCTCTGTAAAACATATACAGGACTGAGGGTGAGCCAAAAGTCCAACTGCCTTTGGTGTCCAGAAACTTAGCCGGTTGTTTTAATAGTTCCGCCGCTCTTTTGATGTGTTCGTACATTTTCCGGATGTTGTTGTATTCCGTGAAAGATAAGAGCAGTTCAAACTCGCCCATCAACTCGGCCAGGCTCTCCGGCCCAAGATCTTCATTGCAATGGACTGCTTCAGCAAACTCTCCGCATACCTGTTGGAAACGCTCCATTTCGTTAAAGGAAAAAAGGCAAAGAGCGTAAATCAGCACAGCCGTGGGATGCCTGAGAAGCACCGTTTTCGGGCAGTTTTCGAAGAAGCGGATAAAAGCCGCGCGCTGTTCGTTGTGAATACTGTGTCCCCGATCCGCTTCTACCGCTAAAAGCAGGCTTTCGAATTCTTCGGCCCGATAGAAGTTTGCCATGGCTTCAACATAGTCTTCATTTTTCAGGGAAAACTCGGCAATCTTGCGGTATAGCTCTCTCTTATAGCCCTCTTCTCTGCCTTCCAGCAAGTGGCGCAGATATCTGGTGAATATTTTATGCATGTGATAGGTTTTCAAACCTTCATCATATTTAACAAAGGCGTTTTTGGCTATAATCTCTGTCAAAAGCGCTTCTGAATTTTTATTGTTGCTTAAATAGATGGCCTGTTCAAGGCTGAAGCTGTCTAAGAGGCAGAGGGACTGGAGAAGCTCCTTAATTTCTTTTGGAAAATGCTGATATATTGTACTTTCCAGCAGCTTATTAATATCCTGGGAGGTTTCCAGGATTCCATTCTCCATATATTGAAGCATAATAAGGTAGAGGGCGCTGATCCAGCCCTCTGTAAGTGCATACAGCCTTGCTGCTTCATTATCTTTCAGGGTAATACCACAAAGGCGGTAATACCCTTTGATATCTTGCGCAGAAAACTCAAAGGCTTCTTTGCCGATAGGCAGCAGATAGCCTTTCAAGCTTAATTCCTCTGTTCGCTGTAACTCAGTATGACGGGCAGTAAGCAATAGATGCAAATCTGTGCTTTCGTTCATAACCAGAAATTCCAGGAAGCTGTTTAGTTCAGGAGATTCCACAAGATGATAATCGTCAATCACCAGCACCGTAGTGCTTTTTAGCTCCATATCCTCCAAGAGGTTCAGTGCTTCCTGCCTGGCTGTGCTGTTACTGGGAAAACCCAAGGCTGCAAGGCTTAGTGATCGGTCATAATCCACCTCACCCAGATGTCGGCAAAGCCTCTGCCAGAAAATACTTAAGGAACTGTCCTGAACTCTCAGCCAGATTAAATTTACCTTCTCCCTGCTCAACAGCTCCCTTACAGCCGTTGTTTTTCCATAGCCCATGGGCGCTTCGACAATTGTCAGAGGGTAGTTGGTTACTTCCTTGAGGGCATCCGTTATCCGCTCAGGAAAATAGAGATTTCTCGTTAGGTTCTTTTTTGGTTTCGGCATCTTCAATTCTCCAACTTTCAGTTTCTAATAAAGCAAACCTGCAGCGATTATAATCGTTGAAAATATCCAGCCTGTTCTTCTACTGATATTCTCTATAGTTTGTTTATTTCCTCCAAAGATGGAAAATAGCAAGAGCCTGCATGTGAAGATGTGGACGTCTTCGCCGGCAGGCTGAAAACTTACTTTTAATGTTTTATGTGGACTTAGACGTTAAATATCCTTTTCTTATAACGAAGAGTCTAAACCAACGAGGATTTCCTCCTCTTGCGCAGCCATTTCCTGAACTGTTGCTAGCATTTCAGCAACAGAATCGGAGATGTGTTGCATGTTTTCCTCTAAGGTAGAAGACCCTTGTTCAATTCCTGACAATACGTCGAGCATGGCCCGTTCCTCGGATATAGTATTGCTAACCACGGTCTTTGATTGCTCTGCCAGTTTTTTCACTTCTTGAGCTACAACCGAAAATCCACGGCCGCCTTCCCCTGCCCGAGCCGCTTCAATGGAGGCATTTAGAGACAGAAGGTTTGTCTGGCTAGATATCTCGACAAGTTCACCAGAAGCCGAGGCAAAATTGTTTAATTTCTGGGTCATCGCATTAACGCTATCCTTAAGCAATATAGCCGTGTCTAAGGTTTGGGAGATGTAATTAGAAATGTTGTTTAAGCTTAAAACACTTTCCTCATTGCCCTTCGCCATTTGTAAAACCGTGGATTTAATGGAGTCAACATATTTCTGACGTTTAATAATGCCCTTTTCCTTCTCGATATCGGCAGCTTTAAGTTGGTCTACTAAGGTATTCATCTCGTCTATACTATCTGATTTAGCAAATATAATTTCTGCCCTGCTATAGTCAATACAGCTTTGAACGATATTTGAGCCATGATAGATAGAGACTGCCATATCTCGACAGGTTGCATGCCCGCAGGCTGTGCAGTTCAATTCTTTTGCCTCTGGTGTTGTTTTGTGCATTTTAATATAGATGCTGTTCAGTTCCGATTCAGAAGGATTGCTAAGGGGCTTTAGTGTTCGATTCCTATCGTAAGTGCGAACGAAGTCACTTAGTCTAAGGTTTTTAGTGAAATATTCGTCAAGCCAATTTAGACGAGACATCTTGCTAAAATGCTTATTCCTAACCCTTTCGTCTCGTTTAACAACCTTTAAGGTGTTTAATGTATCATCGATATCATCAAGAACTGACTTATCTAAACTTGTTCCTGTTCCAATATTGCAACCGTGAGTACAGTTTAAAATGTCGACAAGTAAGGGGGCAGATTTGCCCTGTTTCAGTCTAGAAGAATATGTTTTCAGATAGTCACAAGCTTCCTGAGGACCTTCTATTTGCCGAACCCATGCGTCAGGGTTCCTAGCCTCGACATTTTCCCGAAGACCGCCGGGGCGACTGAACAGCAGTCCTAGCGAACAGTCTAAGTCATTGAATTCAACTTCTTCGTAATTATTGAGATTGACATTGTGGGCTTCGAGGTACTTTGCCAGGTTAGTATAGGTTACGTTATAGCTTATTGTATTGTCAGTACTTTCGAATTCCGTTTTCTTTGCGATACATGGAGAAAGCATTGCCAACGCAGAAGTGTCTTTCACGTACTGCTTAATATATACAGCCGTACACATCATAGGGCTGTGAATGGGGGAAAGTTGCTCAAGTAATTCCGGTACGTATTTTTCAATATAATTGACGACTACGGGGCAAGGCTGAGCAATAAGTGTTTTGAGATTTTTTTCGTTTATTGTCTTTAGATACGCCCAGGTACAGATATCTGCTCCCAGCGATACGTCATAGAAGGCTTGAGCTCCAAGAGATTTAAGATAGCCAAAAAGCCGTTTGTAATTTGGGAAATTTACACGTATTGCGGGTGCTGTTAGTATTGATACTCTGCTGCCACCTTTTAATTCTGCAAAAAAAGAGGTAATATCGTCTTGATAGTACCGAGCACTATGACTACACACTTTTAAGCATTCTCCACATTCAATACAATCCTCTTCGTTAATTTTTACTTTTACATTCCCATTTGTGTCTAAATATGCCATGTTCCCATGGACTGGGCAATGTCTGATACAATTATTGCACCCCTGGCACTTATCGATATCCGTATGAATGTGACACGCTGCTGACAATTCTTGCTCCACCTTTCACAATCTAACTTTTATGTAAGCCAAATTACCTTAAACTGCTTTGCCAAAAAAGTTATTCATTCTTGCTTTAATTATTGTTCTTAATTGAATAATTGCCATAGGATAATGAGGCTAGATATTAATTATTATTCTTATTTTAGTTATTTTGATAGTTTTAAAGTGTTTCCAGTATATATACTAAAGGGTTAAAGCATATTCTATTATATGTTATATTATTTAAAGATTCTAGCGAATATTTTATTTGGTTTTATAAAAATGGAACGATCGTTTTAGCAAGATCGATACATCTCAGATTCTAATTGGAACCCCAGTATGGATTGGTCCTTGCAAAGATGTGAAATAGTGATTGGGAAAATATTTAACCTAGCCTTGGGATTAAGGGTCTTACCTGGGGAAGCCAGTGCACGACAGCAACTTATCAACACATCAATATCTCTTTCCAGTTTGCAATTGACCCGCTCTTATTCTTATTTCAGCAATAACCAGGATGATGACAGGTAAAATCACCTGAAAGGGCAGGGCATAATAAGCATAGATCTCAAAAGCAAAATAAATCATGTCCATGATATTTTCATACATAATATAAGCCAATAAAACCATTAAGAGGCCTGTTTGAACAACTATTGACCTGTAATTTTTTAACCCGAATAATTTGCTGATTCCAAGACAGGTAACATACAAGCAGACACTCACTTTTATAAAGTCGGTAATTACAAATGTCGTAGCAACTGAAACTTCAATTCTCTGGATAAATTCACCAATATTTATCCGGCTTACTTCAACATAGAGGGGGAAATTAACCACGCTGACAATATCACCGCCTAAAACAAGGATATTTCTTAGAGTAAGCAGGACACCGATGGCGGCAAAGATAAAAAGCCCCGAATAATATACCCGGTAAATTGACGTTTCGGTCTTCAAGGCAGAAAAAACACCCAGAAAAAGCACCGTTTCAGCAAGCGGAAAGGAAAAGATATCAAAGCCGCTGTTTAAAATAGGCCCAATCCCATCATACATTACCGGTTTGAGGTGGGCAAAATTCAAATAAGGAATGACCAGCAAGGTGGTTATAAACATGATAATAACAACGATGGGGAAGAAAATTTTGCTGCAGCGTCCCAGAAGCTCCACTCCCGCCATGACCGCCCAGATGGATATAAAACCCATGAAAAGCATGGGCAAAAGCATGGGTGTCTCCGGCATGGCCACTGTGTTAAAGAATTCTCCAAGATCTCTTATGACCATGGCACCTAAATGCAAGGGATACCAAATATACGCCAGGGCTACTATTTTTCCTAAAACATTCCCAAAAACCAAATTAAGTATATCGAATATATCCCTTCCTTTAAAAAGCGAGAGCAGCCTGGCGTAGATAAAAATTATGGGAAGGGCCATCAACGTTCCTATAAGAGCGGCAATCCAGGCGTTACTCTTGGCAGCGGGAGCCAATCCCATAAACAGATTGCTTCCTATCATGAACAAGGTTAAGAGGTAAACCCCCTGTTTAGAAGTAATCATTTCCTTATTCATACCTTACCTACTTCCCTAAGATTGAAATTATCAAATTTTTGATGGGATATACCGGACTGGGTACCGCTACATCCAAGCTTATTAAAAAGGCGATGGCAAAGGTCAATAGAGTAAGGGCCATATTGACGCCAAAATCCCGCCAAAGCTTTTTTCTGTATAAAGGAATCAAGTCTAAATAGATAATCAATGCGTAGGAAAAAATGACTAAAACAACCATACCTTAATCTCCAATTCTCAGAGGTTGAGAGAATGCGGCACTATTTTTGATGGTAAGTTCCGGATGAACAGAAACCTTTATATCTTTAAATTTGTCGCCCCATAATGTCTCGATTTCTTTCCAAGTACCGGGCATATCCGCTTTAACTTTAGCTCCAAACCCGAAGATGTCGCTGTTGTACTTCGTTTGAACTTCTTGGATTACATTTTCAATGCTCTTTTTCATACTTTCTTCGGCACTTTTCTCCAGCCTAAGCCTTCCCGGTTCATCGATATAGTTTTCCGTGCCTTCGATCTCATCGATGGCAACCGTAGTTTTAATCTCAATGGAGATTTCTACATTCCCATCTTTCTCAACAGGTTTTAGTTTCGTCCTATTATCTAATATTTTTAAAGATACTTTTGAACCGGCGTTGTCCCCTTCCCCATTCTGGACAAGTGATCCGCCATCAACTTTGTTTTGAATAAAGAGCAAGTCCCTCGTGTCATCCACATTTAAAAAGCCGACCAACTTATCCCTTTTAAAGACAGCGGTTCCCGTCACAGAGGGCAAGGTTCGGCTATTGACTTTCTTGAGGGACACTAACGGAAGGACTGCTGAAATACCGCTGCCACCTAAATCGTTGATCAAATTCCATAACTCTTTCTCTGGAGCATTGGCGATAGTTTTTTGATTTTTCATCACCTTGTCCAGTTCAAAGGAGATGATTTGGTCCGTTTTGCTCCCGGTTTCCAGTATTTCTTTGGCAGTGATTTCCTGGGATACCAGCACTTCAATATCCTCCCTGAGCTCGGCGTTCCTGGCTAACCAATCAATAACTTTTACTGCCCCCTCTTTCGCCACAGCCTGGCTTAAAACAGCCACCCTGGCATGAGCAAAATACAACTTTTTCCCGGATATGGAATCCATATTTTTTTTAGCGTCCAACAGCGTATCTCCAGCCACTGTAATGGTATTTGAATTCATGATTGATTCTCCACCGTTCTTAATATCCACGGTTTCGACGGTTAACAGATATTGATCGCCGGTTTCGCTTTTGTCAATGGCTATCCCCGCCACAAACCTCAGCGTATCGATCTCCCGATAGTTCCAGCAACCGGCTAAAAACAGGGTATTCGCTAAAATCAAGATCACTGATAGAATTTTACTTGTTGATTTCATGAAGCTGCTACCTCTATTTTCTATGATCTGAGTCATGGTTCTCCACCACCGGGAGCCTGGGGTGAAAATGCACTTGGTGCCACGGTGTTCTGGTAACCGTATCCTTGATGTTGTTCTCATCAAAAGCAGTAGTCCCTAACAGATAGGGGACGCCATAGGAACGCATTTGCATAAAATAAATAACCAGTCCGATTAAACCGAAGATAATTCCGTAAAAGCCCATAAGAAAAGCAAGGAATAACAATAAGAGCCTAAGAATTATGGGAAAGCTTTTAAACTTTACGGTCAGGAGCGCCGTAATACCGGTCAATCCACTGACGATCACCATAGGAGCGCTGATAAACCTGGCTTCAATTGCTGCTCCCCCCAGGATTAATGCCCCCACAATAACTACCGTCTGCCCGATTGGCGCAGGCATTCTCGTCCCGGTTTCCCTCAGGATTTCGAACAAAAAACCCATGATCACCGCTTCCACGATTGTCGGAAAGGGCGTGCCTTGCCTGGCAGCTGTAATACTTAATAAAAGGGGTGTCGGTATCATCTCCTGGTGAAATGTTGTCAGTGATACATAAATTGCCGGGAGGAATATTGCTGCAAAGGTACCGATCATCCTTAAGGTCCTGCTGACGGTTGTAAATAAGGAGTCGTTATAGTAATCTTCATCGGCGTGAAAATATTCAACAAACAAAAACGGCAGCGTGAGCACAAACGGACTTCCGTCAACGACAATTGCAATCCTTCCTTCCAGCAGCTTCCCGGCTACATTATCCGGTCTTTCTGTGGAAGCTACCGTTTCCAAAGGTGACAAGGGAGAATCCTTGATGAGTTCCTGGATATAGCCGGAATCCATAATCCCATCGATTTCAATTTTATCCAGCCGGTGAATCAATTCCTGAAGAACTTTTTCGGGGGCTACCCCTTCAAGATAGCAAAGGCAGATTTTGGTCTTGGTGCTTGATCCCAATTCTTTAAATTGAAACTTCAAGTCCGGATTTTTGATTTTCCGCCTGATTAAGGACAGGTTTATGATTAAAGACTCGACAAAACCTTCTCTTGGTCCACGCACGGCCCTCTCGGCTAAGGGTTCATCAATGGGCCTGGTCTGCCATCCTTTGGTACTTACAATGAGAGCTTGCTTATAGCCCTCCACCAGCAAGACCGTATCACCATTGATTGCGGATCCGACCAGATCATGAATATTGGCTGCTTCTTTGACATCGCCGGAGGCAATCACTTTATACTGCAATTCTTCCAGTAGGTTGCCATCAGAAATTTCTTCCTTTAAATTCCCGCCTAAAATAGGCTGAATAATATTCTCGTTGATCACTTCGGTATTTACCATGCCATCAATGTAGATAACACAGCAGGCCGCTGCTTTTAAATACTTATTCTGAAACTTCCTAACAATCAAAGTATCATCATTTGTGAAAATGTCTTTAAATAATTTGATGTTTGCATCGACGGAATTGGTTAATTTCTTCTCCTCTTTCTTGCGAAAGAAACTAAACATACACTCAACTCTTCCTATTTGTATTAGACACTTTATTATGTGATACTATGAATTCCGTTATGCGTGAACTATATCTCCAGGAAAATCCAGCAAGATCTATCTCCCTAGCCTTTGATTCAAATCCATACAGCACTCCCCTACCAGCTTTAACCTTATACTACCCATTTTCATGGCCATAACATGCCAGACCCACTTTGGAATGAGAATTCTAAAGTGGGTCTGGCATGGTGACAACTCTGATTAATTTGTTTGGCAAACTCTGAAAGATCCCTCCACTAATGGCTGCCAAGCATCTGGAATTTTTAGTTGCATGTAAACTAACAGCGAGTCCCAAATTGAAAGGCGCCTTTCAATTTGGGACTCGCTGTAATAACTATTTTAAGTAAATACAATTATCTTCGTTACTATCCGCCTTTGATGCCGCGAATAATATTGGCGAAAGCAGTGTTATCCTAGTTTAACCGCTTTCTTGGTAATCCATCATTTCCCGTGTTTTATTCACCAGGGCCTGTAAAAGCTTTGTGATTGCGTTTCTGCTGTACTCGTCAATTAACTTTCCGCTGGGATCAAACTTCGTGTGCGCACTCATAATGAACACTTCCGGTTTATTCAGCGGCAAAAGATTGAGTACAACGCAGACCTGACGCAAATGGTACTGAACCCGGGCTCCGCCGAATATACCGGGCGAAGCACTCATAATTGCCAGGGGTTTTCCGCTTAACGGCAGCACCGTACCTCGAGACGCCCAATCCAAAGCATTTTTCAACACCGGCGGTATGGAGTAGTTGTATTCCGGCGTGGAAATCAGGATGGCGTCTGCTTCAGCCAGTTTTTGTTTGAATTGGACGACGGCCTCGGGGATCCCTTCAGATTCCAAATCTTCATTAAAAAACGGAATAAGGGATAAATCTACTATTTCCAAATTTGCGCCGGCAGGCAGCAATTCTTTAGCCGCATTAAGAGCTGCTTTATTATATGAGTTGCGGCGCAGGCTTCCTGTAAAACCTATGATCTTAATAACTTTTTCCATTCAAACTCCCACCTTTGCTAATTGCTTGCATCTATGCTTCTCGTATTATCACCCTTGGTTATTGGCCGATAAAGGTGCCGGACAGTATAGATTCTTGCCCCCCATTTCAGTATCGAGCATGAGAATTTCTCTTCCCTTTACCTCCTTCTACCGAAGGAATACCTATAATTTTAAAGTTGATTTAATTATAAATTAAATGTTATTAAAAATAAAGCTTAATGCCAAAAAAGTTTTGTCTGTTTATATAAAGTAACTGATAGTAGTATCAGGTCTAATACTGAGACGATAATTCCGAACTCATCCCCGCCAAGCCTGGAAACTGTGTCCGATTCGCGCATTATACTGCTGGCAATTTGTCACGCAGTGCATGGCGATTTGGTATAGCTCCTTTAATATTGATATCTCTTGCTTGGATCCGGCGATGAGCTATGCTAAACTAAATGTAAATAACTTCTATGCGAGGATTGATTTAACAGTAAATAATTCGGCATAGAATGGCATAACGATGTACGACAATCCACACTAAAATAATAAAGGAGGCTTCCATGAATTTTCAAGTATTACAAAACCAATTATCCCAGATCAAAGAAATGGCCGTCATCAGCAGGAATGCTGAGATTGACGGTGTAATCTGTCATATCATGGGTATGGCGCGCCGTGACGATGGTAAATTGCAGATGTTGATTTTGCAATATGACGAGGCGTATCGGGAAAAGCTGGAGAATGCAGAAATTGCAGTATTGACCGCTTCCCCTGGGGAACCGATTACTAACCGTATCGAACAGCGGGGCGACAGGAATCTGAAACCCACCCTGCGTTTTGATAGCGTTGAAAAAGTAAGCTTTGGTGACTTGGAACTGATGACCAATGAAAGCGGCAGCGGCAAATGCGGGACAAAGCAGTGGGATAAGGTAGCGTTGTTTACCCAATTTCTCTTAAGGGGCTGGTGTCCGGTGGGGATTGATACCCAGGATATTGGAGCTATGTTTCTGACGAATCTGACTTTCTTGGGTACCTATGACGCCATTCCGGCGTTTGATACAGAAGTACCTATCCGTTTTTCCATGCGCCGGGACAGCACACGCCATCTGGTGGAAAAACCTATGACTTTGACTGTCGGCAGCGAGTACCCAGATAAGCTGTACTTTACGGATAAGGTAAGCGGAGAGCAGCATTGGGTGCAGATTAACAGCGTTAACCTCTGCGACATGTGGGTGGAGATGTCGAAGACATTTGATAATCCCCGGCTGAAGGAACAAGTATCCCCGGAGGAACTGGCCCGGAGTAAAGTGGAATTTGAGGAGCGCTTTTCTGGAATCTGCCCTAAAGGTATGTGCTATCCGGTTATTGAGTATGAGTGTGAAGAGGATATCTCCCTTCAGTTTTATAGCAAGGGGTGGCTGGATGCGGAACCAATTCATAAGAACAGTGCTCTGAGCTTTCTGATGAAATCTGACGAACCCATAGGAAAACTGGGACTGAAACTGAAAGCTGCTATGATACAGGAGCCAATGATGGCGAATACCGTAAACATTGAAGCAGAGTTGTTCCACTATAGTCAGACGGGTAAAGCGAAGGATATCGTGATAATTAATTAATTAATTAATTAAACTTATCCTCTCCAACTGCCAGAGGATAACAAAGAGATGCCGCTGCCGGCACAGGCGCCCAGAGGGCCATTTGCCCTAGGTGAAAGCAATGTAATCTTATAATATCGTTGTAGAATAGAGTTAGCCTTGAAGTTTGTAAAGTTACTACTATTGTTTTTATTTGACACAACAGAAGGTTGTACTTTTGCCTTTATTGTCACCGAACACTTATCGATAAAACCGCCGTCAACAGTCCTCACCTTGCCATTTAGGAACACTTTAATTGTTCGCTTGTATTATCTTAATAACTAAAAAAGCCAATCATCAAGTGATTAGCTTTAGTAGCGAATACTTTTATATTAAATTTGAGTGATTCATCTTAACACTACTTCAAGAAATTTGTTTTTAACTTCTTCCCATTTATTTTCTGGTATAGACGTATTATACATTTTTGTTATTCTATCTTTGAGATTGGTCAATTCGATAGCAGAAGTTAAATTATAACCTTTCTTACTGTTTAAGCCTTTCATTACGTAATTTAAATTTGGTAAGATATAAATTGAATATTCATTTTGTGCTCTCCAAGCTGCCCTCATTTCATTGATACAATGGATATTTTTAAAATAATTATTGGACAACATATAAAATACATTCAATCTTTGTTTAATATGCTTATTTAGATATTCGAATATATCTTTATCTCCAGGTACACCATGCCTTTCTGAAGATGTATACAGTATGGCAGCTTCAGGAACACCTAATTGTTCTAAAACATCTACAAATGCATCACACATCTCCTTATCTTCTGATGAGTGACTGATAAAAATCTTCTTCATTTTGAACTTTACCTCTTTTCTCCAAAATCTTGGCTAAAAAAATGTTCTAAACTTAGAAACCACACCATCAGATAGATGAGAACGAGAGCTAAAATGAAATCACAAATTGTTGCAACTCATACCTGATTTCACTGCAGTTAACTGGGAAATAGAACTCCTACATCCGGTCCAGAGCCAGCATTAACCCATGAATAATAGCCTGCGGCCGCGGAGGGCAGCCAGGCACGTAGATATCAACGGGAACAAAGGCATCAACAGCCCCTCTAATGGCATAGCTCTCACCGAAAATCTGATCGCCGCTACAGGCACAGGCCCCCAGGGCCATGACCAATTTGGGGGTGGGTGTAGCCTCATAGGTCATCATCAGAGCCTGGGTAGAATTACGGGTGACAGGCCCGGTGACCATTAACAAATCAGCATGCCGGGGAGATGCTACAAAGTCAATCCCATATTGTTGGATATCGTAAACGGGGTTGCAAAGGTGGTTCATTTCAAAATCACAACCGTTGCAAGAACCGATGTCCAGATGCCTGATATGCAGAGACCTGCCCAGGACCCGGCGGATTTTATTTTTCAGTTCTGAACCGGTATTGTCAGCCAGTGAACCACCTAAGGTTGCCAGTTTATAATTAGAAGTTTGTTTTAAACAGCCGTCTTGGCAAGACTCTACGCAGAGTCCACAAAAGACACAGGCCTTCTGATTAATCACCGGTGAACCTTCGTACAATTTGATTGCCTTGGTAGGACAAACATCGACGCAAAGCTTGCAACCCTTACAGGCTGCATGTTGCTCTACGACCACTTCACCCCTCGAACGTTCCGGAGGTACTGACTTTTCCCAGGGTTCTGTTACATTACCGGTGGCGAGAACTTTTTTCCAAACCTTTAACAATGCCGCACCCTCCTATCTGTCAACACAGGCGTATGATAACTCATAGCTCTTATTTATGAGCGGGAAGTCGGGGATGATGTTGCCGGGTGCTGCTACGGTTAGGGCCGGCCAGTTAGGATAAGCGGCAGACCGAGCATACAGGCGGTAAACCGTATTGTTTTCCCCTACCATCAGCCAGTGAAGGTTATTGCCCTGGGGTGATTCACACCAGCCAAACCCACTGCTGTATGGTTTAATGGCGGGGATAGCTGCCTTCAGGGAACCCTGGGGCATTTTCTCTAAAATCTGGCGAATTAGCTTCACTGTCTGAGCCACTTCATCGACACGGACCCACAGACGGGCTGCCACATCACCTTCGGTATAGACGGGAACGTCAAATTGCAGGGCTGAGTAACAGCCATAGGGGAAATCCCGCCGGATATCCACGTCAACCCCGGAGGCCCTGGCACCAATCCCTACTACTCCTAAATCCAGAGCTGCCTGCCGGGGTACAATGCCGGTCGTCTCGACACGGTTCAGGAAGGCATCATTTCCTCTAAAGAGTTCGATCATCTCATCGAAGTCAGGCATCAGTTTGTCCAGCATTGACCTGATCTCAGAGCTTAACTGCTCATTGATGTCCAGGCGCACACCACCGGGGACTACCATGCCGCGCAGGAAACGGTGACCGGTAAGTGCTTCGTTGACCCTCATGATATCTTCCTTCAGACGGGCACCTGCCATAATTCCGACAGCAAATCCCATCCCGGCACATAGGTTGCCGATATCCCCCACATGGTTGTAAAGGCGCTCCATTTCACCCACCAGGGCTCTTAAATACTGGGCTCTTAACGGAATAGTTACACCGGCTATATTTTCAATAGCCTGGCAATAGGACAAAGAGTGGGCAATTGTGCAGATACCCGAGATGCGTTCGACCTGGTAAAAAGCTCGTTCAATCGGCACACCTTCAATGGCTTTTTCAATGCCCCGGTGCAGGAAGAATAACTTGGCATCCAAGCGGATAATGTCCTCACCTGCCTGGCTAAAGCGGAAGTGACCGGGTTCAATAATACCGGCGTGGATGGGACCTACCGGAACCGTAAACACTCCCTCCCCTTCCACTCCGGCCATGGGGAACTCTTTCTTAGCAGTGGGTACAGGCGTTTGGCTGTTAAAGTCTTTGCGCAACGGGAAGATCCCCTGGGGCCAGTTTTCATGCAGGGCCAGCGGTCTTAAATCCGGGTGACCCACGGGCTTTAGACCAAACATGTCGTAAATCTCACGCTCATACCAGGCAGCGCCTGAGATTTTAGGTGTAATTGAAGGAAACTCCAATTTCCCTTTATCTTTCAAAACAGCTTTGATGACCTGCATACTTTTACCTACTGAAAACAGGCAGTAGATAGCATAATTTCCGTTTAATTGCCGTTCGTCATTGGCGAACATGGACATCAAACCATTTTGTCCGTCAGCATAGAGCTGGTAGGCAGTCTCCCTTAATTCGGCAGCGGGAATCGTTTTGTAATCCTTCATGCTTCCTAACCTCCTATCACAATTTCTGCTGCCTTAGTTAAGATTTCGCTTAGAATGGTTGGCAGGTAAACTCCACCGATTATCATTAGGCAGAGGGAAAGACCAATGGCGGTTAGAGCGACTGGCGAAACATTGGCCCGCTTCATTTTTTCAGGAACGTTGCTAAAGGTCATCTTTAAGGCGTAGTTCATCAAACCGGCAAAGACACCGACCAGCAACAGAAGAGTTAACCCGCCCAGGAGCCACATTTTGTTCTCGAACATGGCCATGATCAGCAGGAACTTACTAATAAAGATGTTCAGCGGCGGTGTCCCTGTGATGGCTAATATGCCAATCATGAACATAGTCGCTACGCTGGGCATCACCCGGGCAATACCTTGGATCTCTTTAAGGTGTCTGGTTTTATATTCCTGGCTGATGATACCGACCAGATAGAACAGAGCAGACTTGGCTATGGCATGGTTAATGATGTGTAAGAGGGCTGCATACACTGCCAGGGGGGTACCGACACCGAAACCGATGGCGATAATGCCCATGTGTTCTACGGAAGAATAAGCCAGCAATCGTTTGACATCATGCTGTACCAAGACAAAGGGTATGGCCAGCAAAACAGACAGGATACCCAGTCCCAGCAGCACCGTATGAATAAACTCTGTCCCAATGGTTCCTTGGATAATAATGATGTTGCGAATCAGAGCGTAGAAGGCACAGCTCAGCAGCGCACCGGATAAGAGTCCGCTGACCGGCGAAGGGGCCTGACTGTGGGCGTCCGGCAGCCAGGTATGCATGGGAGCCAGACCGGCCTTGGTGCCGTAACCAATCAGGATGAAGACAAAGGCTAATTTAACAATGGTAGGATTAAGGGTGTTACTGATTTGCTTCAAGTAGAGCCAATTCAAAGCCTGGGTCTCGCCAACCGCATTAACCTGGGCGTAATAGAGTATCATCGTACCCAGCAGGGCTAAACAAATACCCACCGTGCAAATCATGACGTATTTCCAGGCTGCTTCCAGGGCAGAACGGTTGAAGTAGAAGGCCACCAGCAGCGCGGAAGCCAGAGTCGTACCTTCCACAGCCACCCACATAAGACCCAGGTTTCCCACGACCAGAACGCTGACCATGGCAAAGGTAAACAAGTTAAGCAGGGCGTAGTAGCGGGGAATCATCTTTTCCGTGGCATGCCCTTCTTTTACTTCCCTCTCCATATAAGGCAGGGAAAATAAGGTGGCGGTAAAGGTAAGCAGAGCTACCACTAAAAGCAGTACAGCACTCAGGTAGTCCACATACAGAAACTCACTGCTAAATACTTTAATTTCGGTAATTTTGCGGATTATCGCCAGTATAATGCCGCTGGTTAAGGCGCTCCCAACCAGGTTGGTATAGCGGATAGTCATCAGATTCTTTTGCGTCAGGGTCATTAACCCTATGACAATCGGCAGCACTAAGGCCGCTAAGATCAACTCGAACATCGATATCACCCCTTTAACTCGTTTAAGATGCTGGTGTCTGTGGTCTCAAAGGAGTACTTAAGTCTATGAGTGAGAATTACCAAGACAACCACAGCAACCAGGATATCAAAGAAGATACCCATCTCGATGATCAGCGGCAAACCTTTGGTGATGGATAAACCTAAAAGGTACAGTCCGTTCTCCATGGTTATTAGACCGACAACCTGCATAATGGCCTGAGAGCGGGCGATGATCATCAAGAGACCGATCATCGTTAAAGCGATGGCAGCTCCCAAGGTTTCTCCCGCCATATGAGGTAGTACTTTATTGACAAACCCGTAGGAAACAATGATCGCCACAATCGCCAGGAGGAACGAGACGTTGAAGTTAGCGATTTCCCGTTCATGTTTTAATTGCAAGGTAACCCTCCAAAGGGAATAGACGATTAAACCAACTTTAATGACCGCCGTCAGCACAGCGGCGATATACATATGAAATTCCCCGGTCTTAAGACCGAATATCAAACAAGCCAGAGCCACAATCACCGATTGAAGCCCTAAGATACCGACAGCAGTCCGCAGAGAGGATACCCTGGTTAAAATGACCGCACCGGCTAAGAGCAGGATTGTTAATAGTGTCATGAATATTTCCCTCCTTGCTACATGGCGATAATCGCCAGTAGTGATAAGCAGCCGGTTGCGATCAACAATCCTGGCAATCTGAAAAGACGCATCTTGTTGGTACTGGTTTCAATACCGGCCAGGACAACCGCAATCACCAGGACCTTCAGGATCATCCAAACAACGGGGGGCAAGCTACCAACCGGGTTCCAGGGCAGAAAGAAGTTGACCATCAGCAGGATGGTAACCAGCTGCTTAATTGCGGAACCCCAAAAAATCAAACCAACTGAGCGTCCGCAATACTCTAAGACCATCCCTTCGTGAACCATGGTTAATTCCAGGTGTGTATCCGGGTTGTCCAGCGGGATACGTCCGGTTTCAGCGACAGTAAGAATCAGAAAAGCGATGGCTGCCAGGATGGCCGATAAGGAAATTCCAGAAGCTGCTGCGGCACCGGCCATTTGAGACATTACCGTGCTATTAGCACGCATAGCCACAGTGAACAAGGTCAGCATCATCACAGGCTCCACCAGAACATTGATAAACATTTCCCGGGAACCACCCATTCCGCCAAAGGTACTGCCGGCATCCAGGGAGGCCAGGGCCAGAAAGAACCTGCCCAGTGCCAGCATGTAGATCAAGACAAAGATGCTGTCATAGTGCAGACCACGGTCAAACAGGAGAGTCGGGGCCAAGGCTGCCGCTCCCAGGGCTGTGGCAAAGTAAATATAAGGTGCCGCCAAGAATATCCAGGAAACTGTCGGAGAAATTACATTATCTTTTTTGAAGTATTTCCTTAGGTCAAAGTAAACCTGAAAGTAACCGGGTCCCCTTCTGCTTTGCATTTTGCCCTTGGTGTTTTTAATCACACCGGCCACCAAAGGAGCCAGCACTGCCAGCACGACAACCTGAATGATCATGAACAATACCGACATGCTTACCACCTCACTCCCAGAATTAGGATAACCACCGTTACCAGCAGGACATAACCGATGTAATGCTGCAAATTACCGGATTGCAGGGGTTTGACACGGTTGACCAAGAACAAGATTCCTTTTTTGACCGGTCGATAAAGCCACACGTCGATCAAATAGCTAATCCCCACGGTCATTTTCATCTTAACCCCGTGGTAGGGATTAAGGGATTTATCGGCAGTAACCGTGTCTTTCGTGCGGAGAAAAGCCTTATAGGCCCGGCGAACGGGTTGGGCAAAGCCGGTGGCAGTGTATTCCATCCGGGCGTTAGGAATAATACCGCAGGTCCAGGTTTCACCTTCCACATTTTTCGGTTTGCCATTGAAGTTATAGACCAGCACAGCGGCAATCAGACCAAGAACCAGCATACCTACGACCACCGGCATGGCGATGACGCCATTGGCCTGGGGAATGTTAAAGGCTGCAGCATACCACTGGTGGTTGAACAGAGTGCTGACCTCAAGTCCGGCAAATTGGGATAAAACTCCCTGTAAAAGCTTGAGCATCCCTTGGGGCCAAACACCCAGGGCAAAACACATCAGGGACAGAAGGCCCATCCCGGTCAGCATTGTGGCGGGAACTTCTTTGGCCTGTTCCGCGTGTTTACTGCGGGGCTTGGCCAGGAAGGTTACTCCAAAGGCCTTAACAAAACAGTTAGCTGCCAGGGCCCCCGTTAAGCCCAGCAAAGCAATCAGAAGAACAGACCCTAAACGAGGAAGGATACCGGTTACTGCCTGAGGCAGATAGAAAAGTGACTGGTAGGTCAGCCATTCGCTGACGAAACCGTTCAGTGTCGGCAAAGCTGAGATTGCAGCGGCGCCGGTCAGGAAGAAAACTGCGGTATAAGGCATTTTCTTGATCAGTCCGCCCAGGTCCTCAATGTTTTTAGTATGGGTTGAGTATAGTACCGAACCGGCACCCAGGAAGAGCAGGGATTTAAAGACGGCGTGGTTAAAAAGGTGAAAAAGTCCTGCTGCAAAAGCCAGTCCCGCCAGAACAGGCTGATTGTTACTCATGAAGACCATACCCGCGCCAATACCCAGCAAGATGATACCGATGTTTTCCACCGAGCTATAGGCCAGCAAGCGCTTTAGGTCGTTTTGCATCAGGGCATATAAAACACCGAGGACTGAAGAGATAATGGCCAAGAAAAGAACCACCTCACCCCACCAGGCAGGTCCGACACCCAAGAACTCCAGGAAAAACCGGCACATACCATAAATTGCAGTTTTGATCATAATACCGGACATCAGAGCAGAGACATGGCTGGGTGCCGCCGGGTGTGCTTCAGGCAGCCAAATGTGCAGGGGGATCACACCTGCCTTGGTACCGAAACCAAGTAAAGCACAGAAAAAAACAATATTACGCATAGTACTTGTTAAGGAAGCACCTTTGAACATTTGGAAGTCCAAACTGTGCACTGTCATAGTAAGGATTAAAAAGGCCGTGGTAATAAAGACTGTTCCCAGGGTAGTCATCAAAATGTACTTATAGGCGGCCCGGGTGTTAGCTGTCTTTTCATATTCATGGTTGACCAGGAAGAAAGAAACTACGGTCATTAGCTCCCAGGCGATCAGGAAATAGGCCACCTGACTGACGGTCAAGACCAGAGCCATTGATAAGATAAAACAGTTATACAGGGCGGCCATTAATCCTAAACGCTGCTTGTAATACTCCCGGCTGTAGCCGAGAGCGTAAATACTGGCCGCTGTCCCTACAACTCCTAAGGCCAGCAGGAAAAAAGCAGACAAATTATCAATTCGGATGATTAACGATCCCACCGGCAATCCCATAGCATAAGTAAAAGTCACGCCGCCGGTCATAAATACTTCGACTGAACAGGCCACAATGGCTAAACAACCTAACACTGCTAAACCGTGAGCTAAAATGTTCGTTATTTTTGGGCTGCCGCTGGTAAGAATGGGCAGTATAATGCCTGCGCTAAACAGCAGCAGCATTACCAGATAGATATTTTCTGTCACGAAATTCACCACCTACTTATTGGTTTGTTAAATGAAAAGTATTCTTTGGAGTCACCGCTTCAGCGAAAATGTCCACCGGACACTTTCCCAAACCTCCGGGTAATACCTGGAGTGAACCAGTGGCTGCGCTTCCCACCCAAACTTTGTAGGTCTTACCGCCTCTCCATGCAATTCGTTCACTCCTGTGGGAGAAGCTGCCTTTCGGGTCTGCGAATTTTTGGGGATGTTTTCAGGGTAGATTTATAATGCCCGGGAGAATATATCCTTTAAGATCGACTTGGTAATTATTTCACTAGTTTGCCAGCTCCTTCCCCTGACAAATATTTAGCTGCTTCATGGTTGAGCGGTTTGACATTATACAACATTATTAAGCAAGAACCATGCCTAAATAATAGCTTCATATTGTTTCAGGCAACTATAGATCAAACCCGCATATTTTCTGGAATCGATGGGTTTTTGCAGCCAGATAAAAACTTATCATCTTCTGGGCAGACTATAAATGACGTATACGTTATTGGTATAGGTATGAAAATATTGCATGGTTCCGGATAAAAAATACCCTCACCACCATTCCAAGTGGTTCAGTTCTGGATTGAAAAATTAGAAATCGACACAAAAATAGCCGGATTTTAGCATTGCTCAAATCCCGGCTATTAAAAACTCAAGCCTAAATAGAACTTGAGTTATGGATTTTTAACCTACTATCCCTGCATAAATTCCTTGGAATCAAAAACTGGTGACACAATCGTCCCATAGCTATATGGCAACTGCCGTTTATGAGCGTTTTTGTGGTACGCTTTTCTAATTTTCTCGATGTTATCAGGCTTCGCGATACCTAATCGAATAAAGGTATCGATTTCTTTGTAGGTAATCCCCATTTCCCCTTCATCAGTTTGTCCTTCCCAGAGTCCGGCTGAAGGTGCTTTCTCAATAATCTCTTTTGGGATACCGAGTTCCTTGCCAAGTTCCACGACTTCAGTTGCTGTTAAGTCAGAAATCGGACAAAAGTCAAAGGAACCATCACCCCACTTGGTGAAATATCCCATCACAGCTTCCGAGAGATTATCGGTACCGGCCACCAAGTACCCCTTTTTTTGAGCAACGGCATAAAGTGTGGTCATACGAAGGCGCGGTTTAATATTTGCCGAAGCCATCAGAGAAAGAGGTCCTCCCAGTCCTTCTTTGAGGCTCTGAGACAGCGCTGAATAACTATCCTTGAGATTGACTTCGACTGTCTTAATGCCGAGTTGTTCAGCGACACGGAGCGCATCTTGTTTATCCGTTTCAACACTATCACAAGGCATGACCACACCCAGAACATTGTCTGTTGCCAATTTCGAAAGAGCAGCTACGGTGTTGCTGTCCTTTCCGGAAGACATTCCAATCACAATACCCTTGGCTCCGGCGTCTTTCAAGATACCTTTAATCCATTCCACTCGGTTTTTAATCTCTTCATTCCATTCACGCATTAAAACCCCATCCCTTCAAATTATTTTCCAAATAAAAGTACGTTGGTTCCGGTACAAGATAACGGACACTCTTACCGACTTTAAGCAAGTCACGGACATGAGTCGAATTTCCATCATTTCGTATATAGCCTTCAGGAATCAAAAAGCTTTCCAAATTTGCCAGGAGTGACGGGTTTTTCCGAATCATCTTTTTGGGGTTATTTCCATTCCGAGGAATAACAATAAAATAGTAATCATCCATAAGTTCTTGAAAATCGTTCCAGGTATCAATCAGCCATAAATTGTCGGAACCTATGACAAATGCGATGGGATGGTCCGGATACTGTTTTCGCAGCCTACGCAGTGAGTCAATCGTATTGAGCAGGGTTGTCGATTGGACCTCTATTTCAGAGACTTCAAACTTGGTGTTTGATTCACACGCCAGCTTTAACATCTCTACACGGTGTCCGGCCGACATGAGTCCACTCTTTTCATACAAATCGCTCACCGGTAAAAAGATAACCTTCTCAATGTCATAGAGATTGGTAATCTGTTCTGCTATCGCTAAATGAGCATTTGTTACAGGACTAAATGACCCACCAAATACTGCAATTAAGCGTTCCATCTCCTCACCCCTATTGAATTCTCTCAAGATTTGGGTTATCGCATGGGCCTCGGCCGACTTTATGCACTTCCACCCACGTGTCATCTAACTTTACTCGGACAATATCAGATGTGTAATCGTTATTCGTTTCATCCGAGTTTTCGAGAAGTGATGAGCCAACCCCGTAAATATCAACCGGCACACCTAATTCTTCAAACATCGTGATTTTTTTGGTGTTAAAGCCTCCTGTAACCACAATCCGAATCACATGGCACCATTCTTTAGCTACCTGAATAGCTTCAAAAGGAATATCCCATTGTTTAAAAGCATCATTTATCGCGTTGCGCAGTGCCCATATTAAACGTGGATTTACGCCACAGTCTAATTTCTTATCGCCCAGTGGAGGAATTGACACATCACGCATATTCCCCGAGGTATCTGGGCGAACGCCAAAGAGCTGATACTTTTGGGCTTCTTCTTTTTGACCCTCTTTTAAAAGACTCCAATACTTGTTGAACATCCTTTTCATCACCTCAAGAGTGTCGCCAAGGCAATCATTGTGATAATCTACGAGGGCAATCCTGGGAACTTCAACAGGCATAATCCGCGAAAATTGCATCATGGTTTCGGCCGTATCGCCGAGGAAAGCAGCGATGGATGCATGGGCTATTGTCCCCCCGGCTTTCCCTCCCCACCAATCACCTTGGTCGTCCGTAGAAACAAAGGTATTGGATGTATTACAGTATTTATCGTTATACGCTTGTACCGCCAATGAATAAGCATACCCGTGCAGGGCCTGCATTTTGTAGTGCACGAAACGAGCTGGAAAGAAGAGAATATCTTTCCCTTTAGCCGCTTTAAGAACATTAAAAACGTTTGTAGCTACCCGTGATGCCTCCGAAAGAGCCCCTAGGATTGGAGTTTCCAGTAAGGCGAAATAGCGATAAATTCCTCTCACTTTAAGCACGGGCTGTACGCTCATGGGGTTTCCATCGTATTTAACGAAGGTACCATCCTCAACAACTTCGATCTCAAGAGTATGATACATGTTAACAAAGTCACCCATATCATCATAATAACCGGTGCATTCTTTAAGAATAGTAAAAGCCTCGTCGACCCCAGCCACCAGACTATAGGGTTTTCGTCGAGTAAAAAATTGCATCTCAACGACAATATCACCGTTTTTTACTTGGGCCAATTTCTCCTCCGGAATATCTTGAAGGTCACTTTTGCCTTCAAACCCATAGTCTTCTTCAGATATAGTTTCGAGGATTTTGACAATATTTAAGAAATAGGCGTCAGAGTACCACCCTTTTCTCATCCGTTGAGTGTCAATTTTAAAGATTTCAGCCGGCAGTCGTTGACCATTAAAAACACTCATTTCCTCATCACTCCCCTTTCTTTCTATTCAACTAACGTCGAGAAATATACATTAGTCCGAGCATCTGATAAACGTCGCCATCATGAACACCTGGGATATCAAAGGTTTCCACGCCTTGGGTTAAAACGATCACCGAAGAGTCCCTGTTTCGACCGTCAAAATCTGCTTGAGCGGTTAGAGCAAATGAGGCGATACAAATATCCGTGCAATCACCAACAACGATGAATGTATTAATATCCGGATGGACATTCAGCCATTCTCGAAACTCCTCTTCAAGATAACCATTGATTGAGTTTTTATTAAAGACCCGACAAAGGCCTCGGAACTCATCCACAACTTCTGATTCCTTAGAGTTATACCCGCAGTGTATGGGATAGCGTTTGAATTCAGGACTTTCATTGGTGTGATTATCTGCAAAGGCTACGATGGAGATTCCATGATCGATGCAAATTTGCATGACTCTCCCGATTTCAGCGATAAGCCCTTCGATTCGGGGACTGTAAAGTGCACCTTCCTTGGCAAACCCGTTAACCATGTCAATGACCACAAGAACCGTTTTAGTTAGGTCTAGATCGCTGGCCGATAATGCCCCCAAGTTGTTAAGAACATCCACTTGTTTGCTGAGAACTTGATTCGCAAGTCCTAAAAAATCACCTTTGTCAAACACTTCAATTCCCCCTCAATAGTTTCTCGATGATAAGTCCTTTCAGCATGATAACCTCTCCTCCAATTCATAAATCCTGCAACAGCGATGATTAAAAACAAACCTCCTTCTTTCCTTCAAAAATTATCATCCTCATCCCAATTGGGGTTAAATCGAAAGAGTTCAGCCGGTTTATGTGCTTTTCCCCTTTGAAACTCTCCGGTCCCGTTTACCATCTTCTCGATCTTTAAACGAAATTGAGCTTTATAAAGTTTTTTACCAAGAATAACTTCATAGACTTTCTGCAATTCGCTTAGCGTGAAGCGATGGGGCATCAACCCAAAAGCAATATCGGTATAATCAACCTTGTTACGTAAGCGCTCGATACTGTACTGAATGATGCGCGCATGGTCAAAGGCAATTCCCGTCTGTTCCACAACTTCTCGCCTGTACTCAATAGTGGTGCCTTTTACAATCTTGATGATCTTAATGATCGCAGATAACGTTACTTCATCACTAATAAGTTCAAGCTGAACCCACTTCTGCTGAATAAAACCATCTTCTGAGAGAGTTTTTTCTTTTTTAAGTACAGTATCTTTAACCGTATACCACTTCGCATCAGACGCATCGTCACCAGCTTGAATATTAAACTTTGTGGAATCCAATAACGCTAAGTAAGAAATGCTGATCACCCGGGTTCTTGGATCACGATTTACTTCACCCCAGGTATATAACTGTTCCATGTAGCTGCAGTCTAGGTTGGTTTCTTCTTTAAGCTCTCTGATTGCTGCATGGTCAACATCTTCTTTAGGATTAACGAATCCCCCTGGCAACGCCCATTGGCCCAAATATGGGTGCCCACCACGCTTTATTAGAAGCACTTGGAGTTCTTGATTCGAAAGGTTTCGTTTGTTGACTTCATCATCACTGGTAATCGTGAAAATCGCAGTATCAACAGTTACAGAAGGTCTTTCAAATTTCCCCGTATCATAGCTCGTTAAAAATTCTTGTTCCGTAAGTCCTTGATGGTCTCTTAATTCCATTTGAAGCACCCCTTACTTAGTATTGAATCATTACCATCTGTTGTTAGTCTTATTTTAATACTATCTTATTCACACGTCAATAGTTAGTAATAAAAAAGTACTAACTATTTTTCGCAAAATATAAGCGCATTATTCCCGATTACTAATAAATAAAGAGGGCAATTTTGAGATGTCTCAAAATTGTCCTCTTTATTTATACCTCTTAAAATATAACTAACCAGCACCTTTCAGTTCCAATCGGAACTGAAAGGTGCTTTACTTCTTACCGGCAGCGTTTTTCTGCATTCTTTCAAGGCGGTAGTAAAGGGCTCGTACTGAAATTCCCAAATGTTGGGCGGCTTTTGTCTTGTTGCCCTTATATAGTCTCAGGGCTTCCTCAATCAGATCATCTATGTGTTCGTCAAGGTTAATCGGGTCAGGCGCTAAAGATCTGGTTTCCTTCTTCTCCTCTGTACCCTTGGGCGTAAGATTACTTAGGTGTTCTAAGGTTAACTCTTCATCATCAAACATAAAGGAAACCCATTCTATGGCGTTGCGAAGTTCCCGCACATTGCCCGGCCATTGATAGGACAAGAGAAACTTGGCAGCCGGTTCGCTGATCCTGCTAAAATGTTTCCCCCTGCGTTTGGAAAAGTCTGTTAAAAACATTAGGGTGAGTGGCAGAATGTCATCTGCTCTTTCACGCAAGGGAGGAATTAAGATCCGCCCTACTTTGAGCCGATAGTATAAATCTTTACGGAACATACCGTCCTCAATTTGCTTTTCAAAGTCCAAGTTTGCGGTACAAATAATCCGCACATCTGTTTTAATCTTCTTCAAGCCACCAACACGATAGAAACTTTTTTCTTCTAATACACGCAGTAGTTTAGCTTGCAGTTCCAAAGGCAATTCGACTATTTCATCCAAAAACAGGGTGCCGCCGGCGGCAATGTCAAATTTACCTTTTTGCCCTTTGTTCACTCCCCCGGTAAAAGAACCGCCTTCATAACCGAATAGCTCACTTTCAAATAAGGTGGGGGAAATAGCAGCACAGTTTATATCTACAAAGGGACCCGGGGTTTCCATATTTCCATAGTGGATGATGCGGGCAATTACCTCTTTCCCCACCCCCGTTTCACCTTGAATAAGTACCGGCACCATTCGATCCGTGTGATATTGCTGGGCATGCTTGACCAGGCTTTGCATTACGTCAGAGAAAACCCCAATATTTTCGATCCCGGCCTGTTTAGCAACCAGCTGCTTAAGGTGGGTTAATTGATGTTCAGCGTCCCTGGTGGCCTCTTTTAACTTCTCATCAAAGTGCTCCGTAAGCACTTTATTTTCATAGAGGAGATTCTGGTGTTCCTCAACACGTTCCAGGATGGACGTTAATTCCTTAAAGTTAATGGGCTTGGTCAAATAATCATAAGCTCCTGCCCTTAAAGCAGAAATGGCCAGAGATACGTCGACAAAACCTGTATAAAGAACCAGGTCTGCTTTGGGTTCCCTGTCTAAGGACTTAATTGCCTCGATCAGTTCTATACCTGACATGCCGGACATTTTTATGTCTGATAAAACCATCTGAAAGCGGTTCTCTTTGTAAACTTCCAAAGCTTCTTCGCCGGAATCACACTCGATGATAGTATGACCATGGAGAGCTAAGTAGTTGGCTAAAAATGACCTGCTCTCCCGTTCATCGTCTACAAGTAAAATCTTCACAGATTATCGCCTCCATGATGCTTAACAACTAGGAAAGGTAATATGAATACACGCTCCGCCACTGGGGTTATTAGCCACTGAAATCGTTCCGTTACTTGACATGACAATCGAATGAACAATCGACATCCCCAGGCCCATTGAGCTGCTGGCATCCTTGGTACTGAAAAATGGTTCAAATATTTTTTGGGCAATCTCCGGGTCAATCCCTGGTCCATTATCGCTAACGGTTAGGTGGATTTTATGGTCTGCTACCCAGGTACTGATCTCGATTTCTTTTTGTTCCTGTTTATAGGGTTCTAAGGCCTGTACAGCATTCATTAGTAAGTTTAACACAACTTCCTCAAAACGAACAAAGCAGCCACAGACTGGTAAAACAGCCTCTAGTTTTTTGGTTACTTTGATGCGCTTTGATAAGATCTGATTATTTACCAGGGACAAGGAATTTTCCACCACTTCGTTGATATCACAGGGTATATACTCAAAACTCTGGCTATATTTAAGGAAGGAACGCAAGTGGTTTACGATGGAATCGATGCGGTCAACCTGCCGGGATATATTCGTGACACTTTTTATGATCTCTTCTGTCGATACCTCTTTCCTGGAGTTATAGAGATAGAGGATTGTTTCTGCCAAAACCTTAATGGCATTTAAAGGTTGGTTAATTTCGTGAGCAATTCCTCCGCCGATAACGGCCAGGGTGGCAACCCTGGAAGCCCTTTCAGTTGCTTCTCTGGCTTCGGCAATTTTTAATTCCGCTTTTTTTTGGGCAGTTATATCTCGTCCCACAGACTGGTATTCCACGATTTCACCATGCTCATTGAGGATAGCCCGGTTCACCCACTGGGTCCAATGTACTTTACCTTGATTGTCAACAAATCTCGGTTCCGTAACCACAACAGGGTTTTCCGGGGTCAAAGCGTAAACTTTTCTCCTGATTTCCTCCCGGTCATCGGCGCGAATAAACGTAGTAAAATTTTGCCCAATAATTTCTTCGACAGGTTGCCCGATAAATTTGGCAAAGGACCCATTGACAAACGTGAGGGTTCCATCAGTGTTAAACCGCCTGATCAGTTCAACCTGATCCTCCACAATTGCCCTGTATCTGGCTTCACTTCTTTTGAGCTGCTGCTCTACTTGTTTTCGGTTTGTGATATCCCTGCCAACGGATTGATACTCAACTATTTGCCCGCTCTCGTTAAAGACAGCCCGATTTGTCCACTGCTGCCAAACAACTTCTCCATTAGGTCTGATAAAGCGGCGCTCAGCGATAGCCACCGGATTATCTTTGTTAAGCGAGGAAATCTGCCTTTGGACAGTTTCCCGATCCTCCGCCGGAAATAATTCCATGAAATTTTGGCCCAGTAATTCATCCATGTCCTTACCATAGTATTTGCAGAAGGCACTATTGAGAAAGGTCAGGGTACCGTCCGGTCGAAAACGCCTGATCAGTTCTATCTGATCTTCTACCACTGCCTGGTAGCGGGCCATACTTTCCTTTAAAGCCTGTTCAGTCTGCCTGTACTTGGTAATATCCCGGGCAATCCCTTGCAGTCTGCCGTCGGAAAGTATATTAATTGTTAATTCACACAAGAAAACAGAGTTATCTTTTCGCTGGCACCATAATTCTTCAACAATTTTCTTACCTTCTTTAATATTAGCAACAAGTTCATACCCGTTATTCAGGCTATCCGTAACAATTAACTCAACGAGATTTTTCTCTCTAAGTTCCTCCTTAGCATAGCCAAACATTGAGCAGAGGCAGGAATTTATGTTTATCAGGCGGTATTCGCAATCAGTTACAAAGATGCCCACACCGGCTTGATCGACTAATACCCGGTATAATTCATTGCTTTGATGATAGGGTTCCATTTTTGGGGATATATCTATAGATTGATTAGCAGCGCGTTTGATTTTTCGTCTGTATTGTCTTGACATTTACATAAACTCCTTTGACATGACTGTGAGAATGCTTTATACGAAGACACTGTCTTCGCACGGTTTAAACCTTCTTGCAGACTAAATAGAAATTCGCTATTTATGCCATCAAACCCTTTAACATAACCGATTCCAATGAAAAGACCATTGAGATTAATTATTTTAATTCCATGTATTTACGGAAACTATAAGTCCTGAAATTATCTAAAGAGTAAAAGCACCTGCTTAATTTTACAGGTGCCCCTAATACTCAAAACTACTATATAAAATAAATGCTACCAAGCAATTTGTTCAGGGGACTCCCATTTAAGACTGCTATCTCACCCCTCCATCATCGTTTCCCTATACAATAGCCGACATGAACCATTGCAATGCGTTCATCCATTCTAACAATGCTAATGCTTCCTATAGGCTCTTGTCCATTTTCCTTGAGCACAATCGCCCATTGATAGAATGAATCGTTTTCATATTTACCAATCCAGTCTTCCAGTACATCGGCTGAAACATTGACATTACTATGCGGAGGCCAGGTTAGATATTGGGTTTGTCCTGGCAAGTCATAAACCGTATCCAGTTTGACAGCAGCGTTTACGAGGAAAACCATCAGTTATAATCTAAGGCTTAAGTTACCTTCCGGCCCCTTTTTTAGGTGCGCCGAATCCAAGTAGTCCTTGCTTATGGAGTTTAAGCCATCCTGCAACGCTGCAAGCAGGTCCTGCTTGTCTTCCGGAAGATGGCCATAAACCGGTACGGCGTTGGAGGGATGCAAGCCGTAGAAAATCGTGTTCTCCAGGTTGAGCATGCCTAACATGGCTGCTTCTTCATCAATGGTTTCACGAAGGGTGCTTTCGGTAAATGCTCCGCTCTGGATGAGTTCCTCCATTCTGGTTCCGGGTTCCAGGTGTAAACCCCCGACGAAGATGAGTCGGGGTTTAATTTCGTTAAGCAGTTGACTGCTGGCCTGTGCATGCTGTAAACCCTTACCCCCACCGGCTCCCCCCAGGATGATATTTACGCTATAGTCGATGCCGGCAACTTGCAGACGCCTTAATTGTCTTTTGGCTTCCTCTAGGGTGAATCCCTTATTAAAACATTCGAGAACCTCAGGCAAACCAGATTCTACCCCGATGTTAAGGTCGTTGATTCTTAAGTTCCGCAATTCCTTCAGTTCTTCATCGGTTTTATTGATTATATTATTAATAGAGGCATACATGGCGATGGTTTCGACCTCAGGTAAAATCTCATGGATTTTTTGCCCTATGGCTTTGAGCTTGTCGGCGCTTAAGGCGAAGGGGTCTCCATTGACCAGGAAGATGCGCTGCACATAGGGATAATTGTGGCGTGCTTCCTTCAAGTCTGCTTCAATTTGCTCAAGGGTTTCGATTTGGAAGGGAACATCCTGATACATGCTGCAAAAGCTGCACTGGTTATGGCTGCACCCCGAAGTGACCTGCAGCAGTAAGGATTTTGCCTCAAAGGGCGGGCGATAAATGGTGCCGGTGTATTTCAAATGAATCACTCCTCATGTAGGGTTTCACTTATTTCTATAATGGGTTAGTCATAGTTTGGCGGATTATAACCTGGAGCATATTCTATTTCTGACTGCTTCAGCAGATTATCCCAAAACGTATCATACTTCTCAATTTTCATCTGGTTCGACAAAAGTTCCTCTGCTTTAGTTTTCACTTCATCATAAGCTGGGAGGGTTACCGGCGTATGTGCTTTAACCAGGATTACATGATAACCAAAAGCTGTTTCCACAGGGTTTTCTGAAAATGTACCCACTTTTTGTGCAAACGCAGCTGACTCAAATTCGGGAACCATTTGTCCCCTTGTAAAGGACCCGAGATACCCGCCGGAATCTTTTGCACTAGGATCTATGGACTTTTCTCTGGCGAGAGTGGCGAAATCCGCCCCGGCATTAAGTTGGGCAATAATTTCTTTGGCTTCATCTTCACATTCAAGTAAAATATGGCTGGCTGTTACAGTTTCAGACTGACTAAAATAGGCACTATTTTCCTCATAAAACGACTTTACTTCATTTTCACTGACCTTAACGTCCGCTGTTATTTTCGAGTATAGAGCTATGGAGTTCCTTAAGTCCAGTTCCGTTATACCTCCACTGTCTAGAGCGTCGTAAAATGTAACATCACCCATAAACTTCTTTGTCTCTTCTACCTTGGTTTTCACTAATGGATCATCCGCTGTAAGTTGTTGCTTTGTCATCTCTTGGGAGATGAGCCTGCTTTCGACCATACGATCCAGCAACTGGCTTTTAAGCAGGGGTAAAGCCTTCCGCCCCTGGTCTGAATCAAATCTCATGCCTTGTTTCTCCAAGACATCTTGCGCAACAGCCAGACGAGTCTCAAGATCCTGAATCAAAATTGATTCACCATTGACTTTGACTGCCCAGTCAACCACCGCTGCCTTGGGATCAACACTCCCGACATTAAGCCCAGCCCTCAGGGTTTCAGGGACAACAGCTTCCCCTCCGATAGCTGTAACAAAGCTGCTGTCATCGAGTTTATCTTTTATAAAATTCCCTACTGCTGGAAAGGTTCCGTCTGTAAGTACAATGGCAGAACTGGTTTTAGCTGCCAGAGGAGCCCCGGCAAGGGCGTCAATCCCCGTTTCACCATTAGCTATGTAGATATTACCATAAGTGAGAGAAGCTTCGAAGTCTTGAATGACTTGATAATTAGTATCGTAGGCCGTTTTTCCGGCATGTCTGGTTGCATTGGGAAGGAGTGCTTTGACATTTTCACTAATGACGCCTGTTCCCCCAATAACATCACTTGATGTAATGCTGGGGTTCTCCGCCAAGTACGCTCCTACACAGGCAGGAAGTGCATTTTTGTCAGTTAAGAGAATCGGCTCATTGTCAGCAGCAGCAATTGCAGCGATGGAAATAGCATCCTGCAGGCCGTTAGCAACAGCAACTTTAGTGACTCCAACCATTCTTTTAGCGATATTGACGGATGTTTCGTATTGATCGGCACCACCCAGAGGTACAACAGTAATCCCCATATCTGTCAGCTCATTGAGAACTGTCTGGCTGATTACAGCCGTTCCACTTGTCACATAAACTGTTTTTACGGCGAGTTTATTAAGTTCTGCTTTGGTATCAGAATCCAGGGCACCAGCTCCTGTGAGAAGAATAGGAGCATTTAAGTAGGAAGCGAGGGGTCCGGCAGTCAGAGCGTCAACCATACCATAAGAAGTTGAAGAGGCCAAAATTGCTGTGCCGGTCCAACCGGTTTGCTCAGCAATTGCCACTGCAGTTTTTGCAGCTGTGGTACCTGCTAAGCGGGTTGGTACTGCACTCTCAGCAAAAGCACTTAAAGGAACTATCATAAGTGCTAAACTGGAAATAGTGAATGATGCTAAGGCCTTTTTAGTTAGTTTCATGAATTGATTATCTCCTCTCAATTCTTGTCTCCCAGGAGTACCTTTCTTTACTAACAAATTCTTTATGTTTTTCCATAATCCTCTTTGAGATAATTTTTAGGCCTTATATTTCCAACCTTTATGTAAAGCACATGTTATATTATAAATATTTAATGCCTAGCCCAATTGAACTGCGCTGTCCAATTCGGGCTAGGCACATTTATTGTTTTCATTTTTCGTATTTGTTAATCCGTTAATGGCCTGTCCTTGTTAATATCCAACCTTTGTATTGCCTTATACTTGCACCATTTCACACAGGTTCCGCATTTTATGCACTTTTCTTCATCGATCACATAGGCTGCTTGGCCACGTTCTCCGCTGATCGCCCCGACCTTGCAGACTTTTCTACATCGGTCGCAGCTCCGGCATTCCTCAGCGTTAATCTGATACTGATAGAGAGCTGTGACTGGATTTGTTTTTGGCTTCTCTTCTGCATTCTTGGTGAGACGAGACAGTATATTCTTTAGCATTTTGCCCCTTCTTTCTTTAATCCAGGATCGCTCTCTTTACTAATGGCTTACTTCTCGGATTCAATGACTCTCGCTGTGGTTTTGATCTTAGCGTTCCGGCTATCAGCACTGGGGTTCAAAAATAACGATGTTATGGCTTTGGTCGGGCAATTCTTTTTGCATTTGCCGCAACGGATGCATTCTATGTGGTTCGGTGTTTTATAGGGTTCAATATCCATTTTACAAACATTCAGACATAATCCGCATTGGGTGCAGTGATCCTGATTGACCTTGTATTGGCCGAAAGGCAGCCGATTACACCAACCAAGGATTAGGCCCGCAGGGCAAAGATATTTGCACAGCGGACGGACTAATAACAATACACAACAGGGCAAACCCAGCCCACCCGATTGCTAAGCCCGCATTAAATGGTTGCGTTTCATGAGAAGCGGTAGCGTAACCGAACAGATTGGCGGCTACCATCAAGATTAGTAAGACATATTTCAAATACCTTAAGTACTTATCCCCTTTGAAAGAGAAAATCTTTTTCGGAAATGGTATCTTATTCAGCAAGTCTTGCATAAGTCCGATGGGACATATTCTGCCACAGAAGAATCTGCCGTATAAAACACTCAATAATACAAAAAAGATAGTCAGCAATACGGTTGAAATATTCTCTGCCACTTATCTACCTCCAATATTGGCGCGTTATCATAGCGCCATTTTATCTCATGAAACAGCATTAATTTTCTTCTATCTGATCAGCCAATTCACTGTCAAATAGAGCGCTAATTTCTGTAAAGAACCGTAATAATGTAGCTTGCTCATCGTCGCTGTAGTGTTCTAAAAAGGCCAACCACTCTTGTCTGGCTTTGTTATGAATTTTTTTATGCTGGTCATAGACAGTCTTTCCGCGCTCAGTCAGTTGAAAATAAATTTCTTTGTTATTGTCCGGCTCCTGGTAGCTCTCTATTAAGCCCTTACCTAGTAACCTTTTGCTGATTCTGCTGATGCCTCCCCGCGTCAGGCCCATCTTTTCGGAAATTTTTGTGACATTCGGATGGTCAATCATACCAATCCAGTCAATACAGTGGACTTCCGCAAAGCTGAGTTCAGCCAATAGTCCCTCTTGTTTATGTTGGAGTAAGTCCGAGTTCTCCTGTATTTTCATAAAAATGTCTAAGATTCTCAGCGCTTGATTCATGTGGTCTCTCCTTTTTGTTGACGGTGTAACAATAATGTATCATGATTTTGTTCCATCGTCAACAAAAAGGTTAACAAAAATAGATGGCGCAACGGACTTTCCAGCTGTGCCACTTTCTCGCCGAAGCGTTACTGGTTGATATCGCTCCATCCTTTTCTCGTCTCGGACAGACAGTTCGACAGGGTTCTTCACACAAGTGTGAAACAATCTGAGGAAAGCCTACTGCATCATGGTAGGTTCTGAAGGCACCATTAGTCAAAGATTTTGGGTAGTAACGCGCTATCCCTTGGAACGCACATGAAAATGACCACGTATTGAGACGTAGTCATTTTTTAATGATAAACTGATTTATTAGAGTGGTCGGCGTCAAAAGTGCGGAATAGACCGAACCTTTGTTGTGAGGCGGTTTATTTTCGTTTATGGAATGAAAGTATTAACACTATCAATGTTGCAAATGAAATCAAATCATCAGCATCAAAGTCTGGTATACTTCCATAGCATCACCACCCTTCGGAGGAATGCCGACCGCCCTGCAAGCCTTTTTCTGTTACGAATAAATTATAGTATACAAACACTCAATTTTGGGTGCTTTTTATTCTATCTAAAAGGAGGTTTGTATACCATCTCCACTCCACACAGCTTGACAGCTTGCATATATCTATCACAATACATATAAATGATGGTCTGAATATCTTTCTTAATTCTCTTCTCCAGCCTTAAAGTTATAAATCGGCTGAATAACTTTCACAATATCCGCTGTTGGGCCAATATGCTTTACGATGTCATCCATTGTCTTATAAGCCATGGGACACTCATCCAAGGTTTCTTTACTGACAGAAGTCGTATAGACCTCCTTCATCTGTTTTTTAAAGTCTGAAAGGGTAAAACTTTGTTTGGCAATCGTCCTGCTCATGAGCCTGCCTGCACCATGAGGAGCAGAAAAGTTCCAATCCTCATTGCCTTTGCCAACACAGATGAGGCTGCCATCCCTCATATTGATGGGAATTAATAGTTTTTCTCCTTTCTTTGCGGACACGGCACCTTTTCGTAAGATCATCGTGTCGGTGTCAATGTAATTATGAGTCGTAGTAAACTGCTCCACTACGTCTAATTTCATTCCTTTCACGATCTCCGTAATCATGGCTTTCCGGTTGAGTACTGCAAACTGCTGGACAATTTTCATATCATGAATATAGTCTTCAAACAGGCTCCCAGTCACATAAGCAAGAGGAAAGGGAATTTCGGTCAGCACCTGATTTTTAAATTCCTTTAAGGCCTTCTGGATTTCCTTATCACGGCCTTCAGACTTTAAACGGCCAACGAGTGCTTCCATATCTGATTTATCATTATGGTTCAACTGCTTATACCCAGCATCTTGATAATATTTTGCCACCTCAAGTCCTAAGTGGCGGCTCCCTGAATGAACTACAACATATAAGCTGCCCGTCTCATCCTTATTAACTTCAATAAAATGATTGCCGCCACCTAATGTCCCAATACTTTTTTCTGCTCTGTCCAATTGCACTGCTTTAGGACAACGAAGCCCTGTTAAATCAATTTGTTCGTTATACCGATGGGGTGTCTTCCGCACTTTAAAACCTGAGGGTATGTTCTCATAAATTAACTTATCTAACTTTTGCAGTTCCAATCGTTTGTTGCTGATTGAGATAGTTTCCATACCGCAACCGATATCTACCCCCACTAAGTTAGGAACTACTTTATCCGCAATTGTCATGGTGGTTCCAATTGTGCAACCAGCTCCGGCATGCACATCAGGCATAATCCGGATTTTGCTCGTCTTTACAAACTCCTGATTACAAAGGGTTTCAATCTGTGAAGCAGCCCCTTCTTCCAGAATATCCGTATACACCTTCGCTATATTATATTTCCCTTCTATTTGCATCATTTTTATCCACCGTTCCATTTCTATGTTAAATAACCTGGTCACCTAGCTTCATCAATTATCCAGGATTAGTATTGGCTTAAACTCCTTGCCTTCATAAACTCTCATGGGGTTACCTCTGGTAAGCAGGTTGTGCTGCCTCCACAAAGATTCTTTATGGCTACTGTTATTATCTTCATTTTTCCCCTCGATAAGACTTGCCAACCTGGCAAAAGCCAGTTTTTTATTCATATACTGTGATCGTTCCTCACTGGCTGTAACTGTTAGCCCAGTGGGAATGTGAACCGCCCTGACTGCCGTTTCTACTTTATTTACATTTTGGCCACCCGGCCCGGAACTTCGCATGGCGACAATTTTTACATCATTTTCCTTAAAGTTGAACCTTTCAGCCGATTGATATACTTCAATATTAATATACCAATTCTTTCTTCGATGGTTAGGCCTGTAGGGGCTTTGACAAATCCAGAGGATTGTACCCTTCGTGCTGTCAGTATCACCTTTAAATTCCTGCGGATCGATGGATATAAGAACAGATTTAAAGGTACCGTTGTAATGTCCGGTTACTGAATCAATGACTCTTGTAGTTTTGCTTTCTTTCAGTATTGTTTTCAAGAAAAGACCTACTGCCAGTTCACATTCAACAGGACCTTTCCCTGAGCTAATTTGCATCCACATTTCTGGAACCTCCTCGACTTATGAAAAGAAAATCTCAATTGTAGATTCACTATCTTCTAGTGACAAGAACAAATTGTAATTCTTTTAGGACATTCTCGCTGATTAATCCTTTTAGGCAGATAGTCTCATAAAAATTAATAATCTCTTTCTCTGTAGCTCTGTCTGGCTTAGAGTATAAGCTTGTAGATTTAGGCAACCACTTATTTAATAAATTTCTTGCTTCACTCAGAACCGGCTCTTGCTCTCTGGAGATGGCATAAAGAATAGCTTGAAGAGCCTGCCACCCTCCGTAACCATATATTATTTGAAGTGCAAGTATTCGGGTATTAAGATCTTCGCTCTTCAAGTTCTCTTTCATTGCAGAAAGTATATCTGGCATTCTTGTTCTTTTGCAAAGACGTTTTGCTGTTTTTTTAATCTTGGGCAGATCAGAATTTAAAGCGTCCAGTACAAAACCAACGGTATCCACTTTCGATAGTTGCCACATCGCTATCAGGGAAGCTAGTCGTATTTTAGGCTCTTCATTTGTTTTGAAACCACAAACAATATCAAAGTCTCTTTGTCCGCCTGTTTCCCCTAGCCCTGCGATAGCTCCCGGTAAAGAGTTCTTTAGAATTTGGTGCCGATAGAATTGCGGAATATCTGTGACTATTGAATGCTTTTTCAAGATAAATCTAGCGTCATCTCGCACGGAAGCAGACTCATCTATCAAGAGCATCTCTAAAATTCCTCTGAAATTCTGGCAGACAAAATCTTCGTGTTTCCTTAGTACTGCCGTTTTAACTTTAGCCGATTTGTCCTGAAGCAATTTTTCTATAATCGACTCTTGGGCTTGAGGTTCAAGAGTTTTTATTGCACCGACAAGCCACATCCTAACTTCAAATGATTTATCTTGAAGAGCAGAGATTATGATGGTTTCATCATTGACAATCCTATCCTTCAATAACTGATAGCAAAACAGCCGTGTCTTAACCTGAGGATGTTTAAGCTTCCTCTTAACTATATCTTTAAAGGAATCATCTTTGAGAAAATCTTCAACTAGTGTTTTTATTCGGTTAAGATCCACCCGAACCGAGTCTTGTAATTTATTAATTAATTCAAAGTGATTGATAAAAAGATCTATGTTGTCAGGAATGAATATGTTTTTAAGAATATGCTCCGCCAGATTTCTTACAGATACAACCCAATCATTGAGCCTTAAAAGAGTATATGGCACAGCGCTTGGGCTTTTTACCCCAGATATTAATTTCAAAGCCTTTTCCCGAACATAGCCATTACTGTTAAGTGAGGCAATACCTAACATGTGAATTGAGATATCGGTCTCAAACTCTAAAAGGCTAACCAAGCTTTTCTCGTCTATCCTAGTGTATTTAACCTGATCGTAGATGCGTCTCCAGTCCTTAGCCCCAATTCTACTCATGATTCCTGCAGCTATTTGGGCAGCAGTTAAAGCTAGCGTTGTATTTTTGATGAAAATTAGAGGAAAGACATATTCAATATCCTTTAGATCGATATCTTTGCTTAACCAAAGCAAGGCAGCTAGTTTATCTTTAACCTTCGGAAATCCGAACATTTTTAGGGGCTGGATTAGAGTCTGATGTGCAGAGTATTTATCAAGATATTCCATCATCAAATCACCACCTTCTTTTTCTCGATTCCCCTCCCGAAGGAAGGAAATCTCTCCTCCACCCATTGGTTCTTCCGAGAGATTTCTAACGAGCCCTCATCTTAATTCATTGACTTAGCCGAAAGCAAATTGTTCAGCTGTTCAAGCAAGCTTCCTCCACCTGTAAGGGATATATTTCCGATCTTATCACAGATTTTTTCTAAGAACTCCAGTTCCTTTAACCTATAAAGTGTCTGGTTTTCCTCCATCAGCTTTGCTGTATTTAGGAGGCTTCTGGTGGAAGCAACTTCCTCTCGGCGAGTGATGACGTTGGCTTGAGCCTTCTTTTCCGCAATCAACACGGTGTTGAGGATTTCTTTAATATCCCCAGGCAGAATAATATCTTTCACCCCAACAAAAATAAAGTCCACGCCAAAACCGGAGCTTTGCTCTTGGAATTTTCCAAGGATGTAGTTCCCTACTTCTTTCTTTTTCAAAAGAAGATCGTCTAGCTTTAACGATCCAATATATTCTCTTAAGATGAGCTGTAAAATGATATAAAGCTGTTCCTCAAAGGACTTTACTTCAATAACTTTTAGTGGATCGATAATTTTATACTGACAGACAAAATTCAATCTTAAGGTGATCTTGTCTTCCGTCATAATTTCTTGACCCGTCATATCCATCTGCTGCTGTCTTAGATCAACATTCTTCACGGCAATATGGACCGGACTCTTCCAAAAGTAATATCTGCCGGGTTCCAATATCCTTTGAATCTTATTATCGTAATAGAGGATCCCTTTCTCATAGCTTGCAACTTCGCAATAACTCAAAAAACCGGCTAGCTTCGGGTTACTGTAGACTGAAGGGTCTATATCCCCTTGGACTTCGGGATTGCGAATATCTATCATAGTAAACTCATGCTTTTTCATGACGTTCCAGAATGCATATATTCCTGGCTTAAGCACCTCAGTAAGCTTCTTATCTTCAAAATGGATAGCAATCTCATAATCCTGGATATCCATTACTGTGAGTTCCTGCAAAAGTTCATGATCTCCAAGAAACAGATTGATATTTTTACCGTTGGTCTCGAAGGTTTTATTGACATCTGATGTCACTACCTGATATTTAAGCAATGGATTAAAGTAGTGCTTCCCAGGTTTTAAGCATTTCGTATAGTTACCGTCTTTGAATAATAGACCTCTTTCATCATTCTTAATGCTTACCTTCATTTTAATCCATCCTTTTGTTAACAATTTTGCTGAATCTTTTTCGAGAATCCCTTCGGAACCTTAGCGGAGTACTGCTTAAGGACAGAGTTACCTATCTGGTCATGATGAATTGTTTAGGCCTAAGGCATAGCCTTGGCGTGAACTACTTCAGACAAGTTTAGGTTCGCTTTATCCGGTATCCGCGCACTTCATAGCTTAAGTCCCGCTGTCTCAGCAGATGTACTGCCCAACATGGGATTCTCTCCAAAGATCCAATCTTCAGGTGACCATTGAGCTAACCATAGCTTCAGATCCTTAGATCTGATGGGGATTCGAACCCCTTAATGCCGAAGGCTCTACCACTGAGCTAACTACCTTACGGTAATGGAGGAATCGAACCTCCGTTCTTCGGTTAATGAGCTCCAGATTCCGATACCGGCATACCTAAATCCTAAGAAGATCAGGTACCGCAAGATTATACAGAAATCTATGTATAGGAATTAGGAACATTTTTAGTATAGCGGGATAATTTAACGGTCAAAAGACAAAAAGTTTGCAACATTTATCTTGTTGCAAACTCTAATGATTTTCTTACTCGTCTTATTATTTCATCAGCGAGTCTTTGAGGGGTTATTACCTTGACATAGGGTCCTAAAGAAATAATATTCCGGATTAGATTTTCTTCTTCAAATAGGTAGTAATGCAGTTGTAACTCGTATTTATGATTTCCTAAATGTTTTGCTGACCTCTCCATACCGGAAAAGCACATGAAACTTCTTTCCATCGCTCCCTTTTTGTCCGTAACTTCTAAAACTATGGGCTCTTGGGAGTATTGTTCAAAAAGAAATGCCCTCGCGGCTTCTCGATCTATTGGGACCTTCTCGTTGACGATCCTTAGGTTTGAGAGCGTAAAAAGGTTGGCCATAATCGGCCTGTTATCATCAAGGGAAAACATGGATATGCGAAATCTTCCGTCCCTCATTGAATATTCAAGGCTAACCGGCACGGCCAGTTTATTCTTGTGAAAATTCCCTTTTCTATCTTGGTTATCATAGCGAATAGGCTTTTCTTGAATTAACGCTTCTAAGAGCAAGCGAAAATTAGTTTGGTAAATCTCCGGCTGAGAAATCTCCGGCAGCTGAATGATATTTGTCATTTCCAGATAGTCTTTTTGAACCGGTGTATCAATGTCACGCAGAATAGTTTGAAGCTGGGCCAAAGTCTGGTCGCTTAACATCATTTCTATTCCCGGTTGGCTAAGCAGCGCTTTTAGCCATGCCTTTTCTAGGTTTGAAAAACGAATCGGCAAGGGTTTTTTTTCGGTATCTCTAAGGCACGGAAAAAACAGATCCATCTCTTGTTTTAATAGATTGAAATTATTGTCTTTATCACCGCTATTCAATACGAGATCGGCAAAAGTGTTTTGATTTTTTCCGATAACTTTTTGTTCAAATTCTCCCTCATCAATGATTTTTAAAATCTCATCTTTGGTTTTCCCTGAGACACATTCGTTAATAATTTTAAATAACAGCTGAAAATATCTGTTTTTTACTTCATTAAACAACTCCATAGGACAAAAGAATCTCCTTCCAGTCTGCTGCGAGTTTATCGGCAAGTTCAGTACTTTTTAAGACCCGAATATTTCCTGCATAGCTTCGAAGCCAAGGAATCATCTCACCACTATCACTAACCTTCAGAGAATAGTGATAGCGACCTTCCTCAATTTTCTCCATTTTTCCACCGGGAGCTTCGTTTTTAAGTTTTTCTATCAAATATCTTTCCGAGGATTCATCAATTAATAGTTCCAATTTGATGTTTTCCGGTTCTTTACCATCTGCCAAAGCTACACTGGACCAGGTGTATTTCATACGCTCTTTGTAATTTTTTTTATAATCATCCCTGCTGAAGGATTCTTTTTGTAATTCAATACTCTCGATCCTATCCAGCCTTGAAATAATGCACTTACCATAATTATTGAAGGATATTAGATAAAACCTGCCATGACGCACATCATATCTTATTTTGTAAGGGGTTAGGACTTTATAGGAGTTCTGAGCGGGGCTTTTCGCTGTATGATAGTGAATTTTAATCTTTCTTTCCTGATGAATTGCCTTCAGAATCTCCCAGAGGATCTGTTCCTCAATAACAGGATGAAAGTGAACATACTTGTAATTAAACAAGTTAAAAGTGACGCTACGTTTTCTTTCATAATTCAAATAATCCTGAAGTGTTTGGGCACAGAAATAACCGATAGTTGTAGGAAAAACAATATTTTTATAAAGATCAATGGCCCTGAGCAACTCTAGTAACTGGTCGTAGCTCAGTTGATCTAATATATCCGGTGCTATAAAGTACTGTTTTGTCCTTTTCTCCGTATCACAAGAAAGTATACCGATTCCTTTAGACATTTCATTAAGTTTTCTTTCGATGGTCTTTACGCTGATTTTTTCGAAGTTTAAATGGCCATCATCAATTAGTTCATCAACTATAGCGTTTACTGAACAAGGAATATTTTTGGACTGAAGGTACATCAGAATCAGTAGATACAAATACAAGTCTGTCCTCGTAAAACTTTTGGTCATAAAAGTATGCACCAGGAAGTTGTCTGTATGCCTTAAGAAATCGTAAGTAAGGCTAATAAGCTTATACCGCCCATCCTTATCTACTTTTACATATTTCTTTTCGACATACTGTTGTATACGCCGTATTTCATAACTTACTTTCCGGGGACTGACATTTCTTTTAGTTTCGAGATCGTCAATGGAAAAGCATCCGTACAAAAAACAGTCTCTGAGAATGTTTCTGATGGTACTATAATGTTTTATAAAATCGTCAAACATATTGCTCCTTGTCTCAAACCATAACCCATTTACTTAGAGTATAGCTAATTGTAGATGATCTTTGTGAATATTTCAAATACTTAAACCAGACGTGATTTTTGGCTCTCTTAAGCTTGGTATAGATGGAATTCTTACCTGTGAATCTTTAATTCTATCTTGAATTATTTTTAATGAAAATCGCCTAGATTCCAGCTTTTAAGATATCAATTTTGTCCCGTATTTCCGACAAATATCATACCCACTGCTGCCCGGCTATTAGATCATAGTCTCCTGCCAGTACCGCAAATGAATGCCAATGTAGTGAAACTTCTCAAGGAGCAAATGTGGTTTTTGAGTACATATTCGGATGAGCCGAATGCCGTGCCAGTAGCTTTCAAGGACGTTACCGATGACGGCAAACTAGTGGTAGGTGATGTAGTTTTGGAAACTACAATTTCCAAAATTAAAGAAAACGGTAAAATAGCCATTTCTGCCTGCTATGGAGGGACCATGGAAGGATATCAGGTCAAAGGCGGCAGCGGCGCAATGAATTAAGTAAAGAGATTTCTAATTCTATGCTTAAACCCTCAAATATATAGGAATGAGCAATTTCACGATTTATCATCTGCTCATCAGTATTAAATTTTCAATTCAAATAAGGCAACCGTTCTTCTTTTAATGCTCGATGGCACTTCACCCATATATTTTGCTCCCATTTTTTCATAAAAACCTTTTGCGTAGGGATCGGACAACATGGATAAGCCGTCTATATTCCCTTTAACGCATATGCTTTTTGCTGCACCAATTAACTGTGTCCCAATTCCCAAACCAATAAACTCCGGCAAAATAAAAATATGTTCCAGCCAAAAGCCCTTTCTAAGCAGTACCTTACTAACCATAAAATCCTCTTGAACTTCCAAGACTGAGATATACCCAATTATTTGGCCATTATCCTCAGCCACGTAGACATAATTATCCTTAATATAATCAGCGGTAATGGTCAGCTCTGTTTTCCAGATATCTAAATAGGCTTCAGGATAATTCCAATATCTCTTTGCCGCAAACGAAATCATTGTTAAGACATCGCTTTCACTCTCTTCAGCAGGCCTGATTGCGATTTTTACCATTTTGCCCACTCCTTCCACTAATAACAATAAAAGGCAAACATCCTGTCAGCCCCATGATGCCACATAATTTTAGTTAAGTCAGTCCCTCTCCGGTCAGGTCTGTAAAGTTACTAATTATAGCATATTATCTAAGCAGGAATTAACTCAAGGGAGATTTCCAACGGCTTTTTCGCTGCTCTGTTTATCTATACCGGGGTTACAAGGAGGGATAGTGAGCGAAGCAATAAACAGGTTTATACCATCAACTCAACAATAAAGACCGATAAACAAGCCATGATAGATACCTTGAATAGACTGCCACCGCGATAGGCCAAGATTAAGGCCGTGCCGAATCCTGCCAGGGCGGACCACAGGTTTGCCGTCGCGCTTAAGATCGCGGGAAAGGTCATCACCGCCAGGGTGACATAGGGAACATAATATAGAAAGGATTTGAGATAAACGTTCCTGATTTCCTTACGCATGAAAATCAAGGGAATGAGTCTGATCAAATATGTAACCCCCGCCATGACCAGAATATAGAGATAGATATTACCCCTCATGGGCAGCCTCCTTCACCGGAAACAGGAGAGCAGCAATTCCTGCTATCGCTACCGTTAAGATAATGATTTTAAATCCCTGCGAGATTTGACTAAGGATAGGTAGTTGGGCAAACAGCAAACTCAGCAGCATGGATGAGATAATGATTCCCGTCAATAGTTTGTTTCCTTTTGCCGGCGGGACAATCACAGCGATAAACATCCCATATAGGGCGACACTTAAGGCGCTGATGATCCTTGCGGGCAAAATCTCCCCTGAAACAACACCGCAAAAGGTACCCAGCATCCAGCCCGCTATACTAACGCTCATCAGACCGTAATTGTAGAAAGGGTTCAGTTTACCTTCTTTGCAAACGGATACCCCGAATATTTCATCCGTAACGCCGAAGGCCACCATAAAGCGATGAGGCCAGCCTGCTCCTGCCTCGAATTTTTGCGATAATGAACAGGACATCAGACAATATCTTAAATTAATGATTAGTTGGGTCAGGGCCATTTCCAGATAAGTCGCGGAAGTCCCGATTAAAGCCAAAGCTCCGAATTGTCCTGCTGAGGTTAGGTTGAATGCAGACATGAAGACGGCCTGAAAGGGCGTCAGCCCAGCCTTCTTAGCCACAATGCCAAAGGTAAAAGAAACCGCGAAGTAGCCGAGAGCGATGGGGATACCGTCTTTGATTCCGTTTTTCCAGGGGATAATCTTGTTGCTCATTGAAACGTACCTCTGATCTATCATTATATTTGTTTCATCATACTCTCCCCTCTTGACATAAGTAAAACGAATTTCCATAATGAATATATAAGTTTTTCTAATGTATATGAGGTAAACAATGAACCGCTATCAAGCTTTTATGAAAATCATCGAAACAGGAAGTTTTACCAAAGCTGCTGAGGAACTCGGTTACACCCAATCCGCTATCAGCCAGATGGTCCGCTCCCTAGAGGAGGAACTTTCCACCATACTCTTTTTGCGTTCCCGGAAAGGGATCTCTCTGACGCCTGATGCCGAGGAATTCCTGCCCTACATTAAAGGGGTACATAATTCCCTCCGAGAGCTTGAGGAAAAACACCGGGAAATGCAAGGACTGCAAACAGGGATTATTCGCATCGGCACCTTCTCCAGTATTTCCAGCAATTGGCTTCCTGAATTAATCAGGGATTTTAAAGCCAGGTACCCTTCGGTATGCTTTGAACTTCACCAAGGGGAGTACACCAGCATTGCCCAGTTGATTAAAGAAGGGAGCGTGGATTTCGGCTTTGTCAATCCCGATGCTCAAGCTGTATCCGAACTCAAGACCATCCCCCTTCAACAAGACGAAATGCTGGTGGTGGTGCCCAAAAACCACCCCTTAACGCTCAAAAAGAAAACTTTACTTCATGACCTGGTCAATGAAGCCTTTATCCTCTTGGATGAAGGTCAATTAAGTGTGCCTTTGGAGTTTTTTAAACGGGAAAATCTCCATCCCAACGTCCAATACCGTGTTCATGATGACTATACGATTATGTCCATGATTGAAAGCGGCTTGGGAATATCTATTCTGCCGAAATTAATCATTAGCAGGTCCCCTTATCATATCTCAACCTTGGAGCTGTACCCGCCCATTGTCCGTACCATCTCCCTGGCCTTTAAAAACAAGAAAGTATTGCCCATTGCCAGCCGGTACTTTATGGATTTCATTGTCGAGCAGTATGGAAGGACAACCTAAGTCACCTGCTAAATTTTATGAGCGGACTGTTTAATCGTATACGTTTTACGATTGACAGTCCGCTCATTTCGTGCCAGGAATTAGCCCTGAACTTTTAATAAAATCCGCACCAAATTTGCATTTAGTCAATTTTTAATTACGGTACAAGTCTTAATTCTCGTCTCCCCGCTCAATTTGCCCAAGAAATTGGCTGGAAATATTTATTTATGTCTAAAAGGAGGTTCGATAATGGGTTGAACTAGGATATCCCCCATTAGTAGGTACCTGCTCGGGCCAACGAGAAACGAATACACATTCGTCTCTTGGACAGGCATTGCAATAGCTCAATATCCTGCTTCATCTTTCAATGCCTCGGGAGATTCAAAGGCTCAGAGTGCTTCGAGTTAAGAAAAGTTAAACTTTCCAATTATTAAGTTGAAAACCCTCCTTATAAGAGTTAGAATAAACTAAGAACAAGAATAAGAATAAATATAAAGGAAGGAGTAAATTGAAAACCATTACATTAATAGTGGCAATCCTTGTAAATTAAGATATTCACTAAGGCCTATAAAAAAGCTGGGAGCAATAAATTTTCTTATTCTCGTCAACATAAAAACCAGTGCCAACGCAGACGAATTTATCGCTCAGAATGTTTGCCTGATGCGACTCTGAAGTCATCCAGGCCTCCACCAACTTGGCAGGCGACGAAAAGCCACTGGAGAGGTTTTCGCCGACAGCAGTGTAAGCAAGGTTGTAGTCGGAGAATATTGTGAAAGCATCTGCTCCGTCAGGTCTTGTGTGTGAGAAAAAATTCATAGATTCTTGCGCCCTGATAGTTGCCATATAAGTAAGAGTTTGGCTTTCCTCAAGTGGGTTCAGCCCGTTTTTTGTTCGCTCAAGGTTGATAAGCCGAATAACTTCCGACCTGAACACTTCGGAATCTTCCCATGTTTGATTTGTCTGAGATACTGTGGCGGTATCCGGCAAATTGGCAATCCCAAGCTCCCAGCTTGCGGAGGCTGACCCAGGTAACGCAGTAAGAGCAATTGTTAGAAAAACAACCAGTAAAAAAACGGTGCTAAGAATTCTGCTTTTATTCATGCTTTTCTCCTCCAGTCAACTTGCTTCAGACACTATTAAGGGTGGTTAGTTCCCTCATCCTTTTGTGAGGCTATTTTTATCTTAAGGGAAAGGTGGTCAGAGAACGAAAAAAGTTCTGCTCAGGTTGCCTGAACAGAACTCATCAAAAACAGATGAACTACTTTCGGCAACCCGGCTGTCATAGTCTGAAGACCTTAGACCCGTGGCTTTGCGTCCCTGCTTTTCAACAGGTTTGCTATTATCGTTATAGTGTCCTTATGAAATTATGGATTTAATACCCTTCCGGCTTCATGCCGTTTATATCTATAAGCCGTGCCCGGACAATCAACCGCTGGCTGTTTACCAAATACGGTGTACAAGTAATCAGTGTAAGGGCATATGTTTCGCCTCTCACCTCTCCCAGTACCCAAGTATCTTCGGGCAAAACGGTAAAGCTTTCATATACGGAATAAGTATATACGTTGCCTTCGGCTTTCAGAATGATCCGGTTGCCAGAGACAAGCTTATTGAGATAACGGAAAGTTGTGGCACGATGCCCCGCAATCACGCAGTTTCCCTTTTGCCCTATGCCTTTGCTTCCAACCACCTGGCCGACGCCATAATGCAGCTGTCCCTCTGTCCCCTCCAGCACGTATTCAGAGACATTGAGCACCGGTATTTTTAAGATCCCGAGCTGGACATAAGCGGGCTGAGACGGGGATATAGCTTTTTCATCTCCGGGCAGACTGGCCGGCAAGGATGCTGCAGAGGGTATAGCCGGAAGCCCTTCAGGCTCGGTCTGGGTGAGAACAACGTCTTTCGCAACAATAGAGGCAGGATCCTGTACTGAGAATTCGCTCTGGTCGTAACTGCCGAAAAGTGTTCTCCATGGGTAATGATAGGTTTTAACGACAAAAGCATCCAGAATCAGGCAAAGCCCAAGCACAATGAGCACCCAGGAAAGGATTTTCCTGATAGTCAGCATCCTAACATTCTGCCTCCTTTGGCGCTACCGTACTGCTTCGATAAAATCCTATCACATATTTAGGACAGATGCAATACTTCTGAAGTTGCCGGATTGCCACAGCATATCAAGAGATAGATAGGATTTACGAGATATATTATCTGAAATTTTACAGCGCAATGTGGGAGGTCATAATTATGAAACTAAGTAGAAAAAAGCTTCTAAGTATAGCTATTGCTGTACTTCTTATGCTGCAGATTCTGCCGCTGAATCTGGCAGCTGCCGCCATACCCGCCGACCTGACCGGTACTTCCTTTCTGGTGGTACATGGAACAGACTATCTTCCCGCCCCTCAGGCATCTTCACTGAGCATAACCCAGGCGGACGGTACCACCCCTATTCTTCCCGAGGCGGACGGAAGCTACAACAATGTCCCTGCCGGAGCTAAGATTGTGTTGGACTATGGCTTCCACTTAGAAGACGGCAGCGGCGCAGACATTTACGACTATACTGGCGAAGAATACTTTACCGCCGCCCTTCCCCAAGGGCTCAACTTTGCTCACACCACAGACGATGTGATTGCCAGTGACGCCGGCGGCGACATCTACACTCTCGCCACCTGGAGCATTACCGGCAATACACTCAAGGTGGAACTTACCAAGGAATCCGAGGACCCATCCGGCTACGGCGGAGCGGCTAATGACGCTCATCTGGACAAATGGGGACGGATTCATATAGAGGGTACCTTTAAAACTTTGAATGCTGGCGACGGAACCACCACGGAGATTAAATTCGGCAGCCAGGTCATCATCATCAAACGACAGCCCCTGCCTATGGAAAGCAAACTCGCCAAAAGCGGCAGCTATGATCCCTCCGCCAACGAAATTACCTGGACGGTATCCGTAACCCCTCCGGCAGGTGACCCTAATATGGCTTATGACGGATATTCCCTGATTGATGAATTCGGCTCAAACCAAACCTATGTTGCCGATTCCTTTACCGTGGCCGGCAGTCCTGTCCCTGATTCCGACGGAGCACTGGCCATTGATCCTCCCACTCGGACAATTAATTATACCTTCCCCGATACTGACCCTGATACCAACGGTGCCCAGACTGTGACCTACAAGACTGCTCCTTCAGACTTTTCATCGGAAAACGGTTCTTCAAACAATGCCGAGTATTCTACCTTCAACAATAAAGTAAACTTGAAACGCGGTACAGATGCGGCGGCGACAGAAGCATCGGCTTCTCTAAAGCTGGACTGGATCTCCAAAAGTGGGGTCTCCGTCGCCACGGCAAGCGACCCCACCCTCGCTAAATGGACGGTATCCGTGACTGTGCCGGGCCAGACCGGCAAAGCCATAACTGGTGCGGAGATCACGGACAGCATTCCCGCTGATTTGGAATTGTTTGCCGACTCGAGTTATCCTGTTCAGATCCAGTTCGGTTCGGGTTCCCCCACTGAGGTCAGCAGCGGATCCGGAGACGGCCAATACAATTACGATTCTTCCGGAAACACCCTGACCTATCTCTTTCCTGCGGGCAGTCAGCCCACAGCCGGAACTACTGCTACTCTGAGCTTTTATACCCGTGTGAAAGCTTCGGCTCGAGACAGCTACTTGGATAGCAACGGCAATATTACTTTCACCAATGAGGCAAGCCTGACTTGGAGTGAAACCACTACGATAACCTCCCCTTCAGACACTGCTTCCATTACAAACGGCGTCGGCTCGGGAGGACTTTTATCCAAGTCCTCTGCAGGAGGAACTCCAAACTATGAGTATTCCGCTGGGGATCCCGGCACCATCCACTGGACTACCACTGTCAATCGTAACGGAATCAGCATCGTTGATGCCAAAGTCACTGATAATATTCCCCCCGGACAGGAGCTGCTCCTGGACAGCAGCCATCCCTTCACTGTAACGAAAAAAGGCACGCCGGATTCTGAGGTGGAAAACTTTTCCTCCCCTCCTTCCTCCGGCAATCTCACCTCCGCAGACAGTTTCAAGAATGATTTTTCCTATGAATTCCCCCAGGAATCCTCCGGTACTGACACTATCAGTGGAACCTACACCTTAGATTATTACACCCGGATTCTGGATACGGTTCCGGGAACGGCAGGCGACAATTCGGGGCTTGACACTTTATATTCCAACGGAAATTCCAGTGGAATCGTAACCTTCAAAAACGGCGTGACCTTGACCCGTTCCGGCAGCACCGTGACAGGCGAAGGTAGCAAGGGCTACAAAAGCCAAATCCTCGATAAAACCGTGAAGACGGCTTATAACTACACTGAGCGCACCCTGGAATGGCAGATTGTCGTCAACCGCAATAAATTACCCCTGACCAACGCCAAGGTTACTGACACTCTTCCAACGGGAATGACCCTCCTAATCGACGCCGGGCATCCTTTCACCGTTACAACGGCAGGCGGCGGGGCACCGGGTACCTTAACCACCGGTGCCAACGGGGACACTTCCTTTGTATATGACCTTCCCTCCTTAACCATGGATCAATACACCATCACCTTCTGGACCTTAATGAATGAAGATGCCTTAAAACTCCAATGGAACGGAACCAAAAATTTCACTAATAACGTATCTCTTGAGGCGGCTGAGATCTCATCTCCTATAACAAAATATGCCGTAGCGCAAATCAAAAACCCGGTGATTACGAAAACCTATGCTTACACCCCCGGATCAGATTATATTAGTTGGTCCGCAGTGATCAATCCGGGTCAAATGACCCTGCCAAACGGAGTCATCACAGATGTCCTGAATTCTGGGTTGCAGCTGGATCCAGCTTCCCTGAAACTGTATACTGTTCCCGTGGACCCCATTACCGGCGAGGCAGCTCAGTCTTCTGCAGGTACCCTAGTGACCGGCGGCTATAACGTGACACAGCCTACCACCGGCAATAGCAATACGCTGGCTGTCTCCCTGCCGGCAAACACCAGCTCCGCCTATCGGTTGGAATTCATTACCAACATTCTGGTGGACAACCTGGACATCGCCAACTCCATTACTTTATCGGGAAGTGCGGGAGATACTTCCGGCAGTGCCGACTCCACTCAGATCCACATTGTTAATCTTTTCTCCAGCGGAGGCAGCGGTAGCAACACTCTTAGCGTGCACAAAACGGACACTGACGGCAACCCGCTGGTGAACGCAAAATTCCGGCTGCTCAATGTCAATAAACAACCCGTCACCAGCGGTGGAAATTCCATTATCCGCACAACAGATGCCTCGGGAAATGCAGTGTTCAATAACCTGCCATCCTGGGTATTCTATGTGGAGGAAACCGAGCCCCCTGCAGGCTATTTCTTGCCTTCCAATCCTATCTTTGGGGGAAATCGCTTGAGCGGTAGCGAAACCGTCTCCGTTTCTGACACACTTGCCCTGGCGACGGTAGACTTTGAGAAAAAGGGGGCAGGAGGAGCTCTCCTTTCCGGCGGCGTCTTTACCCTGACAGGTAAGAATTATTTGAATAATGACGTAAGCCTGACAGCCACCGCCGTGAACGGAATCGTATCCTTTACCGGGGTGCCCTTAGGTAAGACGGGAGAACCCTACACGATCACAGAGTCTGTCCCGCCGGAGGGACATAGCCTTAACGCATCGACTCTGTCAGCTACAGTGCTTTATAACGCAGATAAAACCGCTCTGACTGTCACAGTGACACCCAATGAACTGGTGAATACTCCCCTGCCCGGAACCGTTTCCTTCACTAAAACAGGATTGGGCGGAGTTCCTCTTTCCGGAGGTACCTTTACCCTGACGGGCACGGATTACGACGGTGTCCCCGTGAATATGACCACTTCCGCCGTCGGTGGGACTGTGACCTTTCCTCTTGTGCCTATCGGGAATTACACTATTGCCGAAACTGATCCCCCGGCAGGCTATCTGCAGCCCGGCAGCCCTGATATCCTGACAGCCTCTGTCGAGTATAACGCAGCCCAAAATGCTGTCGTTTCCACCCTGCGCCGGACCTCTTCAGGAACACCGGTTGTCAATGAGTTTGCCAACACACCCGCCCTGGGAAGTATTTCCTTCTCTAAAATATCCGTTAGTGGTGCTCCTCTAAGCAACGGTATCTTCATGCTGACGGGGACGGACTATTCGGGAAAACCGGTAGCAATGACAGCCTCAAGTGTAGCCGGCATAGTTACATTCAATGAAGTGCCTCTCGGAAACGACTACAAAATCAGGGAGACAAGTCCACCCGCCGGTTATATTCTATCCAACACGGAGCTTACAGCAAGCGTTGTTTATAACGCCGACAAGACCTCAGTCATAACCAGCGTGACCCCTGATACTTTAACCAATACGCCGTCATCATCTGTAACAGTTTTTGGAAGCATAGAGATTACCAAAACAAACGAGGACGGCAGCAAACTGGCGGGAGCTGTTTTTACCCTATACTCCAAAACAAGCGGCAAGATCATTGCCACAGCCAGCTCCGATGCAAAGGGCAGAGCCTACTTTGATAACGTTCCCACAGGACAATACGTTATAAAGGAAACCAAGCCTCCTGAAGGATATGCTCTCAATACGGAGAGTATTGATGTGAGCATCACCGGTACCACTACCCGTTCCTTCACCGTGATCAATCAAAGGGAGGAAGCTCTCCCGGGCAGCATCGAAATCACTAAAACGGATGATCAGGGAAACCTGCTCAAGGATGCTGAGTTTACTCTTTATGACGCCGGCGGTACAGCGCTCCAAGTTATTGTGACGGACGCTAACGGCCGCGCTTTATTCGAGAAGCTTCCCCCCGGTGTCTATAAGGTTTCCGAAACCCGTGTGCCCCCGGGTTTTAGCGCCGCCACGGGCAGCACAGAGGTTTCCCTAAGTAGCGGGCAGACTTTAAAGCTCACTATTAAGAATCAAAAAATTGATGCTCCAATAGTTCCGGAAGTTCCTACTCTTCCTGAGAACTCTCTTACCGGCAGCATTCGGATTAAAAAAATTACTAAGGATTCCACTCCCCTCTCCGGCGCGGAGTTTACACTCTTCGATACGACGGACACGGTTATCGTCAAGGCTATTTCCGATCAGGACGGTTTAGTTAATTTTGAAAAACTTGCACCGGGCGAGTATACTCTCCGGGAAACTGCCGCTCCGAAAGGTTATGCCCTCTTTTCCGAACCTTTAGCCGTCAGCCTCAAAGAAGAGCAGGTACTCTCCTATACTTTACGAAACAATCTATTGACCGATGAAAATCCTGCCGTTTTGGGCTGGTATGATGACAATACACCGTCACCGGGCGGAATCCTGCCAAAAGCGGGAGGAATATCCCGCACATTCTTGATTGGCATGTTCGGATTTATCCTGCTCTCAGCCGGATTGCTTTTAGCCAAACCCAAAAAATACCGGAGGAAACTCAGCTGATAAGCCAATCAGTTTTATGCCGGTGTGATTACCCTCATAATAAAACGCCATAGCAAACCTTACTTTTCCAGCTAAAAAACAGCAGAGATGCAACAGCCACTTAAAGAGCGGACGGCTTCAAAAATTACCAAATAGACCGCATCTTTGGGAAGAGGCGGTCTATTTCGGTTCAAGCACTGAAAATATTAGCACCAACAATGTTGCAAATGAAATCATCGACACAATAAAAAGCACTTTTTGGGTGCTTTTTATTGTGTCAAAGTGGTTTAAATATCTTACCTCAAAATTTATATAACAGCATTTAAAAAATATTTTAATGTGATAAACTTCACCTTTTCTATGATTGAATGCCTTCAGCACACTCTGTTACGTCCTTTGTTTTTGGCCCGGTATAGATTCTTGTCTACCATGGCCAACAATTCCGATATGCTTGTAACCCCGGAATTTTTAAAGACGGTTTGAATACCTATGCTGCAAGTCACCACTATCTTTTTTCCTTTATAATAAAAATTATAGTTTTCAATGGTTCCTCTGAGCCGGTTAGCAATGCTTTTGGCGGCTTTTTTTCCACTGTCCGGGAGGCAGATGAGGATCTCATCGCCGCCGTAGCGAGCAACCCAACCGCTTCCTCTGCGGAGATGCTTTTGCAGCAGCAGAGCCAGTTTCTGCAGTACTAAGTCACCAGCCGCGTGGCCATTTTGGTCATTAATCTGTTTAAAATAGTCAATATCTATAAAGAGAACGCTTAGCGGTACATCCAATTCGAAGGAACTTTGCATATCGATAGGCAGCCGCTCATCGATATATCTCCGGTTATAAAGCTTCGTGAGGGAGTCTGTGATGGCCATTTCCTTTATTTGATGAATATACAAATCTTCGAAGCCTCGGGTCTCCGGACTTAAATGGATGTTTTGCCGGATAAACTGTTTGAATTCTAGCCAATAGGATTTGTCCCCAATTATGAAAGGTATGGTGGTTATGGCAGTAACCCAGTTATCGACTAAGAGCACTCTGAAAGTCGAGCATAGGGAACGACAGAATATATTTAGCTTTTTAAGATCCTCCGGGTGAACATTCTGCATGCAATTTTTATTTGAGCTCTCATAAACCAGATTATTGTCAGTATCCGTGATGCAAATTAACGTATTGAGTGACTCTAGCGCTCGTAAACTATCTAAGGCATCCCTTAAATTTTCAAAAACCATCTTCATTCACCTTTCTTAAGGAATATAAGGAAATGACGCGCTTTTTGCGCGTCATTTATGAAAGTAGTCTAGATTTTATGTGCAAATCTGTTCTTTTGATTATTACAATGTTATAGATAAGCCTGACTGCCAAAATTCATCATCATGAATGAAAGAACTCTTTTTTACACATTATAAATGTATTATTGAACATATTACATCAATAATAAGTTTAAGTCAATACACCAATAATGTGTGTGATATTATTTTATACACTATTTAAATGTAAAGGAAGCATGCTATGAAGGAGTCATATGAAATAATCCGCGGGCTTCGAGAAGATAAAGATTTGAGACAACGGGATATTGCCAAAATTATCGGAACGACACAACAACACTATTCCAGATGTGAGCAGGGTGAATCTGATCTTCATACCCGGGCGGTTATCACGTTGGCAAATTTTTATAATGTATCAACGGATTATCTTTTAGGCAGAACTGAATGCAAACAGGGCATTGACGTACTGAATCAATTTGTCGCTGAAGATTATACAACCGGGCAGCTTTTAACAGAAGTGCTCTCATTAAATAGTGTTGGACGATGTGCCGTAATTGAGTATATCGAACTTCAGAAACTTAAGGAAAAAGTACATAGAACTGGAGAATAAGGCAGCGGCCTGTTCAATCGTATAGGTGTACGATTGAACAGGCCGCTCTTTTTTGCTCCTTTAAGATATTCCTCAATTAGAGAGAATTTCTCCGGTAGGTAGACCTGGCTTTATCCATTTCAACACATTGATAACTTTCCCTAGATACCCTTACATATTTATCCTTACATTTTAAGGCATACAGTTTTATAGCTGTTCATCCTCTCTGCCATTTATATTAGTAAGCGTTAGTTGAACAATTACATGGCTAAAGTCTTCAGAGTGAGTTTTTCCAATTTGGCTAATCCTTTTTGAGGGCTATGATTCTGTTCCTCTACCCAATCTCTTAATTTACGAATAGCTTTCCCACTGGCAATAGTTTCTTTGGCTTGGTTAAACCCTGCCTTGATTGTGGCACATTGGTTCATGAGATAAAGTATCAAAGCGGCATTTAAACACACAATGTCTGAGAGTGAGCCCAAATCCTTACCCTTTAACAAGGCGATCATGCGAACGGCCTCTTGTTCCAGGTTATTGAGTGAAGCTATCTCAGCTCGATTGCCTCGCCTGATCCCCAGGTCTTCAGGAGTGAAGGAATACTGAACTATTCTACCGTCTTCCTTTAATTCAGCAATAAAGGTCTCTCCCAAGTTGGAAGCCTCATCCATCCCTAAAGTTCCATCTTCAGTCACCCCATGGACAACGATTGCCTTTTGATAACCAACCTCCTTCATTACCTGGGCAACGGGTTCTAACATTTCTTTGGCATATACCCCACGCACCCCGTATTTGGGCAGGGCCGGGTTGGCCAGAGAGGCCGCAATATTGAGAACAGTCCCAAAAGAAATTTGAGAAAGAATTCTTCCTAAGGCTTGAGGATGAACCTTAGGACTCATCCCATTAAATATTCCAATACCTGCTTTTTCAATGCTCTTTTTAACTATCTCTGTATGGCATTCTACATCGACACCCAGTTCTTCCAGAATATCAATGGTGCCGCAATAAGAGGTAATAGCTCTGGATCCATGCTTGGCCATGGTAATTCCATTGGCTGCAGCGATAATCGAAGCAGCCGTACTGATATTAAAGGTTTTAAAGGCATCCATTCCGGTACCTGAATTATCCACTAGAGGAAGCACTGTTTCTGGAATTACTTTGACCGTATCAAGTTCATAAATAGCCTCCCAACTTCCCGCAATCTCCTCAGCTGTTTCACCTTTCGCTGACAGAGCGGCTAAAAAGGCTCCTTGATGCATATCCGATTGCTCATTGAGGAGGATTTGAGAAAATACTGCTTTGGATTCATTCCTGGTGATATTTTGGGCCTTAATTAACCTGGCTATTACTGATCCGAATTCTTTGGCTTTTTCCTTAGACATAATAATACACTCCTTAAAACTCAACGATAATTGATGTTTCAGACATAGTTCCCACCATCTCTAAACCACGTTGTATTTCATCTAATGAAAGTCTTTGAGTGATCATATTTTTCACATTTCCTTTATTTTTAGCTATTAGTCCCAAGGCATTTCTGTTATCTGATAGAGAACATCCATAGGCTCCTGAAACCAATAGCTCTTTATAGTGAATGATATTGAAATCAAAGCCCAGGGCTGTATTCCCTATTATTCCACTGAAAAAGCCCAAACGTCCTCTTTTAGCTAAAGCATTTATTCCTTGGCTAAAGGCTTCTATACCCGGGCAACAGGGAATAGCGACATCCACTCCGGTACCATTTGTAAGCTGAATTATTTCTTTAACTAAATCCTTGTAATCTACGTTGATCAAGTAATCAAAATCAAATTTCTCCCCATTCTTCAGTCTCCTTTCGTTGATCTCAGCGACAATAATTTTCTTTACTCCACGGGCTCTGGCTAATTTGGAATTTAAGATTCCTAAGGGTCCCGCACCAATAATCAGTATAGAGTCCTCAGCCGAGACATTTAAGGAATTTTGTATGTTGACAGAACAAGCCAAAGGCTCAATGAGGGCAGCCTCTGCATAGGAAATATGATCAGAGATAGTCTGGATTATTCCGTTCTTAACCCCTCTGGCCGGGATTAATAAATACTCAGCAAAGCCACCATGCACGTGAAATCCAATTATCTGGACAGAATCACATAAGTTATCTTGACCCTTTAAACAATAGTTACAAATACCACATGGTATGCCGGGGGATACCTGAACCCTGTCCCCAACAGAGACCTGATTAACATTCTGCCCTCTGGCAACCACAGTGCCTGCCACCTCATGTCCTAAAATCCGCGGGGTTTTCAAATCTTTTTGTCCCTGCATTAAGCATTTCATATCCGTACGGCATATTCCGCAGGCTTTAGTTCTAATAAGAACTTCTCCCGGTCCGCAGTGGGGAGTCTCCAGATTAGTCAGGGTCAACTTTTCAATAGCTTCCAGTACAGCAGCTCTCATTTTGATCCTCCTAAAAAAATAAAAAATCCACACTATTCATTAGCGTGGATTTTCCATCATCCTCACGGGACCTTTTCCCTCGGTAAAGGTCACTCTTTCCTTAGGCAGGTCTCCTGACTCAGGATCATCGCCATTATGCCCCTTCCCCCAACTTTGGAGTGGTTGTTGGCATTGGCTTACCTATACAGTGGCGGGCCCGTCCGGGACTAACACCCGGTTCCCTATTCTCCCTTTAACAGGGCACCTAAGAAAAATATTATTATATTAGTTAAATTATATCCAAAAAGTGGATTGTGTCAAGAATAATCTGTTATTTTTGCCGTAATTTGACTCTTGTAGTTTCTCCAGTCTCCGGGTGTTCCTTCAATTCAAATTCCTGCTTTGATGGTCATGCAGATGTTCTCTATCAGACCCCATTATGCCCCTAACCAGATTAAAATTTAGAGTTGTCATAATTGTACGGTATGCTCATTCCAACTACTACGTCTTCAATTTTTTCGATAATCAGCCAATCATCCATATTCCCTTGGTGGTCAAAGGCCAAGGGTACAATTTCTTCTACCTCTGCAAATTCCACTAAGCACAGGCATTTTTTATGCCACCTTGCCTTTTGCTTATCCGTCAAGCTAAGCTTAGCCTGATTTTCTTGAAGTGTTTTTGTGATTTCTTCTTCCGTCAATTTGACATAGTTCTGAATATCGATAACCTTAGCCGCAGCTGAGATTTTAGCTGTTCCTTTTTTCATAAAGTAGAGAGTTTCACCTTTAAAAACTCTGCTGTGAGGAATCTTTCTTCCTGCTGCTCCTCTGACTACCATTGTTTTCTCTCCGGCAAGTATTTTCTCCAGAACCTTTTCCCGGTCATCACAATAAACTAAATGTACCATAATTCTACTTCCTTCATATGAATATTTTGGAAACCACTCTGCTACCAGTTAAACAACACCCCAGAATAACAAAATATAATAGTGCCTCCAATTATGCCAGAAATAGAACTTGCCCTTGAACCGTAGTTGTCCTTATATTTTAGACCAATTACAAATGATGGAATAAAGAATGCCAGCGAGTAGAAAATTGTATAATGGATTCCAGTACCACCATTCGACCATGAACTTAGCCCAACTCCATTTAAGATATAATCACCAATACAAAAACTTCTATGTGAAATGCTAAATAGGATACCAAGTATGCATAATACCAATGATATACTTCCAATTCCTAACTCTTTATTTTTTTTAATGCTAATTCCACTCCTTTTCTACTAATGTCTAGATGTAAGAAGCCTTTATAAAAACTTAGACAACCTTAATCATTTAAGGGGTATCTTGTCAAAATACACAAATTAAATTATAGCGAATATCACATAAAAGAGGCCAGTCCGACTTTCAAACGCGTAATTCAAAGTCTGACTGGCCTGGCAGTGGCAGCTATGATTAATTCTCTTCCTCCAACTCTGCGAAATATCCTTTTAATTTTGCCGAAACCCTGGTATCAAGACTGACCCGTTTTTCCCAGACATTATTCCGAACGTTAAAGCGTGCGATGACATCATTGCTGATGTAGTTTGTACTGGAATCTATATTTAATAATTCCTCAATCACTTCCCGCTCATTGATGGTTACCGGACTGCGAATTGCTGCATTGTCGGAGTATGCTCTGTCCTCAGCTTTTTCCAGTTCAACGGATTCGATATCCTCCAAATGCAGGGCAAATTGATTATAGTAATCCTTATCCTTAAGCCAACTCAGCAGTGAGGAAAAACTGCTTTGAACCAGGATGTTTTGTTCATTACGCTTATTGTTTTCCAATACGGATATCCATATATAAGATTCTCTGCTTGAGGTCATATCCTCATAAGACATCTTAATCGTTTCGTTTTTCAAAAGTTCCGTTAATTCCCTGATTTCCTTAGTTCCTGTGAGATCCACCGGCCGTTTGCCGCTGCGGTGATCACTGGCAGACATCAATTTTATGTCCTCCGGCACTAGACGCATTGCCGGAAATTTTAATTTTTTGTACTCCAAGGATTCATAAATGGGCTTGAGGAAAGCGGCATCACTTTGATCAGCTTCATTAATATTGTATTGGCGAAGGATATAATCTCCATTTTTTAGGGTGTAAATAATATAACGGGATGAACCAGCCTCCCTCCTTCTTTCCTTGATTAGATGCTTCTGAAGCTCAATCACTCCTGCAATATTCTCCTGACTTTCCAGCAGGATAGGCGGGTTATCTTCGAAGTGCCCCCTATCCTGGTATCTGGACTCCAGAAATTCGGGATTCTTTTCTTTTTCAAAATAGAACCAATCATCATAGTTATAGCTAAAATAAACCTTTTCTACTTCCTCGGGGCTGGGCACTCGCTTAACGAAGCCTGAAACATCCAAGGACAGACCTCCCAAGAGCAGCACAATCACAAGGACGTAGTACAGATAACCTTTATAGAAGTGCAAAACCCTGAAGGACTTATGGATGAGAATTTCCGCAACAAAGTAGCCTAGAGCCGAAGCAAGAACATAACCTAGGATCAACATGGGAAGGGATTGTCTGGAAACACCGCAAAAATAGGTTCCACCAATCAGCATTAAACAGAAGGTCATCCCGTATTTAAATACAGGATAGAAGGCCGGAAAGGCAATAATGTCGCCGGCCGTTTCCAGCCTCCTATGTTTATAGACATACTGGCCCAGGACTAAACAGGCGGCAGCTGCCAGGATGTAAGCAGGAAAGTAGCCTACACTATGCGGGGTTCTCGGGAGAGCCCCATTGAGTATAATAAATAAAGGATGATTATTCTCATTAAACAGTGAGTAAGGGACTTCGCCGAAGCCAAACAGCAATTGCTCAAGGCTGAATTTAAGCAAAACATAAATTCCTATGGGCAGTATTTGGATGATATAAGATAATACGATTTGGGCTACGGAAGATCCGGTAAACATCCCAACCAATACGGCGATATTATAAAAGAACAGACAGAAAAAGATATTAAGTCCAAGCCAGGAGAAAATCTTAGGTAACGTATAAAAGCTTCCCAGTACCGTAAGATTTTCTAATAATATCATAATCAGAGAAGTTAAGACGGCTGGGATTATTAAAAGAACAAACCCTGCCAAGCAATGGCTGGCATAATGAGAGCTCCTTTTCAAGGGTAGGCTGTGCATCATAACGGCGGACTTGTCTACTTGTAAGTATCGGAATATCAAGACTGCCATAAGCACCGGTACGGTACAGATTAGAATTGCTTGAACGTCATCCTGTATAAACCTCATTGTTCTGTCGATAGTGTCTTGAATCCAGGTAATGTTTTGGACCTCCATTCCCATGGCTTTCATCAGGTGACTGAAGGGAACAATGGCGATAAGGGCCAGAGTATAGAGAGCGCTTACCCACCAAAAACGTTTCAAATCGCTTAAGATCAAGGCTTTTTTAAATAAGGATATTTTGAATGTCATAACCCATCCCCCCTAATTCATAGATAAATATCTCTTCAAGTGTCAGAGGCAGGACATCCAAAATAACCGGATTGGCTGATTTCATCCTTTGCAGCAATTCATTTTTATCCCCTCTGGCAATCAGCAGGAGTATGCTGCCTGTCTGGGTTCTGTGCAAAACTTCAGAACCTGCCAGGAACCCTGCCGGAATGTCACCGGCAAAGCCCAGCTGAAACTTGTGGACATCGGATTTCATATCGTCCAGTTCCCTTTCCACAACGATTTTCCCATTGTGCAGGATGCCGATATGATCGCAGACATCTTCCAGTTCTCTCAGATTATGAGATGATACCAAGACAGTTACATGCCTTTCCGCTACATCCTGGAGGATGAGGCTCCAGACCTTTTTGCGCATGACAGGGTCCAGGCCATCGACGGGTTCATCCAGGATCATGACCTTAGGCATGGAGGAAATCCCCAACCAGAAGGCTACCTGTTTTTGCATTCCCTTGGACAGTTTGACTACTCTTCTCTTGCTGTCGATGGGAAATACCTGCTTTAATTGCTCATACCGGTTCCAATTCCAGTCAGGATATATTTTGGCATAGAACTTTGCAGTTTCATCAATACTTGCTTGAGAAAAGAAGTACAAATCGTCGGGAATGTAAATCATTTGACCTTTTACCTGAGAATTTTCGTAGACCGGTTGATCATCAATGGTCACTATGCCTTGATCCTGGCGGTATAATCCGGTTAAATGCTTAATCAGAGTGGTCTTTCCGGCCCCATTTGGCCCCAGCAGGCCATAAACGGATGCTTTATTGACCTTTAAATTCAGATCCTCGAGAACTTTATAGCTGCCAAAGGATTTCGTTAGTTTTTGGGCCTCAATCATTGTTCTTCTGCCTCCCTCTTCCATATAGTTCCTCAATTCTGGCAATGAGCTGCTCCTTGGGAACATTCATGTAGGCCAGCTCCGCAACCAGTTTGTCCAGCTCCAGCAGCAAGTTATCCTTTCTTGCCTGATTGATTTTATTGTAGATGGGGGTCACAAAACTTCCTTTGGCTCGGACGGAGTATATGTATCCTTCCAGCTCAAGTTCTTTGTAGGCCTTATGAATGGTATTGGGGTTAATGGTGAGGGACTGAGCCAATTCACGAACAGAGGGAACTTTCTCGTCAGGTTTCATTGCTCCGCTGATGATGAGGGCTTTTATCTTCTCCTTAATCTGTTCGTACAAGGGGCTATGATCCATATAGTCCAATTGAAACATGGTTACCTCCAAACTGTTCTATGTGGCTTAGTACAGTTAATACAGTTTGTATACTAGAAGATATTTCCTTTATTGTCAATAAGAATGCCAGCCCCACTTTGAAAGGCGAGTTTCAAAGTGGGGCTGGCATGGTACAGTGTATTTTAGTTAAACTTTTTTAACGGGTCTGAAGTCTTGACTCAGCGTCACCTCAGTGAAAAGGCCAACTGGGCTGAGGACAACTCAAAGCTCCTATAGCCTGGTTGAGATAACCCGGCAGGTTGCCCGGACCTACGTCTTTATCGTGAGAATGGACTAGCAGTCTTTCATACGCATTAAGCGCATACTGTTGAATATAACAAGCAAAGCTGCTCCTGTATCACTCATTACAGCCATCCATAAGGTAAGCCAACCTGGGAAGATAAGCACCAAGGCGACAAACTTTACAAGGATAGCGAACCAAATATTTTGTTTAATGATTCTTAGAGCTTGTCGACTTAGCTTGATGGTGTGAGGAAGCTTTTCCAAATTATCTGCCATGAGAACAATATCGGCAGTTTCCATGGCTGTATCTGTTCCTGCTCCTCCCATGGCAATTCCTAAATTTGCAGTAGCTAAGGCAGGGGCGTCGTTAATGCCATCACCAACCATTGCTACGACTTTATACTCTTGCTGGAGCATTTTCACTGTGTTCAACTTATCTTCAGGCAGCAACTCGGAGAAATATTGGTCAACCCCTGTTTCTGACGCAACTTTTCGTGCGGTTCCTTCATTATCTCCGGTTAGCATAACAGCCTGTACAATGCCAACCTCTTTGAGTTTTTTCAGGGCTGTAACTGTTACATCACGGACAAAATCAGCTACTAGAATAATCCCTAAAAGTTTCGCTTTAGTTCCCACCATGACGATGCTATTTCCTTCATTTTGGGAAGTCTCAATGCTAATTTGAACTTCGCTGTCAAGGGGCAATCCTAATTCACGAAACAGTTCTGGTTTACCCGCAAAATATTCTGTTCCCTCGATGGATGCCTGTGCGCCTTTACCAACAATCGCCTTGAAGGAGTCCGCATTTTGGCTGGAAATATTGTTAGCTCTGGCGTAGTCTAGAATAGCTAAGGCAATCGGGTGTTGAGAGTGTTCCTCAATGGTTCTGGCAACACTGATAATCTCGGGCTCTGACCCCTTAATTGGTATGATTTTAACGACTTTTGGTTTGCCGGCGGTGAGAGTTCCTGTTTTATCAAAAGCAATGGCCTGGATGGTGCCGGCAACTTCTAAATAAGTTCCTCCTTTAATCAAAACTCCATTTTTGGCGGCATTACCAATAGCAGATACAATCGCCACAGGCGTTGAGATCACTAAGGCACAGGGGCAAGCGATAACCAGTAACTCTAAGCCTTTATAAAACCAAGCACTCCAAGTTCCCAGACCTAACAAAGGTGGAACCAGAATTGTAAGTATTGCTAACAGAAAGACAATGGGCGTGTATATCTTGGCAAAACGGTCAACTATGGCTTGTGTTTCAGCCTTTTTCCCTTGTGCTTCTTCAACTAAATGAATAATTTTGGCAATGGTCGTATCTTCAATTAGCTTAGTAACCTTTACTTCTAGGGAACCGTTCTCGTTGATTGTTCCGGCATACACAGTGTCACCTTCACTTTTATCGCTGGGAACAGACTCGCCCGTAATCGCAGCCTGATTAATGCTTGAGATTCCAGAGACAATTTCTCCATCCAGGGGAATTTTTTCGCCAGGCTTAATTACTATGGTATCGCCGACGGAGATATCGTCTACTGAAGTACGGATTAAATCTTGGCCTATTTTTAACCAAGCTTCAGGCGGCGTCAAGCTCATTAAACTACGAATGGAATTTCTTGTTTTGTCCAGTGTCCTGGTTTGCAGATAGATACCCAAAGAAAAAAGCCAAACCACCGTGGCTGCTTCCAGCCATTGACCGATCATTGCTGCCCCTATAGCCGCAGTCGTCATGAGTACGTTCATGTCTAATGATTTGCTTCTAACAGCGTAATAGGCACTTTTGGCCGGTTTATAGCCACCGATTGCGACTGCCGCTGCATAGAACAGTATGGAAATTAACTCTGGAACATGGGCCAATGTGCCGAAATATCCTAAAGCTAAGAGAATACCAGAGATTGAGTTTGAAGATACATTGAATTTCTTAGCAGCAGTAACAGGAGTATTCGGATTTCTTTCTTTACTACTGGATACCAAATTAGCCTTATAGCCTGATTTAGACACAGCATTCATAACTTCTTCTATGGTCATATCGTGGACAATTTTCAGCTTACCTGTTGAAAAATTTACACTTGCTTCTCTTACCGCCGGTAAAGTTTTCAGATATTTTTCCAGGGTTTCAGCACAGACTCCACAATCCATTCCTGCGATATTGAAAGTTTGACCCTTTTTCTTACTTTGGGTTAAGGGTGTGGCCGTGAATCCGAGTTTTTGGGCGTGTTTTTGAATACTTTCTAGGAGTGACTCATCATCCGCCACAACTTGCATTTTTGAAGTGCTATAGTTGACTTTGGCATCATTTACACCGGGTATCTTAATTAAAATTTTCTCAAGAGTTTGAGCACAAACCGGACAGTCCATACCTTCAACCCGAAACTCAAAGATGTGCCCGGAAATTCCATCTTTAATATCAAGTTCTCTTTCCTCGGCACCGCATGAATTATCATCACAACAAGGACTGCTAGGTGATTTAATCATGATAAACGGAAGGTTATTCTGGTCATCAGATTCTTCAGTTGGTTCACAGCAACTGCAGTTTGAAGTCTTGTGGGTAGCCATTTCTAATAGCATAGGAAAAATGTTATTCTTAGGATCTTGTCCGTAAGAAGATAAAGGATGGGCTTCTAAAGCTTTTTTCGCTTGGTTAGGCATTTTAATTCACTCTTTCCACACAGGCATTTTTCATTTTTATCACAGGTGGCAACACTTTCTTTAACATCACCTAAAACCGCATCAAAAATATTAAGAAGACTTCTAACCTGTTCATCGCGCAAGGAATAATACATGAATTTTCCATCTTGACGGGATGTAACAATTCCACATCCTTTTAAACAGGCCAAGTGTTGGGAAACATTAGATTGGTTCCCCTTGATTTGATCAACGATTTGTTGCACGGTTTTTTCTTGATCTATAATAGCTTCAAGGATTTGTAGACGGGTTCTATCCGCAAATCCTTTTATGAATTTAACTTTGACATCTAGATAATCCATAAGTAATCTCCTTTCAACGTATTAGTCAGCATTAATATGTTATACATATTAGCAGATAGTAATATATTAGTCAATTGATATATTATTATAAATCTTGGCGGGATCCTCATTTAAAAATATGGATTTCATTGACGATCAGTATGGCAGGAATCACCAAGTCACCTGTGAATGGGAAGAGCGGCCTGTCAATCCTATACGTGTTCGATTGACAGGCCGCTCACAATAACATTATTTTGTTTTTTAGCATACCTCTGATTTCAAATTCGGTTACTCACAAGCTTTCAACTCAAAAGTCTCCTGCGTGTTATTCCATTGAACTGTAACCTTATAAACTTCATCTCTGGAAGGCATCGAACTGCTCCCAGTAATGGCTCCAAAACCTAGTATTTCACTGCCATAACTTGAGGCCGTATCCCTTTCGCTAAATCTCCTTGCATCAAACCCATCAGAACCCGTTTCGCTAAAGCTACTGCCCGAACACTCAAATTTATAACCAAAATCACCCTGAATAGTCCCGGTATCCCCTTTAAACTCCAGTACGGGTTTTCGGTGTTTCCAGCCATCATGGTGGATAATTCCTTTAGTATCGGTCCAAAAGTGGTTGTAGTAGTTGATTCTGAGTTTTCCTTTCCAGTTTTCTCCTTCTCCTCGATATACGATTTGTTGACCTCCATTTAAGTTATAAAAAATCCATTTGCCCAAGTTCTTTAGTCTCGGTGAAATCTTCTGCACATACTCTTTACCCAAAATTGGGTTTAAACAAACAACGCTGATGGTGTTTTTTGCGGCATAAGCTAAATTATAGTTCCACTTTGACGAAAACATATTTGAAATTGAATCACTGCTGTTTTTCCTGTTGGCTTCCTGCCACTGATCATAGGTTGTATTCCTGTCTCCGATAGAAGAGAAATTATATATGAATAGCATGCCGTCGAAATTTTTAATTTTATAAACATCAGGCTCAGCCTCACCCATCTTATAGTCGGAGGGGTTAACCGTGGAATTGGAGGTTAAGGTCAAACCCGATCCTTCCGCAGTACGCTTAATATCCTGCGCAGATAAAATATCCTTTTTCACTTCACTTCCTAGTTTATTGCTTACAACAGTAATTCCTAGGCTGGCAAAAATGATTAGAATGAGCCCGATGAGACCTGTTACTTTAAGTCTTCCCGGCCACTTCTTGCCGGTATCAGCCTCAGGTAATTCATGAATCAATTCACATGGGAATTTCTCCATTTTGCAGGCCTCCTTTCTTTTCTAACCTTTACTCCACTGTTATGTAAACATGATTAAAAACCGGTAAACCGTTGCTCCACCATTTCAAGAAGTAATCCTCTGTCATTGTCCTATTCCCTGTAAGGTCAGCATTTTCATCGTTATCCCTGCCGGAATCGAAAAAATACAACTCTTTTTTTTCATCATCATAGCCCATAAAAGTCATGTAATGCTGCCAGAAAAATCCATTACCGACTAGCACAATAATTGGCTTATTCCCTTGCACAAGCCTGGTCTTTAATGAATTAAGATCTCCTCTATAAATAGCTGGTCTAAATCCCTGAGACTGAAAATAACTGACTACTCCCTTGGGTAAGACATATCCTGAAATTGGAATCTTATAGGGGATTTTAGCATAAACCTCTGTACCTTGAAGGTTTTGACCAAAGGTTCTTAGAACGAAAGCAGTCGAAAAGGCCGCACATTGATTTTTACCCTGACGTTCAAATCCAGTATTAATAGATATTTCGTATCGATTGGGGGGTCTCTCGGCTTTAAATTCTCTTATCGGAAAAGGTGATAGAAGGTGAATTAACCCAACAAGAAGTAAAACAAAAATTATACCCATTAACAACCACTGGATTCTTACTTTACCCTTTTTAAATCCCATATCAACCTCCAATATGTTACATCTTTACATCTTTACATCTGATTCTACTTTGTGAACCTCAAACCTCGGTTCCCACGTCCAGGTTTCCGGTCCTTTATAGTACTAATTATCAAATACACAACTAGTGCAAAAAAACCAAGATAGATCACTAAGCCAAAAAAGCTAAATATGCCTAATCCAATGCTGGGTCCCATATAATTCATAATGATTATTCTCCTTCATCACTAATAATTTTATATTAAATAGTTTTCTCCATATAGCTAACTAAATCCTTCTTTTACCAATAGTATTGAACTTCAACTACTATCCCAATAGGAACAATTTAGTTGACCTACCTGAATCTTCGTTAAAATCTTTGGAAAAACCGCTTTCCTCCATTCTTAAGACTTACGCTATCAATGACATCTAAGCTTTACATCATATAGAGGATTTTAAGAGATAAAAGGTTACAAAAATTTGTTTATAATTCTATGTTATTGTTCATACTCTAAAGGTTTTATTTGGGACAATATCTCCTTCAACATGGTGACGAAACATGTACATCTCAGTACTTATGGCATAAGGTAAATATCCTATAAACATGCCTGTCCGAGAAACGAATGCGCATTCGTTTCTCGGACAGGCATGGCCCTGGGGCGATTTTACACCTCCCAGCTTTATATATTCATTTTCAATAAAGGAACTCCAACTAATCCTTCAAAAATACCAGACCTAAATCAATGTCCAAGTCAGCTAATATTCCAACCTTGATTTTATTAGGATATTGATAAAGTCAGGTTCGTTCATATTTGTTATCCTCATTTAGCGTATATGCTAATACAAATACCTGTCGGAATTTGGACAGAGCTTATCCCAAGAAATTATCCTAGCCAAAGATAAGGATTTACGTCTATAATCAGAACAAGATATTCTACCTAGTTTTAGATGGATGACTCCCGCTAAAATCAGGGATATACCAATATTTTGCATAATTTAGGATAAGGATAATGAGAGGATTGTAAGGCTGTATGGATCTTAAACCAAAGAGTCTATTCCATCTAATTGAAGAAGACAAGCTGGTTCGAATCATTGAAACCTTCACTAAGGCTACAGACATCACCATCGATATCAATGATGCCCTGGGGTTTCCCGTGGTTCAGCATGATTATTTCTATGGATTTTGCCGGAGTATACGTTCCCAAGAAGTTGGCCTGAAGCGTTGTATTAATTCCAATGCCGAATTAGGTTTTAATACCCTAAAGCTAGGTAACTCCAGCATAGGCAAATGCCATGCCGGCGTGATCTTAATGGCGGTACCTATCATCGTTGATGGTCAGTTCTACGGTTCCATAACCTGCGGTCAGATGCTCCTGGAAAAGCCCGGAGCAAAAGATATTGAGGATATGCTTGCCGCAACTGCCGACTTAGGACTGGATCCCCAAGATCTCAGTAAAACCTTTCAAGAAATCCAGGTTATCAATATGGAAAAATGCCAGGCAGCCGGCGGCCTGATCCAATTTGTCGTAAGTTATATTGTTGAGCTGATCTATCGCGCCAATCGTCAAGAAGCCTTAAGCAAAGAAAAGCTTAAAGCAGCTGAGGATGCCCGGATTATTGTCGAGTTGGAGCATACTTTACATAGAGCAGAGCTGAAAAACCTCCAAGCTCAAATCAAACCCCACTTCTTATTCAACACCCTTAATACTATCATCAGTTTAGTCACCCTTGGTGATAATACCAAAGGGTTAAATACCCTTTTTGCCCTTTCTAATTTACTGAGGCATAATCTTGATCACCCGGAGGAACTGGTTCCCTTACGGAAGGAACTGCATTATGTAGAGAGTTATCTGTTGATTCAAAAAAATCGCTTTGGAGATCGTTTGGAGGTAACCATTCAAGTACCGGAAGACCTCCTTGATTTACCGATTCCATTCTTAAGCCTGCAGCCTCTGGTTGAAAATGCCTGTATCCATGGCTTAGAACCTAAAGAAGGTCTGGGTCACCTCCGAATTGTGGCTAAAAAGGTGAATAACGATGTAGAGATTTCTGTGATTGACGATGGGGTTGGTATTCCCCAGCACTACTCCACTCTCGATTTAAGTCAGGAACACCCTCTTCAGGCCGGGATAGGCCTGCGCAATGTCCATAAACGCTTGCAGTTGCAATTTGGCCCAGGGTATGGTGTCAGGTTGCTGCCTGAACAAGGGTTAACTACGGTTCGCCTTCGTATTCCCCTGCAGGAAGGGTGAAGATCCACAACCCAAAATCCTGATTAAATTAATCATTTCCACCCGGTCAACGGGTGGTTTGCTCTAGCCCTATAGGGGTTGGGTACAGGCTAGACTAAAGGCTGAAAGTTCCGCCAACCACACTCCGCCCCGAACTAGCTCTAAAGGGGTCTGTGAGACTATTTTTCTTGCTCTTTTCTACTTACTCACCTTTAAATGGGTCAACAAACTCTTTGATGATTAACTGATCTGCCGCGATATCCTGTTGTAATTGTTTGCGGATATGCTGTTCTATCGCCTTTTTGTTCCCTCCTTGTACCCATGTAATATACTCTACACCAAAAGTGCCTATTCCCATACTTGTACTTTAAGTTCGCGTGCCTATGAATGTGGCCTGAGCATGCGTTTGCGCTTAATTAAGGCATTTCATTGGTCAGAATGATGTCCGTCACGGTACCTTCCGAAAAGAAGAAGGCCATAGTGTATTGTTTATCCTCCGATTCAACGAATAGCTGTGTATTGTATTGCACCCTTTTAGCATTGGGATAAGCTTGCTGGACATCTTCCTCGCTGCTCCCAATTTGTATTCCACGCGGAGTAGTGCCTGTGCTTTTATTAGTAACGATAATCAAAAACACAGGGTCACCTCCGACTGTAAGTCCCTGACTGGAATACTCCCATTGAGGTGCACCATTACCATGTAATATACTCATTATTGTCGGTTCTCCAAACTCCTTCCGGACGCTTTCCGAAGTTTGGCCGATGAACAACTTACCAACGCTCAAATCCGTTTTCGTCAATTCCTTAGGCTCGCTTATTTTATTCATTACTGGTGTATCAGAATGACTGGTTTTTGTGTCTTGCCCAAAAGTGAATCCGCAGCCTGACAGCGATATTATGCCAATTATCAGCACAGTGGCCAGAATAGCTCTTTTTTTATTTAAAAAAGTCATGTTAATCTCCATTCCGCCGCAGTCGCAGGCGGCACAAATAGTCATGAAGAATGGTGTTATTATCTCTTGGAGGATTCTAAATGGATTGGTGACCTATTTTGTTATTTCGTCTTGGCTTAGTTCAAGGAAGCTATATTCCTTAAAAACCAATACGGATTCTTCGTGAGTACACCCGATACCGCAACAAACTGGTGTCCTGCAAAAGCAGTGAAAAGAATCGTTTTCAAAATGCTTTCACTGTTTGCAATGTAGCTCTGGATGCTGTCGTCTCTGACATGTTTGGCAAATCAACCTCATCCATCACCGACTACTTGATTTTCCACAGATATCTTTGACCCAGAACACTACCTGAAGAAAAAGCGGATACTGTGGTTGAGTCTATTGAAGGCTATCAGATGCCCAAGGAGCAACAGGATCGTATGATAATGATTCACTCTCATCATCTCGGAACAAATTGGTAACCGTTACACATTAGGTCATTTCTTCATTTTCCTCCAAATTCCTTCTTGAACTACAGATTCACATTGTTTTTTTCATATTTCACGATGAATAGAGAACCCTTTACTTGGTAAAAACCTCTAAAAGGTCAAACTAAGGAATTCTAACCAAAAAGGCTTATTTTTTAAACCTTAGGTGAGGAAATACGACAATTGAAGTTCCCAAAAATAATAAACAAATTTCTTGCCCGAAACAAAAGGGGGCATTCGCTCACTAATTAAAAAGTAGCGATGCGACGCTTCCCAAATCCCAAGTTTTACACGAACCAATTATTTTTTACTATAGTTAAAATCTTGGTAAAGGATTAGTTTTAACTATAGTATTCAAAGCTTGTAAATTTGAATTGGTGTTGAACGTACTAATAATATCAGCACCCGCTGGACTACCATACTTACTCGTTGCCCAAATACGAGCACCGCTTGAAGAGGTTAAGGTGTAAGATCCACCGCAAAAGGTTATTGTTCCTCCGTTGTAACCGGAGTAGTAACCTTGACCTAAAGCCCCAGCAGCCGCTTTCAGTCCATTGGTACCATTACCATTATCACTAAAGGCCCACATAACGTGATTATATGCCCACCTATATGTATAAGAAAAACACAACCATCTTAATCTGGATGGTTGTGTTTTTCAGGCCTTAACTTAATGACATTGACCACAAGGGGAGCATATCAAATCTTGGCTTTAATTCTTAATTGCCTCAAAAACCCAAGGGAACATCGGTTACGTCACCTAACGGTGTGTACTCACGATTGAGGGCTTCGGCAACTGCTTTATAAGTAAGTTTGCCGTGGATAACATTAACACCGCGGGCTAAAGCGAGATCCGTTCTGATAGCCTCCGCGTACCCCAGATTGGCCAATTTAAGGGCATAGGGCAGTGTGGCATTGGTCAAAGCAAAGGTAGACGTACGAGCCACGGCACCGGGCATGTTAGCCACACTATAGTGTATTACTCCATACTTTTCATAGGTTGGCTCCGCATGGGTCGTCACATGATCAATGGTTTCCACGCTTCCCCCTTGATCAATGGCCACATCAACAATCACTGACCCAGGTTTCATTCCTCGAACCATTTCCTCGGTTACGAGTTTAGGAGCTTTAGCACCGGGGATTAGAACAGCTCCAACCAAGAGATCCGCTTGTTCTACTGCCTGTTGAATATTATAGCTGTTAGACATCAAGGTTTTGATCCGTGAACCAAAGATATCATCCAGATAGCGGAGTCGGCTATTACTGACATCCAGGATGGTTACCTCCGCGCCGAAACCAATAGCCATTTTGGCAGCGTTGATACCAACGATACCACCACCAACGATGGTAACTTTAGCAGGGGAAACTCCCGGTACTCCACCTAAGAGTATTCCCGCACCACCATACTGTTTTTCTAAGAATTGCGCACCAATTTGAATTGACATTCGCCCTGCTACCTCACTCATGGGGATCAAGAGAGGCAAGCCACCGTCAGCAGGCTGAACCGTTTCATAGGCAATTCCAACGACATTTTTTTTGAGTAAGGCTGCTGTCAAGGCCGGTTCAGGAGCAAGATGCAAATAAGTAAACAATAGTTGACCATCTTTGAACAGTTCATATTCTGAAGCCAAAGGTTCTTTAACTTTGATAATCATGTCGGCACGGGCATATACCTCTGCCGGAGTTGCCAGGATATCGGCACCGGCAGCTATGTATTCTTCATCCCTTATCCCGCTGCCAACACCCGCCTTCGTTTCAACGACTACTTGATGACCGGCTTTGCCCAAGGCTACAACACCTGCGGGAGTCAGAGCTACACGGTTTTCATTGTTCTTGATTTCTTTTGGTACCCCGATAATCATTTGCATTTGCGCTCCTTTCAACTGGTGGCTGTTTATGCTCTTATCATCTCATAATTAGGTTTGCCTACCAGATCAAATCGTTGCTCAAAAACAAAAAAATATTGTCAGATTGTTCGCATAACTTTATCAAAATTTTTACCTTTTATATAAAGATCTTATAATTCTAAACGTATTCATTGCTAAAGAAAAAAAGTATAATTGTCTTAAACACCAGGGTTATAAATTTTTTGAGGATGATAAGAGGATGTATAAAGTATTGCTGGTTGATGATGAGGAATTAGAGCGCAAGATTTTGTGGTTAACTTTACAAAATTCTGACCTGCCTATTGCAACAATCCATGAGGCTGTCAATGGACGAGATGCTTTAGAAAAAGTCCATCTCCTTCAACCTGATCTGGTCATTATGGATATCAAAATGCCCGGAATTGACGGGATTGAAGCCACTAAACAAATAAAGTCCTTTTACCCCTCTACCGAGGTGATCATCTTAACCGCCTACGGAAAATTTTCCTATTCTCAAAAAGCTATTAAAGCCCAAGCCACAGACTATTTACTTAAGCCAATTCAGCCTCAACTACTCGTTGAGGCTGTAAGACAGGCTCTAAACAGGCTTTCCCGCCAAAAATTTCAGCCCGGTCCGGCCATGGACTTTACAAAACTAGAGGAACTCGTTAAAGCCGGTGATCTTAGCGAAGGAAAGCGGCAATTAGCCCTGATTTTTGCCCAGCTAGCTGAAGTTGAACCTCTTCCCTCCACAGCCTTACTTTATTCCTTCGGTTTGCGGCTTATGGTCATCGTCCTTCAGTCTACCTTATCGGCAGGTGCTGATCCTAGGGAGGTGACTTCTACAGAGCATGATCTCGTGCAGAACTTATCCCATATCACCTCTCATGCGACTCTAGAGGCTTGGGGGGATGGAATGTTGGAAAAGTGCATTAGATTATTAGGTTCAGCCATTCAACAGCATAACCAAGGGTTAACTCTCATCCGCAAAGCCATGGAGTACATTGACGATAACTATGCTGAGAATATCTCCCTCAACATGGTTGCGAAACATGTCCATCTCAGTCCGGCTTATCTGAGTAGGATTTTTAACAAGAACACCGGCGTCGGTTTTACGGATTATCTGACCCAAGTCCGTCTGAAAAAGGCCAAACACCAATTGCGCCGGTCTGCTGAGACAATAGATCAAATTGCAATTGCCACCGGTTTTAATTCCAGCAGCTACTTCTCGGCGATTTTCAAAAAATCCGAGGGCCTTACCCCCTCTGAATATCGTGGAAAGCATTCCGGTGGCTCTAAATAATTGCTTTTGCCGGATCCATTTTCTAAAGGGCCTGACAGATTATTATATTTTACTCCTCGCATCTCCAACCGGTTCACCGAACAATAACAGAGCTAGTGACACATTTAGCAAAAGGACATAAGAAAGGATACCAATTGCTATTCTTTCTTATGTCCTTTATTATTGGGAGTTTCTAGATAACCTTATACTATTAAGCGTATAAACGATGGAATTATTTGGTTTCCTTATGACGTGACTGAGTAATTATGGAGTTTAGCTATATCCATATTTTGATTGAAAATTTATATTAGCAGAGAATGATACACTTTTGTAATATTAAGTTAAGGTTTTTGTGAGGAAGCCGTTCTCGAACAGTAATCCTTCTCTGTTAAACTGTGCAGGTAGTCAAGAAACTCAGAGGAGGAAAATTTAATGAAAAAACTTGTAGCAAAAATTATTTTGGCAGCCGCCTTGGCATTCCCGCTAACCGGGTGTGGAAGCGACAAGCAAACAATGGAAAACGAAGGCACCGTACAGAATACGGAAATGAAGCAGGATCAAAACACCATGATGGATGATAAGAATGCAATGAATGACGGGAAAGATACCATGATGGAAGACAAGGATGCAATGAACGACGGGAAAGATACCATGATGGAAGACAAAGATGCAATGAACGACGGGAAAGATACCATGATGGAAGACAAAGATGCAATGAACGATAGCAAAGATCCTATGGAGGATGGCATGACAACTGATAAGATGTAGAAAGTTACAGATGTGAGTTTTTTTCTCCAGTTGCCATGATTTAATAACTAACAGTATAATAAAGGCTTAAGAACATTTTACACTGCATTTAGACACAGAAATGGTCAAGGGAGGAAAACCAATGACTGCGTGCATTCTGGTTGCCGATGATGAACAGAATATAACCGATGTATGCCGTCGTTACTTAGAACGAGAAGGTTATGTGGTCTGGGTGGCACATGACGGAGAAGAAGCTTTACGGCTTTGGATGGAACAATCTCCTGATCTGTTGGTGCTCGATCTTATGATGCCCGGTATCGATGGCTGGGAGGTATGTGAAAAGGTGCGGGAGGCCGGAGAGACACCCGTCATCCTGCTGACCGCACGGGGAGAGGAACCAGATCGTCTGCTTGGACTAAGTATGGGCGCGGATGATTATATGACGAAGCCCTTCAGTCCGCGTGAACTGGTGCTGCGGGTCAAAAATATTTTGCGGCGGGTGTCGCTGGCCCAAAGCCCTCACAAAGGCTTGGCATCGGAAGAGGCGCAGGAGGCCCTGCATTTCGATGGTCTATCCATTTTTCCATCCCAGCGGAGAGTTAAGGCAGCAGGCTCTGAGGTGGATTTGACTGCCAAGGAGTTTGATCTTCTCTTCTTGTTGGCATGTCATTCCGGGCAAGTCTTTTCCCGCAGCCAATTGTTAAAACGAATTTGGCATACAGATTATAATGGAGATACAACCACTGTAACTGTGCTGGTCAGACGATTGAGAGAAAAGATTGAGCTGGATCCGTCTCAACCCCGCTGGATTAAAACAGTTTGGGGTATCGGATATAAACTGGATGGGAAAGAACCCTCATGAAACTAAATAATTATCTGATACTTGCCAACTTGATCAGCATCGCGGCAATCATTTCGGTGCTGTTAATCTTTTATAGTTACATGTTGCTGTCCTCTCAGCAGTTACTTATGCTTTCCATTGCAGCTATCGCTGCGGGGTGTGTTTCGGCAGGGTTGCATTTCTTTGTTATGCGCCCGGTGGTCAGTGCAGTTCTGAGAATTGGGACTGCAACCGCTGAATTCGCTTCGGGAGCATTGCGCACCCGGGTGCCCGTGGTCGGTCCGGTTGAACTGAAAGTATTGGCTGAGCAATTTAATCTTATGGGGACTAAGCTGGAAGAGAGTTTTCGCCAAGTGAAAGCCTCGGAAAAGTCAAGGCGGGAATTAGTGGCTAATTTGGCCCATGATTTGCGGACCCCCTTGGCCTCTGTGCAGTCGTATGTGGAAGCATTAGAGGATGGAATAGTAGAGGATGAGGAAACCTTCCGGCGCTATCTGGCAACCATCCGAAGCGAATCACTGAGACTGGGCACTTTGATTCAGGATCTTTTTGAGTTGTCTACACTGGATGCTGAGGAACGATCTCAGGAAGCTGTGTCAGCACTTTTAGATGATGTGCTGATAGAACTGCTTCCCCGCTTTGCCAAGCTGCTGGAGGACAAGGCCCTTGACCTCCAGGTGAAGTTACCTGAACAATTTCTGCGCTGTCAGATGGTTCCGCAACAGGTTCAACGAATTATCCAGAATCTGTTAGAGAATGCCATCCGGCATTCTCCCAGAAATGGAATTATCGGCATCGAAGTAGATGATGTAGCAAAGGGTTTTGTTCGGGTTAGTGTTACTGACCAAGGAAAAGGGGTTCCTGACCAAGCAAAAGAACAGATATTTGAACGATTTTACAGGCTTGATCCTTCTCGCAGCCGTTCACAGGGTGGATCGGGGTTGGGGCTGGCAATTGCAAAATCCCTGGTTCTACAGCAAGGCGGAGAAATCGGAGTGATCAATCGACCGGAAGGCGGAAGCTGCTTTTGGTTCACGTTGCCCAAAGGGGACTAATTGCGAGAGGAGGGATTAGATGAATGGCTAACGGGCGTCAAGAAAAGGACAATGGTTTCGCTAAAAGGCTGGCTATACTCCATTATTGGAACGCCTTGCTCGTAGCATTGTTGGTATTTTCCGGACTCTTGCTATTCAGCAGTTCCTGGAAAGAGTTGCTGGGGGAAGCTAAGATCTGGATCAAGTGGCTGCACATCATGATTGGTTTGGTCTCAATCCTTCCGGTGCTAGCTTACTCGGGGTCAGCAGCCAGACACTGGCAGTTGCTTAAGGGTAAGCCATGGCAGCGTTTGCATATTATTGTTGTTCTATTGTTAGTTATGGGCTTGTTCATCTCGGGGGTTCTTTTGTGGCAGTTTCAAGCCATGGGGCCTGGGGTTTCCAATGCAGCCCTGCTGGTTCATGATGTGTTTGTTTGGATTGGTCTTCCCTTGATCCTATATCATTCTTTAACAAAGCTCGGCCGGCTTAAAGACCTCCGGCGGCATCAAAGCCAGGGTTACGGACGCTTCTACACCCGTAAGGACTTCCTTCGCACCATCATCGGTGCTGGCCTGGCCATTTCAGTTGCCCCTGCTCTGATCAAGTGGATCAGTGACCTCGGGTCAGGGCCAGAGTTCCAGGCGGTAAATAAAGAGGCAGCTAACCAGCTTCTGCCGGCTCCCCAACCATCAGCAAATTCAGCTCCACCGGTTGGCGGAGGAGCCAGTGGTTCCTTTCGCAGCTATTCAGTCACCAGGCTTCCCTACTTTACCAATGATAACTGGTCTTTTACAATTAATGGATTGGTAGAAAAACCAATAACCTGGAATTGGGAGGAGTTTGTCGCCCTCAAGCGTTCTGTGCAAGTCAGCAATTTTCATTGCGTTACAGGCTGGTCGGTATATAACAATACCTGGGAAGGCATCCCTCTTAAAGAACTACTGGAGAAAGCTGAAGTTAAGGCAGAGGCGAGAGTGGTCAAGCTCTACTCCGGGGATGGCGTGTACACGGACTCACTCACTTTGCAGCAAGCTGATATGGACGACATCATAGTAGCGGTGCTGCACGATGGCCAACCTATTCCTAAGGACCTGGGTGGTCCGGTTAGATTAATAGTTCCTCAGATGTATGCTTATAAATCTGTCAAATGGCTGAATCGGATTGAGTTAATTGCTGATGATCATATTGGCTATTGGGGTCAACGAGGGTATGAACAGGATGCCTGGGTGCAGAGATAGGGATTCAATGATTATAAGTGTCCTCAATAGCCTGCTTATCAGGTAGGTTTTGCTCTATTGTGCGATCATCCCATCCCATCTCATCTCATCCACGAGTTTGAAAATCCGGCAGTTTTGAGGCGACTAATCACCCATACCATCCCTCTTTCCCTATTCAGAATCACCGTTTCCATCTTGAATGGTCATGACTTTGAGCCCAGGAAACGGCTCTCCCTTCATGAATTCCGCCTCTCCCTTAACAACGCCGAAAGAAGAGGATGACTAAACGATGGAATTGAAAGCACTTTATAATAATTCAACGATGGTCAAAATACTCACGTTAAAACTACTTATTGCTTTAGGTAATAAGCAATCGTTGCATAAAAAAATTGATGAGGTTTATGCCGAAAATAAGCTGGAGTATTATGAAGCGCTAGATATGTTGAACATCTGTAAGAGTAAACTCATTTATACGTACCCCTCTGCCCAAACTGAACGCATTTTAAAACTCGCTCAAATCTATAGTTGGTGTCTTGAGAAAAATAACTTCAGACTAATCGAGATGTTTATAGAACTCGGATTTAAAAGAGTTTTAAATTACTGTAATAGAACTAAAGAGGTTTTCCTTCCTTTATCCTTTCCTACTATTTTTAAAAGCGATATAAAAGAGCTAGATTCTTACACTGTTCAAGAATTAACTGATATGTATTCTGTTATTATGTGGCTTTGTTTTGCTACAGGTAAAACCTGCCAGTTAGATGTTTTAGAGGATAATATTCGCATGGATATTGATGACGCATATTACATGGATCTAGGCGATAATTTTCTTGAAAGCATAGCCGATAAGTATCAAGAAAGCATTAAGGGACTCTCCCCCTTGTTCTGTCTTAATAATAAGCATTTCAAGTCTAATCTGGATTTAATTTTTTGTGATATCGATCTTAAAGAAGGTAATCAATTACCTGGCTTATCAGCTGAAATTCTAAACGACTTTAATAAAGTAAGACCATTTCTAGTAAGGCAAGGGTTATCTAAATATATTGATGTTTTCGCAAAGCTCTTTAATTCTTTAGGGGTATCTGACAGAGCACTCGTATCTCAGTCATCCATTACAGAAGAGGAATTAAATCAAATATTTGCTATGTACTATTTGTGCAAAGAAGAAAATGCTCTCTCAGAAGCCGAACGAGATATCTATTTAATTGCTGCACTTTATATATTTGCTTTGATTAAGGAATACCAAAATACTCGTCAAGTATATCTGGCAAATGTAAGAGAAGAAAACTATCTAGATACTATAAAAATAAAAAAACAAATTGACGAACAAAAACGTTTGCTCATCAACGAAAAAATTAAATATACTTCTGAGATCGAGCAGTTGAAAGCTAAAGTGGAGCTGTTGCAAAACGAGTCCTCCAGATGGGAACGTAAAGCAACAAGGTTAAAACAAGAACTGGAAAATGTCGAGTCAAATAAAAAAGAACTTATCGTTTTGCGTGAATTCATCTTTAATCAGCAGCAAAATGTTTCTATTCTTCTAGAAGATGAACCAGACTTATTTCAGAAATCCTTGGAGTTACTTGCCCAGAAAAAATGCTCAGTCATTGGAGGACATCCAAACTGGATCAAAAAACTTAAGGATATTCTTCCCCACTTTACTTATCTAAATTCTGACAGTATCCACAGAGATTTTAAATTCTTGGACAACCAAGAATTGGTGTTTATCAATATCGACTATATTTCACACGCCTTGTATTATAAAGTTATGTCTGAATTTGAGAAAAACAAAGCGAAGGTGTGTTTAATTAGAGGAACTTCATTTCAAAGCTCAATAACTGAAATGGGAAAATTGATATCGTAAACAAATCGCCGAATCCCTTGCACATCAAGGTATTCGGCGAATTTATGGCATCTATTCTCTTGGTGTCAAGTGTCAGGGTGTCAAGGGCAGGGGTAGTGGGAAAAAACCGTCGTGTCCGTTCGCTTCAGGCCTTTATGGGAAAACAGACAAATTATCAGGAAAAATATTGCACGAAGAACGTATATTCAATTCTATATGATTAACAAATAGACATCCCTTGTCTGGCCCTCTGTCAAATGGCTGAATCGGATTGAGTTAATTGAAGAAGATCATATTGGCTATTGGGGTCAACGAGGGTATGAGCAGGATGCCTGGGTGCAGGGGTAGGGATTCAAATTTTTGATGATGAATATGCAGGCAAACACCTTCATTCAATGCTAAAACTGAATTTCATATTCTTCTCCCCGCGTTGCCGTTGATCTTACTGGATGGTTCAGAAAAATCTGATAGCCTTAGCCTTCATTTACGGTAAAAAACCGTACTGCAGTCTCAATGACCTGCTTCAATCCGCTCGGAGTCATAATCCGGTGATCTGCACCTTTGACTTCAGTTAACCTTGCTCCGAACTGCTGTGCAAAGCGCCGCGCGTCCACCACCGAGGCGGTCTCGTCGGCGTCACCATGGATCATACCGATCACCGCCATATCCGGCCGACAGAGTTTGAACACATCATGCATCTCTAGATCGTCATAGAATTCCCGGGTGATCTTTAGAGGGCGAAGGTACTCAAAATCCGGCATAATGTAGCCTTGCTCCTTTAGCAGAGTATACTGCTCCGGGGAAGTACTGTTTCTAAACAGCCCCGGCATATCCACTGCTGCACAGCGTAAGAAAGATTTCTTGCCCGCAGGGGTCCGCGTAGCCAGATAGATCAGATTGATGTACGCTCCGAAGCTGGACGAGAAGTAGGCGATATCCGCCTCGGGACAGAGCTCACGCACATGGGCTTCCACCGCAGAAAGGTCGTTCAGACAGTTGGGTATCCTAAGCATCTGGCCGTCCACAGGACTGTCGCCATGGGCTGGAAAATCAAAGTTGAAAGTTCCAATGCTGTATTCCGACAGCGCTGACGCTATAGACTTAGCCGTCGGACTTTCCTTGCTGCTGCCGAGTCCATGGCTAATGATAACGATCCGCCTCTCCCCACCACTTAAATTGTACACGCACGGGATATCGTAACCGTTTAATCCTCGGATGGTTTCTATTTTCATGACAACCTCCTCCATTCTCCTTATTATCAGATCATTTCGACAAGCAAATGTCATATCCTTCCTTTGAATTTGTCACGCTGCATAGCACAAATGCGACCCTTTAGGGTCGCATTTGAATCAAAGACTAATGGGTTTTTTACGTGAATGTGATGATGTTTATATTAATACTATTACCCGTAGCTGCTGAAGTAACATTAGTAGCAGCCGTTACGATGACTCTAAGACTGTAGGTTGAGCTAGCACTAGTAGCGGGTGCAGTATCCACATAGGTGCTTGATATAGGAAATCTTTGAGTTCCAGCAGTTTGCCCAGATCTATTACTAGTTCTGGTGCTAATTAATGTTGCATCTCTATACAATCTTGTTTCAAACACAAATGCCCAGTTTGACGTTACTACAAAATCTATTCCTAAGGCATAGTCAATTTTGAGTCGTTGGTTTGTTATAACACTTTGCGTGACACTCGCCACAGGAACTTCGGTGTTTAACGGCGGAAAGACACTAATAGGACCAGTATTATTACTAAACGCTAATTGTGGTGTCCCTGTAGCCCCAGTTGCCCCTGTTGAACCAATATCCCCTGTGATCCCAGTTGCACCTGTTGTACCAACATCACCAGTAGCTCCAGTTGCACCTGTAGCGCCAGCATCACCAGTGGCTCCAGTTGTGCCAGTCGCCCCAACATCGCCCGTGGCCCCAGTAGTTCCAGTAGCCCCAACATCGCCAGTGGCCCCAGTTGCACCTGTTGATCCAACATCACCAGTAGCTCCGGTTGCACCTGTCGCCCCAACATCGCCAGTGGCCCCAGTTGTTCCAGTAGCGCCAACATCGCCAGTGGCCCCAGTTGTTCCAGTAGCCCCAACATCCCCTGTGACTCCAGTTGATCCTGTAGCGCCAACATCACCAGTAGCTCCGGTTGCGCCAGTAGCGCCAACATCGCCAGTGGCCCCAGTTGTTCCAGTAGCCCCAACCTCGCCTGTGGCTCCAGTTGCACCCGTTGATCCAACATCGCCAGTAGCTCCAGTTGCACCTGTTGATCCAACCTCGCCAGTGGCTCCGGTAGCACCTGTTGATCCAACATCGCCAGTAACTCCAGTTGCTCCGGTTGCCCCAACCTCACCAGCGGCCCCAGTTGCACCTGTTGATCCAACCTCGCCTGTGGCCCCAGTTGCACCTGTTGATCCAACATCGCCGGTAGCCCCTGTTGATCCGGTTGCACCAACCTCACCAGTGGCCCCAGTTGCACCTGTTGATCCAACATCGCCAGTA
>NZ_FNCP01000027.1 GCF_900100785.1 Desulfosporosinus hippei DSM 8344 | reverse complement strand
AAACCTGAAATAATAGGACATTTTTAAAATAGCCGAATCGCTTGTGCTCCAAGCGATTCAGCTATTTTTCACCCCTCTAACTTCTAAAGTCAGGAGCAAGGAGTGTCGCATATATCGAAAAGGTCATACAGAGGGCCCGCAACAAAAATTCAGTTGTTGCGGGCCCTCTGCCAATTATCATTCTGCAAACTTACTTTATAACACTCTTACCCATGAGGTATTTATCAACTTCCCGGGCAGAAAGCTTCCCTTCTTGCAGAGCCCAGACGATGAGACTCTGACCTCTTCTCATATCGCCAGCGGTGAATACCTTATCGACGTTGGTCTTAAAAACCTCGTATTCAGCTTTTACATTACTTTGGGGGTCTCTGTCAAGCTTGAGCTCATTAGCAATCGTATCTTCCGGACCTAGAAATCCCATGGCTAAGAGAACCAGATCCGCTTTCCAAATCTTTTCGGTTCCAGGAACCTCCTGAGGCACCATTCTTCCCGAGGGACTCTTGACCCAATTGATTTCTACTGTGTGTACTTCACTGACCTCACCATTCTCGTTTCCGACAATCTTTTTAGTAGAAATAAGATAGTTTCTGGGATCTTTTCCATACAGGCTAATAGCTTCTTCCTGGCCATAGTCCACATTGAGTTTCTTCGGCCATTCCGGCCATGGATTAGACTCTTCTTTTCTCTCGGCGGGTGGTTCAGGCATGATCTCAAACTGGTAGACGCTCTCACAGCCATGCCGTATCGAAGTGGCTACGCAGTCCGTCCCTGTATCCCCTCCCCCGATAATAATAACATTCTTTCCTTTAGCACTAATGAAATTGCCATCTTGCAGATTTGAGTCAAGGAGGCTCTTGGTATTAGCCTTTAGAAAATCCACGGCAAAGTGAACACCTTTGAGGTCTTTCCCTTCAACGTCAAGCCCTCGTGCTTTGGTTGCCCCAGCGCACAACACTACTGCATCATACTGATCAACCAACTCCAGAGCACTGATGTCTTTACCCACTTCTGTATTTAGAACGAATTGAATTCCAGATTCCTTCAGTAACGCAAACCGTCTTTCAACAATTTGTTTCTCAAGCTTCATGTTGGGAATCCCGTACATCATTAAACCACCGACTCTGTCGCTTCTCTCATAGACAGTTACATCATGCCCCACGGCATTTAAATAATAAGCGGCCGATAGTCCTGCCGGACCGGAACCGACAATTGCTATTCTCTTTCCTGTGGCTTTACCCTTTCGGGACTTTACCCACCCTTCAGCAAAGGCTTTCTCAATGATCTCATACTCAAGACTGTTGATGGTAACTGGCTCCATGATATAGCCTTCAGTACAGGCACCTTCACAGGGTGCAGGGCAAACTCTGGATGTGAATTCCGGGAAAGGGCTGGTTCTGGTCAGCCTTTTATAAGCATCTTCCCACTGACCCTTAAATATCAGTTCATTCCACTCCGGAATTAAATTGTGCAGAGGACATCCCGAGGCCATGCCATTTAATAGCACACCAGCGTGACAGAAAGGTACTCCACAGTTCATACATCGTGCACCCTGAGTTTTTATAACATCAGGATCCCGTGAAAGTCTTATCTCATTCCAGTCTTTGATTCTTTCCTCTGGGGAACGTTTCTTCGGTTTAACTCTCTTATACTCTAAGAATCCAGTCGCTTTTCCCATTTCAGTCCCACCTCACACTTAAGTCCTGGAAACATCTTTAAAATTCTCTTTAAAGGCAACCAGTAAGGCCTCTTCACCTTCTAAGCCGGCCTTATGAGCTTTATCAATGTTCTCAAGCATACGTTTGTAATCCTTTGGAATGACCTTAGTGAATCTTAGTGAATAGCTTTTCCAGCTCTCCAGAACCTTCTTGCCCAGAGGACTGCCGGTATTCTCGACATGCTTTTGGATCATTTCCCGAATTTCATTCATTTCTTCTTCAGACTCAATTTTCTCCAGTAAAACCAGTGATTTGTTGCAATATGCTTCGTCAAAGTCAAGAAGGTAGGCTATTCCACCAGACATTCCGGCTGCAAAGTTTCTTCCTGTTTTGCCCAGAATAACCACTTTTCCTCCCGTCATATATTCACAGCCATGATCGCCTACACCTTCGACGACTGCTTTTACCCCACTGTTCCTTACACAGAATCTTTCTCCTGCTATCCCATTGATATAAGCTTCCCCTGAAGTTGCTCCGTAGAAGGCAACATTTCCGATCAAGATATTCTTCTCAGGTTCAAAGTCGGAAGTTTTCGGAGGATAAACCGAAATTTTGGCCCCTGAAAGACCTTTTCCTAAATAGTCGTTAGAATCTCCTTCCAGTTCGAGGGACAACCCTTTCGGAGTGAATGCTCCAAAGCTTTGTCCGGCTGACCCCACAAAGGTAAGCTTAATTGTATCTTCTGGAAGTCCTGCTTCCGCGTATCTCTTAGAAATTTCGCTTCCGATCACTGTGCCGACAACTCGGTCAACATTATTGATCTTGAGTTTGGCCCGAATTGGTGTTTGATTTTCAAGAGCAGGTTTACAAATTCTCAGAAGTTTTTTGACATCCATTGTTTGTTCCAGCATATGGTTCTGCGGCTGGGTATTGAATCGACTGATATCTGCGCCGGCATATGGTTGATAAAGAATCTGGGATAGGTCTAAGTGTTTAGCCTTCCAGTGCTTTACATTCTCTTTTGCTTTTAGTTTATCCGAACGTCCAACCATCTCATTGATGGTTCTAAAGCCCAGCTTAGCCATAAGCTCACGCATTTCCTGAGCAATAAATCGCATAAAGTTTTCAACATGTTCTGGTTTCCCTGTGAAGTTTTTCCTCAAAGTCTCATCTTGAGTGGCTATTCCTACAGGGCATGTGTTTAGATTACAAACTCTCATCATCACACAGCCTAGGGCGATTAACGGTGTTGTTGCAAATCCGTACTCTTCAGCCCCAAGCATGGCCGCAATAACTACGTCTCGGCCTGAAAGCAATTTGCCATCAGTTTCGACAACTACTCTGTCTCTCAACTTGTTTAGAACCAAGGTCTGATGAGTCTCGGCAAGTCCCAGTTCCCATGGAAGTCCCGAGTTCTTGATACTTGTTCTAGGTGAGGCCCCGGTTCCTCCGTCATATCCACTGATAAGAATGACGTCTGCTTTTCCTTTTGCTACTCCTGCAGCGATGGTTCCAACTCCAACTTCGGAAACCAGTTTAACGTTAATCCGTGCATCCCTGTTAGCGTTTTTTAGGTCATATATTAGCTCTGCCAAATCTTCGATAGAATAAATATCATGATGGGGTGGAGGTGAAATAAGGTCTACACCTGGGGTTGAATGCCTTACCTTAGCTATGCTTGGGTAAATCTTTCGTCCCGGAAGCTGTCCACCCTCACCCGGCTTGGCACCCTGAGCCATCTTAATTTGAATCTCCTGGGCATTTACCAAGTAGTTGCTGGTAACGCCAAATCGCCCGGAAGCAACTTGCTTAATAGCACTGTTTTTTGTATCTCCGTTGGCCATTACTTTAAAGCGTTCGCTGTCTTCTCCGCCTTCACCGGAGTTACTTTTACCACCAAGCCTGTTCATGGCAATAGCCAGACACTCATGGGCCTCCTTGCTGATAGATCCATAGGACATAGCTCCGGTCTTAAATCGTTTGACAATCGAATCAACCGACTCTACTTCCTCAATAGGAATGATGTCATCGGCATTAACCTTAAAATCCAGAATATTTCTTAAGGTGTAGAGTTCGTCATCATTAACCTTTTTAGAATACTCTCTATAGAGGTGGTAGTTTCCTTCCCGACATGCCCTTTGAAGCATATAGATTGTTTCAGGATTATAGAGATGGATTTCCCCATCATCCTTACATTGGAAGTGTCCGCCTACTTCAAGAGAATCAGTGTAGAGTGAATTCTCATCGAAAGCGCTTTCGTGACGCATTTGATTTTCCTGGGCAATTTCTTCAAGTCCTATGCCCTCTAGTCTGGAGGGGGTAAAAGTGAAGTACTTGTCAATAAGCTCCTTTTTAAGCCCTACAGCCTCAAAGATTTGGGCACCATGATAACTTCTCATCGTGGAAATCCCCATTTTTGTGAGTACCTTAAGAACCCCTTTTACCGAAGCTTTTATATAATTCTTTTTAGCCTCTACATAACTAAGCCCGTTTAATACGTCTTTTTCAGCAAGGTCTTGAATTGTTTCATAGGCCAAATACGGGTTGATTGCAGTGACCCCATAACCAATTAGAGTACAGAAATGGTGGACTTCTCTCGGCTCACCAGATTCTAAGACGATTCCTAAATTGGTTCGAATTTCTCGTCTAATAAGATGGTGATGAAGTCCTGAAGATGCTAAAAGCGCAGGAATTGCTGCAAGCTCTTCATTAACGCCCCGGTCTGAGAGGATAATAATATTTGCACCTTCACTGATAGCCTTGTCGGCTTCTGCGAAAACTCTATCTAAAGCCTTTTCCATAGAGCTTACCCCTTCCGAGGCCTTATAAAGTATGGAAAGGGTGGCAGCTTTGAGCCTGCCATTGTTTAGCTGCTTAATGGTTTCAAGTTGTTCATTAGTTAGTATGGGGTAATCAAGGGACAGACTGGCTGAGTTTCTTTGATCAGGATCAAGAAGGTTTCCCGTATCACCCAGCAGAACGCTGCTTGATGTAACTATTTCTTCTCTTATTCCGTCAATAGGAGGATTAGTAACTTGAGCAAAGAGCTGTTTAAAGTACAGATACAACATCTGGGGTTTCTCGGATAATACAGCTAATGGTGAATCCATACCCATCGCGCCTATAGGATCAACCCCTTGGGTCGCCATAGGCTGAATAGTCATAGTAATATCCTCAAAGGTATAACCAAAAGCCTTCTGTTCCTTAATTAGGTCTTCGCTCACCTTCTCTTCCTTTGCTTTCTCAACAGGCAGACCGCTGAGTTTGACGATATGGCGGTTGTTCCATTCTTCGTAAGGATGCATTATTGATACACTTTGCTTTAACTCTTCATCTGAGATGATTCTTTGCGCTTGAGTATCAATAAGCAGCATTTTGCCAGGTTCCAGCCTGCCCTTATATTTTACATTTTCAGGTTTTATATCAATTACCCCGACCTCTGAGGCCAAGACAACTTTGTCATCTTTTGTAACGTAATACCGAGAAGGTCTGAGTCCATTTCTGTCTAGTACTCCACCGATGACCACACCGTCGGTAAACCCCATGGCAGCAGGGCCATCCCAGGGCTCCATTAGAAAGTCATGGAATTGATAAAAGTCCTTCTTTTCTTTAGACATTTGCTCATTCTTTTCCCAGGGTTCAGGGATCATCATCATTACGGAGTGCGGCAGCGACCTGCCGGTTAGGTGAAGAAATTCTAAACTGTTGTCGAACATGGCGGAGTCACTGCCCGACTCGTCCACAATAGGATAGACTTTTGCGAGGTCATCAAACAACGGGGAAGCGATACACTTTTGTCTAGCCTTCATCCAGTTTACATTGCCTCGAATGGTATTAATCTCACCATTATGAACAATATATCTATTAGGATGAGCCCGCTCCCAGCTTGGGAAGGTGTTGGTGCTGAACCTTGAGTGAACCATTGCTAAAGCTGATACGAAATCAAGATCGGAAAGATCGAGATAAAAGTTTCTCAGTTGCTCAGCTGTGAGCATGCCCTTATAGACAATTGTTTTGCAGGAAAGGCTGGCAACATAGAATGTTCCCCCCTTATCTTCACACATGGGGACGATGACTTGTTCGGCCCTTTTTCTGATAATATATAGCTTTCTTTCAAAGTCCATCTCATCAGTAATGCTAGGATCTTTTTCGATAAAAACCTGAATAAATCTGGGCATTACCGTTTTTGCACCTTCGCCAATGGTTGATTTATCGATGGGAACTTCTCTCCAGCCAAGGATCTTCTGGCCTTCTTCCTGAACGATTCTTTCAAAGGTCTCCATCTGTGTTTTTCTGAAATCATCATACTTATGTGCAAAAATCATACCTACGCCGTAGCTGCCTTTTTCCGGCATTTTAAAACTCAAAACTTCACATTCTCTTTGGAAGAAATCGTGAGGTATTTGAATCAGTATTCCGGCTCCATCACCTGTGTTTTCATCCGCCCCGCTTGCCCCTCTGTGGCTTAAGTTTTCCAATACAGTTAAGGCCTCATCTATAATGCCATGAGACTTTTCGCCCTTGATATTCACAACGAATCCCATTCCACATGCATCATGCTCTAATGCTGGATCGTAAAGCCCTTGTTTCATTGGCAAACCATAACTTTGCATATTACTCACCCTTCGTTGCGAATTTAAATATATAAAGCAAAAAAGCGACTCTAAAAGAATGTACCTCAACCCGAAGTACAATTTTCTCTTTGAGCGCCTTTGCTCTACATTATTCATCTTTGTGTGTTTGTTTAAACTTAACATAAGAACCCTTACGATTCAACCGTTTATAACATGGATTGACCATAAAATCAGCAAAGAATCCTGTATACTTTACGAATCGATTGTATAGTTTCCCTTTTCCATGTCTTAACTATTCAAATAGATTATAGAAAATCAATTATAGCGTGAACTTCTTATAGCCTAGCCAGGATAAAATCCCTGCTAGGTTATTTTGCTTTGCCAAGAAGTTAAAAAGACAAGTCAATGACTTTTGGCATTTTTATTCTCTTATAATGCCGATAGGATGGAAAAAATTACGAGGTTAGAAACGTCCAAGTTTATGGTAAACTTGAAGAACCCTGTGCGAAAAAGGGCAAATAATTTCACATTGAAGCACTTCATCGATGTACTAAAGAAAAAAGGAGGCCGAGATGAAGCATCGTAAATTTATTAGTTTAGCTATTGTACCCATATTAGTGGCAACTTTTATCGCAACAACAGCAACTTTATCTCTGGCTAGTATCAGCATTAATCCTCGCCTTTCTGGTTCAGATCGATACGAAACTTCAACTGCCATCGCGAATCAGTTTTCTAATCAAACGGTTAGCAATGTTGTACTGGCTTCCGGCAATGATTTTCCCGATGCTTTGTCAGCCAGTGTCTTAGCCCATGAATTAAGTGCTCCAATCTTATTGGTTGATCGTAATACCCAAACATCTAAAGCAGCCCTAGATTATATTCAAGCCCATCTGCAACCGCAAGGCACGGTATATATAACCGGCGGTACTAGCGCAATAGGGAGCGATTTTGATAGCGTGCTTTCTAGTCAAGGTTATCAAATAAAACGACTGGGTGGCTCAGACCTGTACGACACAAATGAGTTAATTGTAAACGAGTTAAACTCGACGAGTGATACTGTTTATATAGCCAGCGGTCAAAATTTCCCCGATGCGTTAGCTATTTCCAGTTTTGCTAGTCAAACCAATTCACCTATTCTATTGACGCAAACCAATGGCTTACCAAAAGGGGCACAAGAATACCTAACAAACAATGAACCAAAGAACATTTATATCGCTGGCGGAACTGCGGTTGTATCAGTCTCCGTGGAAAATGAGATTAAATCGATTTCCCCTAATTCAAAAATCACACGATTCGCAGGACAAACTAGATTCGATACAGCTTCATTAGCATATGGCCAATTAGCTACGAACCCAAAGACAATCTACGTTGCGTCAGGATTAAACTATCCTGATGCCTTATCAGGTACAGTACTAGCGGCTTTAAATGGCGACCCCATTCTACTAATTGACCCCTCCACACCATTGGTACCTGATAGTATTGCTATGTATTTATCACAGCTCTATAAAAATGGTGCAACCCCAAACGTTACCGCTCTGGGCGGGTCGGTAGTTGTACCTGATGAAGTCATTAATAATGTGGTTAACCTGTTAAATGGCAAAAGCCAATCGCCGCTATTTAATATCACCAAGGTTGACTCTAGGTTGAATTTTGGCGGCTTACCTGTCAATCTGTTACCTAATAAAAACTATTGGTTCAACATTAACACTTACAAATATAACTATCCTTATAGCAGTTTTCATTCATCCGTAGAATATAATCTGTATTACTATATGCTGAATTTAGATAATCAGGTATCTGTTCACAACAGGGCTTTAGCACTTCATGGCGGAATAACCACCAATAACTGTGTTTATTTTCAAGCTGAAGCCTTGAGAAGAATAGGCTTTAATATTAGCAATTCTATGGCTAATACCATTCAATTTAGTAATTTGCTCTCAAAACTAGGTTTTAAAAAAGATACGGACATTGGCAATCTAAAGCCAGGTGATATTGTTTTCACTAAAGGATACTCCCACACTTATACATTTATGGGTTGGGTTAATCCCGGAAACTATGATTATGCTTATATCGTTGATAATCAATCGAGATCATTCGGTGGTCAAGTTTACCATGTGCGCAGCACTACTGGTGATCCAGGGCAAAACACTGATGGCATGGCGTTTTTCATGTATTATTAAGGTATATAGACAAAAGCAGAAATACCTCTATCCAATGGTATAATTATACTATACGGTAGAGGTGTTTTTTGATGTGTGTGAAATAGGATCGGAACCAGTAAAAACGATCAAACTCGTGTGTATAAGAGATTTAGTGGGCAATCTACATCCCTACACCGGACACCCTTGAAGGGTGTTCGGTGTATTTTGCGTTTTTTTCCAGGGAAGTGTTCAAAATCAGACTACTCATCTTTTAACAGTCTCCGCAAGACTTTTCCTGCTCCTGTAGCCGGCAGGGATTCTCTAAATTCTACGAGTCGGGGCACCTTATAGGGTGCCATTTTTTGTTTTGCCCACTCAATAATTTTTTCAGCGGTAATATTTGCACGCTGGTCAGGTTTAACTACCACATAAACTTTGACAACTTCTCCTTTTTGAGCATCAGAAATTCCAGTAACAGCTACTTGGACAATCCCTTCATATCTGATTAACATAGCTTCAACTTCTTCAGGAAACACACTATATCCACTTACCTTGATCATTTCTTTGAACCGCCCACAAAAGGTAAGATAATTGTCTTCATCTAATATCCCCATATCTCCGGTGTTTACCCATCCATTACTCAAGGTCTGAGTTGTTTCTTCAGGCTTATTCCAATAGCCCTTAAATACACCTGGGTTAGAGATGACTATCTCCCCCATTTCTCCTGATGGTCTTTCCTTGCCGGTTTCCGGATCAATAATTTTTATCTTGGTTTCATAGTTTGGAATCCCTTGAGTTCCCCACTTTACCGCTTTAGATGGCATAAATGTATCGGCAGTGTGAGTTTCGCTTAAACCATAGGCTCCTTCGCATAGTCCACATCCTCCGGTAAACTCAGCCCACTTCTGTGCGATCTCCTGATTTAGGGTAATTCCGAAGCTTGTAGCTCGACATGTTTTCAGCGAAGAGAAATCATACACTCCGGCATTCTTCACCTGCATTACCGCAATATTCATTGGGGCTACACTATACCACCAAGTACATTTATACAAATCAATTGCTTGTAAAACAGCAATTGGGTCAAATCGATATAGGAGCACGATGCTGGCATTTGCATATATAGGGCAGTTGACCCCCAGTAACATTCCCGCGATATGATAAAGGGGTACCACCGTCAGTAGGACATCTTCCGCCATAATTGAGCTGCTTTGAGACACTGCAGCGGCCTTAAAGAGTGTATTTTTATACGTAAGCATGGCTCCTTTTGGCTTACCAGTCGTGCCAGAAGTATAAATTAACAGACTAACATCTTCCATATCAATTTCTACGACAGAATTTAAAGCTTCCACGCTTTTAATAACCGTCAGCATATCACGAACTCCTGATATGACTGGTTTAGGTTGAGAAAACTCTTCCGGGACATTTAGCGTCGGTTTCTCAGGGAGAAAATCACTATAACTGGTAAGAATGATTTGCTCGATTTTAGTCTTGGATTGAACCTTTGCTATAACATCATATACGCTGTCAACAGCAACAATCACCTTGGCCTGCATATCATTTAATTGATACTCCAACTCCCACTCCTTAAATAATGGACTGCAAGGGCCAACAACCGCCCCGATTTTCTGGATACCGTAGTGCGCAATGAAGTACTGAGGACTATTAGAAAGAAAAAGAGCAACATTCTCCCCTTTCTTAACTCCGGATTTTGATAAATAAGTCGCAAACCCCTCGCTAAGATCATCTAATTCCTTATAAGTAATCTCCCGCCCATACCAAATGATAGCAACCTTCTCAGGGTTCATGCGGGCATTATCTCTCAAATACTCGTGTAAAGGTTTCTGACCCTTGGAATAGTTTAACTTAGGGTCTAAATCACCAGGCCACTCTTTGCGCATACGTTCACCCATGCTGACTACCTCCTTAAATTTCTTTGTTCATCCTTAGAAATATTTTGGGTAATCACTTAATTAAGGCTTAATTTAAATAATAATGCTATGAAACAAATAATTTATAGAATTTTCTGATATATTTGTTCAAAAAAAATATCTCCTCTAAGAAATTAAGGGGCCAATTGCACAGTGAACACTTTAGTGAAGTTCACGCTACAGCGAGCACCGATGCTGAAGGCCAATTGCGCCCAGGTTCACTCCTGCGAGCGCCCCAGAGGTTGGCGCAATTCCTTCAGCATCCAACGAGCCAGTGAACGTAACGTGTGTGAACAGGGCAATTTTGCCCCTTACTTTCACAAGACCCCAATTGGCCCCTTACTTTCACACAGACCCTATAGTAACTCGTAAACCCCCGCAGCCCCCATGCCGCCACCGATACACATGGTCACCATACCATATTTCAGCTTCCGCTTAGTCATTTCACTTAACAGCGTTGCGGTAAGCTTAGCACCAGTACAACCGAGGGGATGCCCAAAAGCAATCGCCCCTCCATTGACATTTACTTTTGCTGGGTCTATCCCCAGAGTCTTTAAGATTGCCAGTGATTGAGACGCAAAAGCTTCATTCAGTTCGAACAAATCAATTTGATCCAAGGTCAAACCAACTTGTTTTAGAACTTTAGGAATAGCCTTAATCGGGCCAATACCCATAAGCTCCGGTTCCACACCTGCCATGGCAAATCCACGCCAGACAGCCAAAGGGGTTATGCCTAAATCCTTAACTTTCTGTTCCGACATTAAAAGAGTCATTGCCGCTCCATCACTGGTCTGAGAAGAATTTCCAGCCGTGACTGAGCCACCGGCCTTGAAAGCAGGTCTTAATTTTGCCAAAGACTCAACCGTGGTTTCCGAGCGTATCCCCTCATCTTTGCCAAACCATTTTTCTCCCGGTTTTCCCCATGTTGGCAATGGAACAGGCACAATCTCATCATCAAAGCGCCCACTGGTTTGAGCAGCCCAGGCTTTCTTATGGCTTCCGGCGGCAAACTCATCTTGTTGTTCACGGCTCACTTCATACCTTACCGCTACATTCTCAGCAGTAATGCCCATGGAAATATATGCTTCAGGGCAGTTTACAAGCATATATGGATTCGGAGCAGGTTTGGCGCCACCCATGGGAACCATCGACATGCTCTCAATCCCTCCGCCAATCATAACATCTGCTTCACCCAAACGAATTCGGTCTGCTGCCATGGAAATAGCCTGCAGCCCTGATGAGCAAAAGCGATTAATCGTTACTCCGCACACATCAATTGGGAGACCTGTGCGCAAAGCCATAATCCTGGCAACGTTCATTCCCTGTTCTGCTTCGGGAAAGGAACAACCAATAACAAGGTCTTCAATGTCTTTGGTGTCAAGAGCCGGAACACTTTTAAGGATGTCTTGGATAACATAAGCGCCTAAATCGTCGGGTCTGACTTGGGCCAAGGATCCTTTCCCCGATTTTGCAATAGCAGTTCGTTTAGCTTGTACAATAAAGGCTTCTTGCATTCTTCTCCCCCCTAATTCCGTAATGGCTTGCCTTTGGCGAGCATATGACGAATACGATCTTGAGTCTTCGCTTCGCCTAGTAAGCTCATAAAGGCTTCTCGTTCAAGATCCAAGAGATATTGCTCATCAACGAGCATTCCCGCAGGTCGATCCCCACCGGTCATAGCATAAGCAAGTTTTTCACCCATATGTTGGTCATAATCCGAGATATAGTTTCCTTGGCGCATGCCATATAAGCCCAGTTCCAAAGTACCACGAACACCGGAACCAGCAATTTTAACCTTCTTCGGCAGATTCGGCCTGAAGTTTCGTGCCAAATCAATCACTCGGGCCTTAGCATCTAAAATGATATGTTCAGAATTCATGCTATAACGATCATGATCACGCAAGTAACCCAGCTGCCGGGCTTTTTCGGCACTTGTTGAAACTTGGGCCATAGCAATTGCTTCAAACCGCTTAGCAAAGAAATAATCTGGCGCCACTTGAATACCAGGAAGAATACCTTCCATTGCTCTTACAGCCATTTCTTTGGTCCCACCGCCGCCGGGGATTAAGCCAACCCCCATTTCCACGAGTCCCATATAGGTTTCTGAAGAGGCTTGAATAGCGTGAGTATGCAAGCAAATTTCTGCGCCGCCACCAAGTGTCATGCCAAAAGGAGCCGCAACAACAGGTTTCTTAGCATATTTCAAAGCCATCGTCTGATCCTGTAAAGCACGAATCATTAAGTCAATTTGATCCCAATTCTCTTCTTCCGCTTCCATTAGAATGAGCATCAGGTTTGCACCCACGCAGAAGTTCTTTCCTTGATTTCCGATAACCATACCCAGGTAATTCTTTTCAACTTCTTGAAGTGATTTTTGGATCATGGTTACGATATCTTCACCAATAGAATTGTTAGGGGAGTGAAATTCTAAGCAAGCGACTCCATCTTCAAGATCAATTAAGCTTGCTCCGGCGTTCCCCATAATAACCTTACAAGCTTTATGAGCTTGCTTAAAGGAAAAGGCATAAGGGCTTACGGTTTTTTGATGATAATTCCCATCCCCATAATAGGCTGTCTGTCCGTCTTCAGTCTTTTGATAGAAACTTGTATATCCTTTAGAAAGTAGTTCTTCCACAAGGGGTGGAATGGTGCCGCCTTCGGCTAGGATACGATCAGCAATTGCTTTAACTCCCAAGGCATCCCACAATTCAAAGGGACCCATTTCCCAGTTATAACCCCACCTCATGGCTTGATCGATGGCAGTAATATCCTCGGCAATATCCTTGACGATGGTAGCAGCATAAAGCAGGGATGCTTTCAACACATTCCAAGCAAACTCTGCTCCCACATCGTCACCATTAACTAAGGTACGAAGCTTTTCCTGCAACCCTTTAGCCTGTTTTGCCTTTTCTAAGGAAGCAAATTGAACCTTCTTCTGTGGGCCATAGGTCAAAGTATTAATGTCCAAGACTTCGATGACTTTACCTTGTGGCCCTTTAGTCTTTTTGTAAAAACCCTGCTTGGTCTTATCCCCTAACCAACCATTTTTCAACATAGTATGAATAAACTCCGGCAGTATGAAACTGTCTTTTTCGCCAGGCACGCCTTCAGCAACATTATTGTTTGAATGAATAAAGGTATCCAACCCAACAAGGTCTATGGTGCGGAATGAGGCACTCTTTGGACGACCCATAACCGGTCCAGTTAAGGCATCGACTTCCTCTACAGTTAATCCTGTTCGGAGCATTTCCTTAAGTATTACCGGTGAACCTATAGCACCGATCCGATTGGCAATAAAGTTAGGGGTATCCTTGCACATAACCACTCCTTTGCCTAAGACACGTTCTCCAAACTCGACAACGAATTTGACAACCTCAGGATCAGTATTGGGGCCAGGTATGATCTCCAGTAGTTTCATATAACGTGGCGGATTAAAGAAATGGGTTCCCAAGAAATAATTAGTAAAGCTCGCTGGCAGCCCCTCAACCATTGCTTTTAGGGAAATCCCTGAAGTATTTGAACTAACAATAGTCCCCGGCCGAACAATCTCAGCAATCTTTTGGAATAGATCAATCTTTATATCGAGGCGCTCGACCACAACTTCAATGACCCAATCTACTTCATTTAAGCGTCCTAAATCATCGCTCAAGTTTCCTACCTCTATACGATCTGCAAACTCTGGCACTAAAAGTGGAGCGGGATTCATTTTTATCAGCTTGCCTTTATTCCCTTCGGCAATGCTATTTCGAACCTTAGGGTCTTCAAGGGTCAATCCTGCAGCCTCTTCCTTTGCTGAAAGCTTAGATGGTACAATATCCAGTAACAGGCTTGGAATCCCGGCATTAGCCAAAAGTGCTGCAATTGTACTTCCCATAACACCTGATCCTATTACCGCAACTTTATGAATCTGCATTTAAATCCTCCTCTCATTTCTTGAGTTTCCTGGTACTTTTTACCTCCTATTTAATGGTTTCATAATTATTCAATTGACCAATCCCCAATTTTAAAACCATCCGCCTCTTTGTAACGACCTATTAAGTAGTGCCGAAAACGCACATACTCTTTATAGTCGCACCTAATCCCCTCTTCATCCAAGGCCTCAACGAACTTTTCTAAATCAGGCGGACACCCCCAAAGTGGGATAGCCTTCTTAATATTGGGATTCTCTTTATTCAAGTGACAAGCGCACTTGCCAAAGAGAACTGTCTTGTCAAAACCGCTGGAGGCGAGCTTCTGCTTGCCGCTGACTAGCTCTACATTAGGGAAAGGCTCGCCCTTAAAGGCTGATCCTAAAAGTATCAACATTGGATTGTACTGAACTGAACAGCCTGTGCACAAACTGCTGTCATACTTGCGAATTGACAGTCCAGTTATTCCCCTTTTTTGAAATCCGATGGGCCCGGTGTCATTTTCTGACCATTCCCAATCATAGTCAACATATTCCTGATGATCTTTAACACTTTCCCCTCTGACCTCATAATCTGCCAGTTCTAAACTATAGCCGTGACGTTGGGCATAATTGGTTAGATGGATCACCTCCTTCGCTTCATAACCTAAGACAGCCGACCCTACAAGATCACAAGCAAAAGGATCACGAGACGCTATCAAGAGATCTTTTCTAAACGCCTTTCCAGTTGGTCCGGGACCTTTTTCTAAGGTATAAAGGCCATCTATTATAGTCAAGGCGACGGGTAACTTTTCAATAATTCGAGGAAACATGCTGCTTAGTTCCTTATCACCCACACCATGACAAGTCTGTTTTGACTTCTTATTGAGGCACCCTTTGAGATTTTTGATGCCCAAAGACACTTTTGCTATATTGTGAGTTTTTAAAACCGGTACGTTAATAATTTTGTCTGCTTCCAAAGCAGATTTGGCCATATCAAGTATTAAACCTTCTCCGTAGTCTACAGTTGTAAATTCTGCTTGGTTAAAGTCCACAAGTTTAACACCGAAACGTTCTTGTAACTTTTTATATCCAATCCTGTCATAAACAGCATCTCCCTGCGGCTTTGACGTAAGAACTGCACCTTCACCAATTGTCAAATCATTAAAACCATGCTCCGCCAAAATACGAACTAAAGCACCCATCACTGCACTAGTGGTAATGACACCGTAAGGAGGAAAAGGCAAATCAAAGTCCCAACTGACGATGTTCGGTTTAATTAGGATCTTATCATTCGTATTTAGACCAGCAAGTCCATCGCACAATCTCAGACATTCTTGAAGAGATTCATAAACATCCTTTACTTTAACAAGTGAAACTGCTTTTTTGATCATTGAAACTACCTTCTCCTTTGAAAGATTGATTGGTGAGATGGCGGAGTTCACTCATAAGCGTAAAAACCTTTTTTCGTCTTCCTACCCCATTCTCCCTTAGCAAACTTCTCTACAATTAACGGCGAAGGCTTATCTTTAGGATCTTGAGTCTCTTGATACCTTTCCATACCGATATAATAAGCTAGGTCTATGCCCGTGAAATCCAGCAAACGGAAAGGGCCCATGGGATGACCTAAGGCATTGGTTACTGCCACATCAATCTCCTCAGGTGTGGCAATCCCCATATCAGCCAGAAACTGAGCCTCATGGTGAAGTGCTGCAAGGATTCGATTAACTAAAAATCCGTAGATCTCCTTCTTGAGTAAAACACCATTCTTGCCCATCTTTTCGCATAAATCCATTGTTACCTGCGCAGTTTCCGTAGAAGTATGTGGGCCTTGCACTACCTCAACAAGCTTCATGACAAGGGCAGGATTGAAAAAATGCATATTGCATACTTTATCTGGCCGTTTCGTGGCATCTGCTATCTTAGAACTAACAATAAAAGAACTATTGGTTGCCAAAATAGCTTGAGGAGGTGTAATCCTGTCTAAGTCTGCAAAGAGCTTGCGCTTTACATTAATCATTTCCACAGCAGCCTCAATGACAAAATCTGCATCTCCCGCTGCCTCTTCAAGGCTTTGGGTAAAGGAAATATTGGACAATCCTTGGTCTGCCGTTTGTTGAGTTAATTTGCCTTTGCTAACTCGCTCCGGCAAATAGGTGCGGGCAAATTCTTCGGCTTTTTCAAGCATTTGGAGGCTAATATCCGTACAGATGACCTTAAAGCCAGCTAATGCTGCACTCAAAGCTATTTGATGCCCCATATTTCCTGCGCCAATGACACATATTTTCTTAACATTCTCTATTCTCATTGTTACCCTCCTAAAGAAAACTTGACTGTCACCCGAAGACACTGTCTTCTCACATGTTGCCTGAGGACTAGAACCGAAAAACCCCGAACAGTTAAAATGCCCCTTCCGGAATATCAATAGCCGAAGTATCTGCTTCCTTAATAATCTTCACAGTCGCCATGACATCAGGCAAAATATTTAGGATATAAAATCTGGCACTCTGTACTTTCCCTTGGTAGAAGTCTTTATCCTCATTGCCTTGGTTTAGTTTTGTCTGCGCCACAATTGCCTGTTGTATGAGTAAATAACCGCTATACAGTTCCGCAGTAATCCTAAGAATTCTTGTACTGTACAAAGGAACAAGTCTGATATTTTCTTTGAAGTAGCCTAACACTGTACCTAACAAGTCTTGATATGCCAACAATGCTTTGCCCAGCACCTGGAACTCCCGGGCAAAGGTTTCATGATTCTGGTTCACCTGCACAAACTCAGCTATTTCCATAATCCATTCTTTGAAGATGGTTCCTTTATCCAAATTCCATTTGCGTGCCACTAAGTCCATGGATTGAATGAAATTGGTTCCTTCCCAGATTGAATAGATCTTGACGTCCCTTGCTTGACGAGCCACCGGATACTCCTCTGTGAAGCCGTACCCTCCTAAAACCTGAATGGCTTCGGTAATCATCAACCAACCTTGGTCAGAGCAGTAGGCTTTAACAAGAGGTGTTATAACTTCAATGAAACGTTTTGCCTTAGCTACATCAGCAGGATCATCCCCAAATTCAATTAAATCCTGAAAGAAGTAGCCTTGAAAAATCATCGCTCTCATTGCTTCCAAGGTTGCCTTTTGAGTCAGCAACATACGACGGATATCTTCATGTTGAATGATCGGAACTCTATCCCCTTTGGGATTGTGAATGGGTCGACCCTGAACACGTTCTTTAGCATAATGTACGGAATTATTGTAGGCTACAGTTGCCACTGCCAGGGCGCTGTGTCCTGTATCTAACCGTGATCCATTGATCATCTTAAACATCTGGGCCATGCCCTGTCCAAAACCTCTCTCATCAGGTGCGCTTCCTAATAACACACCCCGACATTGACCTTCTTCTCCAAAACTAAGCACTGCCGTCGAAGATCCCTTAAGACCCATTTTGTGTTCAATTCCAACTGTAGAAACGTCGTTGGACTCTCCCAAACTTCCGTCTTCATTAACCCAGATCTTGGGTACAATGAATAAGGACAAACCTTTTGTGCCAGGTGCCGCTCCATCGACCCGAGCTAATACTAAATGAATGATGTTTTCAGTCAGATCGTGATCTCCGCCGGTAATAAAACACTTTGTGCCTTTCATCTTATAAATTAGGGGATTCTCTGTCGCATAAGCTTTTGAGGTCATATCTCCAACATCAGAACCCCCACCGGGTTCAGTTAAACACATAGTTCCTTCCCAAATCCCCTGGAACATTTTTGGCGTATAAAGGGCAATCTGTTCCGGTGATCCAAAGGCTTTAATCACCGAACCAATACCACCACTCAAGCCGATATAGGGGGACATTGACGGGTTAGAAGCAATAATAAACTCCCGTACAGCTTGGTTAAGGATCTCCGGAAGTGCACCCTCTCCTTCTACGTCACTATTGCTGGCCCCCCACCCGTTTTCTTGGATATATTTGTAGGCCTTATGAAAGGATGGCGGAACAGATACTTTTCCATCCTTGAAAATTGCTCCTATTGTGTCCCCATCATCGTTTGTAGGAGCGACAACCTCTTTGCACACTTTTAAAGACTGATCGAGAATTCCATCGACATCCTCAATACTCAGATAGTCCTGAAAGCGTTTTAAGCCTAGAATTTTCCCTCCATCCAGCCACTCTTTGATGATAAATTTATGATCCCGATTGCTAAAAAGGAAATTACTAGCCATGGCAACCATCCTCTCTGTTTAGCCATTAATTACTACATTTCTTGATAAAATTCTGAAATCTTTCGTATAAGAATACATCTTCTTACGGTTATTTTTTTGTAGGCCTTGCTGACATACCTGCAATTGCCCGCACAATATCCTTTTTTGATTCAAGATCATATTGGGATGTAATGGCAATCTGCTCCATAATTGGCGATCCACCGCCATGATAAGCACCATATTGAGTAGGCCCAGAAAAACTGGAAAGTCCAAAGTCAACAAAATTCAGCCAATACTTGATTTGATCCTCAATGGGGATTTTTGGATTTCTGTTCAGGTATTTTTCCAACAATTGTTTAGTTTCTGGATTTGCAAGGTCTTTTTCATAAGGGAAGGTTGCCGGCATACCACCAGCAATATTGCAGAGAATTTCTTGCTCATGGAAAACTGCCTCTCCGGTTAGACACCTGCCTACGTTGGCATAGATTGAATTGGGAATATAGCCGCCGGGCCCATACTTCATAACTCCAACACCTGGAATATAGACTTCAGGCTTACCTAAATCAGAAGCAGTATAACCTGCTGCATAACCCAGTTCACCTGTCATGATTAGTTTCGATAACATCTCACGCACATGGGGCGTATTCTCAATACCATTAATTTCTGCTGCCAGACCGCTCAGACCGATGACATAATCGAGCATGGCCGGCTTACATCCGGAGTAGGAATGCCTATGGAACAAGGCAAACAAAAGAGCAGCAATACCTCCGTGCTGAACTTCCCCACATAGGAAAACTCTTTCCCAAGGAATGAAACAATCCTCAAAGATGATATAAGAATCGGTATAGCCATACTCAATTCCCCTCTCATAATGGTCACGCTTACGAGGATTGTGTATATGAACAACCTGCTTTATTCCTTCGTAGTCAGATGGTACAGCAAAAGCCAAGGCATAAGCTTCTTCACCCTTTTTGAGAGCCCGATTAGGAACAACCAGGATTTCATCAGAGATGGAGGCTTCAGAGATGTGAACTTTAGAACCACGAACTATGATGCCGTCGCTCCTTTCTTCCACCACGTGCACATACATGTCAGGATCATCCTGTTCTGCCGGTCGTTTAAGACGTGCACCTTTAACGTCTGTCTGGGCGCAGCTTGCGACTAGATCCTCCCTCTGAAACCTTTCCAGCCATTTAAGCCAGTTATCGTGATAAGCAGTTTTAGCTTTTGGTGACTTTTGTGCTTCGTATGAAACTGCATTAATGGCATTTGCAGCATCTATTCCCATACACCTTTGAATACACTGCCCCACCTTATTACACATAAATCTAGTCATATCTTGCTTTTTGTGCAGATCCTCTACGCTCTGATGAATATGGTTAAACCGATTAATAATTTCTCCGGTAAGATGAGATGTCACAGTACATAGTTCCTTACTAGCCGGATCCCAAGCTGCATCAAAGGTTAAGCCCATAACATTAATCGTTCCTTCTTGACGCTCATCAAGCCTATCCATTTTCTGTCCATTGCAATAGAGGTTGTTGTTCATCTTTCCTAATCTCTCAATATACTGAGCTCTAGTCCTCATATTCAAACCCCTTTCAATTCATGGTTAGTTTTAAAATCGACAGGATTTTCTAAACAATCTAACCCATTAAGTATTCCTTCATAGATTCCTAACGGCCCAGAAATTTTGCCGGTCTCTTTTCCAAAAAAGCTTTCATCCCTTCTTTTTGATCCTCAGTTGCAAAAAGAAGGCTGAAACACTTATGTTCATACTGCAGCCCTGCTTCAAGATCCATTCTAAGCCCCTCATTCACGGAGGATTTAGCCATACGTAAAGCCACAGCCCCTCGATCAGCAAATCGCTTGGCCATTTTCTTAGCTTCAGAGAATAACAGATCAGCAGGCACGACTTTATTGACTAGACCTATGCGTAAGGCCTCTTCAGCTTTGATAAAATCCCCGCTGAATATAAGTTCTTTTGCTCTACCAGCACCAATTAAACGAGGTAAACGCTGGGTTCCTCCTGCTCCCGGCAGAATGCCCAGCTTTATTTCCGGCAAGCCAAACTGGGCGTTGTCCGCTGCTATGCGCACATCCGCTACCAGGGTCAGTTCACACCCGCCTCCCAAAGCATATCCTGCAATGGCAGCAATGACAGGCTGAGGCATATTTTCAATGATCTGGAGGGCTCGATGGGAAGGTCTGTCACTAATTGTCACTTCAACTGCGGTAGCAGAAGCCATCTGCCCAATATCCGCACCGGCTGCAAACACCTTCTCACCACCGGTAATAATCATTACCCTTACCGAGGGGTCATTCCCAATCTTCGCAGCGGCTTCTGCCAGTTCGCTGAAAACTTGATCATTAAGAGCATTAAGTACCGCAGGACGATTAAGCGTAAGCATTGCAATCCCGTCCTCTATTTCTACAAGGATTGTTTCATAAGCCATTTCATTACCTCCCTACAAGAATAGACTTCTTTAAATTTTCTGAATACTGACTCAGCATTCAAGACTAGCAAAAATCATGCCTGATTAGAAACTTATTTTAACAAACTCCTAAATTGGTCAAATTTGAATAATAGAGACATTAGCGCTAGAATCCTTACCTAGTAGTAAAACCAGCACTAGTCGGGTTCCTCGTTACTTATAACAGGGAAAAGTTACCCATAAAAAAACCAGCACTATCAAGTTATTTCTGCCAAGTGTAAAATAAACCTCCAGTCAAGCAAATTTGCCTGACTGGAGGTTTACAATCTGTATGGAAATTGGTACAAAGCTTAATTCTCGATTTTAAAACCGTGCGCAAAACGCACAAATCATTGTTAGTCTATACCATATCTGTGTAACTTATCGTAAAATACTCTCCTTGAATAGCCCAGAGCCTTCATTGCCTTCGTACGGTTGTTTTTATGAGTTACTAAGGCTGAGAGGATTAGTTCTTTTTCAACGGAAGCAACAATTTCTTTAACCGAAGAAGGTTTCTTCTGTTTTAATTGCTCCTCATGCGTTGGTAATATTTGACCTGGCAGATGATACATCTCTATTGTCAGGCCACTGCACACTATACTTGCGTGCTCTAAAACATTCTGCAACTCTCGAATGTTGCCCGGCCAGTCATACTCTTGGAAAAAACCAACAACCTGGGGAGAGAGAGTTAATTCATGCCCAACCTCACGGGCAAACTGATCCAAAAATGTTTTAGCGAGAGCTAAGATGTCATCTTTGCGTTCTCGTAAAGGATTTAGATTAAGGGGAACAATATTTAAGCGATAATATAGATCTCGTCGAAAAGTACCTTGTTTAATCATACTTTCCAAATCTCGGTTGGTGGCCGCGATCACCCGAATATCTACCTTGATAGTTTTAGTTCCCCCGACTCTTTCAAACTCTTTCTCTTGCAAGACTCTTAGTAATTTCGCTTGCATTGTATAGCTCATATCCCCAATTTCGTCTAAAAAGATTGTACCGCCATGGGCCAGCTCAAATTTACCAAGTTTACCTCCTTTTTTTGCCCCGGTAAAAGCTCCATCTTCATAGCCAAATAGTTCACTCTCGATGAGATCTTCAGGGATTGCAGCACAATTTACTTTAATCAGAGGTTTATCTTTACGACGGCTGCTATTATGTACCGCTCTAGCTAATACTTCCTTACCAACACCACTTTCACCACGGATTAATACGGTACTATCCGTGCGGGCAACCTTAGCAGCCAAGATTAAGGTCTCTTTTACATTTCTATTTTGTCCTACATATTCTTTAAAAGATAGGGGCAGGTGTTCCCATTGTTCTAACTGCTCTTTTAAATAATCGGCCAAACCTTTTGTTTGTTGAAGTTCACGGTTTAATTGAACAACTTCTGTTATATTCTTGAATGTTGAAACACAACCAATAATTACTTCTCCATTATATAAAGGGAAGGAACTGCCTACTACATCGATACCTAAAGATTCTAAGTAGTCTCTGCCACTGGTTGCCTTACCTGTATGTAATATCTCTATAGCTGCTGCTTTTGGCTCAATTTTATCTAATCTCCGTCCTAATACTTTGGCCACAGGTACCCCGAGAATTTTTGCATAAGCCTCATTTGCATAAACAATCGTTGTATCGGAATCAATAACGAGCACAACATCATGGATACTATCCAATATTTGGAACAAAAGTTCTCTATCCCATCGTGGAAAATCGCTGGTTGTGACTGCATGGGCTCCGACACTCATGATTATCCCCCATTTAAACTTATTTTGTAATTATTATATAGGAGTAAGCCAATTGAAGTAAAGGAAAATCTCTAGTAATAGTTTAAATATTCTTAATATTACATTATATTTAATGCCCCAGAAACACAAAAAAGACCTAATCTAAGTCTTTTTTGTTTCTGGGGCATTAATTTCTTAAAGAGTATACAAATCCGCACAGAAGGATCTTGAATGAACGTTCATCGCCTGAGTGAAACATGTGCTAGTCCTGACATAACTCGTTTCTGTTGGTTGTTAAAGGCCTCCAAATTACAAACCAAGGTGTTTTCAGAGCGGACTTTTATATTACCAGAACATGTTATTATATCTCCTGGTCGTACTATTTGTTCAAAACGCACATTGAACTTACTGATAATTCCTTCTTCACCCATCCAATCTGTTACCATGGCCGCCATTTGGGCCATAGTTAACATTCCGTGTACAATTGTTCCCTCCAAGCCTGCTTGGCGTGCATAATCGTCATCAAGATGAATAGGATTAAAATCCCCTGAAGCTTCGGCATACTGGCGAACTTGCAAATCGCTTGGGATCCATTCACGGACAGGAAGTTGATCTGAAACCTGATAATCTAGAAGACTTTTCATTCCCCTTCCTCCTTAGATGGCTGGATTAGGACAGAACTACTGGAAAATACCAATTCCCCAGCCAAATCATACCCCGTTGTTTCAAGCACGAGAAAGGTGTTCTTTCCGAACTTTCCGCGACCTTCGTAAACATCTTTGATGCTCTTCTTATAAGTAAGGCTATCCCCCACATTGAGTGGTCGATAGTATGTTATTCTCTGTTCACCGTGAATCATACCGGGAGTCGGCAATTGTACTCCCGGTATGTTTGCTTGAACCAATGTTCCTACAAACGTAGCAGGAACTCGGTCATCGAACCGCACTCCTATGGCTTCAGCAAACCTACGTACATCTTCAAGTCTAATTTTAAAAGCTATTGCTTCACTTTCGCGGCCGATTAATTCTTTATTAATCATACTCCTCTGCCCACCTTTGCTAAATGGTATAGCCATTTTCTTTAAAGGCCCATCTTTCTTTTCAGTTCACTAAGCTTTTCAATAATAAATTCAGAGTCTGGATCAAGGGCACCGGCTACCATATACTCATTTAAAGCTTCATAAAGGTAACCGGCACGCTCCTTGAGAATCCCCTCTCCTAGATGCCTCATAGCCAAACTTTCATGATCCAGATCATCTGCGTTATGTCCGATGTGCACAGTTGGCCTCCTTATTGCTTTTGAAAAGCGAGTTCACATAGCCCGCTGTCGTTAGCATCGTTATTACAAGTCATTTTGACTGGAACTCCAACCTTTTCTGCTGCTGCTTGATAAGCCGCGAAGCAGAATGTTTGGCAATTACTTATTCCTTTTTCAGCAAACTTTTTTCCTAAAGAGCAGTTAAAACTGCGAACCTTTAATTGTTTTGTAGTGGCTTCGGTGACAGTCCAAGCATCTCGGGGACGCAGAGCCAAAATTGCATGCTCAACATATCTTTCAAAGACGTGAGGAAAACGAATTCCGGTTTGCTCTGCAACTCGTTCGATCATATCCGCAGTCCGATCTCGGAAGGCTTCTGAATCTGTGTTCTTTATCAGGACTGCCATAAAAGACTTTCCCCTTTCTTCCAAAAAATCCGCGCTAATTTCTTTATCCGAGTTAAAAAGGCTTTCCACAGGAAATTCTGCATTTACAGCATAAATTAATTCCTTAGGCAAATCATAGACATAATCCTGTCCGGGGTTAATCTTTAACCTTCGCTCAGGGGCTACCTCAGTGCTAGGGTTGCCTTTTATTTTTTGCAAGACCTTAAAATCCACAGCCATACTAAAAACTCCCCTTCAAATTCATAGTTTCAGTTCCGGGAATGTTAAGAATTGCGTTCTTTAATTTGAGCCGCTCTTTCTTCTTTGAATTTCTGGACTAATTGATCACGGGGGACAAAACTGAGCTGTATAGCATTGAAAGGACACACCTTCACACAGTCGCCACACCCTGAACATTTGTCAAAATAACGACCTACGATCCGATATTCACTCGGATCACTCTCTCTTCCCTTCCAGACCTTTGTAGGGCCGCAAACGAAGACCACTGATGGACATACACTTAAACACTTTCGACAGTTCAAGGGATCTTTACATAAGTTATAGTCAATGCCGATTTGAGCAATCATTAACAGGTCCCTCCCCTTACCAGTTTTCAGCTATTCCAGGCAAACTTTGTCTGTCTACTAACTCAATAGCTTCACTTGGACATGCCGTCACACAGAGTCCACAACCAAAGCATTGATCCAAATCTATATACGCTTTGCTCGTATAGACTTCAAGATTTAGTGCTTTAAACTGACAACGGCCTAGGCAGCTTTTACAGCCAATACATTTTTCTCGATCGACTTTAGCAACTGTATGCCCTTTTAATAGAAACTTAAAATCATAGTCAATTCTATTTCTTACTGCAACACATCCAGGATACTCACATTGACAAAGCCCTCCGATATATGGAGTACCAAACACATCTACTGTTTGCACACGACCTTCTTTGTGGTTCATCATAGCCCATTCTTTAGCTTCTTCCGGTGTGACAAACTCTACCCCACCATGATAAGTCTCAGGCCAACGTTCCCATTTATACATACCGGGTCCAATACCCATGCAGGTGAAGTTCTCATCATCAGGCATACCCCTTTGCACTCGACGACATCCGCAGGTCATTTTCGCTAAAGGATAGGCAATATCTAGAATTTGAAGATATTCATCAAGTGTAACCACTTGTCCGAAGTGAGTCTGATAGGCATGTTCTAGGGCATCGCTTTTGATCTCGTTTTCCCACTCCAAGTCCCCACTGATACGGGCTTTGACTAACTCTGCCACCACACCCGCACCCATTCCTGCTGCCTGAGGGTCGGCATCTGCTCCAGCAGCTTCTTTGCCTTCTTTGCGCACCTTATACAGGCGCCGCGCATAGTTTTCCGGGTTGAGATACCACTTTTCCCCATTACCATATTTATCACATACCCAACACATTACGTAACCTCCTTTTTCTTTGCTCGAATACGTCCTTTTCGCAACTGAGCTACCAATTGGGCCTCATTACGAATTGAATCTTCAAACACGGTTATACAAGATCCAACACTGAGTATATTGTGTGCATCGCTTCCTCCGGTTCCAATCTTACCTAAAATGCTCACAGCATTTCTCGCGGCACGGATTTCCTGCCAATTGCTTCGACCATTGTAGACCTCTAAAGCATCTACAAAGTCAAATATTGGCCTCCGGTACATCACCTCCACTTCGATTGGCTCCAAGCCACGTTCTTCCCTTGAAAATACGGAATAGGCAAAATCGGTTCTAAAGGGATGAGCAGCAACCATCACGCCCTTCGAGTCATGCACAAATTGTGCTAACCTGGGTAAGTCATCGCGAAGATTTAATAATGATTGGTGAACTCCATATACCAATATTTCCCCTACTGAGGTACTTAGTTCTATTCCACCATAAATTTGTATACCACTTTCAGCACTAAATTTGGCCAGTTCTCTTGAATCCCAACAATAATCATGATCTGTAACACAAATGCCGTCTAGACCCTTCTGACACGCTGCTTGAATCAAGTCCCAAATGTTCATACGACTGCAAGCTGAACCTTGACTGGTATGAGTATGCAAATCAAACTCCATGCTAGATTCCTTCAAATCCTCCCTTTTTAATTAAATGAAAGGTTTTACATCTCAACAAGCAAGTTTCATGCCACTTTTAACTCTGACGAGTCTCAACGGTTTCCCATAGGCTATTCCGAGAATATTATCTTAATAAAGTCGCTAATCCCCATGCACCTTCTTGGTTCGTTTGAATAAAATATTATATTACCTAATTAAATCTAAAAATTCTGAAATAATTTTTCCCAGAAGGTTATTAATGTCCTGAGATGTTTTAATAACGTACATTTTATTAATTCAATGTTTCCTTTTTTGTACTATCAGCTTTAGAAGTGCAAAAAAGAAGGGCCGTCTTATAATGAGTGTCCTCAGACATTCATTATGAGACGACCTTTGATGTTTATAACCTAGGAGTAATTTTACAATGATAACTCTTGTTAAACTGACAAAAATAAACCTAATCCAGGGCATGTCCAACAATTCGACAGCGCTGTCGAATTGTTGGACATGCTTAATTGTCTTTAGCTGGAATCCCCCGAACAGATCTGTCTCATAATGATGTCCTCGGACATCATTATGAGACAGCGATCTTGGTTCTGAAACTCGATGTATAGCTTAGCTTAAGAGTTGACGAAACTTGGACCAGATTAATTATGGCATCTGTTCAACGATAAATGCACATCCAGGACCTCCGCTGGCACACATTGTTGCACATGCATAGCGCCCGCCGCGCCGATTCAACTCATTGATAGCCGCCATTATTATGCGCACACCTGTCATGCCTACCGCGTGTCCTAAAGAAATACCAGACCCTACTGCATTAACCCGTTCAAGAGGAATATCAAGTTCCTTCTGACAACCTAGGAATTGAGCTGCAAATGCTTCATTGATTTCCCAGTAGTCGATATCATTTTTCTTGAGACCCGCAAATTTCAGCGCTCGCTCTACAGCAGGGACTACACCCATTCCCATAATTCTGGGTTCAACAGCCCCAGAAGCAGATGCCACTACACGAGCCAACGGTTTTAATCCTAATTCTTTGGCCTTTTCAGAGGACATCATAATTATTGCTGCAGCACCGTCATTTAACCCTGAAGCGTTAAAGGCTGTAACCGTACCGTCCTTTTTAAATACAGGTCTGGCCTTAGCAGCTATCTCGATGGTTGCATTGGGATTGGCATGTTCATCAGTGTCGAAAATTTTAAGACCTTTTCTCGTCTTAATCTCCACTGGAACAATCTCATCCTTAAATAAACCTTGTTCAATAGCTTTACATGCTCTTTGATGACTGAGCAAAGAATACTCATCTTGCTCTTCACGAGTAATCTTGTACATTTCCGCAATATTCTCTCCCGTAATACCCATGTGGTAGCCCTCAAAAGCGCACACCAAACCGCCAATCATTAAGCTATCCTGGATCTTTTCAGCATCATTCAGTCGATATCCCTTGCGCGCTTGCATAAGCAAGTAAGGTGCGTTAGTCATGCTTTCTTGACCCACTGCGGCAGCAACATCAATCCTGCCTAACATTATCTCCTGAGAAAGAATATCTGCCGCACGCATGGAGGATGGGCATTGTTGATGAATGGTCGTTGATATAGTTTCAACAGGACATCCTGACTTAAGCGTTACCCAGCGGGCCGAGTTTCCTGGAGAACCCGCTTGATTACATTGGCCCACCATAACCTCTTCAACAACGTTAGGGGAAATGCCGCCCTTCTCCATGGCCCCTTTAAGAGCTATTACACCTAAATCGTGGGCTTTTAAGCTTTCCAAAGAACCTTGGAAATCACCAACCGCAGTCCTGGCAGCGCTGACAATAACAACTTCTTTCACAATTCGAGCTCCTTTCAACATAACTCTGCCAAAAACTATTATTTAAACTCAGTGTTGACTTATTAAAAGTAAGAATTACTGCCAATCAACGTCAGTATTCTTCTGAACCCCCGCAAGTCTCTCTGCCAGGTTCTTGCGATGTGCTAAGTTAATCATTCGACTGATCATTATACGTTGCGCCTGAGGGGAACCTGCTCCGTGCATTGATTCAGTTAAATAACCGACAGCTGCTGTACCCATTGTTAAGTTTTCTACTAATCTCAGCATGCGCTGCCGGTTTTCCGCTGAAACATCAGCCTTACCTATAAAGTATTTCTTAATTAAAGCTCCTACTTCTGAATGGTCAAAATCTTTTTCGGATGGCATTGTAACAAATGCTCCACCGGCAACATCTTGAGCTAAGCGTGCAATTTCATAGGGAAAACGTGTAACATTCTGTTTGCAAATATTAGCTAACAAAATGTCAACAAGATAATTGCCTGAGGCTGTTTTATGTCCCTCTGCCGAGCAAGCAATTCCGCAAGAATACAAGGACTCGTTAAGATGGCACATCTCCACAATCTTGTCCTTAATATGGGATGCTTTAGAAACACCATTGTACTCAGCCATTGCTTGAGTAGCTCCAATTAAGGCATCTCCCACTCCAACTTTACACCCCCCATAACTCTGGCGGTGATATGAAGCGAATCGCTCAACCAGCATAGTCGAAAAATCCGTTTCCCCATCCATAAATACCCGATTCCAAGGTACGAAGACATCATTGAAAATCGCCATAACTTCTTGCCCACCGAAATATTGGTTACCCACATCGATGCTGCCGCCTTCCAATTTACGAGTGTCACAGGATTGTCGTCCATAGACATAAATAATTCCTGGGGACTCAAGAGGTATGGCAAAACTGACTGCCCACTCTTTCTCATTTTCTTTAAGTGAGTTATTAGGCATTACTAGTATTTCATGGGAGTTAATCAATCCCGTCTGATGCATTTTACAGCCTCTGACAATAATGCCCTCTTCATTCCTGCTAACTATGTGAACATAAGCATCTGGATCGACTTGTTCTCCGGGGCTTTTTGAACGATCTCCCCGTGAATCAGTCATACAGCCATCCACAGCAAGATCGTTTTCTTGCACATATTTTAAAAACTCAACAAATCTTTTATGATAGTTTGTTCCGTGTTTTGCATCAATTTCAAAGGTTGTGTTAAAGACAGCATTAAAAGCATCCATGCCGACACAACGTTGGAAACAACAGCCTGTCTTTTGTCCTAAAAGACGTTGCATTTTTACTTTCTTTACCAAGTCATCGGTACTTTGATGTAGGTGTGTGAAACGATTGACCTTTTGACCTGTAAGATTAGAGGTTGCAGTCATAACATCTTCGTATTCGGGTTCCATAGCCAACTTATAGGTCAAGGCCATGGCGTTCAATGAGGGCCGTACCATGGGATGATCAACGTAATTTTCAATTTTTTCACCAAACATGTAGAGATCAATTTTCATATTACGGATGTCATCAATATATTCTTGCGGCGTTTTCAAAGTCATCCTTGTCACCTCTTTGTTAATATTGTTTAAAGCCTTCTCCGGTCGAACCCCAGGGAATGGTAGTCACGCCAGATTAGGCCCCTGTGTGGTTGCAGTAGATAATAACTGCAATTACTGTGCCAAAATCCGATAAAACTGTATAATCTAGCCCCTTCATAACAATATTGCACTTAATATAAGTAGTTATCGAATCCAAAAAAATTGCAATCTTCAAGAACTTTTTTCCCTAAGCTCTTTAAAGATTGCAATACTGTATACATTTGATACAACAATAAAAGATTAGCGAAAATTCAGTATATAAAGTACACAAAGATTTCTTATACTCTATTGTAATATCTATGGAGGTAATCTTTAGAATAATCCTGACCTAAGTCTACTTCATAGATAAATAATTCCTTTCTAAGTGAAACTCCTTATACAAACGTCAGATATTAGTCTTGACTTGCAGCTGCGGCCTGCATTTTGGCCTTTTCTTCTTCAACTAACTGGCGACGAAGCACCTTTCCAACAATAGTTCTTGGCAATTCACTTCTGAACTCCACTAAGCGTGGAACCTTATAGGCAGCCATCCTTGATCTACAGAAATCTACAAACTCCTCTGCTGTTGCTTCTACATCAGGTTTTAAGACTATATAAGCTTTGGGAGTCTCTCCTCGATATTTATCCGGAACACCTGCTACCACTACTTCCTTAACCTTGGGATGTTCGTAAAGAACCTCTTCAATGTCACGCGGATAAACATTATAGCCCCCGGCGATAATCATATCTTTTTTACGATCAATGATATAAAAATATCCATCCTCATCTTTTTTCGCGATATCCCCTGTATGAAGCCAACCGTCCCGCAATGTTTCAGCAGTTGCCTCTGGTTTTCCCCAATATCCTTTCATAACTTGTGGTCCTCGGATGCATAATTCTCCTATTTCTCCTGCAGGAAGTTCTTTTTCCCCTGTCTCTAAATCTACAATTTTAGAATCCGTGTCTGGGAATGGTATACCTATCGAACCGGCTCTGTTTGGTCGATCAAGGGGATTACTATGGGTTACCGGGGAAGCCTCAGAAAGTCCATATCCTTCAACTAAATTCCCTTCTCCATCTGTCAGTTTTGCAAACTTTTGAGCAACTTCCAAGGGCAGTGGAGCAGAACCACTATTACACACTTTTATTGCCGCTAAGCTATCTTTATAGTCCGAGATTCGAGGGTGACTATTAATAGCCATATAGACAGTTGGTGCACCTGGAAAAAGGGTGGGTCTATATTTATCAATTGTTTCCATAAAATGATTCAATTCAAAGCGGGGTAAAAGAATTTGAGTAGCAGCTGTGGCCACGGCGTAGTTTACACAGTTTGTCATTCCATAAACGTGAAACACAGGAAGAATTGTTAAAATACGTTCTTCTCCATACTTTAAATCAAGAGACCATGATATACTTTGGATTGTATTGCAGACAAGATTTTTATGAGTAAGCATAACCCCTTTGGATACTCCTGTTGTTCCACCCGTGTACTGTAGAACAGCTACGTCTTCTCCATGATCAATCACTACTTGAGGAGGATTTGGTTCATACTTGGCAATTAACTCATCGAAGGAATGCAAATCCGGGGTAGATTTAACCGGAGCAAGAAAGTTAAAGCCAATAACCTGTTTCAATGAGGTGTTTTGGATAATATTCTTCACTCTAGGATACAACGGTTCAAAGACAATGATTGATGTCGCGCCAGAATCATTCATTTGATAAGCTATCTCTCGCTCTACATACATCGGATTCGTTTGTACCACGATGGCCCCCAATTTGAGTAAAGCGAAGAAAGCAGTTTCCCATTGGGGACAATTCGGCCCCATCAGCCCAACTCGCTCACCTTTTACAATGCCCATGTCCGCCAAAGCTGTTGCAAATCGATTAACTTGATCGCCAAATTCTTTATAGGTAATCTCTCTTCCTTCAAAGATTATGGCTAGAGTATCAGGCATCTTTTCAACAGTTTCATCAAACATTTGCCCGAGAGTTTTTGCGGGATAGTCTAAGTTTGGGCTGACATAGGAAGGATAGCTTTGTAACCATGGCATCTCTTTAACTTGCATTCTGACGAACCTCCTCAATTTCAATGATATCCACTGATTAAACATAATATTTCAAACCTTTAGAATATCTCCTTTCTTCATAATATTCTGATAACTTTTTGTATTGATATAGCAATATCTGTGCCATCATATAAAGAGTTTTGAAAATGCCTCTTTAGGCAACTCTTTACTATTCATATCTATTACATATGTATGTATTGTATACACTTCATGTGATTATTCGCCTTATTTGTATGTAAAATATACATGACCATGCAATGATTAGTGTGCCACAATCAACGCATGGTCTGCAGTCCCCATTTTATCCTTTTCATTACCACACATAATAGTTTTTAGCATATTTATGCACATAAATTATTAGGAATTCTAAAACCGGTCTGGGTAATTACCTTGAGCATTTAAGGATAAGTATAGCATTTAGAATTATCCGTATATTAAATATACAATTATATGTTTGGACGCTCATAGGGAGTAATCAACCATTTGACACAGCCATCTTCATGATCTCCAAATATTTTATAACCCTTTTCCAGATCATTTAACGAGGCACGATGAGTTAGCATGAATTTGGTGTCAATTTTCCCGTCTTTAATCCACTCCAACATTTCCTCTAAACCTTCGCTCTTCTGAATCCCCATTTTTAATTGAATATTTCTGAGAATCATATCCAATAAGGGCATAGGTACTAAAGGTTCACTAAATACTGCAATCGTAGATACTATTCCGCTCGGCCTTGTTGCCGCAACAGACATTGCCATGGTTTCTTCAAGTCCCGGAGTTTCAAGAACTACATCAACCCCTAACCCACCTGTTGCTTCCTGAATTTTCTTTACAACTTCATCCGTATTAGGATTAAAGCCTAAATCAGCGATACCTTGGTTTAAGGCCATATCCACTCTGTTTTGTAGTATATCTACTGCTATTACCTGTTTTGCACCAAATACCTTTTTCGCTAAAACACAGGCACTTAGTCCAACCGGCCCAACACCAATCACAGCAAGAGTTTGACCCTCTTTGAAATCTGCGTTTTTCAGTCCATACCACGCAGTCGCCAGCATATCGGGAAGTAGAATAACATCTTCCTCAGTCAAGCCTTCCGGGATCTTAATCAAACCGTTCTTATGATGGGCATAAGGAATCTTTACATACTCGGCATGACATCCTTCAAGTGGTCCACGACTGCCAAATACTCCGCCATTTTTGCACGCCACAACAATCCCCAGCTTACATGCCAAACACTTTCCACAGGCTACGCCGGGATTAACAATGCACAAATCTCCAGGCTTAACATGGGTTATTTTCGATCCAACCTCAACAACTTCCAGACAACACTCGTGCCCCATAGTCTTAGGATAGTGAACATTTTGAAGTTCGCCTTTGACTGTATGAATATCACTAGTGCAGATTGCTCCCAAAGTTACTCTGCCGATTACATCATGTGGATCAGAAATAACGGGCATTGGAACATCTTTGAGGCTATACTTATCGGGCCCTTCATATACTAGTGCTTTCATAGTCTTTTGTTCCATCAGCCCAGTCCTCCTATGGCATATCATTTATTTATCCTCGTTTATTGCTATTACGCCATAATTTTAGTTTGTCTGCTTCTTTTATAAGATCTTCACGGAAATCAGGGTGAGCTACACTGATTAATGCCTCTGCCCGTTGCCAGGTGAATAAGCCCTTCAGGTTAACTATCCCATGTTCAGTAACCACATGATGGACTGCTGGACGAGTATCAGTAACAACGGCTCCATGTGCTAACAGCGGCTTAATGCGAGAATGAACTTGTCCTTGCTTATCTGTAAAGGTTGAAGCCATACAGATGAAACTACGTCCGCCTTTAGAATGGTAAGCGGTTTCAACAAAGTCTAATTGTCCACCGGATCCACTAATCATGCGAGGACCAACGGATTCTGAACAAACTTGACCAGTAAGATCAATTTCTAGGGAATTGTTAATTGATACAACATTGTCATTTAAACTCGCAATCTTGCGGTCATTAGTATAATCTGCTGTATAACCTGCAACAGCAGGGTTATTATCAATAAAGTCATAGAGTTTTTGGGTTCCTAAGGCAAAGGTATAGACGATCCGTCCTGGATCAAGCTGCTTTTTCCTCCCGTTGAGTACTCCTGCATCGACCATATCCACGAAAGCATCGCACAACATTTCCGTATGAGCACCTAGGTTTTTTAAATCAGATTTTGCAATTAACTGACCTAAAGCACTAGGCATAGCTCCAATTCCCAGTTGCAAACAGTCTCCATCTTTGATTTCTTTGATAACATAATCTGCAATTTTCGCATCCACTTCGCATGGATCTTCTGAAGCGACCTGAGGCATACCGCAGTGACCTGCTTCAACAATATAATCAACTTCAGAAATATGAATAAAATGCCCATATCCCCCATGTCCAATAGGCATATCTTCATTGACCTCAACAATAATGATTTTAGCAACATCCATTGAAGCTCTGTAATGGGAAATAGTCGGTCCGAGATTAAAGTTACCATGCTTATCCATAGGAGCTACTTGAAGCATTAAAATGTCTACTGTCAAATTCTCACGAATGTAGCGCAAAATTTCTGAATATTTGAGGGGCATATAAAAGACACTACCTGTTTGAGCCATATAACGGTCTGCAGCAGAGAAATGAGAGCAGTTCCAGGTAAAGTGCTCACCATGTGGGTCAGCTTTAAACCAATCGTAGATCCTTGAAGATACTCCGCCGATAAGTTTAATGTCAAAAAGTTCAGGAGTACGTGCTGCCAGGGCCTTGTCCAAAACCGGTAAAACATTTGCAGCATACGAAGAACCGATCCAATCACCACTTTTTACTACACTAACGGCTTTCTCAGGGGAAACAAGCTTACTTTGGTATTCCTTTAACCATTTAGACATTGCTATCTTCCTCCTCCATCTTATGAGCCTCAACTCCTGTGGTATCCCCTACAATTAACTTAACAATACAAGCACGGTCCCTGGTTCCTAACCCGGGTCGACCAGAAACTAACATATTTGAACGGGCAATTAGCCCCTTACTTGGACGACCCCAATTTGACCCTTAACTTTCACACCCCACGTCCGTATCCCAGCTCCGCTGCCTGAAACTAAGGGGCCAATTGCACAGTGAACACTTTAGTGAAGTTCGCGATACAGCGAGTGCCGATGCTGAAGGCCAATTGCGCCCAGGTTCACTCCCTCGAGCGACCCAGAGGTTGGCGCAATTCCTTCTGCATCCAACGAGCCAGCGAACGTAACGTGTGTGAACGGGCAATTTGACCCTTACTTTCACGACCCCACGTCCTTATCCCAGCCCAGTCGCCAGAAACTAAGGGGACAATTGCCAAGTGAACACTTTAGTGGAGTTCGCGATACAGCGAGTGCCGATGCTGAAGGCCAATTGCGCCCAGGTTCACTCCCTCGAGCGACCCAGAGGTTGGTGCAATTCCTTCTGCATCTAACGAGCCAGCGAACGTAACGTGTGTGAACGGGCAATTTGCCCCTTACTTTCACAAGACCCTAAAGTAACTCGTAAACTCCTGCGGCTCCCATACCTCCACCGATACACATGGTTACCATACCATATTTCAGCTTCCTTTTCCTCATTTCAGATAATAAGGTTGCTGTGAGTTTAGCACCGGTACAACCGAGGGGATGCCCAAAGGCAATCGCTCCACCATTAACATTCACTTTTGCCGGGTCAATCTCCAGCGTCTTTAAGATCGCCAGCGACTGTGAGGCAAAAGCTTCGTTTAATTCAAATAAGTCAATTTGATCTAGAGTTAAACCGACTTGCTTCAGAACTTTAGGTATTGCTTTAATCGGTCCAATTCCCATAAGCTCCGGCTCTACGCCAGCTACAGCGAATCCGCGCCAAATTGCGATAGGTTTAATACCCAAGGACAATGTTTTTCGTTCTGACATCATAAGAGTCATAGCAGCTCCATCACTAGTCTGGGACGAGTTCCCAGCCGTTACCGAACCGCCTGCCTTAAAGACCGGTCTCAATTTACCCAATGACTCAACAGTAGTCTCAGGACGGATTCCTTCATCTTTATTGAACCATTTTTCTCCAGGTCCTCCCCAGGTTGGCAGAGGAACCGATACGATCTCATCATTAAATCGTCCACTAGTTTGAGCGACCCAAGCTTTTTTATGGCTTGACGCAGCAAATTCATCTTGCTGTTCCCTGGTTATCTCATATTTTGCGGCTACATTCTCAGCTGTTATACCCATTGAAATATAGGCTTCCGGTGTGTTTACAATCATATATGGATTGGGTGCTGGTTTTGCTCCACCCATCGGAACCATGGACATGCTTTCAATTCCGCCACCGATCATAACATCTGCTTCACCCAAACGAATTCGATCCGCCGCCATAGAAATAGCCTGCAGTCCCGATGAGCAGAAACGATTGACAGTTACACCGCAGACATCAATTGGAAGACCTGCACGCAAAGCCATGATTTTAGCTACGTTCATTCCTTGTTCCCCTTCAGGGAAGGAACAACCGATTACACAGTCTTCAATATCTTGAGCATCAAGAGCAGGCACATTTTTAAGGATGTCCTGAATAACATAAGCACCTAAATCATCGGGTCTGACTTGTGCCAAGGAACCTTTGCCGGACTTTCCAATAGCCGTCCGTTTGGCCTGAATTATATAGGCTTGTTGCATTCTTGTCCCCCCTAATTCCGTAATGGTTTGCCTTTAGTAAGCATGTGACGAATACGATCCTGGGTCTTAGGTTCGCCAAGCAAGCTCATAAAGACTTCACGTTCAAGATCTAAAAGATATTGTTCTTCAACAAGTGTTCCTGCAGGGAGATTTCCACCAGTTATGGCATAGGCCAATTTATTTGATAGATATTGATCATAATCAGATATGAAGTTTCCTTGACGCATTCCATACATGGCCATTTCTAATGTAGCGCGAACCCCCGAACCAGCTGTTTTATACTTTGTTGGCAGGTATGGCCGGAAATTTCTAGCTAGGTCAATTACTCGGGCTTTTGCATCCAAAATGATATGCTCAGGATTCATGCTATAACGATCGCTAGCTCGTAAGAAGCCGAGTTGTCGAGCTTTTTCAGCACTCGTGGATACTGCTGCAGTAGCAATCATTTCGAAGCGCTTAGCAAACAAGAAGTCAGGAGCTACTTGAACCCCAGGAAGGATTCCTTCCATTGCTCGAACCGCCATTTCCTTAGTTCCTCCGCCCGCAGGGATTAAGCCGACTCCAACTTCAACAAGACCCATGTACAGCTCTGAAGAGGCTTGAATGGCCGTGGTATGCAAACAAATTTCAGCACCACCACCTAGTGTCATACCAAAGGGAGCAGCTACCACCGGTTTTTTAGAATATTTTAAGGCCATAGTAGCATTCTGCAAGTCGCGAACTCCTTGATCGAGAACCGCCCAGTTTCCTTTTTCAGCCTCTTGTCCTAAAAGTACAAGGTTTGCACCAACGCAGAAGTTCTTTCCTTGGTTGCTGATAACCATCCCCTGATAATTCTTTTCTACTTCTGCCAAGGATTCATTGATCATGTTGACAACGTCTTCGTTAATTGCGTTATTGGGTGAGTGGAATTCCAGGCAGGCAACCCCATCACCGAGGTCTACTAAGCTAGCTCCAGCATTTCCAAGAATCTTCTTACCAGCTTTATGAGCTTGCTTCAAGGAGAAGGAGTATGGGCTAATGGTTTTTTTGTGATACTCTCCTGCATCAAAGAAAGCTTTTTCCCCTGTTTCAGTTTCTTGATAGAAGCTATCCAGTCCTTTGGCAAGCAACTCTTCCACAATAGCTGGTAAAGTGCCACCTTCTGAAACAATTCGATCAGCAGTGGCTTTGACACCTAGTGCATCCCATAATTCAAAAGGACCCATTTCCCAGTTATAACCCCAACGCATTGCTTCATCAATACCTGTGATGTCTTCTGCGATCTCTTTAGCAAGTTTTGCAGCATAAATAAGCGAAGGTTTCAATATGTTCCAAGCAAACTCTGAGCCGGCGTCATTGCCACTAACTAAGGTGCGTAATTTATTGGGTAACCCTTTAGCAGCTTTAGCTTGATCCAGGGAATCAAATTGTACTTTCTTTTGCGGCACATAGGTCATAGTATGTGGATCAATTACCTCAACTACTTTACCTTTTGGTCCTTTGGACTTTTTGTAGAAGCCTTGTTTGGTTTTATCACCCAGCCAGCCATTAGCCAACATCTTGTGAATAAACTCAGGTAATACGAAGTCTGCTTTCTCAGCAGGTACGCCTTGTGCAACGTTATTAGCTGTATGAATAAATGTGTCCAAACCAACCATGTCAATTGTACGGAACAAAGCGCTCTTAGGACGTCCCATGACAGGTCCGGTTAAGGCGTCTACTTCGTCAACCGTTAGGCCCATACGCAACATTTCTTTAATCATTACCGGTGAACCAAAGGAACCAATACGATTAGCGATAAAATTCGGGGTGTCCTTACACATAACTACACCTTTGCCCAAAACTCTCTCGCCATACTCTACCATAAAGGAAAGCACTTCTGGGTCAGTATTAGGTCCTGGAATAATCTCTAAAAGCTTCATATAACGAGGTGGATTGAAGAAGTGGGTTCCAAGGAAATATCTTGTAAAGCTTTCTGGTAATCCTTCAGTCATCGCCTTAAGAGAGATACCTGATGTATTGGATGTTACAATCGTTCCAGGACGAACGTGCTCAGCAACTCTTTTAAAGAGGTCAATTTTTATGTCTAGTCGTTCTACAACAACCTCTATAACCCAATCGACTTCTTTTAAACGTCCTAAATCATCACTTAAATTACCAACCTCGATCCTGTCCGCAAACTCCGGGACTAAAAATGGGGCTGGATTCATCTTTTTCATAGCTGCTTTATTTTGTTCGGCGATACTATTTCTAACTTTACGATCCTCTAGTGTCAAGCCTGCCGCTTCATCTTTAGCAGATAATTTAGAAGGAACAATATCCAACAATAGGCTTGGAATACCAGCGTTAGCTAAGTGTGCTGCAATGGTACTTCCCATTACGCCTGATCCCAGTACCGCTACTTTATGAATCTGCATTTCCATCCTCCTCTCGTTTCTGTAGGGTGACAATTTGTTTTCTTCCTTTTGGTTTTCGTAAACGAAGTGCCCCTTTAAACAACGTCAACATCGGCTCGACGCAAGTCATCAGTGCCTGCGGGTTACGAGCCATCACCCAATCTGTTGTGGCCTCATCTAACGATCCAAAAATCAGTTGCCGGGCCGTCCGCAAATTAATTCTTGGTATTTCTTTGCGCTCTATCCCTTGCTGAACCACCTCCTCGATAAGGCTAAAGTACTCTAACAAGGGACCACTAATAGCAGAGCGCACATGTTGGTTGGGCTTTCTAAGCTCCAATCTAACTACGATAGCCAAAGATCTGTTTTGCTCCATATAAGAAAAATGTGTCTTGACAATAGTCCGCAAGCTTGCCTCTGTCGTCTTACAGTTAGAGAGTTCTCGTCGCATACAGACAATAAAGTCCCCTAGTCGTTCTTGAAGAAGCCTAACAAGTAGTTCTTCTTTATTCTTGAAATATAGATAGATCGTTCCGTCAGCAACTCCCGCGAGATGAGCAACTTTTGATACAGGGGTTTGATGATAACCGGATTCTGCAAAAGCTTCTGTAGCTGCATTTAAAATTCGCTCAAATTTACTTACGTATTGTACTGCTTGCATTTTTTCATTCATAGGAATAAAAACCCTTCTTTGATTTCCTGCCCCATTCTCCCTTGGCAAATTTTTCAACGATCAAAGGAGATGGCTTGTCCTTAGGATTGCCGGTTTCTTGATATCGTTCCATATCGATAATGTAGGTAAGATCATTTCCTGTGAAATCCATTAATCGAAAAGGCCCAATAGGATGCCCCAGAGCATTTGTTAAGGCTAGATCAATTTCTTCCGGGAGTGCTACTCCCATATCGACAAGATACAATGCCTCTCGATAAATTGCTGATAAGAATCGATTGACTACAAAGCCATAAATTTCCTTTCTAAGCCAAATTCCATTATTACCCATTTTTTTGCACAAATCCATGGTTATTTGCGCCGTTTCAGTGGAAGTATGCGGGCCCTGCACTACTTCCACAATTTTCATCATTAGAGTAGGATTAAAGAAATGCATATTGCATACTTTATCTGGCCGTTTCGTTGCATCAGCAATCTTAGAACTGACGATAAAGGAACTGTTTGTTGTAAAAATCGCATGTGGAGGTGCTATTCTATCCAACTCTTCAAAAAGCTGCCTCTTAACGCTAATTTTCTCCACCGCAGATTCAATGACGAAATCAGCATCTTTTGCCGCTTCCTTAAGATCTGTAGTAAAAGAAGTATTTTTTAAGGCTTGATCGACTTGCTCTTGGGTCCATTTCCCCTTGGAAATTTGTTGGGGAAAATAGGTACGCGCAAAGTCTTGAGCTTTATTCAGCATCTCTAAACTAATGTCAGTACAGCTGACCTGGTAGCCGGCCAATGCAGCGCTATAAGCTATTTGATGCCCCATACTGCCTGCCCCAATCACACAAATCTTTTTAATGTCTTCAACTTTCAAGGTTAGAAACGCCTCCAACGCTCATATTGTCGGTTTTACTCCTTAATCCCAGCAAGATATTTGGCAAGATTTTTCTTGGCTTTCATGTCATATTGGCCTGTAATCGCAATCCGTTCCATGATAGGCGAACCGCCTCCATGCACACCAGCTACTTGAACCACCCCAGCATGCGAAGAACACAACAAATCGCTAATCATTCGGAAACAACGGTGTTGAGCTTCAGCAGAAATTCCATCTTTACGCATGATATACTTATCCATCAGTTGAGAGATTTCGGGATTCGAAAATTCCTTTTCCGAAGGAAGAGTAGCAGGTAATCCTCCGGCAATTTCAGCAAGAATTTCATGTTCGCGGTAGACATTAATTCCGGCATGATAGCGCCCCACATTGGTATAAACGATATCTGGAATTTGGGTTCCTGAAGGGGCTTTAGTGGATTTAACAGATGCTGCAATACCTGCGGCAAATACCAACTCGGCCATTGTTACTAAATCCGCCAACTCTTCCCTTACCTGGCTGGATTTTTCCACACCATTGTACTCCGCAACTAATGCAGTCGCTCCCATGAGCACATCCGTAGTAGCTGGCTTACATCCCGTATAACTATGGCGATGATAGGTTGCAAATAAAGAGGCTAGTTGTCCGGCGAATTTATACTCTCCACACATAAAGACTCTTTCCCAAGGCACAAAGACATCATCAAACACCGTCAGGGAATCTGCTGATCCATAATTATTAAATGGTGCCAGCAATTCTTCTCTTGGTCTGGGATTGGAAACTCGGACAACCTGGGAGACTCCCGGTGCATCAGCTTGAATAGCAAAAGCCACTGCCCATTCAGCATCTTTTTCAGTCATCATCCGTGTTGGTACGACAATGATCTCATCTGCATAAGGAGCAATCGTGTTATGAGCCTTACAACCACGGACGATAATTCCTTCATCTGTTTTCTTCACAACTCGAAGGTAAAGGTCTGGATCTGATTGTTGATGGGGACGAAGGGAACGGTCACCTTTAACATCGGTTTGAGCACAATTTGCTACCAAGTCTTCTTCTTGGTACTTTTTCAAATAAGCTAGAAACCGCTCATTATATTGAGTCCCCATCTCAAGATCAATGTTTTTGGTAACTACCGATAAAGCGTTAAGAGCATCAATCCCCATGCACCGTTGGATACACCCTCCGACTCTCTGACAATACAATCGGGTCATCTCCTGCTTTTTTAGTAGATCCTCTGAAGATTGATGAATGTGGCAGTAACGGTTGATTTTCTCCCCGGTGAGATGGGACTTTGCTGTAAGCAATTCCTCATTGGCAGGATCCATAGCCCAGTTAAAGGTTTCTGAAATTGTATTGACCCCAAATCTTAGGCGCGGGTCATCTCTTGATACAACTTCACCGTTCAAATAAATGTTTGAACGCATTATCTTCAATTTAGCAACATATTCTTCAGCTGTTCTCAAATTATTTCCTCCTTAGTTATGTTTTACTTTCCTTGAAATTGTGCCGGCCGTTTTTCTAAGAACGCTTTCATACCTTCTTTTTGATCTTCCGTTGCAAAGAGCAGGCTAAAGCATTTATGCTCATATTCAAGCCCGGCTTCTAAATCCATTCTTAGCCCCTCATTGACTGATGCCTTAGCTAAACGTAATGCCACTGCCCCACGGGAGGCAAACCGTTTTGCCAATTTTCTTGTTTCAGCAGCTAACTGATCCGCCGAAACCACTTTATTCACTAGACCTACCCGCAAGGCCTCGTCTGCTTTAATAAAATCCCCACTGAAAATTAATTCTTTGGCTCGCCCGGTACCGATTAAGCGCGGTAACCGTTGAGTTCCACCTGCACCCGGCAAAATACCCAGCTTTATTTCAGGCAAACCAAACTGAGCATTGTCCGCAGCAATGCGCACATCCGCTACTAACGTAAGTTCACATCCACCACCAAGAGCATAACCGGAAATAGCAGCTATGACTGGTTTGGGAAGATTTTCAAGAAGTTGAAAAGCCCTGTGGGAGACCTTCTCCCTAGTTGCCACGTCGACGGCTGTAGAATTAGCCATCTGACTAATGTCCGCACCTGCTGCAAATACTTTATCTCCACCAGTGATGATAACTACGCGAACAGAATTATCAGCACCCAAACTCAAGGCCGCTTCTCCCAACTCATTAAACACTTTGTCATTTAAAGCGTTTAATACCGCCGGGCGGTTTAAGGTTATCGTTGCGATTCCTTCTTCGATTTCCACTATGATTGTTTCGTAAGCCACTTATTTTACCTCCTTGTTTGAGAGTCTGTTATTAACTGAATACACTCCTTTTTTTTAATCTTCAGGATTATTCTATTATTTATATTAGCAATAACTATGCCATTTACGAAAAATCCCCCTTTAGGCCTGAAACAGGCCTAAAAGGGGGGGGTTCCTGTATATAATTGAAACAACACAACTTTTTCTTAAGAGCATTGAGTATATAAAGTACACAATCTTTTAATCTTCATCAATCCCATATCTTCGCAATTTATCATAAAATGCACGCCTGGAAATTCCTAAGGCCGTCATTGCTTTACTACGATTATTATTATAAGCGGCTAATGCAGAAACGATCAGTTCTTTTTCCACTCTGCTTACGACTTCCTTTACATCAAAGGGCTTTTCCGTACTAGTTGCTCGCTCATCTGATGCCGGAATTAAGTGGGCGGGCAAGTGGTGAAGTTCAATCGTCATTCCACTTGCGACAATACTGGCATGTTCAAGGACATTCTGTAATTCCCGTATATTCCCAGGCCATTCATACTCTTGAAAAAACCTTATTACTTGAGGCGATAGGGTCAACTCGTGACCTAACTCTCGGGAAAATTGATCAAGAAAAGTTTTTGATAATGCCATGAGGTCATCTTTTCGTTCACGTAGAGGAGTTAGCTTAAGTGGAACAATATTCAGACGATAATATAAGTCTCGCCGAAAAGTACCCTTTTCGATCATACTCAGTAAATCTCGATTAGTTGCGGCGATCACTCGAATGTTGACTTTGATAGTTTTAGTGCCCCCTACGCGTTCAAACTCTTTTTCTTGTAACACACGTAATAGTTTTGCTTGCATGGTTATACTCATATCGCCAATCTCATCAAGAAAAATAGTACCGCAATGAGCTAACTCAAATTTCCCTAGTTTCCCGCCTTTTTTCGCTCCCGTAAAAGCACCATCTTCATAGCCAAATAGTTCACTCTCTATTAATTCCTCCGGTATGGCTGCACAGTTCACTTTAATTAGTGGTTTATCCTTCCGCCGACTACTATTATGCACCGCCCTAGCCAGTACTTCTTTGCCAACCCCACTTTCACCAAGGATTAGGACTGTACTGTCCGTACGTGCTACCTTTGCAGCTAACACTAAGGTTTCCTTTAGACGGCTGTTTTGTCCCACATATTCCTTAAAAGAAAGGGGCAAATGCTCCCATTGTTCTAGTTGCTCCTTTAAATAATCTGCTACCCCTTTCGTCCTTTGCAACTCACTATTTAATTCAACGACTTCTGTAATATTTTTAAAAATTGATACCGCTCCAATAACTTCCTTATCATTGAATAGAGGAAAGGAATTCCCAATGACATGGATGTTCAAAGACTTAACATAATCCTGACCCGTACTAGGTTGTCCGGTGTGTAAAACTTCGATTATTTTCGCCGAAGTCGTTTCAATTGTGTCCAGCCTTCTACCTAGCACCTTAGCAACAGGCACTCCTAAAATCCTGGCATAGGCCTCGTTCGCATAGACAATAGTTGTTTCAGAATCTATTACCAGCACTACATCATGAATATTATTCAGGATTTCAAATAAGAGTTCCCGATCCCAGTGCGGAATTATGCTACTTGTTATGGCATGGGCCCTTACACTCATTTCCATCCCCCATTTACATTGTATCCTAAGTAAACATTATATAAGAATATCTTTGGATAGAAAAGCTTATTTTTTGATGTTTGTAAATTTTCAATCTTCTTCTCCAATTATACTTATTTAACTAAAGCCCTTTTAAGCATAAAATTTACTTTTAAATCTAGAATGCTCAACAATCTTAGGGGATTTTAAATTGAATTATTCAATATCCACAGTGTATCCTGCATCAAAAAAGAGTGTGCTTTTTAAGATAAGCACACTCCCTAAGCTTTACACCTTAACACAAAATGCTTTTATGGTCTAATAAGCTAAATATCTGATTCCATTAGTTGAGATTTAAACTGAAAGGTTTTCAACGATTGTAGAGATACCCTGACCTCCTCCTATGCACATAGTTGCTAGGCCATATCTCTTGCCTGTACGCCTTAATTGATTGAGTAATTTTATCATAATAATCCCACCTGTTGCGCCTAAAGGATGTCCAAGAGCAATGGCTCCTCCATTGACATTTGTTTTGTTGAGATCCAGTCCAAGCTCTTTGATCACTGCCAATGACTGAGCGGCAAACGCTTCATTTAATTCTATTAGGTCGATCTGATTCAGGGACAACCCGGCCATCTTAAGTGCCGCTTGAGTTGCTGGTACTGGCCCAATCCCCATAATTTGGGGAGGTACTCCCTTGGCCCCTATCCCAACAACTCGGGCTAAGGGTTTTAATCCAAATTCTTTGGCCTTGTCTGGGGTGGTCACCATCAATACCGCTGCCCCATCATTTCGACCACTTGAATTCCCTGCGGTTACTGATCCATTCTCTTTAAACACTGGCTTTAATTTACTCAACTGAGTCATGCTGGTTTCCCTTGGATGTTCATCCTTATCAAAGATCACGGTATTCTTTTTATCTTCGATTTCATAGGGAACTATCTCTTCTTTAAACAATCCCTTCTCAATAGCATTTAAGGCTCGTTCTTGACTTGAGAGGGCAAATTCATCCTGCTCCTGGCGGCTGATCTCATATTTCTCAGCCAAGTTCTCTGCTGTTAATCCCATTGTCAAATATCCATAACGTTCCTGAGGCTGACAGCGCGGCTGACTCTCTGTATTAGAATCGATAATCTCCGCATTTCCCATACGATATCCGTACCGAGCGTTCCTTAGATAGTAAGGAGCTGTACTCATGCTTTCTGCTCCACCGGCCATAACCGTTTCGGAAGTGCCTGCCCAGATAGATTTTACTGCATTATTTAAAGCTGTCAGAGCTGAGCCACACTGTCGATGTACAGTGTAAGCAGGTATCTCTTCCGGCATCTCTGCCCTTAAAAGGGCTAAACGAGCAAGGTTGGGATTGTCACCACTTTGTTTGGTATGTCCAAAGATAACTTCATCGACCGCTGGGTCTGGAATTCCGCTGCGTTTGAGCACTTCCCTGATCACATGGGCTGCAAGATAGTCTACATCTACATTCTTAAGAGTACCACCTACTCTTCCGATCGCTGTACGCACCCCTGCTACTATGACTGCCTCCTGCATCTCGTAACCTCCTTAACTATAAGGCATATTCCTTTTTCAGCTGGGCTGCAATAATATTACGTTGAATTTCCGAGGTACCTTCATAGATGCGGGCAATCCTTGCATCACGATAGAATCTTTCCACTTGACATTCCCGCATATACCCCATACCGCCATGAATTTGAACAGCCAAATCAGCTACCCGACCGAAGGCTTCCGAACCAAAGGCTTTTACAATAGCAGCTTCTTTTATGATCTTTTCACCTTGATCTATTCTTCGTGCAACGTCATAAGTTAAACTTCGCAGGGCCTCTATTTCTATAGCCATGTTAGCCAAATAATGCTGGATAATTTGGTTCTCGAAAATTGGCTTACCGAATTGCACACGTTGTAATGCGTATTGCATACTCAATTCCAATAGTTTTTCGCAGGAACCCAAGTTCCTGGCCGCCAGTCCGGCTCGCCCGTTAGCTAAGATCTTCAAGGCATTAACATAACCTTGCCCCAACTCGCCTAATACATTTTCAACCGGTACTTCACAATCCTCAAAGATTAGCTCTGCCGTTAGAGAACCATGCAAGCCCATTTTTTTCTCGAATTTCCCCACATTAAAACCTTTAAAGTTCCGCTCTACGATAAAAGAAGTAATCCCTTTACTTCCTTTGCTTTTGTCAGTTACTGCCATTACCGTAAAAACACCTGCAACGTCACTGTTGGTGATGAACTGCTTAGTACCGTTGAGAATATAATGATCACCCTTAAGCACTGCCGTCGTCTTTAAACTGCCAGGGTCTGAGCCGGCAGAGGCTTCCGTTAGTGCAAAAGCTCCGATCAGTTCACCGCTTGCCATTTTAGGCAGATAACGCTCTTTTTGTTCCTCATTGCCACACTCCACAATACCGACACTGCCAATCCCATTATGACAGCCTATAATGGAACAGAAACAATTCGGGCCTTTACCTAACTCTTCGTAAACGATAACTTTTCCGACCATTCCAGCCCCTAAGCCACCATACTTTTCAGGCGTGCTCAAGCCGAACAAACCAATCCCAGCCGCTTTATCTAACAAACTGCGTGGAACATGGTCCTCTTCTTCCATCTGCTCACCTAAAGGTTCTACCTCTTTCTTGATGAAATTTCGAATAGTTTGCTTAATAATATTCAGCTCTTCGTCAGTGATTTTCATAGCTACTCCTCCTCATGTGTACTGGCAGATGATGAATTTCTATAAGAGCACAAAGAAAGTGCAACTATCGGATGCACACTTTCTTTGTGTTCTATTCGATTGTCCAATCACTTAGTCGAAAGCTTTCATCGATTTTATATCTATCGAACAAGTAGTTACGAAAGTGGACATATTCTTGATAATCGCACTCCATCCCCTCTTTAGCCAGCTCTTCAGCAATCATTCCTAAATCGGGAGGACAACCCCAGAGATAAATTGATTTCTTAATATTGGGGTTATCTTTATTATTATGGCAGGCACACTTACCAAAGAGTACGGACTTGTTAAAGCCCGCCGAAGCAAGCTGTTGTTTACCGCTGACAACCTCTACATTAGGAAATGGCTGGCCTTTATAAGCTGATCCGAAAAGGATTAACATAGGATTAAATTGCACCGAACATCCCGTACATAGACTATTATCATACTTGCGGATCGCTAGCCCAGTAATTCCCCTCTTTTTAAACCCGGTTGGCCCGGTATCATCCTCTGTCCAACCCCAATCATATATCGTAAATTTTTCATGCTCAGAGATTTTTTCCCCTTTAACCTCATAATCTGCCACTTCCATACTATACCCATGCCGTTTAGCATAATTAGTAAGATGTTCAACCTCATTGCCTGGATAACCCAAAATAGCCGCTCCTACAAGGTCACAGGCAAAGGAATCGCGAGAAGCAATAAGAAGATCTTTTCTAAAGGCTTTCCCTGTTGGTCCAGGCCCTTTTTCTAAGGTATAAAGGCCATCAATAATTGTTAAAGCTACAGGCAGTTTTTCAATAATTCGAGGAAAAGTCCGCAACAGATCATTCTCACCTATACCATGGCAAGCTTGCTTTGATTTTTTATTGAGGCATCCTTTGAGATTTTTAATCCCTAAGGATACTTTAGCTTGACTATGTGTTTTCAAAACAGGTACATTGATAATTTTGTCGGCTTCAAGAGCAGCTTTAGCAATATCTAATTCAAATCCGTCTTCATATTCAACTGTCTCAAATTTCTCTACGTTAAAGTCTACTAGTTTAACCCCGTAACGTTCCTGTAACCTTTTATACCCTAAAGCTTCATAAATAACCTCACCCTTGGCTTTAGCATTGGGCAAGGGGCCTTCTCCAATCGTCAGATCTTTAAAGCCATGCTCTGCCAAAATACGAACTAAGGCACTCACTACAAGACTAGTGGTTACCACACCATAGGGAGGAAACGGCATCTCAAAGTCCCAACTAACGATATTGGGCTTAATCAGAATTCGATCATTAATATTTAACCCTGAAAGCCCATCGCAGAGCTTTAAGCTCTCTTGAAGAGATTGATAGACATCAGTTACTTTCACGATAGATACGGGCGCTTTTTCCATTATTTCCCCTCTTTCTAATTAATTTTACCACTCTATCTGCATAATAATTTTCTGTATATATTAAAGAATATTCTGAACTATTAAATCAGAATTCATTTTCTTTTGTAATTTTCGAACTTAATGTTATTTACTCTTTTCTAAACAAGCAAGGCAAGACCCCCTGATCTTTATAAGATCAGGGGACTTTTTAAATACTTACTAAACCATTATACTCTTTCCAAGATAGTGGCAATTCCTTGCCCACCACCAATGCAAGCTGTAATTAGTCCAAATTGAACGTCCCTACGATTCATCTCATATACCATTTTCGTAGTTAGAATTGCGCCGGTAGCTGCAATTGGATGACCATGGGCGACGGCCCCACCATTGACATTAACTTTACTCAGATCAAAATGCAGCTCTCTGTCTACAGCTAATACTTGAGCTGCAAAAGCTTCGTTCAATTCGATAATGTCCATATCTTCTAAAGAAAGTCCGGCTCGGGCTAATGCTTTCCTTGTTGCCGGAACTGGTCCGATCCCCATAATGTTAGGATCTACACCGGCGACAGCAAATGTGCGGATTTTAGCCAATGGTTTTAAACCAAGGGCCTTTGCCCTGTCGGCGGACATAACAACTACTGCTGAGGCCGCGTCATTAACACCTGAACTGTTCCCAGCCGTGACAGTCCCTCCGGCCTTAAAGGCTGGGCCAAGCTTAGCCAATCCTTCCATTGTCGTTTGCGGACGGGGGTGTTCATCTCTGTCAAATACAATAGTTTTACCTTTGCCAGCAGGTATAGTAAGGGGAACTATTTGATCTTTGAAATAGCCGGCCTCCATGGCTTTCCCCATTTTTTGTTGGCTGCTTAGGGCAAATTCATCCTGTTCTTGACGGCTAATCTGATATTTATCCGCTAAATTTTCAGCAGTAATTCCCATTGGTGGATTTCCAATTTCATCAGTTGATAACTGAAAGCTGCGGAATTTTGGCGGTGTTCTGCTGAAGAAATCAGTATGTTCCATAACATAAGGTGTCAGAGAACAGCTTTCTGTTCCACCGGCAAGATACACGTCTCCCATACCGGCCATAATTGCTTGGGCTGCCATGTTAACAGCATTTAAACCCGAGCCGCACTGCCTATCTATAGTAATACCAGCAAGGTCCATAGGCAAACCTGCTTGTAGGGAGCATAAATGAGCAATATTGCCACCAGCATTTAAACAATTTCCCATGATTACATCTTCGATCTCGTTTGGATCTAAACCTATACGATTCACTGCTTCTTTCAAAACTTCCGCTCCATATAAATGGGGAGGGATTCTTCCCAGTGTGCCTCCGGCTCGGCCGATAGCAGTTCGGACTGCGGATACAATAACCGCTTCTTTGGACATTCTATAACCTCCTTACATTCTATTTTTGTGGAATAAGAGGGTTTTAGTTCCTTACTCGTATGAGTAAAAACCTTTTTTGGACTTAACGCCATATTCTCCCTTAGTGAATTTTTCGACAATCAGTGGAGATGGCTTATCCTTCGGATCTCCAGTATTTTGGTAACGTTCCATTCCAATATAGTAAGCCAAATCAATTCCTGTGAAGTCTACTAAACGGAATGGTCCCATAGGATGCCCTAAAGCATTTGTGACTGCAATGTCAATCTCTTCAGGGGTAGCAATTCCCATGTCGGCAAGGAACATAGCCTCCGCATTGAGAGCTGCTAAGATTCGATTAACAAGGAATCCATAGATTTCTTTTTTCAGTAATACCCCGGTTTTCCCCAGTTTAGCTGTCAAATCCATGGTGATTTGAGCAGTTTCCGGTGAAGTATGAGCTCCCTGTACAACTTCTACTAATTTCATAACTAAGGCAGGATTAAAGAAGTGCATGTTGCAGACTTTGTCAGGTCTTTTAGTTGAATATGCAACTTCAGAACTAACGATAAACGAACTATTAGTAGCCAAAATTGCATGGGGAGGGGTGATTCTATCTAAGTCCGCAAAAAGCTTTCGTTTAATGTCCATTTTTTCAACAGCAGCTTCGATGACATAGTCCGCATCTCCTGCAGCTTCCTCAAGACTTGTAGTGAAGCTAAGATTAGCCATTGCCATATCAGCTTGTTCTTGCTTCAGTTTTCCTTTCGAAACACGCTCAGGCAACCACTTCTTGGCAAAAGCCTCCGCTTTATCTAACATTTCTTGACTAATATCTGTACAGGATACTTTATACCCCGCCAAAGCACAACACACTGATATTTGATGACCCATGTTGCCGGCCCCAATAACACATATTTTCTTAATATCTTCAACCTTCATTAGTAAGCACCTCCAAAATATTATTCCAGTACTTTATAAACAATCTCTTCTATATTTATCCTTGGACGTAAAGGGGGGCTTTGATCAGGAAATCCAACTGGCATCAAGGCAGTGATCACCAGATTATCGGGCAATTCCAGAATCTGAGCAATTTTCTTTGCTTTCATTAATTGCACCCAACAGGTACCCAGACCCAGGGACACAGCTCGCAGGGCAATATGCTCTATTGCAAGAGCAACATTCAGCATGGCATGGGGAATAAATCCCTTCAATGCGTTAGCATCCAGTTCTTGATCAATGCCCGGATAGTTGTCAAAAGCTTCTGACCCAAATACTCCTGCATCAACTAATTCTTGTACCCTTTTTCTGGTGTTTTTGGCATAGGAAGAAAGATCTGCACAACAAACAAGCAAAATTGGAGCTTCACATAGAAACTTTTGGTTAAAGGCTGCCTCTCGGATTTGTTCTTTAATGGCCTGATTCTTAACCACAATAAAACGCCATGGTTGATGATTGGTACCCGAAGGAGCCAAGCGAGCTGCTTCAAGCAATTCTTGCAGCAAATCGTCTGGAACAGGATCCGATTTGTATTTACGGATACTTCTCCGCTCTATGAGTGCTGTTTTTACATCCAAACCCATTACCACCTTTCAGGCATAAGCCTTATACTTTTGATTCGCCATTAATTTGACCTCTCCAAGCCCCATTAAGTGCCGAAGGTGTTTTCCAATCATGACCTCTTCAAAATATCTATACAGGCTTTGAGGTTCAGGATAGTGATCATATATGATTTTCATTTCCATCAATTCTTGTTTTGACCTGGGGACACGCAAGGCTTGTAATAGTTTCGTTGCTCGCAGGTCAATTATCTCAGCGTATTCTTTAAGTCGTTCGGGGATATTGTCTGAAATGATCGGGGAATGACTTGTCACGAGTACTTTGGGGTTTAAATCAATTAGTCGTCTAATCGACTTAGAAAACTCCTCCAGATTCGAACTTGTATTTCCATAAAACGGCCCAAACGGAGACAAATCAATATCCCCGGAAAACAATATGCCTTCCTTTGGTTCATAGAGGGAGATATGCCCGGGTGTATGGCCCGGGGTATGAAGCACTTGTAAGACTACATTTCCAAAGTCCAAGATCTCCCCCTCTGCCAGTTCTCTTCCTACCGCTCGACCTGGCATGCCATGGGGAAAGGGATATCCCTCTGGGAAATCCGGTGTATGATCTAGTCCTGAATAGGCCAAAAATTCTTTTTTACTTCGCAGGGCAGGTGCATCAAGGACGTGAGCCCATATTTCTGCTTTGGGGAAATATTTGTTGCCAAAAGCATGATCCAGATGAAAGTGTGTATTTATGATTACATCCACATCGCCGTTTCTAAGTATTTCCTCTCTGCGGCTAAGTCCAAACCCAGCATCGACAAGCACTCTTAAGCTGGAATCGATCAACAAACCATTGCTATAAGGGAATCTCCCCTTACATTCCCCGGGGATAAAAAAGAACTTCGGCATAAGCTCTATAAGCATATCTTTACTCATTTTTCTATTCTCACAGTTCTCTGAATACTAGACTGTTTATTAAAAACTTAGCTAAGGCCAAGCTAGAAACAGTCTAGCTCTTCAGCACCTAGAATCTCTAAAAGGCTTCTTCTGGCATATCAATGGCGGATGTATCAGCATCTTTAATGACTCGAACAGTAGCCATAACATCAGGTAAAATATTGTGCACGTAGAATTTAACAGTTTGGACTTTTCCGGGATAGAAAATGTCTGTAGCTCCTTCTTTGATTTTTGCACTGCAGACCAAAGCTTGTTGCATTAACAAGTAAGCAGCATAGAGCTCAGCCGTAATCCGTAGAATTCTTGTACTGTACAACGGTACCATTCTGATATCGCCTTTAAAGTAGCCTAGCACAGTCTTCATCATGTCTACGTAGGATTGCAATGCTTCTCCAAGTAATGCAAATTCACGAGCAAATTCGGTATTCCCTTCGTTGCTTTGTACAAAAGCGCCGATTGCTGTCAAGAACTCCTTGAATATATTACCTTTTTCCAGATTCCACTTACGGCCAACAAGATCCATAGATTGAATAAAGTTAGTACCTTCCCAAATGGAGTAAATTTTGATATCTCTGGCACATTTAGCGACTGGGTATTCCTCTGTAAAGCCATAGCCTGCAAAGACTTGAATTGCTTCCGTAACCATTAACCAGCCTTGATCTGAGCAATACGCTTTAACTAATGGGGTGATAACTTCAATAAAGCGTTTTGCTTGAGCAACATCTTCAGGTTCTCCGCCGAAATCAATTAGATCAAGATAGTAGTACCCTTGGAAAATCATTGCACGCATAGCATCTAACGTAGCTTTTTGAGTAAGCAACATACGACGGACATCTTCGTGTTGGATAATAGGAACCCGTTTTCCTCTGGGATCAGTAATTGGACGACCTTGAATACGTTCTTTTGCATACTCAACTGCATTATTATACGCAACAGTCGCTACACCTAAAGCACTATGCCCAGTATCCATTCTGGATCCATTAATCATCTTGAACATTTGGGCCATGCCTTGTCCGATTCCTTTTTCGTCCGGTGCACTACCTAAGAGCCAACCTATGCACTTATCATCATCACCGAAGCTGAGTACTGCTGTTGAAGAACCTTTCAAACCCATTTTGTGTTCGATTCCAACAGTTGTGACATCGTTAGGTTCGCCGAGGCTTCCATCCTCATTAACCCAAATTTTAGGTACAATAAATAGTGACAAACCTTTTGTTCCCGGAGCAGCACCATCAATCCTTGCCAATACTAGGTGGATGATATTTTCAGTAAGATCGTGGTCTCCACCCGTAATAAAACATTTTGTCCCCTTAATTTTATAAAAATTCGGCTTCTCAGTAGGATACGCTTTAGAGGTCATATCTCCTACATCGGATCCGCCACCAGGCTCTGTCAAACACATTGTGCCGTTCCAAATCCCTGAAAACATTTTTGGAGTGTAGAGATCTATCTGTTCTTTTGTAGCAAATTCTTTAATTACAGATGCGATTCCACCTGCTAAACCGAAATAAGGGGTCATTGATGGGTTAGCAGCTATCATAAATTCACGAACAGATTCACTTAGAATCTCTGGCAAAGTGCCTTCTCCATCGATATCCTTGTTGCTTCCACCCCAGCCATTCTCTTCGACAAACTTAAATGCTTTATGAAAAGATGGTGGAACGATAACTTTCCCATCAGTAAATTTTGCACCAATAGTATCTCCGTCGTCATTGGTCGGAGCTACTACTTCTCTACTCATTTTTAAGGCTTCATCGAGAATTGAGTCAACATCTTCGAAGCTCAGATAATCCTCAAAACGTTTCAGCCCAAGGATTTTCTTTCCATCTAACCACTCTTTAATGATGAATTTGTTGTCACGGTTTTTGTAAATATATTTGCTAGCCAAAAAAAACACGTCCTTCTTTTATTATTTTAAGTACAAATTACAAATGGGTATTTTCTCACCTCACTCAAGCACAAGTCTCTCAATTCGCCTTTTACATAGAGATTTTGTAAAGGCTACCATTTCTTCATTACAAAAAGCATGCCAACTGTCACAACAGAAGAAAAATACTTTGAAATACTCGGACAATTTTTATCATTCTTTATTCGCCTAGGGCCCCGCAACTAATTTTGATACTATCGGTACAAATTTTTTCAAAAAGAAAGACCTCTTGGTGGATTTGTTCCACTAGGATTGGGTAGTTAGACTTGTATGGAATTGAAACAATCAGATTAGGCATTTTATATTTTCCAGTATATAAACCATACAGCTTAATGAATACATAAAAACACCCACTTACTATGAAGTAGGTGTTTTAAACCTAGAAATTATTTATAGCTTAAGCAGTAGTTCCTTGATTATTCCCGGCACCTCAAAAGGAAGTTCAACAATCTTTGCTCCAGCCTCTGTCAATGCCTTTACCTTACCTTCGTAAGTTCCCTTACCTCGCTCGATGATGGCTCCTGCATGACCCATTTGTTTACCCTGGGGAGCACTCTTTCCAGCAATGTAAGCCACTACTGGTTTGGTCATTTCTTTAATATATTGAGAAGCTTCTTCCTCAGCAAATCCTCCAATTTCTCCAATTAATACAACTACTTTAGTTTCCGGATCTTGCTCAAATTTCTTAAGGACATCGACAAATGTAAGCCCAACTACTCGATCACCGCCCATCCCGACAACTGTTGATTGTCCAATATTTTGCGCTGTGAGATTCCCAACGATTTCGTAAGTAAGAGTACCGGAGCGAGCTACAACACCCACTGGGCCAGGAATAAAGAATTGATTAGGCGGAATACCGATTTTACATTTACCCGAAGATACAATTCCAAATGTGTTTGGTCCTATAACAATCGAATTAACCCGCTTTGCATAAGCAACGATTGCCATTTCGTCATGAACAGGGATATGTTCAGTAACAACTACAACTACTTTTATTCCCGCCGCCAAAGCTTCCAAAGCCGCATCTTTGGCCATGGTCGCAGGAACAAAAACTACCGACGCATCAATCCGATGCTTCTCAATTGCAGCTCGAACGCTATCATATACTGGTATTCCCTCGATAGTGGTTCCACCTTTTCCGGGGGAAGTTCCTGCTATAACCTTGCTTCCATAGGTTAACATTTGCTTTGTATGAAAAAAACCTTGTTTCCCAGATATCCCCTGAACCAGCACATTCGTTGTTTCATCAATAATAATGGCCAATTCTAAGCCCTCCCCTTCTAATTACCTAGAAAGCTCTACAACTTTCTTAATCGCGTCCTGCATAAAATCATAGGCTTCAATACCAACTTCTTTAAGTATTGCTCGACCAGCTTCTTGGTTGGTACCTACTAATCGTACGACCACAGGAACTGGAATACCAATATTTTTTTTCACAGAAGCTAGGGCTCTTGCAACATCATCGCAACGAGTAATTCCACCAAAGATGTTAATAACTATTGCCTTAGGATTCCTAGATAATATTAATTCTAACGCTTTTGCAGTACCTTCCTCACCTGTTCCTCCCCCGGCGTCAAGGAAGTTAGCAGATTTTCCTCCATAATAAGTAATAGTATCAAGTGTACCCATAGTAATCCCGGCACCATTGGCCATAACCCCAATATCACCATTGAGCTCAACAAAAGATAGTCCTAAATCATGAGCAGTTTTCTCCACAACTGTACGCTCTTCTACCCGTGGTAGTTCTATCTGTCTATAAAGTGCAGCGTCATCGATAGTTATTTTTGAATCCGCTGCGATGACTTTATCACCACTAATAACTAACGGGTTTATCTCCACTAACTCAGCATCTATCTCCACAAAAATCCTATACAAAGTTCGTATCGTTCTTACAAGTTCTTTACCTAGAGGGCTATTAAGAGTTACACCCATTCGTCTGACAATATCACTGGCAATAAAACTCTGCATACCTAATTCTACATCGATTTGTTCTTTAATAATGTAATCTTCAGCGACTTCTTCAATATCCATGCCACCCTTGATCGAGGCAATGATGACAGGTCTCTTTGCTGCTAAATCTATAGTGATAGCCAAATAAAATTCCTTGTCAATTTTTAGCTTTTCCTCTATAAGCAAAATCTCAACTGCATGTCCTTGAACGGTCATTTCAAATATCTCTTGTGCTGCAGCTTTGGCCTGTTCAGGATTATCCGCAAACTTAATTCCACCTGCCTTGCCACGTTTTCCAGATAACACCTGAGATTTTATTACCACAGCTCCGCCGATATCCTTCGCTATAAAAGCAGCATCTTCCGAGTTGTTCACCATTCTCCCCTTCGGCACTTTAAGTCCGTATTTTGAAAATATTTCTTTCCCCATATATTCAAACATTTTCACAATCCAGTCACTCCTTTCTGGTTTTAAGAGAATTCTAATCAACTTGTTTAGCTTTTAGTGAACATCAGTCAGGACGCAACATGACTTTTCCTTAGCTAAAGTCCACTGAACTCGATGAGCTAGCCCCAATATGACTTTGCAACCTTTACATATTCAAAGCAACCGATCATTATTGCATCTATAATACTCCTCCCTTAAAACTTCAAAAGTTAATGGCAATCTGAATATTTTGCAATTAACATGCCATCAATTAGGAATTGTTAAAAAGTCTAAACTATAAAACTATACGAAAAAATGTATATATTGTATACATAGTGTATACCTATGAAACAATTTAACTCAAAAGCACCTCTTTCTAAGGCCTGTGTATCTGTATCTTTTTCTAATTTCTGGAAACACGAACCTCGCAATCTACACTAATCCTTACCAATGACTTATGCCACTCTCTATATATTAGATAAAACTTGTATTATGAATAGATGTTTGTTGATTTTTGAATATTACAACAATTATGGCATCGAAGTTGCATATTTGTGGAGCGTAACCAATTCGTCAGTAAGCTGGATTAACTGGATACCGGCAACAAAGAGAGGGGGCTTAGAGTTATTTTTTGATTTATTAAGAAAATTTTAATTAGGAGGATGAATAAATGGCTTCTCTAAGCGAAGTTTTTAACAAATTAACCTTTATCTTTTTAGCCTTATTACTAGTTGTTATTATGGCGGGTGAGTTAATTTTAGAGCCGAGACATTTAGCTACCTGGCCGGCATTTTTAATTATGATTTTTTACTTCATGTCACACATGAACATCAAAGAAGCACCAGCTATCTTAATCGGAAGTGCCTTCGGTTTACTTAATCTGGTTCTGATAACTTATTTTTTGGGAGTAATTGTACCAATGATGGGCGGAGACATGGCCAAAGCCACCGACCCTCATAATGCAGAAATTATATTCATAGGAAAATTAATCTATATCGCGATATTTGTCGCTGCCATTGTATTTTTAAAGGACATTGTTCCATGGGTCTTCAATAACTATGCATTTATGTGCTTTACCGTTGCTGGTGCCGTATCTGCCGGTTACACAGTAGCAACCATAGCAGCACATACAGTTGCTGGATACGCAAACGCTGTTGTTGCAAAGGGAGGTAACCCTGAAGCTATTGCCGCCATGAAGGCTGCGACTGACAAAGCTATTGCTGCCACGGTTCCACACGTAAATGTGTTTGAATGGATTGGAATTGAACTGATCGGTGGAGGTATCTTCATTGTTGCTATTTATGGCATCAATAAGCTGGTAACCAAACTTGCCATAGCCGCAGCTGCTAAGAATAATGTCCAAGGATAATATTTTTAATCAATTCTGAGTCTCCCCATTCCGACATTTTTAGCAGAGCGCTCACCAAAGAATATCTTTAAGTGGGCGCTCGTTTTATAGTTTATAGCTACTATGCTAATTCAAGGAATAACGATGTTAATCTAAATTAGAAGGTCTCACACTTTTTATTGAAATCATTCAGAAAGAGGCGTATCTTAATGGAAGACTCTATATCAACGAATACCATCAATGAAAATGATTTTTTTGAGATTATTGGAAAAATCGCATCGTTATTTCACCAGGTCATACCGATTGAAAATACCGTTATTGTCACTGATCGAGAAAAATTCAGACATTATTTCATGGGCACCGAAGCCGTTATCAGCAAATCTGATTTAGTCGGTAGTCCTATTCCTACAAGGGGACATATACCCATCTCATTAACAACAGGTGCTCATAAAGTTGGCATTGTGCCAAAAGAGCAGTATGGAGTAGCCTTTAAATCTTCAACTATGCCAATTAAAGATTGGTCAAATAGTATTATTGGAACTTTAACTCTTGCCCTTAGCTTGAAAGGCCAAACTGCACTGCAAGAGATAACTGAGAATATTTCATCTTCCGCTGAACAACTCTCGGCAACGACAGAAGATTTAGCATCCTCAGCTCTAGTATTATCGGAAAATATTGCTGAGGTATTATCCCAAACTCAAGACATCTTGAAATTAATTGAGCAAACTAATAATATTTTAGATTTTGTTAAAAGTGTGGCTACAAATTCAAGATTATTAGGTTTAAATGCCGCTATAGAAGCTGCAAGAGCAGGCGATTTTGGCAGAGGTTTCACTGTTGTGGCTGATGAGATTCGCAAAATGGCAGAAAATAGTGCAAAGTCGGTTAATGATTCTAAAACCTTAATCTCGACTATCAATGACAAGGTTAATCATCTTATGAATAAGGTGGAGGAATTAACAAGCGTTGCACTTACCCAAGCCGCAGCTAATCAAGAAATGACTGCAACAATTCAAAGCTTCGCCGCCACGACTCAAAATATGCGTAAAGTTTCGGAAATTATTTAAAAGGTCTAATTATAAATTCTTAAGTACTTCGGTAAATTTAAGTTCGCTTCATAGTACCAGAAAAGACACCCACCAGGGTGTCTTTTCTGGTACTATGCATGAACCTACAGACTTGAAATTTCTATTTAGATTTAGTTAGGCGTGGTAAATCCCAAAATTCCTTTTTTAATGGAACTTCATAAGTAATCTTGGTATATTGCGCTTTATCATATGTCTGCCCTCTTAATAAATCTACCAAAAAACGTTCACCACTCCGTTTGTCTTCAATAACAACCATGCGACTTGGATTGCTTTGCTGTCTTTCCAAAATAAAATCCCCTTATCTTCATTAAAGTCTGATAGAAATGTCATACTATGTAACTTCGCTAAATAATAACTTATTCCTTCTTTGCTTAAGTTGATAAAATCTATCATTGTGATTCATCTAATATATGATTACCTATCTGGGGATAATATATAAGTAATGCCGTCCAGTAATTTTTAGTTAAGAAGAGATTGTATTTAAACTAAATATGAAAGTAGGTTGTTATGGAAAATTCATGGGTCTCGCTTTTGCCTTTTTTAGTGGTTATCCCAATATCAGTTTTGTCCAAACAAGTTCAACCAGGCCTTTTTGCAGGTTTAATCTTAGGCAGCTATCTTATTCAGCCGGATCTCTTTGGTGGCATCAAAACACTCATATCTTATCTTATTAACAATTTGGTAAAACCCAACAATATTAGAATTATTATATTTCTTTATGTTTTTGCCGGCCTTATAAACTTGACTAAAATAATGGGAGGAATGAAGGGATTTGTTAACCTTGTGGGCCGCAAGGTTAAAACCAAACGCTCAGCTATGCTGCTAATCTGGCTTTCAACATTTGGAACTTTTAATAACCCCAATTTTAGAATTGTGACCGTTGCTCCCATTATGAAATTATTGAAAAGAAGGCTGCCAATCTCTTTGCAGAAAATAGGCTTTATGATTGAAGTAACAGCTAATCCGGTAGTTGCACTTGTTCCCATAGCAACTGCATTTGTTGGATATATGGTATCTTTAATTGGAACATCTCTACAACAAGTGGGAATTAACGAATCCCCCTACAGTGTGTTTATAAAAAGCATACCTTTTAATTTCTTCTCACTCTCCATAATTGGCATAGGACTTTACTATAGCTTTTTTAAAGAAATGAGAAGTGAAACTCAGGAGGACTTGGTTGATACCTCCGAAGCGCAGCACGAGGAGGAAGCACTTAAAAAGTGTATTGAAAACTATCAGAAAGAAACCCCCAGCAAACCAATAAATCTCATTCTCCCCCTATGTGTGATCTTAATCATGACTCTCTTCTTAAGTTGGAGAGACGGCCGATCTCAAACCAACAACTTCTTTGAGACCTTTTTAAAAGCTGATTCCCTAGGGGTTATGCTTGAGGCTCTTTTTGTAACATTGCTTTTGTCATTGCTTTTCTTCCTTTTACAGGGTATTAGTGTCGCTAAAATCGTAACTCATTTCGTTGAGGGTGGCAACGAACTGGTTTCTGTTATCCTAATGCTTGCATTAGTTTGGGCCTTATCGGCTGTTTCCGAAGATTTGGGATTCTCAACCTATATTGCTTCAAATTTAGTAGGTTGGATCCCTAAAAGCTTTATTGCACCAATTGTTTTTATTTTAGGAAGTTCTATTGCTTACTTCATCGGTTCATCTTGGGGAACCTGGGGTTTATTGATGCCCCTGGCAGTAACATTAGCTCAAGAAACCAGTTCAAGTATTATCCTTGTAATTGGAGCTGTTTTCGCTAGTGGTACCTTCGGTGCCTTTGCCTCTCCTTTAAGTGACAATTCCATAACTTTATGTACAATTCTTGACCTACCAGTTATGGAATATGCCAGGTCGAAGTTAATACCATCATTAATTGCAGCTATTATCACTACTGTCTTATTTACGGTTGTTTCAATATTGATATAACACTCTTGAAGCCAATCAATCAGGCAATTTGGAAAGTGCATTTTTGCTGCTGACAATGACTAATACATCCTTGTCTTCTATTATATAAGCAGGGCCGGGCGCAACCACAATTTCGCCCCCCTTTTTCTTGACTGCCATAACATTAATTCCATACGCAGCTCTCAGATCTAATTCTCCAATACTTTTCTTAAGAAAGCGTGTAGACGCGGCAATCTCAAAGATACTATAATCCTGAGACAATTCTATAAAGTCCAGCACGTTTGAGCGAATTAAATTATTTGCTAGGCGTATCCCCATATCTTGTTCTGGATAAATGATTTGATCTGCACCAATTTTCTCTAACACTTTTCCGTGTTGAGTTGATTGAGCTTTTGCTACAACCATTGGAATTCCCATTTCTTTTAACATAAGTGTAATTAAAATATTAGCTTCCAAGTCATCTCCCATTGCAACAATTGCCACATCAAAGTTCCTAACCCCTAAAGCTCGAAGTGTTTCCTCTTCTCTTCCGTCAGCCTTTACTGCCTGGGTCACATCATTCATTAGAGCATGAACTGCATGCTCATTTTTATCCATTGCAAGGACATCATGTCCTAGATCACTTAAAGTTTTGGCTACACTCGTTCCAAATCTGCCTAATCCTATAACTACAAATTGTCTGCGCACTAGTATTACCTCCTTTTAGCCAATTGAATTCCTCTCGTCCTAATATTTCCATCGGTATTATGTTTCTTAACTCATCAATAACACTTTGTCTTCTTTAAAACATTGGTAAATAATTTTCAATTCCATTTGACGTATATTCAATATAGTATTCGTCTAAAAGGATGCAAGGCGGTGAACGATATTTGCATTATCATGCTCAAACCATCCTTAAAGAGGATGAGGAAATAATTCAGGCTGTCCTAATTGGAAATGGCGAGCGATACGGCGATATCGTAGATCGCTATCAGACGAAATTATATCGGGTGTCTTATTATTATACCCAAAACATCGAAGATGCTCGGGATCTGGTTCAAGATATTTTTATAAAAGCCTACAACAATCTTTCCAGCTTTAAACAGGGTTCGGCCTTTTCAACTTGGCTCTACAGAATTGCCGTCAACCATTGTCTTGATTGGTGTAGGAAGAAAAGGCCCCAATATGCAGAAGTAAGTTGCTTGGATATTTTTTCCGCAGAAGAAGAAGGCCCCGAAGACTTATATCTTCGGCAGGAGGTTGCCTCTGAAATCCAGGCAGCTGTTGTAAACTTACCAGCAATTTATAGTACAGTCTTAATCTTATACTATTTTGAAGATTTTAGCCCCCAGGAAATCGCTGAAATAACAAATACGTCTAAGCGAACCGTTGAAACCCGCTTATTTCGAGGCCGAAAAATGTTACGGGATAAACTGCACTCAAAGTCCTCTGGAGGTGAAGGTCATGACTTGTTATCGAAGCCAGGACAGTTGGCACAGTTACGTTAAACAGTGTTTGAGGGATTCAGAGCGAAACGAAATGGCCTCTCATCTAGGGCATTGCCCCGAATGCCGGGATATTGTTTCTGATATCAAGAAAACGTTAGAGATAATATCAAACCCAGACATCCCTATGCCTCAGTTAGATATCAAAGTCAATATTATGGATTCAATTGACAAGAACAGGTATAAGCAGAACTTAGTGAGTGTTAATACTTTTCGTCTTTTCGAGTTGAGAAATTGGGGCTTTAGTATGATCGCTGCCGGAGTTTTCCTGTTTGCCTTTAATCTAACCTCATTTAGCTCAATAATTAAAACAGATCAGGTGACAGAACTTGGCTCTTCACTTAGCAAACAAATATCAATTCCCTTAGACAAAGTAAGTCAGGCTGCTTCTTCTTTTTTAAACCACTTAATTCCTAATTCTCGAACAAATTAGATTAAAAATTCAAGGAGGACTAATCATGAATTGTAACTATCATCCTAACCAAGAGGCCCAAGCCCTTTGTGTGAAATGCAAAAATCCAATCTGCCCGGAATGCACAATTAAGGTAGACGATAAAACAATCTGTCGTCCATGCCTAGAACGTAGTCTTAGTTTTATTTCAGCTCCAAGTTTATCAACAGAAATATTTCCAAAGAAGACATTAATAGAGAAATTTCTATTTCTGTGCTACAGTCTAATTCCAGGTGCAGCTCATATGCATCTGGGACTATTTCGTCGAGGAATACAATTAATGATTATTACCTTTGGAGGAATCGCAGTAATTAATTTTATTGGTCTAGATTTTATTATGCCATTTATAGTAATTCCTGCTTGGTTTTTCAGCTTCTTTGAAAGCCACCATCTAAGAAGACGAGTTGAAGAAGGGCAGACTATTGTTGATCAGGATCTCTTCGACCGTCAATTATTTGATTACACCCCACTTTTAAAGAATCATCGTTTAATAGGAACTACTATAATCATCCTAGGCCTTCTCAGCCTTATCCACCAATTAGACAGATATTCATTTATAGGAAATCTAATAGGTAATTGGAATTTGTATAATTTACTAAGAGGAAGCATAGTCCCGCTAATGCTGATCTTAGGAGGTATTTACCTAATTCTTAGAACCTCACGACCACAAATGTTGGAATTAACACCTGAGATTCCAAAAGTTTTGGATAAAGAGTAACTCTATCTTCTTGCTTAAAGACTCGGAATAAACCTAATTTCAGTGCAAAAGATTATTATAAATCATCAAACATGCAGTCAATTTGTTAGGATGTACGTTTTTGAATATAAATTTGGATAATATTATAAAGATTATCCTATAAAAAGAATGATCCTAAATAAAAACAGTAGCCTCTGGGTATACTCTATTATTATCGAGTTTAAATCAGGAACCGACTCCTGAAATGACGACGATATTTACAACAAACTAAAGAGGTGTTTGCAATGTTTAATGACAAGATTTTGACTTGTCGAGACTGTGGCCAAGAATTTATTTTCTCCGCATCCGAACAGGAATTTTTTGCAGAAAAAGGGTTTACGAATGATCCTGGAAGATGCCCTCAGTGCCGCGCCGCCAAAAAGGCACAGACTCGATCTTCCGGTGGATATAATAACCGTCAAGAACGGGAAATGTTTCCCGCCGTCTGTGCCACCTGTGGAAAGGAAACAACTGTTCCTTTTCGCCCCTCTGGCGAGAAACCTGTGTATTGCCGTGACTGCTTCCACCCCACCCCTCGTAATAATTGGTAGTTTTCCTTTACCAATCAGCCTCTTCGGTTAGAGCCGAGGAGGCTTTTTTTCGTGTTCTAACCTTTGCTTTCATGTTTCATATAATTCTTTAGAACAGTCAGGATAAATATCATGTGTAAACTCCGCCTCAGAATGTACCTCTAGATGTTTCTGCGCTGATTAATTTGTCTGAGGTGAGGTGATTTCATTTGCGATCATCATCGAACATGCTTAAGTAATTACCGTAACCCTCTTCAATTAATGCTTCTTTAGGTATAAAGCGCAGGGCTGCAGAGTTAATACAATAACGCAACCCACCACTCTGCTCAGGGCCATCTTCAAAGACATGTCCCAGATGGGCTTCCGAGTTAGCACTAAGAACTTCGGTACGTTTCATTAAAAGACTGAAATCAGGTTTTTCTGAAATTACTCCTGTTTGAATTGGTTTCGAAAAGCTGGGCCACCCACAACCAGACTCGAATTTGTCCTGAGAACTGAAAAGCGGTTCCCCAGAAATCACATCCACATAAATCCCTTCTTTAAAATTATTCCAGTAGTCATTTTGAAAAGGGGGTTCGGTTGCTTTTTCTTGTGTTACTTTATACTGCATAGTTGTCAGTTTTGGTTTCAAAAGTTCTTTATCTGTATGCTTCCCCCAATACTCATTAAGAAAATCATCCCTGCCAGACCCTTGACGATAGGCACCATATCTCAATGGAAACTTTTTATAATAGGACTGGTGATATTCTTCAGCAGGATAAAACTTAACCGCCGGCAAGATTTCTGTCACGATAGGTTTCTTAAATCGCTTACTTTCGTCAATATCCATCTTGGATCTTTCGGCAAGGTTCCTTTGTTCCTCATTATGATAAAAAATTGCAGTTCGATATGCATGTCCCAGATCAACAAACTGACCCATTGGGTTCGTCGGATCAATCTGTTTCCAGTAAGTATCTAACAATCGATGATAAGATACTAAAAGTGGATCAAAGGTAATCTGTACCGCTTCAAAATGTCCAGTCTTCTTAGAGCATACATCCTCATAAGTAGGATTCTCTACACTTCCACCGGTATACCCCGCCTCTACCTTAGCAACACCAGGCAATTCTTCAAAGGGTTTAACCATGCACCAAAAACAGCCTCCAGCAAAGGTAGCAAGTTGCAATCCGTCACTGTTCATAAGTTATACCTCACTTCTTCCTTATCTAATACACAAGTAAAATGTTAGCTTCTCAAACCTTTTTATCTCTGTAATATAATGTTAATTCACGGTTATTCTCTGCCAAAACTGAATAAATCATGCTTGCTTGTTTCTCTAAGTAGATAAGAAGGATGTCTAAATTATTCATCCTTAAACTCTGAATGAGAGTTTTCTCTTCCTTAAGAATAATTTAAAGGTTATAGGCAATGTTTAACTTTACATTCTTTACATTTGTGAGATAATTAAGACAATTGATGAATACTTGTTCATTATACTACATGAAAGAAAGGTGTGAGGTTTTTGTCCCTCTTACTTAATCCCCAAAACTATCAAAGTCCGCAACATGATTCGTTATCTAAGGAAATAATGGAGAAAACTATCCATTTTTTTGAGGACAAAGGACTCAAAAGTATCAAGGAAGATGATCAGGCCAGCCGCTGGTATACAGATTTTCTAAAACTAATAAAAAAGGAACAAATATTCTCAACCCTGTTAACTCCAGCAGGCTATGGAGCATCGGATTCTCGATTTGATTTGTTTCGTGTCTGCGAATTCAACGAAATCAGTGCCTTTTATTCATTATCTTATCAATATGCTTATCAGGTTTCTATTCTCGGACTTGGACCTATTTGGATGGGGGATAATGAAAAGGCTAAACACTTTACCGCCCAGAAGTTAAGGGAAGGGGCAATTTTCGCCTTCGGATTATCCGAAAAAACCCATGGAGCGGATCTCTATAGTAACGAAATGTCCTTAACTTTAAATGGCGAGGGGAGCTATCTTGCAAATGGTGGCAAGTACTATATTGGTAATGCAAATGAAGCTGCACTAGTATCAACATTTGCGAAATATAGCGAGAATAATGACTATGTGTTTTTTGTCGTTGACAGTCAGCATCGGAACTATAAATTAAACAAAAAGATCTCCACCTCAGGCGTTCGTGCCGCCTACGTTGGAGATTATGAACTTATTGATTATCCGATTACTAAGGATGAGATCCTATCGAGCGGAACCTTGGCGTGGGATTCTGCTCTATCTACTATAAATATCGGTAAATTTCAATTAGGGTTTGCCTCAATTGGAATTTGCACCCACGCTTATTATGAAGCTCTAAATCATGCGTCTTACCGTGAATTATATGGGAAAAAAGTAACAGACTTCCCACATATTCAGAAGATTTTTACTGAATCATACGCTCGCCTGATTGCTATGAAGCTCTATGCCTTGAGAAGTTTAGATTATTTCCGCTCTGCTTCCGATGATGATCGGCGCTATTTACTATTTAATCCTATTCAAAAAATGAAAGTTACTACTCAAGGCATGAAAATAATTGAGATGCTTCTTGATGCAATTGCCGCCAAGGGTTTTGAACAAGACACTTATTTTGAAACTGCCATTAGAGACATTGGTATGATTCCTCGTTTGGAAGGAACTACTCACGTAAATATTGCCTTAGTTATTAAATTCATCAACAACTATTTCTTTAATCCAGTCGAATATCCGGCAATCCCCAAACGGGATGACTCTGCAGATGACTCTTATCTTTTCCGTCAGAAGGCTGGAAAGCTGGCTTCGGTACGTTTTCCTGATTACCACTTACCCTACGAAGGAATACAGATACCTAATGTGATAATTTTCCTAGAACAAATCGAGCTCTTCCGAACTTTCCTAGAACAGGCCGGCCCCAATCACGAACAGTTGAAGAATATTGACTATATGTTGGCCTTAGGTGAAATGTTCACCTTGATTGTATATGCCCAACTAATTTTAGAAAACTCTAAGCTCAACCCAATATCTTCAGAATTACTCAGTGAAATCTTTAGCTTTATAGTTCGTGATTTTGCCCAATTCGCTTTAACCCAGATCTCCAATTATAACAATACTATACAACAGGAGTATTTTCTAAAAGCTATGCTGAAGAAGCCTCACCTAGATTCGGAAATAACAGTTAAACTTTGGAACAATGAGGTTAAACCTTTAATAGGCATCTATCAATAAGCATTAAATACTTCTTATTTAATTCTTCGTAATTTAGCTTGACTTTTTGTTCTTGATAATGGATAAACATCAGTCGTTTTAGATTTTCGCCTCTTTTCGTTCTTGATCTGACGGCTTCTAGACCAATAAGCGAAGATTAGGACTAACCCCATAGCAATTGTTAACGTCATATAACTCATATGCACTCCCCCCCACCCTCGTTTATGAGCCAATGTTTTCTAATCACACTGCTGATTGTTATGCCAATTATTCTTCAATCTATTAATAATTATGTAAAGGTCTTCTAAATAGTATTATGAAAAGAACCCCTAGGATAAAAATCCCACGGGTTCTTGTTTTTTTATTCAAACTCAATCCCAGCCCCAACAGTTCCCGGCCCAGTGTGCACCCCTATAACTGGTCCCACTTGGGTAAAGGCTGTTGTCGGAAGTTGAAAAGCATATTCTAAAGCTTCCTTTAGATATACTCCGGCTTTTTGTGCAGCACCGTGAACTACCACCAATCGGATTGCTTTTCGCCCTTTTGCTAAATCTTGACATGCTTGGACAACGTTATCCAGTGCCTTTTTTTGACTATGTGCCTTTCCGTATGAGTGGTATATCCCGTCATCTCCTACTCTAATGATTGGTTTAATATTTAACAATGAACCCATAAAACCTTGAACCTTACCGATACGTCCTCCCTTTTGCAGATACTCCATAGTATTTAAAGTAAAAAGGGTTTCAATATTTTTTCTGGCCTTCTTAACATTTTCTAGAATCCACTGAGTATCATGACCTTCTTTAATATTCCTAGCAACCTCCATCACCATTAGCCCTGCCCCTAAACTAATCGTTTTGGAATCTACGAGGTGAATTTTTTCCTTAAACTTTTCCTTAGCGATATTTGCAGCATTGAACGTCCCGCTAAGTGCTGAAGAAATATGCACGGAGATTACTTCCTGATACTCCTCTAGCAACTTACTGTATAGCCGACTAAACTCCTCTGGAGTGGGTTGAGATGTCTGGGGGAGTGTTTTCTCTTCCATCAGACGTCGATAGAAGTCCTCACTCGTAAGCTCACCGTCAATAAATTCTTGCTCCCCGAACCTCACTTTAAGAGGAATTATATGGACATTACAATCCTTTATTATTTCTTCTGTTAAGTCAGCCGTACTATCCGTTACCAGGGCAATTTTTTTCATTTTAAGTACCATTCCTTTCGCTATGCTCAAGGCACAAAAATTTATGAAAGTGACCCCTGCTGGTTATAATCCAATTGGATAAGCAGA
>NZ_FNCP01000012.1 GCF_900100785.1 Desulfosporosinus hippei DSM 8344 | reverse complement strand
GGAGTATGCGTCACGAGTCGCAATGTGGCGAAAGGCTCGTCCGCCTTTCGTTCCAGGGCCGATGATACTTGGGGCATAGCCCCTGGGAAAGTAGGATCCACACTGCAGGAGTATGCGTTATAAGACGCAGTGTGGCGAAAGGCTCGTCTGCCTTTCGTATCGCCAGGTAACACACAAAGAAAGACCATCTCTGAATGAGGTGGTCTTTTTTGTGTCATCCTTCCACCTCATCTGGGGTGTCTTAAATTCGCCCACGTGGGCGAATTTGGGGAGTCGGGGTTCCACGATCCACACTGCAGGGAGTGTGCGTCTGGAGACGCAGTGTGGCGAAAAGCTCGTCCGCTTTTCGTGTTCGGATCCACACTGCAGGAGTATTGCTTCATGAGTCGCAATGTTGCGAAAGGCTCATCCGCCTTTCGTATCGCCAGGTAACAAGCGAAAGAACTATCTCTAACGAGGTAGTTCTTTCTGAGTCTAATCATACTGAACGATAAGATCTTGGGTCTGGAGTTCCACTCGTTGTATTTCGAAGCTGATACGGAACAGCTTGAGTTAATTTTCGTGAGTATCCTGTGATTTGAGTTAAACGTGACAGCTTTGTCATTGTCAATACTAGAGGAAAAAGGTATATTTATTATAGGTAGTCAACACGGTGTTACATAAGTGTTGAGGAAGGTGTGTATTGAAAATGGAAGACAGAGTAATATTCACTTTAAAGCATATTTTAGCAAAGAAGAAGAGAAGGATAACCCTAGAGAGTCGTTTGCGGGAAGACTTATTTGTAGATTCGTTAGATATGGTGATGATTATTGCGGATCTGGAGGACGAATTTGAGATAACCATTACTGATGATGATTTTGCAAATGTGGTTACGGTCAATGATATTGTAGAAAAGTTGAGAGATAGAGGTTTAACCGACTACTGATACTTTTCGATTTCTTCGTCCGGTCACTTATTGGTTGAATATAATGGTCATTTTAACTCAAGTCACTCGTTTTCAAACAATGCTTTGAGAGGACAAAAGGTGCAAACCGTTTGTCCTCTCTTTGCCAAAGGCTTAGGCAAAAAAAAGAATGACGTTCAAATTGTTATCAAATTGAACGTCATTTTTCTCGTCTTTTAAACTAGGTGATTTCTAAATTCTAGTTGGATCATTTTAGATCAGGCCTGTTGATTCATATGAACATCTTTCCAGAACACTAGAATGAGAATTGGCTTTGTCTACATAGAATTTAGCCATTTTATGTGCATCTTCTAATGCATCAAAAATTAAGAGAGTGTAATTGAATAAAACTCTATTTTTTACATGATGCGAAAGGTGAGGTATTCCGCTTTGCTTGGCAAGTGAAAGTAATATGGGTTTCCTACCTATTCTCATGAGAATACTTAGGGCATCTAAAGATACGCATTTGTCTGTCATAGAAATTGAAATGGCTTTCTGCATATTACATTTGTTGTGGTTTTCGACATTAAGGTTATTCTTCTGGCGATGCTCAACCCACTCATCAGACATTTTACTGTATAAATCAGAGACTCCTTCTACCGCAAGTGTAAACTTTCCTTTTAATGATTCTGGCATATTCTCGTATTCTACCGGGGTAACTCCAATTACAATATTTCTCTTTGCCATGTTTCCCCACTCCTCGCCATAAATATTTAATATGCATAAATTGACATAATATATTGACAACTGTTTGGATTTTTGCTTAAAATCTTGAGAAACAATGCATAAAACTAAATTAGTAACAGTAAAATATATTTTTGGCAATGATTAAACCCCGAATATGTTAGTTTATCCATTAAAAGTAATAAAAAATCCCCTTAAATCAGTTTGAATGTTTAGTTAATTCTTAATTATCTTGATAACATTATACACATTGCGATAACAAAATTCAATGGCTATTTATAAAAAAGTTCTTATTTTTAGAAAATAAAATTTAGATTGATTCGGAAGAACCGAAAATCTAATCTGGCAGTCCTCAAGGGTAAACTCTAAAAATGATAAAAGCTAAGATAAAAATAATATCCGTATGCTCTTGCCATTAAAGACCAGAGTATACGGATATTATAAGTTTTAGACAATATTAAATTTGAGAACGGATACCAATGTACTACCTGTTTAATGCTAATTAATGATATAACGTCTCCAGGGGATACTGCGTAGGTTTACTTTAGCAAGAAGGCTTACTATATTTTTTCGCCCATACCAAGTCGGTTTTCCTTGTGGATCCTGGCTCATTAGGACGATTGGCATGCCTGGAAAAACGTGACGATAAGCATTCATAGCTTTTTGAAGTTCACTAGTACTTTGGAATACTTGGGGCTTAACCGTAACAATAGCTAAAGTATCATCTTTTACTTTAACAATGGCGCCTTCAATCTGATAACTCATAAAAAATCACCTCCTTAAAATAAACAAAAGGGGTTCGAGTTTTCTTTACAATTTCCCAAGCTCTCACAAAAGAAGGAAGCCCCCTGAAATTAAATTTGTCTGGGCATAATCGAGCAGCTAATGATTGAACAGACATCGTGTAATGGTATTTATTATAGCATGTCCGGGTTCATCTTGGATTACGCATCTGATGAAATAGCAACCGTTAATGATTCTATCAAGAACAACCGAATCATTCAATGGGATATTAAAGAATGTTAAAGTAGATTAAATTTTGGGAATTGCCTGTTGATTTCAACAAACCAAGGATAAAAATGGTAAAATAACCTTAATACAATTAATGAATAATTTAGTGCACAAATCTATCTCGCAGAACTAGAATAATGATCGATTTAAATACCGGGTTCACCTGCATGAGGCGACGAGAAAAAGATCAGAATAAATACTAAGTTATCGAATGAAGGCAATGTACATAGCTTATTGGATAAGAAAGAGAGTAAGAGCTTTGAAGAAGATAATTGTTTACTTACTAATACCCTTACTGGTGCTGAGCTTAGCCATTATTACTTATATTAAAGCCCAACCCTTAACCGGTATAAGCAAGATTAAAAACGGTACAGTGAAAGCTGTAATTCTTGGGGAGTCCATCGCTGTTAGTCAAGGTGCTTCAGACCCCTTAACAACTGGGTGGAATTCAAACCTTGAGAAATCCCTTTTAAACAAGTACTCAAACAAAATAGAATGGGATAATAAAGCTTCAGCAGGAGAACTTGTGGATTATTGCTTAAAGAGAGCAACTGAGATAGAAAGTACCACAGACGCGGTGTTTATTTGCTCGGGAAGAATTGATAGGAATTTTGAAACTCCCGAACAGTTCAGTAATAAATACACGCAGTTGATCTATGACATTAAAAGCAAAGCGCCGGGCGCTGACATATTTTGTATTGTTGAACCACCTATGGTTTCCACAGATGAATCATTGTTTTTGGGAATCAGAGCAGTAATAATTAATGTTTCCGCTGCAACTGAATCAAACGTATTGGATGTCTGGAGTGCATTTCCAGAGGATCAAGTAGGTTTGAATCAATTATTGATGGACGGACTTCATCCCAATGATGACGGGTATAAGTTAATGTCGGATTATATTTATAATCGATTAGTTTTGATAATTGATACATTTAAGTGGAAATTTCCACTTAACATATCAAAAGCAAGAGATATGAATCATTCCTAGGAAAAATTCACATCTCAATTTTTGTGCTTATTCTTGGGGCTTTATATATAGAACGAATCCAATATAGGTGCTCAAGTTTTAGCAAAATATTTATCAATTATTTTTTCGGCTAATTTTTTGTGGGCATTTGCTTGAGCTATCAGCATTATGACGATTAAAAATAACTCGGCTGTGTCTTTACCATCTTTATCAATGGTCTGGGTCTTTTCTTTGATCATAGTTGCCTTTTCTATTAGTCTTTCATCAAAAGAAGCTAATTCAATATTTTTTACTTCCAGAAAAGTTGAGTAGATGTCTTCAAGGGAAATCAAATCATCCTCCGGAGTTTCAATATTGTTAAGAACTGGTTCAAATAAACTCTTGATATCGTTAATAGACAAAATGTTTTTAAGATAATACACAAGGATTAAGAGAATTATATGTCGCTTATTGTATTTCTTTTTTACTGGAGACATTACAAGCCCAGCTTTAGTATAGTTGTTGATCATTGTCTTAGTTAGGATTTTATCTTGTTCGTCTCTCTTTTGATTGCTCAGACTGTTATCCATGAAAGAAGTTAGCTGTTCCATGTATAGATCGATATCGGGAATATCAGTAATCTTTATATCTTGGGTCAAGGAGAGTTCCTCTACTAACTGTTTAAGGGTCTTTTCATTGAATTGCATCATTATCACCTCAAATTAATTATAGAGCATAGAAACCCGTATTTCAAGATAACAGATAACCGAACATGTGGTATTTGAAGCTACATTAAGAGAAATGGAGAGATATTAACTAACAAGGGCAAATCTAAACCCAAAAGTCACGTAGTAATTAAAACTAGTATTTGTGGTTAATTTAAACAGATGATATCATATAACTATAGAAATGGCGCAAGGGAATTTAGGAAGGAGGTACATAAATTAATTTTTTAATTAGTAGAATACTTGTAACCTTTTAGCTTTCTTAAAGCCTCTATATTAAGAAGGATAGTACGCGGTTTCTTTCGTGAAGGTTAGCACATAGTTTACCCTTAGCGCTGCTCTATTCTAGAATTAAAACAGGAGGCGAATATATGTTTGACAGAACCGGTTTCAAAAAGTATAGAGACGAATTGCTCTTTATTGGGTTATCGGTGCTTTTGGTCTTTGGAATAAGTTTATTGTCAAGATGACTTTTTCTCTATTACTAGACAAGAAAAGGAGTGTGAACTTAATGGGTTTGTTTAAAAGGGTCAGTGACAATATCAGAGCAAATCTTAATTCTCTGCTTGATAAGGCAGAGGAACCCGAAAAAATGTTAGATCAATACCTACGGGACATGGAGGAGGATATAGCGGATGCTGAGGCCGCTGTAGCAAGGCAGTTGGCTGTGGCCTGGAAGTTCAAGGCCCAATTGGATGATGCCCTGGCAATGGTTGAGAAACGAGGAGGTCAAGCTATAGAGGCCTTAAATAGAGACCGGGAAGACCTAGCCCGCAAAGCCCTAGAAGACAAAAAACATAAAAAAGCTAAGGCTGAGGATTACCAGCTGCAGTACCAAAACTGCAATTCTATAGCCGAAAAGCTTAGATCAGAGCTGCAAGAAATGAAACATGAATACGAGAAACTACGGATTAAACGAGATGCATTGGTGTCAAGGGTTCAGGCAGCCAAAGCTCAAAAGGAAATCTATGGAGTCATGAACGGGTTTGGAAATGACAGTTCTCGTCGCAACTTTGATAGAATGGAAGAGAAAGTCCTCCGAATGGAAGCAGAGGCCTATGTGGCTAGAGATTTATCAGAGAAAGCTAAAAGTCTTGATCAGGAATTGGAAGCACTAGGAAATGATCAGATTGACATAGAGAAGGAATTATCTGAATTGAAGGAGAATCTTATAAAAAAGAAGGAATAAGATACACTTATCGATCACGTATTTACCACAGTAACTTAATATCCCAGCATTTTATATCACAGAACATGGAGGGGGAGGTAGAGTGAGTGCTTGACATCTACTGGATCTGTTTAATCGGTGGAGTGCTGTTTGCACTGGTAACCATAATATTCGGAGATATTTTAGGCGACATATTTGGTGGTTTCTTCGACGCCCTCTCCATGGATCACCTGGATTTTCTGCAGCCGATGGTTCTAGTCGGAGGAATCACAGTCTTTGGAGGATCAGGGATTATGCTGAGTCGATACACATCCCTTGAGCTTATCCCAGTGGTCATTGTTTCGGTAATAATTTCGATGGCAGTTTCAGTCTTGGTCTATTTTTCATATGTAAGACCCATGAAAAATAGTGAAAATTCCACGGGTTATTCGATGAAAGATCTCGTTGGCAAAATCGGTGAGGTAAGTGTTCCGATTCCCGTAAAAGGCTATGGTGAAGTGGTCATGAAAGTGGGAGCCGGAAACACCAACCAAATTGCCGGCAATCTTGAAGAAGTGGAGATACCTGCAGGAACGCGGGTCGTGGTTGGGGAAACAAAAGAGGGCATACTTTTCGTTTTCCGTTATGAGTAGATTGAGAGGAGAGGTAATATTGGAAGTTTTAGGTTTTGGGGTATTCGCTATCCCTATGACTGTGTTGGGGGTTATTCTTGTATTAGGCATGGCCTTTTGGGCCAGGTATAAAACCGTTGGCCCTGATGAGGCTATGATTGTTACAGGCTCTTATTTAGGGAGCAAGAATGTCCATACAGACGAATCGAGTCGAAGGATAAAAATTATTCGGGGCGGTGGAGCATTTATTCTGCCTATTTTCCAACAAGCACAGTTTATTTCCCTGTTATCTCATAAGTTAGATGTGACCACCCCGGAAGTATATACGGAGCAGGGTGTGCCGGTTATGGCCGATGGGGTAGCAATTATTAAAATCGGTGGGTCTGTAGAAGATGTAGCTACGGCGGCGGAGCAATTTATGGGTAAACCTACAGAATCTATACAGCAGGAAGCCCAGGAGGTATTAGAGGGGCATTTGAGGGCAATATTAGGAACGATGACTGTTGAGGAAGTTTACCGCAATAGGGACAAATTTGCTCAGGAAGTTCAAGGAGTGGCAGCTAAGGACCTGAAGAAAATGGGATTACAGATTGTATCCTTTACCATTAAAGATATCCGAGATAAAAACGGCTATCTGGAAGCCCTGGGTAAACCGAGGATTGCTGCTGTTAAAAGGGATGCGGAAGTTGCGGAAGCGCAAGCCGTTCGAGATGCCCGGATCCAAAAAGCTAAAGCTACCGAAGAAGGACAGAGAGCAGAGTTGCTTAGAGATACAAGCATTGCTGAAGCCACCAAAGAGAAGGAACTAAAAGTAGCCTCCTATAAAAAAGATCAGGACACAGCAATGGCAGAAGCCGACCAAGCCTACCATATTCAAGAGGCTCGCTCTCAGCAACAGGTTATCGAGGAACAAATGAAGGTTTCCTTAGTCAGAAAGGAAAAAGAGATAGAAATTGAGGAAAAAGAAATTCTGCGCCGAGAGAAACAATATGACGCTGAAGTTAAAAAGAAGGCGGATGCTGACAGATATTCAGTTGAACAGGCTGCTGAGGCTGACAAGGCTAAGCGAATGAGGGAAGCTGATGCTCTAAAATATAGGATAGAGGCTGAAGCAAAGGCCAATGCCGAACAAAAACGTTTAGAAGGTCTGGCAATCGCTGAGGCCGAAAAAGCTAAAGGGACGGCAGAGGCAGAGGTCGTTAGGCTCAAAGGCTTAGCAGAAGCGGAAGCTAAGGAAAAGCTGGCTGAAGCCTTTGAAAAATTTGGTCAAGCCGCTGTACTGGACATTATCGTCAAAATGCTGCCTGAACTGGCTGGAAAGGTTGCCGAACCCTTGAAATCCATCGATAAACTGACGGTAGTAGATACCGGTCATGGGGAAGGAGCGGCAAGGGTTAGTAATTATGTTACCTCGTTGATGGCAACTGCTCCTGCGATGTTGAAAAGTGTATCCGGGATTGATCTGGAAAGCATGGTTAAACGACTGACAAAGGAGCCTGATAATTATGTAGAACAAAAGGCTGAAGATAAACAACAGGTTTAGAAAGAAAGCAGGCTGCATGTTAAACATGTAGCCTGCTAGTTTCTTACTAAGGATAGTCTCAATTAAATCCAAAATGACAAAATAAATTTAATCTCACCAACCAAAAACCGAACGTTATCACAGCGGCGGGTTTTTGCTGACTTATAAGAAGTTTTTTGATTTCTGTATCTTCTTACTCTTGTCTGTAATCAAGGGGCCATATTTCTCCCATTCTTCGGGTGTCATCATTCGGGTTAGGCAATCACTGACCAAAGTAGGAGATTCTTCTTTTCCACATATCAGTTGAGCGGCTTGTAGAATCCCAGGTTTGTTTGCTTTTTCATACATAGCTATCAAGTACCCTTTCGGCTTTTTACTACAGTTTACAAGATAAGGGAAACTAAGAGCATATGTCATTAGTCATTATTTAGATAGGACTTTAAGCACGTTTTACGAATGCGAAGGAATGCTCCATGTAATGATTACCCGGAATGTTACAATACCAGTAAGCAAATTGTTCTGGAAGAAGCCGCAAGAGTGGCTTCATTCTGTTTTGAAACCAATCTCTTGTTTCGGTTCATTAGGGTTATCGCGCAAAGATGAGGTCAAAAGAAAGCTTATTTGAGAGACATGCTGGATCAATTCCACAGGCGAACCATTAGGCATTGTTCCAGAGAAACGAATAAGGCTTGGGTTACTGTATCCCAGGCCGTTGACTACAAAAGTCACAGATTGTCCAAAATTCACCAAACGAACAGCAACTTGCTTATCATTATCAAGCTTAGAATCAAACTCAATGATTTGATCATAAATCTTCTTGCAAAATTCACTAGCTAGATTCTGCTCAATCCATTCAAGTTGAGGATTTGTAAACATTGGTAGGTCTTTGAGAATATCAAGATTCATTTTTCTCAAAGAGGGTAAGAAATCATCCAAGGGTTAACCTCCTTCTACTCCTATAGGTAATTAAGAATCCAATAGTGTATATTTCGACAGCAGAATAGGGAATCCCTGTAAATTATTAAATTTTAAGAAAAGTTTTCTGGATTTAGATCGAACTTAGAAATCTCTTATATAAAAGCCTTTTTCAAATAGAGTGCACTAATTTAGTGACATCAAACGCGTTAGATTTTATAAACGGATATCTTAAAGCCCTCGATTGAGATAAGGGGAATGAGAGAGATTTTACGGATTTAAAATTTTTAAAGGATAATAGCAATACGTGTAGAATAATTGGGAAAGATAATGGTATTTAGAAACATATGGCGGATTATGTTTAGGATTTCATATAAAGCTCGCTACCTGAAATTATCAGCGGATTGAAGGTTGTTAATATAGATGACTGATTAGATCATAGGAGGATTTGGATTGTGTAACGAAGGATTAAGTAACGAACATTACAAAAAAATATTAAGCATTACTCCAGAATTGCTGTGCATATCTGATATGCACGGGCAATTCCGGTATGTAAACTCAGCATTTGAAGAGGTCTTAGGTTACACGGCTGAAGAATTGAGGGGATCAACCTTATATTCCATCTTGCACCCGGAGGACAAGGAAGCTGCAACTAATTCGATAAAGTCTTTGCTTATTAATAAGCAAGACAGATTAAGCATTGAGAGAAGGTACCTATGTAAAGAAGGGATTTATAAATGGATAGCCTGGGAAATAACAATTGACTGGACAGAAGAACTTGTGTATTCTTCCGGACGTAACATAACTGATAAGAAAAAAACCGAAGAAGCAGAACGGAAGGCAAAAGAACGATTAGAAGAAGCTCAAGAATTTGCTAAGTTAGGGTATTGGGAGTTTAATACGATCACAGGAGAAAATTACTGGTCTGACGAATTGATTCGAATATGTGGTTTAACTCGGGATGAATTCGCACCAAATTTTGATGCTTTTATGCAGATGGTACATCCTGACGACAAAAATTTAATAATAAATACGATGAAAGAACCCCTAAAAGGCAAGGAATATGAATTAGAGTTAAGACTAATCAGATCAGACAATGAAACCATTTGGTTATCCGAAAGGGTAAAGTATGATCAGGATCCCTCGGGTAAGGTAGTTCGATGGTATGGAGTAGTTCAGGATATATCCCTACGTAAATTAAACGAAATTAAACTCAAGGAAAGCGAAACCAAATTTAAAGAACTTGTCGAAAACCTGAGAGAGGTAATTTGGATACGTCAGGGTGGAAACCTTGTTTATATTAGCCCGGCCTACGAGCAGGTATGGGGAAGAACGTGTCAAAGCTTATATGAAAATCCGCAATCATTTATTGATTCCATACACCCAGAGGATAAAGAACGTATTCTACAGGCATTTATCAACGATCACGATATTAACCAGGATTTGTTTGAAGATCAGTATAGAATTAGAAGGCCTGACGGAACAGAACGATGGATTTGGTTGAGAAAATTTCCGATATTCGACAATCATGGAAAACTTATTCGACATGTGGGAATCTGTTATGATGTCACCAAAATCAAGGAGTATGAGGAAGAAGTCTTAAAAAACAAAATGGAAAAAGAAATGGCCCGACTCGAAAGACTAAGTCTTGTGGGTGAAATGGCGGCAGGTATCGGTCATGAAGTCAGGAACCCAATGACCACCGTCCGAGGGTTTCTCCAATTGTTAAGCAGTAAGGAAGACTGCTTTAAATACAATGAATTTTTTAAGCTTATGATTGATGAATTGGATAGGGCTAACTCGATTATCACAGAATTTCTTTCTCTGGCAAAGGATAGAGTTGTTGAATTAGAAGTTCAAAGCCTTAAAGAAATTGTCCAAGATATATTTCCTTTAATCCAAGCTGATGGATTGGTTTCCGAAAAGAATATAGTGATGGATCTTGAAGAAGTTGCCAAAATACCTTTAGATAAAAAGGAAATACTCCAGCTTATTTTAAATCTTGTTCAAAACGGTTCCCAGGCCATGTTACCTGGGGGAACAATTAAGATTAGAACCTTTATGGACAACGAAGAAATAGTGTTGGCAGTATCCGATGAAGGCTCGGGGATTCCCCCCCAAGTACTTGAGAAAATTGGAACCCCTTTTTTTACGACCAAGGAAAACGGAACTGGCCTGGGGTTAGCGGTTTGCTATAGCATTGTAGCGCGGCATAACGCTAAGATAGATATAGATACTGGTTCAAAGGGGACTACGTTTTTTGTCCGGTTTAAAAACCTCACTTAAGCATGAGGGTTGCAGGAAGCTGCAACCTTTTTTGATATCCCATCAATAAAAACAAAACAATTTGGATTTAGGCTCAACTTAGCCAATGCCAAAAATATGTGGCAATAGTGATTGGCTCTTGAGCGAAGCCTTTTGCCGTTATAGTGAACTAGCTGCAATGTCAAAAATCTGCTTCCTAGGCATACTGAAGATGAAAATATGTGTAAACTCAAAGAATTATACACCCAGGAAGGAAAAGTGTATGATAAGGGCAACCTGTATGTCCCAGACGACTTAGAGATACTGGATGCTGTGGTCTATGGGGTTTTGGGATTAGCTGATAATGTTAAGGCACCTACCGGGGATGATGCTAAAACTTATATAGATTACTTAATTGAGAAGGAAGTCCCATTTTACATTTGCACTCCTTGTGCCAGATATAGGCTCTTCAGCGAAGATGAATTTATTGCAGGGGCAAAATTGTCTACAGCAGCTCAGCTTATTGATCTAGCGGCTGAATCAAAAGTATTCTCTTTTTAATATGATACCAATGAGCCTTTGTGGATTACAATTCTGATGAGAGAAGAACAGAAAGGAACTCGCCTTAACCGACATCGGTTGACCGGGTTTCTTTTATGTTCATTAAACAATTTTAATGATTGTTTTACTAAGATTTAACATAAATTTCACCAAATGTTCACCATATAGGAAGGAATTAGTAGTATTCTTATGTAGACAAGTATATAGAATCTATATCAGTCCGAGGAAGGAGAGAAGTACAGCTTTTGGCTAGTACGATTGAGTGAGACACTTTAATTATTTGACGAAAGAAGGCCTAGAGGCCACATTCTTTAAAGCTCCGGAGTTTTTCAACAAGGAAACTCCCCGAGGGATTCTTTCACACGCCTTGGGTGCGTCCCTCTATATGCCAGGGACTAGAGAGACTATAGCCTCAGACATAATTTCTAATAAGTATCGAGGACTTGCCTCAACTGTCTTGTGTCTGGAAGATTCAATTGGAGATGCTGAAGTACCGTTTGCTGAGGAGAATCTTGCAAAACAAGTCCAAGAAGTTTATAACACCTTAGAAAACCAGGAGTTAGAGTCCTTTGAACTGCCGCTAATCTTCATTAGAGTTAGGGATCCCGAACAGATCCTGCGCCTGATAGAGAGAATGGGAGACAGCAGCAAGATAATCACGGGCTTTGTCTTTCCCAAATTCACAGCCGAAAGTTTTAGATACTTTGAAACTATTAAGAGTCTGAATCAAACAACAGGGTTTTTCTATGGTATGCCCATTATTGAAAGTAATGAAGTCATCTATAGAGAATCCCGTTTTCGGGAATTAATGGACATAAAGGAGCTTTTAGATACTTATCATGACTTAGTCTTAAATGTACGAATTGGGGCGACAGATTTTTCGGGCTATTATGGAATTCGCAGAGGTCCGGATGTAACAATCTATGATATAACGGTAATACGTGATTGTATTTCCGATATTATTAATATATTTAGCCGTTTTGAAAGTGATTACGTAGTCTCCGGTCCTGTTTGGGAGTACTTCTCTAATGGAGGAAGAGTTCTTAAACCGCAGCTGCGCAAGAGTCCCTTTGAACAGTTTCACGATAATCTCGGAAATAATCGAACGAAGATTAGAAGCCAACTTCTGAATAAATATGTTGATGGTCTTATCCGTGAAGTTATTTTGGACAAAGAAAATGGAATTATTGGCAAGACCATTATTCATCCCAGTCATATCATTCCCGTACAATCCCTCTATATTGTCGGATATGAAGAGTATTTAGATGCTTTGAGCATTATTGAGAACAGTAATGGCTTGCAAGGGGTTACGAAAAGCCATTATACTAATAAGATGAATGAAATGAAACCACATTATAATTGGGCCCAGAAAATTTTATTAAGAGCAAAGAGTTATGGGGTATTTCATGAACAACACAATTTCATCAGCCTCTTTACCGAAGATGTATACTTATAATGTAGAAGGGCAAAGGGTATCCGTTACCCTAACCAAGAATCCCTTCGATATTGACCCTCAAGTATTATATTCACTGGCGGCAAGACAGAACAAGAAACGAGGGTTTTTGTTTGTAAGCAAGGTTCTTGGTAAGCATGTACCGGTGGATCCCTTTATACCTTTGCTGGCAGGAAGCAGTTTAGCTGTTCAATTTATGGCTAGAATTCATGGTGTAAATCATGCCGATACATCAGCTATTGTACAAGCCTTAAAAGAGAATAAGGATACAAGAAAAGTTTATGAAGCTGTAATTTCAAAACCTCGCTTTGTACTGCCTCAGGAAACTTTATTTATAGGTTTCGCTGAAACAGCAACAGGCTTAGGGCATGCAACCTTTAGCGCTTTCGATAATGCCCATTACCTACATACGACCCGGGATCAGATTCCTCTCCTGTCCCCAGTGCTAGATTTTAAGGAAGACCATTCTCATGCCGTTAATCATCGGTGTTATCCTGTGGATCCGGAATTACTTCGAGATCCAAAAACCATTGTTCTTGTTGATGATGAGATAACCACAGGAAAGACTGCTTTAAATATTATTAAAGCAATCCACACTAAATTTCCGAAAAAAGATTATGTGGTCTTATCCCTTTTAGATTGGAGAACGAAAGAAAACCGGGCTAACTATCAGAGGCTTGAACAGCTGCTTGGTGTTAGGATTCACACCATTTCTCTGTTAGAGGGGGAAATAGCGGTGAGCGGTTCCTCTTTAAACGAACGAAGAGAACAAGGGGAACCACGAAACTTTGGAGCAGAATCCAATATTACTGAGGATTTTTTTGTTCCCACAGAACAGAAAATCTTAGATCTAAAGGATATAAATTCATTCTATTCCCTTGATTCCAAAGGGAATCCAAGTCTTTCTCCTTATCTTGGATTAACCGGTAGATTTGGGTTATCCAGCAGGAGAGATCGAGAAATTTTGCCCTTAGCTAAGGAAATTGGGGAGAAGTTAAAGTTAGACAGGTCAGGGAAAAAAACCCTTTGCCTAGGAACCGGTGAATTTATGTATTTTCCAATGCTCATTTCGGCCTATATGGGTGACGGTATAAAGTATCATTCCACCACCAGAAGCCCGATTTATCCCTTTGCCAAGCCGGACTATGGGATTCAAAATAGATTTACTTTCGCCAGTCCTGACGATGAAGGTCTTAATTTTTATGTGTATAACATTCCCCCCAACTATTATGACGAGGTCTATGTGTTTCTGGAAAGAGAAGTGCCTTTTGCGCGCTTAAAGCCTCTAGTAAAGATTTTTGCTGAACTTGAGATGCCGCGCTTAGTTTTTGTTGTAGGTTCATCTATAGAAACCCCTGAAGACAAAGTCTAAGAATTTGAATTTTGCTCTTTAATAACTGAAAAGAGGTGACCGCAGGTGAATAAAAAACTCTTCACTCATCAAATTCCTGATCCGGCCCCAATGGGATGCTATAGCCCGAAGGATGTTATTTTTCTACTCAAGAACCTTAATGGGTTAATGGCTGAGACAGATCTGGAAACCCGGGAGCAAAAGATCCAATCCGGCGGTCATTATTCAGAAATGCTGCCGATAGAATATGAACCAACCAAAGAGTACTTAGATCTTTTCCACCTGACTCTTCAAGAGAGCGCAAGGAAAGTCGCGAAGGCTGTAGAAATTGTAGCAGAGCAGATATTACAGAAAAACGGATCTGAAATGGTGCTTGTTTCTTTGGCTCGGGCAGGAACTCCTATAGGTATTTTGATTAAACGCTACTTGCTGGAAAAGCATGACTTAGATTTACCTCATTATAGTATTTCCATTATTCGTGGCAGAGGAATCGATGAAAATGCCCTGCTGTATATTCTTCAGAATCACTCACCTGCGCAGATCCAATTCATCGATGGGTGGACAGGCAAGGGGGCTATAACTCAGGTCTTAAATCAAGCATGCCTGGAGTTTAATGCAAAATATAACTGCGAACTAGATGATGACTTAGCAGTCCTTGCCGATCCGGGGCACTGTGTAAAAACCTTTGGAACCAGAGAAGACTTTTTGATTCCCAGTGCTTGTTTGAACTCAACAGTGTCTGGATTAGTTAGCCGAACTGTTTTTCGCCAAGATCTTATCGGAGACAAGGAATTTCATGGGGCCAGATTTTATGAAGAACTTCTCAAAGTAGAAGTATCCAATTTGTTTATTGATACCATTTCCAAGGAATTTGCACACCTTTTTCCAGAGAACTTGGGGCTTCTTAATCCCCCTAATGAGTCTGAGGTTTCTTGGCAAGGGCTAAAATCTTTAAAGAGGATCCAGGAAAGGTATGGGATCAAGGATATCAATTTCATAAAGCCGGGTATTGGAGAAACTACGAGAGTTCTTTTAAGACGATTGCCGGAAAGGGTTCTGGTGGACAGTATTGAGAATAATAACTTGAAACATATTATGCTGTTATGCCAGGATAAAGGAGTTCCAATTGAGGAGTACCCCAATCTGATTTATTCTTGTTGCGGAATAGTGAAACAAATATCATGAGAAAAAAAATGATGTTTGCCAGCGATTTGGATCAAACTTTAATTTACTCACAGCGATCCTTCATGAATGAAAATCTACAAGAAACTATTCTCCCCGTTGAATGGTTTGAGAATCGATATATTTCTTATATGACCGCAAATTCAATAAGTAAACTGAAGCAACTATCGAGAGAAGTGCTTTTCATACCTGTAACTACGCGAACAAAAATTCAATATCAGCGGATAAACTTCGCTGAATACGATATCTTCTTTGACTATGCAGTGACCAGCAATGGAGGGACAATCTTTCATAAAGGTATTGAAGATCAGGAGTGGAGCCGGCAGGTATCTGCCGCTTGTAAGAATTGTCTGGAGGCTGCAGATCTTATCCAACGGTTTAATGAGATCAGACATCCTTCCTGGGTACATCCGGACTCCGGAAAAATGGCCGATAATTTATTTTATTACTGTTTAGTCGAACGTGATATGATTCCCGTCGTAGACTTAGCGGCTTTTAAATTATGGGCAAAGGAAAAAAATTGGGAGTTGTCTATTCAAGGCAGGAAGCTCTATTTAGTCCCTAATAGTGTTAATAAGAAAACAGCGGTTCAATATATCAAAGGGAAGGAAGGCATTGACTGTAGCTTAGCAGCGGGAGATTCCTTGCTGGATTTAGATATGCTTAATACTGCGGACTTCGCCGTTGCTCCTGCTCATGGGGAACTACATTCCCTTAGACTGCAGAAGCTTTTGGATTTGGAGAGAATTCACTTTACCAGGCAACATGGAATTAAAGCAGGAGAAGAAATCTTAGATTATGTAGCCGATTCCATGTCTAAGGATTTAGTGGTATAAAATCAACACAATATGTGAATTATATAATGGAAAACATTGGTTTACGGAGAACATTGCTAGGCATTCGCTTTGTGAAACTTATGTGAACATTACAATTTGGCTTTTTCTCCAAAGCTTTCCTGTGATAAGATACAAGTATCCTTTTATTTCAGCTTGTCAAGGCATAAAAAAAGGAAAAAAATCGAGAAGCGGCGAAAAGATAACAGTGATAAATAGGATTAAAATGCGTGGTATCTAAAAAGGGGGATTCACAGTGGGAATTAATTTGCAAAAAGGTCAAAAGATTGATTTAACTAAAGGTAACCCCGGCTTAACTAAAATCATGGTTGGGTTAGGATGGGATGAAGTATCCAAACCAAAATCCGGCGGTGGAATTCTCGGCGGCCTTTTTGGAGGCGGAGGCGGTGGAGGGTCAGCAATTGACTGCGATGCATCTGCAATTCTTCTCGACGGTCAAGGGAAGCTGACTTCGAAAGATCGGCTGGTCTACTTTGGTAACCTGCAAAGTGGAGACAAGAGTGTAAAACATAGTGGAGACAACCTAACGGGAGCCGGCGATGGAGACGATGAACAAATACATGTGGAGTTAAGCAGTGTGCCAGGTTCCGTTGATAAAATAGTTTTCGTCGTCAATATTTATGATTCCATAAAACGCAAACAAGACTTTGGCTTAATTGCCAATGCATTTATTAGGGTTGTTAATCCTGTTAACGGACAAGAGTTTTGTCGTTATAACTTAACCGAAAGCTATGCCGGTAAAACAAGCTTAGTGGTCGCAGAAGTATATCGCCACAACAACGAATGGAAATTCGCGGCAATCGGCGAAGGTACCAATGATGCATCCTTAAGTGAACTCATCCGTCGCTATCAGTAAAATTTTTAAAGGGGGATAATGCTATGGCAATTAGTTTACAAAAAGGTCAAAAGGTGGATCTTACCAAAACAAATCCCGGGCTTACAAAAATTATTATTGGTCTGGGCTGGGATGTTAACAAGTATGATGGCGGAAAAGATTTTGATTTGGATTCTTCAGTTTTCATGCTTAATGCTGACGGAAAAGTTACGGACGAAAAGAACTTTGTCTTCTTTAATAATCCAAAGAGTCCCGATGGTTCAGTCACCCATACCGGTGACAATCGTTCCGGTGCCGGCGATGGTGATGATGAGCAAATCAAGATTGATTTGGCTATTGTTTCAAGCAATGTAGACAAGATCACTTTCACGATCACAATTCACGAGGCTCAAGAACGGAATCAGAACTTTGGCCAAGTTTCCAACGCTTATGTGCGTGTACTTAACGAAGCCTCAGGGGAAGAGATAATTCGCTACGACCTGGGCGAAGATTTTTCCATTGAAACAGCCATTGTAGTTGGCCAGCTTTATCGCAACAATGCAGAATGGAAGTTTAATGCTATCGGCAGTGGTTATCAAAATGGATTAGCCGGACTGTGCAAGGATTTTGGTTTAGACGTCTAATTCCAGTGGTCAGAAGGCAGAAGCCGGAGTTCAGTGGGATGGGTTACTTAACTTGTAATTTCATTAAATAATTAAATAGGTACACCTACCTGCAAGTGGGTGTACCTATCACTATAGCTATCAGTAGAGAAGCTTAATAAGAATAAGGCGGTGTTTCATTGTGGGGATCAGTCTGCAAAAAGGACAAAAGATTGACTTAACCAAGGGAAACCCTGGGCTAACTAAGATCATTGTTGGATTGGGCTGGGATACCAATAAGTATTCCGGTGGGTCGGATTTTGACCTGGATGCCTCCGTATTCTTGCTTGACAAAAATGGTCGAGCCGGAGGAATTGAGGACTTTATATATTATAATAACCTGGTTGGAGGTAATGGTTCAGTAAAACATACCGGTGATAACCTCACCGGAGCTGGTGACGGGGATGATGAACAAGTCAAGGTTGATTTAGCTCTTGTGCCTGCCCATGTCGAAAAGATTGCCTTTACCGTGACAATTCATGACGCGGTTCAAAGATCCCAGAACTTTGGCCAAGTATCGAATTCCTTTGTACGGGTTGTCAATGAAGCCAATGGTCAAGAAGTCATGCGCTATGATTTAGGAGAAGATTTTTCTGTCGAAACAGCAATTGTTGTTTGCGAACTATATCGGTACCAAGGAGAATGGAAATTCAATGCTATTGGCAGTGGCTTCTCGGGAGGATTGGCTGCTCTTTGCACAAACTATGGGTTAGATGTAAATTAGATAATCGTCGATGAGGCGTCCCAATATTTGGGGCGCTTTTTTTATATTAATTTAGAGAGTATAACTTTTTCGTTGCATACTGATAGAAAGGCTAATACGTGCGAAGACAGTGTCTTCGGGCCCAGCCAACTTTTCTAATGCGTAAAAAAGCGGCAATGTAAGCCTTTCCCCATTTGATGTTTTATTTAGTCGTTAAACAGCCAATAAAAATAAAACCTATGATGGCCCAACAAAAAGGTGATTTACTCTAACTGGAAAAAAGTTAGCTTTAAACCTGAATATCCAGCTCTTTTATCTTGCGGTAGAGTGTATTTCGTCCAATCCCCAATATTTTAGCGGCGGGGGCAATTTTCCCTCTGGTTTGGGTTAAGGCGTAGAGGATTGTTTGCTTAGTTTGTTGATATAGTAAAGTTTCGGTTGTACACTCGGATTTTGAATCTTTCTGAATAAGTTCGTCAGGCAAGTTTTCCACGGTTAGAATCGAGCTGTCTGCCAAAGCAACCATGCTTTCAATACAGTTTTCCAGTTCACGGACATTTCCGGGCCAGGAGTGAGCCAATAAATAAGAATAGACGTCTTCATCAATCCCCAAGGGTTGGCCATTAAATGATTCGCAGGCTTTGAGAATAAAGTGGGGGACTAATTCTCTTATGTCTTCACTACGTTCGCGTAAGGGGGGGAGTTCTAAAGTGACAACTTTCAGACGATAATATAGATCTAAGCGAAAGAGTTCCTTTTCAACGAGAGCGTTGAGGTTTTTATGCGTTGCGGTAATCACCCGAACATTAATCTTTTTGGCTTTAATATCTCCAATTCGGGAAACTTCCTTTTCTTGAAGTACTCTAAGGAGCGCCACCTGAACGTTCAAAGGCATATCGCCAATTTCATCAAGGAAAATAGTTCCTTTGTCTGCTAATTCGAACTTTCCGGGTTTTCCCCCACGGCGGGCTCCCGTGAAGGCACCCTCAACATAGCCAAATAGTTCACTTTCAATCAGTGTGGGAGACAGTGAAGCACAGTTTAAAGCAACAAAAGGGCCTTCTCGACGTGGACTGAGTTGATGAATTGATTTAGCGATTATTTCTTTTCCTGTCCCACTTTCACCATGGATGAGAACGGAAGAATGGGTTGCGGCTACTCTCGAAGCTTGTTCCAGAATTCGTTGCGACGCTCGACTACGTCCGACCCATAAGGTATTTGCTGGGGCTCGATGATTGCTTTGTAGAGTTCCGACTGCCCCTAATGGTTCGCCGGCATCGTTGACCACACGCTTTAAGTGTGAGGATATTTCTTTTCCTGTTCGATCCTTTAAATGCAGATCCAGAGAATGTCCACTTAACATCCAGCCTTTTGGGGAACTGAAGATATCAGCGGCCGGCCGGCCAATGATGTCTGCTTGTCTGCGCCCCAGCAGCGCAGCACCAAAACTGTTGATGTTCGTGATGATACCGTTATTATCAATAGCCAGAAACCCCTGGTGCAATAGGGAGGATGCCAGCTTGGCACCTTCTTGATAAAACTTTAATTGATTTTCCAGTTCAAAAAGCTGCAAGTTTTTTTTGATCATACTTGCACCCATCATAGCAATATTTAAAATCTTTTCCTGATCATGATTGGCTTCTCCGCTGATATCTAAGACACCGATAGGTTTCCCCTGGGCATTTTGTATCGGAGCAGCCCAACAGGCTAAAAAGTGATTATCACGCACAAAATGCTCCCAGCCAGACACCGAGGTAGGGGCATTGTCGCGGAGAGCTGTTCCGATGGCGTTAGTTCCGCGAATTTCTTCACTCCAACTAGCACCCGGACTCAGATTGACCCTTTGTGCTTTAGTCATAAAAGGCGCGTCGCCGATGGCTTCAATTATATATCCATCATTGTCACCTAACAAAATAGTGTAATTGGTGCTTCCCAGCAGGTCAAAAATGTAGGGTAGAACCGTCTCCCCGGCTCGGATTAGGGCCTCTTTAGCTTCGCGGCGTTCACTGAGCCGCGGCAAAGATAGAATATCCTGATTAGAAATTAGGGTGTGGTCTACACGATACTCTAAGCTTCTTTGCCACGAACGATAGATGGAAGGAGTGACTTCGGATTCAACGCTTTCCCCATTAATGAAACGTTTCCAGTGGTTATCCATAGATCCCTTCCCCATCCTCTCTAGTCATGGAGTTTGTTCCTTACAATTGTCAGAATATCATATCTATTTCAATCAGACAACACCAAAGCTTGAGACAAACTGTTCTATTTTGGAACAAAAATTGGATGCAAATCGATCAAATATGGAGCATTGAAGTCAATAAATGGTAAACTGTCTTACCTAATTGAGCTATTTTCTGGGTTGCTAATACTCACTTAAGTTTTTTTAGCATGATATTAAAAATAAATAAATAAACCACAGGTGGATTCTTAAAACACCTGTGGTTTGGTTTCTTTTACTTGAACCAAAGCTAACATCGGCTCCAGACAGTCAAATTATCCTTACTTACCAAAGGAACAGCGGGGATAGATGCAGACGGGGCAGTTGAGACAAAGGCCTCCACTTCCTAGCTTGACGATATCCAGGCGTGTCAAACGCTCTCCTGTCATCAAGCGTGGAGCAATTAAGTCAAAGGCCGTCGTCTTAGAATACATCACGCACCCAGGTAATCCCATGATAGGGATTTTTCCAATATAAGCCAGCAAAAACATGGCTCCCGGCAACACGGGGGCACCATAGGTAATCAGCTCTGCGCCCATTTCTTTGATGGCTGTGGGCGTAACATCGTCCGGATCAACAGACATGCCGCCGCTCACTAAGACCATTTCTGCACCTTGATTTAGCTGCTCTCTAATAGAGCTCTGGATCAAGGAAACATCATCATTAGCCAAGGTATGGGCAATAACCTCAGATCCCCAGTTTTCAACCTTAGCACGCAGAACAGGGCCAAATTTATCTTGGATTCGTCCGTGGTAGACTTCACTCCCTGTGGTTACTATGCCCACTTTTGTGTGTTTGAGAGGTCGTACCTCCAGAATCGGTTCTGTAAAGGTTTGAGCAATCCCTTCAGCTTCTTTGATCACGGATTCATCAATCATCAAGGGCACAACTCGGGTTCCGCCGACTATTTCCCCTTTTTTGACCGGATAGTGATTGTGAAGGGTAGATAGAATAACCTGTTCTAATGTATTCAAGGCCAGAATGCCGTCTACAGAAGAATAAAGGAGTCCGTCATGGGCAGCAGTTAAGTTTACTTTTCCTTCCTTAGGTTCGTCGAGAACTAGGCCAGAACCGGCAACGGCTTGGGCAAGGCGCTCCGCAGCTTCATTTTCGTGGATTAAGCCCGGTGTCTGATCCCAAACATAAATATGCTCCTTACCCATACTAAGCAGGACCGAAATATCTTCGTCACGAACCATATGTCCCTTTCGAAATCGCGGCCCTTTACTGACCCCAGGGATAATCTGAGTCATATCGTGAATAAGAATAGTGCCAACAGAATCCTTCACCTTGATTTTTTCCATGAAGATATCCTCCAATACATCGTGTAAGGGTGTTCGATTACACCTCACCAGAAGCAGGGAAGAAAAATGTCAGAGTTCAAGGCAGATTGAGGGGAAATCAAGCTGCCCAATTGCATGGTACAGCATTCTTTTCGGATGGTCAAGAGGGAAGTGTTTTGGTGAGAGGATTAGAGAATAGGGAAGAGAGACGAAGTTTAAATAGTCTGAATCATTGGCATGATTATTGCAACAATCTTCAAGTAAAGCAAAGTAGAGCAAATTAAATCAAAGTTAACCAAACTTAGGCAAGCAAATTATAGCCTGCAAAAAAAGAATGGGAGGAACATTTGTCAGTTGTTTAACAAGTGAGTGGGGAAATTTGCTCTACTGCTGTCCAGAACATACCAGATATAAGTTCGAAAAATGAAGTCATCAAGCTATAGCACAAACTGGGAGAACCAAAGCAGATTGTACAGGATTAATCAAGGAAAAAGGAGAGAAAAGAATGATTAAGAAACATGTCATTATCAACGGTAACCCTCAAACATTAATTGTTGATGGTGAAGTAACTCTAGCCAATGTCTTGCGGGGACAACTGCACATGACCGGAACTAAAATAGGATGTGGCAAGGCTCAATGCGGTGCTTGCTCTGTTATTGTTGATGGGAAAGTCATTCGTTCCTGCGTTACTAAAATGAAGCGAATTGCTGATGAAGCTGTTATCACCACTATTGAAGGCGTGGGCACTAAGGAGCACTTACACCCCTTGCAGCTGGCCTGGATGATTCATGGCGCTGCTCAATGTGGTTTTTGTAGTCCGGGCTTTATTGTTTCTGCCAAACAACTCTTAGAGGAAAATAATAATCCCACCAGGGATGATGTCCGAGATTGGTTCCAAAAGCACAGAAATGCATGCCGTTGCACAGGATACAAACCCTTAGTTGACTCAGTTATGGAAGCTGCTCGTTTAATACGCGGTGAGGTTACTGTAGAAGAGTTATGGTGTAAATTGCCTGAAGACGGCCGAATTTGGGGCACGGAATACATTCGTCCATCGGCCTTGGCTAAAGTTACCGGTACTTGGGACTTTGGCGCTGATGTAGGAATCAAAATGCCTTGTGAAACTCTGCAGCTCAAATTGGTACAGGCCAAAGTTTCTCATGCTAATATTCTCTCCATTGATACCTCTGAAGCTGAGAAAATGCCGGGAGTTTATCGAGTTATTACCCATAAAGATGTTGTCGGCAAGAACCAAATTACCGGTTTAATCACTTTCCCGACCAATAAGGGAGATGGATGGGATCGCCCCATTCTCTGTGAGAAAAAAGTGTTCCAATTTGGTGATGCCATAGCCATTGTTGCAGCTGATACGGCAGCACACGCTCAGGCAGCGGCTGATAAAGTAAAAGTGGAACTTGAGTTGCTCCCTGAATATATGAGTGCTCCTGCTGCCATGGCGGATGATGCCATTGAAATACACCCCGGCACACCCAACGTTTATTTCGAAACCAAGGTAGTAAAAGGAGATGAAACCGCTCCTTTAATGGAAGCCGCTGATGTAGTTGTAGAGGACGACTTTTATATCGGACGACAACCCCATTTGCCCATTGAACCTGATGTGGGTTTTGCTTTCTTTAATGAAGAGGGTAAGCTGATTATTCATTCCAAGAGTATCGGAATTCATCTCCATCAAGCAATGATCTGTGCAGGGATCGGAATTGAGTCCGATAAACTGATTCTGGTGCAGAATCCCGCCGGCGGAACTTTTGGCTATAAATTTAGTCCAACGATTGAAGCTTTATTAGGGGTTGCCGCTGTGGCCACAGGTAAACCAGTCTACCTGGAGTTTGACTACTATCAGCAAACCACTTATACAGGAAAGCGTTCGCCTTTCTTCATTAATCTCAAATATGGGGCGACTAAAGAAGGGAAATTAGTAGCCATGGAATCAGACTGGACCGTCGACCATGGTCCCTATTCTGAGTTCGGTGACTTGCTGACTATGCGTGGTACTCAGTTCATAGGCTGTGGTTACAATATCCCCAATATTCGCGGCAATGGTCGAACCGTGTGTACGAACCATGCCTGGGGTTCAGCTTTCCGAGGGTATGGATCTCCACAAAGCACCTTCTCCTCAGAGGTATTAATGGACGAACTAGCAGAAAAGCTAGGGATGGATCCCTTTGAATTACGTTACAAAAACGTCTACAGACCGGGAGACACCACCCCAACGGGATGTGAACCTGATGTTTACTGCCTGGTGGATATCCTGGATAAACTTAAACCTTGTTACGAAACGGCACAGGAATGGGCTAAACAGCCGGCATCCTCACCTGACAAGAAACGCGGAATTGGAATATCCATTGGTGTCTATGGATCAGGCCTGGACGGAGCAGACAGCTCTGTGGTCAATGCAGAGTTAACTTCAAAAGGCGTAACAATATATACTTCTTGGGAAGACCATGGGCAGGGTGCGGATATGGGAACTTTAGCAACGGCTCATGAAGCCCTGCGTCCTTTGGGAATCAAACCAGAGGATATCAAGTTGGTTATGAATGACATGGAAAAGACCCCTAACAGCGGACCGGCGGGTGGAAGCCGTTCCCAAGTTTTAGTCGGTAATGCTACTCGAGTTGCTTGTGAAGAACTCATCAAAGGGATTACCAAAGAGGACGGAACTTTCCGTACCTATGACGAGATGATTGTCGAAAAGTTGCCGGTTTATTTTAGTGGTGCTTGGACTGCTCCTGCTTCGGAGTGCAGTGTAGAGACCGGACAAGGAAATCCCTTTGCCGTCTATATGTACGGAGCTTTCTTATCCCAAGTTGAAGTCAACATTACCACCGGGAAGACTGAAGTTGTAAAAATGACAATGGTAGCAGATGTAGGGAAGATCGCCAACAAATTAGTCGTAGATGGACAACTGTATGGCGGCTTAGTTCAAGGTTTAGGCTTAGCTCTTAGTGAAGATTTCGAAGACATCAAGAAACACATTGATTTGATCAGCTGTGGATTACCCTTCATCAAAGATGTCCCGGATAATATTGAACTTCATTATGTAGAGACCCATAGGCCTCATGGTCCATTTGGGGCTGCAGGCTCAGGAGAATTGCCCCTGACCTCTCCTCATGCTTCAATCATCAACGCCATTTACAATGCTTGTGGAGTCCGGATGACCCACTTGCCTGCCCGTCCGGAAAAAGTTCTGGCGGCGCTCAATGCTAAGAAATAATTAATCCGCAGGCTCGTGAACTATTCTGAAAGAGTCTCAGGGGTAGACAGCGGGTCGGTTCTTCTGTCTGGCTCTGGGGCGGAGCGCTTTTTAGCTGTGTTAACCCGTGCGAAGACAGTGTCTTCGTCGGTCAGCACGCGTCTGCGAGTTCCGCCGCTGGCTCGCTGGACGGTTCGCGAGCGCGTCCGAACCTCCTGGTATTTCTGCATGTGAACCTGCGGCGCGCTACGGTGACGCGAACCGTCGGCCCTCGCCATAGCTCGGCTTCACTGACGCATCCGCTTAGCTGAAAAGCGCTCCTTCAGCCAGTTTACTAGGAGTGTAAGCAGAATTTTGGGGCTCAGGTATGGCTAGGCAGGATCTTTGGCGTGTTAGGAAGGAAGCTTGTCCCAGCAGAAGTGAACGAATCACGCTGAGAGGCGGTAATGCCCTCAAAGCATCATCTGATGGTGCCGCAGAAGCTGCATAAAGGCCTACTCTGAAAAATACCCCAAAACACGCTTAAGAATAGTAGACCTAAAAGACAGGGTGGCTTCGATCCACAGAAGTGAACCCATTGCATGGAGAGGCGGTAAGGTCCACAAAGCTGGCGCGGGAAGCGGAGCCACGGGTTCACCTCAGGTATTACCCGGAGGTTTGGCGTAGCCCCGCGCCGGCGAGTGGGCGAGCCTCGGAGTGCTGGGTGTGCGGATGTGGGCGAAGCAGCCCGACCCGAGCGACCCGTTTTCTTCATCTAATGCATTTCTGGCCAAAGCTTTGTGCCTATAACATATTAATTTCAGTCCTACCCCCCTTGAATATCATTATGAAGTGAGTTGGTGTTGCTGATGGATCAAGACGAACTTAAAAAGCAAGAAGCCAAGTGTACTCAGGAAAACCCTCCGGCCTGCACGGCAGGCTGCCCTATTCATGTAGACGTTCGGAAATTAATGTTGGATATTCAAAAGCAAGACTGGAAAAGTGCCTTAGCAACCCTCCAAAAGAAACAGCCCTTTCCCGGAATCATCGGCCGAATTTGTGATCATCCCTGTGAAGCTGTCTGCTTACGCCAAGACGTAGGAGAGGCTGTTGCAATCTCAGACCTAGAACGGTATTGCGTGCAAAATCACTCCGCAAAAATCAAGATGGGAATAGTTCCCCCTAAAAGCCAGATCGTTGCTATCGTTGGTTCAGGCCTGAGAGGCCTGACGGCAGCCTATGACTTAGCTAAAAAAGGATATAAAGTTAGCCTGTTTGAGAAAACTGACCGCTTGGGCGGATATCTCCGGAGTTTCCCGAAGGATCAATTACCTCCCGAGGTCATCGTCGAGGAATTAGCCGTATTGAGCAGGCTCAACGTTCAGATACATCTAAACACAGCCATAACATCTCAGGATTTAACTAAACTTCAAGGAGAATTTAATGTCTTGTATCTGGGGCTTGCCGAAAATTCGCCGGAGATGACAGAGCTCTTAGGTGAGCAGTTGCAGATCAACCCCTTCACCTGTGCAACTCTCCTGCCCGGAATATTTGGCGGGTCTTATGCAGGTAATAATTCTCTCATTAATTCAGTTGCAGACGGCCGGAAGGCTGCCGTTTCCATGGATCGCTATTTGCAGGGCGTCTCCTTGACTGCTTCTCGAGAAGGAGAAGGGGCTTATGAGACCCAATTGTACGTTAATACTCAAGGAATAACTCCTTTGTCCCAGGTGCCAATGAGTGACAGCTTCCAAGGGTATACCCAGGAGGAAGCGCTTCAAGAAGCAGGCAGGTGTCTGGACTGTCAATGTCTGGAATGTGTCAAAGCTTGCAAATATATGCAAGAATATGGAAGTTACCCCAAAAAGTATTTGAGGCAAATCTATAATAATGATACCATCGTCATGGGAATGCGCCATGGGAACAAAATGATCAATTCCTGCAGTCTCTGTGGCCAGTGCGCAGAAATATGTCCTCAGGGGCTGGATCTGGGGGTAACCTGTAAAGCAACCCGGGAAAGCATGGTGAGCAAAGGGAAAATGCCTTCCTCGGCTCATGATTTCGCTCTGAGGGATATGGCTTTCAACAACAGCGCGGAATTCACTCTAACCAGACATCAACCCGGCCACACTTCCAGTAAGTATGTCTTTTTTCCCGGCTGTCAATTAAGTGGTTCTTCGCCGGAACGAGTTAAACAGGTTTATGCCTATTTAACTGACAAGCTTTCCGGAGGAGTCGCTCTTCTGCTGCGTTGCTGCAACGCTCCGGCAGATTGGGCGGGAGATCAAGAATTGTTTCAAAACAGTTTAAAGGATTTAGTGCATGAATGGGAGTCATTAGGCAAACCGCAAATCATTGTCGCCTGCTCTACCTGTCACAGCATATTCCGGGAAAGGTTTCCGGAGGTGGTATCCTTATGGGAGCTGATGGCGGACTTGGGTTTGCCTGAGCAGGGAGTCTGCCCCACCGGGGTTAAACTGGCTGTTCAAGACCCTTGTACTACGAGAAATGAGCCAAACCTCCAAGCTGCCGTACGCCAAATCTTACAGGAGCTGGGGTGTGAGATTGAAGAATTACCCTACAGCAAAGAACGAACCAAGTGTTGTGGCTTCGGAGGACTGACATCCTTTGCTAATCCGAACTTAGGGAAGAAAATTGTTGAAGATCGAATCCAGGAAAGCTCTACGGACTATGTGGCCTACTGCGCTATGTGCCGGGATAATTTCGCCTCCCAGGGCAAACGAACGGTTCATCTCTTAGATTTGATGTTCGCTACTAACTTTGAAGAGGCGGCACTTAGACCCAGGGTTGGTTTATCATATCGCCACGAAAATCGAGCAAAACTCAAAAGAACCTTGTTAGACTCACTGTGGAAAGAAGTTCTGCCGAAAAAGGATGTGGCCTATTTGCAGATTAAACTCCAGTTAGATGAAAGAGTCCTGGGGATTATGGAAGAACGACGGATATTAATTGAAGATATTCAACGGGTCATAGAACTGGCCGAAGGGACGGGAAGAAAGTTTGTTAACCCTGACAATGGTCACAGCTTAGCCTGTTTCCGGCCTGTTAAAGTGACCTATTGGGTTGAATATCAAGAACAGGAGCAAGGCTTTGTGGTACTCAATGTGTATAGCCACCGCATGGAAATTGTGGAGGAAGGATCATGAATAACAATCAAAAACAAACTTCTAAAACCCCTTGGAAGTGTGGAAAATGTGGTGGAGAACTCCAGAGAGGGGCGGTCAAGGCCTCCTATTTGGGTAACGATTTTGTCGTAGAAGAGTTAAAATGCCTCAGTTGTGGTCTGGTGTTAATTACTGAAGATCTGGCTTTAGGGAAAATGTTTGAAGTAGAACAAAGCCTTGAAGATAAATAAGGGGGGAGCAGGATGACCGTCGACGCTTTTCGTATGTTTCAATTAGCCACCCAGGGATTCTGCTGCAGCCAAATCATGGTTATCTTAGGATTAGATGAACAAGGTCAGGAAAACCCAGACTTAATTAGAGCCATGCAGGGGTTGTGCGGAGGGATAGGCAGATCAGGAAAAACCTGCGGAGCACTTACCGGTGGAGTGTGTGTGCTTGGCTTAAAGACGGGGAAGGGAACACCCCAGGAATTCGGACACCCTAAATTTAACCGGATGATCAATGATTTGCTGGAGTGGTTTGAAGAGGTTCATGGCAGTATCGATTGTGACGGGATCTTAGATCACTCTCTGGGCGAGGGTAATGAGTACCCTGTGCAATGCGGCAATATAGTTTCAACCACCTTCAGTAAGGTTAATGAGATTTTGGCAGCCTATGCAGAAGAGCCAGAAATGTCGGATGAGGAATAAACAGTGAATAATAATGACCAAGGAATTTTTAAACTATATGAGAGTGACCTCTTGCGCCAGAGTACAGGGGATACCCTGAGACCGGGTGGTTTTTATTTAACGGATCTGGGAGTTCGAAGCTGCGATTTCCCACCGGGGGCGCGGGTTTTAGATGTGGGCTGCGGCAGCGGCGCAACAGTTGATCGTTTGGTTTCCCTGTATGGACTTCAGGCTCTAGGACTGGATCCCTCAGCACTGCTTCTGGAAAGTGGCCTCAAGCAGAATCCCAATTTGAACCTGATTCAAGGACTGGGGGAAGACTTGCCTTTTCCTGCTCAGGAAATGGATGGAGTATTTGCCGAGTGTGCTTTGTCTGTTATGGAAGACCTGGATCAAGTTCTTAAGGAAATTTTCAGAGTTCTTAATCCGGGCGGGTGGTTAGTTATCAATGACGTTTATGCCCGAAATCCCGAAGGGCTTCAAGCTCTGCAAGAGCTTAGGCTAGACTCCTGTATTCGCCGGGCCCTGCCAAAAGAGTCCTTAATTAATAAACTCACCCAACAGGGTTTTCACCTTGTTAATTGGAAGGATCATACCAACTTGTTGACCCAGCTAACCGTCGATTTAATCATGACTCATGGCTCCATGAACAATTTTTGGCTTAAGACATCAGTCTGCTCATGTTCTAACCCGGATTCGGGTTCAGGTTCAGTAGATCCGATCCTTGTTCAAGGGGCTCTTAAGCAAGCCAAGATGGGATATTTCCAACTGATTGCCCAAAAGGATGCTACTTCAGTTAGAAAGGGATAGCAGATGGAAACAAGAGACGAATGTTTGATATCCACAACCGAAAGCTTCACTGAGAGTTTATGTCCGGAATGTTTGCAGAGAATTCCGGCTCAACGGGTAGTTCAGGAGGATGCCGTTTATATGGTCAAGCATTGCCCTGAACATGGAGACTATCAAACTCTGCTTTGGAGAGGGAGTCCTCAATGGGAGTCCTGGCTCAGGCCAACCATTCCGACTCCTCCTATAGAGTGCTTTACCCAGGTAGAGAGAGGTTGCCCCTTTGATTGCGGTTTATGCCGGGAGCACTATAAGACAACCTGCACAGCTTTGCTGGAGATTACTCAGCGCTGCAACTTAAACTGCCGGGTTTGTTTTGCCAATGCGGGTACGGAGTTGGATGAACCATCCTTAGCGGTCATAGAGGGGTGGTATAAGAAGGTTCTTGCTGCCAGCGGTCCGGTTAATATCCAGTTGTCCGGCGGCGAACCAACCCTTAGAGATGACCTGCCGGAAATTGTGGAACTGGGAAGAGGATTAGGCTTTAACTTTATTCAGCTAAACACCAATGGCTTGCGTCTGGCTGAAGATCCTGTCCTGGTAAGCCGATTGAAGAAGGCTGGCCTTAGCTCCGTGTTCTTGCAATTTGACGGTACGGAAGATTCCATTTATCAGACAATCAGAGGCCGCAAGCTTTTAGGGCTCAAAGCCAAAGCCATCGAGAACTGCGCTCAACAGGAGATGGGGGTGGTCTTAGTACCCACCTTGATCCCAGGGATTAATACTCACAATATCGGAGGAATCCTCAAGTTTGCCTTAGAGAAACATCCCGCTGTCAGAGGGGTGCACTTTCAACCGGTCAGTTATTTCGGAAGGATTCTCAAGGAACCCCTGGACTCAGACAGGATCACCCTCCCCGAAGTCATTCAAGCTATCGAGGAACAGACGGATGGACTAATCAAGGTCGGCAATCTGAAACCCCATAATGGTCGCTGCTCTTTTAGCGGTAATTTTATCAGACAGAGGGATGGATCTCTAAAACCCATTGTCAACAATTCCTGTTGTAATGGGCCGGAGCGGGCAGATGAACTGGCTCGAAAAACCCGGACTTTTGTAGCTCGGCAATGGTCAGGGGCAGAAACCTTAAAGATTCAGCCCCTAAGCACCCAGCCCTCCAACTCCTGGGACAATCTAATTCAACAACTGAAAATCTATGCCTTTTCCATCAGTGGTATGGCCTTTCAGGATGTCTGGAATCTGGATATTGAACGCCTAAAAAATTGTTGTATCCATGTGGTCAGCCCTGAGGGCAAGTTAATTCCTTTTTGCGCTTACAACCTTACAGATAAATTCGGGCACTCAATTTACCGGAGGGAGAGATAGGTTTGGCTATGGCAACCACCTCTCTGGAGCCTTGGATCAGCGGCAAAATCAACGGAGATTCTGCGAAAAACTTAACCAGAACCCAAATTGAGAACTATCAGTTGCAGAAGCTGCAGGAGACTCTTCTTTGGGCTGTCAGTAACAGCAAGTTTTATAAACAGTTATATTCCGGCCTGGCTTGTGAGATGGGCACACTTAAGGACTTATTACAGTTGCCCTTTACCACCCCTGAAGATTTAAGACAGAATCCTCTGGATTTCCTCTGTGTCTCTCAAAATGAGATCAACAGAATCGTGACTTTACAGAGTTCGGGCACAACCGGCAAACCCAAACGCTTGTTTTTTACTGAGGCAGATCAGGAATTAACCATCGATTTCTTTCATCATGGTATGTTAACCCTGGTAAAGCCCGGGGACAGAGTCTTGATAATGCTGCCTGGAGGTACCCCGGGCAGCGTCGGAGATTTGCTGCGCTTAGGTTTAGATAGAGCGGGTATAACAGGGATTGTTCATGGTCTGGTCAGCAATCTGGAGTCAACTTTAGAGCAGATTCAAGAGAATAAGATCAATGCTTTAGTAGGAATTCCTACTCAAGTCCTGAGCTTGGCCCGTTTTAAAGATTCCCAAGGACGCCCAGTCCCTTTGAGCTTGAGTAGGGTTTTGTTAAGTACGGATTACGTACCCCTAGCTATAGCGCAAGAACTGGAAAAGACATGGGGTTGCAAAGTATTTAATCACTACGGAATGACTGAGATGGGACTGGGAGGAGGCCTAGAATGTGAAGGCTTCTGCGGTTACCATCTCAGGGAAGCGGATCTCTATCTCGAAATCATCGATCCCCGCTCCGGGCTGCCTGTCGAGGAGGGACAGCGAGGAGAGATCGTCTTAACCACTTTGACTCGGAGGGGGATGCCTTTGATCCGCTATCGAACAGGTGATTTGTCCAGATTTATCCCAGAACCTTGCGTTTGCGGGACGGTATTAAAGAGACTGGAACTGCTGAAGTCCAGAGAGCGGGTTTACCTGACCGAGACGGAGTGCCTTACTATGGCGGACTTTGACGAGGTCTTGTTTGCTTTGCCTAAGGTTATGGATTTTGAAGTAACTCTTACAAAGGGGGGAGTGGGAAAGGAAAGCTATTTACAGCTCAGAGTTCAGTTGAAGGGTTCCTTTTCCTTGGCAACCCAGAATGATCTTAGTGACACCTTAGACAAAATCTCTGCCATCAGGAATGCCAGACAGCTGGGTCAACTGAAGGTAATGCTTTTGCTCATCTCCAGCACAGAACTAATTGTTCGAAAAAGCACAGCTAAACGACAAATTCTGGACAAGAGAGGGAGTGACTAGTTGTTAACAGCAATCATAGTTGCCGCCGGCTACTCTTTTCGCATGAAACACTTCAAACCCCTTTTATCTTTAGGCGAGGGCACAGTCTTAGAAAAAGCTGTGGAAAGCTTCTTAAAGGGCGGGATAAGGGATATTCGCGTGGTAGTGGGGCATCGAGCCAACGAAATGTATCCTATTTTAGAGAAACTGGAAGTTCAGACAATTGTCAACCCGAATTTTTCCGAGGGTATGTTCTCTTCAGTGACGGCCGGAGTTAAAAGCTTGTCACCGGAGGTGCAAGGATTTTTTCTGCTACCCGTCGATAATCCAATCATCAGGCCGGACAGTATCAAGAAGCTGCAGAGTACCTTCTTGACCACAAGATTCGGTATTATCTACCCAACTTATCAAGGCACTAGGGGGCACCCTCCTCTAATTTCCTGCCGCTATGGGAAAGAAGTAATGTCTTGGGATAAACCGGGGGGAATGAAGGCTTTCTTAGAACAATATGAACAGGACGCTTTGGAGGTCGAGGTGGAAGACCCCGGAATTCTGCTGGATATGGACACGCCGGAAGACTATCTAGAAATGCTGAACTATTGCGGGCATTCCCAGATACCTTCGGAAAAAGAGTGTTACGCTATCCTGAAAAGTTCTAACACTTCTCCACAGGTGGTAAATCATTGCCAGCAGGTAGCACAGGTAAGTAGTGTCCTGGGAAGTTATTTAGTTAGGTGTGGATGCCCGTTGAACTTGGAACTTATCAAGGCAGCCGCTCTGCTGCATGACTTAGCCAAAGGGGAAGCCGACCATGCCTGTGTGGGTGCCAAAATGCTTTGCAAATATCCGCAAGTGGCTCAAATTGTCGCCGAACACATGGATATATATTTGGGATCAACTGACCAATCTTTAACTGAAACGGAAATCGTCTATTTGGCAGATAAACTTGTCCAAGAGGATCAAATTATTTCACTCCAGGCTAGATTCTCCGGACTCTTGGAAAAGTACAAGAACAATGTTGAGGTGTCCAGTAAGATTATCCTCAGACTTAGCAACGCAGAAAAAATCCAGGGCAAAATTGAAGAGATCGTTAAGATGCCATTGCCGGACATATGGAAAGTTGAGCTAGGAGGAAAGGGCTAATGGATAAGGAAATAATTCTTGGCCTTAAAAAGGCCATCGCAGAAACAATGGAAGCAGCACTGATTACAGTAACCAACGTATTAGGCTCAACTCCCCGTAAGCCAGGAGCAAAAATGTTGGTTTTTGCTGATGGAACAACCCTAGGAACCATTGGCGGCGGATGTGGGGAAGCAGAGGGAAGAACAGAAGCTCTTAATGTTATCGCTGCTCATACCTCGAAGATACACTACCTTAATATGACTGCAGACCTGGCCTCAGATGAGGGTATGGTTTGTGGAGGGATTATGGGATTATTCATTGATTATCTCGGTCCCTATAGTCCGGAGGAACACCTGGAAATCATGCAGGAGTATTTGACTGACTTAGAAAAGGCTAAACCTGTTCTTGTCACTGTTATAGAGGCCCATAATCAGAAATTAGTAGGAAAAAAAATAGTCATCCTAGACAATGGAGAGATCAAAGGGGATCTAGGCTCAGAAGAGTTAACTCGAATTGCTTTGGAAAATGCCAAAATCGGGGCTAAACGCTGTCAGCCGGTTTTGGTGAGTTTGGACTTGGAACTTGAGCCCTGCGATACTTCAGTTAAGAAACCAGCCTATCGTTTTTTGGTGGAGTCGCCCCAGACGGTGGTGCAGCTGTTAATTCTAGGTGCGGGACATATTGCCCTCCCCCTGGCGGCCATGGCTAAGATGGTAGGGTATGAGGTTACAGTGGTAGACGATCGCTTATCCTTTGCCAATGCTTACCGATTTCCAACGGCTGATAGGATTCTGTGCGATGAGTTTGAACTTGCTATAGATAAGATAACCATCAATCCCCAAACTTTTGTGGTGATTATTACCCGCGGACATCGCTATGACAAGCTCTGTCTTCGTAAAGTCGTCAATCAGCCAGCTTCTTATATCGGCATGATTGGCAGTCGTAAAAGGGTGAAAGCCTTGCTTGCCGAACTCGAGGAGGAGGGAATTTCCAGAGAAGAGCTGCAAAAGCTGTATTCCCCCATCGGCCTTAAAATCGGGGCGGAAACCCCTGAAGAAATTGCCGTAAGCATTCTCGGCGAGCTCATAAAAGTTCAAAGGGAGTTGGATCAAAGGTAAGGTGAATTGAAATGAGCATAAAGAATCATGAGTAAAAAATTTATTTATTTACTTAGGCACGGGGATATCGGCCTTAGTAAAGAGAAACGCTATATTAGTCAAACGGACTTGCCCCTAAGTGTCCTTGGCCTGCAGCAAGCAAGCATATTACAGGAGAAGTTAAGTCGGGTACCCTTCGATAGCATATACTGCAGCGATTTAGCGAGAGCACAACAAACTGCCGATATAATTGGGTTGGTTCATCAAATAAAACCCATAGTTCGCCGGGAATTACGGGAAATAAGGATGGGGGATTGGGAGGGGCAGCTCTTCTCGGAGATCAGAACTAAGTATCCTAAGGAATTTCGAGAACGTGGAGAAGATATCACCAATTACTCGCCGCCACGGGGGGAAAGTTTCTCTGATTGTTACCAAAGAGTGATTCCTGTCCTGAAAAACCTGCCAAAATCCAACGAAACGACCATCGCAATTGTTGGGCATGCAGGTGTAAATAGAGTAATATTGTGCCATGTACTGGGTATGCCCTTAGAAAACCTCTTTCGTTTTGAGCAAAGTTACGGATGTGTTAATCTAATCAGCAAAGAGGGTTCAGAATATCGCTTGAACTATTTAAACTATATGCTGTCACCTGAATCTCTCTAAAGATTATTAAAGGGGCACGAAAGCTGGACCGCCTCTCACACACGGGTAAAGGGGTAGATCCTTTAACACAATTATTGTGTTAAAGGATCTACCCCCTTTACATGCCGTGCTAAATATTAACACCCAGATCTTTCATCTTCCGATAGAGAGTATTTCTCCCGATGCCAAGGAGCTTAGCGGCTGGAGCTATCTTCCCGTTAGTTTGGTTAAGGGCGTAAAGAATAGCCTGTTTAGTTTGTTGATTAAGCAGGGGTTCGGGTTCGGCTTCGGCTTTGGTTACTGATTTGTTTTTCCCGGACTGCCGAATTTCATCCGGTAAATCTTCAACGGTTAGAACGGGACCTTCTGCTAAAGCAACCATGCTTTCAATACAATTCTCTAATTCTCGGACATTACCAGGCCAGGAATGGGAGGATAGATATGAAAAGACTTCTTCTTGGATTCCCAGCAGCGGAAGTTCCAGGGAATTACATGTTTTGTCAATAAAATAACGAACTAAGTCAGGAATATCCTCTGTACGTTCCCGGAGGGGAGGTAATTCTAAAGTAATGACTTTAAGGCGATAGTATAAATCTAAGCGGAATTTTTCCTCAGTTACTAGGGCGGAGAGATCCTTATGAGTAGCAGCAATGACACGAACATCTATTTTTAAAGCTTTTGTATCCCCAATCCGAGAAACTTCCTTTTCTTGAAGCACTCGAAGAAGTGCTACTTGAACATTCAAGGGCATATCTCCAATTTCATCAAGGAATATTGTCCCGTTATTAGCTAATTCAAATTTGCCGGGCTTTCCACCACGGCGTGCTCCCGTGAAAGCACCATCAACATAACCAAACAATTCACTTTCTATAAGTGTGGCAGGAAGTGAGGCGCAATTCAAGGCGACAAAGGGTCCTTCGCTTCGAGAGCTGAGTTGATGGATTGTACGGGAAATTATTTCCTTACCTGTTCCACTCTCTCCATTAATAAGCACAGAAGAGCGGGTGGAAGCAATTTTAGAAACTCGTGCCAGCATTCGTTGCGATAGAACGCTATTCCCAATCCACATTGTATTAGATAGAGAAGTTGCTTTAGAGATGTTTAGAGTTCCTACGGCACCCAATGTTTTTCCGGAGTTATTGACAACTTGATTTAGGTGAGAGGTAATTTCTTTACCTGAACGATCTTTTAAATGGAGATTCAATGAGTGTCCATTTAACATCCATCCTTTTGGAGTGCTAAAAACATCTCCTGCGTGTTGTCCTATGATTTCTTCTTGTCTGCGGCCAAGCAATCCTGCCCCGTAAGCATTGATGTTAGTTATGATGCCATTGTGGTCAATGGCCAGAAATCCTTGTTGTAACAATGAAGAAGCTAACTTCGAACCTTCTTGGTAAAACTTCAATTGGTTTTCCAACTCAAAAAGTCGTAAGTTTTTCTCGATCATACTTGCGCCCATCATAGCGATGTTCAATATCTTTTGGCGATCCGGATTAGCTTCGCCGCTTATATCTATAACTCCAAGGGGGATACCTTGACTGTTTTGGATTGGGGCAGCCCAACAGGCCAAAAAATGATTATCGTGAACGAAGTGCTCCCACCCAAAAACCGATATGGGAGAATTGTCTCGTAAGGCAGTTCCAATGGCATTAGTCCCTCGAATTTCTTCACGCCAGCTGGCTCCGGGACTTAAATTAACTTTTTGAGCCTTGCTCATAAAGTGCGTGTCTCCAACGGCTTCAATAATGTAACCATCATTATCACCCAACAAAACCGTATAATTTGTGCTTCCCAATAAATTAAATATATAAGGCAAAACAGGCTCACTAGCTCGGATCAAGGATTCTTGAGAGTCACGGCGCTCGCTGAGGCGGGATGTTGTCAGAATGTCCTGGTTAGAAACTAGCGTGTGATCTACATGATAATCTAAGCTTCTCTGCCAAGATCGATAAATGGTAGGAGTTACTTCCGACTCAACACTTTCGCCTTTAATAAAACGCTTCCACTGATTATCCATGACTCTTTTTGCCTCCCTCTCTCGGAATATTGTCCTTACAATTGACAGAATAACATATCTGTTTTAATCAAACAACAAGATTAGAGAAAACAACTTTCGACAAGTGTTCAATAATGGAACATAACTTGCACACAAAATGCACGGATGCGGAGCAAATAGTAATAACTGAAGTTTTAAATAAAATTTGTGTAATTTTATATCAATTAAATGTTGTTTGGTTTAGTTTGATTTAGTTTAATATAGTTAGTTTTTAATTGGAACAATTCGATGTATTAGAATATTTGTTTTTATTTAAAAGTTTTTAACATATGGCACATTAATTGCTATATAATTATGATTAAGATCCCATAGTGGACGGGTAGTTTATAAGATTCAACCATCTGGGGATGTAAAGAAGAAGAATAAAATTTACGAGGAGGAAGATTCATGGGTGGGTATATCGGAAAAATATTACGTGTTAATCTCACGGAAGGAAAAATCAGTACTGAACCTTTAAACATGGAACTTGCAAAGAAGTATTTAAGTGGACGTGGTCTTGCCGGGAAAATGTTTACAGATGAGGTAGCTTCAGACGTTGATGCCCTTTCTCCTGAGAACAAGATATTTATTGCTGCCGGTGCTCTTACAGGAACCAATGCTCCAACTTCAGGTCGTTATGTAGTAGTGACAAAGTCTCCCTTAAATGGTGTAGTGGCCTCTTCAAACTCAGGAGGACAATGGGGCGCTCATATGAAATTTGCCGGTTATGATATGGTCATCTTAGAAGGCAAGGCTGACCGGCCCGTTTATCTAAGCATTCATGATGATGTAGTAGAGATTAAGGATGCGGCTCACGTTTGGGGCAAAGATGTCTATGCCACAACTGATACCTTAAAAAAGGAATTTGGAGATGACAAGGTTAAAGTCTTATCCATAGGTCCTGCCGGTGAGAACCTTTCATTAATATCTGCTGTCATGAACGATCTTTACAGAGCTGCAGGACGCAGTGGCGTTGGTGCTGTTATGGGTTCCAAAAATGTTAAGGCAATTTTGGTTCGTGGAACGGGTAAAGTAGAAAATGCCAATCCGGATGTAATGAAAACTGTCTTAAGCTCAGCCTTGGGCAAACTTAGAGAAAATGGTGTAACAGGTCAAGGACTTCCCACTTATGGAACGGCAGTTCTTGTTAATATTATCAATGAAAGTGGTATTTATCCGGTTAAGAACTTCCAGGAATCCTATGATTCTGAGGCGGATTTAATCAGTGGTGAAACCATGACTGCAAATCATTTGATTAAAAAAGACCCTTGCTATCGCTGTCCCATTGCCTGTGGACGTTATAGCAAATGGGAGGGCGGCGAAGGTGCCGGTCCGGAGTACGAAACAGTGTGGGTATTCGGTTCGAACTCAGGTATTCACGACTTTGATGCAATTCATAAAGCCAATGATTTGTGTAACAAATTAGGTTTAGACACAATTTCCGTTGGAGCTACAATTGCTGCCGGTATGGAATTAGTGCAGAGAGGCTATATTAAGCCTGAAGAACTTGATGGTACACCCCTTGAGTTCGGCAATGCTGCGGGAATGGTTGAGTGGGTTCGCAAAATTGGCTATGCTGAAGGCTTAGGGGCTAAAATGGCTTTAGGTTCTTATCGTTTAGCTGAAAGCTATGGTGCTCCTGAACTGTCCATGACTGTCAAAAAGTTAGAAATTCCAGCCTATGATCCAAGGGGAGTACAAGGTCAGGGACTTCAATTTGCTACCAGTAATCGTGGGGGCTGTCATGTTCGTGGGTATATGATTTCTCCGGAAATTTTAGGATTACCAGAGAAGCTTGACCGTACTTCATTAGAGGGAAAAGCAACTTGGGTTAAGATATTCCAAGACCTTACAGCTGTTATCGACTCCCTGGGACTATGTTTATTCTCCTCCTTTGCCTTAGGTCTTTCGGATTATGCTGCCCTTGTAAATGCAGTGACAGGTGCCAATTATACAGATGAAGAACTCTTAGCTTGTGGAGAACGAATCTGGAATAATGAACGCTTGCATAATTTGCGCGTCGGATACTCTGCTGCTGAGGACACCCTCCCGAAACGTTTAATACAAGACCCAATTGTAGATGGTCCTTCCAAAGGCCAAGTCCTCAAATTGGCAGAGCTTCTGCCTAAGTACTACGCTGAGCGTGGCTGGGACGAAGCAGGTGTGCCTACCCCTGAGTGCCTGACAAAACTAGGAATGTAATCTAATGCAGTTGGACAGTTAGTACTTACTCTTTAAAATTCAGATTGGATTTTAAAGGGTACTTGATAAAATGCTTAATTAAGAAAGAAAATGTTAAAGGGGGGGACTCTATTAAGGGTCTCCCCTTCTAGTACCATGGTATAATAGTCTAGGAATGCCTAATAATTAAACCATTACTATTAAAACGGAGGGGGTAGTTGGAGTGCGTGTAACGGTTAAACTATTTGCCACATTTCGAGATGGCCGTTTTAAGGTTGAAGAGCGTGAACTTCAGGAAGAAAGCAAAGTTTTAAATATTCTCGAACCGTTAAACATTAAACCTGAGGAAGTAGCTATTTGTCTCGTTAATGGACGAGATGTAAATGCCCAGCACCTTCTAAAGGATGGAGATACTATTGCCCTTTTTCCACCTGTCGGAGGGGGCTAAACATGCTGGAAGGTCGTTATGTACGTAATCAAGAAACTTTAACGGATCAGGATCAGAACAAGCTGCTAGCTTCCTCTGTGGCAATAGTAGGGTGTGGAGGGCTTGGCGGTTATATAGCTGAGGAACTTGCCCGAATCGGGGTCAGGCGATTAGTGCTGATAGATGGAGACCGTCTGGAAGTCAGTAATCTTAATCGGCAGATTATGGCAACGGAAGCATCTATTGGGCAGTGGAAGGTAGAGGCTGCCCGGGATAGATTGCAGAGGGTAAATTCTGAGGTTAAAGTTGAGATTATTAAAGAGTGGTTTGCAGAGGAGAGAGGAACAGATTTCTTTTCCGAAGTCGACTTGGTCTTTGATGCTCTTGACTCTTTAGCTACAAGAGTTGTATTAGAACGAGTTTGTCACCAGCTTAAGCTACCTTTGGTTTTTGCCAGTATTGCCGGATGGTATGGTCAAATTGGAGTGAGTTTACCCGGTGATTTTAGCGTTTTGCGTTTATACGGTCATGGGGATCGGGGAGTAGAGAGTAAATGGGGGAATCCGGCTTTTACTCCTGCCGTCTTAGCAAGCCTGAGTGTTGCAGAAGGGGTAAAACTATTGATTGGTCGTATACCTGCCTTGCGCCGGGCCTGGCTGCAAGTGGATTTATTAACTATGGAATTTGAGCGTTTTGAATTGCCTAGTTTTGAGTCTATATAAATGGTTGAGAATAATGTTATTGGAGATTAATCGCCAAAACATTAAAGATAATCACAAAAACCAGAAAAACCAGAATACGAAAATAAGTCGCTGAAAGGTGTAATTAGAGCATGGGAAGTAGTAGTGAATTATTTAAAGTTCATACATTATCTGAAGCGATCGACTCTTTAAAGCCATATGTTCTTTCCTTTTATGAGCGGGTGGAGCAGATACCCTTAGAGGAATCTTTGGGGCGTATTCTTACCAAGGATATTCCGGCGACATGCGCTGTGCCTAATTTCCGTAAATCTACGATGGACGGGATGGCTGTACGGGCGGCAGATACTTTTGGAGCCAGCGAAAGTATGCCGGCTTTGCTGGAGTGTCTTGGTGAGATAAGAATGGGTGAGGCTCCTACGAAATCTTTAGCAAAAGGAGAAGGAATACTAATACCCACAGGGGGAATGCTGCCTGAGGGAGCAGATTCTGTGGTTATGGTTGAACGCCTTGAACATTTTGGAGAAACACTTTATGGTGTGACAAAAGCCGTTGCCCCGGGGGAGAATCTTATTGAGATTGGGGAAGATTTTACTGAAGGGGAAGTATTATTATCAAGGTTCACAAAAATACGAGCTCAGGAGATGGGGCTTTTAGCATCTCTGGGGATGAACGATGTTCCTGTCTGGCCCCGGTTTCAGGTTGGAATCCTTTCCACTGGGGATGAAATTATTCCTCCGGAACAAAAACCTCTTCCCGGTCAGTCAAGAGATATTAACGGCTACACCTTGCTTGGGCAGGCCTTAGCAAGTGGTGCGGATGCTCGCCATTATGGCATTGTCAAAGATAATCTTGAAGAGCTACGTTTAGTACTGGCCCAGATGTTGAAGGAAAATGATATTGTTTTGCTCTCAGGCGGGAGTTCCGTTGGACTGCGAGATTTATCAGCTCAACTTATCAGCGAATTAGGAGAGCCGGGGCTGCTTTTCCATGGCTTGGCCTTAAGGCCGGGCAAGCCAACAATTGGTGGTGTAGTAGATGGGAAATTAATCTTCGGACTTCCCGGGCACCCCGCCTCAGCAATGGTGGTTTTTGATGCACTGGTTCGTCCTTGGATAGACGGATCAGCCATAAATCCACAAGTCGATCCTCTGCCTCAAGGAGTTTTATCCCAAAACCTATATTCGGGAAGCGGACGTGAAGAGTATGTAAGAGTTAAGCTGGTACCCCATACCGAAGGTTGGCAAGTTGAGCCGGTTCGCGGAAAATCGGGGTTAATACGCACGATGGTATTAGCTGATGCCATAGTACATATAGGATTAGACACAGAAGGTATCGAAGCAGGGAAAGAGGTCTCTTTCCGGCTTTTGCGTTAAAAAATATCTGCTATAAGGGGAGGCTTAATAAGGTGGAACGCCAAATATATCTTGAAAATACAACTTGGCAGGATGGACTCAAGCTGATGATGGACAAGCTTGCAGTGCGTTGTATTCCAAAAAACGAATTTATCGATGTGCGCTCAGCATTGCATAGAATTACAGGGGCAATTGTTCGGGCTAAAAAGAGTTCGCCTCATTTTGCGGCTTCAGCCATGGATGGTTATGCTCTTAGGGCTAGGGATACTCATGGAATCTCTGAGAGAGAGCCCCGTTGGTTAAAGCTGGGAGTGCAAGCCATTCAAGTAGATACAGGAGACCCGCTTCCGGAGGGAATGGATGCCGTCGTCATGCTGGAAGATGTTTTGGAATTGGGTGAGCAAGGAATTCTGCTCCAAGCTCCTATTGTACCTTGGAATCATGTGCGGCCTGTGGGAGAAGACATGGTTGAAGGGGAGGTGCTTTTGCCCATTCACCACCGCATTAGGCCTCAAGATCAAGGGGCATTACTGGCGGCGGGAGTGTTAGAGGTGGAAGTACGACGTAAACCCCGAGTTGGCATTTTACCAACAGGGGATGAAATACGTCCCGTGGAGGCAAACCTTCAGGTAGGAGATATTGTCGACAGTAATTCCACAGTGCTGGCTTCCCTTGTTGAAGAATGGGGCGGATCAGCAACCATATGGCCGATTACGCCGGATAAACCGGAATTGCTGGAAGCAGCGATTCTAGAAATGGCAGCATCACAAGATATTTTAGTCATCATTGCCGGATCATCCCAAGGGCGGGATGACTATACATCGAGTTTAGTTAGTAAGCATGGGAATCTTTATCTTCATGGAGTAGCTATTAAACCGGGAAAGCCAGTGGTCTTAGGTGAAGTTCAAGATAAGCCAACGATTGGAATCCCGGGATATCCAGTTTCCGCTTATTTGACCGCCCACTTGTTCTTAGAACCATGGGTAAAGCATTATCAAGGCTTAAGTAAAGATTCCCAGACTAGTCTGGACGCGGTAATCAGTAAAAAAGTATTTTCTTCATTGGGTAGTGAAGAGTTCGTTCGGGTCAAAGTTGGAAAAGTCGGAGAGCGTTGGGTTGCCGCCCCTTTAAGCCGAGGAGCCGGTGTGACCATGAGTCTAGTACGAGCTGATGGGATTTTGCGAGTACCACGCTTACAAGAAGGCTTTCATGAGGGTGAAACAGTTCCTATTGAGCTGCTGCGTCCGGTTTCAGAGTTAGAAGAAACCCTTGTTTGCATTGGATCTCATGATCTTACCCTAGACGTTTTAAGCAGCCATATGAAAGCCAGAGGCGGCTTCGGGGGGATTGCATCGGCACATGTAGGGAGTCTGGCCGGGATCCTGTCCTTGCGCAAAGAGGAAGCTCATTTTGCCGGTATCCACTTACTCGATCCTGAGACAGGGGAGTATAATCATGCCTACTTAAAACGTTTCTTACCGGGAAGAGATATGGCTTTAATGAACTTGGTTTATAGGACTCAAGTGCTTATCGTACCCAAAGGAAACCCTCTAAATATAAAGACCCTGGCGGATTTTACTAAGCCCGGTGTTCGATTTGTTAATCGGCAGGGGGGATCCGGAACTCGAGTGCTGTTTGACTACTTGCTCCAGCAGCAAGGACTAAGCAAGGAGCAAATTTTAGGGTATGAGCGAGAAGAATTTACCCATTTAGCCGTTGCTATCGCAGTAGCCTCGGGTGCCGCTGATGTGGGCCTGGGTATTCAAAGCGCCGCGGAAGCCTTGGGTTTAGACTATATTTTCGTTGGAGAAGAACGGTATGACTTGGCAATTCCTCGTGAGTATCTTGAGGAACCGCGCATGAAGGCCATGATTTCCGTGATTCAAAGCAAAGAATTCCAAGACGAAGTGTTGGCCTTGGGCGGATATGATGTGAGAGAGACAGGAGTTTTTTACATTTAACAGTTAATTTGCAGTTAGTAAATTTTATATTTTAGAGCGACAAATGCTTTTAGTGTTTGTCGTTTTTTTATTTGACGGGTAAATATCTAAGAATTAAGTGTTCAAATATGGTGCTTTTCTCAAAACAAGTGTGCCAAAGTAGAGCAATAAATAATTAATTAAAATTATAATGAGTCTTTAAATTATTTGAAAAATAAAGAATATAGCCTACAAACAGGCACTCGGAATTGATAAATCAAATATTTCAGACTTTTGGCATGAGTCTTGCAATATAAATTAAACATTAACGGCGATAACATATTTCAGAGAAACACGGAAGAATGAATAGGAGGAAACGAATATGTCAAATTATCAAGTGTACGGGTATTTTATGCCAACAGTTAACCTTATGGGTGCAGGAGCAGCCCAAGAAACCGGTAAACAAGCGAAACTATTAGGCGGAAAAAGTGTACTATTGGTAACCGATGCTTATCTCGAAAAAATTGGTATGGCTCAAGAAATTGCTGACATCATTGCCAAAGAAGGCCTTAAAGTTACTATATATGGGGGCGCAGAACCGAATCCGACGGATAAAAACGTACATGATGGATTAGAGATTTTCAATAAAGAAGAATGTGATCTAATTGTTTCCGTAGGTGGAGGATCTGCCCATGATTGTGCCAAAGGAATCGGACTGGTTGCAGGTAATGGTGGAAGAATTAACGACTATGAAGGCGTTGATCAATCCCCGAAACCGATGGCTCCAATGATCGCTATCAACACTACCGCAGGTACAGCTGCAGAAATGACAAGATTCTGTATTATCACAGATGTTGCTCGACATATAAAAATGGCCATTGTTGACTGGCATGTTACTCCAAACGTGTCGATTAATGATCCTTTACTAATGATGAAACAACCACCTAGCTTAACCGCTGCTACCGGAATGGACGCTCTGACTCATGCTGTTGAGGCCTATGTATCCACAGCCGCAACACCGGTTACAGATTCAGCTGCTCTGATGACCTTTAAATTAATCAGTAAATATTTACGCCGTGCAGTTGCCAACGGTGATGACTTCCAAGCTCGTGAACAAATGGCTTATGCCCAATTCCTAGCAGGTATGGCTTTCAATAATGCCAGCCTCGGCTATGTCCATGCAATGGCTCATCAATTAGGAGGATTCTATAATCTGCCTCATGGGGTATGTAACGCAATTCTTCTTCCTCATGTTTCACGCTTTAACATGATTGGTAATATGGAGCGTTATGGGGAGATTGCTGAAGCAATGGGTGAAAACATTACAGGGCTTTCTGCGAGAGATGCAGCAGAAAAATGCTTTAGCGCAATCAGTACCTTATCTCAAGATGTTGGAATCCCTACCGGATTGTCTGCCCTAAATGTTAAAGAAGAAGACTTTGAACTGATGGCTGGTAATGCTAAGTTAGATGCATGTCAAGCTACTAATCCTCGCACAGCGACTCTTGAACAAGTAATTCAAATTTATAAAGATGCTATGTAATTTAGGCATTGTCTAGAGTAAGGTAATAAAACGCCAGAAAGCTCGCTTGGGATTTTTTACTCCCTGCGAGCTTTTTTAATATATCAGAATGTATAAGTAAAGGGGCACCAGAGGGTACCCCTTTACTTGGCATCAGTGGATAGAACCAATAGCTGAACTATCATTGGACGAGCTGATCGATTATTTTCCGAATGAGCAGTGGGGATAGGTGCAAATCGGGCATTCAAGGCAAAGTCCGCCACTACCAAGTTTTACAATATCGTGGCGTGTCAGTCTTTCACCGGTGAGAATTCGGGGAGCAATTAAATCAAAGGCAGTAGTCTTAGCATACATAACGCACCCGGGTAAGCCCATAATAGGAACATTTCCAATATAGGCTAACAAAAACATGGCACCGGGTAATACCGGGGCTCCATAGGTAACGAGTTCAGCCCCCATTTCTTTGATTGCTGTGGGAGTGACGTCATCAGGATCTACGGACATTCCGCCGCTGACTAAGATCATTTCGGCACCCAGTGCCAACTGATCTTGGATACTGCTTTGGATCATTGCAACATCATCATTGGCAAATTTTTGATCAAGGATAGTTGATCCCCAGTTTTCAACTTTAGAACGTAGTACGGGGCCAAATTTATCTTTAATTCGCCCATGAAAGACTTCACTTCCGGTTATAATAAGTCCTACCTTAAAAGGCTTAAGGGGCCGCACTTCAAGAATGGGAGATGAGAAAGCCTTAACAGTTTCTTCGGCCTCCAGGATTATTTTTTCTTCAATCATTAAAGGAACAACACGAGTTCCGGCAATTTTGTCATCCTTTTTGACCGGATAATGGTTGTGACGAGTAGAGAGAATAACCCCTTCTAAAGTATTCAGAGCTAAAACCCCTTCTTCCGAAGAGTAAAGCAGTCCGTCGTAGGCAGCGGTAAGTGTGATTTTCCCTTCTTTAGGTTCATCAAGGATAAGTCCGGAACCGGCTACTGCCTGAGCAAGTCTCTCGGCGGCCTCGTTCTCGTGAATCAGGCCTGGCTTTTGATCCCAAACGTAAATATGCTCTTTACCCATGCTTAGCAGAACGGGAATATCCTCTTCACGGATAACATGACCTTTGCGGAACCTGGGGCCCTTAACGACACCCGGGATAATTTGAGTCATGTCATGAATGAGGGTTGCACCAACAGAATCTCGAACTTTAATTTTTTCCATGGGGATAGCCTCCAATACTTATATAAGTGAAATTGTCACGTCTGTATAGCTTAAAAAGATAAGGAGCAGCGAATTCCCTGTACATAATATACTTGTATACATGATGGTATCGCATTCTCAGCGGGAGGTCAAGCTTGTTAAGCCAGGTGATATCTTCCAAGGTTGAATGTGGGCGTGTTGTGGGGACGGTCCTTTTAACACACTATAGTGTGTTAAAAGAACCGTCCCCACAACACCCCCGTCCCCTGCGAGAGAAGATTCGCCTTAAGTATGTTATACTGATATAATCTGAGTATGAAAGTAATTAATTAAGGCTGCCTTTCAACCGTAAAGGCAGTTTCTAGGGAGATCGAACTATGGATAAACAGGTGTATCTGGGACTTAAAAGGGCATTAGAACTTAAATCAGAAGCAGCTTTAATTACTGTAACAAGTGTATTGGGATCCACCCCCCGTAAACCCGGAGCCCAGATGTTAGTTTTTGCCGATGGGTCGACGGTTGGAACTATTGGAGGTGGGTGTGGCGAAGCAGAAGGCAGGCGCGAGGCTCTCGATGTTATAACAGCACATAAATCTAAAATATATAGTTTGAATATGACCGCAGATATTGCTCAAGAAGAGGGGATGGTCTGCGGTGGTATTATGGAATTATTCATCGAGTATGTTGATACTCAGAGTTCTGCAGAAAAGATAGACTTCTATAAGGATTATCTAGCGGCTCTTGAGAGTAAAAACCACCCAATTCTCGTGACGGTAATCCAAGCCCAAAATAATGAATTATTGGGAAATAAGCTCTCGATTGAAAATCTTAATATTCTCGGAGATTTGGGCAGCAATGAATTAAATAAGATAGCCTTGGAGAAAGGCAAAAAAGGTGGACGAAGATGTCAACCTTCCATTATATGTTTGAGCTCTGAGTTTGAACCCTGTGAGAGCTTTTCTCCTGAATTAGCTTATCGATTGCTGGTAGAGCCGGCGACGACAGTGGTTCAATTATTGATTCTTGGGGCCGGTCACATTGCAGTCCCCCTGGCAACTATGGCCAAAATTGTTGGCTATGAGGTAACAGTGGTGGATGACCGTCCATCCTTTGCGAATACACATCGATTTAGTACGGTAGATAGAGTGATTTGCAACGACTTTCAACGAGCGTTAGAGAGCATCGAGATCAGCCCACAAACCTTTGTTGTGATCATTACCCGGGGGCATCGTTATGATAAAGTGTGTTTAAGGAAAGTGATCAACAAACCTGCCGCTTATATTGGGATGATCGGTAGTCGAAAAAGGGTTAAATCCCTAATTTTGGATTTGGAGACTGAAGGTATTACCCGTGAAGCTTTGCAAAAAGTGTATTCTCCTATAGGCTTAAAAATTGGGGCTGAGACCCCTGAAGAAATTGCAGTCTGTATACTTGCTGAGCTGATCAAAGTTCAAAGGGAACTTGACACATAACTTCTTACCCTTTAGGTCATCCTAAAAAGGAAATCATGATCGAATGGGAGTGATTAAAGGTTGACTAAGACGGATAACGAAGCGGACTATAAGGCTCATCTGCAAGAACATATGGACAACACGGTAGCTAATTTGAAAGAAGCCGAAGATTACTTAGAAAAGCACGCCGGTGAGTTGACTGCTGCTAAAAGACATCTCATAGAAGATCAAAATGAGCGGCGCAAAGAAAGCATCAAAGGTTTCACGTTAGGGAAAAATAGCTAAGACCTGGGGGGCCATCTACAGACAATTAAGCTGTCCCAGATTCGTCACCGGTGACGAATCTGGGACATGCTCAGGATGAGGGGTGCTTTTTTTAGAGTTAAACAAGTGTCTGTGATTGTACAATTACTACTATTAGGTACACCCAAAAGGGTTGTCTTATTATGAATGTCTGAGGACACTCATAATGAGACAACCCTTTTTTTGGTTAGGCTGAAAAATGAGAGAGAAAACGGTCAACTTCTTCATTGTGTTTTTCCTTCAGAAGTTGAGCGGGAGAACCTTCCGTTACTACTTTCCCATTTAGAAGGATCAAGGCTCTCTTGGTTAAATGGAGAATGTCTTTGAAATCGTGACTTACTATAAGTGTAGTGGTTTGGGTAGATTTAAAAACTTTTGCCAGATCGCCCCGTAGTGCTTCTTTAGTAGGCGCATCTAGGGCCGAGAAGGGTTCGTCAAGGAATAAGATGTCAGGCTCAATAGCAAAGGCTCTGGCTAAGCTTACTCGCTGGGCTTCCCCTCCGGAGAGCGACCGTGCAGATTGTTTGGAAAGATGAGCCACACCAAATTGTTCCAGCCAAAAATCTACCTGCTCCCGAATTTTTTTAGGGGGGAGTCCTCGGATTTTTAGCCCCAGGGCAACATTGTCAAAAACCTTTGTGTTTAGTAATAGTGATTCTTGGAAGACAATTGCTATTCTACGCCTAATTGCAAGTGGAACTGCTGTAGGCATTGGATTTCCTTGGAAAAAGAGCTGCCCAGAGGTTGGGGGCTCCAAAAAAGCGAGAATTTTCAACATGCTGCTTTTACCTGAACCGTTTGGACCGATTAGCCCAACACATTCTCCTGCCGATAGTTGAAAATTAATCTTGTGCAAAATGGTCTTTTGGCCCTGAAGCCAACTTATCTCTTTAGCTTCGAGCACACTAAGCTCCCCCTTGCTGTTTCTGTTGAAGTAGAGTCAAGCATAATGTGGCCCCATAAGCAAGTAAGCATAAAATAATACTTAAGGCAATAGCGATATCGAAGTTACCTTTGGAGACCTCTAAGACTGTTGCTGTTGTTAAAACTCGAGTTTGGCCTTGAATATTTCCCCCAACAGCCATGGAAGCACCAATTTCTGAAACGATTGCCCCAAAGCCGGCAATAATTGCCGCAAGTAGAGAATACCTAACCTCTTTAAGGAGCAGCCAAACATATTGTAAGCGAGTTGCTCCCAGTGCTTTGATTTGTAACCTCAATTTGGGGTTGGTTTGTTGAAGAGCTGCGCAAGTTAAAGCAGCTACTATTGGGGAAGCAATAATTGCCTGAGCAATGATGATGGCCGTTGGGGTATACATAATGTTCAAAAAGCCAAAAGGACCTGAACGCCAAAGGAATATCGAGACCCAAAGCCCCACGACTACCGGAGGCAATCCCATTCCGGTATTCACAATGCTTAAGACAACTCGACGTCCGGGAAAGGCTTTGAGAGCTAAAACTGTGCCAAATGGAATCCCGATTAAAAGACTTATTAAAGTTCCGATAGTAGAAACCCTAAGGGTGAGAAGGGTAATTTCCATCACCTCGGGATCCCCTGTTATGAGAAGGCGGAGAGCCGCTAAAATTCCTTGCCAGATCATTTCCATAGGTTTTATTTCCCTTTCATGGTAATAAACAAAGGGATAAACGGATTCAGACAGAAATTCAGACAGAGGGACGGTTCTTCTGTCTGAATTAAATAACTAATTTGTTCTTAATTACTTGCCTGCATCAGCGAAGAAAAGAGCTTCTCCAAATTTATCTTTGCCAAATGAACCAATAGTGGCTTGAGTATCTGGATTGATCATATATTCAACAAAGGCCTTCGCACCATCGGCGTTGACTTTGGGGAATTTCTCTGGATTGACCTGCATGACGTGATAAATATTTAAAAGGGCCGCATCTCCCTGGAGAAGAATATCGAGTTTTAAATTCTTCTTGGTAGCTAAGTAGGTAGCGCGATCGGTTAAAGTATACCCGGCTTTTTCAGAGGCGATAGTGAGAGTCTGGCCCATACCCTGACCAGTTGATTGATATTTATCTGCTGCCGGTTTGACATTGGCCTTTACCCACAAGGCTTTTTCCATTTTATCGGTTCCGGAATCATCTCCACGGGTAACAAAAATTGAGGAAGTGGCAGCAATCCCTTTAAAGGCGTCTACAACAGCTTTAGTTTCCTTTACTTTGGCCGGATCTGCGGAAGGCCCAACAATCACAAAATCATTATGCATTACCAATTGGTAATTGATCGCGGTTTGATTATCAACTAATTTTTTTTCAGAAGAGGGGGCATGGACTAATAAAACGTCAGCATCCCCTTTTTCACCCATTGCTAAAGCAGCGCCAGTGCCAACAGCAATGGTTTTAACTTTATACCCGGTTTTTTTCTCGAAATCCGGTATCAGAACGTCCAGTAAACCGCTGTCTTGGGTACTGGTAGTAGTAGCGAGGATAATATCAGGTCTTTCAGGCTTTGGAGTTTCAGCTTGAGGTGTGGAAGGTGTTGGAACCGGTGTCTCAGTTTTCCCGCACCCAACAAGGGTTAACATAATGGCAAATGCAAATAGGACAAAACTGAATGTAAGACGGTTGAAAATATTCTTCTTCATTAATTATTTCCTCCTCTTTAAAAATTATTTGCTGGATCAGCTATCATACATAAAGACACTCTGATAGGGATCCCTAACACTAGTTCAGCTTAATCCAGAGGATATACAGGCCAGGAACCGTCCCTGGTTTGCTTTACTGACTGTGTTGACATAAATAACATATATGCATATATCATGCCAAGACAATTTGATGTCTAGAAAAATTACTAGGCATCAAACCATAAATCCAAGTAAGAGCAATTGAAATGTTTGCTAAAATATATTAATTTTAAATCAACTTCTTACTCTTTACCCAACGCTGCCTATGTATTAAGAAGGATTTTCCCGGTCAAGGAAGTATCATACCCTTTTTGCTGATGAACGGCTTGGATAAATCCAGGGGATTTTAAAACACTTAAGAGTTGATGCCAAACGGGAGTTTTGGTGGTTTTTCCCATACACACTAGGTCATACCGTTCTTGGAACAAAGGGATAAAATCGAGACCTAAGCGTTGGGCGGCAGCTTTAACCCCGACTCCGACGTCGGCTTGCCCGTTGGCGACGTGACATGCCACCCCGGAATGGGTAGATTCTTCATGCTCATATCCCAATATTCGTGCAGGTGAGATGTTTGCAGCTTTTAAATAGGCATCGAGACGGAGGCGTGTTCCAGACCCTTTTTGACGATTGATAAAATTCAGACCCTCGATGGTGATATCTTCCCATGTCTGAAGATTAAAGGGATTCCCCGGTGCCACAATAAAACCTTGCTCACGTTGGACTAAATTGACAATACAAACGGATTCACCGGGAATTACATGTTTGACAAAGGAAATATTATAATCCTTGGAGACATCGTCCCATAGATGTATCCCTGAGATATCAGCATCTCCTCTATATAGAGAGATAAGTCCGTCCATGCTTCCTCTAAAGGAGATAGAGGATTCAATGGGAAGGGGAGTGTGTCTGAGAAATTCGAACAGTAGTTCAACGACTGGATCGTGGCTTCCGATGAAGCGAAGGGTAGGTGATACAAGTGGGGGAGTTGAGATAGGTTTGGGAGGGGGATCATTAATACCAAGGGTTCCGCGTAAGTATTGATCTAGAACAGCAGGATCAATGCGAAGCTGGCGCCCGATATGGTGAGCGGGTATTTCTCCCCGTTTTACAAGTTCATAAAGAGTGTACTTGGAAACCTTAAGAATTTTCGCTGCTTCTGCAGCTGTTAAAGTTAGGCTCAAATAGACTCACCTCTCTCTTATATCTCATGATTTTAAGTGTAGATTAGCTATGGAGGCAAGTCAATAGATTAGAAGGATCTACTTAGTTTTAATATGTTTAAGTTGGGTTATCCTAAGCTTTGTTCTTGTTAAGTTGTTAGGGAAATCAATGACTGAATAAGGCTGAAAAATATATAAGAGTATTCTCTACACATCTTGGAGTAAGGAAACGTAAAATGATCTGATACAAAAATAAAATTTTATTGACAAGACGGTACTTTATGCTAGAATTTAACGTGATGGAAATTTGGAGATGATCTGAGGAAATCGAAGATCCACCCAGATTCTTTTCATGTTTTTTAGTAAGAAAAGGGGGCAAAGATCACAATTGGCAAATTCTCTTGGACGTCATGTGTTGGCTGAAATCTATGGGTGTAGTTTCGACATTTTAAATGATCGTGAGCAGGTCGAAGCACTAATGGTCAACGCAGCTTTAGAAGCTGGTGCCGAAGTTCGTGAGGTAGTATTCCATAAGTTTAGTCCTCAAGGGGTGAGTGGTGTTGTAGTGATTTCTGAATCACACCTAGCCATCCATACGTGGCCAGAACTCGGATACGCGGCAGTAGACGTCTTCACGTGCGGGGACAGTGTCAATCCCTGGGATGCCTGCAATTATTTAACCGACCATTTCGAAGCAGGGCATATGACAGCAACGGAAATGAAGCGTGGTATTGTTGACGAATCAAAGGAAGCGGTAAATATATAGGAGGGATATTTATTTTATTCCGGACTAAGTCAAGTACGGATGGAGAAGACAGGTTCTTTTTTACTACTGGTACCTAATAGACCTTGTAACTTATGAGTAAAGTTGCAGGGTCTATTACATTTTTAAGAAAATACACATATTCTTTCGATAATAATGTCATATTATCAGAGTATATTGCATAAATAGGGCAGGAGTTTGAATAAATATATCGAATACATAATAGGTTAATGTCCGAATGGAAGACAAGGAGCGATTACATGGTTCCCGTAGATTTCAGCTTCCGAGGGAAACTGAACAACGTACAGGCGCATTTGCGCAAAGAGATTAATTTTAAGCCAGCTGGATTTGAAGAACTGGTACACCTGGAAATGAATGAACTGGATCACACTGTGAGTCCGGCCATTGTTTTAGCAGTAAGTGGTTCATGTACAGAGGATAACGATAAATCAGAAGCATTAGCTGGCATTATTCAATTTATTTTTATGGCAAATAAGGTACATAAACTGATGAAGGATGATGAGGATCTCCCAGAAGAACGCAGGCAGTTTCCGGTGCTTGTTGGAGACTTGCTCTATGGAAAGTTTTTTCTGGAGCTTTGTCGTGAGAAATTGTTGCTTTACTTAGACCCTCTGGCTCAAGTGATGGGTACAATGAGTCAAGGAGGTATTTCTCGCTGGCTTTCCCGGGATAAAGATTTAAGTGGGGATGAGCTGCTTAAAATAATTGCACTAGAGAGTGCATCGTTAACTGGGACAGCAGCTCGACTTAGTGCTGAACTTGCGGGGGTCTCAATTCCCCTGCAGAAAAAACTTGAATCTTTTGGGTGGGAGCTAGGCTTGGCTTGGGGAGCTTGGAAAGAAGGTTTGGCGACTTCTGTTATTCAGTCTATTCTTCGTAGAGCTAATGACATTTTAGAAGAAATTTCGGCTGAATCACAACTTGAGCTTCGTCCTCTGAGAGAAGTTTATCAATACATATCAGGACAACTGAATGTAGGGTATAAAGCTTCAGAGATAGGGTCTTAACGAACGGGGTGAATTATGGATAAATTAAAAGTTTTTTTCGAAATGATCAAGTTTGAGCATACTATTTTTGCTCTTCCTTTTGCCTACTTAGGAGCCTTTTTGGCAGCAGGGGGTGTTCCCTCCGGAATGAAACTTTTGTGGATAACTCTAGCCATGATTGGAGCTCGAACGGCTGCAATGTCTTTAAATAGACTGGTTGATAGGCATATTGATGCACGTAACCCTCGGACGGCACTTAGGGCACTGCCTGCCGGTCAGCTTAGAGTCAATGAGGTTTATGTATATACTGTATTATCATTTCTGCTTCTGGGTATATCAGCGTACAATCTTAATTTGTTGGCCTTGTGGTTGATGCCGATTGCTGTATTTTTTCTGGTGTTATATTCCTATACTAAAAGGTTTACTTGGGCCTGTCATTTAGTACTGGGAATTTCCTTGGGTTTAGCTCCTGCAGGAGCTTGGATAGGGATAACGGGTCATTGGGCTTTAGCACCCGTCCTCTTAGGGCTTGGAGTCATGACCTGGGTTGCAGGTTTTGATGTTGTTTATGCCTGCCAGGATGTTGAGTTTGACCGTAAGGAAGGACTGCATTCGATACCGGCAGTTTTTGGCTTGAAGAGAGCCTTAGAAATATCATCATTTCTACATATTCTGGCACCAATACTCTTCATTTTAGTAGGAGTAGTTATGTCATTAAGTTGGCTTTATTACTTAGGGGTCGGAATTGCCATCGTCTTACTTTTTCGACAACATCATCTTGTTTCGGCAGACGACTTTTCCAAGATTGGAGTTGCCTTTTTTGACCTGAATGGTTATTTAAGCATCTTACTTTTTGTTTTCTCGGTTCTGGATTTAACCTTACTGCACTGAATCTAAAGGGAGGTAAACTATGCCCTCACTGTTTGCCCTAAGCGAACTTAAGGATCTGGTAGATAAAATTGAAAACGGTCAACGTTTAGATCTTGATGACGGCGTACGTTTGCTGAAAACTCAAGAGATATTGACCCTGGGATATATGGCTAATCTCGTGCGCGAACAGAAAAACGGCAATAAAACCTATTATAAGGTTAATCGTCCGATTGACTTCGCTGATATTGGAGGGTCTCTCACTGAAAAGGAAAGATTCTCAACCGCCTTAATGAGCTATGGCAGCCCAATATCCCAAGAAGGGTTCATTGACAGTCTGATGCGACTTCGAAACCAACAAGACCAAGCTAATCAATTCAGCACCTTCAGTCCGGTTCCTTATTATGCAAAGGAACAACAATTTGAAGGAAGTATGGGTGTCGGAAATACAACCGGTAATGAAGATTTAAAGATGCTGGCAATTTCGAGAATTCTTCTCGATAATTTTTCCCATGTTAGAGCTTATTGGATGTTATTAGGGCAAAAATTAGCTCAAGTTTCCTTGGCCTTCGGAGTCGATGATTTAGATGGTACTGTTCTCGAGGAACAGGGTACGCCCATCTCTGGGGCAAGCCTCAGTATGAGCAAGGGTGCCTTGATCCACTTAATACAAAAGGCAGGGCGAGAGGCTGTCGAAAGGGACTAAGCTTTAGAAGGAGGATAAGGGCATTGCAGACGGAAACCTTGAAGATCATCGAGAAACGTTTAGCGGGTGAACGGTTGTCCATCTCTGATGGAATTGAACTGTTACAAAATGCTGATCTTCTTTCTTTGGGACAAGGAGCAAATCTTGTTAGACAACAAATGCATCCTGAAAAGGTAGTGACATTTGTGATTGACCGAAATATTAATTATACAAATGTGTGTTCTTGTCAATGTAAGTTCTGCGCATTTTATTGTAAGCCGGGTGATCCCCAAGGATATATTTTGTCACAAGACGTATTACGTGCTAAAATTGAAGAGACCCTAGCAGTAGGAGGAACTCAGCTCTTGATTCAAGGGGGACTGCATCCTGATTTGAATTTGGAGTACTTTGAGAACCTGCTGCAAGATATCAAAACTCATTACCCTATTCACATTCACTCCTTTAGCCCTCCGGAAATATGGGATCTGGCGGATAAATCTAATTTGTCAATTGAGGAAGTTATCATACGTCTCCGTAATGCCGGGCTGGATTCGATTCCCGGAGGAGGCGCGGAAATCCTCGATGACCGTGTACGCCATTTAATAAGTCCGAATAAGATCGGCTGGCAGAAGTGGATGGAGGTTATGACGACTGCCCATAAGCACGGACTGAAAACTACTGCGACAATGATGTTTGGGCATGTCGAGACCTTTGAAGAACGAATTTTACATATGGCTCGTGTTCGAGAAGCGCAAGATCAAACGGGCGGATTTACTGCTTTTATCCCTTGGAGTTTCGCTCCTACAAACACATTACTTGGTGGAGAGGGCAGTACGGGAGTAGAGTATTTGAGGACTCTGGCCGTGGCTCGTTTAATGCTGGATAATGTCCCTAACATTCAAGCATCATGGGTGACTCAAGGTGCTAAGATGGCCCAAGTTGCTTTAAGTTTTGGAGCCAATGATTTTGGTAGTACCATGTTAGAGGAAAATGTGGTTCGAGCTGCAGGTGTTCAAACACGTGTCCCGTTGCAAGAGATTATTCGCTGTATTGAAGATGCTGGCTATCAAGCTGTGCAACGCAATACCCATTACGAATATCTAAAGGTCTACAGGAAGGAAGTGTAATGGATGCGCAGGCGACAGCGTAAGCACGATGAGGCAAATTTGCCTTTAACGGATCACTTAAAAGCCTTACGCAAAGTGCTGATAATATCTGCGTATGCTATATTAATTGGTACGATTATCGGATGGTTTTTCAGTGATCGAATCTTTGCTTATCTTGCAGATCCCGTAATTCGATTGCAAGGTATTACGTTTATTACTACGACACCCATGGAACCGATGTTAGTTAAAGTTAAGGTAGCTTTGCTGATTGGGATAGTATTATCTCTCCCTATTGTAATCTGGCAGATCTGGAGCTTCGTCTTGCCTGCCTTAAAGCAAAATGAACGGAAATATTTGTACTTTATAGTGCCTAGCTCTGTAATCCTCTTTCTCAGTGGAGTTGGATTATGTTTTTTCGTAGTACTGCCAATAGGGTTGAAGTTTCTGCTTTTTGTAGGTGGTGATGCAATAACCTCCTACACTCCGTTACTAACTAAGGCCTCATATTTCGGATTCCTAACCACCATGTTTTTAACCTTTGGTTTGGTTTTTCAAATGCCTATTGTCTTATTAATTCTGATTAGGATAGGTGTTCTAAGCCCTCAGGTCTTAGCATCAAAAAGACGTTGGGCAGTACTGATTATCGTAATTATAGCTGTAGTAGTGTCCCCGACGCCCGATTTATTGACTCAACTCCTCATGGCGGGGCCAATGTATCTTCTCTATGAAATTAGCATTTGGTTGGGGTATCTCGTTGCGCGTAGCAGAGAAAAAGAGTTGGCTTTAAAGTAAGGGGGGGAACCGATGGGATTAAGTGAAATCCTCTTGATTTTAGTTGTTGTACTTATTTTATTTGGTCCAGAGGATCTGCCGGTTATAGCGAGGTCGCTTGGTAAACTGGTTTTTGAAATTCGTAAAGCTACCAATGAATTAACTAAGGAATTTCAAAGTACAATAGAAACGCCGGCAAATGTTATTAACAAAGCCTTTGAACAGACTACTTCGCCACGGGTTGTGGAAAAGGATACGGAGTCACCCTCAGCTGAGTCGGAAGATCTTAAATCAGAAGAAGAAGAACTTTTGACGTATGAGGATGAAATCCCGAAGAATCCACTGGCGGAACTGCCATCAGATATGGTATCTTATGAAGAAAAGGGTGCGAGCAGGTGAATCGGTTTTGAAACAACTCTGGCTCTTTAATCAAATAAATTCAGATTTGCAACGGGTTGAAAAAGAACTGACTAAATTCGTGGAGACGGGTTATCCAATTCTTCAAGATTCTGCAATCCATTTGTTGGCTGCAGGAGGAAAGCGATTGCGCCCGGCTTTTACGCTCTTAGCAGGAAAATTCTATGGTTATCCGCTGGAAAAATTAATGCCTGTTGCAATGGCTTTAGAACTCATACATATGTCTTCACTTGTTCATGATGATGTAGTAGATGCTTCGATGACTCGAAGAGGACGAGCAACAGTTAAAGCTAAATGGGGAAATATCGTTTCTGTTGAAACGGGGGATTACCTACTAGCAAAATCACTGATGCTTATCTCGAAGATTGATAATCCCGAAGTGTCGCGAATTCTAGCTGAGATCAGTGTTGAAATGTGCCAAGGAGAGATTCAACAGATCAAATGTACATTTGATGTTGAGCAAACCTTAAAGCAATACTATTATCGAATAAAACGTAAAACTGCCTTGTTAATCTCTGCTTGCTGCAAATTGGGCGCACTGGTTTCAGGTGCTCCTAAGCGTCAAGTGTGGGCGTTAGGTGCCTATGGTCATTCCTTGGGTATGGCCTTTCAAATTGTTGACGATGTTTTAGATATTACAGCTAAGCCCTCTGAATTTGGGAAGCCAATTGGGGGGGACTTGCGCCAGGGAATAATGACCTTACCCATGATTCTCGCTCTTAAATCAACGCCACAGTCTTCTGAGTTAAGAGAATTGCTCGAGAAAAAGGACAAAACGGATGAAGAGGTCTGGGAAACAATAGCCATGATTAAGTCCTCCGGAGCAATTGATCAGTCCATGCAGCTTGTGGACATCTATATTGAAAAAGCTAAAAAACATTTGCAGGATCTGCCTAAGATTCCAACTCGCAAAGCCTTGGAAGAGCTCGCTGAATTTATACGGACTCGCAAGTTTTAGTTAATAGCTCACACCAATAGTTAAGCCCTGTAGCATTGTCTGCAGGGCTTTATCTTATGGATTTATGAATAGGTTCATTTTTAATTGACAATAATAAGGTCTACAAATATAATGAAAAATGAATAGATTCATTTTTTGCACTGAGGGGAATTCTCTGGAGGGATACTAATGCATCAGGAAATGAGTAGGCGCGAGAAAAAGAAGCTTCAGACCAAAAAGACCATATCAGAAATAGCTCTAAAACTGTTTTCCACCAAAGGTTTAGAGGAAACTACTATAGCAGAGATCATGGAAAAAGCGGCTCTGGGTACGGGTACTTTTTACAATTACTTCGAAACTAAAGAAGCGATACTAAAATACTGTCTGGCTGAAAGAATAGATTGTGCCAAACAAACCTGTGAAGATATACAAACTTCGGACTTAAATGCTACGGAAAAATTGCATCAAATCCTAAAAGTTATATCCAAAACTCATGATGACAATCAGCAGATGATAGGGTTATATGTCAAATTTAGTCGTAATCCTGACAAGGTTGAGCAAAAGCCACCCCATGGGGCTCGATTTGAAGAGATTCTAACCAGTATTATTATTGAAGGCCAAGCCAAAAATGAGTTCAGAAATGATATTCCACCGGAAATTATTAATGAGATGTTTTCCGGTATTCTTAAGTCTACATTGAATAGCAATCTGGGATTTTCTTTTATGGATAACATTAGCTATAAGCATTCTCTGTTATTAGAAGGTGTAATTAATAAGAAGGGCTAACTAGCTACCCCTTCTTTCCATCTTCATAGCAATACTTTTTTGGGGTATAATAACGCGTAAAGATTTTTTCCATAATAATGAAAGACTATCTAGAGAAGGGGCGATTTAGTGAAGGAACAACACGAGGGCATTGTAGAGGATATTTGGCGGTTTTTCAGCTCAATGAAGTTAGGGCTGATACTCTTAGGATTAGTAGCTCTCGTCGCGGGAATAGGTACGGTTTTTCCACAAGAAAACTTAGACCCTGAAGGAGCAAAAGCTGTCAGTGAACTATGGCAAACACTTGGTTTTACTAATATTTATGGTTCGACTTTGTTTCGTTTACTGATGGGATTGTTATGCATTAATTTAATTGTATGCAGTATCCAGCGTTTTCAGGGGATTTATAAGCAAACCTTTGCCCTAAAACCACCAGAAAACGTTACGAGTGTGCCTAATAAAATTCAAGCTAAATTAAAAGGAGAAAGAGAGCCTCTCAAGAGTTCCGTTCAAGATCTCCTGCAACGAAGTGGGTTTAAAGTTACCAGTCAAGAAATTGACAAAGACTGGAGTTTTATAGCCGTTAAACGTCGCCTGGGAAACTGGGGCTCACTGATTTCCCATATTTCTTTTGTTGTTCTGGTCATCGGAGCGATCCTAGGTACAACCCTGGGCTTTAAAGGCTTTATGATGCCTAGTGCCGGGACAACCGTGCCTCTAAGTTCCATTAATTTATCCAAGGGAAGCGTCAAGCAAGATTTTGATGTACATATTTATTCGGCTGAGGATCGCTTTTTGGAAAATGGAGACCGAGATAACTGGTATACTGATATGGCAATCATCGAGAACGGACAGGAAGTACTGCGCCAGACAATCTCTGTCAATCATCCCCTAACCTATCAAGGGGTGACTTTTTATCAGGCAAGTTTTGCCAATGGGGCTCGACTAACCGTTGATCTGAAGGATCAAAAGATACCGGTTGTTTTGCAAGATCACGGGGGTAATTATTTTCAAGCACCGGGAACTGACCTCTATCTGCTCGCCGCAGCCATTAAGAGTGACCCAAAGGAACCGGCTATGCTTTATCAAGTCTATAGAGGAACAGGTGTAGACCCTGTGCAAAAAGGCCAAATTAACCTAGGACAAACCATTGACGTACAAGGTGAATATAAGCTAACCCTGGAGGGTAATGCGGGATTTACCGGCTTACAAGTCAAAGAAGACCCTGGTGTAACGGTTATTTGGCTAGGGTGCGCTTTATTGCTGCTGGGACTTATCTTGTCTTTTTACTGGCGTACTGTAGTAGTATCGGGAGTGTTCAAATCCGGACAGGATTCAAATGGTGAACTGACCATAGGCGCCAGAGCCGGTAAAGTAACAGGTGGCCTCCAGCAAGAGTTTGACCGTTTAATTCTGGGAATTCAATCGAAAAGGGAGGGCGCACTGTGAATCAGGGATTACAAAACCTGGAAACTTCATCCTTTTATATCATGTTAATGGCCTACACCCTCTCTATGCTATTTTACTGGGCTTGGATTGGAACTAAAAGAGATCTAATGGGCCGCTTTGCAACATATCTTACCATTGTTGGCTTAGTCGCTAATACTGCAGCAATTATTTTAAGAATGATCATTGCAGGTCGTCCGCCGCTTTCCAATTCTTATGAGTTTTTGCTGACCTTCGTTTGGGGAATTACCTCTGTGTATCTGTTTGTCGAATTTCGTTATAAGCTGAAAGCTTTAGGTGCTTTTGTCATGCCCATTTCTTTCATGATTTTAATGTTCATTATTATGAGTATGGGAGCTGAGGAAAGAATTGCTCAATCCATACCTCCGGCACTTAAAAGTAAATGGATAACCTTTCACGTGGTTACAGCAATGTTTTCCTACGGAGCATTTGCAATTTCTTTCGGCCTGGGGATTATGTATTTGCTTAAATTAAGTAGAGAAACAAACGGAAAAACAGCTAAGTCTCAAGGGGCGGGAATTATCTCCCGGTTTCCTGATTTGGAAACAATCGATGAGCTATCCTATAAGGTAATTGGCTTTGCCTTTCCCCTCCTGACTCTCTGCATAATTACCGGTGCAATCTGGGCGAATTACGCTTGGGGCACATACTGGTCTTGGGATCCGAAAGAGACCTGGTCTCTGATTACTTGGATAATCTATGCTGCTTACTTACATGCCCGTTTGATGTATGGATGGAAAGGGAAAAGAGCGGCCTGGATGACCATATTTGGTTTTGCAGCGGTTCTATTCACGTTTTTTGGAGTTAATTATTTTTTGCCGGGTCTACATTCATATGCTGTCAGTCAAAACATTATAATTGCTTAAATTTGACTTTAGATTAGATAATTAGAGAGTTAAAGGTTTTGCAGGAAAAATGTCTAATATTAAAGAACGTAAGAACTAGGAGAAAAGTTAGAGAAGGTGACTATTGTATATGTCCCAGTATTATCCGATATTTATAGACTTACACGCTCTGCCGGTTTTGGTTGTCGGAGGAGGAAAGGTAGCTTTACGAAAAGTTCAAACCCTTTTACATCACGGATCTTTAGTCAGGATAGTTTCTCCTCGCCTCGTACCTGAACTCAAGGAGCTAATCGATGGAAAGACATGTTTCTGGAGGGAAAAGGAATATTCCGCGGAGGATATTCAAGATTCAATGTTGGTTTATTCATGTACTGAACTAGAGGAGATCAATGCCCAAGTCTCACAGGATGCTAAAGGGAAGCATCGTCTCGTGAATGTTGTGGATGATCCTGAAAAATGTAGTTTTATAGTACCTTCTATTATGGAAAAAGGTGATCTAAAAATTGCTGTGTCCACCGGAGGCAGCAGCCCCATTGTAGCTAGGCAAGTTCGAGGGGAATTGGAAGATTTGTACGGCCAGGAGATGGCTGAATATCTGAAGTTACTTAAAAATTGGAGAAGTAGAGTCAAGTCTGAATTACCTCCGGAAAAACGCACTGTTTTTTGGAATCGTGCTACAGATGGAGAAATCAGAGAACTTATTAAAGCTCAACGTTTGACCGAAGCGAAAGGAGTGCTAGAAAAATGTTTCCTGTCGCTATTGGGTTAAATCACCGTACTGCACCTGTAGAAATTAGGGAAAGAATGAGCTTTCACCCATCTCAAATGCTGAAGGCTCTTAAAGAATTAAAAGAATGTCCGGGGATTCAGGGTGCCGTGATCCTTAGTACCTGCAACCGTACCGAGGTATATGCTGCCACAATGGATGTAGAAACAGGAATACGCTCAATTAAAGACTTTTTTTCCAATCATCATGGAATAGAGGAAAAAATTCTGGAGCAATATTTGTATTCCCATACCCTATATGATGCCGTCCGCCATTTATTTCGAGTAGTTTCTGGACTGGATTCGCTGGTTCGGGGAGAAACCCAAATCCTTGGACAAGTCAGCAATGCTTATCAGCAAGCCAGCGATGCAGGGGTTACTAATAAGGTGATCAATGTCTTTTTTCAGACTGCCTTAGCAGTGGGGAAACGTGTGCGTACCGATACAATGATTGACCAGCATCCAGTGTCCATCAGTTATACAGCTGTAGAGCTGGCTAAGCAGCAATTTGGAGAATTAGAAGGAAAAGGTATTCTAATTATGGGTGCCGGAGAAATGAGTACCCTGACTGCCAAACATTTAGTTTCCGCCGGAGCCACAACTGTGTTAGTTTCTAATCGATCCTATGATAAAGCAGTTATATTGGCTCAAGAATGCGCCGGTCGTGCCGTTCGACTGGATGACGTAGATCAGTATCTGGCGGAAGTAGACATAGTTATTTCGGCCACCGCCTCGAAGCATTTTGTTTTGATGCCGGAGCGCATGCAAGAAATTATGAAAATAAGAAAAAATCGTCCTATACTGCTTATTGATATTGCGGTTCCACGGGATATTCACCCTGAGGTTGGGAATATCCCTGAAATTACTCTGTTTGATATTGATGATTTGCGGGGAGTTGTCGATCGACATCATCAAGAGCGAGAGCTGGCAGCAATTAAAGCTGAAAAGATTATTGATGAAGAAATGGAATTGTTTTTAAAATGGCATAACACCCAGTCTGTTGTACCAACAATTTTAGCCCTGCAGAAAAAAGGAGAACAAATCAGAGATCTGCAAGTTGAGCGTGCCTTGGAGCATTTTAGCGGATTAACTCCTAAACAGGAAAAGGTAATCCGGTCAATGGCTAATTCTATCGTTAATCATCTCCTGCATATTCCGATTATCAATCTCAAAGAGTATGCCAATACAAGCCAAGGACATCTCTATGCGGAAGTTTTTCAAAACATATTTGATTTAAATGTCGGTGATGAAGGTGCTCGTCGAAACATGACCAAGAAGAGTCATGCGCAGGGGTATCATAGGAGGGCAGAATGAAGAGTATACGCATTGGAACTCGGGATAGCCAATTAGCAATGTGGCAAGCTGAGTGGGTTCAATCTCAACTAACTAAGCTATATCCGGATCTCAATTTTGTGCTTGTCCCTATGAAAACCAAAGGGGATAAGATTTTAGATGTTCCACTTTCTAAGATCGGAGATAAGGGATTATTCACTAAGGAATTGGAACACGGTCTCTTAAATGACGAACTTGACATGGCTGTTCATAGTCTTAAAGATATGCCTACCCAATTACCCCCAGGCCTAATCATTAGTGCTTTTTGTGAGAGGGAAGAACCCAGAGACGTTTTCTTAAGCAAGAATGGAGTAAAACTCGAGGAGCTGCCTCCAGGGGCTCTGATTGGAACAAGTAGTTTGCGTCGTAAGTCTCAGCTCAAACATTATCGGCCGGATCTAAATTTCACAGACTTAAGAGGTAATCTGCAAACCCGTTGGCGGAAGTTGCAAGAATCTGACATGGTGGGTATTGTCCTGGCTGCTGCCGGTGTTAAACGACTGGGCTGGGCAGATCGCATCACTCAGATCTTACCGGAAGATATTATGTTGTCAGCAGTCGGGCAAGGATCTATCGCCATTGAAATTGATGAGAAACGTTCTGATATTGCCGAACTTTTAGCTCGTTTAAATCATCCGGAAACTGAAAGAGCCGTACGGGCTGAACGTACATTAATGCGCAAACTTGAAGGAGGCTGTCAAGTTCCTATTGGAGCTTTGGGGCAGGTGGTTGAAGGGGAGATAATCCTGCAAGGAATGGTGGCAAGTTTGGATGGTGTTCGCATACTTAAGGCAGAAGTAAAAGGTACAGATCCAGAAAAGGTGGGCATCGAAGTGGCTAATCGTCTGATTGAGATGGGGGCTGCTTCAATATTAGAGGAAATTCGCTAGGGGACTTGTGCGCTGCCCCGTTCGGGATCGGTGGCTTTCACAGAGTTTGCTATTCTGCTTACGTAAAGACGTCGGGCCTGTGTAACACTGAGTCTCGGGCTTGGAACTGGGAACGGGAGTAGTATGAGAGTTTCCTTGAAAACGAGGGAACATTTCGTGTTCCGATTCGTTGTTATTTGAGAAATATTTGCAATTTAGTATATATAAATTAAGCTTTCGTAAGCTGATTGATAGGAGTGTTTGGTTTTGAGCAAGGGATATGTATATTTGGTGGGTGCCGGTCCGGGAGACCCTAAGTTAATTACCATTAAGGGGTCGGAGTGTATAGCCAAAGCAGATGTGTTAGTTTATGATCGGTTAGCTTCTCGGCGCCTTTTGACGTTAGCTCGTCCGGATTGTGAGCTCATCTATGTGGGGAAATCGCCGGATCGCCACACACTTCGGCAGGAAGAAATTAATCAAGTTCTTGTTGATAAAGGCTTAGAGGGAAAAATCGTGACCCGTCTTAAAGGTGGAGATCCTTTTGTTTTTGGCAGGGGAGGCGAGGAAGCGGAAGCTTTGCTCAAGGCAGGGATTCAATTTGAAGTAGTTCCCGGCATCACCTCGGCCATTGCGGTTCCCGCTTATGCAGGGATTCCGGTAACTCATCGTGATCTCACATCTTCTTTCGCAGTTATAACAGGGCACGAAGATCCTACCAAGAATGAGACCAGTATTCATTGGGATCATCTTGCCCAGTCCCATGGTACCTTGGTTTTCCTAATGGGCATGGAAAATCTCCCCTTGATTGCCCAAAAGTTAATGGAAAATGGGAAGAAGCCGACGACTCCTGTGGGAATTATTCAATGGGGGACAAGGCCGGAACAAAGGACTTTGGTTGGGCAACTGGATACTATTGCCGAAGAGGTTAAAAAACAGAACTTCACTAATCCTTCAATCATAATTGTTGGAGAGGTTGTATCCCTTAGGGAGAAACTCCAATGGTTCGAAAAGAAGCCATTGTTTGGCCAAAGAATCGTTGTTACTCGTGCACGCCACCAGGCAAGCGTACTAACGCAAGAAATTGAAGCCTTAGGCGGAGAGGCTTGGGAATTCCCAACGATTGATATCGCACCTCCCACTGATAACTCAGCCTTAATTAATGCTATCAAAAATCTAAGAGAATTCCAGTGGCTTATTTTTACCAGTGTTAATGGGGTAGAGGCTTTCTTCGACGAGTTAAGCATGCAAGAACGAGATGTGCGGGAGCTTATCGGCTTAGAGATAGTTGCCATAGGCCCAGCTACCCAAGCTTCGTTGGAGAAAAGGGGACTTCGTGCTGCTTATGTTCCAGAAGAGTATAAAGCTGAGAAAATTGTAGAAGGCCTGACAAGCAGAGTCTCCAAAGGGCAAAAGGTATTGCTGGCCAGGGCCGAAGAAGCTAGAGATGTTCTGCCTGTATCTCTTAAGGCTATGGGTCTGGAGGTCTGGGATGTCCCAGTCTATAAGACAGTTCTGGGGGGAGCAAATAGTGGGGAATTGAAACGAATGCTGGCTGAGCAGGAGATTCATAAGGTTACCTTTACCAGCTCATCAACGGTACGAAATTTTATGGAACTTTTGGATGGAGAAATATCGCTGCTGAATGGTGTCTTGCTTTACTCAATCGGTCCGATCACCAGCGCTACAGCTCGAAAGCTGGGATTGACTATTTATAAAGAGGCGAAAGAGTATACGATTCCCGGACTAGTTAATGCCTTAATGGAGGAGTGAGAGTATGATTAGTGTCACAAAGCTCTTATTTGATACAGAGTACTTCGGAGACTCTCTGAGATACAATAAAGACTCTCATGGTGCCCGAAACGGAACAACCACTCTTTCCGGGCCGGTGGTGGTTTGGAATTCCACCAAGACCTGTAATTTAAAATGTGCCCATTGTTATATGGAGTCTGAAGCTCAAAACTACGAGGGAGAAATGACCACTGAAGAGGCGAAGAGATTTATTGATGATCTCGCCGAATTCAAATCTCCCGTTTTGCTTTTTTCCGGCGGAGAGCCTCTTATTCGTCCGGACTTCTTTGAATTGGCGGAATATGCCATTTCTAAAGGTCTTCGGGCGACCCTATCGACAAATGGTACTCTGATTACCCCTGAAGTTGCCCGCCGCATCAAAGACATCGGGATTTCCTATGTGGGAATCTCTCTTGATGGTCTGGCAGATGTTAATGACAAGTTTAGAGGTAAAGAGGGAGCCTTTAAGGCGGCAATGCAAGGAATCCAAAACTGCGTAGCCGTGGATCAGCGAGTAGGGCTGCGGTTTACTATTAACAGTCATAATATTAAAGAACTGGATAAGATCTTTGATTTTATTGAAGAAGAGAACATCGATCGGGTTTGTTTCTACCACCTGGTCTATTCAGGTCGAGGGAACAAAATGATTGCAGAAGATGTGACGCCAGAGGAATCCCGGCAAGCCATGGATATAATTATTCGCAGAACGCGAGACTTTGAAGCGCGAGGCTTAAAAAAGGAAATTCTAACCGTTGATAATCACTGTGACGGGGTTTACATGTACATTCAAGCCTTAAAAGAGGATCCTGCCAGAGCACAAAAGATTAAGGATCTGATTGGTTTTAATGGTGGAAATCGTTCCGGTATTGCCTTTGGAGAAGTGGACCCCCTGGGCTATGTGCATCCCGACCAGTTCACTCAACATATCACCTTTGGAAATGTCCGAGAACGTAAAATATCTGATATTTGGACAGATGTTACTCATCCTCTGATGGCAGGACTTAAAGACCGCAAAGCTTTATTAAAAGGACGATGTTCTAAATGTCAATACCTGGATATGTGTAACGGGAATTTCCGCACTCGGGCTGAAGCGGTTTCGGGAGACTTCTGGGAGTCAGACCCGGCTTGCTATCTTACCGATGAAGAGATCGGAATCAAGTAAAAGATACAGCAATGAAGTTGGGATGAGGGTTTAACTACAGGAGGAGGTTCTTGAGAAATGGAACTAATCAGGCGTCCCCGCCGTTTACGGGTTAACGAGACAATCCGAAATATGGTACGAGAAAATCATCTTAGAGAAGAGAATTTGATTTATCCCATGTTTGTGATGCCCGGCGAAAAGAAAAAGGTTGAAATATCCTCAATGCCGGGAGTATATAACTATTCCCTCGATGAATTTATCCTTGCTCTTAAGGAAGTTGTAGCACTTGGAATTCCCTCGGTGCTGCTCTTTGGTATCCCGGAGAGCAAAGATAGTGTGGGATCAGGGGCTTACCACGAGCAAGGAATTGTCCAACAAGCTGTACGTCTAGCCAAGGAACATTACCCCAATCTTTACATCATTACGGATGTCTGCTTGTGTGAATACACGGATCATGGACATTGCGGCTTGATAGAAAAGGGTCAGGTTTTGAATGACCCAACCCTTGACCTGCTTGCCAAGACAGCACTTTCCCAGGTCAAAGCGGGAGCAGATATGGTTGCTCCTTCGGACATGATGGATGGGCGTGTGGCAGCAATCAGAGAAATGTTAGACCTAGAGGGCTTCACTAACATTCCAATTATGGCATACTCAGCAAAGTTCGCATCCGGATTTTACGGGCCTTTTCGCGAGGCAGCAGGATCAACCCCGCAATTTGGAGATCGCAGAACTTATCAGATGGATCCTGCCAATGGCAATGAAGCTATGCTCGAGACGGATTTAGACATTGAAGAAGGGGCAGACATGGTTATCGTCAAGCCGGCAATGTCCTATGGAGATATTATTTATCGGACCAAAGAGCGCTACGGCGTACCGGTGGCAGCTTATAATGTCAGCGGAGAATATGCCATGGTCAAAGCTGCTGCAGCTAACGGCTGGATTGATGAGAAACGCATAGTTTTGGAGGCTCTGCTGAGTATGAAACGTGCAGGAGCGGATTTGCTGATCACCTATCATGCCTTAGATGTGGCCCGCTGGCTTAGAGAGGAGGGCTAAATATGATCGTTTCTTGGAATACAACCAATGATTGCAATATGTTCTGTGATCATTGTTATCGTGATGCCTACTACAATGAGGGAGATTACATGGCTGAGGAACCTTGGTGCTTGTACCACGGGAGGAAGGGGGTTTAGTATGGATGCAACGGACAGAGCCTTACTAAATGCCATCCAAAATAATTTTCCAATAGCGGTTCATCCCTATTGGATCTTAAGTGAAGCAGTAGGTATTACGGAAGATGAGGCTTTTAAACGAATTCAAAATCTCCGTCAGGAAGGGATAATTCGCCGTTTAGGGGGAGTCTTTGATTCCCGGCGGTTAGGTTATTACAGTACCTTATGTGCCGGTAAGGTACCCGAAGATAAAATACCTGTGTTAGCTAAACTTTTGGACGAAATTTCCGGGGTGACTCACAACTATATTCGTGACCATGACTACAATGTTTGGTTTACCTTAATAGCCCGCTCACATGCGGTAGCGGAAGGCATCCTCCATAGGATTCGTGAGGAGACAGGAGTGTCGGAGATCTTTACTCTGCCCGCATCTCGAGTTTTTAAAATCAATGTCAATTTTGATTTTGATACATCCTTAGATGACCTGGAGCAAGATGACGGACAAAATCCTTTAGGGGAGTATGCCTCTCCCAGCCAAAAGCAAGAGATTCCTCCTTATGAATTAACCAATGATGAAATAAGTCTTATTCGAGTTATCCAAGGTAATTTGCCGGATTCTCCGACGCCGTTTATTGATCTGGCCGAAAGCCTGCAATGGCCTACTGACAAAGTTATTCAAGTTGCCAGTCACTTACTGGAAATGAAAATACTGCGCCGTTTTGGGGCAGTTCTCCGTCATCAAAAGGCCGGCTTTGTAGCTAATGCTATGGGTGTTTGGCAGGTAGATCAGGACCAGACGGAAAAGGTCGGAAAAATAATGGCCCGTTTTAAAGAAGTAAGTCATTGTTACCAGAGACCGACACTTGAGGATTGGCCTTATAACCTATTTACCATGATTCACGGACGTTCTGCAGATGATTGTGAAGAAATAATGAAGAGGATTGCCCAGGCAACGGGAGTTAAGACATATTCTATGCTTTTTAGCGTGGCCGAATTAAAAAAGAGCAGCATGCAGTATTTCTCCGATGACTACCAGCCGTAAGACTCGCATCTTCTATAAGTACGAAGGCATCCGGTGACGAAAACCCGGGTGTGGGTGGTGAGGAAGAGATAACGGCTGCTACGTCCCTGGATAAGTTCTTCTAAGCTTCAGATGGAGTAAGTATTCCTCTTAGGCAAACTCCATCTGAAGCTAAGAATCACTTGATTAGAGGAATCCATTTAGAAAGGAGATAGGTTATTGAGTTTCGTCGATGAAAAAAGCCGTCAAGCATTTGCTAAAGCCCAGGTGGTGATTCCCGGAGGTGTTAATTCACCGGTCAGGGCTTTTAAATCCGTCGGACGGGATCCGGTGTTTATCGACCGGGGTGCAGGGGCTTATATTTGGGATATTGATGGCAATCAATACATTGATTATGTAGGATCATGGGGTCCTTTAATCCTTGGACATGCTCACCCGGATGTGGTTGCAGTGATTAAGCAAGTGGCTGAACGAGGAACGAGTTACGGTGCCCCTACCGAAGTTGAGACCATCTTAGCAGAAGAAGTCCTGAAAGCTTATCCTTCCATGGAAATGGTACGTATGGTCAATTCCGGAACAGAAGCGACCATGAGTGCTTTGCGTTTAGCCCGAGGGGCTACAGGCAGATCAAAGATCGTAAAGTTTGAGGGCTGCTATCATGGTCATGCCGATCAACTTTTAATTAAAGCCGGAAGTGGTGCCCTTACCTTTGGCGTGCCCACATCTCCTGGGGTTCCGACTCAAACAGCAGCTACTACAATTTCCGCCCAGTTCAATGATCTTGAAGGTTTGACTGAGATCTTCAAACGTGAAGGTGAGGAAATTGCTTGTGTAATTTTGGAACCGGTAGCAGGGAACATGGGAGTTGTCTTGCCTGAGGAAGAATTTTTACAGGGGCTGAGACGTTTAACCAAAGAGTACGGGGCTTTGTTAATATTTGATGAAGTAATGACTGGTTTCAGAGTAAGCTACGGGGGTGCCCAGGCTCATTTTGGGATTGATCCCGATTTGACCTGTCTAGGTAAGGTAATCGGAGGGGGACTCCCGGTTGGGGCTTACGGCGGAAAACGAGAATATATGTCCCGGATCGCTCCCAGCGGTCCGATTTATCAAGCCGGAACTCTCTCAGGTAATCCCTTAGCTATGAACGCAGGGTTAGCGACCTTAAAATTGTTGCAGCAAACGGGAACTTATCAGAAATTGCAAGCCATGACTGCACGGCTTTCTAATGGCTTAAAAGAGCTTGCCCAAGAAGCCGGGCTTCCAATTTGGGTTAATTCTATTGGTGCTATGTTTTCGGCCTTCTTTACAGACACTCCCGTCAGAGATTATGCCAGTGCCTGTTCATCCGATGTAGAGCAATTTGCCAAGTTCTTTCGCGGCATGTTAGAGGGCGGCATTTACTTAGCCCCCAGTCAATTTGAAGCCGTCTTTTTATCCACGGCACATACAGATTCGGACATTGACAAAACCTTAGAGCAAGCTCGAATCGTGCTTAAAACTCTTTAGAAGGTTTTAGAAAACAGTGTGCTTGAAAAAAACAAAGTTAGATTAATTAGTTTAGATCTATAGCCAACTAATTTACCGGATCTAAACATACCATTATGACAGGGGGGACTTGCCGGATGGAACGCAAAAAGCGCGTCATAAGAACCCTCATTACGATTAGCTTATTAGCAGCCTTAATCGCTGTGCTCTATTTTTCTCGTGACGCTGATCCTAAAAACCCGCATTCCACGGTACCTAGAGAAACTTGGATTCATGGACCGAAAGGACACGGATATGCTGTTATGAATAACCAGCAACCGTGGAAACAGTGTTATGAATGTCATGTAGAACAAGGACTGGGCGGCGAAGCCTATTGCCAAAGCTGTCATGACCAATCTGGTGTGAAGGTTGAGATACCGCAAAAGCCAGCTGATAAATAGTTTGGGCTTGATGTAGGGAAGCATTTGTCCAAACCGAGAGGCCAAATGGTGCACCGGTGCACCATTTGATTTTTGCTCTTATTTTGCTATACAGTATATATTCTATGATATTCACGGAAAAGTATTTGGCATACATAAATCCACGTTTTAACGTAAAAAAACTAGGGCTTAAGAATTGTGATTTTTGCACGATTTCAAGCCCTAGTTTTTTTATCGATGAAGGTAAATACTATGATTGTTAATCTGGACGATGTTCGCTACCTGAGCATATTACATGAGAAATTACTAAAGCTTTGAATCATCGATCCCAGCCAGCCATCCTTCTATCTCACCAATAACCGATTGTACTGCTCCCTCTTCAAAGGGAGAAATTAAGTGGGCAAGTTTGACTAATTCAAGAAAGGACTTGCAGCCACCCGCTTTACAAAGAGTTAGATAATCCTGCCAAGCGCTCTCCCGCTCTTCTTGAGACCTTTTCCAAAACTGGAAGGCACAAAGTTGAGCTAAAGTATAGTCAATATAATAAAAGGGAGCGTTAAAGATATGCCCTTGCTGATGCCAGTAACCGCCCTGTTCTAAGTACTCATTATCTGAGTAGTTGCGGTGGGGCAGATACTTTCTCTCAATTGAACGCCAGGCGGCTTTCCTTTCAGAAGGTGACGCTTGGGGATGAGAGTATACATAATGCTGATACTCATCGACAGTCACACCATAAGGGATAAAGAGGAGAGCTTCACTTAGGTGAGTAAAGCGATATTTGTTGGCAGCATCTTTGAAGAATAGCTCCATCCATGGCCAGGCAAAGAATTCCATGCTCATAGAGTGAATTTCACAGGATTCATAAGTCGGCCATTGATATTCCGGTAAGGTATGACTTCTGCTGGAATAAACCTGAAAGGCGTGCCCTGCTTCATGGGTAAGTACGTCAACATCTCCGGAAGTCCCATTAAAATTGGAAAAGATAAAGGGTGCTTGGTATTTGCTGATATAGGTACAATACCCGCCCCCGGCCTTGCCCTTTTTAGTGACCAGATCCATCAGATCATTTTCCAGCATATAGCTGAAAAACTCATGAGTCTCCGGAGAAAGTTCTTGGTACATACGACGCCCATTTCCAATGATCCAGTCCGCATCTCCTTGAGGCTTAGCATTGCCGCTAAGGAAGCTAAACTTCTCATCATAATATAAGAGTTCAGCCAAACCGAGGCGGTTTTGTTGCCGTTCTCGAAGCTTCGTTGCTACAGGAACAATCTGCTCTTCCACTTGCTTTCTGAAATTAGCAACCATCTCCGGGGTGTAATCGGAACGAAGCATACGAGCATATCCTAGCTCGATATAATTGGAAAAGCCTAGTTTCTGGGCGATTTTAGTTCTAACCTCGACAAGCTCTGCAAAGATCTGGTCAAGCTTTGCTTCCTGTTCTTTGTAGAAGCCATATTTTGCCTCGTTGGCGCGCTTTCGCAGCTCACGATTTTCGGACTGTAAGAAGGGCCCTAAGCCTGAAAGATTGCGTTCTTCTCCTTCGAACAGAATTCTGGCAGAAGCAATCAGCTTCGTGTACTCCGTGGACAATTTGTTTTCCAACTGCAGCTCTTCAACAATCTCAGGCTTAAAGGTTTTAAGGGTTAATTCCGCGATATTAAACAATTGTTTGCCCCATTGTCCTTCTAACTCTTCACGGTAAGGGGAAGCAAGCAGTGCTTGGTAGAATTCGGAAATCAATCCTTGATAGATGGGTGTTGTGTCATCGAAGTATTCCTGCTCTTTTTCGTAATAGGAATCTGTCGTATCCACGGAATGGCGGATTGAGACGAGTTGGGACATTGAATCGAACTGGCTTCGCAAGAGGTTGATCTGGGTCAGGGCGGTATTTTGTTCCGAGTATGAAGGAGCTTGGCGAAACTTATCGAGAAGGGTATTAAATTCTGACTGCAGTTCGGTAATGTTGGGTCTTACGTAGGGATATTCTTTGAATTTCATTGAGAGTCACCTCTATTAAAGTTTTTTGAGCGCTTGGGGTCGATTCTTCTGTCTGCATTTGAGGCGGAGCGCTTGTCTGCACGCGTCTGCGAGTTCCGCCGCTGGCTCGCTGGACGGTTCGCGAGCGCGTCCGAACCTCCGGGTATTTCTGCATGTGAACCTGCGGCGCGCTACGAGGACGCGAACCGTCGGCACTCGCCTTAGCGCGGCTCCACTGACGCATCCGCTTAGCAGACAAGCGCTCCTTCTGCCAGTTTGTTGGGAGTGTAAGCAGTGCTTCGGGGGACTCAGTTTAAGGCTTCGCAGAACCTTTAGCGTGTTAGGAAGACAGACCTTTAGTTTACATCGTCTACTGGTGCTACATAGCGGCAAGGGAGGCCACTCTGAAAACATCCCCAAAGCATTCTTAACAATAATGACCCGAAAGACAAGCGGCATCGATCCACAGAAGTGGACTCATTGAATGGAGAGGCGGTTAAGCCTCCAAAGGCTAAGTGTGGAAACGGTGCCACGGGTTTACTTCAGGTATTCCTCGGAGGTTTAGCGAAGCCTCACTGACCCGAGTGACCCTATTTTCATCCTTAGCTGGTGCTGCGGTAGCGGTATGAAAGGCAACCCTGTAAAAGCTCCAAATCATTCTTAAAGAATAAAGACCCGAAAGACAGGGCGGCTTCGTCCAACAGGAGTGAACCCATTGCATGGAGAGGCGGTAAGGCCTACAAAGCTTGCGTGGGAAAGCGGAGCCACGGTTCACTCCAGGTATTGCCCAGAGGTTTGGTGGAGCTCCCACGCAAGCGAGTAGGCGAGCCTCGGAGTGCTGGGTGCCGAAGACACTGTCTTCGCACGAATTAGCTTTCTTGCAGGATGTGGACGAAGCCGCCCTGCCCCAAGCGACCCAAGATTCAGTGGCCGGGTGGTTACTCTACGAACGAGGCAATACCCAAGTCACTCCTGTCTCTTGGATAGCCACTTTTTCAATTTGTCCCGCTGCCGCTTGGCGGAAACGCAGGATAGGTTCATCCATGGGCTCTCTGGACAGTTTGAAAGCCCCCCAATGCATGGGGATAACCCATTTTGCTGACATCTCTTCGCCCATTTTCCAGGCCTGTTCAGGAGTAGCATGCTTATCCTCAAAAGACTTTGGTGAATATGCCCCAATACCCAGGATCGCTAAGTCGATGGGAATCCCATTCAGTTGTTGTTTGATTAATTCCGTATAACCTGTGTCGGCTCCGAAGAAAATATTTATACCGTTTTTAGATAACAAGAGACTGTTGGCTTCCATACCTTTCTTCCAGGGTATTCTGGCTCCCCAGTGTTTACCTTCGATGGCCTTAACGGTGACTCCAGCCAAGCAGGTAGTTTCTTGCCAGTGTAGTTCTTCAATAGATTTGTACTTCATACCGTTCCACAAGGGGAGAGTGTTTTTGGCAGTAACAGCAAAAGTATTTGCTGATTGGAACTTGCGTAAAGTTGGATAATCAAAGTGGTCTGTATGAGCGTGGGATACCAGCATCAAATCTATTGGACCAACTTCATCACTGCTCAAAGGCGAAGCGATGTAACGACTGGGGCCTATTGTCAGGTTCCCTACAGGAGTAATACCAATGTGTGAATATAAAGCGGGGTCAATAAGAATTCTTGTTCCGAAAAAGTTAATCAAAAAACTGGCATGACCCAGCCAGGCTACAGTAACTTCAGAGTTTGACCATTTTTGTGGAGTTGGGATATGCTTCGGTATTATTAATTTGTTCTGATCTTCGGCAGCTACGACATTATTAATGGCAATATAACCTCCAGTCAAGCCAAGAGTACCTAACAGTCCAAGGCTAATAAATCTACGCCGTGTATATTGATTCTGGGGGGCCCTAGGTAACTCTGAGTCCAACAAATCGTCCTTATCTTTCAAACTATCACCCCTGTATGAACCTTCAGGAATATTAGAAGCTCCACTTTACATTTTAAGATTATATTTAGTATTTGGTGAATATATCCAAATGCAATTATCTGGTTTTCTGAGAAATCCATAGAAAGATTTCATAAACTATGTAGATGGAATATACTGTACGCCGGTGAAGCAAAAAGAGAGCAAGTGAAAAGAGAACAAACAAAAAGAGGGAACAACAAAAAGAATCCAAGCAAAAAGGGGCGTGACCTATGAGAATATGGCGGGTGCTTTGTAATTGGTGGAAGTGGATTTACTACTTTTGCCGAAGATCCCCTAAGAAAGCTAAAATTCAACCAGCCTTTGGCAGCACGTTTATTCAATATTGGTACTGTCAAAACTGGGACTTTGATCGTTGGCTGGAAGAGTATCAAATGTTGCAAAAGATAGGAATTAGTGAAATAATCCTTCAGAACATTGCTGATACTAAATCCCAGTACGCGGTTTATCCAACGAAGATGGAAGGATACACCTGTAATAGTATCGATATGGTTGAAACTGCCTTGAGTGCCGCCGATAGTATAGGCATGAATGTGCGTATTGGTCTAGGGTATAGCCAAGACTGGTGGTCTAACGAAATTTACGAGCATGCCTGGCTGGAGGATGAGGCTGAAGTCAACAAGCAAATTGTAATAGAGATTGTTAGGATGTATGGGGGACATAAAGCACTAAAAGGTTGGTATATTCCTTATGAGTTTCATCCGCTAACAGCCCTGAGTATTGTCCAACAGGCAGATCTGAATAGGTTTTTTAAAGAGATTGCCAACACTATCAAGGCTAACAGTTCCCAAGATATCATGGTTGCCCCCTATTATAAAGCTCAGTTGACCTGGAATATTACCTTGGCATCTTGGGCCTACAGTGTGCATCATATTCTATATGATACAGGGATCGATATTCTTGCCTTGCAGGATAGTATTGGGGCAGGGTTTAACTCCCTGAATCATTTAGATGAAATTTATGCCTATACAAGAAAGGCTACCGACGAGATCGGAATGACTCTCTATGCCGTCACAGAAACTTTTGAGGTCAATGACACGGAATATTTACCGGCTCAACAACATCGAATTAGTGAGCAACTGGCCAGAGAATCTGCTTATGTAAGAGGGTTCGTAGCTTTTAGCATCAACCACTATCAGAATCCTAAAGAGGCTGCCAAGGCAACTGGTTATAAGGATTACTATAACTACTATCTCGAACACAAACAGTAAGATTATAAATTCCGCAACACCCACTTCTTGTAAGTGAATGTTGTGATTTCCACGTGTTCACTTATGGCCTCTAATACTATAAGTTCTCGAGGAATAGACGGACAACATCCGCTCCGCCAATTATAGTTCCAATCGTGCCGCCTAAGTTGGCTAAGGTAACAATAATCAGAATTCTAGTTACCTTATTATTCCAAAAACCTTTAAGGCTAAAAACATCCTCGGAAAGATTCTCAAAATCTCTAACACTGGGGCGGCGGAGATAGGCTTGAACAATTCCGGCAAACCATCCGGCTGCAATCAGAGGGTGTAAGGTAGTTATGGGGGCTACGACAAAGGATGTAAGAATTGTCAGAGGATGACCAAAAGCAAGTGCTGTTCCCAAGGCAGCAAAGGATCCTGTCCATAGTACCCAACTTATAGTTTGCTGAATTCCAGCGGCAGGATTGGCAATAAAGGTATACACCATAACTGCCAGGATTAGAAGGGGAATAGACCAACCAATAATTTTGAGGGTTTTTGATTGTGCCGGTACTTCAGAGAGCTTTGCTAAATCGTGCTCCCTTTTTAGTTCTTCTTTGATTCCGGGGACGTGGGCAGCACCTAAGACTGCCACAACTTTGCTTCCCGGAGCATCTTTAATTTTTTGCGCTAAATACTGATCTCGCTCATCTATCAAAGGAAGTTTTAACTTTGGGAAGCTTACGGTAAATTCATTAAGTATCGAATTAAGCATATCCTGTGATTTCATCTTCTCCAGATCCTCTTCAGAAATGTCTTCATCATCAAAAATACTAAAGAAAATGCCCGTGAGCAGCTTAACTTTTCCCCAGAACCCTACACCTTGCCAAATCCGTGAAAAGGTAATTTGAATGTTTCTATCTGCCAGTACAAGGTTGGCACCTATTTCTTTGGCGGACTCAGCCCCTTGAATCATCTCTTGACCGGCATTAATTCCAAATTGTTTGGCGAGACGCTTTTGAAAAGAAGAGATCACAAGATTTATTAGCAGTAAAGTAGCCTTCTTTTCTTTAATAATCTTAAAAATATCAGTTTCCTTCCACTTATTACCTTCGATGATTGTTTGATAGCGAGGCTCGTCTAATTCTATACAAACCGAGTCAGGCCTTTCCGCTTCAATAACTTCCTTCACAAGTTCCGCACTTTGCTTGGATACGTGAGCAGTTCCGATTAAAATGAACTCTTTACCATATAGATCGATTCTAGAAATGCTTTCGTTTTCTTCGAACATAATTACCTTCCTTTAGCTTTAATCTTACTGCCTTGACATCTTTTCTCAAAGTTTATTGTACTCTAATTTCCCCCTGTACTACAAATTTGTTCCGGCAGAAAAACTTTGGAAAAAAGCTCCCCAGGGGAGCCAAAACAGTGAAAGCACGTTGAGTGTCCAGTTCAACGTGCTTTCATGATTATATTATGGAGGTTTTCTTCTCAAACAGCCGGAGGATACTGTTTAAAGAAGGCACTTCCAACATTTTAACCGCCTTGGAGAATAAACCAATAACATTAAATCTAATCTTCTAAAAACTCCAGGAAAGGTTTATCCATACCAACTAGTGCGTTGACCATTAGTTCTACTAAACCACCATATTGAACATTAAATTTCTCGGTTGCTTCATAGAACTCCAGAATATCACGAATAGCTCCTTTACAATTTGAACAAGGTGCACAAACATATTTGGGGATTGAAATATTTTCCATGCTGTCCTGGAAGGCTCCAAGGATCTGGTTAAACTTCATCCGAGTGCTTATCTTATTTCTCCATTCGGAGAAATTCATCGAATTCGTAATGGCGAAACCGCCGCCTCCGCCGCAACAGTAATTGTCAACTCCATGAGGTGTCATTTCTCTAAATTGAGGACTAATCACTTTTAGTACATTGCGCTGTGGTTCGACGATTCCCATCCCTCGGACATAATTGCAAGGATCGTGAAGGGTTACGGGAAAATTATTCTTACTGGGATCTAGCCTTAACCGTTTATCCCTAACCATATCCCAAAGGAGAGGGAGACAACTTTCAACGGGAACTTTTGCATCCCCATAAACCATCCGATCTCCTACAATCGCCGAAGCTTTGTGGGCATGACCGCACTCTGCAATAACTATACGATTGACTCCTAATTCTTTGGCCACCTTCATTTGCTTAACGGCCAGGGTCTTGGCTTGGAAATCATCGTACCAGATGCCATAATTGACATTATCATAGCCGGTGATTTCACTGCTAAGAGTCCAGTCTAGACCAGCTTCTTCGAAAAGAATTGCAAAAGCAATGGGGTTTTCAGGCCAAGCCATGTACTCGCCGGCATTATGTAAGAGCAGAATATCTGCGCCTTTTTTATCAATCGGGAACTTAATCTTCCGACCATATTTCTCTTCGATTTCCTCTTCCAAAAACTCAATCGTGTCCAGAAAAGCCGGTTTGGTAATGCCTGTCGAGGATCCTGTCTTTAGTTGAAGAACGGTACCTTTGGTATGTAAGGGAAGAGGGGCTATGCCCATTTCTTGGCTGAAGATCTTACGAATCTCTTTAGTGAGGATAGCATTGTCTAAGCCTAAGGGGCAAGTCTGGGCACAACGCCGACATAGATTACAGCGATATGCTAATTCCCCGAGCCGGGCTATGGTCTCCCAGTTCACATCGATATCAGCTCCGACGAAACCACCCAGCAGTTTTCCGCTTAGAGTGAAGTACTTCTTAGCAATTTTCCTGAGGACTTCCGAGCGGAAAATAGGACGATATAATTCGTTTTTTCCGGACGCTTCGTAGATATGGCAGGCGGCAGAACAAGTATCACATTTTGCGCAGTATTCGAAGGATAACAGGAAGGGTTGGAGCACTCCATTGTTGGCATCCGAAAAGCTTTTTTCTAGGCCAAATATGAATTTGCGTACGAACTCATCTTCTTCGTCCTGGGTTTTCGGACGAATTAAGGTATCAATACCAACATAGCCATCTAGAGATGTACAGAATTTTTCTTGCCAAGCGGGCTTAGGATCAGTTAGAGGGGGTTCCATTCCGGGCTTATTATAAGGGGGCAGTAAAGGCATGAGTTTGTCTGTTTCGAGTTTAATCAGTTGTTCATCCCGTCGTCCCATATCTTGGGGACGCAAATCTTTTTCATTGATCATATTTAGCTCTCCTCTTCCACAAGTTAACTTTCAAAATTATGTTAGTTATTCCTTGGGATACGCCCGTTTCGATGATAAAAGAATTTAAATGAAAAACTTAACTATGCTATAATTTAAGAAAATAGGTACAAATAGTTATTGACATATGCCATATTCGATTTAATTATACTATGTACCGGACATATGTCAATTACAAATTTATTCGAATAATAGAACATGGTGGTTATTGACATATGTTCAAAACAGAGTATAATTCAAGTTATTAAGGGCATATGTCAATAACTAAGGAGGTAATAGCTAATGCCAAGAAGAGATGGAACAGGACCAATCAGCTCATCAGGTAATGGTACTGGCTTAGGATTAGGGTCAGGCTACCGACGAGGTCCGGGGAAGAATTTTGCCAATGATCTAATTGAGCCAAAAAAGAAAAAGGAGTTGCTACAAAAGCAAAAAGAGCTGCTGGAAAGAAAACTTGATGACCTTAACAAGCAAATTATGAGTCAAAATTAGCAGTGAAAGTGGCAGGAGAATTCTCCTGTTACTTTTAGTACTAGTCATGACAGTTTCATAACTGCACGACTTCTGTGCTAAGTAGGAGATAGTTAAGGATTAGAAATAATGAGTAATGAGGAGTAGGATAATGCCAAGACCAAGAAAATGGAGAAAAGTCTGTTGTTTACCGGAAAGTAACCGTTTTGGGCCACTCAATAACCAAATAAATCAAGAGCACTTCGTAGTTATGACTGTGGATGAATATGAAACAATAAGGCTTATCGATCTAGAAGGCTTTACTCAAGAAGAGAGTGCTGACCAAATGAAGATTGCCCGTACCACTGTTCAACGAATCTACAATGATGCTCGAAGGAAACTTGCAGAATCCTTAGTAAATGGGAAAGTGTTGAGAATTGAAGGTGGGGATTATCAGCTGTGTGACGGATTAGAAAAATCTTGCGGTTGTGGCGGTTGCCTCAGACATAAATGTGACAGAGGTTTTACGCCAAATGATAATGGGGGTGAATAATATTTATTCCGAAAAAGTAATGGAACACTTTACGTGTCCACAAAATTCCTATAGCATGCCGGATGCCAATGCTCAAGGAGTCTACGGAGATCCTGCTTGCGGAGATGCACTGATCATTTTCCTTAAGGTACAGGATAATACCATTCAAGAGATCAGCTATTTAGTCTTTGGCTGTTGTGCATCGATTGCAACCTCCAGTATGACATCAGTATTAGCTAAAGGTAAAAGCTTAGAGGATGCTTTAAGTATTACGGAAGAAGATATCGTCCGGGCTCTGGATGGTTTACCCGAGAATAAAGTACATTGCTCAAACCTAGGAGTTAGTGCATTGCGCAATGCCATTAATAATTTCTATGAAAGTCAAAAAATAGGCTTAAAGGAGGATTCTCAATGAAAGTTGCCATACCCGTTGATGATAAATCTATGTCAACAAATGTCTCTCAATCCTTCGGACGTACACCCTATTATCTTATTTACGATACCGATTCCAAGAAGAGTGTTTTTTTAGATAATAGCGCAATAGCCAGCCAGGGCGGGGCAGGTATTAAAGCCGCGCAAACAATTGTTGACAGTAATATTAATGCCATAATTACTCCTCAATGCGGAGAAAATGCCGCAGAAGTTCTTAAGACAGCTAATATAAAATTGTATAAGACCATTAATTTCTCTGTTCAAGATAACATTTGTGCCTTAAATGACGGAAAACTTCCGATTTTAGAAGATATTCATCCTGGATTTCATGGTCATGGAGGCAACTAGTATGAAGGTAGCTGTGCTAAGTGGCAAGGGTGGCACAGGAAAAACACTAGTATCAGTAAATCTGGCCTCAGTAGCTAAGGAATCCCTCTATATAGACTGTGACGTAGAAGAGCCCAATGGGCATCTGTTTTTCAAGCCGAAGAATTATGCCTCGGAAAGCATTGAGGTCAAAATTCCTTTCTCCGATGAAAAGCTGTGTAGTGGCTGCCGTAAATGTGTCGAATTCTGCAAGTTCAATGCCTTAGCCTTTATTATCAATAAAGTAATCGTCTTTGATAACGTTTGTCATTCCTGCGGAGGGTGTATCTTGCTTTGTCCGGAGCAAGCTTTTGCGGAAAAAGACAAGCTGATTGGCAAGGTTCAGTACGGTGTTTCAGAAAATGTTACTGTCATGACAGGAGTATTAAATCCTGGAGAATCGTCGGGAGTACCCATAATTAAGAAGCTTTTACAAGACATTGTAAGCGGGCCGGAACTCATCATTATCGATTGTCCACCCGGCAGTGCCTGTATTGTCATGGAGAGTATCAAAGATGCAGATTATTGTATTTTAGTAGCCGAGCCAACCTTATTCGGAGTTCACAATCTTAATTTGGTTTATGAACTGGTCAAGTTGTTTAAAAAACCTCATGGTGTGATACTGAACAAATGTGTGGAGGGGGAAAATCCTGCCGAAAAATTTTGTTTGGAAAAGGATATTAAAGTTATAGGCAAGATTCCCTTTGACGGTGGCCTCGGAACTCTTAATTCTAATGCTCTGATCTCTGTCAGAGAGAATAAAAAGTACCATGATCTGTTTGCTTCAATCCTGCAGGTTGTGACTAAGGAGGGATCTTATGAAACAGTTACTAATCCTTAGTGGCAAAGGCGGTACAGGGAAAACAACGCTTGTTAGCGCATTTATTAAGTTATCAAATGCTAAAATGTATGCAGATTGTGATGTTGATGCACCAAATTTGCATTTGATCATGAATCAAGCATCTACACCTATACAATCAGACTATTATGGTATGCCTAAGGCAGAGATAGATCCGGATATATGTAACCAATGTGACTTATGCAGACAAAGCTGCCGCTTTGAAGCAATTGAAGAAACAGTTAAGTATACGGTGGATACATATGCTTGCGAAGGTTGTGGTGTTTGTGAAGCTGTCTGTCCGGTAGGAGCTATATCTCTTAAACCTGCTAAAGCCGGAGATTTGATGCTGTATGTTAATGATTCAGTGTTCTCAACAGCAGAGCTAAAAATGGGGAGCGGTACATCCGGAAAACTTGTCACTGAAGTGAAAAAACAGATGAAGTCAGCGCCTATAGACACAGGTCTGGCCATCATTGACGGTTCTCCGGGGATAGGATGTCCGGTCATCGCTTCTCTAAGTGGTGTAGATATGGTTTTAATCGTCGCCGAACCATCTATTTCCGGTATTAGTGATATGGAACGGATTATTAAGACTGCAGAAAAGTTTCACACCAGAACTGCGGTTTGTATTAACAAATACGATACAAATATTGAAAACACCAAAAAGATTGAATCATTTTGTCGGCAAAGCTACCTCCCTTGTGTTGGAAAAATACCTTATGATTCAGAAGTAATAAAAGCCATCAATAAAGGTCAGAGTATCGTAGACGTTGACACAGCAGCAGCGTATGCCATAAAGAAGGTTTTTGATAAGGCAATTACAATACTATTTAATGAGAGTTTAGTCTTGTGATGAAAGTTCTGAATTAATTAATAAAATGGAGGACGAACTACAGAAATTGCGATTGTAATTGTTATCTACTGGAACCCCGTTTCTAAAGTTTGCAATTTACCATTAAAAATGGAAATATATCCCTTCTTGAATCACAATGCGCTTCCAACAGGAATAATATGGAATGCGAGGAAGAGCGTGGGGGGATTGTGTTGAAAGCAGAAGAACGGGCCGGTTACATTGAGCGACTTGAAGAATTGAGAAAATCTAAAGTTCTAATCTATTTTTCTTATACACCATTAGATGACTCTATTTTAGTCCCCCTTTATAAACAGTTAAAGGAAATCGGGCATACGCAAAAAATCGATTTAGTTCTACACAGTTATGGAGGAGCCGTAGATACACCTTATAAAGTAGTAATGCTAATTCGAGAATTCTGTGAAGAATTTGCAGTTATTGTTCCGTTTGTGGCAAAATCGGCGGCATCCATGCTTGTTCTAGGGGCCGATGAAGTCGTTATGGGACCGATTTCCGAGCTGGGCCCTATCGATCCGTTGGTTAAGCATCCAACCTATAAAGACGTTTTAGTACCGGTTCAAGCAGTTTGGCATTGCTTGGATTTCTTTCAAAGGTCGATTGTTAATAGTAACAACCCGGAAGTTTCATCGATGATTGCTGCCCAAATGCTTAGTAAACTTGACCCATGGCTCATTGGAGACTATGAAAAAACAATTAAGGCTTCCAGACAATATGCCGAAACCCTATTATCGTTATATATGCTTAAAGATAATCCGGAAAAGATTCAGATTGTCACTCACGCTTTGACAGAAGGATACTATTCTCATGGATATCCAATCGGACGACGAGAAGCCAAAGAATTAGGAATAAAGGTAACCGAAGCTCATGGAGAGCTGTGGGACGTTATTTGGAATCTGTATCTGGGGTATGAAAAACTATTTAAGGAAAAGGACAACGAAGAACAACAAAAAGACTGACAGAGTTCGGTCTTTTTTCATTTAATAGGGTTAATCAGTTTTCCATTGAAAACATATTGCGCTATTTCGTTTAATAGGGTAGGATAATCATATTGCTTGGTTTTGCAATTGAATAGTTTTAAGTATATGATTAGAGAATGAGTAGATAGTTTTGGAGGTGCTTATTATGCTTACAACATTTGGCTTTGTCACACCTATGACCGCGGGGATTATCCTTGTAATAGCATTAGTAATTTTTGGCCCCGGTAAATTACCTGACTTAGGAAAAGCACTCGGCAAAGGGATCAAAGAATTTAAATCTGCAACTGAAGACGACAAAGTAGAAGAAGTTAAGACGGTAAAAGTTGATAAAGAGTAAATAAGTGTATATTAAAGACGGAGCAGGAGCTCCGTCTTTTTCATTAAAAACTATCCTTAAACTTGTAGAGAGTTAAACCTATCCTTGGTTTTCTGCACTTCTTGGGAAGGAGCATCACTCGTCGGGTACCATCCCTTTTGGTTCATGACATTATACAGATTTTCATGAATACTATGTTCTTCCGTCAGGATAGTCTTTAAGTTTTGCCTTAAATTAGCGCAGGTCGATTCAGTGATAAAAGTATTAATAGTGTTTGTATGATGCTTCTCTGAAGTTAACAGATCCGTGATAATATCCTGTTCAGTCATGGTGGTGTTTTGCATGTTCAATTTTATCACCCTTTCCTTAAATTATTGATGGGAATTTAAATAGTTGAGCAAGGTATCATAGTGTTTACGGTGTTGTTGGGCAAAGGAATTAAGCTGTGCACTGATCGCTTGGTCTTGAACGGTTTGAGCCGCTTGTGTGAACTTATGAACCAGCAGAGCCTCGGACCCAAGCTGATCATTCAAAATGGCTAAATTTTTTGAGGTTAATTCTGGATTTGCAGTATTCATGTACATTCTCCTCTCGAAAATTTTATCCTTACTTAGGATGTCACATTGTACAAAAACCTATGTACGTTTATTAAGTTTTTAAGAGCTGAAATGAAAGTTTAATAGCTATGGTTAAGGGCTTTAACTTGCCTTTTTTGGTAATAATAGTTAAGGCGATTACAATATGGTTATTCCTCTCTAGCTACAAAATACTTCCTAGAGTCATATAATAGTCTTCATTCTAAGGAGAATAAGTAAATGAATAGATCAAGTTTGAGAACCTATAACAGCATAAAGCTGATATATTTATTTGTGGCAAAAGTCTTTCCGATTGTGAAAAGAGAACTAAACGAATGGAGACAAAAGGCCAGAGAAGCGCCTGATGCACGCTTGTGTCAACAAGCCTTAGAGAGTATTCGCTGGAAAGCCTTTCACTGTCAAGGAGGGAGTATTTATGCCCTTTATCCGGGTGTTCCAAGAGAAGCAACAATCCGGTTTATTGTTGCTTATCAGACTATGAGCGATTATCTGGATAATTTAGTGGACAGTCTTGAAGTTCAGGATGAAAAAGCCTTTGCACAGTTGCATTTAGCAATGCAAGAAGCTCTAAATCCAGAGGCGGATCTGTCAGATTATTATTTGTATTATCCATATCGTGAGGATGGCGGGTATTTAAAAAATTTAGTTCAAACCTGCCAAGAAAGTCTCAGGAATTTACCGTCTTATCAGACAGTTCAAGGAGAAGCCATTAAGTTGGCGGAGCTGTATGCCTCCTTACAAACCTATAAACATTTGGCCGTCAGTGAACGAGAAGGGAAAATGGTAGATTGGATTACCACGCATTTAGCCGCCGATTCCGAAATAACAATTTGGGAGTTTGCAGCTGCCTCAGGATCGACCTTGGGGATCTTTTGTCTGTTTTCCGTGGCCCATGATCCTAAATTGGCGCTGAAACAGGTTGAAACCATAAGTCAGACATATTTTCCTTGGATCTGTGGTCTCCATATTTTATTAGACTATTTTATCGATCTCCGTGAAGACCGGGAGACCAATCAGCTGAATTTTGTAGCCTATTATGAAAACCCAGAAATAGTTTTTAAACGTTTACAATTGTTTGTGGAGAACTCCTTAAAGCAAGCAGAACGCTTGGAATACGCTAAGTTTCATCAAGTTGTCGTTCAGGGACTTTTAGCAATGTATCTCTCCGATGAAAAGAGTATGAATGGTGAGATTCGGTCGATTGTGAAGAGGCTTATCGAGAAGTGCGGCATAGGAGTAAAGCTTCTTTATTGGGTCTGTCGTCAGTTGCGAAAACGAAAAATTATTTAGAGACGATAGTTTGAATAGCTTTTTAATATTAGAAGGGATCACTTAGATTGACATAAGTGATCCCTTCTACCTCATTTAGGGGTTAGGCTTTACGATGCAAAATGGTATTTGCCAAATCTAGGAGAGTGGTTTTATAGGTGCTGGCTGGAATATTGTCAAGACACGCTTTTGCCTTATTGATACAGTGGGTAGCAGTCTGGTAAGCCTCTTCAATACACCCGGTGTTAAGGAGAGCCTCTCTAATGCTCAGTGCTCCCTGCGGGGTAATACTACGAACGTTGATAATTTCCCTTAACCAATTTCCATAGATCGGCTTATCCAAGAGATAAAGCATGGGAAGAGTAATATTACCGTTAACCAGATCAGCCCCAATAGGTTTTCCCAGAGAATCAGCATCCCCTTCAATATCTAAGATGTCATCGGTTATTTGGTAGGCATATCCCAGATTCATTCCATATTCTCGCATCAGAGACAACTCTGCTGCAGATGCGCCTGCTAGAACCGCACCTGATTGACAGCTGGCGGCAAGAAGAATACCGGTTTTATTAGCAATTCGCTTATAATATTCCTCAAAACTAACTTGACTCGAGAATTGTTCGTCTGCTTGATGAACTTCCCCATGGCACATTGCTTGGATGGCCTTAACTAGAAAATTCATACTGGTCAATAATTCCGATCGTGAAAGGATATTGAAGGCTTCGGCAAACAGGTAATCCCCAGTTAATATAGCTGCATGGTTACCATATTCAGAGACAATGGTTGGTTTACCACGCCTTGTTTCTGATTCATCAATGACATCATCATGAATTAAGGAAGCCATGTGAATAAGCTCTGACGCAACTGCTGCATCAATCATTAATGGATTTAAGGGAGCAAAGCACATACCGCTATAGAGTGTGAGAAGAGGTCGAATTCGTTTACCGCCGGATTCCAGCAAACTAATACAGGTTTGGCGAATGAGACCGTCGGCTTGTTGGAGTACAGTCTGTAGTTGATCCTCGACAAAGAGCAGTTCCGTGAATTGGAGCTTTGGAAAAGATGTTTCGGTATTGACATAACTCTGTTGTATACTCATTGCATTTGCCTCTGTTCTCAAGTTTTAAATGTTAAGCTTTTATATTATGTCTAAAAGGCAATGATTGGATACCCATAAGTGTAAAAAAATGAAGATGCGAACAGATTCATTGGGAAAATGACTAATAATAAATTCTATGGGGATTCTAAAAAGGATTAGTAAAACAGAAAACATTGAGGAGGCAAATCAATGACTATTGAAAATGACAAAGAACATGCATCACAATTAAATCGTCAGACTTGGGAACCGGCTGGCGTAGTGAGTGTAGTGGAAGATGATAAAAAACCAAAGTACGGTAAGGATAGCTTTAAGAATGCTAAAGGAGGAATGCTGACATTAGAAGTTAAAGAGGTCTTTCATAACAAAGGGCTTATGCAGGGGCAAAAGAACTCAAATCCTGAGATTAACTAAAACAAACCATTTAGCAATGATAAACTCCGACTTGTGTTTATCAGATAAACTCAAGTCGGAGTTTAATATCGGATCACTTAATAAGAAGCATAATCGAAAACTGATTCTGGGGTGAATTCATCATAAAAACAATCTGGAACGAACTGATTAAGCCGACCATTATTGCCTTCACTATTGCGTGTGCAATCCCTGCCAGTATTGCGGGAGTATATTATCTATATAGCATCTTTTTTTAATCAAACCCGAGACACCCACTTCTTATAAAGGGATGTTCCTAATTCTGCTTCGGTTGTGTAGAGTCCAAATACGGAAGTCTCGATGTCAACTTTAGCTGAACGCGGTGATTACCTTAGGTTGTCTTTGGCGAGGATTTATGGCGATAACTCCTAACCTTAAATATGGTTGTTAGTAATAAAATTGAAGACAGGCATAGTGCTCCGGTAAGAAAAAACGCTGTTTGAGCTCCAAATCTATCCGCAATATAACCTGCGAACATATTCCCAAGGGGGGTTGCCCCAGCAAAGACAAGTGAGTAAACGCTCATTACTCTTCCTCGATACTCATCTTTAGCATGGATTTGGAGAGTGGAGTTTGCTGTTGTACTAAACCAAATATTAAAAATTCCTGTGACGATTAAGAGGAATCCAGAGTAATAGTACACTTTGGTAAGGCTGATAATCATCAAACAAATTGAAATTGCCACACTACTACCTACTAAAACATTAGCTTTAGGCCCAGATTTACTGTTTAAGGATACCATTAAGGCACCAATAAAAGAGCCTATTCCTAGAGATGACATTAAGATTCCATAGACATACTCCTCTTGGTGAAGAACGTGTTTGGTGAATACTGGGATTAAGACATTGAAGTTAAAAACAAACAGGCCAATTATTAAAACCATCAATGTAGTTTTAAAAAGTGATGGTTCGAGGATGATGTACTTTAGCCCATCTTTGATTTCTCTAAGGATATTAGTAGCAACCTGCTTTCGTACGTAGGGGTTAACCTTGATTTTAAGCAGGCTTAGGAGTACTGCCATAAAGCTTAATCCATTCAGGAAAAAGCACCATTCCGCTCCTAAGGAAGCCATAATCAATGCTCCTATGGATGGGCCCAGAATTCTAGCTAGATTAAAGGTGGCAGAGTTCAAAGCAATGGCGTTCATTAAATCTTGCTTGCCCGCTATTTCAATTGTAAAGGATTGTCTGGTAGGCAAATCAACAGTATTTAAGAAGCCAAGCATGAGAGCTAAAATGAGAATATATTCATAACGAACCGTATCCGTATAAACAAGTATAAATAATGTGAATGCCAATATCATTGAAGTGAATTGTGTAATTAAAAGTATTGTTCTTTTTGGATACTTGTCGATAACAACGCCAGCAAACAATGAAAATAAAGTAATTGGCAGAAACTGAACCGCTCCTAATAAGCCTACCAATAAAGGGGAATCAGTCAGTGAAAAGACAAGCCAAGTTTGTCCGATACTCTGCATCCATGTTCCAATTAAAGAAACCCATTGTCCCAACCAAAAAATGCGAAAATTATAGTGGTTCAGGGCGGGAAGCTTGTTGGTCAATCTGTTTTTTAGATGGTTTTTAATATCCATACGCACACACCTTCATGGCACTTGAGCTTGGGATAAGTAACAAAAATATTATATCATAGTCAATCACTGTCTCTAAAAGATTTAGGAGAATTATCTCTGCTGAGGCAATTATTCGAGCGGATTGGGCATGAAAATCCTTTAAGGGATATTGCTTTCCTGATACAATAGTAAAGAGTAATTAAGAAATGTAAGGATATGATATGATGAACGTGATGATTTTAACAAGCAGCCCTAACACGGATGGGCTTACTGCAGCCTGCGGAAATGCTGCCAAATCAGGAGCAGAGGAGACAGGTGCAAAGGTAATAATGGTTAACTTGAATCAACAAAAAATTGGGAGCTGCCATGCTTGTGGTAATGGCTGGGGACCCTGTCGCAATGAGCATCAGTGTCAAGTAATTGATGACTTTCAGAATTTACATGCTTCAATGAACGACATGGATGCCTTTGTCCTAGTTTCCCCGGTATACTGGGGTGAAATGAGTGAGTCTGCTAAATCCTTTACTGATCGCTTAAGACGATGTGAGGGTATAAAAAACGAAAAGACCTGCTTAGAGGGGAAACCGGTAATATCGGTAGCAGCAGCAGGGGGGAGCGGCAATGGAATAACAACCTGCCTAACCTCAATGGAAAGACTTTTTACTCATCTAAAAGCCGAGAAGTTTGATTTTATCGGAGTAACTCAGAAGAATAAAAAGTACAAGATAGATACTATTCGTGAAGCCACAAAGGAAATGGTTTCTAAGCTCTAGGCTAAATAAGCTATAGTATCGCTAAACAAACAAGCCATCACGAATAGTGATGGCTTGTAACTTTGTAATAGACTATTGCTTAGCAGCTTCCTGCCTCTTATAGTATTCGGAGACTGCAGTGGACTGCATTTCTTCCCAAGTTTTAAAATTGGTGTTTTTAGCAATAAATTTATCGAATTCTGCGTTGAGAAGAGCCAAGAATTCCTCAAATCTACTTACATTATACTTTCCTACGATAAGCAGTTCCCCGAAATTAGCGAACTTGGTATATTTGCTCATAAAATCCGGAGTAAACAGATCTGTGAAACTAACTAGGCCAAGTGATTGATTAGGTTTATCAGCATTTTTTTCTAAACTATCCGTTAAACGCTCTAAATCAGATTTATTATCATCACTCATGAATATTCCGCCACCTTCTTATTGTTGTTTAGAATTGATTAACTTCCGAACAGCTAAATTAGATTATATTATAAATGCAGAGAGAGTAAAAGTATTTTGGTTATTCTGAGTCGTTCTTGAATGGGTGTTCTTCGATGTTCCAAAAGGAGCCACCTGGTTTAAAAGCATCTGTGCTAAGTATCTCCATTTCTCCTTCACGAAGAGCGGTATCAAAGAATTGTTCGATGGTAATACCCAGCTTGGTGCATACATAGTTAAGTCGTTTGCGTTCTTCATCGGTTACCGGAATCACTAGATACTGGGTCTTCATAATAAATCACCTCTAATCTAGTGATTCGATAGAAAGATTAAAAAACCTGCTTAGGGGATAGAAAAACTGAAAATCCCTTTAGTTAGGGTGCTTTTCCATGTAATCCCTAAGCCAAAGTGTATGGAATTCCTCATCAAGAAGATAGTCCATAAGAGTATTGCGAAGTTCAGAATAATGTTTGTCCTTACTCTCATTGATGAAAGTCCGATAGGCTTCCATTGCTTTATTTTCCAGAGCAACCCCGAGTTTGCAGGTATTGCTAGAACCGGTTAGACTAACCATATCTCCAACAAAGCCGCCGGCCAGTTCAAAGGCTGAACCTATAATCTTCGGTACTTCAATGTCAGCCTTGGTTAAGACTTGGGCAAAGAAATCTGCATGGCCGCTTTCAATTTCCACCATTTTTTCGAATGCTTTTTTGTAATATTCATTGGTAGATGATGAGACTTGTGATTCATAAAAAGCAACTTGAAAGGTTTCTAGGGTATAGAATTCTTTTAAACGGAAAATCAACTTATCGTCCATTATCATACCTCACTATCTCGTAATGTATATTTATAATCTATCAAAATTGGGTTTTATATCCTTGGCAAAAAATGCTTGGAAAAGTAAGTCGGTTTCTGTTAATATAACCTATAGAGTCTTAATTGTTCAATGTATACAATGTTCAAAGTCCGCGTCGCTAAGAACCCGATAAAGTTGTGTATTAAGTATTTTCAATCCTTGGGTATACATAATAGAGAAATCTAGGGGGTTAATGAGAGATGGGTACTAATTCCAATATCGATCACTTGTTCACAGTAAAGGCTCCTGTTGGCAGGAATATTCCGGTGAGTAAGCTGGTGGAAATAGCTTTAGCTCGCCATGAGGGAATGTTAACTAACACCGGGGCTCTTTGTTGTTCTACGGGAAACTACACTGGCCGCTCTCCGAAAGACCGCTTTATCGTTGATGATGCTTCCATCAAAGGGCAAATTGCTTGGGGAAAGGTTAATAAACCTATCAGTCCTGAAACATTTAATAAATTATATCGTCGGGCTTTGGAATATCTAGAGACTAAAGACTATTTTGTGTTTGACGGTTTTGCAGGGGCAGACGACAAATATAGCATGCCAATTCGAGTAATTAATGAATATGCCTGGCACAATATTTTTGTTCAACAGTTATTTATCAGACCAACGGAAAAACAACTGGAAAACCACCAACCTGAGTTTACTCTGATCTGCACCCCTGGGCTGACTGCAGATCCTCAAACAGATGGAACCAACTCCGAAGCCTATGTTATTTTGTCCCTTGAGAAAAAAGTAATTATTATAGGCGGCACTGAATACGCTGGCGAAATGAAAAAGTCGATTTTCAGTGCCCTGAATTATTTAATGCCATTTCGTGAAGTGTTGCCCATGCATTGTTCGGCCAATGTGGGGGCCAATCATGATGTGGCTCTTTTCTTTGGCTTATCCGGTACCGGAAAAACTACCTTGTCAGCTGATCCCGAACGCAGACTGATAGGGGACGATGAGCACGGCTGGTCGGAAAGCGGTATCTTTAATTTTGAAGGTGGATGCTATGCCAAGTGCATAGATCTATCCCAAGCAAAGGAACCCCAGATTTGGAATGCTATCCGATTCGGTACAGTTATTGAAAATGTGGTTTTAAATCCCGATTCCCGGCTTCCCGATTACAAAGACAGCTCCCTTACAGAAAATACCCGGGCAGGTTATCCGGTAACGTACATTGATAACGCTTTAATTCCCAGCCAAGCAGGCCATCCCCGGGTGGTTGTTTTTTTGACAGCAGATGCCTTCGGTGTATTACCCCCCATCTCTAAGCTTACCAAAGAGCAGGCTATGTATCATTTTCTGTCAGGTTACACTTCTAAGCTAGCTGGGACAGAGCGAGGTATCACTGAGCCCCAGGTTACATTCTCTACATGTTTTGGGGAACCTTTTTTACCATTGAGTCCGGCGGTTTATGCGGAGATGCTTGGAAAACGGATTGATGAACATAATTCGACGGTTTATTTAGTGAATACCGGTTGGTCCGGTGGCCCATATGGGGTAGGAAAACGCTTGAATCTTACATATACCAGAGCTATGATAACTGCCGCTTTAAATGGAGAATTAGAGAAAGCTGCTTATCAGGCTGATCCGGTCTTTGGTCTTATGATCCCAGAAGCAGTGAATGGAGTGCCTGTGGAGGTTTTAACCCCACGGAATACCTGGGCAGACACAGAGGCTTATGACAAAACAGCAAATACTTTAGCAGAGAGCTTTCGGCAAAATTTCCAAAGGTTTGAGGATGTTTCAGCTGACATTCGATCTGCCGGTCCAAAGAATTGATAAACATGTAGATATTCCTCAGGAACTTTAAATTTCGATAACGGACAGATGTAATCTGTAAGAATTATTTAGGAATAGAGTAAGAAAAAGCGCCTCTCCGCAGATTTAATGGAGTGGCGCTTTTTCTTATGGATCACTCGTTACCTATGATGTTGGTGATTTGTGCTAATGGCATGAAATCTTGTGGCAATAGATATTAATCTGGGAAATAACTTGGGGAAACGGGGGGCGGTCCTTCTGTCTGGCTCTGAGGCGGAGCGCCTTTTAGCTGTGTTAACCCGTGCGAAGACGGTGCTGCAAGAAGGTTTAACCCGTGCGAAGACAGTGTCTTCGTCGATCTGCACGCGTCTGCGAGTTCCGCCGCTGGCTCGCTGGACGGTTCGCGAGCGCGTCCGAACCTCCGGGCATTTCTGGCCGCATGCTATGCCGTCCGTGGCGCATGCGGCACTAGGAACATCGTGTTCCGTCGCATGTGAACCTGCGGCGCGCTACGGGGACGCGAACCGTCGGCCCTTGCCTTAGCGCGGCTCCACTGACGCATCCGCTTAGCAGAAAAGCGCTCCTTCAAGCAGTTTGCAGGGAATATAAGCAGTACTTAGGAGGACTCTAGTAAGGCTTCGTGGAATATTTAGCGTGCTAGGAAGATAGTCCTTTAGTTTTTCATCATCTGCTGGTGCCGTACTGCGGCAGGGAAGGCTACACTGAAAAAAGCCCTTAAAACACGCTTACGAATAATAGACCCGAAAGACAGGGCGGCTTCGATCCACAGGAGTGAACCCATTGCATGGATAGGCGGTAAAGCCCACAAGCTGACTTGGGGAAGCGGAGCCACGGGTTCACCTCAGGTATTCCCGGTCGGTTTGGCACGAAAGTGTCCGGTACGATAGTCTCCAGCGGAGAGTATCGCCGAAGCCGTGATCCCTTAAGGAATCCCTAACGGCGTAGGATACATTTTCGCTGAAGCGGCTATCTCCAAAGAATACTTATCCGCTGAAGATCGCTCCCAGGTCTGCGCGTGGGCGAGCCTTGGAGTGCTGGGTACACGAAGACACTGTCTTCGCACGAATTAGCTGGTCTTGCACGGATGTGGGCGAAGCCGCCCTGACCCAAGCGACCCTATTCTCATCCCCAGATAGTGCTGCATAGCGGCATTCCTAAAAGAATTGATCACAGATTCTACACATTTAGGTCACGAAAAAGCAACATCTATTGATTATATTTAATGAAGATCCTCAACGACATTTGAAAGGAGATGGCTAAGCATGAAGTTGATTCTTACTTTACTGTTAATTGGTATGATCCCCACGTTGCTAAGAATGTTGCCGACTAATGAATACTCTGAGTAATTTAGTCAGAGACTGATAATGAATCATTTCCCGTGTAAGCGGTAAAAATAGAGTCTTCTTGAACATAGCGGTGGAGATTATTCAAGAAAGGAATCCCTAACAAACAGGGATTCCTTTCTTATTTTAGGCGGATTCCTCGCCTCCATTCCACTTATCTTTCCAACCGTCCCACTTGGGGGCATTGGCCAGCTGCTTTTTCATGGATTTGCATTGTATAGTCCAGGGCCCAATGCTAAGGGTTGGGGTTTGGAGGGATAAATGAGTTAGCATAATTCCTAGATGTCTTCTAAAGGCCTTGGTGCCTCTATCGTCAACTGAATCAAACTCCTGAATAATTCCTAACACTTCACAGATATCTGAACAAATTGAGCCGTTAGCTTTGTTTTTATGAGATACAAAATATCCGATAACATCCTCATCGGTCTTTTCTGGCTCCACCTTATTTTCTGTGGACTCCTCTTCGTTGAATTGAAGTCCGTTAATTGTCTCAATGGCCTCTCTCAGTTCTTTGGCTCTTTGTATTACCTCAAAAAGATCATTGCCTTGGGTTATGCACCCTTTTACTTCAAGTATTTCTGCTATCCATAGTCCTTCTTCATTAAGTGGGCTGGCAATCAAAGTGCAATTCTTCATAAAGGAAACCTCCATATTCAGAAATTTAGGTATACAATTCAAGAAGGATGCTGTAAAAACCTTCCATATTTTAAATTGCGTTCGTCTTATTGCGACGCGTTAATCATCGGAATTACTGAGTTTTTTTCATTAAGACCTTTTTCTCTGGAATTAGAATAATGTTGCACTGTTCCCTGGGGGTAGCAAGTCAGTGATCATTCAAATAAGCGTGCGTATACTGCACGCTTATTTGCGTTATAATAACTTCGGCACTGAGGATAGATATAAAATCTAAATTAAAAGAGGTGCATCTTATGTCTGAATTAATCAAGGGACGGTTATGGCAAGTGTTGGGCTTCCTAATGCTAATATTCCTAGCTGTGGCTCTCCCGGCAACTCCGGTTCAAGCTCAAGAGAATTGTCTTCAATGCCATGGGGATCAACAAACTAAGATTGAAAGATCGGAACACAGCTTTTTAAGTTGTACCAGCTGTCACACAGGAATTACAGGGTATCCCCATCCTCCAGGAGCAGCATTGAATAAAAAAGAAAGTGTAGCAACCTGCACGAGCTGTCATAAAGGTCAGGTAACGGATAGTTATGCCAGAAGTTTTCATGGTAAAGCTGTTCATCTGGGAAGTGAAAAGTCTGCCAGTTGTGCCGATTGCCATGGCTTCCACGATATTCTCGGTCCAAATAGTTCAGGCTCTAAAGTAGCTAAACAAAACATTCCAGAAACTTGTGCCAGTTGTCACGGGAAGGCATCACCTGGATTTGCAGAAGGAGAGGATCACTACGAGCTTAAGCCTGGCGGATCAGGGGCTCCAATGTACTATACAGGTAAGTTTTTTATCTGGCTTACCCTTATCATTATTACAGCCTTAGTTATCCATATTGAACTTCAGCTATTTCATAACCTGCGTACAATTCTTCGGGAACGGAAAGAGGTGACGAACCGTGGACAATAAGGATGTGTTTCAACGTTTTGATCTTCACCAACGTATTCAGCATATCGGAATGTTTAGTAGTTTTTTTGTGTTGACAATTACCGGATTACCCATTAAGTTTGAGCAAAATAGTGTCTCTGTTTGGATTGTAGCGTTGTTTGGCGGCTTCGATAATCTCTTTACCGTACATCTTGTAGGTGGAGCAGTTATGCTGTTAGCTTTTGTATATCATTTATTCTACTTAGGCCTATATCCCTTGCTGACTAAAAAGACATCCTGGGCAATATTGCCGAAGGGTAAAGATTTCGTTGACGTGGTTCAAGATGTCCTGTATTTAATAGGTCTGAGAAAAGATCCGCCCAAATTTGATCGCTACACGTATAAAGAAAAATTTGACTATTGGGCTGTCTTCTGGGGTATGGCGATTATGGGCGGATCAGGACTAATGATGTGGTTTCCGGAAATATTTACCCAGTACATGCCAAGGTGGGTAATAGATTCAGCCAGGTATGCTCATACAGACGAAGCAATTCTGGCCATCAGCGCTATATTTATATGGCACTTTTTCAACTCTCACTTTAGCCCCAGGTTCTTTCCGATGAACCATGTTTGGTATAAAGGTACAATGTCTCGAGAAGAAATGGAAGAAGACCACCCGTTGGAATTAGAAAGACTTGAATCAGGGAAGTAACCGAAGACACAAAGGGGAAAGGAAGATAAAACATGTCACAGTACTATAAATACAGGAAAAGTCTCCCCCTGACCATATTCCAGATGATACTTTATGTAATCATACTAGTGTATATTCTTATCTGGGGTTTCAATTATATTTAGAAATAACTCAACTCAAACAAATTAGTTTATAAATATTAATGAGGAGAGCTGATATTCAGCTCTCCCGTTTTATACTAAAATGAATGGTTCTTCTCGCAAGTTGTTGGCTTTATTCCTTTAAGAAGAACAATTCATTGTAAACATATTATCTCCAAGTAAGAGGTCTTTACACTGGGAGGTTTTGTATATAAATGAATCCAAAGATGTACTCCTGCCCTAATGATAAAACCGTCCTTTCGGACGGCTTTTTTACCTTAATAATCGTTATCGCCCCAGAGTTTACCTAACCAGACTGCAGCGCCGATGCCGACTGCATGGATGATCAGCGAGCGAGTACTAAATAAACTACTTCTTCGTTTCATTCCCAGCATAAGAAAAACCTCCTTTTACATTTAAGCTTTTTTAGCTTTTTTAGCTTTTCTTTTTTTAAGCATTAAGATACCAAATTATATTTGTAAATTATAGGATGCTAGGTTGGGTTATGAGGCGGCAGATATTTTCCTAAGCTTAAGCATCAAGTAGTTTTTTAAGCAGTTGAGAGAATTCTATAGTATCAGTATTGACCTCAAGAATAGTTTCATCCTTTGGATCATCGGGATACATTACGAAGTTAAGTTTTCCAGGCTCCGTTTCATAGACTTCAAGGATATTTATTTTCATCATTCCCTAAAAAATTGGGGGTATTCAACAATCAACAGAAAAACAATTCGCAATAAATAATGTAAGGTTGTTGGGAGATTATCCTTTATAAGGATCCTTGGGAGCAGTAAAATGGCCTAGGTAAACTATACCTAGGCCATAACTTTGAGAACTGCTTTTAGTGGCAGGGGTGGGGAGGCTTGGGCGGAACCGGTGGGTGAGGTGGTCTGCGAAGTAGTAGCAATAGCTCCCAAATGATTACCAACAATAAGATTATGATGATTATTAATGCAGTAAGAATCATATGCTTCACTCCCTATTATTAGATTGTCAAAGATTGTGAGGATCTTAGTCCATTCTATTCAACATGTCTATTGGATGTTCTTGGAATTATTGTTGTTTTGAGGGATGTTCATCAACCTGGAAAAAATGCAGAAATAAGGTATTGTCTGGTCTGTAAGAAGGGAGAATAAATAAAGATCTTAAAAAAAGTTGAGTTCAAAGCCTCAAAGCAAGTATAATATAATTTTTGGAGCAGCTTATCTTAAATTCAGGGGGAAAGTGCATGAAAAATTTAATCAACAAATGGAATCAATTGAGTCTGGTAAAACAAATAATCATTGGTCTGATCATCGGCATAATCTTAGCGACAACAATTCCAGAACTGGCAAAACCAATCACAATTTTCGGCACATTATTTGTTGGAGCGTTAAAAGGAATAGCACCGATATTGGTTTTCTTCCTAGTCATGTCAGCCATCTCTCAACATAAGACTGGACATAAAACTAATATGAAATCAATTATCATCCTATATCTTCTAGGGACCTTCATTGCTGCGTTTGTTGCGGTTTTTCTGAGCTTTATGTTCCCAGTAACCTTAACTCTTACAACCGGGGCTCAAGATATCAAACCCCCCGGAGGGGTCGTGGAGGTTCTTAAATCATTACTGCTAAATGTTGTCGATAACCCTATCAAAGCACTGTACAATGCTAATTATATCGGGATTTTAGCTTGGGCTTTAGTTCTTGGTTATGCCTTAAAAAAAGCCTCGGATTCCACCAAAACAATGATGGCCAATTTTTCCGATGCCTTAACTCAAATGGTAAGATGGGTCATTAAATTCGCCCCCTTAGGTATCATGGGTCTTGTATTTGATTCCATTGCCACCAGTGGTCTAAAGGTCTTACTCAGCTATGCACAATTATTGGCCCTGCTGCTGGGCTGCATGGTGATTATCGCTCTGGTCGTTAATCCAATTATTGTTTATCTAAATATCCGCCAAAACCCATATCCCTTAGTGCTAAAGTGTTTAAAGGAAAGTGGTATTACAGCATTCTTTACACGCAGCTCAGCAGCAAATATTCCGGTAAATATGAGCTTGTGCGAAAATCTAGGTTTAGACAGAGATACCTATTCAGTTTCGATTCCCTTGGGTGCCACTATTAATATGGCAGGTGCAGCGATAACCATTACTGTTATGACCCTTGCAGCCGTCAACACCCTGAACATCCAAGTTGATATGGCTACGGCATTAATCCTCAGTGTATTAGCAACTATTTGCGCTTGTGGTGCTTCCGGAGTCGCCGGTGGTTCTCTTTTGCTGATTCCTCTGGCCGCCAGTTTATTCGGAATCTCAAATGAGATTGCAATGCAGATTGTGGGAGTAGGTTTTATAGTAGGTGTTTTACAGGACTCTTTTGAAACGGCACTTAATTCGTCTTCAGACGTGATCTTCACAGCAACATCAGAATTTGCCAAAATGCGTAAAGAAGGAAAAGAAATTATTATTAAGTAATGACTCCTAAAGCTCTCATCTAAGGATGGGAGCTTTTTAGTTGAGTTTAGACAAATTTCCCCTTACTTCGCAATAAAGTTATGAGATGATTGTGCCTGACAGAAAAACTGAACGGAAAAGATAGAAGATGGTGTATTCAGGCACAAGAAAGAGAGTAAGGGTCATGAGAAAGTTAACTATCTATTTAATATCGGGAACCATGCTGCTCTCTTTGCTGAATTTTGGTGATCCGGTAACAGTACAGGCGGCAGAGAGAAGGTTGACTACGACAGTTGCTAAGGTTGATACCTTGACAGGTATTCAAAAGATAGAAACAGGTACAGTTAATGCTGTGATTTTAGGAGACTCAATTGCCGTTAGTCAGGGGGCCACAAATCCCTTAAGAACCGGGTGGACTAGAGAGCTTAAAAGAGCTTTAGCCGAGAAGTATTCCCATAGAATATCCTGGGACAACAAAGCTTCCTCAGGGACTCTTGTAGACTATTGTTTAACAAGAGCAACTGAGATAGAAAGTGATACAGATGTTGTCTTTATTTGTGTGGGAAGAAACGATAGGAATGAATACACGCCTTATCAGTTTAGTAAAAAGTATGAACTGTTACTTCGGGTGATTAAACGTAAAGCCCCCAAAGCGGATATTTTTTGCATTGTAGAGCCTCCCATGGTTTCTGATGACGAATCTTTGTTTTTGGGTATTAGAGCGGCCATCAAAAAGGTATCAGCTAAGGCTGGAGTACATTTATTAGACGTTTGGAGTACATTTCCTACAGATCAAGAGGATTTAGATGAATTGTTGTCAGATGGACTGCATCCCAACGACAAGGGGTATAAGCTAATGTCAAACTACATGTATAACCGATTGGTTTGGGTGATAAACACAGCTAAGTAAAACGCTTAAAGCGGGAATATTTAAGGCCTAGGCTGAATGCCTAGGCCAAATGTTTATAATTTATAATTGTTCATGGACAGATGTGCCACGAGTTCGCCGTGTTCTTATTACTGCCTTATTGTTAGCAACAGCAATTAGCATTTGCCCAATTGCTATACCTAATCCAGTAGGAACCGCGTTGCCTATTTGTCGGTAACAATCAGTAAGTCTACCTTCTATTCTCCAATTGTCAGGGAACTGTTGAATACGAGCATATTCTTTTACAGATAGTGCTCTGTCTTGGGTAGGATGGCAAAGCATTGTAGCCTTTTGAACAGGACTTGTCACCAGAGTAGGTGAGGGTTGGTCATAATCTAAACGGCGATAGAAGCCTACATTTCCACCTCCGCTATTGAATGCACCACCCATTGCAGTGCGAACCACTTCAGGGGGTAAGTTCCTCCAATTGCCGCCCATGGGGATATTTCTCAAATAAGACAATCGTTCTGGGGAGAATGCCGCAAATAACCCCGGATCAGCCTCTAAATCTTCAATGGCATCGCGTAGAGTTCTCCAGCGATAAGTGGAGTTTTGATGAGTTTGAAAATGGGTGGGTAGAGGCAAAAAAATGTTTTCATTGTCACGGGAACCTAAGATTATAAGTCTTTCTCTAAATTGCGGAACCCCGTAGTGAGCTGCATCCAGAATACCGTAAACGAGTTTATAGCCTAACTTGCTAAACTCTTGTTTTATTGCCTCGAATACTGAACCGGCAATTTCATCGGGTTCTAAGGGGCTATCTCTACGCTCACCAAGTGATCGATGATTTATGGCGGCTGACAACAAACCTTTTACATTTTCCATGACAAAAAAGCGAGGTCGCACAACACTTATCACATGAATGAATTCCATAAATAAACTACCACGTGGATCATTTGTGCCCAAACGTTTACCTGCTGTACTAAATGGTTGACAGGGAGGGCCGCCCACTACTGCAAAAGCTTCGCCGGCTTTAAGTCTAGATGGATCAAGCAAGAACCTACAGTTGGGGTCATTGGCTACCAATTGACGAATATCGCCATGGACAAACTGACGATTGTTTGCGGCCATGGTACGCGCGCACCATTGGTCGATATCTTGGGCTATTTTAATATCCAATCCCGCTTGCTCTAAACCTAAATCTAAACCCATTGCGCCACTAAACAAAGAGATAACGGGATACATCCGGAAAACTCCTTCCTAAAAGCAACATACTGCTTGTATTCTGCAAACTTAATGGTTATTCCTTTAATAATTCTTTTTAGGGCTAAACAACAGCAGCGCAGCTCTGACTAAAGGGTTTAGAAATTGTTCATAATATAATGTCTTAATCCTATAACCTAGTTACAGCTATTGGGTATTGTTAAAACTCCTAATGGATAAGAAGTGAATCCTTGACAATATTTTGCAAGATTCATATAATAACGAGTAATGTAATTAAAGATTATTATTAAGATAAGATTCTAGACAATAATGATTAAGCATAATAGGGTTTAATAGTGTGCGGTGCGATAAAAAGATGCACAATGAGTAGGGCGAGAAAAGGGAGCGAGATACTATGGCTGAAAAAGAAGTTATTTTAACATTAGAAGGCCTCAAGAAGTTAGAGGAAGAGTTAGAGCTAACTAAAACTGTCAAGAGGCGGGAAGTTGCCTCGCGCATTAAGCAGGCTATAGACTTTGGGGATATTAGTGAGAACTCCGAGTACGATGATGCGAAAAATGACCAAGCCTTTATTGAAGGGCGGATTATTACTCTTGAGAAAATGCTTAGGAATGCGCGGATTATTGATGAACTAGAAGGAACTGACACTGTGGCCGTTGGGGCAAAAGTGCGTCTGAAAGACTTGGAATTTGGAGATGAGGAAGAGTATTTTATTGTCGGCTCAGCAGAGGCTGATCCCGGCACGAATAAAATATCCAACGAATCTCCGGTGGGGAAAGCAGTCTTGGGTCAAACTAAAGGGTCTGTTGTGGAGGTAAATGTTCCTGTAGGTGTCATACGCTATCAAATATTGGATATTAAATAAGCGTCCTATGGAAATTCAAATCCTGGGATTTAGGTGATTTTACTACTCCCCTAAATTCATAAGTGAGTAGATTGCATGTGGAAATGCTCTAGCTAAATGCTAGGGCATTTTTTTCGCGGTTCTTTTGTTCATTCGACTGGATATTTCAATTTTTCCGAAAGTTTCATGCAAATAGCAGGAATATCAGGGACAACGTGGAAGTATCAAACTGATAAATACATTGGTAATCTCCCAGTTTTTAATTAGTTTTTGGGCTTTAGGAGGATCATGTTGAGCACTGATTTAGAAAAACAAAACATGAGAATTAGGTGTGATATTAGGATTATTAACAATAAAAGGATGAAATGTCTATCAATCATGTTTTTGATCTTAATCTCAATCATATTATTGATCGATAACAATAACAGAGTCACAGGCTTATGGCAAACTAATAATGCCTATAAATTATTATGCTATATTCATATATCCTATTTTTGCATAGCGGTCTATGGTATCTTGATCACTTATTTAGATAAAGAATCTCAAAAAGAAATCTATTTGCAGGTTAATCTCTTTCTGGGTCTAAACATGAGTTCTTTACTATCGGGTTGGGTATCTCCCTATCTGAATGGTCAAATTTCAGTATATATTATTTGTTGTCTTTGTATCTCAATTTTGTTTTCGTTAAGACCTAGCTACTCAAGTCTTTTATTTATACAATCTTATTTACTCCTAATAGTTGGTTTATATATAAATCAGACAAACTTAGAAACTTTTCAAGCTAATTTAATGAATGCTTCTTTAGTCTTCCCCATGGCACTTTTTATTTCAATAATCCTTTATAGATATACAGAAAGAGAATTATATAATAAATACAATTTAGAGTGGTTAGTGAAGGAACGAACAAGTGAATTGTTGAATGCGAATAAATTACTTAAATCAGAGACTTCTGAACGGGAACAGATGCAAACGGAAAAAATAGAGCAACTTACCAAATACTTAACCTTAGAGGCGGAACTTTCTCGCAGTAACCAATTTATCGCGGATATTATAAAGAATATGCCAGATGGTTTTTTTGCTATCGATAAGAACTGGCAAATAACCTATATCAATCGTGCTGGAAATATTGCCTTCGCCAAATCTCACGCTGAGTTAGCAGGAAAAATAATAACTGAATTATGCTGGGTCACTGACACCGTCCTAAATCACTTCTACGAGGTACTTACTGAAAAGAAGTCGGTCTCCTTTGAATTCTTATCTAAGGAGTTAGGGGATAAATGGTTGGAAGTTAGGGCGTACCCAATGGAAAGTGGCCTGACTTGTTATCTTAGAGATATTACAAGCCGAAAAATAACAGAATACGAATTAGCAAGACTTGATCGACTTTACCTTGTGGGGCAATTAGCCTCAGGACTTGCTCATGAAATTCGCAATCCCCTTACGGTAGTACGTGGATATCTACAACTATTGGGCTCGAAATCAATGTTTGGAGACCAAAAATCAACCTTCGAGCTAATGATTTCCGAATTGGATCGGGCCAATGCCATCATCACCGAATTTCTTTCACTCGCTCAGATCAAACAAGCAGACCTGAAAACCATGAATTTAAATGAAATCCTCAATAATTTATATCCGCTTTTAAGCGCAGATGCTACTAATCAAAATAAACAAATTCATCTCCTTCCTGGTGAGATTCCTGACCTACAGCTAAATTGTAAAGAAATCTCTCAAATGGTTCTAAATTTAGTCCGCAATGGTCTGGAATCTATGGATGCAGGCCGCTCACTTACGATAAAAAGTTTTGGAGAAGATAATATGGTCGCCCTCGAGATTATTGACGAGGGATGTGGCATACCACAAGAAAACCTTAACAAGCTAGGAACCCCCTTCTTTACGACTAAAAACTACGGCACGGGACTGGGGTTAGCGACATCGTATAGAATTGCTGAATCTCACAATGCTAAGATTCGTGTCCTTTCTAGCTCTACCGGGACAAGTTTCTGCATCCTGTTTCCGATACCAGAACCAGGACAGGACGCCAGTAAATCTGAAGCTGAACTTCATTCATTTTCTGCTTGACAAATTCAATCGATTAGGAAAGCACTATCAATGTCTGCTCGCTTTAAGGTATGAGGCAGCAAGACGGCCTTAATTGCAAATCGAAATGCAAGAAGGCAGAGCTTTTTTTTCTCATAATGCAATATATAGTTTACAAAATGATATATATAGTGTATAATTTGCAATGTGGGGAGGGAGAGTTATTGAAGAATCTTAAAATGAAATCAGCAAGAGCTATTTTGGATATGTCTCAAGAGGAACTGGCAGAAGCGGTGGGGGTAACAAGACAAACTATCGGTATGATTGAAGCTGGGAAGTTTAATCCATCATTACAATTGTGCATAGCTATCTGCAAAACCTTAGGTAAAACATTAAACGATATTTTTTGGGAGGTATAAAGAAGATGAAGGATGAAAGAATTGAGCAAGCAAAAAATAAAATCAGAAGTGAAATGGCTATGATAGTATTTATAGGCGTAGTCTTTTCGTTTTTAGTAAAAACTCTGATACTCAATATGAGTTTGGAGGAATGTATTACTGAATATGTAATTATGATATTTTTCCCGCTCTATCAGTTTATAAGAATGCATATCCTGAAGGTAAGTGTTTACAGTAAGAGTAAGCAATCCATAAGGAATTTAGTCATAACAATTTTAGTATTAGTGGTCATATCAGCGGTGGTCATTCTCAATTCGATGCAGGAGTCCCCAGTCTATGACTGGCAAAATTCCGTAGTGGGTGTAAGTTCATTTTTAGCACTATTTATTGGGATCTTTGGTGTCGCCAATAGGTATAATCGCTACAAAGGTCATAAGTACGAACAAGAATTTGATGATGATAAATAAGCTCAATTCAAAGTGGTTATTTCTATAAAAAACGGTCTTTTCCATTGTAGAAGTGGAAGAGACCGTTTTGCTTTAGGTTATGAAGTTAAATTTGGGTATAGCCGATCCCCTTCTATTAGCTGAACATTGGGTTATGTCCAGTTATAAGGTTTCTCTGCAATAGCTTACAATAACTAAAGAAGCAAATTAGTGCATGAGCGTGCAGAAAAAGCGGTGGAAAACAGCATAAAACGTGATATAATTAGCAACGAGGAGTTGTTAAATATGTTTGCTGAGGAACGTCAAGAGGTAATCCTTGCAAAACTTAAGTCTCTCGGTAGGGTATTTGCCAAAGAGCTGGCGCAAGAATTTGAAGTTTCCATTGATACCATTCGCAGAGATCTTACGACCATGGAACAAAAGGGTCTTATAAAAAGAACTCACGGAGGGGCGGTACCTTTATCAAAGGTCAGAAGATTTCCCATTGATGATCGGATTAGGTATAGTGAGGGAACTGAGCATCAAAATGCAGTGGCTAAGCTAGCTACTTCATTTATCGAGCCGGGGGATACTATTTTTATCGGCGGGGCCAGTATCCACTATGTTTTGTTGAAATATCTACCGGTAGATTGGAATTATACAGTAATCACGAATTCACTGGTTATTGCTGATAAACTTCAACATCGCCCCAATATTGAAACCTATATCGTCTGCGGAAAAGTTAAAAGTGAAGAAGGAATCGTCGATCCTTTAGCCACTGAATTCATGAGAACCTTACGCTTAGATACGGCTTTCTTAACCGGTGGAGGAATCTCGGCAAAACATGGTCTGAGTAGCTCAACTCCCGAAGGAGCAATTTTTCAAAGAACCGTAGCAGAAGTTTCACGTCAAACTGTCTGCCTGGCTAATTTTGACAAAGTAGGAACAGAATTTTTTGCCAAAACCATTGATTTGCAGGATTTAGACATACTTATCACTGATTGGGAAGCACCCGATGAGGAAATTGAGAGAATTGAAGGATTAGGGGTTAAGGTCTTAATCGCCCAGGAAAACTACCTTTAACAGAAGATTGTCTGAATGAGAGAGATAAATAAATAAAAAAAAAGCAAACCTATTTAAGAGTTCTTGAAATGTATTATGGAGGCGTTTAATAATGTACAAAAAAATACCCTTTTCACCCCCTGATATAACAGAAGAAGAAATTTCCGCCGTTTCAGAAATTCTAAGATCCGGCTGGATCACCACAGGGCCTAACACAGCATTGTTTGAACAAGAATTAGCAGATTATTGCGGTACCCGGTATGCAGTTGCTTTAAACAGTGCTACAGCAGGCATGGAGCTGATTTTAAAAGTGTTAGGTATAGGTGGAGATGACGAAGTGATAACAACTCCTTACACCTATGCTGCAACCTCCAATGTACTTGTTCATCGTGGAATTATGCCCACCTTTGTCGATGTTAAGAAAGGAAGCTTTCTGATTGATGAAGAGAAGATTTATAGCGCGATTACACCAAAGACAAAGGCGATAATGACCGTTGACATTGCCGGAGTGCCGGTTGACTATGATGGTATACGGCAGAACCTCAAGACACTGGGTCGCGAAGATATAACTTTGATTTCTGATTCCGCTCATTCCTTCGGAGCTGCGTATAAGGGGCAAAAAGTGGGAGGGCAGATGGATTTTCATGTGTTTTCTTTTCATGCTGTAAAGAACTTAACCACAGCAGAAGGAGGTGCCATTACTTATAATGACAACAGTTTTAAGGGCAAGGAAGACTTATATCGGGAATTCAAATATACATCCTTACATGGACAAAATAAGGATGCTTTGTCAAAAACCCAAGCCGGTGCTTGGAAATACGATATCTTGACCGATGGATTCAAATGTAATATGACCGATATTATGGCAGCAATTGGGCGTGTTCAACTACGACGGCATGAAGAAATGATCAGAAAAAGAGCCGAAATCCATGAAGTATATAGCGAAATACTTGGCGCAAAAGAATGGGCGATTCTGCCGCTTGATAAAAATCATGAAGTAGCAACAAACTATCATTTATATACCCTAAGGCTTAAAGATTTTAGTGAGGATCAAAGGGATCGCGTAATATCGATGTTAGGTGAGAAAGATATTGCCACAAATGTACACTTTATGCCGCTGCCGATGTTCACCTTCTATCGAAACCTGGGTTATAGGCTGGAAGATTATCCGAATGCCCATGCCCAGTATGCCAATGAAATCACACTGCCCCTTTATTCGAAGCTGACGGTTGATGAAGCGGAATATGTGGCTAAGGAGCTTATCGAGTGTGTTGAAATGATTTAGCAAGATCGAAATCGAGATTAAGGCGATGTAGATATAAAAATCCGAAATTTTCTTATTATGAATGGCTATTCCCAGTGGATGAGAATTGGTGCTCAGAAAAAAGCGATAAGGTTTTTAGGCAAACTTCCGCATAAATTTGCATAAATATTCCTTTTAAGGAATTTTATACTTGTTAATTTCTTTTATTAATAGATCGAGAGGGCAGATCTTTTCTACAATGACCAAATCAGCTCAATCCCTTACAAAAAGGCTCTTTGAGCCTTTTTGTAATTTGATGTTCAATAGTTTCAAAACCTTCTAAATGTTTATTTAACTACTAAAAATTTTTTTTATGTACTTAAACGTGACAGATAATAGGTAGAGATTAATACTATAAAGAGTTGAATGTTTCGTCCAACAAACATTTCGAAGAAAGGAGCACTAATCTTAAGTCCTCAAATTCAAAATTGTTTCGACAGATTTCACAACCATTAACTTCAAACAGCTATTATTCATTACCAATTCAAATTACAAACCATTTTTATTTTGTTAAATTAGTGTAAGTAATTTCATTCTTCCCCGAGGAAACCCCTAACACGATCAAACTCAAAACTCTTAAATCGATTGCTCTGTAAACTATAAGTGTAAAAGTTCACAAAAACAAGTGAAAGTTTTATCTTTTACAATTTAAACATTTAGATATTGTAACCATTGAACTTAAAGAATGCAAATAAAACAGCTTTTGATGAGATTCAACAGCAATTTTGCAAAGAGAGTTTACTAAAAAGAGGTGGCAAAACACATGGCAAGCAAAGCAGTAAAAAATTTGTCTAGACGTTCTTTTCTCAAGTTTGTTGGAGGAACAGCAGGTTTGGTCGGTATCTCGCTAAACTTGACTGGTTGTGGAGACCCAGCAACAGCTGATGAAGCCATTGGCGGCAATGGCTGGATGCCGACCCAATACAACGCACCAGGTAACTGGCCTACCAACGTTCGCGGTCGCGTTCCCATTGATCCAGCGAACCCGGCTATTGTCAGAGATGACCAAAAGTGTATTCTTTGTGGACAATGTATTGAAGTATGTGAGCGAATTCAATCGGTTTTTGGAAATTATGAACTGCCCATTAAAAAGGATTTTGTTTGTGTGAATTGTGGGCAATGTATTCAATGGTGCCCATCCGGAGCAATTTCAGAACGGGATGACGTTAATAAAGTATTCAAAGCTCTCGCAGATCCCAACGTCACAGTTGTAGTGCAGACTGCGCCGGCAACTCGTATTGGTCTGGGCGAAGAATTTGGTATGCCTGTAGGAACTAATGTTCAGGGCAAACAAGTTGCAGCCTTGAGAAAGCTAGGGTTTGACGTAGTTTTTGATACTAACTTTACAGCTGACCTGACCATTATGGAAGAAGGCACAGAGCTTGTTAAACGTGTCACTGGCGAATTGCATCACCCTATTCCGCAGATGACATCATGCTGCCCGGGCTGGGTTAAGTTTGTGGAATATTTCTATCCTGAACTTATTCCTAATTTATCATCAGCCAAGTCTCCACAGCAGATGGAAGGCGCTTTAATTAAAACCTATTTCGCAGAGAAGAAAGAAGTAGATCCCAAAAAGATTTTTTCAGTTTCCATCATGCCTTGTACAGCCAAGAAATTTGAATGTCAACGCCCGGAAATGAATTCAGCCAGTAAAGAGTTAAATGACAGTAATGTTTCCCCTGATGTAGATGTAGTTCTTACAACAAGGGAACTTGCCAGAATGATTAAGCGAGCCGGTATCGATTTCGCTTCCCTTCCGGAAGAGGAGTACGATAAGTTGATGGGTACCGGAACAGGTGCAGGAGTAATTTTCGGCACGACCGGTGGCGTTATGGAAGCTGCTGTACGTTCTGCCTATTTTCTGATAACTGGGCAACAGCCACCCGCGGCGCTTTGGAATTTAACTCCGGTAAGAGGAATGCAGGGTGTTAAAGAAGCTGCAGTTAATATTCCCGGTGTAGGAGATGTAAAAGTTGCCGTAATTTCCGGTCTGGCTAACGCCAGAAAGGTAATGGATCAGATGAAAGCAGGTAATGCTCCTTGGGCTTTCATGGAAATAATGGCTTGTCCCGGAGGCTGTGAATATGGCGGCGGTCAACCCCGTGCTTCATCACCTCCTTCAGACGAAGATCGCAATAGACGTGCTGCGTCTTTATACAATATTGATGCCAAGGCCAAACTGCGCAACAGTCATGATAATCCGGAGATCAAACAAATCTATGCCGATTTCTTAACCGCTCCGATGAGCGAAAAAGCAGAAGAACTTCTGCATACACATTATGTTTCCAGGGCTGATGATTTTATTCCTAAAAAATCCGAAGACAAAAAAATATTTTAAGTAGGAGGTGGAAAAAATGGCAAAGGGAGTACTCGTAGATATACCGAAATGTATAGGCTGTGAAAGCTGTTCGGTCGCCTGTAAATTGTGGAATGAACTTGAATGGGATGAGCAGGAAAAATGCAAAACTGCTGAAGACAGAGCAAAAGAACCCAACAACGGCTTATGGCCTGAAGAATGGACCTCAATAAATCGTTTTGACCTGGAAAAGGACGGCGAATCCGTCGCACGATATGTCAAAACCCAATGTATGCACTGTGAAGATCCCGCCTGTGTATCATCATGTTTCTCCAAGGCATTCCAGAAACTTCCCGAAGGACCGGTTATCTATGATCAGTCGTTGTGTGTAGGCTGCCGTTACTGCATGATGGCATGTCCATTTGACGTATTGAGATACGAATGGAAGAAAGCTATTCCTGGAGTAAGGAAATGCCAGATGTGCGCCACAAGAGTCGCTAATAACCAGGAAACCGCCTGTACCTCAGTGTGCCCGACAGGTGCAATTACCTTTGGGGAAAGAGAAGAATTGCTGGCTGAAGCAAAAAAGAGAATCAAAGAAAACGGTTATGTGGATAGAGTATTTGGAGAGAAAGAAGCAGGAGGAACATCCTGGCTATATATCTCGGATACGCCATTTGAGAAGATGAGATTCAGAACGGATGTAACAACCCAGCCATTGCCTTCTTACACAGAAGGATATATGAAAGCTACACCCTTTGTGGGAGTCGGCTGGGCGGCCATATTAGCCGGATTATATGTCTATAACAATAAGGGCAAGGAACCTCTAGATTAATACACTAAAAACAGAATGGAGGGAAATGTATGGAACTCGTCACTACCATTTTAAGTAAAGCAGGCGCTAAAAAGTCCACCGTGAAGTGGAAGTTTAAAATGACCCCCATGAGATGGGTGTTTACGGGCATTGCGGCTGCAGCTATAGCAGTAATCCTGGTGCGTTTTGTCTTAGGCCTGGGTGCGACAACCAACCTAAACGACCAGTGGCCATGGGGACTCTGGATTTCATTTGACGTATTGTTAGGGGTAGCCCTGGCAGGAGGCGGATATGGAACAGCCCTTATAGTATATGTGCTTCGCCGGGATAAGTTTTATCCCATCGCAAGAAGTGCAATGTTGACATCATTATTAGGTTATATTGTGGTTGTACTCGGTTTATTAATTGAAGTAGGACAATGGTTCAACTTCTGGAGACCTTACGTATCATGGGGACATGCCAGTGTATTGTTTGAAGTATTTTGGTGTATTTCTTGTTATACAGTGATTCAGATCTTGGAATTCTGCGAAGTTGGAACCGAGAAAGTATTTAAAGGGGCCCACAAATACCTGAAGAAGGCAATGCCTGTAATGCTGATCATCGGTATTACTCTGCCAACCTTGCACCAATCATCACTGGGCCAACTGTTTTATCTAATGGTAGGTAAAGTAAACCCACTTTGGTGGACAGCATTTCTGCCGGTGTTCTTCCTGTTATCCTCCTTCTTCGTCGGAGCAGGTATGATTGTTATCGAAAGCACTCTAGCCGGGAAGGCACTCAATCATAAAGTAGAAATCCCTGTTTTAAGAGGGTTGGTCAAAATTTCTGCCGGAGCCATGATCTTGTATATGATGTTAAAGATTACGGATATGGTGGTAAGAGGAACCTTCGCCAATGCATTTGCCTTTGATTTGCCCAGTATCATGTTCCTGAGCGAACTGACTTTTGGGGTAATCATCCCTATAATCATAGCATTCAGTTCCTTGTCCAGCACCCGTAAGGGCCTGATCTGGTTTGGAATACTTACTGTAAGTGGAGTTGTTATGAACAGGTTTGATGTACTGTTCACAGGAATGGGAAAATATCTGAACCAATACGGCGGATCTTATGTCCCTGCCGTGTCAGAGTTTGTTGTCAGCTTAGGACTAGTGTCAATAGCTTGTTTGGCCTATCTATTCTTAGCTGAAAACTTCAATATCTTGGGCGGTCATGGGTCAGAACATGCCGATGATATTGAGATTAAAGATGGTAAATACGCTTCCACTGCGAAATAAGCATTTAGCTTAAGTTATTCACTTAATCCCTCTGATTAATTTCAGAGGGATTGAGTGGATATATGAAAAACAATTACTTGCCTATATTTATACGATACCTGATAAACGATATTTGATATAGAATGTTGACTAAACCTACAAGGTTAGATAAGCTTCTGCTTGAAAGAGCACTTAAAAGAGCCAACTCAACTTAGACCAGATTAATAAATGTCTGTGTTTATTAAGTTTTAGTTATAGATTAAAATTGGCTAATGAACTAAATTAAGTAAGAATTTACTGCTATGCTTCTTTTCAGATGTGGAATAACTTCGGGGTTGCTGAACAGCCCCTAGTTGGGAACATATAACCGTTCAGAAGAGGGGTCTTAATGATGAATAATTGTCAGATTGTATATAATCAAAATAATTGTCTCAATGCAAAAAAGGCCTCTGATAATCTTTGCCGGTTATGTATCGACTCCTGTCCTCATCAAGCCATTTCCATATATCGTGAACTTGATGCTAAGCATTGCACAGAGTGCGGGATTTGCACGGCAGTATGTCCCAGCGACGGATTTGTCTATCGCGATACAGATAAGCTCTATGAGTATCTCAAAAGTTCAGAGAAGATTGTTTTAAACTGCCCACAAGCAATTCCGGCAGGTCATGAAATCCCTTGCCTGGGGATTTTTGACCGGGATTTATGGCTGACCCTAATGTTATATGCCCGGGAGAAGGAATTAACCATATTCACCGGAGAGTGTGCGGATTGTCCGGATAAAAAAGCATGCGGAATAAGTGTGCAGATTTTTATGGAATTGCACAACGCATGGGCAGATCATCCGCCGGTATTGATTAAAGTTGCAGCTGATGAAGGGAACAGTGAACCAACGGTGTCAGTTCAAGCCCAGAACGAGAGTAGGGGCTGGCGGGACATCGGACGTGAGAAATTTGAAGCAATCCGAGCAGGCAATACTTCCCTTGAGCCATATCTTATTCCCAAGACTCGGCAGTTCTTAGAGGAAACCTGGAAATTACGAAAATCCGAAATTGAGGTACTCCCTATAGCCGCATTAAAGGTGAGCAAACGCTGTACAAATTGCGGGGAATGTCCAGAGATTTGCCCCCAGGGTGCGTTAACAAAAACAGACACTAAGGAACAGTTGACCTTGATTTATGAACCACTGAAATGCGTCCACTGTCAAAGATGTGTCAGTATATGCCGTTCAAAAGCTATAAGTATGGAAGTTAAATCCTTATCCTATCGTTTGCTAACCGGTAAAGTTCTTTTGTATCAAGGAAAGCGACGGTTTTGCACTTCATGTAACAAACAAGTGTTTGATGACTTTGAGCCACCTTTGTGTATGGCTTGTGCGACAAGAGATTACGATGAGCGGCTATTATCCCTTGGCTCACATTAATACAGTTTAATTATAATTTGTAACCATAATAATTATTGTATAGATGAATAGGGATGCGACGATTATACTCGCTGAAATAACCCCTCTTCTTCTATCTTCTTGGGCTTCTAAGACAGTAGCAGTATAGTTGTTCGGTGTCCTTAAATAGTAGATAGAAGCAGTTCCTTTTGTAGTGGGATTGAAGTTCTCATTTATCTTTTTGTTGCGGTTATGAATTACATAATATCTCCCTCTCATAAGCTTCTCTCCTTTTCAGGTAATATGTTAATGGCACCTTAGCAAATCTTAGTAATCTAGCTGCCCCACGGAATATACATTTCTGTTGTTCTTGATCAAATTTTGACGACATCACTTCCTCCTTCTTCTCATTACATAGACAGTTCACGAAGTATTCTGAATTTCCTGCCTATCGACATTATTAATTGATTGTCGACTATTTTTGTGCGCCTGTCAACCCGGTGATAGATTTATACAGCCCATACTGCCCCACAATCGGAAATGTTTCCGATTGTGGGGCAGTATTTATTATTTGAGGTTTGTTCACTTATATGCTTGGCCTAAGATTTTGTAATAAGGTTTCTGCAGGGACAGGTAGAATTATCAATGTTTCAAGATATTTGAGATTTAATGGAGGAATCCTGTGATTGTTATAGCAGAGAACTATTGCGTTAGATTGTCTGTCTTACAAGGGGTATTAATAATTGGCCCTACGAAAGTGAATCAGTTAAGTAAAAATAGGCTGATGCAATAGCGTAACAAAGCTATTATTTCAAATTATAAAGGATATAATTTACTATTGACATAAAGCTAACTCTAAGTGTTACGATATTGAAGATTAGGGAAACCAACTTTAATGTCAATGCAGAAGTGATCAAAAAAATAAACGTAAGAGGGAATTATGAATAAATGAAACGACGAACCTTTTTAGCCGGAATTTTGGCATATTTTCTTACAGGATGTAGCTTTAACCGTAAAACCAGCCTACCAGAAACAGATGTCCCGATTCCGTTAATGGGAGTGTTTCCCTTGTCCGTAGCTGGGGAAGCAAATGATGGATCTAAGTCAAGTCAAAATAATGTTCAATTTGCGGTAATTAGCGATATTCATATTCTCCAAAGTGACTCGGCACCGCTGAAGTTTCAAACAGCCTTAGAAGATCTTCTTGTGAATCAAGAACCGCCTCTTGATTTCGTTGTGCTCAATGGTGATCTGGGGGATGGTACCCCGAAAGACTATCAAAAGGTCACCCAAATCCTGCGTTCGGTGCGGGAAAGTACAGGAAAAACCACTCCGATTTTGCCCACCATTGGCAATCACGAATTTTACAAAGCCTTTCATGATCCGGACAGCAATGCTTGGAATTCGGATACTTTTCCCAATCAAGACACGGATCCCCAGGCTATACAACGGTTTTTGGACTTTGCCGAGCGAGATACGGTCTATACGGATCACTATATTAACGGTTATCACTTCATCTTTCTTGGTTCCGAAAAGTCGAGAATGTCAGATCCACAGATCGGAGATGCTGCATATCTTTCGGAAACCCAATTAACCTGGTTGAATCAGAAAATCTCCGAGAACCGGACTCCGGGAAAACCGGTCTTTGTCTTTTTGCACCAACCTGTCTTTTCCTCCCAAAGTCAGGCACAAAGGAAGTTTAATTTAGTGGTTCAGCAGAAAGAACTCGTGAAGATCCTGCAATCGGTACCGGATGTTGTTCTTTTCGTCGGTCATTTACACATGCGCTTAGGTTCCCCGGACTCTTTTGTCAAAGACACGTTTATGATGTTCAATAGTGCGTCGACCAGCCGAGTTTGGCCGGCTTCCTCTCAGGCCGAGACCAGTCAGGGGTTAGTTGTTGACGTTAAAGAGGGAGTTGTCAGTGTACAAGGTCGTGACTTCCTACAGCACGCTGGGCTACCTGAGGCTCAGTATCAAATCAACGTTTAAGACTCTGAGAATGAGCGAGACCGGATCTATCAGCGATTTTGATATCCCGTTTGAAGCAGAAACCAGGTGTGGTCAGCCGGGTTTCTGCTTTTAATGATGATCTCCTGTCGGCGGGTTTTTTTTTGATCATATTTATTCTGTATATTTGCAGGCTTATGTATGAAAATGTAGAATATAAAGCGTGAATAGTCCTGGATTAGTCCATAAAGGTATCTTCTCACTTGAAATAGATTCTCATTAAGGATGGTGTTAGATGAAGCAATTACTTCTAGAAAACTGCATTGACATGGATACGGTTCTGTTTGATCTGGACAATTCCCCATATACCGTAAATATGTTATTGGCCTTACTCAAAGCTCAAGGAACGACTAAAAATGTCAAGAAAAAAATGACCCAGTATTTTGGCAAAAAATTTAAAGCTGAGGATAGAGAGAAAGTCATCACCTATCTGAAGGGTGTAGCACATGGCATTCTTGGAACTGGTGAAGATGCTGTTAAAGAATTGGAAGAGCAGACTGGAGCAATGCTTATAAAGCTAAAAATTCAAGTGGACAATGCTGAAGACTCAGGTAATTTCGAGGATGTAGCACAACAATTACCCAGCATAGGAACTATCGTAGGGATCTATACCAAGCTTGGGGGCTACTTTCAGACGTGTGCAGACTTTTTGGAACAGGCTGTGAGAATTCAAAATGGACTAGGGGAGCATAAAACTGCGCAGTTAACTCAGAAGGCTTTAGACAGCTATCTGAAAAAAGCTAGAGTTTAAACAATTTGAAAGGTCCTTTAGCCAATTTCTGGTCTGGAACAACATAAAATGCGAATCCCTTGTGAGAATTGCATTTATCGCCCGAGGGTCAGCCATTCTGAGTACAATTAGCTGCTATAATAGGAATGAGCCCTAAGTTTCTGAGAAATATTGAAGCAGGCCATAACAGGCTTATCATGGTAGTTAGTCTATGCTATTAGATCATATTTGCTCATAAGCATCCCACCTTTTTGTAATCCAACCTAAGACAATTCCGTATATTGTAATACTGATCCAATTTGAAAAGACCGTTAGCGAAGAGACCGTATCTAAGGTCTCTATATGATATAAAGTTGCCAATGGCAAAGAGAAAAAACCAGGTTGTGAGGCCAAAGCCCACAGCTCTTCCCAAATAACTTCCTTCTTGTCGAATTACAAAACTGACAAAGATTGCGCCTGAAATCCGTTCCAAATAATAGAACTTCCAAATGCTGCGATAAAATCCAAAATGTCTTTTGGCGACTGCCCCAATACAAGTTGACTCAATGATTCGATCCATGTTTGTTGAGCAAAGTGTAGCTCGGAACCCAAATAACCACGTCTTGGCGACGTGGTTATTTTTATGAAGTGTGCTTACGCATAGGGTATCAACGGATCAGGGATCGGGAAGTTAGAGCTTTAAAGTGGAATAATTGATTATCCATCGTCAAAGACTATCAGAATGAATTTGCACTGTGAGTGAATATCCCTAAGACGCTCCTGAAGAATAAACCATGGAGGCAAAATCACCTGATTGAAAGGAGTCACCTCATGAAAGCAATAACATTTCAAGGAGTTCAAAACGTCGAGGTTAAGAACGTCGAGGACCCGAAAATTGTCAAAGAGGATGATATCATCGTCAAAGTAACCTCCACAACGATTTGTGGGTCGGATTTACATTTAATTCGTGGCAGAATCCCTAAAATGCCCAAGGGATTCATTATTGGGCATGAAGCTATGGGGGTCGTTGAAGAGACCGCCAAAGGAGTTAATAAGCTCAAAAAAGGGGACCGGGTGATTGTGCCTTTCCCTGTGGCTTGTGGACACTGTTGGTATTGCAATCACGATTTGTGGAGTCAATGCGATAATTCCAACGAGCACGGTGAAGTAGGTGGAATATTTGGCTATAGCGAACTCATGGGTGGTTATGATGGCGGTCAAGCCGAGTATCTGCGGGTACCCTATGCCAATGTTGGCCCCAGGATCATTCCCGAAGAGCTCACGGACGAACAGGTCCTCTTTTTAACAGATATTCTGCCAACCTCTTATTGGGGAGTAGAAAATGGGGGCGTGAAGAGTGGTGATACGGTTGTTATTTTAGGCTGTGGTCCTGTGGGTTTACTGGCTCAAAAATGGGCAGCTTACATGGGAGCCAGCAGAATTATTGCAGTCGATAATCTTGACTATCGGCTTGATCATGCCAGGAAGTTTAATATGGTGGAAACCCTGAATTTTAAGAATCATGATAATACCGGAGAATTTATCAAAGAGATAACTCATGGTGGAGCAGATGCTGTCATAGATTGTGTAGGCATGGATGGAGAGATGTCCACTGTTGAAAAGCTTGAGACTGCCTTGAAAATTCAGGGGGGTTCCAAGTCAGCCATTGAAATTGCCTCTCAAGCTGTACGCAAAGGGGGAACAGTGTCTGTTGTCGGGGTATATGGAGCCAGATACAACAACTTCCCCTTCGGAGATTTCTTTTCGCGAAACATAACCTTAAAAATGGGCCAATGTCCTGCGCATTCTTACATAGATCGGATTTTAGATTTAATCAAAATGCATAAGTTTGATGCTACCGACATTATAACCCACAGAATGTCGCTGCATGATGGGAAAAAGGCTTATGAATTGTTTGACCAGAAGCTGGATGATTGTATTAAGGTTGTCTTAAAGCCTTGATCTTCGCCGAAGAGTCTGTATTATAATGGCAGCTAATGAGCAGACCTGAAGCTAGTATTCACTGGAGATTGATGGTGGAGGATAAACTACTTCGCAATCAAACTTTTAACCATCAATAATTTGTTATAAAAAATTATCCCCTCCAATAAGGTTTAGTAAAACCTATTGGGGGGGAGCTATGTGAAAAAGCATATTATTCTAGGGGTAGTGCTAGGCTTTTGCCTAGCGCTAATTATGCGAAACCCTATTCTTTCGGTTAATAGCTACATAAACACAAAGGTCTTAAAACATAATTTAAATAATCAACTTGTCCTAAATCTTTCTGAATCAACCAAAGTTATGGAAACCCCTATTATTGAGAGAGGGCAACTACTCTATAGTGTTTACTTGAATGATCAGACCATATTAATCAGAGGGTATATACAAATATGGAACCTAGATGATCTGGAAAATTATTTGGTTAATAGTAAGAGAATTAGCACTTTCGATTTTCATTCCTATTCACTTAAACCAATTAAAATAGCCAATGAAAACGGTTGTTTAACCGAATGGACTGCATCTTTTGGTGAAAGCTACAGGATTTCGGGGGTGGAGTACTGGTTAAAAAAATCAGATACCAGCGGGGTATTAAGGATTTCTTTTTTTACAGATACAACTTCCTTCTCGAAAGACCAGATGAGCTATATAGACAAAATTATTAATTCTATTACTTGGAGTAAATATACTAATGCTATATAAATTTAGACCTAAAAAGGGATGAGGCAGTTAAGCTACCCTCTGTAAACATAACTCTTTCTATTCCTCATTTTGTGACTTTTTCTCTGTATAACCCAAACAATTAGTCAAGGAGCTTCAGGAGCTGAAGAGGTTGCAGCTGCATCCGGTAATGTGGCAAGTGAACTAGAACATGTAAATCAGACAATGGCGCAATTAAGTGAGCAGGCAAATTCGCTTACTGAAGCAATTTCAAAGTTTAAGGTTTAAAAAAAGAATATTGTTTGGAATCATTTACTTTTGCTCTCCTTAGAAGTAACGAAAAATCTGTTGCTTTATAGGGGAGCTTTTTTTGTCCATTATAACAAGTTGTAAGAGACCGGACATATCGGATATTTCTCGCCAGCAACTGTACCGCGGCTACTAAAAAAACCAACTCACCATTAAAAGATGACCTACAAACGGAACCATTAGCGAACCTTGCACGGATTGAATCAATAGATTTGAAAAATAGACAACAAGACTACAAGATCTAGATTACGTATATTATAGAAAAAGAGTTCAAGAGCTGTACTGTAAAATTGTCATCTACCTAACTAGAGCTTTATCTCTCCTCAAATTCGGAATCGATTCCGAATTTGAACTGCCATGGTCAAAGCGGTTATTTCGGGTTACGGATACCAACGAGTATTTAACAAATCGAAGGCATGCACAACTCTTCCTTATTCTGAAATAAGGCTGGTCAAGCCTTGGTTTGTCCTTATTATCTTATGCACCTTGTCCGGCAGGGGTTACCTTTGTCTAGGATATTTATGACAAAATAATGGAAAGACCGTAAAGAGCCTAGGCGCATTACGGTCTTTCCATTATTTTGTCACATGTTGAGGGCTTAAACACATAGGTTATGACAATAAACCCAGGCTAAAACTTGTTAAGAAAATAGTAATCTGCGACAAGGTTGTGGTTTTGGAAAGATCGGTCTCTGAAGCCATAGTAATTGCCCAATAATTATAAGCAATAAAATAATAATTATTATCAGTGCTACACAAATCATATACTTCACCTCTTTATCTTAGATTCCCATAAGAATGAGAGGTTTCTTGATTTATACTACTCAACATGTCCAGGTGATGTTCCAGCATGAAAAGTCGGCGCTTTGTCACTCTTTCCTGGGAAGAGACATATAGTATAGTGCGGAGGGTCGCAAAGCTCAGGAGTGGTTGTATCCGCAATTTTGATATCCTTTTTGGAGCAGAAACCCGGTGTGGTAGGCCGGGTTTCTGCTTTTAATGACGACATCTCTGCCTACGGGAATATTCTTCCATTAGATTTCACACATTCTACATATCAAAGTCACTGAACGGTAACATGTTTGTTCTATGCTTAGTATAGTCGAAAAATACCCGACATAACGGTTGAAATATAGACCGCTGTCTCTCTTTACCTCCTCTGTCGCGCCTCTCTTAACTGAGGGGCGTTTTTATCTGATAGGGTATATATGACAAAATAATAGCAAAACTGTAAAGTTCCTAGGCGCTTTGCGGTTTTGCTATTATTTTGTCACAAGTGAAGGCATGAACACATGGCTATGAATAAACAGACGGCACCTGACGGAGGCCAAATCCATGGTCAATCATGGAGAATGGGGAAAGTGGGTGTTGTACATTAAGTTACACTTATACCTAACTAATATCGTCTTCGGGCTTGGTAAGCATATTATAACTAAAGAATAATATCATTATATAAATAAACAGTTATTGACAGTGAAATATATACCTGTTAATCTGTTTTTGTAAATGAACAGACATAGGAGGAAAATAGAGTGAAAAAGATTTCAACGGTTGCAATTTCTTTAACATTAGGACTAACTTTTCTTTTAACAGGCTGTGCATCCAGTACCACAGCGAATAAGACCAGTGCGGAGAACAAACCTGCAGAATCTACAACAACGAGCCAAACTGCTCAGCCCGCTCCTAAAGTCATTAAGGATTGGAAATACTATAGTGCAGATCAAGTGAAAGAGGCAATTGACAAGAAATCCCCCCTTCAAATCGTGGACATCCAAGTTGAGGCTGAATATAAAGCACATCATATCAAAGGGGTTATTCCTACCTATGCTTATCCAGTAAAAACAGATGAAGAGAAAGAGAAGCTCGCTAAAATTCTTCCCCAACTTAAAGCGTCTAAAGACCCCATCGTAATTGTTTGCCCTGCAGGTAAAGGGGGAGCCGAGCGCACCTATCAATATCTATATGATCAAGGAATTGATGAAGCTCGTTTATTCACCCTCGAGAAAGGCCAAAGCGGTTGGCCTTATAGTGAGTTACTTGAGAAGTAAGTCGATTCAAACCCCTCCAGCAGTTAATGGAGGGGTTCTTTATTTGGAGGAACTACGATTTAGAGTTCGATTCTAGAGGGTTTTTTAATTCGGCCAACTTCTCTTGGATTTCAGGGGAAGTATCATGGAATGTTTGCTGATCATGCTGATTAGAGTGATCAAGTTCGCTTAAATATCAGGTTGTATTTTCTCTTCCGTCCGTTAACTGCGCTCTCTTAAAGAGGAAATACAGGATTATTGTGGAATATATATGCAAAAAGATCTTCTGCGCTTCTGTTAATAGATAAATTGGTTACACTTATATACACAGTTGCTCCAAAGGTCTCTGGGGAATCTAGGAAAAGGAGAAGAGGGAGATTGGCAAAGAACCGAGCTTCGATTATGTTCATCATATTGGGGTGGGTAGGAATTCTGGATACGATATTCGTTCTTGTACTCAATGGGGGGATCAATCTTGGAACCCTTCTGCCTGGCTTTCTTGGAGTAGCTATGCTCTTTTGGGGATTAAAGAGTGAGTATCTAAAGCAACATTTTTTAAAAGATCACTTTCTAAGGGTACGTCAGTTGGTACGTTTAAGTATCGTGATGGTGCTAGCTTCATTTATTCTAATTGAAAGTTTGTTGCTGTATAATACCAAGGATCCAGTGCCAAGCCAAGTTGGCTACCTTATCATTCTTGGAGCGGGCCTTAACGGAGATAAACTCTCTTGGACTCTTTGGGAACGGGTAGATAAGGGCTTAAGAATTCTGCAGGATAATAAGGATATGAAAGTTGTTGTTTCTGGGGGAAAGGGACCTGGAGAATGGATTACTGAAGCCGAGGCAATGCAGCGTTATTTGGTTGAACAGGGTATCGCAAAGGAACGGATAATCAAGGAAGAACAGTCGACAAGTACGATGGAGAATTTCCGTTATACGCGTGAGCTTCTTGGGCAACAAACGAGTTACGAACCTTCTGAGCCTGTGTTAGTCATCACGAACGATTTCCATATGTTTCGCTCGAAGTTTCTAGCAAGGCGTAATGGACTGAATCCAGTGGGTGTCCCTTCACCGACGCCTTGGTATTTGAGACCTAATGCTTATTTGAGGGAGTATTTTGCGGTTGTGAAGTCTTTTGTTTTTGATCGGTAATGGCGATAGCAGATCACTTTACGGCTTGATTTCAGGAATCGTAGGGCTCCTATAAAAACATTAACAGAGGCTTAATAGCCTCTGTCTTTCTTTTGGACGACTTTATTTTTACGAATAGTAATTAACGGCTTCATAACAGCATATGTATTTGTAATGCGCTTAAATATTATGCTTGCGGGCATGTGACCAATTTCTGAAGGGAGGAAATTGGATCATGAAAACATATGAGATATTTATGATTGTGATCGGGTCCTGTTCCTTACTAATTAGTTTGCTGATTTTAGTCGTGGAGGTGATAAAAACAGTTTTCAAGTGAAACTATTTCTGAAAGGTAAAAAGTAGCCAGCTCAAAACCAAGCTACTTCTCACCATGCTATAGGTTGCTTTGCCTGCGCGATAAGGGACATCCTCTTATCTTTTTTTTGCCCTGAGATATAGTTATGTTACGCGAGATAGTTGTATGCTATTGAAAATAGATCATTTTTGTATTATTTATAGGAGATTTCCGGATGAAAGAAGATTATCCTACATGAGTTAGAGTTGCGAATCAATCACAGCAAATGACGAATTTATAGCCGACACCTCTTAAAGTTCTAATGAAAGAGGGTTGGCTTTTACTTTGTTCAATTTTATCTCGTAAGCGGCTGATTAAAACAGTAACGGCATCATCATTGCCATAATAATCAGTTTGCCAAATTTGATAGAGTAATTGTTTACGAGTAAAGACTTTGTTTGGATGTTTAACGAAAAACCAAAGAAGGTCGAATTCTTTGGCTGTCAGCTCTATCAGAACATCATCAATGAAAACTTCCCGTGTGGCCGGATTGATAAGAAGTCCTCTATGCGAAAAGGTAGGTAAATCTGGATTGGAGGTGTGCTGTTCTTGTCGAGTGCGACGCAAGACTGCCTTTATCCGTAGGCAAAGTTCTACAGGACTAAAAGGTTTTGCTAAATAGTCATCTACACCCAGGTTAAAACCTAATATCTTGTCAAGTTCTTCGTTACGTACAGAAAGAATGATAATAGGGATTGAAGATGTCTCCCGAATTATCCGACAAACCTGAAAACCATCTATATGAGGGAGCATCAGGTCCAGAATAACCAGATCAGGTTCTTGCCGGTGAAATTGCTCGATTGCCTGGCGTCCGTCGAGGGCTGTGATCACCTCATACCCTTCCCGTATCAAGCAGTGTTCTACTATCTTTAGAATCTTAGGCTCATCGTCAACGACCAGAACCTTTGGCATACTTACCCCTCCAATTCTATCGCGGGTTTAGGTGAGCAAGAAATAGGTAATGTAAAGTGGAACGCGCTTCCTTGGCCCAAAACACTTTCAACCCAAATCCTTCCACCATGAAGTTCAATCATCTGTTTGGCCACGGCAAGGCCCAGGCCCAGCCCGCCAAATTCACGGCTGGTACCAGAATCTACTTGAAAGAACTTCCCAAAGACCTGGTTCAATTTATCTGCTTCAATTCCACGCCCAGTGTCGCAGATAGATACTTGGATCTCTTCTTTATCTTCATTATAGAGTACTTGAAGGTGGATGCTTCCACCCGATGGAGTGAATTTAATGGCATTGGATAACAGATTCATGAGGGCTTGTTTGATCTTATTCTTGTCTGCCTCGATCACGGGTAAATCTGAAGGAAGATTAAAAGAAAGCTGAAGATTGTTATTTTGAATGAAGGGACGGAAGATATTCAGGAGAATAGCAGTAATCTCAGAGAACTCAAAAAACGTGGGATGCAGATTTACTTTGTTCTTTTCTAGTTTGGAAAAATCAAGCAAATCTGTTATGAGATCGAGTAAATGATGGGCGCTTTGATAGATATCAAATAAATACTCGGAGGCTTCGGGAACGTTTGTCCCTTGATGTATCAAAATCTCGCTGTAGGCAATGATTGATGTCAGAGGGGTTTGTAGTTCATGGCTCATCAAGGCAATAAATTCCGACTTAACTTCGTTTGCTTTTGTTAATTCTTTATTTATGCGATATTGGCTTTCTTGATGGAGATGCAAAGCCTGGTTTGCTCTAAGTAATTCTTTCGTTCGCTCATCTACTTGAGACTCTAAGGTTTCGTAAAGAACCTTTAGATTATTAGCCGTAGTATAAAGACTATTTTGTAATACTCCAATTTCATAATTATGGGCAATAGTAGTTTCCGGAATGCTGAGATCTCCTTTACCGATACGAGTAGCTAAGTTAGCCATATTTTCAAGAGGTTTAACAACTTTTGAACGGATGGATAGAAAGACTGCAATAGTGAGGCTGAGTAAGAGAATTAGGGTAGAAAGAATATTGTGTTTGAGGCTAATTATAAGGTCTTTATAAGTTTGATCAAGGGGTGCTGTAATACTGATGGCACCGGCAAAGTCACCCAGTTGCGCACCTTCTTTAGCGTATCCGGAAATATCTATCTCTCCTAAGGGTTCACCGTGACAACTTAAACAATCCTTTTCAAAGTAGAGTGGCACCATATAACGGTAGGATTTTAGTTCATTGACTGAGTCGACGGAGGCATACTCAGTTAAACTTCTGTCTTGGGCGAATTTTTCTAAGATTTCCAGTTCATACGGATCAGGGGCGTTGACTGGATTTCTAACTTGGAATCGGGTTTGCTTAAAGGTGTAGCCTAAAGTTCCATTAAAGATTTCCGAGATACCTCGAATGGCAACCGAAGGATTAAAATGCTTAAAATTGACGGCTCCGTTTTTGTCTAAATTTATGACATTTTGCTTTTCGGCGATGAAGACACGGGTGGCAATCAGCTCTTGAGCGAGCATCGACGTGCTATTGTGTAAGTTTTTGAATGCTAACTGATATTGATTATAACTACCCCAACCAATATACACACTCATAAATCCAATAACTATGAAAGTTACGATCAAAATTATTTGCGAGTTTAAATGTTTTTGGTGGAATGTTTTAAATTTCGTCAAGAGTGTCCTCCTATTAATATTCCAAAGGCGGTGCATAAAAATGTGGCCCTTTTTTACTACATTGTAATCAAACCCTATATGACCGTCAATTGACGGATAATTTGCAACTTAAGCTTAGGGTAGTTAAGGTCAAATCTACTATCTAACACGAAAACTGCTTGACAGGCGGTATGTCTCGTAAAAGTAAATTTTTCTGGTGCCTTGTAATCTTTGTGCAAGAATGGAGAAAGGTCAATGCAAGAAAGATATTAGTAAAAAGTTATATAAAACTGCCTATTTGCAAGCATAATTGCGACTAAGTATTTGCCTAATATGGAGAATCTGTAAGAAAAATGTTAATACTCAAAGTTAACCTTGCACGCTTTAACTAGGGGTAACCGTACACTACCCACTTTAATTCAGCTTGATTAAGCAAGTTTCAAGCCTGTTCTAGATCTTTTAGGCATTGTTGGCTATAATTAACTAAATATCGCCGTTTGTGAAAAATGGTGCTAATTTTTCCTTGGAAAATTGGGGAATAAATTATTTCAAAAGGCATTCTAATTAACGGTCAATAATATCACACGTTCCCAAAGATTGAGGATTATGAAACTAATTTGATTAATAGAAGAAGTGATGTGTAAGTAAAATGTTAGATTCAGAAAGCTTATAGCAAGATAACTATAAGAAAAACAACAGTCAAGTAGTGTATGATAAAAATATCACAAACTATGTTTCGCAAAGGGCATGAAATGAAAAAGGGGGTTGTGAAATACTTAGTAATGGAACATCCTTAGCCAAAGCTGGTAAGAATGAAGGGAAAGTTACAATGTTAATGGAGCAAATGTTCGAAAATGCTATTTGATTAAAACAATTATCTTGCCTATTAAAATAGAACCCTGTGCTAATGATTTAGGAATGGAGCTGCATAGTCATGGAACAACTCTTTCTTTTATTTAAAGAGGTAGCAGAAACAAAAAACATTACATTATCGGCAGAGAAGTTACACATGAGTCAACCAAACGTTTCTTCGCAGATTAAGCAGCTGGAAAACCAGTATGGTGCTCGTTTTTTTGACCGGAGCAATAAAGGGGTTACATTGACTAAAGAGGGTGAAATTTTCTATTCACATGTCAGGAGTGTCCTGGACATTCTTGCGAGTGCCAAAGAGGAGATAAATGATTTAGAAAAAGGTCAGAGAGGAATCAATCTAGGGGCTACTTTGACGATTGCAGAATATATTCTCCCAGACATACTATCGTATCTGTATAAAAAACACCCAGACGCTAACTTCAACGTAAAGATTGCGAGTACAGAGGCCATTACTAAAGATGTTATAGAGAAAAAAGTCCATATTGGTTTGATTGAGGGAACAGTTCCACAGGACAAGTATCTTAGTGTAGGAAATTTTTTGGATGACGAGTTAGTAGTCCTTGTTTCCAAACTTCACCCTTGGGCGTCAAGAAAAGGTATTACTCTAGCCGAACTTTTATATGAGCGTCTGGTGACTCGTGAGAAGGGTTCGGAAACTCGTAAGATTATGGAGATGGCCTTTAAAGAGCGGGGCGTTGATCCTGAGGACCTGAATATTACTATGGAATTAGGAAGTACAGATGCAATCAAGCAAGTGGTTTCTGCAGGACTTGGAATTACCATTATCTCAGCTTTGACAGTTAAGCGAGAAGACGATAAAGAATCATTTAATACTTTAAAAATATTAGACGCTCCATTTTATCGGCCTCTGAGTATTCTCACCAATAACCGAATAAACCAAACCAGAGAAGAGTGTCTCTTAATCGACCTGCTCAATGATCATAGATTACTATTTAGTATTTTAAGTAAGAATCATAGTGAATTAGGGGAACACGCGAGCAAGGTGCGTTTTACACAACCTGCAGTAATGGCAGGAAAGGGAGGAGACAAGGAAAGTTACCGAGGGGTTTCCTAAAGACTTTACCTCATTATCAGAGGGCACGACTGAAAGCGAGAGGAAAACCGTTGAGGATCGCGGTAGTAACTTTTACAAAGCATTCCGGAAAACATTGGAGTTGGAATAATCATTGCCGATCGCCTAGTTCAATTATGATTCAGATAAAGAAAAACTTCGGAGTATACTTTTCAGGTAGTAATCGGGGAGGAGGCTAGAAGCAGCAAGCATCTAGCCTTTTATTTATGTGAATTTAAAAGATTTGGCTTAGTTAAAGAATGTTGTTGATTTATACAAAGTTATGTCCAAGCCATGTCGTAACACTCTTTGGCTCGATTATTGAACTTATTACAAGTTTGCGTTATGACGAAAAAGAAAAACTTATCCTTACAGTTCAAAATATAAATGAGCAATTCAACTGAAGGTAATGCTAAGCTAATTGGCGAACTAAGAGAGAAGAAATATAGCAAAGGTTTCAGTTGCCCTCAGTGTAGCGGTACTCATGTTGTTCGATATGGCAAGTTCAAAGGTCGCCAGCGGTATAAGTGTAAAGACTGCATAAAGACGTTCAGTGATTTAACAGATACCCCCTTGGCAAGAACTCGTTACCCCAACAAATGGATTCAGTTCATTGACTGTATGCTCCAAGGGCTTCCTCTTCGTCATTCAGCAAAAATTTTCGGGGTTAATCATGTGACCCAATTCTACTGGAGGCACAAACTGTTGAATGCTCTTAGTCAGATAGATATATCCTCATTTAATGGTATTTTAGAAGCCGATGAAACCTACTTCCTTTACTCAGAGAAAGGAAAACGTGGAATCATTTATGGCAAGCCCAGAAAACGTGGCTCATTGAGCCAAAGGTTTCAGAATCAAATATCCTCTGTTCGGATGCATGGAGGTCTTATTCATTGTTCGCTCGGAAGAAGGGCTTAGACCATCACAGTATCAAGTCTACCGAAGCACATGTTAAAAAGGGTATCTACCATATTCAGAACGTAAATAACTATCATAAACGTCTTAAAGATTGGTTGGCACATTTCAATGGGGTTGCCAGTAAGTACCTAGATAATTACTTGGCATGGTTTCGCTTCCTGGATTCCAAAGGCTTTGAAAAGACTAAAGAGAACCTTAAGGACATGCTTTATACTTCCTGTCTTTATCAGATGAGGGAAACTTATAGGTCATTGCGTTTGTCAGAATTCAGTGTTGCATAAGCCGTTAGAATATTGCTTTATATTACTCTGGAATAAATGAATAGTGATAATGTGTGGAAGTTTTAAAAGGAGATGTTCAAATATTGAAGAAAGTTATTGCACTCACAATTCTTATACTTATCTTGCTTCCTTCCATTGCATTAGCAGGTGACGTAGCGTACGATATAGCATTTGGAGATCAAGATGCTTTTGTAATTGGTAAGGTGACTAATATGAAAGACAATTTGTATTCAGTTCACATTGAAAAGGTATTAATGGGTGATATAGAAGCTACAGATATACAAGTTGAAAAACCAAAGTATCCTTCTGGATGGGATAATCCTACTGTAGGTCAGCATTATGCCCTGTCATTAGACAAAAAGAATACAGTCTATGAAATTAAGTTTGGTGGCTACAAAGCTGATAGCACAGATTACAAAACTTTGAAATTGGAGTATGCAGATATCCCAGGCAATGCTGTTCTAGAAGTTCAGGAGTTTATCAATAGTGGTAGATTTATTGAAGCTGATAAAGTGGCAAAGGCAAAGAAAAATAAAGAAGTTAGCAGTCAGGCAATATCAGAAACTAACATAAACCAGGAAAATGCTGTACAAGTCTCAAACACAAATTCAGAGAGCCCATTCAGCAGTACAAACACTGTATGGGCAACAGTTGCAGTAATTATCTGTGGTTCATTAGTGTTTAAGCTCTATAAATTCAGTAAGAACTAATAGGTCTAGAATCCAATGATACGTAAATTCTCTGTGGACTCACTATGCTCCATTACTGCCTCTGAAATCACACTCAGTAATATGTAACGATAACCAATTTTTTCGTTCAAGAAGAGATAGTTTAATTTTCGCATTCTTCTTATTATGCCTTAATTGGGGGCCTTACAGTGGGGCAAAGGGACAGCCGTATGTAACAACTCCTATTATCATACTGAAAATCAACAATAAGCTTTAACTAAGCCAAAGAATTAAACAAATAAGATGATATCAACTAATTAGAGCGTCCAAAAGCCACCGCGCAGCGGCTTAGTACCCGATACTAGAGGATGATGAATGTCGTTTGGATTCATCGGGAAAATCCATCCGTTATGTACAATACAGCTTTGAGAAAATATTTCCAGAAAGGGATTAAGAAAAAATGAAAATATTTCAAGTGGATGCTTTTACGAATGAAGCATTTAATGGAAACCCAGCAGGAGTTTGTATATTAGATAATCTAAAATCCGATTCTTGGATGCAAAGCTTTGCCAATGAAATGAATTTATCTGAAACGGCTTTTTTATTTCGAGAAAATAAAGTGTTTAATCTACGTTGGTTTACTCCAAAGACGGAAGTTTCTCTTTGTGGACATGCTACATTGGCAAGTGCACATATATTATGGGAGGAAAAAATTCTAAAGGACAATCAAGAAGCTATTTTTAGTACAAAAAGTGGTTTATTATAAGCAAATATAAAGGCGGATTCGTGGATTGAATTAGATTTCCCTGCTAGGTTCATTGAGCAGACTGAAAACCAAAAGTTCTTAAATGAAGCATTTGATATTAACCCAAGTTATATTGGCCGATTTTTAACTCCAAATGGAAACTTGTATTTAATTGAAGTTCAAGACGAAGAAATTGTAAAGAAGCTAAATCCAAAATTTGAGTTATTGGAAAACAGTGATGCCAAAGCAATTATTATAACCAGTAAATCTAATTCTGATAAATATGATTTTGTATCACGATTCTTTGCTCCTGGAGTTGGAATAAATGAGGATCCGGTTACTGGATCTGCACATTGTTCTTTAGCACCTTATTGGGGCAATAAATTAGGAAAAAACGAATTAATTGGATTTCAAGCGTCAGCTCGAACTGGAATCGTTAGGTGTATTTGGATTGGTAATAGAGTCGTTTTAAAAGGAAGGCAGTAACAATCTTCAAAGGAGATATTATAATTTAGCGATTCTAATAGCCGTGCAGCACATAACTTCTAGAGATACAATCTTTATTTTTTTCTATGTTGCGATGAGACTTGAGGTTCATTTGTTCAGCCTGATAGGATACAATATCGGCATTGTTTGGAATGCCTTTACTGAAAAATTTAATTACTAAGGAGTGTATGGGTTCTTGCACTCGAGACGTGAAATAAAAATGGAACGGATTTAAAGGTAGAGGAGAGAAGCGTATGGGCGATCGTGAATTTGATGAAATATTTGAGAATGATGAGTCAGATATGGTAATTAAAAAGGTTAGAAAGAAGTCTACTAGAAAGACGATTCTAATGTCTCTGGTAATGGGTGTGGTAGTGTTAATAGGTATTTTAGTAACTAATGCAGCCATTACCATTAAATTAAGCAATGAGATGTTCTACGTCAATGAGGCTAACATTAAGCTGCATGTACCCAACGGCTATATTAGCAAGTCGGATGACTCTATGGGCTTTTTAGGGGGGAGGAGTGACTTCACTGTCTCGAGGCTTGTTGGTGAAAAACCAGTGGTTCTGGAAAATAAGGCTGCGCCCTTTGGGTTGATTCCTCAACTTTTTATGTCAAGAAGTCAGGGCGGCAGTAGCCAATCAGCAGGCGAATGGCCCCGTAATTATTGGGAAAATAGCTACAGCAAGATGATCTTCTTTCATCCGGAAATCTCATATAAAGAATACAAAAATGATCTACATGAGTTAAATAGGATTTCTGATGATAAACTTATTGAGGTTGGAATATCCTTCGATAAACCCTATAAGGTAGCAGAGATCCAAACGATATTGCCGATTGTTAATAAATCTTGGTATTGGGTTGACGCTTGTAGCAAAGACGTTTTTGAACGTTATAAAAAAGAAGCTAGCGAATACGACGGTAAAGCTACGTTTATTAGTGAATACGAGGCGTTAGGAGTTAACGTGAGGGCATATGGAGGGGAAGATTTTTACGGGAGCTACTATAATTTCGTGGAGGCGTTGAAAAGTAGTAAAGATAAAAAGTATAACGAAATATATAACGAACTTGTCACCAAAGGCTATACAGATCCGAATAATGCTCCGATTTTAGGAGTGATCGTTTATGGCATGAAAGATGAATTGAAGACGCTTATTGGAAATCCCCACATCAAGGCTTCATCGTTTGGAGTGGTTGTAGATAAATATTAGCCAGGGAGCATCTTTACGAAAGAGAAGCAGCAGCTAAGGAGGAATGGCAGTAGTACGAGATAAACAAATCTAAGTTCTACTGTTGAGAAGAAGAGGATGAAAACTATGACTTTACCTCCCCTAATGATGTCGGGATCGATCAGTATCAAACATAAATTCGGAATCGATTCCGAATTTGAACTGCCATCTTTAGAGCCGGGCGAGGTTTTTAGCCATAAGAGCGGCCCTTAGACCGCAAAATTAACACCCAGGCTAAAACTTGCTATAGTTCAACAAGGTTGTGGTTGTGGCAAGATCGGTCTCTGAAGCCATAATAGTTGCCCAATAATTATAAGCAATAAAATAATAATTATTATCAGTGCTATACAAATCATATACTGCACCTCTTTATCTTAGATTCCCATAAGAATGTGAGGTTTCTTGATTTATACTATTCAGCATGTCCCTGAGATGTTCTAGCATGAAACATCCGTAGGCTCTCCATTTTAGAAAGGAAGTGGTACATGGCAGTTACCACAATACATATTATGCCTGATTGTCCAATAAGGTTACAAACTCGTCTCGCTTGGGGAACGACTAAAAATGTCAAAAAAAAATGACCCAATATTTTGGAAGGTCACGGAACGGTAACATGTTTGTTCTATGCTAAGTATAGTCGAAAAATACCCGACATAACGGATAAAATATAGACTGCTGTCTCTCTTTACCTCCCGCCTCTCTTAACTGAGAGGCGTTTTTATCTTTGATCAGATAGACTTAGTAAAAAGTTTCGCAAGACATAATATCACTGAGATCAATCCTAGATTAGCATGTGAAACAGCATAAATAAAACAGGAGGTAGTCAAACTACCCCCTGTCAAAGATTAACATTAACTTTTTTTTAATTTCTTGGTTTTACACTTGCATTCTGAAATATCGACCTTTTTATCTTTGCATTTACACTTAACTTTATCAGCCTTTTTCTTCTTTTTCTTCTTCTTTTTGTCGACTAAAAGATTTAGCTCTTTTTGAATATTGGCGACTTTTTCTTCTAATTCTGCTAATTTAAGCTCAAGAGTTTTTACTTCTTGACTGCCCATGTCTGAGGCTTCAGAAAGGTAATCGTCCTCAGTTTCAACAACCGGCAATTCAACACCCTTACTTTCTGCTTCTGAAACTTCATCAAGGGCACTTTCATTTTTAGGAATTATCTCCGCTTGAGGCTCAACTTCGGAGATTAACTCGGCCACATATTCTACTTTAGGGGGGGACTCAACATTAATTTCCCCTTCCAGTGTTGATTCTTGTGCGCTTTCTAATTCAGAAATCCCCTCAATTTGACTTTCTGCTTCAATACCTTCATTAACCTCTTGTATAGGATTAGTTTTGGGTGTTTTGTCAACAGCTTTTTTTGACATATTAGCTCCTCCTTTACTCATTTCCTTATTCTAAATCGTCCACTAACATCTTAAACTTTGCTCTAACACTCTTCGTAAAAGAGGTCTAAAATCTATAAATTAACCGTTCTAATATCGAATCCTGAGAGGATATGTGTGAAGTAGTCTAACTGGCCTTTTAGATTCTAAATGATTATCTCGAGAAAATCGGTTCTAGTTTCATACGACTAAGTTCAACTTCTTCTGAAGGGGTTTCACTTGAGCTTGAGCTAAGCAACAGTTCCTGACTATTTATAAGCGCTTTTCTCTTTGTAATAATTTTATTGTAGGTTCCTTCAAAATTCAAAACCCTTGATTTCGCTGTGTCTTCCAAAGCGACCTCCAGGATATTTATGACTTTTTCTCGAACTGCTGGATCTTCGACAGGAAAGAGAAGTTCTACTCTTCTATCTAAATTTCGTTTCATAAGATCCGCGCTAGAAAGGAAAATTGCTTCCTCGCCGTCTCCATAGAAATAATAGATTCGGCTATGTTCAAGAAATCGACCAACGATACTCCTAACAGTAATATTCTCGCTAATCAAAGGAATTTTTGGTCGCAGACAGCATATGCCACGAACAATCAGATCAATGGTAACTCCTGCAGAGGAAGCGTCATATAATGCTTCGATAATTTCCTTATCCACCAAAGCATTGACTTTGGCAATTATTCTAGCGGGCCTGCCGCTTCTAGCAATATCTGCCTCTTTGTTGATTAAATCGAGGAATTTTTTCCTAAGGCTGATTGGAGCAATGGTCAATTTGTAGAGATGGGAAGGGCTGGAACAGCCCGAGAGGACATTGAAAACTGCAGAGGCATCCGCTCCTATATACGGATTACTGGTTAACAAACCTAAATCTGTATATATTTTTGCAGTCACATCATTATAATTACCAGTTCCAAGGTGAACGTATCGTCTAATAATACCCTCTTCCCGGCGAACAATCAATAATACCTTGCAATGGGCTTTTAATCCGACTAATCCATAAATCACATGGCATCCTGCAGTTTCAAGCTTCTTAGCCCAAGTGATATTATTTTGTTCATCAAAGCGTGCTTTTAACTCGACGAGAACAGTAACTTGTTTCCCGTTGTCAGCGGCCTGAGCTAATGCTTCAATAATGGGGGAATTGCCGCTTACCCGATAAAGTGTTTGTTTAATCGCGAGAACATTAGGATCTTCTGCAGCTTTTTTGACAAGGTCAACAACCATATCAAAAGAATCGTAGGGATGATGTAATAAAATGTCTTTCTCAGTGATTGACTGAAATATATCCTGATCGTCATTTAAGAGAGTTGTATAAGCCCGGGGTTTAAGTGGATCATATCTTAGATGATCATAGCCATCAAGTCCACTTAGTTTCATGAGAAATGTTAAATCAAGGGGTCCCTTAACTTTATAATTCGCTTCTACTGAAATTTCCAACTCTTCTTCTAAGAATTTCAGCAGTAAAGGATTCATACTCTGTTCAATTTCTAAGCGAATTGCACTCCCGAATTTTCTTTGTTTTAGTGACAGCTGAATTGCCGTGAGAAGATCTTCCGCTTCATCCTGAGCAACATCCAAATAAGCATTTCTAGTAATACGATAACACCCTATGGCTTTGATATAGTATTTATTGAATAAGGCAGCTAAGTTTGCTTTAATAATTTCTTCTAAAAGAATAAATACCCTTTGACAATTAATGGTTGGAATTTCTATTAACCGATCTAAGACTGAGGGAACCTGAATAGTTCCAAATATCGAATTACTATCATCGCTATCAGTATCCTGCAATAATAAGGCAATATTTAAGGTCTTGTTCAAAATTAGAGGGAATGGCTGGTTTCTATCGACAGTCATTGGGGTAAGAACCGGAAATATATTATTGGCATAGTAATCTCGAATAAAATCAAGCTGATCTTTGTTTAGCTCCTTATATCGGATAAAATGAATATTTTCTTTCTTTAGAGATTTTGTTAGTGAACGATTATAACAATTGTACATATCCGTAACTTGTTTGTGGGTTTTCGAGGATATTCTAAAAAGTTGTTCCTTGGGAGTGAGACCGGCAGGGTCAGTTTTTACGAACTTTGCAGTGACTTGATCATGCAAGGATGCTACTCGAATCATAAAGAATTCATCTAAGTTAGAACCTACAATTGAAAGAAATTTTAAGCGTTCTAAAAGGGGGTTACTGGTATCCTGAGCTTCTTCTAAAACTCTTGCATTAAATTCCAGCCAGCTGAGTTCTCTATTGAAAAATTGCTGGGTTGTATAAGGATTTTTCTTCAATGCTTTTTATCCTTTCAGTTTAATTCTTACACCCATTACTTCTTGAAAAAATTCTGCATTGTTCATGATGTCCCACTTTTCCAGGATAATGTCCTTATTACTAATTAGGTGTAGGTAAAGTTCGTCGTCTGAAGAACTGAGTATTTCAAAATCACTAATCTTTTGCTTATGTGAAATATCCATTGATTCAGCAATTTTTAAGATTGAAGATAGTTTTGAAACTAAAATTTTTTCAGTATGACTCAAAACATAATAACTTTGGTCCGAATATGTAGGAATCCTTGTTGTTGTGTGATACTTGGCAATATTAGCGATCAGTTCTAATTCTTTATCCGAGAAGCCTAAAATACTTTGTGATCTGATTATATCCGAGGAATGGTTGCTGTGTTCACTTAAACTAACATAGTTTCCAGAATCATGAAGAATTGCTGCCACCTGAAGATATAATTTTTCCTGATCCCCAAGTTTATGATATTTCCATGTTTTTTCAAATAATTCTATGGACATTTTTTCTACATAGGACGCATGTTTTTCATCCACACCATATTTTTCAGCCATATACCACACTGAACTTATAATATCATTCTCATCGTTTGATTTTCGTTGCGTCTCATATAAACTATCAATAAGCCCATAAAGAATCCCTTGACGATTAGTTATCATCGGGGCATGGATGCCCTTAGCTTTTGTCCTGCTCAGTAAGCTGTGAATAATTAATATGGTGGGCAATAATAATTCTGCCTCTGCCAAAGTAATATTGAATGCTTCGATCATTTGGTCGCTGCTTAAATCTCTAACCTGAAAATACAGGGTATCAAAAGATTCTTTGCTGATATAAGCTTGTTGTTCCATTTTGGTGATTTGTAATAATATGCTTAAACTCCCGCCAAGACAAATAAATTTCTTAATAGGTATTTTTTTCAGCTTAGGTTTAAGTAAATATATTTTGCTTTCAATATATTCTTCCATAATCCTGGGGAATGAAATGGTTTTTGCTTCCAGTGAAGAGAGAACTTCTCTTAGCCTTAACGGTCCCAGTTTGAGATGTTCTGTAAACTTCAATCCATCGGCGGCATACATTGAAACTTCGACTCCACCAGAAGTTATATTTGCAATAATTGAATCAGCAAGGTCAATCTGGTCAACTTCGTTTAAATAATTTCTCAAAGCTTTATAGATCAAAAATCGCTCTTGAAGAATATTAACAATTTCCACATGGATTCCTGCTATAAGTCTTATTTGTTCAATAATGTAGTCTCGATTATCTGCTTCATGGAGACCACTTGTAGCAATTGCTCTATATACTTTCACCTCGTAATCCTTCATAAGTTTGGCAAAACTTTTTAATCGAATACAGGTTTCATTAATAGTTTTAGGGGAAATTCTTCGAGTTGTAAATGTATCCTTGCCAATATTATTTGGCAGGGAAGTATCCTCTAATATCCTTAAGGTACCATCGGAATGTAATTGTGCAATACTCATTCTTAAGAAATCTGAACCTACATTAATGGCGGCTACCACTTCATTTTTCTTTTTCATTATATTACGGCTCCTTATGTACCTCTTGTGATCTAAGTTTGCCAACCTTGAAAATAGTTTAGATTTAATATAGTATTAGATCGATTTATCTAACGTATCATAGCATATAATTTTATGGGAGAAATAGCATGAAGAAAATCGGAATAATTGATATTGGGTCCAATTCAATAAGGTTAATGTTAATAGAGGTCAGTGGTAACTATTTTCGAATTATTGATGAAGTAAAGGAAACCGTTCGATTAGGAATGGGGATGACTGAAGATAACCGACTTAATCCAGTTAGGATTGAAAGAGCTATTGAAACGTTATCCTATTTTAAATCATTGTGTGAAGGTTTAGGCGAATGCGAACTGTTCCCCGTAGCAACTGAAGCTGTCCGAAGGGCGAGCAATCAAGCGGAATTCTTAAAGTTAGTTGAATCCAAGTTACAAATCAAAATAAAGGTACTTTCCGGGGTAGAAGAGGCTTATTATGATTATTTTGGTGTCATTAATAGTATGGACTATTCGAATGTGTTAATCATAGATATCGGAGGATCCAGTACAGAACTCATCTGGGTTGAGGGTAAAACGGTTAAGGAAGCAGTTAGTCTCCCTTTTGGTGCAATTACCATTACTGATCAATACGGAATTAGAGAAAAAATGAATAGCACTATTGAAAAAGAATTAAATACATACCTTCTCTCACAATTCGGAAGAATATCTTGGCTTGGTGGGGCAACGAATTTACCGCTGATAGGAGTGGGCGGAACGATTCGCAATATTGCTAGAATATCAAGGAAAAATACTAATTATCCCATAGATCGTTCTCATAATTACATAATGGATTCTGCTGATGTCTTGAATTTATATGATTATATAAAATTCAACAACTCCGAGCAACGTAAAAAGATAAAGGGGCTTTCTAAAGACCGGAGCGATATGTTCTTAGGAGCATTTTCTGTGGTTTCAGCTTTGATAGAGTTCTGTAGTAGCCCTCAACTAATTGTAAGTGGCAGCGGAATTCGAGAAGGGCTGTTACATGAGATCCTTCATGGAGATAAAGTGATTAACGATGTGCTTGAGTTTTCTATTAATAATATTATTGAAACATTAAGTATTGATAAACAACATGCCCATCACGTTTGGAAGCTTGCGGAAAGCTTGTATACTCAGCTTCAGCCTATCCACAAGATGAATGGCAACTCTTACAAAATTTTAAAAACTGCATCCTTATTACATGATTGCGGTAAAGCAATAAATTTCTATAGTTATCACAAACACTCCTTCTATATGATGGCTAGTTTACCAATTAACGGGCTAACGCATAAAGAACTCATTATGGCGGCTTATACAATGATTCTTAGCGTAAAAGAGAATTTTGTGCTCGACAAATCTCCGTATGTCAAGCTATTAACAAAAGAAGATAAATTAATTGTTCAAAGACTCGGAACGATTTTAAGACTGGCAGAATCCCTCGACAAGAAAAGGAACGGAAATGTTACTGATGTAGTATGCGAGTTAAGGTCAGACAACTTGTTCTTGCGTTTATTATCAGAGGGCACGACTGAAAGCGAGAGGAAAACCGTAGAGGACCGCGGTAGTAACTTTTACAAATTATTCGGGAAAACATTGGAGTTGGAATAATCATTGCCCATCGCCTAGTTCATTTATGCTTCAGGTAAAGAAAAACTTCGGAGTATACTTTTTAGGTAGTAATCGGGGAGGAGGCTAGAAGCAGCAAGCATCTAGCCTTTTATTTATGGGTCGGCGACGACTTTAGAACTTTCCGGAAATGTCGGTGAGCGAGATGTATCTGTCATCTCGCTCATTCTATACGGCTTAGACTAAACCGGAAAAATCTAAATTCATATATCATTACTTGTCAGTATAAAGTATAAACATTAATTCTCAGTTAAGGAAAAGTTAACTTAATGTTAAACTTCGCTGCAGCCTCTCTTGGCTAGCATGACCACTGCTGTGTTAATTGGCAAGCTTACAGGGTTGTCTAGAACGATAACAATGTCTCTGGCACCTAAATCGGTAACAATACCTATTGCAATAGAAATTGCTAAATATATAGGTGGTGATCCGACTTTGGTAGCCATTTTTGTGGTTGTTACCGGTTTGGTTGGCTCCATTATCGGACCTACATTATTAACGAGATTAAAAGTCACAGATCCTGTTGCCAGAGGGATTGCCTTAGGTACTGCTGGTCAGGGTCAAGGGACTGCCGTTGCTATGCTAGAGGGTGAAATGCAAGGAGCTATGGCCGGACTGGCAATGGCACTGGCTGGTGTTTTAACATCATTGATAGCACCGATGTTCCTCACACTGATAGGATAAATACTGACTTACCATTTTGACTATCTCAATTTCTATATCCATAAGAGCGGCCCTTAGGCCGCAAAATCAACAGCCATCGGCTGGTGAGGCATTTGCCCCTCTGGCAGGCTTTAATACAAGGGCGGATCATACAAATCAGTTGTTGTTGAATCTGTTATTTTAATGTCTTTTTTGCCGATTAATTCGCCACCGGTGGTGACAAACATATTTTTTGATATAATCAGTTCCATAGCGGCTTCAACTTCCGCGGCAGTCAAGTCTGTCCGTGGTGCCGGCAGCGTAAGGGTAAATGTGCTTCCCTGGGTTGTAGCAAAGGTCAGCCGAAGGGTCTTCTGCTGCGTATCTGCCATACCAATCCCCCCTCTCCTCGTATGATCGATTGAATAGAGATTTATTCCTCAGCTAGATCAAAGCGGTTATTTCGGGTTACGGATACCAACGGGTATTCCAACAAATCGAATAAAGTGGTTGCAACTTCGTAAAGATCCTCATCGGACACGTCCATCTTCAGCCCGGAAAAGCTTTTTTGCCGGAAAACCGGGGAACCGCCGGCATTCGTGCCGATCTGATAACGGAGAACCATCTCGGTTTCCACCCCTGACGAAATGATAGGCATTCATAATCCCTCCCTTATTCTGATTTTTACTGGTCAAGCCTTGGTTTGTCCTTTTTATCTTATGCACCTTGTCCGGTAGGGGTTACCCTTGTCTAGGGTATATATGACAAAATAATGGGAAGACCGTAAAGTACCTAAGCCTTTTACGGTCTTCCCATTATTTTGTCACAAGTGAGGGCTTGAACACATAGGCTATGAGTAAGGCTGTACAAATCCATCTTGTCTTATGGGAGCTTTTCTCCGGAAAAGCTTATGAATAAGCAGAGGAGCTAGAAAATCATGGCGAAGGGAATAAGTGAGCGAACGCCACAGATTATCGCGGCGGAAATTAACAGTATTAAAGATCAAACTGGCAGAATGCTGCTTTATAGCTCTGTCGAGATCGGACGGCGTCTGACGGAGGCCAAATCCATGGTCAATCATGGAGAATGGGGAAAGTGGCTGGAGAGCTCGGTGAGTTACTCCCAAAGCACAGCCAATAAACTCATGCGCCTCTTTGATGAGTATGGGGCCAAGCTCACCACCGGACAGGACAGTGGAAATTCGGAATCGATTCCGAATTTGAGCTACACCCAGGCGATTATCCTCCTGGGAATTCCCGAGGAGGAACGGGAGTCCTTTGTGGCAGAGCATGACGCAGCGAATATGTCGACCCGGGAGCTCAAACAGGCAGTCCAGGAAAGGGATCAGGCTGTTAACGAAAAAGTGGAGCTTCAAAATGCTCTGACCGCCAACCAGGGTACAGTCACTGAAATAGCCTCTGAGCGGGACGAGTTGAGAAAACAGGCCTCAGGTTTCCAAGCGGCCATCCACACGAAAGAGTTGACCATCAAAACTTTACAGGGGAAACTGGACTCAGCCAGACAGAGTGAAGCTTCAGTTGAAAAAATCGCCGTCCTGGAAAAGGATATCAAAGTCGCCCGGATCAAGCTGTCGGCCAACAAAGTCAGCTTTCTCTACAACAATATCGCCAAAGAGTTCGAAGACTTGCTGAGTGAACTGACTAAACTGGCCCCGGCAGATCCGGAAGCTCATGAAAAGTATAAGAGCGAGGTAAGCGAGCTGATCGGAAAAATAGCGGAAAGACTGTAAGGCTGCTGTCCAGGCCCAGGTGCAGGTAGGGTTGCGATAGTTGAAGGGACTGCTGCAAAATGAACGAAAAAAGTTCACAGAGCAGCAGCCCTTTGATTTCATAAGGACAGCAATCCCTTCTCGGCAGTCTTGATCTGGGGCACAGCAGAAGCTATATACAAAACATTATCGCAGGGCGCTCCTTGCCATCTCTTGAAGAATTTTTGTATATCTGTGAGTATCTGAATGTCACGCCAAAAGCTTTTTTCGATGAAAGCGAGGCAGAACCGATTCTGATTCAAAAAGCACTTGACGGTCTGCACGGTCTGCCCGATAAAGACCTTCTGATGTTAATCGGCCTGATAGAGCGTTTCAAGGAAGGTAAAAGCAAATAAATCTGGCAATTATTAATGGTATAATTGCGGCACTATCTGAAATGGTTTGTTTGATGTTAAGCGCAGACCTGATAGCACAAACAAAACAGTAATGTTTTGACAACCCTCGCCTGAAAAGCGAGGGTTGTTTGATTTTATGGGAATAAATCTCTTAATCAAAGGTAGAAAAAGAGGAAATGGAAAAATATTATAGAAATGTAATAAAAAATTAATTGATTAGAGGTGATCACACCAAGTTTATAATTGTATCTTTGGAGAGGAGAAACGTATGAGTACACTTTTCATAGTTTTGGCCTTTATCAATCTTGCCACTTGGATACTTATGGGCTCAATCTTCTTCAGTTATTTGAAGAGCAAGCCAATTTTTAGTGGTACTAGTTGTTCCGAAAAGGGTATCATTTATCCATCCTTATCTGTGGTCATCCCAGCTTGTAATGAAGAAGAGTCAATCGGAAAGGCGATTAGTCAATTACTAGACCAAGATTATCCGAATTTTGAAGTGATAGTCGTTAATGATCGTTCTACAGATCGCACGAGAGTGATTCTTGATAAACTTAAGGTTATATATCCTCAATTAAAAGTTGTAAATATTTCAGATTTACCCCCCAATTGGTTAGGTAAAAACCATGCTGTTTATCAAGGAGTGAAAGAGGCAACAGGTGAGTGGCTGCTTTTTACAGATGCCGATGTTATGTTCTCCCCTGGAAGTTTAAAGAAAACCGTAAAGTACTCGATGGAAAACAAGCTTGATCACTTAACAATCACTCCTGATATAACCTACAAAGGTTTTTTCTACGGCGGTTTTATCTCCTTTTTTGTTCTGGTTGTTACTGGTTTTTACCTAATTAGTAAGAGTGCTGGAATCGGTGCCTTTAACCTCATAAAAAGATCTACCTATCAAGAAATTGGCGGTTACGAGAGATTAGCAATGCAACCTGTTGATGACGTTTCTTTAGGTAAATTAGTTGTGTTGAAGGGATACAAACAGGGTTTTGGGTTTAGTAAAGGCTTAATATCAGTAAAATTATTTGATAACCTAGGTGCCATGCTAAAAGGTATTGAGAAAAATCAGTTTGCAAGTATTAATTATAAATTTCTGCCCACTTTAGCATTTTGTTGGTTCATTCTTTTTCTTCATGTTTATCCATACGCGGGAATGTTCCTGGGATCCGAATGGGCTAGAGCAATGTGTGGGTTTTCCATCATTATATTAGTAGCTATTTATTATCACTTGAAGAAGTACACCGTTGTGTCATTAAGGTATGTTTTAATTCATCCTTTATCAGCTATACTGTACTTTTGGGCGGTATTAAACTCGATGGTCAAGATTCTAAGTAGGGGCGGTCTCAAATGGCGGGGGACAGTTTATTCTTTAGATGAGTTGAAGAAACATACTTTTTAAGAGAAAGTAATAAGTATCCATATCAAATACATCAAAAGAGTGCAAATTGAACTAAGTATTATCCTCAGGAGTGTTTTTCCACTGTCTCGTTCAGAGATAGAGGCTAAATTGAGGGAGAAAAAATATGAGCGTTCTTCTTTTGACAATTGCTTCGATTTTGGCATTATACGGGCTAATCTCAGTTGTGTTATGGCTCAGATATATGAAAACGATACGTCTTTTTGAGGTAACTGATTGTTTGAATGATGAAGCAATTTATCCTACACTATCGGTGATAGTTCCAGCATGCAATGAAGAGGAATGTATTGAACAGACGGTTAGACAGTTAATCACTCAAGATTACCCAAATTTAGAGATAGTTATTGTGAATGACCGCTCAACCGATAACACTGGGGCAATTTTAGAGAAGCTTCTAATTCAATTCCCGCAACTTAAAGTGGTAACTATTTATGATTTGCCTTCAAATTGGTTGGGCAAAAACCATGCTATCGACCAAGGCGTGAAACATGCTACAGGGGAGTTGTTGCTTCTTACCGATGCAGATGTAATGTTTGCACGGAGAAGTTTGAAAAATACGGTTAGTTATGCATTAGAACATTCGCTAGACCACCTAACAATCGTTCCAGATGTTTTTTACGGAGGTGTTTTCTACCGGGCTTTTCTTGCATATTTTGGGTTAACATTTTTCAGTATAGCAATGGTTACCCATAAGGTGGGATTGGGTGCATTTAACTTAGTAAAAACATCCGTATATCAGGAAATTGGCGGGTATGAAGCGATTGCTTTACATCCTCTTGATGACATGTCGTTTGGGAAGCAAGTTGTGGAGAAGGGATATAAACAAGGTTTAGCATGTTCAGGCAAAGGTTTTATCGTGGTGAAATGGTATGAGAGCCTTTTTGATATTCTTAGGGGCTTTGAAAAGAACCAATTTTCATCTATGAACTATAGGGTATCAGCCGTAATAGGTTTATGCATATATAGCTTGCTTACTAATGTTTATCCTTTTGCTGGTCTGTTCTTTGGCCCACTATCGGCGAGGGTTCTATGTGGGATATCTGTCCTCAGTTTGTTTGTCGCCTATAATCACTTATCAAAGCTCATTGATATTTCCCGTGGTTATTTTTTACTTCATCCTTTATCTGCGTTGTTGTTTCTTGGAGCAATGCTAAATTCAATGGTCAAGATTATTAACCGAGGCGGTATCAAATGGCGAGGAACCTTCTATCCCTTAGAAGTATTGAAGAAACATATTTAAGTTCAACGTTAGAACAACCTTACATCTATGGCCTAAAAAAGCAAAGTACCTTGCAAGTTGAAACAATTCATGTCGCTGCCGATAAAGGCTATGATGATAAGGATGAAATAGAAGCAGCCTAACGAGCATGATATCGCGAGAGCTGTCGAGGAGTTGAGCTGGGTATGATAAAATCGACCGCTCGGAAACCAAATAAAGTAAGGCTTGAGAAAACTCAAGTCTTTTTTGTTATAATGCCATTTTTCTTAAGGTATGGTATATAATGGATTGTGAGAAGATCATGCCGAAAAATATAGAAGAGTGAGAGGAGGAGTGGTCGGTCGTGAGAACTTCTAAGATACTGACATATATCTTGTACATATTAGTTCTGCTTGGCGCTCTGGCAGTTGCTTCTTGGGAGATGTTTATGATCAAAGTATGGGTAGGTAGAAATTATACACCAATACCAGGGTTTATTGGATCTAGTGTAATTTATATATTATTAGGCTTATTATTGGGGTTAGAACACTTAGTGAAAGAATTCCGCAAGGACGGAAATTGGTCAGTAAATATTATTAGGCTTATTATCATGGGGGTTCCATCGGGTGTTTTTGCTTTTTATTTGGTTTTAATTTATACGTTACCAATTCGACTTCCAAGTTTCCTTTCCTATAATAACTTGTTCTTTCAGGTCTCGGGAATAATTTGCGGATATACACTTATAACTAGCTTTTATAAGAAAGAAGCAATATTAAGGGAGGAGATCAATGAATTCTATAAATGTTAGTTCCATTATTATAAACATATTAACAACGCTTTTTATGTTTGTTTGGATTGCTATTGCTATGATTAATGCAAAGCATTGGCGTACCATTCTTATCCTGTGACGCTTTCGTAGGAAATTGTGCAATAGCAATATATAAAAAGGAGATATTATGAAAGTGTCAACAAAAAAGTCTCTCGAAAGGAATTTCATAAATCTTGCAGTTATAACTATAACTTTTCTCATTGTTAATCTGATAATTAGGGATTCATTTTCTGATATCGAGTGGGATGTGTTATTTGTTATGTATTTAGCATTTTTTATAACCTCTCTAATGAGGAGTTATAAAGAAAATTGGTAATGTTATTTTGGTGTGAAGTTTATGGTGAAAAGATATAATTCTAATGAACTACATTCTATTAAGGGTAAAGATATCCTGGCTCTTAGGAAGACAAAGTTAAAAAGATATAAATGCAATGGGCCAGTTATTTATAAATATTAACTAAACTGACTTAGAAGAGTAAAACTTCCATAGTCCCTTTCTGTATGAAATGCTTGATTGATATCTGACGGTCTGTCATTTTTATTTTTATTCGGTGACTTCCAAGATCTAAAAGGATATCAAGGAAATGTGTGGAAGGATACAATTAGGTCGTCATGGCTAGGAAATTATTGTCGGAAAGATACCAAGAAGGGGATATAGATGTGAAAAGTAAAGAGCGAGTCATATGGATAGGTTCATTGGTGATAGTTATCTCCATCTCCTTATTCCTTTTTCTTCAATATCAAACTAAGTTGAGTTACGCTGAGCAAAAGATGACTAGTTTATCTAACGATAACACCAAACTACAGCAAGGAAATGAAGATTACGTCACTCAAGTTGCGGAATTGAAGGGCGAGATCGAAATACTAGTCAACTCTGATAAAGTTGCGATAAGGGAATTACAGCGTGAAGGTTATACTGGTCAACTTAAAGACATCGTCGCAGACCTTAAAACGCATAGCGAGCTGATTCCCTACAAGGGGATTAAGGGTGGCACAATGGGGTTTTATAGTGAAAATGACATACATGTTCTTACAGATAAATGGGTATTGGCATATTTCGAAGATGGACATATTTCTGGATACATGTTATTAAGATACGACACAAATGAAGGAGCTATCTCATGGAGGGTAATTGATTCCTACCTAAATGGCAAATAGGAGCATATCTCCCCATGAGGTTTCTAATATTTTAGGAAACGGATTAAGAGATTTACCTGAAAAACATTTGCTTCAGCACAACTAAATAAACCTATAACATTACTATCATTCTTGGCTGTAAACAAAGGCGTATCATCCGTAGAAGATATCAAGAGGGTATTTGTAAATGAACTGTGATTGGCTAACATTACACAGGAGATGAGAAAATGGGCTTCTATTGGGTAGGATTCATCTTTTGGACATTGATTGGATGTGCTTTATTGCTATTTGTTTACGGACTTTGTAAAAAGTCTTCTAAGGCACTACTTATTAGTGGGACAGCATTTATACTACCAATGCTCTATTTCGGCGGTGCTGAAAATTGGTATGGATTGCTCGCATTCGTACCTTTGATTCCGTTCGTACTCGCATATTACACAAACAAAAGAGTCCAAAGATGAAGTGATATGCTCCCCTTTGGGTCAATGTCATTAAGTTAAGGCCTGAAAAACACAACCATCCAGATTAAGATGGTTGTGTTTTTCTTATACATACAGGTGGGCATATAAAATTTATCA
>NZ_FNCP01000017.1 GCF_900100785.1 Desulfosporosinus hippei DSM 8344 | reverse complement strand
TTACGAATCACTTAGTCAACTACATAACTGGATCAGTGCATTGCCCAGTTATATCAAGGCTTTATTCGCACAACTGCGGTGCGAAAGTTGAGTTATTTATAAATTAGTCCCTTTACGTTATATAGTAAAACTTCTACTTAATTATTTAAAAATTCTAAAAAATAAAAGAATTATGGCAGGAGTAAATAGATCAAGAGCGAATTGTTTTAAAGGGCATAGCATTTACAAGTATCGTTAAATATGGGAGGAAAACTTATGGCTCTTAAAGTAAAAGTAGGTATAGTTGGTATGGGCCAGGGGGGGGCATCCATTTATAAAACGTTACGTAGCATAGAACATATTGAGATAGCCGCCGTGTGTGATTGTGCTGAAACTGCCCAGGGTATGCAGCTTGCTAGATTGGATAGAGTGAAAACTCTTTCATCCCTGGATGACTTATTCAAAATCACAAATTTGGACGTAATTATTGAAGCAACCGGACTTGAGTATGTTCGGGAACAAATAAATAGTTATAAAGAAAAATCCTGCGTAGTAATAGAAGCTCAGGGTGCAAATCTGATGATGCACCTTATTGAAGAGAAAGAGAAGCTGGCGGATATTAAGCGTTTAAAAGGGGAACTTGATGCCATCCTGAACTCTGTCCAGGAAGCCATTGAAGTAGCCAGTATCGATGGAAATATCAAATACGTTAATCCATCATTTAGTCGCGTGACGGCAATTCCTGCCGGGCAGCGAATTGGCAATAATATTTTTGAGGTTTCTCCAAACGGTGCTCTTGCCCGTTCCCTTCGAACCCATGAAGCCGTATTTGCCCATCGTGCAGTTGTTGGAGGTGCTGATGTAGAGGTTGTGGCTAATGCATCTCCTATTGTCGTTGAAGGCAAAATGGAAGGTGCTGTTGTAGTTTTTCAACCTTTGACGGATATTTACAAGTTAATGGAACAATTAAGGGCCTCAAACCGAGTCATTGACGATTTACAGACCCGAATTAATCAGATATCCACCAGTTCATACACCTTTGATGACATAATCGGAAGCCACCCGGAATTTGAAAGTGCTTTGGATTTGGCTCGCAAGGCAGCTAAAAGCAATTCGACAATACTGATTACCGGGGAATCAGGTACAGGAAAAGAGCTATTTGCACATGCGATTCATGCCTCAAGCCTACGCCTCGATAAGCCATTTATTAAAGTCAACTGTGCTGCTATCCCGGAGACTCTTCTCGAAAGTGAATTTTTTGGACATGAAAAGGGGGCATTTACGGGGGCTTTAAAAACTAAACTTGGCAAGATGGAGTTGGCAAATGGAGGCACTATCTTCTTAGATGAGATTGGAGATATGAACCTTCATCTGCAAGCTAAGTTATTAAGAGTGTTACAAGAAATGGAGTTTGAAAGAGTTGGAGGGTCACAGACAATTAAAGTGGATGTACGAGTCATTGCAGCTACGAATCGAAATTTACTGCAAATGGCCAAGCAAGGAGATTTTCGAGAAGATCTCTTTTACCGACTCAATGTTGTTGAATTAGGCTTGCCGTCACTCCGAAATCACAAGGAAGACATTCCGGCATATGTGCATTCTCTTATAGCCAAGTTTAATCGGAAATTCGGAAAACACGTCAAGGGATTAACTACTAAAGCAGAAGAATTGTTAATGCAATATGAATGGCCGGGTAATATTCGCGAACTGCAGAATGTCATGGAAAGGGCAATGGTAACAGTTGATGAAGAAATAATCACCCACAAACAATTTCTCAATCTTGTAGAGTTTCCGCAAACCATACATCATGAGCAGATAATCGAAGAGATTATGCCTATTGAGCAAATGGAGAAGCACCTTATAAATATGGCCATAGAACGTTATGGGAATGCAGTAGAAGGGAAGAAGCAAGCTGCTAAAGCTTTAGGGATCTCTCTGGCAACACTCTATAATAAACTCAAGACAATGGGTTGATACAGAAAGGGATTGATCAGGAATAAGATAAGTTCCAATTATTAGAAGGGGCAAGCTTCTAAATTCTAGAAATTATAAATTTGATATGTATAATAAAAGAGTCATATAAACATTTTGTTCTAGGTGAAAGATAAAACCCCCAAATTACCTTAGGGTTGAATCCTAGACTACAAGCGAAGTAAAATTTTTTTGTATAAAAAATCAGAAAAGTTAAGCAATTCTAATATATTGGCATAGAGATTGCTATCTATAAGATATGCTAGTGTTTTAGCAATACCATAAATGGAGGGTAGAATCAAGATTCGGTGCGTAAGTAGAGGCATATGTAAAAATTAGATTTGGAAGAGAGGATTGAGTTAATGAGTCTAGCACAAGTGTCTAATCATCACTTTTTAATTCGAAGGGTTCATTCATTATTGGGTTTGGTTCCTATAGGATTTTTTCTAACGTTTCATCTGTTCCTTAATTTAACAGCTCTGGGGGGGCCGAAACAGTATGATTTAGTTATTAATACAATGCAAAGTTTCCCGGGAATTTTTATAGCTGAGTTGATTGTCATTTTTATACCTATTGCAGCCCATGCAATTTACGGTACTTGGGTGGTTTATACAGGTCAAACCAATGTTTTGCGCTACAAATATGCCAGGAATTGGTTCTATCTGATTCAGAGGATTTCGGGTCTTTACACCCTCGTCTTTGTCATTACCCATGTCTATCTTTTGCGATTTGGTGAGGCGAATTTTGCCACTCTTTCCGAATTTATGAGTCAACCCCTGGGATTAAGCTTTTATGTTTTAGGCGTTTTATTGGCAATCTTTCATTTTACCAACGGTTTATGGGCTTTTGCAATTACTTGGGGATTAACCGTCGGGCCGCATTCTCAGAGAGTATGGTTATATACATTAGGAGTTATATTTGTACTCATGTCCGTGATAGGTATGGCAGATATCTTTGCATTTTTGAAATAATGACTGCGTAATTACAGCTGCAGATAGACTTATAGGGAGTGGAGGGTTAGTTGATGAGCAAAGTCATCGTTGTTGGAGGCGGACTGGCGGGACTTATGGCTACGATTAAAATGGCTGAAGCGGGTACACAAGTTGATCTGTTTTCACTAGTACCTGTCAAGCGTTCACACTCCGTTTGTGCCCAAGGGGGAATTAACGGAGCTGTTAATACTAAAGGAGAAGGAGATTCAACCTGGAATCACTTTGACGATTCTATCTATGGAGGAGATTTTCTTGCTAATCAACCTCCGGTAAAGGCTATGTGTGATGAAGCACCGGGAATTATTCATTTAATGGATAGGATGGGAGTCATGTTCAGCCGAACCTCCGAAGGATTTCTGGATTTTCGTCGTTTTGGGGGAACAAAGTTTTGTCGAACTGCTTTTGCAGGGGCTACTACCGGTCAACAGCTGCTTTATGCGCTTGATGAGCAAGTTCGACGCTATGAGGTAGAAGGCTTAGTTCAAAAATATGAACATTGGGAATTACTCTCTGTAGTAATTAATGATGGAGTGTGCCAGGGAATCGTTGCGCAAAATCTCCGTGACATGAGTATTAAGTCCTTTCCGGCAGACGCTGTAATTGTGGCTACCGGCGGGCCGGGGGCAGTATTTGGTAAAAGTACAAATTCTACAATTTGTACAGGAAGTGCAGTGTCAGCATTATATCAACAAGGGATAAAATACGCTAACGGCGAGTTTATCCAAATTCACCCAACCGCTATTCCTGGAGACGATAAGCTTAGACTAATGTCTGAATCAGCTCGAGGAGAAGGCGGACGGGTGTGGACATACAAGAATGGGAAACCTTGGTATTTCTTGGAGGAAATGTATCCGGCTTATGGAAACCTGGTTCCGAGAGATATTGCAACTCGTGCAATTTATGAAGTGGTTTTTGACAAAGGACTAGGTATCAATGGTGAAAACATGGTTTATTTAGACCTTTCGCACATTGATCCAAACATACTGCAGATAAAATTGGGGGGAATCATAGAGATCTATGAAAAGTTCGTCGGAGATGATCCTAAAAAGGTTCCTATGAGAATTTTTCCGGCAGTACACTACTCTATGGGTGGACTTTGGGTGGACTATGATCAAATGACGAATATTCCGGGACTTTTTGCAGCTGGGGAATGTGAATATCAATATCATGGGGCAAATCGTTTAGGAGCAAATTCGCTGCTCTCTGCTATTTATGGGGGTATGGTAGCCGGCCCGAAGGCTTTGGAGTATATAAAGAAAACTAAAAGGTTGTCTCCCAGTGGCAAGGAGCAGGCATTTTTAAATGAAAAGAAACGCCAAGATGATCAATGGGCAAGTATATTAGCTATGAAAGGATCGGAAAACCCATTTCATATTCACAAAGAGCTCGGAGATATTATGACTCAAAACGTCACAGTCGTGCGCTATAACGATAAGTTAGCGGAAACTGATCGGGTAATCCAAGATCTAATGAAGCGCTGGCGTGATATCGGCAGAAGCGACAATATTGAATGGGGAACCCAAGAAGGTGCGTTTATTCGTCAACTATGGAATATGTTGGAACTAGCCAGAGTGATTACTTTGGGAGCCTTAAATCGCAACGAAAGCAGAGGCGCTCATTATAAACCGGATTACCCGGAACGTGATGATCAGAATTGGTTAAAAACTACCATCGCAACTTGGACACCGAGAGGCCCAGAACTGAGTTACGAAGCTGTTGACGTGTCATTAATTCCATTACGTGCTCGTCGCTATGACGTTGACAAATAGGAGGGGTGTAAGATGGCTGAGCAAAAAAAAATCCAAATAAAAATCCGCCGCCAAGACGGTCCTAATAAGCCCTTCCGCTGGGAAGAGTTTGAGATACCTTATCGAGAAAAGCTAAATGTTATTTCTTGCTTAATGGAGATACAGAAAAATCCGATTACTGCATCGGGGGTGAAAACGACCCCCGTGGTCTGGGAATGTAACTGCCTAGAGGAAGTGTGCGGTGCCTGTACAATGAATATTAATGGGCAAGGAAAGCAGGCATGTTCAGCCTTGATCGACCAACTTGAACAGCCAATTGTCCTTGAGCCGTTAACTAAATTCCCTATTGTTCGAGACTTGATGATTGATCGGCAAATCATGTTTGACCACCTAAAGACTGTTCATGCTTGGATACCAATTGATGGAACCTACAATTTGGGTTCGGGTCCAAGAATGGCTGAAGTTAAAAGACAATGGGCCTACGAATTGTCCAAATGTATGACTTGCGGATGTTGCATGGAGGCCTGCCCTCAAGTAAACCCCCGTTCAAAATTTATTGGTCCATCAGCTATTTCGCAAGTCCGACTATTTAATGCTCATCCAACCGGGGAAATGAATAAACATGAGAGGTTGTCAGCTTTGCTTGATGAGGGGGGAATCGCAGATTGTGGCAATTCTCAAAACTGTGTTCGTGCCTGTCCTAAGGAGATACCACTGACAACCAGCTTGGCAGATTTGAATCGGGAAGCAAATAAATTTGCCATTAACCGATGGTTGAGAAAATAAAATATTTGAAAAATTGTGAATTTATTTATATAATATGAATAGGATAGTATAAAAATGTGAGGTTCGATCAATTATAAGTAAAATGTACAAATTCAGGAAAAAGGAGATTCGAGTCTATGAAAACTCAACGAGAAGAAGCCTTGGCTCATCAGAATGATACGGTTTCATCAGCTGTTTTGTCTAATACCTTAGCCAATGATGAAGAGCTCAAAGTGCATCAGTTTACTCCGAGTTTATTTGGTCCATGTTGCACTGAAGGGTGTCAATATTGTCGTCCAAACTGTCACGAACAGAATGATAGCTCGAACTTCTTTTAACTGAATTTTTAGGGGAGAATAGATTGAACTGTAATGTTTTGGGGATTAGCTAGGCTAGTCCCTTTTACGTTTGGTATTTTATGGTTATATTCTTTACAGAAATGATTATATTAACACAGCAAAAGGAATAGGTATTTTAACTACTGCAACAACAGATACAATGAACCCAGGAAATTTATGTAATGATTTTTTGCACCTGAGATACCCTTTCGTTATAATAGGTAGGGAATACATGGTGCATTCTTGAAAGGTGTACTATATTAGCATTGGAAGGGAAGCAAACAATGATTGAGATTGGGAAATATTATAAACTTAAGATTGCAAACTTTACATCCTTTGGAGCATATTTAGATGCAGGTACCGGCATTCGTCACGATAATATCCTGCTACCGATCAAACAATTGCCGGAGGGGGCTAAAGAAGGTGATGAACTAGAGGTTTTTGTCTATCGTGACTCTGAAGAGCGATTAATTGCCACAACTCGAAAGCCATTGGCTAAGTTAGGGGATTTAGCCTATCTTAGGGTTAATGCAAAAACGAAAATTGGTGCCTTCTTAAATTGGGGACTGGAAAGAGACTTGCTTTTGCCATTCCGTGAACAGAAATACCCTATCGATGAAGGCAAAAGCTATTTGGTAAAAGTTTACTTAGACAAAAGTCAAAGACTAAGTGCTACAACTGAAATATACGAGTATTTGAACCCCGATTCACCCTATCAAAAGAATGATAAGGTTGTCGGCACAGTCTACTCTGTGAACCCCGAGATCGGGGTTTTTGTTGCGGTAGATAATATATACATGGGACTGATTCCTCTTAATGAGTGTTTTATAGAGCTAAAAGAAGGGGATCAAGTTGAAGCGAGAGTAATCCGAGTCCGAGAGGATGGTAAACTTGATTTATCTCCCAGAGAACTTAAACATATTCAAATGGAATCGGATACAGTGAAGATTCTGCAGGGAATAAAGGATCATGATGGATTTTTGGCCCTAAATGACAAAAGCAGCCCCATAGAAATCCAGAGCCGACTGAACATGAGTAAAGCTGCCTTTAAACGGGCCGTAGGTAAACTACTTAAAGAAAACAAGGTGATTCAAACTGAGGGCGGTTTGAAAGAGAAATAACCATAAAGAAAAACATCTAAAAGGAATCTTAATCTGTTAATGTTTAGTTGACTGAGAGAAGTGAAGGTATGAAAGTAATTGTGGATGCGGACGCCTGTCCCAAGTCAGTCTTACAGATTTGCATCAGGTTAGCCAGTGAACGTGCTATACCTGTTTGGACTGTAGCAAGTTTTAACCATAATATTGTCTCGGATCATCATATAGTCGTAGGAAACTCTTCACAAGAAGCAGATATCCGAGTAATAAATCTGGCTCAAGCAGGAGATATAGCTGTGACACAGGATTGGGGCCTAGCAGCAATGTTATTGGGAAAAGGGGTTAAGTGTTTAAATCCCATAGGCAAAGAGTTTAATCCGGCGACAATTGAATTTTTGCTTGAGGAACGAGAGGCGAAAGCAAAATTTCGTAGAAGTGGGGGCAGAACTAAAGGGCCTAAAAAGAGAACGTCGGATAATGACCGTCACTTTGAAGATTGTCTAAAGCAATGCCTAGATAATTGCATTCTTTAAGACTTTGATGTTTTTGCATGAATAAATAAGCAAAAAGACTTTGCACTTTTGCCAAATTTTGATTAAACTATGAGGTAGAGGCTCGACTTGACGGGCCACCTACTTATTTCAATTTCGTGGAGGTAAACAATGAGTACGGCAGTAGAAACTAAGGAATTCCAAACTGAGATCAGGCAATTGTTAGACATTGTTATTCATTCTCTTTATACAGATCGTGAAATTTTCTTAAGAGAGCTGATATCTAATGCAGCTGATGCAATGGAGAAACTGCGTTACACCCAATTAACCGGGCCGGAGGTTAAAGACCAAGACGCAGCGTTAGAAGTCCATATTGATACAGATGATAATTCACATACACTTACCATTACCGATACAGGTATTGGAATGACTAAGGAAGAGTTGGTTGGGAATTTAGGAACTATTGCCCATTCCGGCTCCAAAGAATTTATTAAACATTTAACCGATAAAGGGGATAAAAAAGATCTTAATTTAATTGGTCAATTCGGCGTAGGTTTTTATTCAGCCTTCATGGTAGCGGAAAAAGTGACCATTACTACTCGCTCCTATCACCTGAATGGGGAAACCTTTATTTGGGAGTCTGACGGCGTAGGGAGTTATACAATTACTGAAGGGGAGGATCGTGTTCGAGGAACAAAGATGGTTCTCCATTTAAAAGAAGATGCCTACGAATTTGCCAAGGAAGAAACCGTTCAACGGGTGATTAAGCAATACTCTAGTTTTGTACCATACCCAATTCTGGTTAATGGGCAAAAAGTAAATACAGTTGATGCTCTTTGGACTAAAAATAAAAATGAGATATCAGACAACGACTATAATGAATTTTATAAATTCATTGCTAATGCATACGATGAACCACTTTTGCGTCTCCATTTTTCGTCCGATGCTCCTTTGAATATTAATACTTTATTATTTGTTCCTAAAGAAAACTTCGAACAGTTTGGCTTTGGACGTACTGAGCCGGGAGTCAGCCTCTACTGCAAAAAAGTTCTTATCCAGGAAAAGTCGCCCCTGGTTTTACCTGAATGGCTGCGGTTTTTGAAAGGGGTAATAGATAGTGAAGAATTGCCTCTGAATATCTCAAGGGAAACAATGCAAGACAGTGCCTTAGTAAGTAAATTAAACAAAGTGGTTACTAGCCGCTTTCTTAAATTTCTTGATGGTCAGGCAACATCGGAACCGGAGAAGTTCAAAGAGTTTTGGGAGAAGTTTAATTTCTTTATTAAAGAAGGGGCAGCGAATGATTTTACTCACCAAAAAGAACTCGTTAAACTATTGCGCTTTGAGTCTTCAAGCACAAAAGCTGGGGAATTAGTATCTTTGGCTGAGTATATTGGTCGTATGAAAGAAGAACAATCTGCAATCTATTATGTCAATGGTCCTTCACGTGAAGTCATCGAGTCAGGTCCTTATTTAGAAGCATTTAGAGACAAAGGATTTGAAGTATTATATACCTACGCAGCAATTGACGACTATATCTTTGGCTCAATTAGAGAATATGAGGGTAAGAAACTTATTTCTGCCGATGAAGCTGAATTAGATTTAGGGGATCAAATTCAGCAGGAAAGAAGTGCGGATGCACTCTCAGAAGAAGATGTTTTAGCCTTAACTAGTTGGCTAAAAGAAGTACTCGGAGCTAAAGTGACTGAAGTGCGGGAATCTAAACGATTGGTTGACAGTCCGGCAGTAGTGTTCAGTCCGTTTGGGACTAACAGTATGCAGCGGATGATGCAGTTAGTTAATAAAGATCTTAATAAAGTAGGGCCAAGCGTTTTAGAGATTAACGCTGCGCACCCCATGATTAAACGACTGGATTATGCTCGTAGAAATGAAGATGCTTTTGCCCAAACTGCTGCTGAGCAAATATTCGAAAACGCTCAAATTGCAGCAGGTCTAATAGTTGACCCTCGCAGCATGGTTAATCGACTAAATGAAATTTTAGAGCGTGCTTTAGGATAGAATTTTAAATAGGGATTGTCTAGATGAATAAGAAAGAGCTATAATAATTCGTAGCTCTTTCTTGTTAATGATCGCAATACGATTATCTAATTGATCAATAGGAAATAAGAATTTTACAAGCCTAGTAAAATTCCTTAGACTGATAGTGATTATAAGAACAAATAACATTATATTTCCGGTCACTCACTCCTTTTGGATGAATCGTTGGAGACTTGCTCTTTAGGGAGGGGACACCATATTTTAAATATCAAGGTTAGTAGTTTAAGAGGGATAGCTGGGACTTTAACTATGTGAAAACGTTCTCAGGGGCAGGTCGATGTTGAAGCGAGTCATATTCAACATCGACTAAAATTGTGTTACAAAGACAATAAATGGTTCTACAACAAGGAGTGAGCTTTATTTTGGACATAAAATTTAATGAAATCTTAAAGGAAAAGAAGTCCGACATCTCGAAACGTTGGCTAGAGGTAATATTAGCATCCTATCCCAATGATAAATCGGGGTTTTTAATGAACCAACAAGATAGGTTTGCAAACCCAATTGGTTATACCTTCTCAACTGGGATTGACGGCATCTTAGAAGTGCTCGTTAAAGGAGAGGACTTTTCAGAAAGCATTTCTTTTCTCGAAGATATAATTAAGGTCAGGGCAATACAAGATTTTTCTCCCGCTAAAGCCATGGCGTTTATCTTCCAACTCAAAACTATTGTTCGAGAAGCGCTGGGTAAGGATATTGGGCAGAGTCAGATCAATCTTGCGTTATTAGAGTTTGAGTCGAAAATTGATGATCTGGCCCTCACTGCCTTTGATATATATGTAAAGTGTCGTGAGCAGATCTATGAACTAAGGACAGACGAACTAAAGCGGATGACCTTTACCCTGCTAAAGAAAGCCAATCTAATGTCCGAGATTCCAGTTCAAGAATTTGAACACAAAGACCAAAAATAAAGGAAGGAGGTCGTAGAGTGAAAGTCTTGTATTCTTTCATCACAGTCATTGTACTCATTATAGTGGCCAGTATTGGGGCGAGCATTGCAAATTTACACTATGTCTTTGGTATTATCATTCCTTATCTAGCCTTCATCATGTTTGTAGGTGGGTTCATTTACAGAGTCGTAAAGTGGGGGCGGTCACCGGTTCCCTTCCGAATTCCTACAACAATTGGACAACAAAAATCACTACCTTGGATTAAGCAAAATAAGATCGAAAATCCGTCAAGTGCATTTGGTGTTATTGTTAGAATGGCTATGGAAGTTCTCTTATTCCGTTCGTTATTCCGTAATACTAAGACTGAATTAAGAGAGGGACAAAACGGCCCTGAACTATCCTACGGCTCAGCAAAATGGCTTTGGTTAGGTAGTTTGTTTTTTCACTGGTCATTCCTGATAATCATTGTTAGGCATCTTAGGTTCTTTATGGATCCGGTTCCGTTCTTAGTTCAAGCCTTCGAGAGTGTTGATGGGATATTGCAAATAGGATTGCCTGCAATCTACTTGACAGACGTTTTTATTCTCATCGCAGTCACCTTTTTATTCTGCAGAAGACTTGTTGTTCCACAGGTTAGATATATTTCACTTCCTGCGGATTTTTTCCCGCTCTTTATGATTATGAGCATCGCTGGTACCGGTATTCTAATGCGCTATTTCTTTAAGGTAGACTTGGTTGCTGTTAAAGAATTAGCAATAGGATTAGCTACTTTCCAACCGGTTCTTCCAACAGACATTGGACCAATGTTTTTCATCCATATATTCCTGGTCAGCATACTCTTTGCTTATTTCCCCATGAGTAAGCTGATGCATATGGGTGGTATTTTCATGAGCCCAACCCGTAATATGATGAACAATAGTCGTATGGTAAGACACATTAATCCATGGAATTACGATGTTGAGGTTCATACCTATGAACACTATGAAGATGAATTCAGGGATAAGATGAAAAAAGCTGGTTTACCGGTAGAAAAGGAGTGATCGTGGATGGCACCGAAAGTTAAACTTCCTAAGCCGGGAGAATTATCTAAGATAGATTTTAAGACTCCGGCGACAGATTGGATGGATACGCCTGTTGAATTCAAACCGGGTACCTACTGTTGGGGAGCAAAAGAAAAAGACTTGTTGACATTAGGCCTACCCAACCCAAGACAATGGTCGCCAGCCGACGAGGACTGGAAAATACCTGAGGGATGGGAATCTACTATCCTAGATGGGATTGCAGAACGACTTAGTAAGTATCGCTCATTCAAGATTTTCATGGATATTTGTGTTAGATGTGGTGCCTGTGCCGATAAATGTCATTTCTATATCGCAACTGGTGACCCCAAGAACATGCCTGTCCTCAGAGCAGAATTGCTAAGATCAGTCTACAAGAAGTACTTCACAAAGTCCGGAAAGTTTCTCGGGCGTCTAGCTGGTGCTAGAGAACTTAATATGGATGTCTTAAAGGAATGGTGGTCATACTTTTTCCAATGTACAGAATGTCGTCGTTGCTCTGTCTTCTGTCCTTATGGTATTGACCAAGCTGAAGTTACGATTATTGGTCGGGAACTTCTTAATTTAGTCGGCTTAAATATTGACTGGATTGCAGGACCTGCGGCAGCCTGTTATATGAAAGGCAATCACCTTGGCTTAGAACCGCATGCAATTACAGGCAACATTGAGTCCATGGTTGATGATATTGAGGATATTACAGGAATTAGAGTAAATCCGACCTTCAACAGAAAAGGCGCCGAGATTATGTTCGTCACTCCGTCAGGGGATCTTTTAGGCGAGCCTGGGGTCTATACCTGTATGGGGTATCTCATGATGTTCCATGAGTTGGGGCTTGATTACACTTGGAGCACCTACGCTTCCGAGGGCGGCAACTTCGGTTTCTTCACTTCGAACGAAACTGCGAAGAGACTTAATTACAAGATCTATGCGGAAGCTAAGCGATTAGGCGTTAAATACATCATCGGCGGAGAATGCGGTCATATGTGGAGGGTTCTGAATCAATATATGGACACCTGGCATGGCCCTGCAGACTTCCTTGAAGTGCCGGTTTCGCCAATAACGGGTACTGTTTTTGAAAATGCCAAATCAACTAAAATGATCCATATTTCCGAGTTTACGGCTGACTTGATTAAGCACAATAAGCTGAATCTTGACCCAACTCGCAACGATCATCTGAAGGTAACCTTCCATGATTCCTGTAATCCATCGAGAGGAATGGGACTACTGGATGAACCTCGTGAAATTATTAAAGCTGTATGCAATAATTTCTATGAGATGCCTGAAAATACAATTCGTGAGAAGACATTCTGCTGTGGAAGCGGATCAGGATTAAATGCTTCTGAAAACATGGAACAGCGTATGAGAGGCGGATTCCCGAGAGCAAATGCAGTAAAGTATGTTAAAGAAAAACATGGAGTTAACATGCTGGCTAACATTTGTGCCGTGGATAGGGCTGCCTTACCTGCACTTATGGATTACTGGAATCCAGGGGTAGGAGTAACTGGTGTTACAGAATTGGTTGCTAATGCACTCGTGATGAAAGGCGAAAAAGAAAGAACTACAAACCTTCGCTTTGAAGATTTGCCGGGAAAAGGAGGTAATGAGTAATGTATAAAGGCGGTAAAATTATTGCTTCACTCATTATCTTTGCGGCACTTTTTACCATCCCATTCTTCTATAATATGGGGAAAGTTAATGCCGGACCGGATGTAGCACTTGATACACCAGCTATTCAACAATTATCCGATAAACAATGTGTCGAATCACCGGAATTTATGCGGGCCAATCATATGAAACTCCTCAATCAATGGAGAGAGGAAGCTGTGCGAAATGGCCAGACTGTATATATCAATAGTCAAGGAAAAGAATATCCAATCAGTCTTCAAGACACTTGCCTAAAATGTCATGCAAATGGATCGGCTTCGAAAGTAGCTCTTAGCAATCCGGCTTCTTCTACAACAGGAGTCAGCAACCCGGCGATAAATGAATCACCTGAATTTTGCGCTTCCTGTCACGATTATTCAGCTGTGAAGCCGAAATGTTGGAGTTGCCATTTTGAGCCAAAGGAGGCAGCGAAATGAGCATCAATAGACGACAATTTCTAAGAAGAGCTGGAATGGTCACTGCTTTAGGTATAGGAAGTTCTTTTGTTATCACAGGTTTTCGTAAAAAAGATGCTGCGGCTTCTGGATACACAAAGGCTGCAAAGGATATGCCTGCTAAACGTTGGGCTATGGTTGTTGATATGAGTAAATTCAAATCAGAAGCTGACATGGAAAAGGTAATTGAAGCCTGTCATAAGCTTCATAATGTTCCCAAATTCCCTAATACCAAAGATGAGATCAAATGGATTTGGAAAGATGATTATCATCATACCTTTGCTGGCGGGCATAATGAATATTTGGATGAGCATGTTATGCATAGCCCTTTTATGGTAACATGTAATCACTGTGAAAACCCACCTTGCGTTAGGGCGTGTCCCACAGAGGCCACATTTCAACGACCTGACGGTATTGTAGCTATGGATTTTCATCGATGTATTGGATGCCGATTCTGTATGGCTGCTTGTCCGTTTGGAGCAAGAAGTTTTAACTTTAAAGATCCCAGACCATTCATTGAAGAAGTTTCCACAGAATATCCAACAAGAACACCAGGTGTTGTAGAAAAATGTAATTTCTGCTACGAACGACTTGCAGATGGACTCATGCCTGCTTGTGTGGAAAAGTCTAATGGGGGATTAATATTCGGAGATTTGGATGACCCAAATTCAGAAGTGCGTAAAATTGTCAGCACGAAGCTTACAATTCGACGTAAGCCAGAACTGGGAACTCAGCCGAGTGTTTACTACCTAGTAGGAGGTGGCGAACATGCTTGAGAAAGCGCTATCCGGTAGTAAAAGATATTGGATATGGGTTACACTACTATTGGCGATCATCGCCGTAGGCTTCGTAGCCTATATGAACCAATTTAACAACGGTCTTGGTGTTACAGGAATGAGCAGAGATGTATCCTGGGGATTATACATTGCTCAGTTTACTTTCTTGGTTGGGGTCGCTGCTTCTGCGGTTATGCTTGTTTTACCTTATTACCTGCATGACTTTAAAAAGTTTGGTAAAATGGTCATCCTTGGAGAGTTTTTAGCAATTCCGGCTGTTATAATGTGTATGCTGTTTATTGTTGTCGACTTAGGACAGCCTATGCGTATCATGAATGTTATTCTTCATCCAAGTCCACATTCGGTTATGTTTTATGATATGATAGTCTTATGCGGATATCTTCTCATAAACCTCGTGGTTGGCTGGACAACTCTTGGCGCTGAACGTAAAGGCGCTCCATCACCAAAATGGGTTAAGCCTATCATCTATCTGTCGATCCCTTGGGCTGTTAGTATTCATACTGTCACAGCTTTCCTATACGCAGGTTTGCCAGGCAGACACCTTTGGCTGTCGGCTATTATGGCGGCACGCTTCCTTGCCTCAGCCTTCGCTGCAGGTCCCGCAATCTTGATTCTTCTCTGCTTTATTGTTAAGAAGGTCAGTAAATTCGACCCAGACCCGGGTGTTGGCGCAATCCAATCTCTGGTTAAGATCGTTAGATATGCTATGATTGCCAATGTGTTCTTCTATATCTTAGAGCTGTTCACAGCATTCTATAGCAATATCCCTGAATATAGCGCTCCTTTAAGGTATATATTCTTTGGTATGGACGGTCACTACAGTCTGGTTCCAATTATGTGGACTGCGGTAGTTTTAGCCTTTTTGGGAATTGCCATGCTTGTATTCCCAAGTACACGTATGAATAAGGCAACCTTAATTATAGGTTTGCTATCAATCATTATTGCAAACTGGATTGATAAAGGTATGATATTAATTGTAGCTGGATTTGTACCCAATTCTTTTGAGAGAGTTATTGAATACGCACCGACTCTTAATGAGATTTTGGTGACCTTAGCAGTCTACTCAATCGGGATGCTCCTCGTCACAATATTATACAAGGTTGCAATCTCAGTTAGAGAAGAGAAGGCAAATTAGTTTAATTGATGCTCTTTTGGTACCAGTTTGAGGTAGAATGGGAGTAATTCAGGTATATACTATACATCTTGAATTACCTCTCACTCAAACAGTATCAATTTTATAAACACACATAAGGAGGAATATTAATTATGGCTCAACTAGTAGTAGGAGATGCAACTGTTGAACTGGACGAAGACGGTTTTCTTGAGGATTTTGCAGTATGGAATGAAGATGTAGCTAAAGCACTTGCTGTCACAGAGGAAGTACCAGAGCTTACAGAAGAACACTGGGCAATGATCAACTATCTCAGAGGTTATTTTGATCAATTCGGTGTTGCTCCAATGGTTCGTAAAATGGTTAAAGACACAGGCTACGACCAAAAGAAAATTTATGAACTGTTCCCAGCTGGCCCTGGAAAAGGCGCTTGTAAAATTGCTGGACTTCCAAAACCAACTGGTTGCGTATAAGCTATTTGTTTTCATAGCTTAAATTATTAATATAAGTCGATCACTATATGTGATCGACTTATTTCTTGTTTAGAGTATTGTTTCATTCCTGTTTGTAATTGGTTAGCAAGTTAAAAATGAATCCACAAAAGAAGAAAACCTTGTCACCAAATAATCTAAATATAGTAAAATTTCCACAAGCACTCTCATTTATCTTAGTATGATAAATTTAACTGACTAATTGCAGGAGTTCTAGAGCAAAATGTAGAATGAGATCATATTTGATAGGAGTGTTTAAACTGGAATACCTTGAGTATGAAACAAAGATTGTTAGTTCAACGTCTTTCGACCCCTGGCATAATCTTGCTTTAGAAGAGTATTTATTTAGAGAGATTAAGCATAATCAAGTAATTTTATATCTGTGGCAAAACCAGAATACTGTAGTCATTGGAAGAAACCAGAATGCCTGGAAAGAATGTCGTTGTAATGAATTAGAACAGGCTGGTGGAAAGTTAGCTCGTCGTCTTTCAGGCGGAGGTGCGGTCTATCATGACTTAGGGAATCTAAACTTCACCTTCATTATGGACAGAGCCCAATATGATTTAGAAAAGCAGTTAAGTGTAATTTTAGAAGCTGTAAGGACATTTAATATTAATGCTCAATTCACAGGTCGTAATGACTTAACGGTAGAAGGGCGTAAGTTCTCTGGGAATGCTTTTTACTTTGAACGTGATAAAGCATATCATCACGGAACAATTTTGATTGACGTTGACGTAGCTAAACTCGCTGCTTACCTTCAAGTCTCAAAAGAAAAGATAGTATCTAAGGGAGTTGATTCCGTTCAGGCTAGGGTAGGGAACCTAAACCTATTTAGTTCGGAAATATCCATTGAGTCAATGAAAACTGCTCTAATGAAAAGTTTCCAAGATCTTTATGGCAAAGTTTCTGAACCTCCCATAATAATGAGCGATACAACATTTCCTCTTGAAAATCTATATAAGAAATACTCATCATGGGATTGGCTTTACGGTAAAACACCTAACTTTGATATGGTTCTTTCAACTCGGTTTCTTTGGGGTGGAATAGAGCTAGGTTTAACATTGTCAAATGGATTAATCAACGATGCTAAAATATATTCAGATGCAATGAATAGCCATTTAATAGACAGGATAGCTTTAACACTCCTAATGTTACCTTTGCAACTAGACTTAATAGTAAATGCGATCAGAGGAATCGATGTTGACCAAGAGGATCAAGTGATAATTGATGATCTAATAAATTGGCTTTTAAGTGGCGTGATCTAAGTAGGGGGTTAGACTTTATGGAACAACTGGAGTATCGTATTTTAAATGAGGAAAAAAACTATCCTGCACTTTATCATTTTAAAGCAATTCCAAAAGATGAAGTCATGGTTCGTTTTCTTGCTGACTATTTAGTAAAGGATGGAGTTGTGTACGAAAAAACATCAAATGCAATTGAAGCTCCATTATATCTAATCTATGTAAAATTGACACAAGACGAAAAACCTTTGTTGAAGAGTCCTCCTTCTAAGGTGAGTTTAGGTTATATTGCTCTTGAGATACGGGAATTTAGTGAATATGCATCCGAATATCCTATTATAACAAATTTAGAATTTGATTCATTATCTGATTTGGCGCTACTGGCCCAATGCAATTATTTTATGTTAGGTAATGAGGAGTGGGAAAAAACCTCATTTGAAGTTGATGAGGATCGACAAAGATATGTTCTCTATGCAATTAGAGTAAGTAAGTAAGTAAGTAAGTAAGTAAGTAAAGTAAAGTAAAGTTACATAGAGGGGAGAAAATAGGTGAACAAAAGTACTAAGTTGGTTAGTTTATTTCTCACGACAGCTCTAATTTTTGGCACTACTGCCTGTGCCCCACAACAGCAAGTTGTCTACGACGATGAAGGAAATCCAATTACAATCGAAGAAGAAGACGATGATGATGGCTTTTTCGGAAGGACCTTAGCTCCTTTAGGATTTTCTAAAAAGCATTCTTCAGGAGCAATCAAATCCGTAAAGCCCTCTGGTATAACCAGTGGTGGTTCAAGTTATCCAAATTCCAGCGGTACAGGGGCCTCGAATAGTTCGGGTATTACATCAGGAAGCAGTTCAGCGAAGGCTTCTGGCTCATCAGGATCAAGCGGTATTACAAGTGGGTCTCACGGGGGAATAGGCGGGGGTGGCTCTAGTGCCAGCTGAGCTGTCCTATTCAAAGCTCAGGGAACTGCTTTACACACCGTTAAGGACAGTTTTTTCTTGGGATCGTATAGATGGGGTAGAGTATGGATTGGCTGGAATTCATTATATAAGTCCTGAATTTCGCAAGGAAATTGCCTGGGCAACTGAAGCATTAGGTAAGATTTTTGCAAAAACTGTCTATGCTGTCCAAACTGCAGATGAAGCGCTATTGATGGAATTGGGAATTCCCAAGGAAGCGATCCCCGCAGCTCGTGTTGTTGTGAAGCCTGATCTGGTGACAGCCATAGGTCGTTTTGATTTCATTAACACCTCCGAAGGATTGAAAATGATAGAGTTTAACTCTGATACACCAACAAGTGTTGTCGAAGCGTTCTTTGTTAATCAAAAAGCAAGTTCATTTTTCGGCGCTCAAAGCCTAAATGAAGGGATGGAAGTTAATATCCGAGATGCTTTTAGAGAGATGCTTCAATCCTATAAAGAGCTTGGTTATGCTATAGATTCAATAGTGTTTAGTGCTTTGGGATGGCACGATGAGGACAGAGATACTGTGAAATACTTAATGAAGCAATCAGGACTCACAGCAAAATTTGTTCCTCTTGAAGACTTGAGGATCTTTGATGATCGATTGTGTGCATTAATTAACGATCAGCTCTTACCCATTGACGTATGGTATCGGCTTCATGCTTTAGAGAAACTAGTTGAAGATAAGGATGAAGTGGATAATTATCCAACGGGAGCTCATGTTCTTGATCTTGTAGCTAGAGAAAAGCTGGCAATAATTAACCCTCCATCAGCTTTTGCCGCTCAATCAAAGGCTCTTCTTAGTCTCATCTGGAATTTACACGAAGCAGGTGAGTTTTTTACTCCTACTGAGCATCACTTAATTGAAAAGTATATGCTTCCCACATACATGGAAAACCATTTCCTAGATAAGGCTGCGTATGTTACGAAACCGGTATTTGGGCGAGAAGGCGGAGCAGTTAGTTTATATGAATCAAACGGCGAGCTAGTTGAAAAAGACAATGATAGTTGTTATTGGGACCAGCCTATGGTCTTTCAGAAACGAGTCGAGATGGAAGAAGTTGAATGTAATACAGAGAATGGACTGTTTAGAGGCAGATTGCTTTGGGGTTCCTTCTTAGTTGGAGGAAAAGCATCTGCAATAAGTGCGCGGATAGGTGGTAGAATAACAGGCAATTTAGCATGCTATTTACCTACCGGAGTAAAACAAGTTGAACGTTCTTACAAAGAATAACTGAAAAGGTTGAGGTGGGAATATACATGTATTTAATGAATTTTTTAATGTATTTAGGTGTAACGATTCCCTTAATGATTATCTCGATGGCTCTGTTTTCGGTAACTACACCCTATAAAGAATTTAAAATCCTTGCTGATGGGGATGATTTGGATAACCTACGTAAAGTGTCAGCAGCAAAAGCTGTGGCCTTTGATCTTGGCGGTAAAGTATTAGGAACAGCAATCTTGCTTGCCTCTGCCATTTACCACTCAATCGATCTCTGGGACATGATTGTTTGGACAATGACCGGAACTATTTCTCTAATCATAGTGTATTGGTTGTTTGAACTATTAACGCCTGCTATAAAAGTGCGGCAGGAAATTCCTAATGGGAATATTGCAGTAGGTATTTTCTCCTTTTGTTTAAGTGTTGCGACTGGAATTTTGATGGCTTCATTAATTAGTTATTAGTTCTTAGTCAATAGTCAATAGTCAATAGTCACTTAATTGATTGACTAAGAATCGATTAATAGCGCCATATGATCATAACTAATGTGGATTCCAACGTCGGAATAAGTATGCCGACTGGAATCCTAATTTTGTTTGTGGCTGAAATTGAGAAAAATAGTTTATAATTTGTTTATAGACTGTTTAGGGAAATTCAAGACTACTGGTTTAAACTATAGTTAGGATCTACAAAATATAAGGAGTTGGCATGGATGAAATTTAAGAAGAAAACAGCAACGCTTGTAAGTTTTACAGTAGGTACTCTGTTGTTAGCCACAACGGCTCTAGCTGATATTACAAGTAAAAGCGGATACGAGGAACTTAAGGACTCCATTAAACTAACAGCGGAGCAAACCAGTGAGAAATATGACAGCTTCACTTTGGACTTTTCTATGGCTCTCAAGGATAATGGAAAAACGATCATGAATAATAACGAAATAGGGAAGTTCGATAGAAAGAAAAGTGCTTCTGAAAGTATATCAACAGGCTTGAGTCTTAACGGAGATAAGAGTTCCTCCCAAAGCTATTCGGATAAAACCACTGTTATTCATACATCTGCCGGTGATCAAACTTATTACATAACTGAATATACCAAGGAAAGAAAAGAAGAAATTTTTAGTAATCCGTTTAAAGAGGAAGAAGCTGAAGATCTCGAAAAAATTGCTGACGCTCTCGTAGGCAGTCTAAAAGATCATGTTGTAGTCGCGGAAAATTCAGATGGAAGTAAAACTTTAACCGGTTCTCTTACTGAAGTACAAATTCCGTCCTTAATCAATGCTGTAGCATCATTTCAGTTAAAGCAAGAGTTTAACGGCAATGGCAATCAAGGAAGTAGCATGCCACATTTAACAAAGGATGTCTTTGTTAAAGAAGTAACAGGATCAGCTAAGGTAAACCCTGATGGAGTAATGGAGAGTATTCTAGGTACTGCAATATTATCAGGTAAAGATGAACAGGGAACAGTTCATGAGATTTCGATCGAGGCCCTAATTAAAGTTAAAGATATTAACTCCACTGAGGTTTCGAAACCAAATCTTGAAGGAAAGAAAGTAATCAAGAACGTTGCCAAAGATTATTCCGATTCTGAGATCTCCAATCCAGAGAAGTTTATCGGTAAGTTCAAAAATGATATCGTGATTGAGAAAGACGGAAAGTTCGTTAAAGTTGGTGAAAGGACCCTTGACATCACTAAGATGGATAATAAAAATGTTGCGGGTCGATATTCCGAGACATTCAAGCAAGGATTTGAAAATTATGCCTCCGATTTCAGTGAGCTAACCTTTGCTGCTCAAATTGAGAAGGATCAACGAGGAAATGCAGACTTTGAGAGTACCACCAAATCCGGTGAAAAAGTACGAGGCAACATTTATTTTAGTGAGTATGATGGGAAAGTAAACTTTAATATCCACAATATGAATTCGCCATATGCTGGAGGATTAATGTTTGATGCCTCGTTTAGCCCAGATTTAGATTAACAATATAAGCGCTAGCTGAGGACTGCCGGGATACTTCTCGGCAGTCGCCTTAGCTTCTCATGATGGAGGTCAGACATGGAAAAGGTTATTGAGATTATAAACTTGACGAAAACATACGGAAATGGTCGTGGAATATACGATTTAAATCTGGATATTTATAAAGGGGATATCTTTGGATTTCTTGGGCCCAATGGTGCCGGAAAAACAACGGCCATGAAAATCATGACTGGACTGATTCGACCGGAAAATGGGGATGTAAAAATCATGGGTCATAGTGTCATAGAAGAGTATGAAAAAGCTATGGCCAAGGTGGGATGTTTGATTGAAATTGCAGAGTCTTACCAATTCTTAAGTGCCTTTGAAAATCTGAAACAAATAGCTCGTTATTATCCCGATGTAGATAATAAAAGAATTGATGAGGTCTTAGAACTAACCGGCATGTACAAATTTAAACATGAAAAGACGAAAAAATTCTCTTTAGGGATGAAGCAACGCTTAGGTCTGGCTGCCGCCGTATTATCGAGACCAAAGGTTGTTATTCTTGATGAGCCTCTAAATGGGCTTGATGTCGAGGGAATGATTGATATTCGTAAAATGATTCAGAGCTTAGCGGAAAAGGAACAAACGACATTTTTTATTTCCAGTCACTTAATTCACGATGTGGAGTTAACCTGTAACCGAATCGGTGTAATCTACAATGGAAGAATACTAAATGTCGAAAATACTGATGCGATTTTAAAGAACTATGCGACACTTGAAAATTACTTTGTAAGTGAGGTAGAGAGAAATGGCCGTGTTTCAAGCAGCGCTTCTAAATGAAATTGAGAAGCTCTACAGAAAGAAAAAAGTATTAGTTGCCATTTTGCTGTCTCTTGCCGTAATTGTTATCGGACAGTTGGTGATTGTGGGAGTAAGAAGTGGATTTGGACTTAGAGGAACGGGAAGTGTAGAATTTCCTATGCTCGTTTTGTCTGTAGTAGTGAACACCATATTGCCCTTGTTTACAGCATTGGTAACAATTGACAGTTTTTCGGGAGAGTTTAGCCAAAACAGTATGCGCATTACTCTTACTCGACCTATCAGTAGGTTTAAGATCTATACAGCTAAGATTACATCAATAGTCTTATTTATCTTGGGAGCGCTTCTTCTTCTGCTTGTTTTTTCAATGCTTGCAGGATTTATATTCAATGCCAATTCAGCGTCCTTTGATTCTTTGGGGAGAACAGTCTTTTCCTACCTGGTTAGTATTCTTCCCATGACAGTTTTAGCCTTAGGAATTGTTCTCTTAGCGAATATCTTTAGGAGTGGAATTGCCGTATTTTTCATATCAATCTTAATCTTTCTCGCGTTTAAGGTACTGGGGTTACTCTTTTCCCAGTATTCTAGTTTATTCTTGACTACCCAACTTGATTGGTATAATCTATTTTTGGTTAATTCATTTCCTCTTGCTAAGATCGCCCGTCAGTTTCTAATAATGCTGGGATCTGGAATTATGTTGTTCTCGGCAGGTTTCTATATCTTTGATAAAAAAGAATTCTAAGGTGACGACGTCATGAAGCTTAAAACACGTTTAATTTTAGCTAATGCATCGACAGTAGTGATCCCAATGATTACTACTGTTATTATTGCGTTGGCTGTTTTTTTTGTATTTGGCAAATTATTCGGAATTGGTTTTTCTTATGAGCACCAGCAAAAGCAGTCAATGCTTAAGTTCGAGTTAATAAGTGAAACTAGTACTTGGAGGAGAACACCTGAGGTCTTCGATGAAATAAGTTATCAGAAATACTTGTTAGAGCAACTTCAAGCAATACATGGCGAGTTGCTTTTAATAAAGGATGATGACATTAAATTTTCATCCAGGAGTTTTTCGAAAATTGAGGTGGCCAAAGCTCTAGAAGTAAGCGACATCGCTGGAAAAAGTGAACATTTAAGTATTGATAATACCTCTTATTCAGTTCAGAAGGTTGATATTAATTACAAAGATGGATCTTTAGGAGTTGCTTTGTTGCTTCTGCCTGTAGATCATGAGAATAGTATGAACAGTTTACTATTATTGCTGGTTGTATCATTTATTCTGACCTTTGTGTTCACAAATATTATCGTTCTCTATCAATTTTCTCGAAGCATTATTAATCCTCTCCACACCTTGCAAAGCGCTGCAGCGGAAATTTCCAAGGGGAATCTAGATTACTCGATTGGAGAGGAAGGGGATAAGGAGATACAGGCATTATGCCGTGATTTAGAACTCATGCGTATTAAACTTAAAGACTCAGTTCACACTCAATTAAAGTATGAAGATAATCGTAAACTGCTGGTTTCGAGTATTTCGCATGACTTAAAAACGCCTGTAACATCGATAAAAGGATATGTAGAAGGGATTTTAGACGGAATAGCAAGTAATCCAGAGAAGATTGAGCGCTACTTAAAAACTATTGCCTTAAAAGCACATCAAATTGATCAAATGATTGATGATCTCCTCCTCTATGCTAAGTTAGATTTAAACCAAATTCCTTTTGATTTTGAAAGAATAGATATTGTAGATTATCTCCAGTCTTGTATTTTAGAAAATGAACCCGAGTTAGAACGTAACAATATCAAAGTTTCTTTTTCTAATGAATTGAATCAGCAACAACACGTGTTAATAGATCGTGAACGAATGAGACGTGTCATTATGAACATTTTGGATAACTCTTGCAAATACATGAGCCCTGGTCAGGGTGAAATCTCAGTTTTTCTTCGAGATACCATATCAAGTATAATTATCGAGCTGCGTGATAACGGATCAGGGATTAAGGAGCAAGATTTACCTCATATTTTTGATCGATTTTATCGATCAGATGCAGCACGCAGCAAAGGCAGCGGTTTAGGGCTGGCTATTGCCAAGCAGATTATTGAAGGGCATAATGGTAGAGTATGGGCCGTCAGTCATGGAAAAGAAGGGACTAGTATCATGATCTCACTGAGTAAGTCATGATGGGGGAAAGAAATGAAAAAGAAGATTTTAATCGTTGAGGATGACCAAAGTATTGCTGAGTTGCAAAAGGATTATCTTGAGGTTGCTGGATTTGAAGTTAATGTTTATAACAATGGGATGGATGGGTTAAAGGCCTTTCAAGATAATAAAGTTGATCTGCTTATTTTAGATATAATGCTACCCGGAATGGATGGGTTAGAAATATTACGTAATTTGAAAGATGATAAAGATGTCCCCGTTCTTTTAGTCTCTGCAAAAAAAGAAGAAATCGACAAGATTAAAGGTTTAAGCTTAGGGGCAGATGATTATATAACAAAACCATTTAGCCCCGGCGAATTAGTGGCGAGAGTAAAAGCTCATTTGGAAAACTATGAAAGATTGAAGCTTAGATTTAGTGAAGGGGCAAGAAAAACCAATGCCTTGTCAATTCGTGGCCTTAAAATTGATATAGACTCTCATAGAGTTTTCGTGATGGGTAAGGAAGTAAATCTAGCCCAGAAAGAATATGCCTTATTATTGTATATGGCCCAAAATCCAAACAGAGTATTTGGGCGTGAAGAACTGTTTGAGCGAGTATGGGGATTGGATGCTTTGGGGGATTCTGCCACAGTCACTGTTCACATTGCTAGAATTCGTGAAAAGATTGAGAGCGATTTATCGAATCCACAATATATTGAAACAGTATGGGGAGCAGGGTATAGGTTTAGAGTATAAGTTGTTAAGGAGGACAAAATGGATCAACAATTGGCTGCCCGCAAAAAAGTCGTCGAGAAGGGGAAAGAAATACTTGCTGCAAATCTTACCATCGGAACTTGGGGGAATATTAGTTGTCGAATTACGGGTGAGAATTGTATAGCAATAACTCCGTCAGGAATGAGTTACAACACCCTAGAGCCTGAGGATATAGTAGTATTGGACTTGGACGGAAATATTGTGAGTGGGAATCGAAAACCTTCCGTCGAAGTACCTTTGCATTTATCAATTTATAAAGCTCGCCAGGATGTTGAGGCAATAATACATACCCACAGTGCCTACGCCACTGCCATGGCAGTGGCCAGAAAAGAAATCCCCGGAGCGGTTGAGGATTTAGTCCAAATTGCGGGTGGTAATGTACGGGTCAATAACTATGCTTTACCAGGAACAGAACAGTTAGGGATTAACACAGTGAAAGCTCTAGAAGGGCGTTATGCTGTATTGCTGGCAAATCACGGTATGCTTGGTGTTGGGCGTAATCTGGATGAAGCTCTAAAAGTCTGCCAAATTGTAGAAAAATCAGCCCAAATCGTTCTTCTTGCCCAGATGATGGGGGGAGTGGTTGAATTGCCGCAAGAGGATATCGACGGGATGAGGAAATTTTACTTGGAGGTTTATAGCCAGGGCTGAGATTGAAGATTTATCTTAGCACGGTAACAGTTTGAAGACGAGCACCCTTTTAGAGTATAATCAGTAGGACAACACATATTTGCTTTAACAGCATATAATAAATCTCAATAGATTGTATTACGTTGACGTTGCGGTGGTCAGTTTAAAGATTGAATTCTGATCCCAAATCAAAATATTGAGCATTACGAAAGAAGGTTTTTACAAATGGATGTCAAATTTACAATTCGAGATTTATCCTTAGCTTCAGAAGGAAGACGCAAAATTGATTGGGTTATCCCTCGAATGCAAGTTCTTAATAAAGTTCGTGAGGAGTTCGAGAAGGAACAGCCTTTTGCCGGTAAAAAAGTAGTTATCTGCCTGCATTTGGAAGCTAAGACCGCTTATTTGGCTCAAGTTATCAAAGCTGGGGGAGCCGAGGTAACTGTAGTTGCCAGTAATCCTCTTTCAACTCAAGATGATGTAGTAGCCGCTCTTGTTGCGAGTGGAATCGGAGCTCATGCCTGGTATAATGCTTCAGATGAGGAGTATAATGCTCATCTACAACTAGCCCTTGATACTGAACCAGATTTTATTATTGATGACGGAGGAGATTTAGTCTCTACAATTCATACCACTCGTCCTGAGCTCCTTAAGAATGTTAAAGGCGGAGCTGAGGAAACTACGACAGGTGTGTTGCGCTTGCATTCAATGGCCCGTGATGGTGTTCTAAAGTTTCCGATGATAGCTGTGAATGACGCTCAATGTAAGTTTTTGTTTGATAATAGATATGGTACCGGTCAATCTGTGTGGGATGGAATCATGAGAACGACTAATTTGGTTGTTGCCGGTAAGACTGCAGTAGTTGCTGGTTACGGTTGGTGTGGAAAAGGCGTGGCTCTGCGGGCCAAAGGATTAGGAGCGAAGGTGATCATCTGCGAAATTAATCCTATCAAAGCTAATGAGGCTCTGATGGATGGCTTCGATGTGATGCCCATGGCTGAAGCAGCAAAGTATGGAGATTTCTTCATCACTGTTACAGGCAATATGAATGTGATTAATAAGGAGCACTTTCATTTAATGAAATCCGGTGCAATTATGTGCAATGCCGGACATTTTGATGTAGAAGTAAACGTTGCTCAACTGAAAGAAATCGCTGTTTCAGAAAGGGCAGCAAGAACGAACATTACAGAGTATGCTCTTCCTAATGGTCATCTATTGTATGTTTTAGCTGAGGGCCGCTTGGTTAATCTGGCTGCCGGGGATGGTCATCCTGCCGAAGTAATGGATATGACCTTTGCCTTACAGGCACTATCGCTAGAATATGTTGCTTTAAATTATGATAAATTATCTCCTCAAGTCTATCAGGTCAATACAGAAATCGATGAGCGAGTAGCAATGATAAAACTACAGTCCCTTGGTTTATCAATAGATAAATTGACTAAGGAACAGGAAGCTTATCTAGGGTCTTGGAGTGCTGAAGCATAATATTACTTCTCCAATTTGTTTTCTTTGAGATATTAAAACTTAATTGTTGTAATTAAAAAGGCGCATGATCAGTGGTTTTGATCATGCGCCTTTTGCTATTGTAAAAATTAACGCATTGCTCATATGCTTAATTTCCTTATTATCACCAAAATTTCGTGCTATCCATAAGAAAATGTGATGGAATCCATAAAGGAATTTCGAATTTAACACCGAAGTTAAAAAAATCACAAGCACCAAACTTAAAGCCGGCTGCTCTGAGGTAACCAGTAAAAGGAGGAATAACTTTGAATTGGATTCTTAATAGAAAAACAGCATTTAAAATTGGAATCATTATATCCATAATGGTAGTTTCCCTAGGTGGAGTAGGCTATATCGGTTATTTCTATTTTCAAAAAGCGAGTACCTCCCTTAATAGTTTATATGACAACGAGTTAATACCAATACGGGATATTAATCAAGCACGATCAGATAGTAATGCACTTAAATCAGCAGTTTTGGCAATAACCTCTTATACACTCGACAAGGCAACTTATCAGCAACAATTAGATCAAATAACTGTGCGTGAAAACTCAATTGAGAAATTCCTTATAAGTTATACACCCTTAGCATCAACGAGTTATGAACTGGAAAGATTATCAAAGGCCAATGAGCAGTTCAAAATTTTGAAGCAAGTTATTGAAACAACCTTGGATTATGAACAAAAGGGCAAAAGGAATGAAGCAATGGAATACTACTACAAAATGGGTTTTTCAGCGCAAGAAGATTTTCAGACTCTGTTGCGCGAAATCGGAAATTATAATATCGAAGAAGCAAAATCAGAAGTTACTAACGATAACAGGATGATTAATAGTGCTCAGTCGATGCTAATTCTTTTGCCGGCATTGGCAACACTGCTTGCAGTATTAATCGGGATTTTAATCACGAGAATGATAGTACAGCCATTGAAAAGAATTTCAGAGAGTGTTGAAAAGGTCGCTCAAGGAAACTTAAATGTTGAACTTAATATTTCAACAGAGGATGAAGTAGGAATACTCGCAAGGTCCTTTGATATTATGACTGCTAATTTGAGGGGGTTGGTAACTCAAATATCTGACTCTGCAGAGCAGCTTACGGCGGCATCTCAGGAAATTGTCGCTACAATGGATCAAAATACTCAAGTTTCAAATCAAATAAGCCGGGCAATTTCTGAAGTGGCAAATGGCTCAGAACAGCAAGTCAAGGCACTGTCTGATACATCTGGGACGATTGAAGAACTTTCGGCTAGTATTGAAGAAGTTGCTTCGAGTGGTAATATAGTTGCCAATACTGCGAACAAGACAGTTCAGATTGCCCAAGCAGGTAATCAAACGATTGCTCATGCTGTAGAACAAATGAGCATAGTTGGTAGTTCAACTGAGCTTGTTCAGAATGCAATTCAGAAATTAGAGTCTGGTTTTGATAATATCACAGAATTCATTGATATTATTGCTAATATCTCATCGCAGACAAACCTACTAGCTTTGAACGCGGCTATCGAAGCTGCCCGAGCAGGAGAGAATGGGCGAGGTTTTGCAGTTGTAGCAGAGGAAGTGCGAAAGCTTGCAGAACTATCAAGAGATTCAGCAGTTAATATTGTTTCAACGGTTAAAGAAAATAAAGAAAATATTAAGGACGCTAGCTTAGCAATGGAAAGCGCTGTACGCAGTGTTGCAGATGGTGTGGAAGTAGTTAATACTGCAGGCAAAGCCTTTGGGAATATTGTAGGGTTGATCAATGAAGTCTCCGATCAAGTAAACCAAATAGCAGCAGTGGTACAACAAATGGCAAGTGGAAGTCAATATATCGTTTCATCTGTTTTATCAATTGATGAATTAAATAAGGAAACATCTAATCAAACTTTAAGTGTAAGTGCAGCTATTCAGGAACAGACTGCAGCCATGGATCAAATCACGGACAACAGTAAGAGCTTAGCGAATTTAGCTGAAGAGCTTCGATACGCTGTTGAAAAGTTTCGTATTTAGCAATGGGAAACTAATGCAGTAAAAAAGGACACCATGTCGGTGTTCTTTTTTTGTTAATTAAACTTTAACTATAATAAACGAACAATAATAGTAGAATGCCTTAAGAGGGTAGTTCCAATTGACCCTTATAGACCTAATCTGTGGTAAGATATAATAAGCTCAATTCCCTGGACATAGGTTCATTGATAAAGAGAGGATCGAGATGATTAGAAAACTTATTATTGCAGAAAAGCCTTCCCAAGCTCGTGAATATGCTGCCGCCTTAGGCGTAAAAAAGCGAGGCGATGGGTACTTAGAGAATGAAAGCTATGTGATAACCTGGTGCTATGGCCACCTATTAGAGCTAGAGCGTCCGGAAGCTTATATGGATTTAGATAGAGTCGGGAAACGTTGGAGTTTAAAGAGATTGCCAGTATTACCTAACCTTAGGGATTTTCGGCGGGTTGTTAAATCCGGGGCAGAAAAGCAATTTAAAGTAATTCAACAATGGTTAAAGTCTGCGGACATTGGTGAGGTTATTTGTGGAACTGACGCCGATCGGGAAGGACAGTTGCTTTTTCAGGAGGTCTGGGATGCCTCAAAGTGCAACAAGCCTTTGTCTCGGCTCTGGATTTCCTCTTTGACCAACGCAGCAATTTTAGAGGGTTTAAAATCTCTCCGCCCAGGTGAGTCAATGGCAGGATTAGCTGCAGCCGGGAATGGACGGGCCTACGCAGATTGGGATTTCGGAATGAATTTGACAGAAGGATTTAGCTCCTTATTTGGTAGCTTCGATGCAGAACGCAAAAAACCCAATGTTATTTCAATAGGTCGAGTACAGACACCGACCTTAGCCTTAATCGTAGAGCGGGAGTGGGAAATCGAACAATTTGTTACTCAGCAATTCTTTGAGGTCAAGGCAGAGTTCACAACTTTGCAAGGGGGATATCCAGGTAAGTGGTTTGACCTAAGAGATGACTCAAAGCGGATAACAGATCCTCAGGTTGCAGAGACTATTGTTGCCAAAACCCTAGGTAAGCAAGGGAAAATCCTTAAAATTGAGCAGAAAGATATACAGGAGCCGGCCCCCCTGCTATTTGATTTGACCTCATTATCAATTGCAGCTTCTAAAAAATACGGGTATAGTGCCGAGAAAGTACTGCAGTTAGCTCAGTCACTCTATGAAAAAAAGGCTATAACTTATCCGCGTACGGATTGTGCTTATTTATCCCCAGACATTTTACCAAAACTGCCAGATCATCTTAGAGCGACTCGCCAAGAACCTTATACGAATTTAGTTGATGAGGCAGCTCAGTTTGGATTACCTAAGGGAAAAAGAGTAATTAATACAATCACTGCCCACCATGCCATTATCCCGACAACTGAAAAAATTGCCCTAGATAGGCTCAATCGCGACGAACAGAATCTATATGACTTAATCATTCGGCGTTTTCTGGCAGTTTGGTTTCCTCCTGCTCAGTACCATCAAACTGATGTACTTACTATGGTTGAAGAGGAGGCCTTTCGCACGAAAGGAAAAGTATTGTTGAGCCTAGGGTGGAAAAAAGTATATGGTTCAGGTGAGATTAATGAAGAGAGTGAAGGAAAAAGTAAGAAAAAGCTCAAAAAAGATCAGACAGAGGATGAAAGTGTAGCCTTGCCCCCTCTGAGCAATGGAGAGGACGTACAGGCGAAACATGTTTTTATTGAAGAAAAAAGTACAAAACCACCGAAACGCTTCACTCAAGGTGATCTTCTTAAAGCTATGGAGGGTGCTGGAAAACAGATTGATGATGAAATACTTCGCCAGCAACTTAAAGGAAAAGGACTGGGTACAGTAGCAACTCGACCAGCTATTATTGAAAGCCTAATTGATCGGGGATATATCCTGCAGGATCACAAGATCTTAAGACCCTCTGAAAAAGGCATGGAATTGATTAAAGTGATTAAGGAAAAGCTACCTCAAGCACAGCTCCTTATTAGTGCGGAAATGACAGGACAAATGGAGTTTGACCTGTCAAAAGTTGAAAGAGGAGAACTCACAATTGAACATTACATGACAGAAGTAGAAGAGGCCATTGTACGAATTCTTCAAGAGCTGCGTTCCTTTGAACAAAGACATGGTAAAACCCCTTTAGCTCTTGCCCCATCCTCAAAGAACATAAAAAAAAGTAAAGGCACTTCCAAGGAAGTAAAGGAATCGGGAAAGAAAGATAAAACAATAACAGTAGAGGAGAGTCAGATAAAAGGATTGGGAAACTGTCCAAAGTGCGGCGGGGAAATAATCGAAGGTCAGAAGGGATTTGGATGTTCAAACTGGAGAGAAGGCTGCCATTTTGTTTTATGGAAAACACCTATTTGTGGTAAAGTACTGACAGTAAATCAAGTCAAAAGCTTATTGAAAAAGGGGAAAACCCCCTTGATTAAAGGCTTTAAATCTAAATCGGGGAAAACTTTCGCGGCCTACTTGATATGGGAAGATCAACTTGAGGCAAAATTAAAATTTGAGATTGAGAATTCATGAAACAAACATTTACAATGCTGCAAAAGATTAAACAGTTGTTTTCAATTCTATGGCCGATATTAGTTGCTCAAATCACTATGTTCTCCATGAATTTTTTCGACACGATTATGTCTGGACATGCAAGTACTCCAGACCTGGCTGGGGTAGCCATCGGTTCAAGTATATGGGTTCCCATAGGTGCCGGTTTTGGGGGGATTTTCGTAGCTGTTACTCCCATTGTTGCCCAATTAATTGGGGCGAAACGAGAGGAAGAAGTTTCCTTTAAAGTCGTGCAAGGAATTTATTTAGCCCTCTTTATTGCAATACTTGTTATTGGGGGAGGAGCTATTGCTTTAGACTCAATTCTTTTACTGATGGGTTTGGAAAATAGCGTACTTCGAATATCCCGAGATTACCTATTAGCACTTGCCTATGGAATCCCAGCATTGTTTACCTATCAAGTTTTACGTGCATTTATTGATGCCCTTGGGAAAACGAGAATAACAATGATGATTGCTGTCGTATCATTGCCACTTAATGTATTACTAAATTATATTCTTATTTTTGGTAAAATTGGTTTTCCTGCCTTAGGTGGTGTTGGTGCAGGCGTGGCGTCCACTCTTACCTATTATTGTATGGCTTTTATAGCATTGATCGTGATTTCGCATCATAAATTATTCTCTTCATATCAAGTGTTTAAGCATGTTTATCGAATATCGCTGAAAGAATGGAAAGGACAATTAAAGATTGGTTTACCCATAGGATTTGCAATTTTTGTAGAGACCAGTATTTTTGCAGTTGTTGCCTTACTAATGAGCACGTTCAATACTGTTACTATTGCTGCGCATCAGGTAGCTATGAATTTTGCTACTATGCTTTATATGGTACCATTGAGCATTTCTTCTGCCCTAACTATTGTGGTCGGTTTTGAAGTAGGTGCTAATAGGCTGAAGGATGCTCGGCATTATAGCTATCTGGGTATGGGTATGTCTATTGGAATGGCTTGCATTTGTGCTTCTATACTACTGCTTTTTAGCAAAGAAGTAGCAGCTTTGTATTCTAAAGAGGCTGAAGTCATTAAAATGGCACAACATTTTCTCATTTACGCTTTATTCTTCCAATTATCAGACGCAATAGCTGCACCGATTCAAGGAACTTTACGTGGATACAAAGATGTGAATGTTACCTTTCTCACGGCATGTATTTCTTATTGGGGTATTGGTTTGCCGGCAGGGTATTATATGGCCGACAACACTCCACTTGGTGCATCGGGTTATTGGATTGGACTAATACTGGGTCTGGCAGTAAGTGCAGTCAGTTTATTCGGCCGCCTTTTGGTTGTGCAGAGAAGACAGAAAGCTACAAGAGTAAACCAATAGATAAGAGAAAAGTGTATAAGTCTTGTTGACTCAAGGTTATGCTTCCTTTGAAATCCACTCCATTAAAAAGATGGTTGGGTGCTGTTATCAGCACATATTGGACAAAACTATTATGAAGATCAATAAAATTAAGTCTAATTGACTTGGAGAAAGTCAATTAGACTTAATTTTATATATAATTGAGAATAGTCAAGAAGCTAAATTGTGGATTTATCAGAGAATATCTTTTTTTTATTGAATAAGACCCTCTTTTTATTAAGTTATATAGCCTATTAACCGAGAGGATACTACTCAATTATGAATTATTTCGCATAGGGATATTTATTTTATTGATAGTTGGCAGCAAATTTGCAAACAAATGTCTTATAGAGATTGACAGTTATTTTGTGAAGGAGGTTAGAAGAGGTATAGATCCTGATCTAATATTCAAAGACCAGCTAATGAATGTCAAGAGTTTTTTGATTAAATTCGGATTTTCTAGGTAAGAAAAGGAGGGGATAACAAACTAAGCCATTAAAAAATTCGAAATGGAGGATAAAAAAAGTTTAACGGTATTATAACGCATTTTTCATGATAGCGGGCATCAGCATAGGATTGTTTTTCACGTGACCTGAAAATAACAAGAAGGTAATAACCAAGGATTTTGCTTTTGTAACACATACTAGATAGACACGTGGATTTTATCAACTGACTTATCTTCTTAAACCCGGTTCTCAGATTAAATCACAAGAAAGGGTGAATAACTTGTCACAAGAGAAGTCTAAAGGGATATATGCTCGTATAAATCCTGTTGTTTTCTGGGGCAGTGCTATTCTATGTGTTTTGTTATATGCCCCAATGCTTATTTATGGTACAGAGCTGCAACCCTATGTTGCAACCATATTAAAAGCTATAACCTATAGAATGGACTGGTTATGGTTATTATTTGCTTTGGGCTGTGTAATATTTTCATTTTGGCTGGCTTTCGGCAGATATGGCAATGTAAAATTGGGCGGAACAGATGATAAACCTGAATTCTCAGACTTCAGCTGGTTTTCGATGATGTTCACCGGCGGTGTTGGAGCAGGTTTAGTTTATTGGTCCATGGCCGAGCCTCTGTATTATCTAAAGTTTCCTCCTTACTGGAATGAGGCATTTTCAGGGCAAGCTGCGCAATTCGCTATTGCCTATGGAATGTTTCACTGGGGGCTTTCGGCCTGGGCTATCTTTGTTCCAGGGGCCATCGCCTTTGCCTACATGCTTTACGTTAGAAAAAAACCCTACTTCTCTCCAAGCTATGCTTGCCGGGGAGTATTGGGTAACCGGGTAGACGGATGGCTTGGCAGAGCGATCGATATCTTTGTTGTGCTTGGACTGGTCGGAGGATTAGGAACAACCTTAGGAACGTGTGTACCTATGATGTCGGCTGTTGCAGCCGGTTATCTGGGTATTCCGGATACTATGACGGTAAAAGTCGTGACCACACTGGTGATTGCGGCAACATTTACCTATAGTGCTGTCTCCGGTATCAATAGCGGAATTAAAAAATTGTCGGAATTAAATAGTTGGTTATGTATGGGATTATTAGCGTTTGTTGCGCTCGTTGGCCCCACCTTGTTTTTGTTATCCTTTTATGTTGACAGCCTAGGGGTTTTGGCTACTAACTTTTTACGGATGAGTTTATATACAGATCCGATTACCAAATCCGGTTTCCCCCAAGACTGGACAGTATTTTACTGGGCTTGGTGGGCTGCTTGGGCTATGTATTTCGGCTTATTTGTTGCCAGGATCTCCAAGGGGAGAACCATCAAAAACGTGGTTATAAATATGATGGTTGTAACATCCATCGGCTGTTCACTGTTCTTCTTAGTGTTCGGCGGCTATGCCGTAGATCTTCAGCTTAATCAAGGGGTGGCACTGGATATGATTATGAAAGATGCCGGTGCCGGGGCAATGATTTCCTATGTTTTGCATACCTTACCCCTTGCTGTAATAGTGATCCCTTATTTCTTATTTGTCATGCTTATTTTCCAAGCTACTACCATTGATACCAATGCCTATATTATTTCCAGTATTTCTTGCAAAGAGGTTAAGAATGATCAGGAATCTCCCCGCTGGACAAGACTTTTCTGGTGTTCACTCCTGGCTGTGATCGGGATAGCTATCATGGAGGTGGGCGGATTACCGGTGGTTCAGCTTTCATCGGTTGCTACCGGCGTACCCATTATATTTATTATCATCATGTTATCGCTGTCCCTACTCAAGTGGCTCAAGGAGGATTTCGGCGGAGAAGATAAAGTGCAAGTTGTCGATTATCCGGAAGAAGACTAATCATAACAGGGCTGTCGCGGTAAGCCCAGCTCGGAAAATAGCAAAAGGCGGCTTCAGCCAGAAGCCGCCTTTTGCCGTTAAATATATAATGAAGTTGACTGAGGGTAAAGGGTAAAATTATCCCAAAGAGGATGGCTGATCACGGCCATCCTCTTTGGGATTGCTCTTTCTACAAATCAGATACCTCTTATGTATTAGTTGCCATTTGAAATAGTTGCGGAAGTTTCACACATGGATTTCAGGGCTTCCACAAATTCCTTTTCAACGAGAGAGACTGCATGGCGTGTTGATCTTATGAGACCGACAGTAATGCCTAAACTAACGTCACTGATAGGTATCGGGAGTATCTCTCCTGACTGCAGATAAATATCATCGACAGACATGAATTTGGGGAAGAAGGAGATGGCGATTCCCTGGGAAACGACTCTTTTAATCAATTCAAAATTACAAAATCGAAAAATGACATTAGGTTCACCGTGTTTTTTAAGAATGCTTGTAATACCACCATTATTCTTGGTAAATTCGTCATTATAAGCAACAAAGGGATATCCAAGTGCTTCCTTTAGAGAAACCGAATCCTGTTGAGCGAGAGGAGAGTCTTTGGCAGCATAAATTAAAAATTTATCTTTAAATAATTCTTCACAACAAATGTCTTTGCCCGTTATTTCTTCAGTTAGTAATACAATCCCAATGTCGTTTTTGCCGGATTGAATATTCTGCAGGATGTTAATCGATTCAGCAACTGTTAAGGAAATATTAATACCAGGATGCTTTTCCTTCAAGTAATATAGAACATTAGGAATAATTTTATCTCCCATACTGGGTATAATCCCAACGGATAGGTCGCCTGTTAATGCTGAGGTGTTGGAAATCTGTTTGATTTCTTCGATGGTATCAAGAATATGGCGAGCTTTTTCAATGACAATTTCTCCGATTGAAGTCGGATAAGCCCCCTGAGGAGTTCGTCTGAAAAGTTGTGTTCCGAGCTCATCTTCAAGTTTACTGATTGATGAACTTACAGCCGGTTGGGTAATAAAGGCATGCTCAGCTGCCAATGAAATTGAGTTGTATTTAGCGACTTCGATTAAAAGAAATAATTGTTCTAATCTCATAATCCTAATTACCTCCGCTGCGTAAGAGCTCGGTTTCTACTTATGAAACTAAATATCAATAATTAGCCGGCAAATTATTTCGTATCTAACGTCTACTTAAGAGTAGAACGTTGTTTATGGTTGCGTACGATACGTGTTACTTTGCTTTGGCTGATATTTAAGGTGTTTGCAACTTTGTATGAACTCCCCAGCATATTATACAATCTGATTATGATAGCCTCTTCATCACTGGTTTTTTTGAGATTTTTCCAGTTGGACAGTTCATCTTCCAAAATGTTTGAGTGAGCATGAGCAGATGGTATTTTAAACATTTTACTGGGTAGATGTTCGGGTAGAATATATCCTTCGGGAACCGTAACTACTAATCGTTCGGCCAAATGCTCCATCTCCCTAATATTTCCGGGCCAGGTATAACTTTTAAGCACAGCAAGACTTTGTTTATCAAACTTGTGAGTGTATTTATACATTAAGTCATATTTATTCAAAAAAAACTCTAATAACGGAATAATATCATTGGTTCTTTCTCTCAAAGGGGGAGTATCAATTTCGATGACGCTTAACCTATAGTACAGGTCCTCGCGAAATTTTCCTTCATCGATTAATTGAACAAGGTTTCTATTGGTCGCTGCAACAATCCTTACATCAATTTTCTTATGCTCTTTGCCGCCAACGGGAATAAATCTGCGCTCTTGAATAAGTTCTAATAATTTTGCTTGAATTCCCAAAGGTATTTCACCGATCTCATCCAGAAACAAAGTGCCACCATGGGCTAGTTCAACCAATCCTACTTTCCCGAACTTATCTGCACCTGTAAAAGCACCGCGACAATATCCGAAGAGCTCTGACTCCAAGAGGTGCTCTGGGATAGTGGCTCCATTAATACAGATGAAAGGGCCATCTTTACGCTCGCTCATTTTATGAATATCCATGGCCAGTACATTTTTTCCGGTACCGGATTCCCCTAAGATAAGAACTGTAGAATTTACTAAGGCAACCCTCTTAACTATTTCCAGGCATAACTTCATTTTTTCATCTCGAAAGGAGTATCCCTTAAAGTAGCTGACTTGTTGACTTAATTCATCGACTTTGCTTTTGTAATGTTTAACAAGTTTTTTCGTTTTATCTAAATCTTGTTTTAACTCTTCAAGTTGTGTAATATCACGGCTATTCATAACGATGAAATCAACTTCGCCATCCTTGTTAATCACAGGGGTGGCAGTGACAACAAGTTTAATTCCAGTTTTAGTTTGTTGCTCAACGGTTACGGTTTGCTTGTTTTGAAAAACTATGGGAGCCAAGGCTGGTGAATAATAACCTTCACTCAATAAATAGCTAACATTCTTTCCGATTATCTCAGAAGGATCTAAGCCATAATGCTTCTTACATACTTTATTGACATAGGTTACAATTCCCTTGCTATTAACGACAAAGATCTCATCAAACGAATTGTCCAGAATCATTTTAAAATCATCTCTGTTCAAACTTTGTTCGTTTATATCTAGCAATTTCGACAACTCCCTTTTTGCAATGTTTACAGCAAAATTGATTGAGTATCAGTAAAAATTGATATATATTTATAATCTAATGTCGTACAAGAGAGTTTGTTTTGAAAATATTAAATTAACTATTTATTTTATTCGGTAAGACAAAGATAAAATCCTGCATCGTTGGAATATTTGAGTCAACATGACTTAAATATTCTATATTTTATGTCGAGGATGGAGTGACCCCATACTTTGTCGCTTTTTTAAGCGCTTAATAAGGGGTCTAAATCATTGTAGAAGTAACTGATCCTTGCTTTTTTTGTTGTCGATAACATATTTAACTTAATACTTAGAACGGCATGAAAATTGCATTATATTTTGACATATTGATGAAATCCAACTGAACCAATTTTGTAGAAGGCTCGACTACCGCTAATCCTTCAATAACCGAAGAGTGGTAGTAGTTTATCGGCCAGAAGGAGATTGTTTGGAGGTGGTGTAAGCAGGCCAAATGCTTAAACACTAAGGAAATGCCGATGTTTTAAATTTCTTGGTATTAAATTCAAGTTGAACGAATTTCTAATATCAAGTCAAATAGACTCTACCTAAGTCTATTTGACTCAGAGTATCATTAAGGATTAAAGCTAATTAGCTACCTGAAGTTTCGGGCAAGTAGGATAGGAGAGGGTGTAATAATGGCTTTAAAATCACGGCTGGAAGTCTTAACGAAGGATGATTTAGTAAGGGTTCATGAAGCCACACTGAAGATTCTTCGGGAGACCGGAGTAGTTTTTCACAATGATGAAGCTATTGAAGTCTTTAAGAAACATGGAGCAAGAGTAGAAAATAAAACAGTTTTTATTACTCGCGAACTGGTAGATCAAGCCTTGGCTACAGCTCCACGTACCTTCCGTATGCGGGCTCGTAATGATAAATACTCGGTTACCGTTGGAGAAGGTTTTTTGATACAGCCAAACGTTGGGCCGGTTTATATTCAAGACATACAAAAGGGACGTCGAGAGGCAACTCTTGAGGATTATGCTAATATCCAAAAACTCTGTCAAGCCAGCGATGTTGTTGATCTAGTAGGCACAATCCCGGTTGACCCCAGTGATGTTAAGAGCAGTGATAAGTATCTACTTATGATGTACGAAGCATTAAAAAACACTGAGAAACCCGTTATCGGATTCTGTGCTAATACCCAACAGGTTCGCCAACAATTGGATATGGTTGAGATGGCCTTGGGTAAACCCGGATTTTTATTGGAGAACCATTGTACAGCGGTACTAGTAAATTCATTAAGTCCATTAGCCTATGCTCCTGATACTCTCGAAACTATGATTGAATATGCAAAACGAAATCAAGTTATCTTACTTGCGCCGTGCATTATGGCTGGAGTAAGTGGCCCAATATCACTTTTAGGAACGGCAGTTTTGCAAAACACTGAAACCATAGCAGGACTGGTTCTGGTTCAATTAGTGAATCCGGGGACTCCGTTAGTATACGCTACCGCATCAACTTCAGGATATATGAAAGAAGCAACTTTTGCGGCAGGTTCTCCTGAGGCAATGTTAATAAATACTGCCAGCTTGCAAATGGGTTTAGATTACTATCACCTACCCGTTAGAACCATGTCGGGAATCACCCATTCAAAGACTGTTGATTGTCAAGCAGGATATGAAACCATGCAGAGCCTGCTAATGGGAATGATGAGCGGCGCCCAGATGTCAGTGCAAAGCTTGGGTGTTTTAGACGCAATTATGACCACTTCCTACGAAAAGTTTGTCATTGATGAAGAATTGATCAGAAGAGTAAGACGGATTTCTCAAGGGATCGATACCTCGGATGAAGCAATAGCTGTTGACGTTATTCAAGAGATAGGACATACGGGAACCTATTTGTCGCATATAAGTACATTTGAGAAATTCAGATCACTGTGGACGCCTACTGTTTCAGATTGGGGAAATTATAGCGATTGGAAGAACGCCGGTTCAGAAGATGTTGTTATCAAAGCAAACCGAAAGTATCAACAGATTCTGCAAAATGCACCCGAGACTTTACTCGATTCAGAGACGGACAAAGCATTATTAGAGTTTATCGAGAAGGCTAGAGCTCATTAATATTAATAATTTTTTCTAGCTGTCTAGATTTATACCCGGCATAAAAAGACGGAATTATGCAACGAAATGTAATTATAATATGATTTATTTGGGAAAGGTTACTAGTTTGTAATTGCAGAAGTATTGCATCTTAAAGGAGGATTTATAAATGAGCGATTTCGATCAATTAGCAGATTATGTGTTTAAAGGAAATGCTGCTGCAGTAAAAGAGCTTACCCAGAAGCTGGTAAATGCCGGTGGCGATCCACTGGAAATCATCTCCAAGGGTTTACTAATTGGTATGGATATTGTAACTCCAAAATTTAAAGCCGGAGAGATGTATGTTCCTGAGGTAATGATGGCGGCAAGGGCTTTATCAGAGGGGATGAATATTGTTAAGCCGTTGCTTACCGGAGAAGACATTGCAGTTAGTAAAACAATCATTATTGGAACAGTTGCCGGAGATCTACATGATATCGGTAAGAATTTAGTTGTCATGATTATGGAAAGCGGCGGTTTTAATGTAGTTGATTTAGGTGTCGATGTATCTCCGGAAAAATTTGTAGCAGCTATTAAAGAGCATAATGCAAAAATCGTTGGTTTATCTGCTCTCTTGACCACAACAATGCTAAATATGAAAGTCACAATTGACCATATCGCCAAAGAAGGATTACGAGATCAAGTTAAGATTCTTGTTGGTGGGGCTCCGGTTTCGCAAAGCTTTGCTGATGAAGTCGGGGCAGATGGTTATTGTGCAGACGCTATGGCTGCTAAAGAGATGGCTACCGCATTCTTAAACTAGTTTTCCGGGAAAAGATATCAGACATATTAAATGTTGCAGAAGTTATGGAGGTGGAAGAATTGAGAAGTGAAGTTCAAGCAGGAGTCTCAAAATTTGAGGGTTTCGGACTTAATATTTTTTCTGACAACGAACTTTATGATATCCACAGTGGAACCCTTGAAGTACTGGAGAAAACAGGGATTAAGGTTGAGTCTAAAGAAGCCTTGGAAATTTTCGCAGCTGGAGGAGCTAGCGTAAATTTCGAAACGCGAGTCGTGAAAATTCCTCCTCATATTGTAGAGGATGCTATTCGCTCAGCTCCTAATACAATTCTTTTGGCAGGTAGAAATCCTAAACATGATATTATACTGGGTGGCAAAAGAGTTCACTTTATTAATTTTGGCGAAGGGGTCTCAATCATCGACCCGTATACCAAAGAGTATCGGAAGACTACTAAGCAAGATGTAGCCAATATTTCGCGCTTCTGTGATGCAATGAGTGAAATGGATGCAGTTTTGCGTCCGGTGGCTCCTCAGGATGTACCGGCAGTGGCAGCTGTCGTTCATAATGCCGAGGTTATTTTCAATAATACGTCTAAGCATGTATTTATCGGTACTGAAGGTGGCAAAAACTTTAAAAAAGTTCTGAAGATGGCTGCTGCCATAGTCGGTGGAGAAGAAAAGCTGCGGGAAAGACCAATCTTCTCTTGTAATGTTTGCCCAACAAGCCCGTTACAATTAGTAGGCCATTGTACTGAAGTAATTATTGAAGGTGCCCGCGCCGGCATAGCTGTAAACGTACTATCAATGGCTATGGCTGGAGCTACCTCCCCAATTACGTTAGCAGGGAGTCTTGTAACACACAATGCTGAAGTTTTAAGTGGCATCGTCTTAAGCCAGCTAACCCGCAAGGGAGCACCGGTTATCTATGGTAGTTCAACCACAATCATGGATTTGCGTTTTGCTACGGCACCGGTTGGATCTCCGGAACTCGGAATGATCAATGCAGGTGTTGCGAAACTTGCCCAATTTTACTTACTGCCGAGCTGGGTAGCCGGTGGCTAGGTAGACAGCAAACTCCCGGATGCCCAGGCATCTCATGAGTTCACAATTACCGCTATGCTGACAGCGTTGGCAGGGTCCAACCTAATCTATGGCGCAGGTATGTTGGAACTCGGCATCACCTATGACTATGCACAAATGGTCATGGATAATGAGATGGCTAGGATGATTAAAAAGGCTGTTTGTGGGATAAGTGTGTCTGATGAAACTCTGGCAATAGATGTTATTAAAGAGGTAGGTACCGCTGGTAACTTTATTGGTCAAGAGCATACCTTCAAACACATGCGTTCTCAATCTAAAAGTAATGTTATTGACCGCCGTATGAGAGATGTCTGGCTGGCTGATGGGGGTAAGGATTTTTCGGAAAGAGCTTATGATGTGGCTAGATCCATACTCGAAGACTATAAGCCGGAGCATCTTCCGGAAAGTGTTCAAGCAGAATTACGCGCTATAGTGGAAGAAACTGAAAAAGAGTATGGTGTCAATAGTTAAGTTACGACCAAATAACTAAATATCAATGATAGTAATGAGGAGAACGAGCAAACAACTTTAGTTCTTCTCGTTACTAAATAAAGTTATTTAAAGAATTCCAACCCGCTTGGTAATACTTAAGCCACTATCAAGAGCGTGTCTTGGATGGTAGGCCTGAAAGTGATTGAGCTCGAAATGAGTAAACCGGGAAGGTCGACAGTTTCGAAACTCTTTGAGGAGTTGTGATTTAGATAATGAAAAGAGAAGCATTAACCCAGAAATTATTGGTATTAGGGGTCGACGGGATGGATCCCAAAGTAACCCGGAAGTTCTTGGCCGAAGGAATAATGCCAAACTTGCAAAAATTTATTGATAAGGGCTCAGCAAGAGAAGACTTATCCCACTTAGGTGCCCTGCCAACAATTACACCTGCCTGCTGGACGACCTTAGCAACCGGTGCTTATCCTGGAACGCATGGTATTACCTGCTTTTGGCGACAGTCACCAAAGAGCTTGGACGCTGTTGTCTATAATATGGATTCCAGAAATTGTGAAGCTGAGCAGTTATGGAATGTAACGACTGAAGCCGGCCTCAAAACCTTAGTATGGCATTGGCCCGGTTCCGCTTGGCCTCCGACCAGTGACAACCCCAATTTACACGTTGTTGATGGAACACAGCCGGGTTCTGTTAATATGGGTGTGGCACAACTTGATTGGGAAAAAATTATCGCTGCTAATGAGGAAATTACAGAATTAATATATGCTCCCAAACTTGAACGTCCTGCCGGTACCGGCTGCATGATTTCCGATCTGAGTGCTATTACTGAAGAAGAAGAAGAACCAGCTACCGATATGATGGAATTATGGTATGGTGAAGCTGCCATGACAGGCAGTGAAATCCGCGAATATATCATGGGACCAGAAAATATGGAAATGGTCATTGAATCTATTCCTCATTATGATGTAGTCAATTCACCGCTGAAAAATGCAGAAGGATGGGCAGCTGCACCGGCAGATGCCAAAGAATTTACTATTTTAACCTCTGATGGTATTGTAAGACGACCCACCCTGATTTTAAAAAATTCTGATGGCATCTATGACCGCATAGCAATTTATAAAAATAAGAAGGCAGAGAAACCAATCGTAGTATTAGAACTCGGGAAAATGGTTTCCGGTATTGTAGATGACATTAATAAAGAGGGTGTATTAAAACCAGCCTGTCGTTCAATGAAACTCCTGGAACTTTCGACCGATGGTACAGCGGTGAAACTGTGGATCAGTAATGCCTTGGATATTGCCCAGGATAAATTATGGCATCCAAAAGAATTGTTAAAAGATGTCGTAGAAAATGTTGGACCGGTTCAGCCTGTTAGCTTGGTTGGGGGAGAAGACGCTTACTTGGTTGAGAAGGTTTATGAACCTGCCTGGGATTCGTATAGTCAATGGCAAGCAAAGGCTTTAAATCATTTAATTAAAACCCGGGATTACCAGGTAGTGTTCACTCATTTGCATAATGTTGACTGTGCAGGTCATATGTTTTGGCACTTAGCGAAAAATCTAGAGCGCTGGAGTTATACTGACCCTGAAGTTAATCAGAACTTTATCCGAAAGTTTTACATTCAGACAGATAAATATTTAGGTGAATTCTTACATCTGTTAGATGAAGGTTGGACAATCATGATTCTAGCTGACCATGGTTTACTGGTCGGGGAAGAATTCCCACCACAAATTGGTGAATATGGCGGCATGAATGTACAGGTAATGGAGGAACTCGGTTATACCGTAATGAAAAAGGGCGAAAACGGTAAAACATTGAAAGAAGTAGATTGGGAAAAGACAACAGCGGTTCAGACTCGAAGTAACTATATATATATCAACTTAAAGGGTCGTGATGCCCATGGCATTGTTGACCCGGCGGACAAATATGAGTTGGAAAGAAAAATTATGTCTGATCTGTACTCTTATAGATATAAAGGACAGCGTGTTATCGGGCTGGCAATGCGGAATAAAGACGCTGTCGTATTAGGAACAAACGGTCCGCAGTGTGGTGATATCTTCTTTACTGTCGATGAGGGATTTAGCCGTTTACATGGTGATGGGTTATCCACTGTAGAAGGTGCTTTCGATACTTCTGTTGCCCCAATTTTCCTAGCAGCAGGGAACGGAATTAAAGAAAACTTTAAAACAGTTCGAACCATTAGACAAGTTGATATTGCACCGACTATTGCAACATTAGTAGGTGTTAGAATGCCTGCCCACTGCGAAGGGGCACCAATCTATCAGATTTTAACCGAAGAATTCTAATATAAATAAAACGCAAGTTTATACTTTCTGATTGTATAAAAAGGCAGGCTGATTCACATAAACTTAATTCGTGGAATAGCCTGCCTTACTCTGTTTATTTCATAAATGAAAATTCTTTGAAGACTACTTTGAGAGATTGGACAAAAAGCTATTTAAAGGAGTGGAAAATATGCCCTTAGAACAATTAAATGCCAAGAGTTTTGAAGAAATTATCTATGATAATGAGGAACCCTGTCTTGTTATTTTCTCCAGAAAAGACTGTCACGTTTGTAAAAATGTCGTTCCTGTTTTGGAGGAGCTTCAACCGCAATACCAAGACAGGGTTGGATTCTATTACGTGGATGTAGAAGAGGATAAAAACTTGTTCCAAAGATTCTCCTTAAAAGGAGTTCCTCAGATTCTTTTCTTTAAGGGCGGCGAATATCAAGCAAAACTAGCAGGTGCTGTTGACGAAGACAAAGTCATCGATAAAATTGCGGAAGTACTGGAATCGTAATCCCTAAAACATTCTAAAGAGAGGGAGTGATTTAGGAAAATGGGAGAACTAACCCACGATTTAATCATTATCGGCGGGGGGCCCGCAGGGCTCACGGCGGCTATTTATGGGGGAAGAGCAAAGCTGAGAACGTTGGTAATCAATAAAGGGACGGTTGGCGGTTTGGTCAATACCACACGAGAAATTGTCAATTATCCGGGCTATGGCCAAATCAGCGGACCTGATCTTATGAAAGACTTTAAAAAGCATGCCGATTCCTTTGGTGTTGAATTTTTAGGTGATGAAGTTGTGAGCGTTAATTTTTCTAAAGAAGACAAAATCATCAGCACCAAAAAAAGGAAAGAATACACAGCCAAGGCGGTTATCATTGCTTGTGGCAGTGAGCCGAGACTCTTAAATATTCCTGGTGAAAAGCGGCTTCAGGGCAGTGGGGTTGCGTATTGTGCAACCTGTGATGCCGAGTTTTTTGAAGGCGAAGACGTTGTTGTCGTTGGCAGCGGGGATCAAGCCATCGAAGAAGGCATGTTCATTACCAAGTTCGCTCGCAAAGTCACCGTGATTGTACTCCATGATGAAGGCGTTCTCGATTGCAATAAAGTGAGTGCGGAAAGGGCCTTCCAAAATGAAAAGATGGAGTTTGTCTGGAACTCCACGATTGAAGAAGTCCTGGGCGAGGCTAATGTTGAGGGTGTTAAAATCAAGAACTTAAAAACGGGCAGACCAAGCGAACTTGCTTGTCAGGGTGTTTTTTTCTTTGTAGGGATGATTCCTTCGACTTATTTTCTCAAGGAAAGCGGCATTGAGATGGACAAAAGAGGCTATATTCCCGTTAATGACTTGATGGAAACGAATCTCGAAGGAGTATATGGAGTTGGAGACAATCGTGTTAAATATTTAAGGCAAGTGGTTTCAGCTGCAGGGGATGGGGCAACGGCCGCAGTCGCTGCCGAGCGTTATATTGAGGAACTGAATGCGTTTAGAACGAGTGTTATGAAAAGTGACAAAAAAGTTCTTTTACTGTTCTTCAATGCCTTAAATAATGAAAGCATGGAGTTTAGCACTTTAATAGAGGAGGTAAATCAAGAACTTTCGGAACTCTACAAAGTGGTGAAAATCGATACGGCTACCAAGAAAAGTCTGGCTCAAAAGTATGATGTCAAAATCGTGCCATCAGTTGTTGTATTGGACAGAGGGCAAGAGATCAAGCGATTGGACTATTCAATGGATAAAGAAAAACTTAAAGCTCAATTAAGATAAGACAAATCATTATTAGTAAATAGTAAAGCATTAGAAGAGTATATTATCAAAAGTAATTCAAAGGAACCTACCTTTGTGGGATGGGTTCCTTTAATTTTTGCCTAATTTTTCAGTTTCGGTTAAAATGATCAGTGGTTAGATCTTTCGCTAAGGCGACAATAGCATCAGCCAATTTAGATAATTCATTGACGGAAGGGGCTATTTCTGTTAATGAAGCTGCTTGATGGTCTGACACCATAGTCATTTCACTGACTGCGGAATTTATTTGCTCTACAGCATCTTGAATCTTTTTTAGGGTTACTTGGATATTCTTTGAGGAATCAGAACTGCTTTGCGCAAGTTTGCGGACTTCATCAGCAACTACAGAAAACCCTTTGCCATGTATGCCGACACGAGCCGCTTCTATGGCAGCATTAAGTCCCAGTAAATTTGTCTGAGCGGAGATTTTGTGAATGACCCCAATTATTGTATCTGTTTCGTCAACTTGATTTTTAGTACTCTGCGAGATAAAACCCAGCTGTTGTCCAGTCGCTGAAAGCTCCTGAGCTTTCGCCGCTATTTGGTGAACGTTAACATCGACAGTTTTAATAATCTTGTTTAAGGAGTTAGCAATTTCAAAAAGCTGTTCCCTGCTATCCACGGATTGCTGAATGGCAATAGCACCGACAATGTTGTCGTTTTCCCAAATGGGTATTGCTACAGCTATATAGGGAACTCCGAAGCCTTCTTTCCCGACTTCTTTGACGACCCGTCTTCGTTGTTGGATAGCATCATGTGAGACCCATCCGGGACCAGGTTTATCGCCGACATAGGAGGCCTTATCCCACTTGAAAGTTTTTGGAACCATGTCCCAAATTACTTTTTCCGTGTCGCAGATGAATAAACCAATATCATCAATCACAAATTGATTGATATATGGTGCCACTGCTAAAAAGTGCTGGAGAGTTTTACAGTACAATTGATTATTAGACAATTATCTCTCCGTCTCCTTGCCTTATTTTAGATATATAATTATAAGACTTGATAAGCCTGCTTACATTGATCTTATTATAGTAATGACCAAGTGTGAAATTACGGATAGTTATACCGGGTATAAATTCTGAATTTTATAACCATTAGAATAGGTTAGCTGTAATGAGTTAATTATGACGTTTTATTTCTGATATGCGAAAAAAAAGGATATAATGAAGCTAAACTTTATTTTAGACAGGATGGATTATCAATGAATACCTTTAATAAACTTGGAATCGACGAATCTTTAGTAACTGCTCTTAAACAACAAGGGATTGTTGAGCCAACTGCAATTCAAGAGCAAGCAATACCCTATATTTTAGCTGCGAAAGATGTATTGGGCCAGTCAGAAACAGGAACCGGTAAAACCTTAGCTTTTCTGCTTCCGATTATTCAAAAGATCGATACTCTCAAGAAAGAAACTCAAGCAATGATTCTTACTCCAACCCATGAACTAGCTATCCAAATTCAGCGTGAGATAGAAACTCTAGTAAAAGATTCTGGTATTGCAGTTACTTCCGCTGCAATCATTGGAAACGTAAATATTTCTCGGCAAATTGAAAAATTAAAGCAAAAACCGCATATAATAGTGGGTTCCAGTGGAAGAATTCTTGAGCTAATTCAAAAGAAAAAGATAGTAGCTCAAACAGTTAAGACAATTGTGCTGGATGAAGCTGATCGTCTACTTGATGAGAATAACGGCGATATTGTTAAAGGGGTAATCAAGACGACCCTAAGCAGAACGCAGCTATTGTTGTTTTCGGCGACCTTATCCCCGCTGACCCAACAGAAGGCATCGGCACTATTAAAAACTCCTGAAGTCATTCGAGTGACCGAAACAATCATGATTGCTCCCACCGTTGAACATATGTATTTTTTAGCAGAACAGAGAGATAAAATTGAAGCCCTGAGAAAATTAATTAGAATAATCATCCCCACGCGAGGGCTGATTTTTATTAATAAAAGTGAAGAGATTGAAAAAACGGTCTTAACACTAAAATATCACGGTTTAGAAGCAGAAGGCATTTTTGGAGGGGCTAAAAAGGCTGAACGAAAAAAGGCGATGGATGACTTTAGGAGCGGAAAAAGCTCCTTGTTAGTGGCTTCAGATATAGCTGCCAGAGGATTAGACATAAAGGGGATCACCCATATTTTCAACTTGGATTTGCCGGAAGATCCTCAGCTTTATCTTCATAGAGTCGGCAGAACAGGCAGGGCAGGTAATAAGGGGATTGCAATTTCAATCGCCAATCCACAGGAAGTTCAGGTTTTAAGAAAGTTAGAAAGCACTTTTGGAATTCAGATTAGCTCCAAGGAAATGTCTCAAGGAAAGATCGTTAACGCAAGAAAAAAGTTACAGAAGAAAGTGTGATGTAGTATAATCAAGTAAAACCTAGATGGAATCCAAGGGTTTAGCCACGAAGTGGAGGGAATTCTTGTTATGCAGTCTTCTCCTTTAGAGTTAGCTCAAAAACTAGATGAAGAAGGTTATTTAATAGATCCAGTAACAGCGACAACCTTATTCCTTGCTTTAGCCCTAGATAAACCTTGTCTTATTGAAGGGCCTGCCGGGGTGGGCAAGACACAGTTGGCTTTAGCTCTGGCGCGAGCAGAGAAAAGAAGACTTATCAGGTTACAGTGTTATGAAGGACTTGATTTAAGTAAGGCGTTGTATGATTGGAATTACGCTAAACAACTCTTGCGCTTACAGCTTGCAAAAACCGAAGAGTGGGATGAAATAAAATTTGATTTATTTTCGGAAGAGTTTTTACTTTCTCGGCCGCTTTTAGAGGCGATTCTATCTTCTGAACCAGTTCTATTACTCATTGATGAGTTAGATAAAAGCGATGAAGAATTTGAGAGCTTTCTTCTGGAGCTACTAGCTGAGCGACAGGTTTCTATTCCCGAATTAGGAACTATTACTTCGAAAACAAAACCAATTGTAATTTTAACCAGCAATAGTTCTCGCGATTTTAGCGATGCCTTAAGACGACGTTGTATACATATTTATTTGACATATCCCAGCTTAGATCGAGAAATATCGATTCTTAGAGCACATGCTCCGGAGCTGGCAGATAGTTTAGTTAGAGATGTTTGTGAGTTTGTTGCTAAAGTAAGAAAATTGCCGTTGCAGAAGCTGCCTAGCGTATCCGAGACCATTGACTATGCCCGGGCCTTAAAAGCTCTTCAGCAGGAGGAATTGAATTATGGTAACCTCCTTGGGACTTTGAGCGTTTTGTTAAAATATCCTAAGGACATTGGGAAGCTAGAAGAACGCCTTAAAAAGTGGGAAACCGAGAGTAGACAAAGTAAGGATAATCAATAAATGGGAGCTATGAATGGATGGACTTTTATTCGGGTAATCAATGCTCTCAGGCAAGTTTCTCTATCAATATCCTCCCAAGATATTCTGGATGCTCAAACCTGTCTGGCTTGCTATCCGGAAATACCGCCTAAACAAATATTGAGATCATTATTTATTCATCGCCCACAAGATACTGGGGTCTTTGAGACGGTATGGAGAATAGTCGTAGGATGTTCAGAGACCTTCAATTCTGAGGATTCAAAGGATACATCTGTCAAAAAGGATTTGGAAAACCATAATAGTCCTGGGATAGGCGGACAAGGCACGGGTCGGGGTACTGGGGGGATTAGCCTTACAAATTCTGGAGATATTTTAGATTCGGCTAAAATTTCCAGAATAATTTCCTTATCGAGGATAGAAGAGTTGGTAGGTAGTGAGCAGGAATTTGAAGACGTTGTGAAAAAGATTTTAACGGATCTGGATTATTTCACTTGGATTAATTCCTTCGATTTGGCTTATCAGCGGGGTTCGCTTTCAGAAGATGATTGGATTTTACATCATAATGCTCGAGCTACTATCATAAATGAAATTCAACAGCAGATTTTGACGGTTCAGGTAAGGCACCATAACAGTTGGGAACCCGTGGTTCGACAGCATTGGCTATATAAATCTTTAAGCTTATTGTCAGAAGAGGAAAAGGAGCTTGTAAAATCCAGTATTAAAAAATGGACCCGGAAATTAGCCTTAAAACAAGGCGCGCGTTGGAAATCCTCTAAGAAAGGAACCATAGATATAGCTCAAATCATTCGGCAAAGTGTTCAATGGGATGGGCATTTCTTTAAACTATACTTTAGACATAAAAAACCGCAAGTACCGGAATTAGTAGTGCTTTGCGATGTTTCAAATTCAATGGCCTCCTTCGTGGAATTCTTAATCTATGTGGTGACCTGCTTTAGAGAGAGAATTCGAAAGGTACGGATATTATTTTTCATTGATTCAATATGGGATGTGACTGAGTTTGTTTGGAATCAAGAATTAACTGAAGTAAAACAGGAAATAAAAAGCTGGGGTCATAAAGTTAGTTCTGGCTTTTCAGATTATGGAGCTGTCTTCAAAGAACTTGCGGAGAAAAAGCTCCAAGGTATTTCTTCACAAGCAGTGCTTGTTATTCTGGGAGATGGTAAGAACAACTATCATCAAGCTCAGGCAGAATATCTTGCTCAGATCGCGGAAAAAGTCCGCAAGGTGTTTTGGCTGAATCCTTTGGAAAAAAATGAGTGGTCGGAACCGGATAATGCAATGAAAGAATATCAAATCTATTGTTCTAAGGTATATCGGTGCCGTACTGCGAGAGATTTACAGAAAATCGTTAAAGATGTGTTTTAGCGATAAAGGCATACGCTGAAGCTTTCAACTAAGATTATAAAAAATGTCGGTTGCTTTCAATGAAAGAACCGGCATTTTTTGACTTTTATCTGGACCTCAGAACTTCCACTTCTTTTCTGGTGAGCTATACAAGCCACTGTACAATTTTCACAAGTAATATATTTTACTTACACCAAATGATGATGTGATGTATATACTGCTATAAGGCAAATCTGATATTGTTGACCGATACATATAGGTAGGTATTTAGGGGGTGTCTTGTAATGATAAAACATACTGTTAAAAAGGGTGAAACACTATATAATATTGCAAAGAAGTACGGAATAAACCTTAACGCATTATTGGTTGCTAATTCATCGATTAGAAACCCTGCTTTAATCCAGCCGGGTCAAGTAATTAACATTCCAAGGCCGGCAGTTCAGAGAACCATTGTAATTCCCCGAGAAAGCTATGGTTATGACGAAATGCTTAATGATCTGCAGTCTCTTGAAGAGTTATATCCGTTTATTGAAGTCAATTCTATTGGATCAACCGTTATGGGCCGTTCTATTCCGGTTGTAAAACTCGGACATGGGAAAAAGGAAGTCCACTATAATGGCTCTTTTCATGCTAATGAATGGATTACCACTGTCCTTTTAATGAAGTTCATTGAAAACTATGCTAAAGCATATGCTTCTGGGAAGAAAATCGGGTCCTTTAATATTCAGGGCTTGTTTGACACAACTTCTTTATGGATTGTTCCTATGGTCAATCCGGATGGTGTCCAGCTTGTGCAGGGGAAAATTGCCACGAACACTAAGGCTTATCAAACTGCCTTAATGATTAATTCAGGGTCTCGAGATTTCAGGGGGTGGAAAGCCAATATTCGAGGTGTAGACTTAAACGATCAATTTCCAGCCCATTGGGAAACTGAAGTTTCGCGGCGAGCAGCATCAGCGCCTTCCCCACAGAATTATCCCGGGAATGCACCTCTATCCGAGCCGGAGTCTAGGGCTATAGCGGAGTTTACCCAATCACATAATTTTCGGTTGGTTAGTGCATTCCATACCCAAGGAGAGGAGATTTATTGGGGATATCGGGGGTTAGAGCCTAATGAATCTCAACTAATCGTAACCCGTTTGGTTGAAGTCAGTGGATATGAAGCTGTTCGGTATGTTGAAAGTGATGCAGGGTATAAGGATTGGTTTATTCAAGATTGGAGACGCCCGGGATTTACCGTCGAGTGTGGTCTTGGAGTAAACCCTCTGCCCATTGCTCAGTTCTGGGATATTTGGAGCAAGGTTATCGGGATTTTCTTGATGGGAATTTATGTTTAGGAAACTGGCTGTGTTTATCTTATTTCTTAATTTCTCTGGCAATTAATGCAGCCCCTAAAGCAGCTGTGATGACTGGTTCTTGTGATATAAGTAAGGAAAAGTCAAGTTGTTTGGCCAGTGCTTTTACGACTCCATCATTATGTGCTACTCCACCAGTAAACACGATATCCGGCTCTAATCCTGTACGACGACTCATTGAGGCGACTCTGCTTGCTACCGAATCACATACTCCTGCTAAAATATCAGCTTTTAATTCGCCGGCTGAAACTTGAGATATGATTTCAGACTCGGCAAAAACAGTACAAAAGGAAGAGATTTTAGTTGGTTTTTTAGAAGCGGAGACTAATTCGCTAATTTCCTGCCAATCCACTTCAAGGGCTGAAGCCATTACTTCCAGAAACCGACCGGTGCCGGCTGCGCATTTGTCATTCATTGTAAAATCTGCAACCTTTCCGTTGGGAAAGAGTTTTATAACCTTGCTATCTTGCCCCCCTATATCAATAACTGTTCGAGCACTGGGAAAAAGATGGCTGATTCCCTTGGCTTGACAAGTGATTTCTGATACTTCACGATCAGCTGAGAAGGTTACTCGTCCATAGCCTGTAGCAACTGTGGCACCGACATTTTGAGTTGTTAAACCAGATTTTGCGAGTACTTCTGCGATCAATTTTTGGGCAATGGTTCGCCCACTATAGCCCGCCCTTTCTTTTCCTTGACCAATTATTTTTAAATCATCGTCGATGAGTACAACTTTGACAGTAAGAGATCCAATGTCGACTCCTATATAATGATTGGGCATGTATTTCTCCTCCTTGATTTTAATCTTATAAAAATGTTTCCAAGAAAGCTTGAACCCGGTTGCGGACAGGTTCTTCGGCATAAGCCCTAGGGTCGGCCATATCCGCCTCGATCATTAACCCCGGCACTCCTGTTTCTCGCATAACTTCTTTACGGATAACTTCTTGAACTAAAGAATAGGGTTTGCAGGAGCGATTAGAATGCATTACAAATCCATTAGCCTTATAATCTTCGATTAATTTAATTAATTGATTCGCTCGGTATTTTGGGGAGCGGTTCAGGAAGATTTCTGTATAAGTTGCAGCTAAGCTTTCCATTGGAGTTCCTGGAGCATGTTCGACGGCCCATCCGCCACTATAAGTGTCTGTAATAAAACATGCTCCTTTCTCAGAAAACATTTTATAAAAACTAAATAATTGAGGCCAGATAGCGATGTTGTCCCAGACTAGGCGAATTCGCTCATCTTCGATGGCTCCTTGAGCCAGAGCAGCTCTTTGTTTAACTTCATCTCTTAGCTTACGATAATATTCAATACCTGCCTTTGAACCCCGAAGAACCACAATAGGAGCCATATTAATAAAGAGGTCGGGGGCGTTCAGGGGAGAGGGACTGTTTTGACAATACTGTCGGGTTTCTATCCAGAGGGAAGTGATTTCTCGACTGCGCTTCATTTCTGCTGCTAACTTTTTCTCGTCGAAAGGGCACCCTGTAATTTTTTCTAAATCATTGGCCATGGAGATTAATTGTTCTAAAACATACGCTTTAGCTTGTGCAGTAAATTCATGGGGTAAAAATGGAGTATCTAAAACCAAAAGAGGCACTTTAAAATGACGTGCTAAAACTTCATACCATTTTAGAACTGTTCCACAAATGTTATTGCAAGCAACTAGGAGGTTGGGTTTGGGCATTCCGCCTAATGGTGCCAAATCAGGCCGCAGGACTCCGCCAATATTTGATCGGGCATAAGAACAGAGATCTTGAGAATAACCGGCGGCTTCTGAAACTTCACACAAGGCTACTGTTGCATTACGTGCACTATAGATTGCTGCGTATTGTTCCGGGTAAGCGGAATGAATATTGAAAGCTCGCAGTAGCTCTACCGGAGCACCGCTGGTGACCCAGGCTAAAGGACGACGAAAAATTTTGCCCCAGTAGCGGTGATAGTTTGTTAAGGCATAATAACGGCCCATGGTTTTTTGTAGTGCTTTTTTGCTGGATAAAGGACGGTAATTACTTTGCTTCTCTCGTACCTCATTCATATTCTCACTAGCTCCTTTTACAAATCTGGACTTTCAAGTAAACCTTCTAAGAAGGCTTGAAGTCTCGTTCTTTCCTGTCCCCCCACACTTGCTCCTTCAAGTTCAAGGGTTAAAGTACGAATACCCTTTTCTCTTAAACTTTCTGCTAGTGAAACTGCATCCCAAGCATGGGGCTCGCAAAATTTACGAATGATAATAATAGCCCCTTGGGCATTTCGATGTTTAGCTAGAGTAGTGAGATGGTGAATCCTTTCATTGAGACTGCGGTTCTTACAGGGGCAGGGCGGCATTTCTGAGTATCTTTGGACGATGTCGGTGAGTGGATTAACTGATCCCCAAACCGTATTTCCCGAATAGTGACGGTAGCCGGTACATGTATCATCGGCAACCACTCTACCTCCTAATTCTTCGATCATTGCAAAAAGGCTGTCGCTTTCTAAAACAGCGCTGCTGACCAGTATCTTTACCTGATGAAGGTTTTTTGAGGACATTTCCTTTAAATCAGGGAGGCACTCTTCAAGAGCTTTCACATATTCTACTCGAGGCATAAGTTGTCCGGCTCTAAGGATTGAGAAAACTAAAGGGGAAGGAAGAATTGACCGGAGGTTATCAATTTCTGTAACTAAGCTCCGCGTATGAGCACATAATTTGATGGCTTCAAGAATAGAACTTTCTTTAATCGCAGTTTGGGTCAGGGAAGAGAGGGTCATCATAAGATTTTTAGTTTCAGCCAGGTAATAGCTGAATGCTCCAGGAGCGTTTAGCATGACCGGAGGAACAATGTCAACGGTTTTAGTTTGACCACAGGCGCTCCACACTCCGCTCAGACATTGCATGGTGTCACAAGTATGAGTAAAACCTATACCAATCAGATCGTAGTATTGTTTTCTGATTTCCATATCTAATGTCCCTTTTGCTAGAGAACAGCAATATCCCGGGAGTTCAGCAGGTGTAGAGTTTTCAGAATCCGGCAAGAGACGTAAGGGTTCAAAACCTGCTGCAATGATTAGTTCTTCGGGAAAATATGAACAAAAGTATCCAAAGAACTTTTTGCCTGGGTAACGCTTCATTCGATAAGTGCCCTTTAAGCTGGCCTCTTCAAGAAGTAATTCCAGTGCATTTGAAGAGTTTATTTGGCCGTTATTATCAGACATTCATAGTACTCCTCTCCATATGTTTTAACACTTTGATTTTAGGTTTGTTGATAAGATTAATACTATCCCTCACGGAGAGCACGCTTTAAAATCTTCCCAATAGCAGTCATAGGAAGCTCATCTCGAATCTCTACCTGCTGAGGAACTTTGTACGGTAAAAGATGTTGTCGGCAAAATTCGATAACATCATGTTCCTTGGCACTGGCGTCTTCTTTTAAAGTAATAAACGCCTTAACAACCTCACCTTTATAATTGTCTGGAATACCGATTACGCATGCCTCTTTTACAGATGGATATTGGTAGAGGACATCCTCAACTTCCCGGGGATAGACATTAAATCCCCCGCAAATAATCATGTCCTTCTTGCGATCGATTAAATAGAAGTACCCTTCTTCATCCATATAGCCGATATCGCCGGTATATAACCAACCCTCTCGAAGTGCTTGAGAAGTTTCTAGAGGTTGATTATAATATCCGAGCATGACCTCCGGACACGTGAGTGATATTTCACCGACTTCTAGGGGTGGCAAGTTCTCCCCGGTCTGAAGATCTTTTACTTGCATATAGACATCCGGAAAGGGTATCCCAATACTGCCGGTTTTATTAACACCACGATAGGGGTTGGCACAGACAGCTGTAACCACTTCAGTCAACCCATAGCCTTCCATAAGCCTGCTTCCTGTTAGGTCTTCGAATTTGCGCTTAACTTCAGGGGCTAAAGGAGCTGCTCCGACAAAACAACCTCGTAGAGAGGAAAGATTATACTGAGATAAACAGGGATGGTTAATAAGGCCTATAAACATGGTAGGAACTCCAGCAAATAGTGTTGGATGGTAGCGATGAATTCCTTTGAGAATGTCATCTCCATTAAAACGCGGAATAAGGACACAGGAAGATCCTGAGATTAGAGGTGCATTCATACAAACTGACATTCCAAAACCATGAAATATTGGTAGTACTGCAAGTAAACGATCATTTTCATGCATTTGAACCCAGGCAGCGCCCTGACTTGCATTGGCAACTAAGGCTTGATGTGTGAGCATAACCCCTTTCGGCTTACCGGTTGTTCCTCCGGTATAAATTAACACTGCGATATCTCTATAAAGATCAATTGCGCAAGGGTTGGGTTGCTGTTCTTTTTGAAGAAGTAGGGTTTTTAGCCACTGGCAATAGGGTAAGCGTGCTTTGGTTTCGGCAGGTACTTTCCGTGACAATCGATAAATATATTTTATTGGGATAGGCATAAATTCATTTAGCCCCGTATAATAGGTATGTTCTAAGATGAGATGCTCGTTATTGTTGTGTAAAGATTGTCGTACGTTTTCCAATCGCCCAGCTAATAGATCCAAACTAATAGCCATACGGACTTGGGCATTACGAAAAATATGAATTAGTTCAGATTCTGTGCTTAAAGGATTAACTGGGACTACTATTGCGCCTAAGCTTAAGATGGCATAGTAACTTATTACATATTGAGGGCAGTTCGGCAGTAATAATGCGATTCGATCACCCTGTTGTATGCCAATTTTATGTAATGACGTTGTTAAGCTATTAACATATGAGCCTAATTGCCGGTAACTTATCTTGCGGCCGAAAAAAATCAAGGCAATTGCCTCAGCGTAATTTTTGACACTTTTATGGAATAAGCTAGGAAGAGGTTCTTGAGGATAACTCAATGTTATAGGAACCTCAGAATCATAATGGTTGGTCCAAGGAAGGAATTTTTCATGGGTAGAGACCTTGCTCATCGCTTTTCCTCCTTTGAAAAAGTTAGTTTAGTATATCATTATTATATAGAGATATGTTTTGATTATTAAAAATATTTAAAATAATCAAAAAACAACGACCTTTTGGGTTCTTGTCAACGATTGAAATTGTTTGGAGACAAATTCGTTTTTAATTTTTATTGCAAAAAAGTAATATTTATAAGGAGGAAAATTTAAATATTTGGAGAATACTAATACACATAAAATTAATCAAAAAGATGGAGGCTGAACTATGACAAATCTAAGAGAACTTTATGTATGTAGCATTTGTGGTAATGTTGTTGAAGTTGTTAATACTGGAGCATCTGCATTGGTCTGTTGTAATAAACCGATGAATATACTACAGGCGGGTACAACAGATGCAAGCCTAGAAAAACATGTTCCTGTTATTGAAGCAGTAAGTGGGGGGATTAAAGTTAAGGTCGGCAGTGCTGCTCACCCAATGGAGGAAAAACATTTCATTCGGTTTATAGAGGTTTTGACAAAGGAACAAGTTCTTAGGGCGGAACTTGAACCGGGGCAAGCGCCTGAAGCTACTTTCTTGGTTGCTGAAGACGAGGTTATTGAGGTTAGAGAATACTGTAACATTCATGGTCTATGGAAGACGAGTAAGTAAAATGATTATTGAGCAGGCAGGCAGGTTTTACTTGCCTGCTTTTTTCACATCCACCATTATGATCTAGCGGCAATGCTATTGTCCTTTCATGTCTTTAATGAGGTTTGCTTGACACTTATAGATGGATATTCTATAGTTTTATTGTAATAGGTAAGTAATGATCTATTTATGGATTCAATGTGGTGTTTAGAACTTTACATAATCACCAGTCTGTTATAGCACAATGTTAATGGAAGGGGTAAAAATTATGAGCCTAACTAAAGAGAACGCAATTATTGGCTTTATTGGTACAGGTGTTATGGGTAAGAGTATGGCCGGTCACTTGCTTAAGGCTGGATATAGGGTAGCAGTCTACAACCGCACTAAGGCAAGCGCTGAGGACTTAGTTAAAATGGGTGCAGAATGGCAAGATTCCATTGCTGAGTTAGCTGCAAGCTGTAATGTAGTCATTACAATGGTTGGTTATCCAAAAGATGTAGAAGAAGTATATCTGGGAGCAAATGGAATTCTAAAAAATGCTAAAAAGGGCAGCCATTTCGTTGATATGACTACCTCATCTCCCGACCTTGCTAAGAAGATCTATAATGAGGCATCTGTCCTCGGTATGTATGCACTTGATGCGCCCGTATCCGGAGGAGATGTAGGAGCAAAAGAGGCTCGCCTGGCGATAATGGTCGGTGGGGACGAAGAAGTGTTTAATAGAATACTTCCAATTTTTAATTGCTTAGGCAAAAATGTAGTTTTACAAGGAAGTGCCGGAGCCGGTCAATACACAAAGATGTGCAATCAAATAGTAATTGCCTCGACCATGATCGGGGTATGTGAATCAATGGCCTACGCTCAAAAGGCAGGGCTTAAGCCTGAGGTCGTCTTAAAAAGTATTGAAACGGGAGCGGCAGCAAGTTTCTCCTTAAGTAACCTTGCGCCGCGTATGTTAGCTAATAACTTTGCGCCTGGTTTTTATGTAAAGCATTTCATTAAAGATATGACGATTGCTTTAGAGTCCGCAAAACAGATGGGATTGCTCACACCGGGTTTAGAGTTAGCAAAGACCTTATATGAAAAGCTCGCAGAACGTGGAGAGGAGAATAGCGGGACACAAGCGCTGTTCAAACTGTATCTGGAACATAACTAAAGATAATCGTAAATTGGTAAAGGAGAGCTATATGCTCTCCTTTTTAACAAGCTCTATATTAAGATTACATGAGGTTTCCTTATTGCGAATTTAAGGTTAGGTAGAAAACAGTAAAAAACTAGAAGGTATTTTGGGGGGATATGTAGAAGAGATGATTATATAAGGAAAAATTCGTAAAGATTGAGAAATAATATCCTGTTTACGGTGATTCCTTAGCTTTTTACATATTTTTCTGCCTATTTATAGCCGGAAAGGATAATCGTATTTGCATGATAACTTCTATAGAAAGAGGTTAGATCGTTAGAATATCATTTCAACTAGATTTACGAAGGTATCGAAGATCAGTTCACTATATAATATCTTAATTATCGCCATATTGACTTATTACGACCACAGTGCTAGTCTTATTTTGTAAGTGAAATAAATAATTTGCAAAATAATTAAATCAAGTTTGTGCATTTTGTTACGTTTGACGTGATATATATTTAATAGGACAAGTTTTGTTGCTAATTAGTATGTGAAAGAAATCATATACCTCATGATCCGCGAGTTAAAAATAGGAGCGAGAAAGTACTATATACTATGAAAGCAAATATCTCCTATTAAGGTAGGAGGAGTGCTATAAGGTTGGTTCGAGAAAGCTCTTGATCCAACTGCCTCGGTAAATGCCGAGAGTCTATTGACATATAAGGGAGGTAGAAGGATGGCGCATAAGAGTATTTTAGTGGTCGGAGGAGGAGTGAGCGGACTTACAGCCGCTATTGAAGCTTCCGAGGCAGGAAGCGAAGTTTATCTGGTTGAACAGAAATCCTACCTAGGTGGTAGAGTGGCCCAGATGAATCAGTATTTTCCTAAGCTGTGCCCACCGAACTGCGGGCTGGAGATTAATTTTAAACGGATTAAGCAAAATCCCCGCATCAAATTCTTCACTTTGTCAGAAATCGAAAAGATTGATGGAGTAGAAGGAGACTATACTGTAACTGTTAAGTCAAATCCTCGTTATGTGAATCATAATTGTACTGCATGTGGCAAATGTACTGAGGCATGTCCAGCAGAGCGGGCTAATGAGTTTAATTATGGAATGGGTAAAACAAAGGCTATTTATAACGCTCACGAGTTTGCATTCCCAATGAAGTATGTGATTGATGGATCAGCTTGTTTGGGAGCAGAATGTGGGAAATGTGTTGCTGCCTGTGAATATGGCGCTATTGAATTAGATATGTCGGCTAAAAGCTTTAATTTAAATGTTGGATCAATCGTATGGGCCACCGGTTGGGAACCCTATGATGCTAAAAAGGTAGACTATTACGGTTTTGGACGTCATGAAAATGTTATTACAAACGTTATTATGGAAAGATTGGCTGCTTCTAATGGTCCTACCGCGGGAAAAATCCTTCGTCCATCTGACGGAAAAGAAGTAAAAACCATTGCTTTTGTTCAGTGTGCAGGATCCCGAGATGAAAATCATCTTCCTTATTGTTCGGGAGTTTGTTGTATGGCTTCGCTTAAACAGGCAACCTACGTAAAATCCGCCAGCCCAGATGCAAAAGTCTATATGTTTTATATAGATGTTAGAGCAATGGGAAAACACGAAGATTTTTATACAAAAGTCCAAGATGATATAAACATGATAAAAGGAAAAGTTGGCGAGATTTCTGAAGATCCTGAGACGAAGGATTTAATCGTACAAGTTGAGAACCAATTAACTGGTGAAATTATGAAGGAAACCGTTGATATGGTTGTACTAGCGACAGGTATGGCACCATCTACCTCGAGTGCACTCGATACAATATCCTATGATGAGGATGGCTTTATTGTTTCCCAACCAGGAATTTTCGGTGCAGGATGCGCTAAGAAGCCTTTGGATGTTTCCTCATCGGTGAAAGATTCTACATCTGCAGCGCTTAAGGCCATTCAATCTACGGTGAGGAGGTAGCCCAATGGTTAAAAAAACAGGTGTTTATATCTGTACTGGATGTAGTCTAGGAGAATCTCTGGAAATAGAGAGCCTGTCCAAGGTTGCTACCAAGGAAGGCAAGGTTCCTGTATGTAAGACACACCCCTTTCTCTGTGGTTCTGAAGGGGTAGAGTTAATAAAGAGCGACATTGAGAATGAAGGCGTTAACACAATTCTTATTGCTGCTTGTTCCCCGCGCGTTAATTATGATGTTTTTGAATTTGACTCCGTTATTATGGAGAGAGTAAATCTTCGGGAACAGGTCATCTGGAGTCAAACAGCAAACGACGAAGACACCCAGATGATGGCGGAAGATTATCTAAGAATGGGTCTTGCTAAGGTGAAGCACATTGAATTGCCTGAACCTTATCAAGGTGTAAATATGGTTAAAACCCTATTAGTTGTTGGCGGTGGCTTGACAGGTATGACATCTGCTCTAGAAGCTGCCAAAGCAGGGTATAAGGCTGTTTTAGTTGAGAAAAGCTCAGCTCTTGGAGGCTGGATGAATGGCTTGTTTAAACAAGTTCCTCGAAAAGCACCCTATACTGCACCTGAAGAGGTAGATGTTGCTGAGTTAATTAAAGAGGTTGAAGCTAATCCTGATGTTACAGTCTACACAGGTGCTGAGATTCTTGAAATAGCTGGTTCACCAGGTATGTTCGATGCATCAATCAGCCAAAATGGTGCTACGATCACGGAAAGAGTCGGATCCGTTGTTCTTGCTACAGGAGCTGTTCCATATGATCCGACAAAATTGGATTATCTTGGTTATGGCAAGTATGAGAATGTAATCACTGGACTGCAAATGGAAGAAATAGCTTCTAAAGGAAAGATTGTTCGTCCAGATGGTAAAGAAGTACAAACTATTGCCTTTATTCAATGCGCAGGATCACGGGATCCTGAACACTTACCCTATTGTTCGGCAACATGTTGCGTAGAGTCCCTAAAACAGGCTTCTTATATTAAAGAACAAAACCCGGAAGCAAATGTTTTTGTTTTCTATAAAGATATGAGAACACCTGGTCAATACGAGAGGCTCTATCAACAAGTGCAAAAAGATGGAAGTATTTTCGTCAGGGGAGAAATTAAAGGTATTACCGAAGATGGCGAAAAGAACCTGCTTATTGAAGCAACAGATGTTCTATCTGGAGCAACGATATCTACTGAAGCAGTGGATATGGTAGTTCTAGCAAATGGTATGGTTCCAACAACAGCTTTAGGAGAAGATTTCGCAGCTAAAGCAGATACAGAGGAAGATAAGAAGGACGATGGTCCTAAGCCGGAAGTTATTCTCAGATCAAATCTCCTCAATCTCTCATATCGTCAAGGTCCTGAAATGCCTACCTTGAAATATGGATTTGCTGACTCTCATTTTATCTGCTTCCCATATGAAACTCGCCGTACCGGAATTTATGCAGCCGGTAGCGTAAGGGCTCCAATGGATGAATTGTCTTCGATTGAAGATGCTACAGGAGCAACCTTAAAGGCAATTCAATGTATGGAATCAAGTGCCCAAGGCATGGCGGTACACCCTCGAGTAGGGGATATGTCTTTCCCAGACTTTGCAATGTCGAGATGTACTCAATGTAAGCGTTGTACTGTAGAATGTCCTTTTGGTGCGATTAACGAAGATGATAAATTTAATCCGTTGCCAAATCCGACCCGCTGTCGCAGATGCGGAATCTGTATGGGCGCATGTCCTGAACGGATTATTACCTTTAAGAACTACTCTGTTCCTATGATTGGTAATCTGATTAAGTCAATCGAAGTTCCTGATGAAGATGAAGAAAAGCCAAGAATCCTGATTTTTGCTTGTGAAAATGATGCTTACCCCGCTTTAGATATGGCTGGTATTAATCGGCTTAAGTATAATGCATGGGTTCGCGTTATCCCTCTAAGATGTCTGGGCTCATTGAGTTTAGTTTGGATAGCTGATTCAATGTCAGCTGGAATCGATGGAATCTATCTTTTAGGCTGCAAGCATGGTGATGATTATCAGTGTCACTTCATCAAAGGAAGCGAGTTGGCCGAGATCAGATTATCCAAAGTGTCGGAAACCTTAGACAGGCTGGATCTGGACTCAGAACGAGTGCGAATGGATCAAATCTCCATCACGGATTACGACAAGATACCTGCTATGTTAGATGACTTCGCCGCAAAACTTGAGGAACTTGGCCCCAACCCATACAAAGGGTTCTAAGTGGATCTAAGGTTAGGGGGGCAAACTTCCTATTCAGGTAGAAAGAATGTCCCCATAAGATAGCAAAGGAGCAGTATTATGGATGAAATAAAAGAAGTATCTCTGGAGATGAGAGAATATATTATTTCTTCAGGAGCCGAAACGCTCAACTGGTGTATGCAGTGCGGTCTCTGCACCAATCTATGTCCATACCGACAGGTTCCCGGTGAGCTTAGCGAAGTATTTAATATTCGTAAAATGCAACGACAAGGACAACTCGGCTTGGAAGGTTTCGATGATGAAGAAGTTCTTTTTGCCTGTGTTACTTGTGGCATGTGTCAAACAAATTGTCCGAGAAGTGTTGAGATTATTAAAAACGTACGCTCAATGCGTAATACGATTGTAGGTGCCGGCATCTTGCCGGGTCACTTAAGACCTGTAGCAGGGAGTCTTCATGCCAATGGCAATCCTTGGGCCGGACCTCGTGAGAAGAGAGCTGACTGGCTAGAAGGATTGAATGTTCCAGAATTTACAGAAGGCACTGAATATCTGCTTTATGTATGCTGCACATCCTGTTATGACACACGCAGCCAAAAAATTGCTAAAAGTGTTGTCAAACTTCTCCAACAAGCTGGAGTTAGCTTCGGGGTCTTAACAGCTGAAGAGAGCTGTTGTGGAGAAACTATCCGTAAAATCGGGGATGAAGAACTTTTCGCTAAATTAGCTGAATCTAACATCAAGTTGTTTAATGGAAAAGGTGTTAAGAAAATTATCACTACTTCCCCACACTGCTTGTACTCCTTTAAACAAGATTATCCAGAGCTTGGTGGAGAGTACGAAGTAATGCACTATTCAGAGCTCCTTAGTGAACTCTTGAAGGAAGGAAAGCTTTCCTTACCAGGAGAAATTGCAAAAAAAGTAACATTCCACGATCCATGTTACTTAGGACGACACAATTTAGTCTATGACGCACCACGTGAGCTACTCCAGGCAGTTCCAGGGGCTGAGCTTGTCGAATTAGATCGGGCTAAGAATAAGAGCCTTTGCTGTTCAGGCGGTGGCGGACGGATTTGGGCTGAAGTACCCTTTGGTGAGCGTTTCGGAGAATTACGGATTAATGATGCAGTGAAGCAAAATGCTGATATCATAGTCACTGCTTGCCCATACTGTATTACAATGTTAGATGATGCTTGCGCAGGTTTAGAAAAGAATGACGTGTTGAAAGTCATGGAGATGTCAGAATTTCTCTGCGAGTCCCTTGAAAAATAATAAGGGTCAATGTAGACGAAGGGTTTGTGCTCGAGTATAGATGTTGAGCTAACCTCATATCAAAGATGTTCTTTACTTAGAATTCAAGTTATGAGGTTAGCTAACTGATATGGTGAAAATAGTATCAAACGTTAGTGAAAGGGGGGATGCCAGAAACGCTGTTTATATAGTATCCTTCCGACAGAAATGATGTTGGCTGTGTGCATCATAAACACTAGTTTCTGCAGTATACTCACATTCATTATAAAAAAATTTGAGGAGGATTGTACTATGTCAAAACTAGTACCACCCCATGGTGGAAAGTTAACACCTGTATTGCTCCCTGAATCACAAAGAGCTGATGCATTAGCAAAAGCAAAAACCTTACCAGTGGTTCGCATGTCTTCAAGAGAAACATCTGACCTTTTAATGATCGGGATGGGGGCATTCAGCCCACTAACAGGATTCATGGACAAAGCCAATTATGAAAGTGTAGTTAACACAAAACACTTAACCAATGGCTTAGCATGGCCTCTCCCAATTACATTGTCAGTTACTCCTGAACAAGCTGAAACTATCAAAATTGGTATGGAATTGGCTTTAGTTGATGATGAAACTGATACGTATTGCGGTATCTTAACAGTGAACGATAAATATGAGTATGACAAAGTTAAAGAGTGCAACGCTGTATTCTTTACAGATGACGCAGCGCATGACGGCGTTAAAAAAGTTATGTCTCAAGGAGATGTCAACATCGGCGGTGAGTTGGTAACCTTTAGCCAACTGGGATACGCTTCAAAATATGGTGACTACTATGCTACTCCTGAACAAACCAGAAAAATCTTCGATGAAAAGGGCTGGGCAACTGTAGCAGCTTTCCAAACCCGGAATCCTTTACATCGTTCACATGAGTTCCTCTGCAAAATGGGAAATGAAGTTTGCGATGGACTATTCATACATCCTATCGTAGGAAAACTCAAAGAGGGAGATATTCCTGCTGAAACTCGTTTAGAGTGCTATGAAGTTCTTTTGAAAAATTATTTCAATGAGAAAAATGCTGTGATGAAAGTTTATCCTATGGAAATGCGCTATGCAGGACCAAGCGAAGCTATCCTCCACGCCATTTTCCGTCAAAACTTTGGCTGCAGCCACATCCTTGTTGGCCGTGACCATGCTGGCGTTGGCGATTACTACACAGCTTATCAAGCTCAAGAAATCTTTGATACCTTTAAGCCAGGCGAAATCCTTTGCCAACCTCTTAAAGTAACAGCTGCTATGTACTGCAATAAGTGCGAAGGCATGACCACTGAAAAAACTTGCCCACATGGCAAAGAAGATCATCTGAAAATTAGCGGAACTAAGCTGAGAGCTATGTTAGCTGCCGGCGAAGTACCACCTAGCAATTTCAGCCGTAAAGAAGTACTTGAAATTCTGCTCAAATATTACTCCTCAAAGTAAGCTAACCATTGGTTGAAGACTAAACTAAAGAATCCTAAGTTCTTTAGTTTAGTTTCAAAAATATATGAATGATGGAGGTAAAACGAATGCCAAGTTTTGTAATTGCAGAAAAATGTGACGGATGTAAAGGGCAAGACAAAACAGCTTGCATGTATGCATGCCCCAATGACCTTATGTTGTTAGACAAAGAGAAAATGAAGGCTGTAAACCTTGACCCTTCCCAATGCTGGGAGTGCCTATGCTGTGTTAAGGCTTGCCCACAACAAGCAATGGATCTTCGTGGATATGCAGACTTTGTTCCACTAGGTGCCTCATGTGTACCTCTCCGTAGCTCTGATAGCATTATGTGGACTGTTAAATTCCGTAACGGCATGACCAAACGCTTCAAATTCCCGATTCGTACAACCGAAGAAGGTTCCGCAGTACCTGATGGCGGTTATGAAGTGACTACAGACATCGATAGCATCGAGCTGTATACTGAACCAGCTTCAATGCATATGCCAATTTGGACTGTTAAGAAGTAAGCTCTTGTAAAAAGGGAATAAATAGGGAGGTTAAAATCAATGCCAATGAACTTTGAAACAGTAGAAGTAACAACCGACCTTCTGATCATCGGAGGCGGAATGGGATCCTGTGGTGCTGCTGTAGAAGCAGCATACTGGGGCAAAAAACATGGAATTAAAGTAACCTTAGTTGATAAAGCATCAATGCCACGTTCCGGTGCAGTCGGAATGGGATTGTCCGCTATTAACTTATATGTTGGTCTTGCTGAAGGTAAAAACACAGTTGAAGATTATGTTAGATACGTTAAAGGCGACTTGATGGGTATTGCTCGTGATGACTTGGTCGCTAACATCGCCCGTCACGTTGACAGCTCCGTTCACCTCTTTGAAAAATGGGGTCTCCCATTATGGAAAGACGAAAATGGCGGATATGTTCACGAGGGTAAATGGCAATTAATGATCAGCGGTGAGTCCTACAAGGTTATCGTTGCTGAAGCTGCTAAAAATGCTTTAGGCGAAGAAAACATTTATGAGAGAGTTTTCATTACCGAACCACTCATGAAAGATGGCAAATGCGTTGGAGCTGTCGGATTCAGTGTTCGTGAAAACAAAATCTATGTCTTCAAAGCAAAAGCTACTTTATGTGCAATGGGTGGAACCGTCGGTGTCTTCAAACCAAAATCCACTGGTGAAGGTGCTGGACGTTCATGGTATCCTCCTTTCTCCACAGGTTCATCTGCTTACTTCACCATGAAGGCTGGAGCAGAAATGACCTGTCAAGAAGTACGTTTCGTTCCTATCCGCTTTAAAGATGCTTATGGTCCAGTAGGAGCTTGGTTCTTACTCTTTAAATCCCGCGCTACCAATGCATTGGGTGAAAACTACATGGAAACCCGTGCTAGCGAATTAGAAAACTGGGGCGTATTCGGAAAAATTAAACCAATTCCTGCTAACCTCCGTAATCACCTCGGATTGTTAGATATTCAAGAAGGTAAAGGACCTCTCTTCATGCGTACTGAGGAAGCTATTGCTAACTTAGCTAAAGCTTATGAGGGTGACGAGAAAGCCTTCAAGAAGAAAATGAAAACCTTAGAGAATGAAGCTTGGGAAGACTTCCTTGATATGACAATTGCACAAGCTTTACTTTGGGCAGCTACCAACGTTGAGCCGGAAGTAAGATCTTCCGAAATCGCTGCTACAGAGCCTTACTTCATCAGCTCTCACTCCGGTGCATCAGGTGCTTGGGTATCTGGTCCAGAAGATCTCTCTGCTGGAACCGACTACTTCTGGGGTTATGCTAACATGACCACAGTTCCTGCACTCTTTGCTGCCGGTGACGCTACAGGAGCTTGCGCTCACAAGTTCTCCTCAGGTACACACGCTGAAGGACGTATTGCAGCTAAAGCAGCTTGCAAATATATCTTAGACAACAATACCTTGATTGAGGCAGATGCTCAAGTTGTTGAAGACATCAAAGCAGCAATCGTAAAACCACTTGAAATCTATGAGCAACACAAAGATTTCAGTACCGATCCTAGTGTTAACCCAAATTATATTCTTCCAAAGCAATTCATGTATCGTCTACAAAAAATGATGGATGAGTATGTTGGTGGAGCAAACGTGTTCTTCAACATGAACGAAGCGTCCTTAACAAGAGCAGCAGAATTGATGGAGTTCCTCAAAGAAGACTCTGAAAAATTAGCTGCAGCTGATCTTTATGAACTGTTGAGAGTTTGGGAAAACAAACACAGATTATGGCAAGCTGAGTCTCACCTCAAAGCTGTAACCTTCCGTGAAGAAACACGTTGGCCTGGATACTATATCAGAACAGACAAACCTACCATTGATGAAGAGAACTGGCGCTGCTTCGTTAACATGAAGTGGGATCCAAATGCTAATGAATGGTCAGTATTTAAAAAGCCTGTTCTTGATATGTTTGGCGTATCCTTTTAATCCAAACCATGTTAGGTCAAGTAGACTAAGTAAAAATAATAGTCTATTTGTAGGCTGATTTCAAGAGGGGATGGTGCAAATTTTCGTGATCTCTCGGAATTTTGTATCCATTCCCTATTTCTTTAACACAAATATCTAAATTCTTCCTTTAAGATTTTGTGGTAATCAGTTATTATTTAATTGTAAGTGTGAAATAATATAATAATTTAAAGGAGGAAATAACATGGATCAAATTGAGGAATTAATGCAAAAGAGTATTGAACTAGGTAAAGCGATTGCCCAATCTGATATCTATAAAGATTTCAAAAAGGCTGAGTATGATCTTTTTCAAGATGCGGAAGCTCGAAAGTTAGTAGAAGATCTTCAAAAAATGAAAAATGAACATCGCGGAAAATTAATGGCCGGCATTGAAGTAACCAAAGAAGAAGAAGAAAAAATCCAAGAATTAGAGAAAACATGCATCAAAAATCGTCAAGTTTTAGCTAGTAATCAGGCTAACACAAACTTCCAAGAGTTTATGGAGCAGATATCTGGAAATATCAAAAATGGGATAAAAAGTATCGATAAATAATGGCAATTGACAATTTTAATCTCTAGATTAGCTTGTCACTGGCTTTCTACTTCGAAGTCCTTAAATGGAAGTAATGTACATGAATATAACACCTAATCAGTGAAAATATATACCATTATCTAGATAAAATGGCAATACATATACGCCTTTAGAATCTTCAATTGCGTATTGTGTATTGCCATTTTAGATTACACGGATTTCCTTTCAAATCAGCTGTCACGGCAATAGGATATATCGATTGCGGTAATATTGACTTGATATACTATCAATGCTAATCTACAAATAATAGGAAGTTAAACGTAGCTTATGGATTAGCTTGTGCAATTTATAACGTTTGACTACCTTATCCAGTCTAGGTGAAAAATAGGTAGTAGGTGTAAATATATAGAGAGTTTGATGATTGGAGGTGAATTAGAGGGTATTTCTAAGACTTGTATCTCAATGAATTAGCCTTGATTTTAGATTAAAAATAGCGGAAGACACTAATTTATTGAAATTAATAGCCTGTCCGTAGGTTATAAGTGAAAAAAATCTCTTTCAACTGTCTCCAAAATTCTGCCGCTTAGCTATAATACATCGTACTCTTAAGTTTTCACCATTAATAATCCTGAGTTTGACGGATTCGTAAACCCTTTCAAGAGGAGGGAGGGTATTTTTTATAGCTATTAATTTTGTTGTTATAGGAAATATAAATCGGGAAAATAAAAAGAGTCTATGAAGAAAAAGTTTGGGTATTGTCAGCTTAAACTATCGTGAAAGGTGGAATTCCTTTGTACTTAACAAGATTTAAGTATATTCCTTTAATTGGAACCTTAACGAATTATAAAAAGGAATATTTAAGTAAAGACTTAATCGCCGCATTAACTGTCGCAGTTGTAGTCATTCCCCAGTCAATGGCATATGCATTAATTGCTGGTGTTAATCCTGTTTATGGTTTGTATACTGCTATTGTATCGACTATTATTGCCTCGGCGTTTGGTAGTTCAAATCACGCAATTGCTGGTCCTACTAATGCTATTGCACTACTCGTTGCAAGTAGTCTAGGCAAGTATATGGGCCAAGAGAATGTCTATCAGATGCTCTTCTTAATGACGTTTATGGTTGGGGTGTTACAGATCCTATTTGGAGTTATAAAACTTGGAAAAGTTATTAACTTTGTGTCTCATTCTGTTGTAATAGGTTTTACAGCTGGGGCAGGAGTATTGATCGGCTTAGGTCAACTCAGTACACTGCTGAGTATTTCTATTAAAGATTCCGCTCATATGTCAACGATGCAGAAATTCTATTATGTTATGACTCATTTAAGCCAGACTAATCTGTATGCACTTGGACTTGGTGCGATGACTATGGCCATTATTATAGTTTGCAAAAAAATTAATAAGAAAATCCCCGGAGCATTGATCGGAATCATTATTCCAATTATATTTATTGTAATGTTTTCCCTGGATCAAAAGGGTGTAAAGCTAACTGGATTTATACCTTCCTCCCTTCCGCCCTTTAAAATGATTCAATTTGACCTTAACGTTATGCAGAATCTTTTTGGTGGTGCAGTTGCAATTGCCATCATTGGCTTAGTTGAGGCTATAGCAATTTCAAAATCAATTGCCACAACATCAAGGCAGAAAATAGATGCAAACCAAGAGTTTATTGGCCAAGGTCTGGCTAATGCCGGAGCTGCATTCTTTCAATGCTTTGCCGGGTCAGGATCTTTTACTCGTTCAGCAATCAATTATCAAAGTGGTGCAGTTACCAGACTTGCCGGAATGATGTCAGGTATTGTAGTTGCCTTAGTCTTACTGTTTTTTGCACCCTATGCACAATATATTCCTAATCCATGTCTTGCGGGTGTAATTCTGGTTATTGCTTATAACATGGTAGATAAAAAGGAAATTATGCATATTGTGAAGGCTGGTAAGTTTAAATCGGATTCTATTGCAATGTTTACTACAGCCATTGCGACAATTGTAATGCCTCATTTAGATGTGGCAATCTACACAGGGATTGCAATTTCTATTGCCTTATATCTTAAAGACACTAATAAGGCGCCTTTAAAAATACTTCTTCCTTCACAAGAGAAGAATGGCCATGTGATCGAAAAAGAAGTTAAATCCCTTAAAGATAAAGTTGATATTCTAATCATTCAGTTAGAAGGAAATCTTTTCTTTGGTTCTGCGGAGGATTTACAAACAAAATTGGATGATCTAACGGATAAATCAAAAGTATTTATTCTAAGAATGAAATATGTAGCTACAATTGATTTAACTGCTTTAGGTGCCTTGAAGGTGTTTATTAGAACAGTTAAAGAATCTGGCGGAATTGTTATCTTCAGCGGAGTAAAGTCTGAGTTCAACTCTTTATTGCTTAATTCACATGTAACTTCGGATATTGGAGAAGATAACATCTTTATGTCCGAGAATGAAATTTTTGCATCTTCTACCAATGCCTTAGAAAGAGCAAAATCCGTTTTAGGTTGTGACATCATTGACAGTAAAGAGAAAACTGCAGCCTGTAACTTATTAGAATCTGAAACCGCAACGAATGTAAATAACGGTATTAATAATCGAAACACAGCAGCCTTTTAAATAGAAGAAAGAAATACGAAGGAGGTCTTAATATGAGTGACTCAAAATTCAATGTGCTTCTTTATTCTGATGGATCTCAGCAGGCATTTTCGGCTGCAGTATACGCGGCGAATTTGCTAAAAAATATGCCGAATATGCATCTAACTATTGTACAGGTTCAGGAAAGTGATGAAGGTTCAATGGGTACAGAGTACAGTTGGATCGATACTTGGCCAGTTAGTCCTACGTCAGAGTGGATGAAACGTGTCATTGAGTCAGATACTAATGTAAGAAATTTGTATAATGATATTCTTAATAGAACTAACGAAATTTTTACTGAAAGAGGTAAGAATGTCAGTCATCATGTAATCTATTGTAACCCTAGCATATCTGACACAGTAGATGCGCTTCTTGAGTATGCGGAAAAGAAAGAATTCAAGTTAATTATCATGGGTACTCGGGGTTTAACCACGCTAAAAGGCCTGATTTTTGGTTGTATAGCTCACAATGTTCTAAATAGATCACCTATCCCTGTTTTGTTAATTAAGAAGTTGCCCCAAGATTTTATTGATAATTATTGCTCCGATGATAACAGCAATGTTTTAAAAGTTAATCATCTATAGTCCCGGTTCTCTCAGTTGATCTCCTATCTTTTTTGAAAACCCAATCAGCCCCGCAGAGAATTGTCTCTTCGGGGCTGATTGGGTTTAGCTCAATTCACGAGAACCTATTTTGGTGTATATTACTATCATAATTTGAAAGGCGGGATCAGGTTGACTGATTCAACTCTTAGCAGAGATTTGTCTTTGACGGATCAGGCAAACGGGAAGTCGGGAGAGATGATTTATCCAATCTGGTTATTATTTAATCCTAAGCATCCTGCTGTGCGACATTATATTTGGACGCCTGTATTGGCGGAAATTCAAGATCAGGTATATAGGGAATTACGTAAAAGGATAGATTCTTCTAAAATTTATACGCGGTTTGCTGTTTCCGACAGTAGTATAGTTCCGAACACATTGAATTGGTGGGATGCTAAAGTGGCCGCAGAAATAGCCAATTTTCGAGAGTTTGCTTCATTGCATAAGCCGAAAATCCTAATATCTTTTGGTGCCTTTCCCTTTGAATTTTTAAGACGAGTCTATGCAATGAAACCTGAGAAAGGCCCAAAGTCTTGGGGAACCACAAATTTAGGGGACGAATTCATTAAATCTATTGAGCACTTTGACCTCAATAAAACCAATATTTTTCCTTTGCTTCGTAGAGTTGTCGAAAGTGACAAGTACATTGATGATCTTGATTATACCGATAAATATTTCAAATACGTTGGGACTAATATTGCCAGGAGAATTATCGAGCATAAGGATCAACTTAATATTTGGATGGATTAAAAAGCGAGATTACTGAGTTAAATAATAGTTGTAATAAGAGAATCTAATTAGGCTTCATAGAGATTAACCTCCCTATGAAGCTTTTTGTAGTATGTTTTTTATCAAAAAGGACAACTATTAAAAATTAAAGAATTTGATTAAGAAGAATTGAGTTTGATCAACAGGCCAACCTTATCATTGGAGTAAGAAGGTAATTTCCAGGCTTTTACGTCTCCTAAGTAAGTTAACTAGCAACTTAAGGTTGTTTTGTAGCTCGAAAACATGTCAAATGAACGTGGATTTACTATCAAATAACAAATCTAATTATTTCGCTATCAGGTATAATAATTATGAGCATATTGTTTTGCTCTAGACACATTTCTTTCATAATGTTAATCTCTAATTGTGATGAATCACACATGATAGATAAAGAGAGGGGGTTATTAAAAATAATTAACTAGGGTCGTACTGGTTCTAGAAATAGATAGATATATAAAGCTGCCTGATGGCCGCTAAGAAATTTAATCGAGTTAATTAAATGCTTAAAGTCATAAACATGAGGATTTTGAGTTAGTGAACTAAATTTTATCAATCATTGGTGACCCGCCAAGATTCTTATGTGAATGGCAGTACAAGCAAAGAAAGGTGGAAGCTATTTTGTCCTGCTTGACTCCAAAAGAAACCTTTTCTAAGGGTGAGAGTATGAAGAGAGAACTGGGAGAAAGAACTTATCCGATATGGCTATTAATAAACCCCAAATACCCGGCAGTTCGCCATGATATTTGGAGACCTATATTAGATGAGATCCAAGACAGAGTATTTAGAGAATTGTATACACGAATAGACACTTCCAATATTTATATTCGTAGTGCTGTAAATGACGGAGGTATCGTTCCTAATACTTTAAACTGGTGGGGTAAGGAGGTAGCAAAAGAAATTGAGTATTACAGAGAGATCGTAAATGAACACAAGCCCAAGATGCTCATATCTTTTGGCGCATTTCCCTTTGAATTTGCAAGGCGTGTCTTTGAAGTAAAACCAGAAAAAGGACCGAAAGCCTGGAGTTCTTCCATTCTTAAAGATGAATTTGAAAACGCTATGGAAAATTTTGATATTAACCAAACTAACAGGATACCACTGCTCCGGCGTGTGATTCCTACAGATAAATTCATCGAAAACCACAATTTTCTGTCGCGGACAGATAGGGAGACTTATTTTCAACATGTCGGGGCGAAAATTGCGGAAAAGATAATTGAAAATAAGGAACATCTAGATATCTGGATTAAGTAAAACTAACTACAGGGTGAACAAGCGGATTTCCAATTTGTCACTTTCCGTTAAGCGAAGGAAGTGTTTTTATTGAATAAGATACTAGTCATTGATGATGAAGAGCATCTGTGTTGGGCTCTCGAAAAAGGCCTCCGACAGGAAGGGTATCAGGTGATAACTGCCACACGGGGGAAAGAAGGCCTGGAACTAATTCAGAAAGAAACACCTTCCTTAGTTCTGCTTGATCTCAAAATGCCTGAAATGGATGGCTTAGAAGTGTTGGTTAAAGCCAGAGAACTCTTTCCAAAGCTTCTGGTAATTATGATTACCGCTCATGGATCAATTGATACTGCCATTGAAGCTATGAAACTTGGGGCAATCGATTATATTTCCAAGCCATTTGACCTTAATGAGCTCAAGATAGTTGTGAGGCAGGCCTTAATGGTAAGCCGTTTGCGGGAAGAAGTTGTTTTTTTGCGCTCTGAACTGAATAAAAAACATGGTCGAATTTTGGGCAACAGTCCGGCAATTCAAGAGGTTAACAACCTTATTGAAAGGGTTGCAGACAGCAATGCTACAGTAATAATTACCGGAGAAAGTGGTACCGGAAAAGAAGTTACGGCACTTTCAATTCACAATCTAAGCTATCGCCGAGAAAAGTCCTATGTTCCAATCAACTGCGCAGCACTCTCTGAAACACTACTAGAAAGTGAATTGTTTGGCCATGAAAAAGGAGCATTCACGGGTGCTGTGAGTAGAAAGCTAGGTCGCTTTGAATTAGCTGATAAGGGAACAATATTTTTGGATGAGGTTACTGAAATGCCTCTGTCAATGCAAGTTAAACTCCTTAGAGTACTTCAGGAAAGACAGTTTGAAAGGGTAGGAGGAACCGAAAGCATCAAGGTTGATGTAAGGGTTATAGCTGCAACAAACCGTGACCCGATGGACTGCATTAAACGAGGAACTTTCAGGGAGGATCTGTACTACCGTTTAAATGTACTGCCGATTCACATTCCCCCCTTAAGGGAAAGATCAGAAGATATATCATTATTGACCATGCACTTTATGCAAAAATTCAATCCCTCGCAAGAACAAATGATCTCTCCTGAGGCTTTAACATTATTAATGAACTATGAATGGCCTGGGAACATTCGAGAGCTGCAAAATGTAATCGAAAGGTCTGTCATCCTCTCTCAAGGGCAGGAGATTAAGGTGCAACATCTACCGAAAGAAATTCAAAAAGTTGAAAACAAAAAAAGCGATGCAGATCAAGGCTTGATTCTTAATTTTCCTGACAAGGGGATTTCATTCGATGAAGTAGAAAGAGAATTGATTCTTAAGGCTCTTGAGAAAAGTCGAGGGAATCAGACTAAGGCAGCACAGCTACTTGGACTTACACGATCAGCACTTCTTTATAGAGCTCAAAAGTACCAAGTAAAATTATAATGGGAAATCTACAATGGTTCTGTGTAGAGAGGGAGGGAACTATGAAAGAGACTTCAAAGTGCAGCCAATGTATTAATAAGGAGTTATGCCATATTCGCTCTAGTCTTAATAGGATTATTAATGATGTAATCAAGACTTCTGAAGCTGAAGTACACCAGTTGTCACCTAAAGAGATAGACTTTATAATATACACGGATATTTCGATAATTCCAACACGCTGTGCGAGTTTTAAATGCCGTCCTGAGTCGTCTGGAATTAGAGAGGGTTTATCTGCATTTAGATTACCATTGGCAACACCTGCAATATGAATATACTGCTATTATTAAGTCGATACTCTAGGCACCCTGTGGATTATCAGGGGGCGATCAAATATTTGAAATAGCCCTCGAAAGATTAGTTGATCTTTTCGAGGGCTATTTCAATAAGTCTTAGTATGCCTGGGCCGATCGGTTCTCCGAGGTATAGCTGACATTTCTAACAAAAGAGTTTGCATGCTCTATAGCTTTCTCAGATGAGGCAAAAACCTCATCCTCTTCCATATAGATATTTTCTTTACCGACGTGATCAACAACGTTCATTTTTTTCAGCATGCCTAAGATTTTTGGTGTAACTCCTGAGAGAATAACCTTTTTTTCTTCCTTTAAAGCTCGGTCAATATAAGTTTCAATAACTTCCATTGCGGTAATATCGATGATTGAAACGCCCTTGAAACGTATGAGATAAACTATGGAGTTTGGGAATGAGTCGCTTAACTTCTTGTCAAGATCCGCTGAGGATCCGAAATATAGGTTTCCCTCTAGTTGATGAATTGCAACAGCGGTGTCATTTTTACAGGCTAATTGTTCAATAAATTGTCCGTTATTTCCTCTGACCGTTTCTAAAGTTATGACGGTAGCTACGGCAGAATCCTTTAGGTATAGAATTACTGAGACAGCAACTCCGGCATAAATTGCTTGCTCTAAATGAGGGGCAAAAATTGTCGTCAACATGGTCACCAGTAGGACTATGGCATCATTACGATTAGTTGTTATAACTTTAACTAAAGCTCTTTTATCAATCATTGAGTAGGCAACTACCATGATAACCCCAGCTAAACTTGCATTTGGAATATATCTCGCGTAGGGAGCAAAGAAAAATAAGACAATGAGGATTATCAAACCTACCAGCACACCTGTTAACCGGGTTTTTCCTCCATTTTGATGGGTTATAGCAGAACGCGTAAAGGAACCGGAGCCTGCTATACTGCTGAAAAATGATCCCACTAAATTGGCTATTCCTTGGCCAATAAACTCCTGATTGGGATCAATCTTTTGTTGGGTTTTAGTTGCAATTGCCTTGGAAATTGATAATGCTTCAACTAGACCAATAATGGCAATGACGACTGCTCCGGTACTTAAATTGCCAATAGCAGAGAGATTGAAGTTGGGCATGCTTAGCGGCGGTATAGCTTGAGGAATTTGTCCGACAACCTTTACCCCTAATTCCTCTAAACCTAGGATCATCACAAGAACTACTGAAAAGATAACACTTAACAAAGCACCGGGAATATTCTTATTAATTATTTTACTGACTATAATTATTGTTATAGTAAAAAGGCCAACACCTAAAGCGTAATAATTAATTTTATCAATACTCTGTAAACAAGCAACTACTTTTCCAATACTTGAAAGGTGTGGATCAGGCAGACTAACTCCCATTATGTTATTTAGCTGACCCATTGCAATAATAACACCTGCCCCGGCGGTAAAGCCTACGATTACAGCATGGGAAACATAGTTGACCAAAGAACCCAGTTTTAGTACCCCCATGGTAAATTGTATAGCTCCCACTAAAAAGGTTAGGAGAAATAAGTTTGCAAAAAAGTTATTGCTTCCTGCAAAGGGTATCATATAGGATGCTATCAAGAGACAGATAGCATTAGTTGGCCCGGTGGCCAACTGATTAGAACTTCCAAACGAAGAAGCAATAATGGTTAGCACAATACCAGAGTATAAACCGTAGGCTGGGTGAACACCGGCGATCATTGCATAAGCCATAGTTTGAGGTAAGGCAACCACTGCAACAGTTAATGCAGCGATTAGATCGAATCTGAAATTCTTTTTATCATAATTGATTAAGGTATCAATAAGTGGAATAAACTTTGAAATGTTCATAGTTATTGCCTCCAAACAGTAATTTTTCACTACTAATTAGGAAATAACATAAATGAAGTTTTGTGAAACATAGTACGTATTAAGCTGTACTTATTTATCAGCATATAGGTTTAGTAGATGACGTAGAGGAGGAAAATAAACTTACAATATTCCTCAGCAGGGAAGGATCTACTATTCGGAGAATATACAAAGATTTTTTGATGGTTATGCGCTTCCGGCGTTCTCTATTTGAGGAATGTCAACCGGAAGCATGATAACTTGGTTCTAAACTCCCGTGGATTCAACTATTATTTTTCGTTGATTGGCCAAAGCCAGTCTCCAAAGAAAACTAAATAGTCCCAGCAGAATTTTAAGGTACTCATGTTAATCATCCTTTCTCCAATAATTAGTTTAGTATAACGACTAATTGGGTTGCGGAGGTAAATTCGGATGCATACGTTAAGAGAATTAATAAATTAGATAGAGATGTTAGAGCATGTAATTAAATCCATATTTCCAGATGATCTTTGTTTTCGATAATTCTTTCAGCAATCTTCGTTGCAACATCATAATAATAATTATCTTGGTCAACCCAATCTTTGATATTGGCTGTTTTAGAAATTCTTCGCACCAAGGGAATACAGTTTGGTCGATTTATATCAAAGTTGGCAATTGCCTGCTCGAATTCGTTGCTTAAATTTCCGGTATTCCAATACTTAGTTTGACCTTCGGAACCTTGATCGAAGGCTCGCTTGATATACTCATTGGTAATGGCACCAAAAGTAATTAGAAGCTTAGGTTGGTACCTATAGACACTCTCTTTGAGTATTAGAATCTTTTTAGTTAACTCCTCCTCCATTGAAGTATTACATATTTTTCCTATATCGCTGAAAGCGCTCAGAATAAATATATTTCTACTGTTAATCCTTGCTCTGAGTTTACGATAGACTTTATCCTGAATCTCATACATTATTGGATTCCATATATTACTGATGTCATCAGGGTATTTCGGATTTGCGATGAGCCAGATTGGAAAAGATTTATCTCCTGCTTCAATTTTCATCTGGTCAATAGGCGAATGATTATTGAGTAATAAGCTGGACAAAGGAATTTCCTCCTTTCAGAATAATCCTATCAAGAATATTGATTGTGAAGATACAGAGGGGATGTAGACGGTAATAATCTTATAATGTTATTCTTTAAAAGTGATCAAGGACATGGTGGGGCTTTTAGAGATTAAATGTTTCCTAATCTAACGTAGAATTGGTCTCGCTGTTACTTGTTCTTGAATTTTTTCACTGTTTAGAGTGTGGAATTTCTTCATCACTTCCACAATTAATTTGCTTGTTTCAATCTCATTATGAATATTACAAGAATCAAATAATTCTTGGACCCAAACGGTGAATTGATTAGTAGTCATATAAATTACCTCCTATGTTTCTAGTTATTGCAATTAACATGCCAGCCATTTTAGGTGTTTTTTGAGGAGATTTTGTATGTTTTCAGCCACTGTAATCTGTTTTGAAGCGATAGTTAGAGCTTTAGTAGACTCACAGATCTTGTGATATGCTTAAAGAGGGTCTTTGTCAGGAGTGTTTGTTTTCAAGCACTATAGAGGGATCTGTCTGAATTCGTGCTATGGAGGTGGTTGCTTGTTTAGAATTCTCAAGAATAAATCTTTCGCTTCGCAAATAATGTTTGTTGTTTCGGCAATTCTACTGATTCCTATCTTGGTAATGATGTATGACATCTTTTTTTCTGGAGCAAAGGATGAAATGCTCTTAACTACTAAAGAAGAGCGATTGGGAACCATGGTCAATGCTACAGTCCAAGGCTTGACAAAGGGTTTGGAGGGTTACAGTCTGGAATACAGCTCTCCACTCTCTAAAACTGATATCAAAACAATTGCTAATGCCTTTGATTCAATAGCCAAGCCATTAGCTGATGGTAACCCCGGGGTGCGCTTGGGGTTATACATTCCTGAAACAAATGATCTTTTTGTCTATGGTTTTCTACATCAATACAGACCTCAAACCCCTGAGGAAATAAAAGCTCGCGAGTATCGCATTTTAAACGAGGCTTCTTCAGGCCTTATAGCAGTTAAAGCAACTAAAGAACCTCTTGCTCGTATTGCAGGTTCATTAGGAGATCAAGCATTTGAATACTTGGTGCCAGTGATAAAGGACGGAAAACTGATTGCCATTGCCTGGGCAGATGAACAGGTTCATCCGGTCTTTGCGCAAAGCAGGCAGTTCAGCCTCATTACCCGATACATGACTTTATTTGGTTTGATACTTGGTCTGGGGACAGCCCTTTATATTATTCATAACTTAGCTTCTGAAGTGCAAATAATTAAGAATGGAATATTAAGCATGCAGGAAGATAGTGATAAAAGGCTTCCTACGCTGCCAGGAGAAATCGGAGAAGTTGTTCAAGCTATCAACAATATGGCAGACAACTTAAAGGAAAAGAAAAGGCTGGAAGAAGAATTAATGCGCTCTGAAAGACTTGTGGCTTTAGGCAGACTAGTCACAGGAGTTGCGCATGAATTAAGGAATCCTTTGGCGATTGTTAAATCAACCGTTCAAGTTATGGAGGGCGAGTTTAAAACCCAACAAGGACTATCGGAATATACAAAAGTAATTTGTGAACAAGTGGATCGCGGAAATCTTGTTATTAAGGAGTTGTTAGATTTTGGTCGACCAAGTAGACCAATCGTTAGTCCGACTGAGTTAAATAGTTTATTGTCATCCGTTCTAACATTTACCTATCCCATGCTAAGGCAAAATAAGATTCAATTAGAGAAGAGGTTTGAACCCAATCTGCCTTTGGTAAATATCGATATGGATCGAATGAAACAAGTTTTTGTAAATTTAATTATTAACTCTGTCCAAGCAATGCACAATGGAGGGAAGCTTATCATTCAATCACAGGCTAAAGCAGAAACCATTGAAGTTCAGATTACTGATACAGGTACAGGAATTGAAGCAAGTGATCTTTCGCGTGTCTTCGATCCGTTTTACACAACCAGAGACGATGGTGCCGGTTTAGGATTGTCGATTAGCTATCAAATTATCCATATGCACTTAGGCAATATATGGGTCGCTGAAACCTCTCCCAGAGGGACTACAATAATTGTGAGTATACCTAAATCGAACTCACTTCCAATAAATCAGTAAAGCCAAGACTCGATACAAAAAACTTCATTTTCAAGTTGAAAACTCCGAGGAGAAAGATTTTTCTCTTCGGAGTTTTTTTATAATTAATAGGTCTTATTAAGAAAGATTTGGACGAAGATCCTTATAGTCCTTATTGATTAAAAGTGAATTGAATTTTGATTGTCATAGTTAGCTGTAAGTCTATTTTAGTCGAAATTAAGGAGCAAAAGATTAATAACCTTAATTAGGTTAGATGATTACTAAGCAAATAACAAGGAAAGTCATGTAATTGCAATAAACAATACTGATTAAGAGCATTTTGATTTGCTATAGACGTAATTCTATCACGATGGTAATCTTATCTTGTGAGTATAGTCACATACATAGTTGAAGGGAGGGTGATACAATTCACAAGACTTATAGAAAAATATCGATCCGTAATAGATGGGAAATAATTGACTATAAAAGATTGGAGGGTGATCTATCAAAGAACCAGATAGTTAAGAAACCAATAGCTTTTGTCAATAAAAAAAGCAGCCTTTGAAAGGCCGCTAAGAAATTTAATCGTAATAGCATTATAACACAAAAAATATCAAAATTGGAGGATGTGCAAAGTAATTTTTGCTTAGGTGATAACTTAGAGAAGAAACACCTAAAATTCGAAAGAGGGGTGTGTTAATGTGAGTAGTCATAATGTAAAACGAATATTTTTTATTATACTTGGTGTTGCATTATTTTTAGTATTCTTTTATGCTCCACAATTTGGACCTGCGGTAGATCCTTCTGGTAAGGCTTTTGAATTAAGCCAACAAGGAAAAGCAGCTATTGGTCTCTTTTTCTTAGCGAGTATTTGGTGGGTGTTTGAAGTAACCCCTATTGGTGTTACAAGTCTCATGATTGGGGTTGTGCAAGCTTTATTTTTAATCCGTCCTGCAAAAGAAGCTTTTAGAGATTTTATGGATCCCACAGTATTGTTTATTTTAGGATCTCTTCTTATAGGTTTAGCTTTCACTAAGTCTGGAATCACTAAGAGAATCGCCTATAAGATGCTAGATGTAGTAGGCGAGGATACAAGAAAGATATTATTAGGGGTTTTTGTTATTACGGCATTATTAACCCACATTATGGCTCATACAGCTGTAGCTGCTACAATGTTTCCAATTTTAGTAACAATTTTAGCTTTATATAATGGTGATAGTACGGATGGTAAACCTTCGAAATTTGGTAAGGCATTATTCATTGGGATGGCCTATACTGCAGGAGCGGGAAGTATCTGTACACTCTTAGGTGGTGCCAGAAACCCGGCTGCAGTAGGTTTTTATAAAGAGTTTACCGGAGTTGACGTTTCATTTATCGACTTTTCGATCCATTTGGCTCCTTTTGGTTGGGCAACAGTATTCCTTATTTGGGCTTTGTTAATGGTCATTTATAAACCTGAAAAGTCGAAGATTCCTGGCTTGCGTGATAAGGCAAGGTCTGAATATGCGAAACTTGGTCCTGTTAAAAAGAATGAAATCTTTGTTGGTGTTGTCGTCGTGTTTGCCCTGGCTATGCTTGTGTTACAAGCGATCATTCCCGCTTTAAAGACTATGGATCGTTCTGTTCCCTTGCTGCTTGCGGGAGTGCTGTTTTTCCTTGCTAACGTACTGACAGTGGAAGATCTTGAAAAGAAAATTCCATGGAATATTGTGTTATTGTTTTCAGGTGCTATGAGTATCGGATTCTGTCTTTGGCAGACCGGTGCGGCTCAGTGGATCGCTATTAAGTGGTTAGGAATGCTTGCAGGTGCACATTGGTTGGTATTTGTATTAGCGGTTAGTTTCCTAGTCTTGATAATGACAAACTTCATTATGAATGTAGCAGCTATTGCGATTACTCTACCAGTTGCGCTAGTTATGGCTCAATATCTTGGAGTTAACCCTGAACTGATTTTATATGGTGCTACAGCTATGGCTGGCATGCCATTCTTACTTCTGATTGGAGCGGCTCCTAATGCAATGGCCTATGAGTCAAAACAGTTTACAACAGGCGAGTTCTTTGTAAGCGGTATTCCGGCTAGTGCGGTTATTATGGGAGTCTTAGTGATTATGACATTTACCTACTGGCCGATGGTTGGCCTGTCACCACTTCTAAAGTAGATAATTTAATAATTGATACACCTAGGTCTTGATCTAGGTGTATCTGGGTATTCAATTAATTGAGAATTGAGGGGAAGTCGATGGAAGGTAACAGTCAAGTAATATTTGCTACAGTAGTGTTTTTAATATCTTATGCAATTATAATTTCGGAAAAAATTCATCGTACAGTCGTTGCATTACTTGGTGGAATGCTCGTCATTATCGGGGGAGTAATTAACCAGGAACAAGCGATAGAGGCTATTGATTTCAATACAATAGGGCTATTAATTGGAATGATGGTTATTGTAGGAATTGCAAGAAATTCAGGATTATTTGAGTACCTTGCTGTATGGTCTGCCAAGCAAAGTCAGGGTGAACCCATAAAAATAATGATTTCATTAACAATCATCACTGCATTACTCTCAGCGCTTTTAGATAATGTAACAACGGTTTTATTAATTGTACCTATTACTTTCTCAATTGCAAAAGCCCTGGAGATTAATCCTATGCCTATCCTTTTTGCAGAAATTCTTGCCTCTAATATTGGTGGAACTTCTACTTTGATTGGTGATCCACCTAATATAATGATAGGTTCGGCAACGGGCTTAGGGTTTATGGACTTTGTAATCAATCTTGCTCCTGTAATTGTTATTATTATGATTGTGACAGTATTTTTGCTCAAGTTCATCTACCGAAAAGAATTAGTGACCCGTGAAGAATTAAAGAAAAATATTATGAGTATGAATCCGGCTACAGAAATCAAGAACCCGCTTCTGCTAAAGAAATCATTATTTGTAATTTTCCTAACGGTTTTTGGGTTTTTTATTCACCAGTACGTTCACCTTGAATCGGCAACAATTGCCCTGACTGGAGCGGCGCTTCTCTTGCTACTAACTCGGGAAGAGCCCGAACATGCACTAGGCGCAGTTGAATGGCCAGTAATATTTTTCTTTGCAGGATTATTCATACTGGTTGGATCGTTGGAACATGTCGGAGTAATCGAGTGGATAGCAATGGAATCCTTAAAACTTACGGGTGGGGAAATATTACCGACCGGCATGCTAATCCTCTGGCTCTCTGCCATTGCCTCGGCGTTTGTAGACAATATACCTTTTGTAGCTACGATGATCCCCTTAATTCAAGACATGGGAAGATTAGGCGGCATTACAGATCTTAATCCCCTTTGGTGGTCATTATCTCTAGGTGCATGCCTTGGTGGTAACGGAACGATTATTGGAGCATCAGCAAACGTAGTAGTGGTAGGCATGGCTGAGAAGCGAGGTTACAAATGGACTTTCGTAGGCTTTATGAAAGTCGCTTTTCCACTAATGATTGTTTCAATTCTCATATCCACAATTTATTTGTACTTTTTCTTTCTGACCTAAAGAGTCTAGAATCATAAGTTCCAGAGGCATATGATTTATATTATGCCTCTGGAATGTTATAAAAAATTGAAAGGAGCAATCCGTTGTCTGGCTTAGCACGCGATAAATTTATACCTTTAGTTGAACGGGATTTAGGGGATATAACCTATCCAATCTGGCTATTGATTAATCCGAAATACCCCACTGTTGTTAACGATATTTGGAGACATGTGTTAGATGAGATTCAAGATCATGTGTATCGAAAAATTAATTCGCGAATTGATACTTCTAATATCTATATTAGGAGTGTCGTAAGTGATTGTGGAATAGTTCCAAATACATTAAATTGGTGGGGCAAAGAAGTAGCTACAGAAATAAAATTGTTTAGGGAAATTCTGCTTGAATATCAGCCAAAGATTCTTGTCACCTTTGGTGGGTTTCCATATGAATTTGTGCGGCGTGTATTTGAAGTTAAACCGGAAAAAGGCCCAAAGTATTGGAGTGCAAACAAAATTAAGAACGAATTTGATAGATCTATTAAGACCTTTGACGTTAATAACACTAATTTAATTCCTTTATTACGTCGTGTAACAATTGAGAGGAACGATCGGTATGATTGTTTCAGCAGTAACGAAATTGAAGATTACTTTCAACAGGTAGGAAAAAAAATATCGGAAATAATCATTAGAGATAAGAATAGCTTAAAAATCTGGATCCCAGTTGGTTAAAAATACTTCCCCAAAAATGTACCTTCTTGTTTTAATTGATAAGGGTCTCCGCCAGCGTCAAGAAATTGTTCATAGTGATAAACCCAATTGTCGATATCTGGAATTACTTCTTTCCATGAATTATTACCTAAAACCTTATAAAACCAATACATCATCTGTGAGTTTGCGAGCTTCGCTGAGTTGCAGTATTTTTTCTCATAATCTATTAGCCTTTCTAAAGATTCATTTGTACGATCCATGGTATCATGTTCTCCTTTCTGGCGATGGGTATTAAGTCTAGGATTACCAAAATATTGGAAACTTAAAATTGAGGCAATTGTAAAAATTGATTATAAGCATTTTGGTTTTCTATATACTTGATTTTTATTCGATGTTAATCTAAAAATGTAGAAGTTTACTATTGAGCCTTAACTAAAGAAAAGCAATTCCCAATAGAGAAAAAGCTGACAGAAAAGGTCGCTAAGAATTTTAATCGTAAATTATAAATGCAAAGTATCGACATGAGAATACTCCACATCGAAGGAGGGTTTAAGAATGAGAAAGGAATCCCTTGATTACGGGGTAAGGTACACGCGGGGGAAGTTTTTAAATGTAGTACCGGTGTATCCCCCTGGTAATGAACGTAATTTCAAATTTGAACTCTATAATAATCGAGTACGAGCCAAACTTCCGGTAGCTACCCTTACAACAAGTGTTGATACGGTTATTAGGGAAGGTATGATTAGACGTTCCTTTAATGCGAATTTAGAAATTAGACCTGACGTGCCATTTAGTCAAGAGGAATTAAACGATTTGCCATCTGATATTGCCACCTTTATGGTTCGGGAGTTAGGGGGCAACCCTCAAGAAGAAGAGTTTATCATTAAAGTAACGTGTCAGTTCAGCGATTCTTCAAATGTCAAGAGAACTAATATTATTTCAGAATCATGGATAAGTGGAGGAATAGATTTTAACACTTATAATATTTTTTCTAACAATGCTCTAGTAATGTCATCAGGGTATTAGAATGAGTCGAACTAGGTTTAAAGTGATTCTTTATTTAGATGAGACAGAATTCTCTCGCGCTGCCGCAATATATTCAGCAATCCTAATGATGAATATGCCTAATATGCATTTGACCATCGTGAGGCTTAAAGAAAGCAACCAAAGTTTGCTGGAAATTGATGAAAAATGCCAAAACATCTGGCCGACAACCTCAGATGTGCCGCAGAATGCCCTAGATGTGTTTTTAGCAAGATCAAAGGATGTTCAACAACAAGTGCTATATTCCAATCCCAATATTCCAGATGCAGTAACTGCGCTCCTCGCGTATGTAAATAAGTGGGCAATCGATTTAATAGTAATGGGTGCAGGTGAGTTTAGCAAAATAAAAGAGGTTATATTTGGTAGTTTAGCGTATTCCCTACAAAATAGATCACCTATCCCTGTGTTGTTGGTAAAGGAATTATCTCAAGATTTTCTAGAGGGATGCAATTTAACACCGACTCTGACGATTGTTCCAAAAAATCAGCATGGAAATTAATATTTGTGAAGTGAAGTGTTCGAAGACACTTCTTTTTTTGTCCAAAAAAGGAAAGTTAATTCAAACCCATTTTTAATTCAATCAGAATTATAACACAAAGTTTTCCGCTAAAGGGACGTCCAAGGAGGAGGATCATTAATTATTAGCAAACAATTTGGTAATCGGATTAAGATTTTATTAAATTATAAGGTTTTTTATATTGTTAAATTCAATTACTGTGGATTATCCTCATCATTTAAAAAATGGAGGTATGAAAAAACCGCCTAGTAAACAATAAGTGGGGGAGATTAGTAGAGAAACTATAGCCTAAAATTCAGCAAATAGCTGACATCAGCGGGTTTAAGCAGGCTAAGATTAAGATTTTGAATTTTAATCCGTTAGGATCGATATAGAAATCCTTAAATCTGAAGGATTAAGATTATGGCTTTCCTTACTCAAAAATAGTACCAAAGTTGTAACCAGGCTCATCTATTTTTGGTTAATAACCCTTATTACAACCTTAAACTAATGCAAAATCGATTTGAAAATAGGTATAACTGATTATAGGGATATGGATACACTATAGACACATTTCTCAAGCAATGCTACTCTTTACTTGTGAAACAAAATTCAAAGGAAAGGAGTGTAAGAAACTAAACTATAGTTTAAAGGGTTAATAATTGAAGAAGATCCGAAACTCTAGGTTAAGAAAATAATGCAAGATATGAATGAGTGTAAAATAAACGATTCAGAGCTTGCCTGGGAAATGGGACAAATTCGGGTACTTCTTCAAGAAAAAAAGCAGCCTATAAAAGGCCGCAAAAGAAATTGCTTATTAATTATTATATCACAAAAATCTCTGAAATTTGGCAGGTAAAAACTAAAATTCTAACTCCATTGAAAGTGAAGAACACTGAAGGAGGGAAATTAATGAAAACTATGTATAATTCGTTTATGTATGCAGCTAGGGCGCATGCCCAATGGGAGATTGAAACATCTAATAATATTATAAAAAACAGAAAGAAGTTGCTGATCTTATTCGTAATGGCTCTCCCTTTACTCATTCCTGCAATGGCTCATGCAGCAGCAACTTTACCGGCATTTGTAGGCGGTAAAGCGGCCTTCGGACCATCATTTTTTTCACCGTCAACGTTTTACGGTTCAATAGCCGTTGGTGTCATCGCTGGCCTTATAACCGGTTGTATAGGGGCAGGGGGAGGATTTGTTATTACTCCAGCGTTAATGAGCTTGGGAGTCAAAGGAATACTTGCGGTTGGTACTGATATGTTTCACATCTTTGCTAAGGCAATTATGGGAACAACCTTGCACAAAAAAATGGGCAACGTTCATGCCGGGCTAGCCATTGCTTTTTTGATCGGTTCTGGTCTGGGAGTAACCGGTGGCGGGATGATCAATCGTGCACTATTTAATTACAACCCGATAATGAGTGATTTTGTAATAAGTTCAGTATATGTAGTTCTGCTGGGATTCTTAGGCATCTTCGCTTTGAGTGAGTATCTTACAATGAGAAAGAGCTCATCAAAAGTTGGCGGCGATGCTCACGGCGGCCCGGAAAAAATGACAGCACTGGGCGCGAAGCTCCAATCCATTGAATTTAAACCAATGATTAAATTCGATGAGCACGTAGTCCCTGGTGGAAGAAGAATTTCAGGCTTCTTTGTTGGAATTTGCGGAGCTGTGACTGGGTTTTTAGCATCCATTCTGGGCGTTGGCGGCGGTTTTGTTACCTTCCCGATGTTTGTATACGGCCTAGGGATTTCCACTGGAACCACAGTGGGTACCGATATCCTCCAAATCATTTTTACAGCAGGTTATGGTTCAATTGCTCAATACGCTATCTATGGTTATGTGTTTTACACTTTAGCAATGGGAATGCTGCTGGGTTCCTTATTCGGGATCCAGATTGGGGCAATAACAACAAAAGTAGTTCCAGGAACCCAAATTAAAGCTTTCTATGCCTTAGCAATCTTAGCGGGTTTTGTCAATAGACTTTTTGCACTCCCTGAGAAATTAACTCAAATGGGCTATATCTCCTTATCCGCTTCCTCCGGTGCTATAGTTACAAAGGTTGGAGTATGGTTATTCTTTGGTCTAGTCTCCATCTTTGCTTTCTGGATTATAAGTACCTTCATAAGAAATATACCGAAACTTCGGGCTGAAGCCGCTGCGGATTATGAGGCGAATGTTAAAGGAGGTGTTTCTCAATGAAGTTAGTTCAAAACAAAAAGACTTTTACCATTGGTTTTATAATGCTTATTAGTTTTGTACTATGCTATATGGGAATGATGTCACCTAACTTTGGTAACGGAAGAAACGGTTTAGAATATGCAGATGATATGTTTAATTCATTGTCTAAAGGCTCGGCGTATTTCATTGAAGAAGCCCAAAAAGTAGCTGACGGACAATTGGGCAAAAATATAACCTTAGCAATCAAGGCATCTTCCGCTGACGAAGCTGTAAAATGGGGTAAACTGTACACTGGAGCTGGGGCAACAGTAACCGTTAAAGATAGTTCAATCAGCATCGAGGGAGATTACGGGAAAATTTTAGGCGCAGTGGTCGCAGACAGTGATTTTATGTATCATAATGACAGCAAATCCTTGGAAAGGAAATATGGGTACGAAGGTCGTGAAGCCACCTATAACTGGTATAATTCCTTAAAGAAAATCGATGCAGCATTTAAGTCAAAAGCACAGTTTCAAGAGGAATTTGACTTAGTTAAGGTTCAACAAAAAGCTCTTGAGCCAGCCTATAATTATTACGGCGTAGAAATTAAGAAAGTTAGTGAGAACAAATTAAGTCTTATCTTTTTGCTTAGTTTCTATCTGGTATATACCGTATGGTATGGCTTCGGACTCTATTATCTCTTTGATGGTCTTGGCATTGTAGTAGCCAAAACTAAGAAGGCAGCTTAGAGTTCAATCAGCAGTAATTTGCGCTATTCTTAGGTGATTAACAGATGAAATTTCAAGGTTAGATATTTATTCATTAGACTTTAACCTTTTGCTACAACTAGTGGCAGATCTGAGTTGATTAGTTGCAGCAAAAGGTTTTTATTTAAAAAATACACTCTTTTTATGAGGGGATTGAGAGATGATGAAGAGAGAGTCTGGAATGAAAAATTATCCTATCTGGGTAGTTATTAATCCCAAACACCCTATCAGTCATGACAACTGGACACCGGTCTTAGACGAAATTCAAGATCGAGTTTATAGAAAAATGAATACTAGAATTGAAACTTCCAATATTTATTTTAGAAATGCTGTTAGTGAAAGTAGATTAGTTCCTAATACTCTGAATTGGTGGGGGCCGGAAGTAGCTAAAGAAATTGAACAGTTTAGAGAAATTGCTTATGAATATAAACCGAAGATGATTTTTTCGTTAGGTGCATTTGCTTTCGAATTTTTAAGACGAGTTTATGAGATTAAGCCAGAAAAAGGGCCTAAGGCATGGAGTAATGCTAATTTAGGTGATGAATTTGAAAGATCCATCGAAAACTTTGATATAAACAAAACCAATTTAATTCCCTTACTCCACAGAGTGGGAGCTAGTGGTAATTTTATTGATACAAACAATTACTTTTCTAGGAAAGACGGAGAGAATTACTATCGGTATGTAGGTGCGAAATTAGCTGACAAGATTATTGAGAACAAAGATCGACTCGATATATGGATCAATAAATCCTCAATTCAACTAAGCTCTTCCTGGATTGCGCCATAATTCCACATCTTTTTAGGAAAGGGGTATAGAATATGACGGATTCTAAATTTAACGTGCTCCTGTACTTTGATGATTCACAGCAAGCCTTTTATGCAGCGGTTCATACGGCAAAATTATTAAAAAATATGCCTAATATGCATTTAACTGTTGTGCAGGCCCGAGAAACCTGTGAAGATTCAAACGTTACAGAATTCTGTTGGCTTGATACAAAAGATCTGGTCAATTGGGCTATAGCGAAGGGTAATGCTCAAGGGTTCGAATATCATTGGCCGCTTAAAGCATCTTCAGATTGGATGAAGAGAGTTTTCGCTGGATCTAACTCCTCTGATCGTGACAAATATCACCAGATGATTTCTGAAGCTAATCGAGTTTTTACCGAAAGAGCAGAGGATGTCAGTAATGTTATCATTTATTGTAATCCTGGAATTTCAGATACTTTAGATGCACTCTATGATTATGCTGCCAAGAACTCATATAATTTGATTATTATGGGGACACGAGGACTAACAACCATGAAAATCTTACTTTTTGGGTGTTTAATAAACAATTCTCCGATACCCATGATGTTAGTGAAAAAGCTTCCTAAGGAAATTTCAAAACATTAATTAAAAGATGTATATTTTAAAGAATTATTTCATCATATGTCCTTAGAAAATTCTTTAGGGCATGTGATTTTTTCTTTTTCATAGCTAATTTTGACCATAGTAAGCTTGAAGATTAAAAAGATAATGAATGTCCAATTCGTTCTATTTATCATTACTTAGCTAAATTGTTATGGCAATTTTGGCGATTGACGATCATTAATCATTAATTATTGATTATCCCATATACTAGATTATGATATAATAGGCGTCAAATCGTTTTTAAAGGTGGAATTTTCATGACTGACTCTAAATCACTTAAAGTACTCCTATATGCTGATGGAACACCGCATTCCTTTTCAGCGACTGTATATGCGGCGAGTTTATTCGCAAGTCTCGATAATATGCAGTTAACGATCTTGCATATCAACGAAAGTGTTCAAGGCTCCATTGAAGGAGACTATAATTTGTTGGAAACCTGGTCTACGAACCCACATACAGACTGGGTAGAGCACTTAATAAATGATCAGGATTCCGAAAAAGAAAAGGAATACTCCGAAATCCTCGCCACAACCAATAAAATCTTTGCTCGAAAAGGACAGAATGTAAGTCGTCAGACAATTTACTCAAATTCAAATATCCCTGATATTACAGAAGCTATTATTGACTACGCAACCAAAAAGAACTTTGAGCTAATAATTATGGGGACTAGAGGGCTTAACAGCTTTAAAGGTTTAATTTATGGTAGTTTAGCTCATAGTGTACTTAATAAATCGAATATTCCTGTTTTGTTGATCAAAAAGCTTCCGCAAGATTTTATAGATAATTATCGTTCTGAAGCTTAGGAGTTAGCTAAAATGAGCCCGGAAAAGTTTTTTCCGGGCTTAAGTATGTTAATTTGCTTGTGCTTGGCTTAATATGGTAAAATGCACTTAAAAGAGAACCCTTAGATTCTCTATTAGTCGAGTTTTTTCTTGAATTTTCAAGCTATTTCCTTCTTTAATTTTGTTGAAGTATGAATGTATATGAAAGGCAGGTAGAGATATGGCAGTAAGGCTTAGCAAAGGACAAAAAGTGGATCTCACAAAAAGCAATCCTAACCTAAAGGAAATAATTGTAGGATTAGGTTGGGCGTCAAACCCTGCAGCAAGCAACTATACTTATGACTTAGATGCTTCAGCTTTTTTGATAGGGTCTAATGGTAAAGTTAAGGACGAAAATGACTTTGTTTTCTATAATAATCCATCTGGTGGCCAAGGGTCAGTGAAGCACAGTGGAGATCACAAAAAAGGCTCCGGAGAGGGGGACGACGAGCAGATTCGCATAAATTTGTCGGCCGTACCCCCTCATATTGAGAGAATATCCTTTAGCATTACCATCAATGATGCTCAAATGAAACGACAAAGCTTTGGAGATATTAAGAACTCTTATGTAAGGATTCTCAATGCAGGTACAAATGAGCTGCTTCTCAAATATGAACTAGGTGAGGAATTCTCTGTAGAAACAGCTATCGTTGCTGCAGAAATTTATCGCCATGCCGGCGAATGGAAATTCAATGCAATAGGCAGCGGGTTTCAAGGTGGTTTGGCAGCCCTTTGTCGTAATTTTGGTTTGGAAGTTGAGGAGGAACGGGGAAACAACAATGCCGGAAGCCCGGGAGGAAGTCAGGGCATACCTTCCTACAGTAGTCAGCCCAACCCCCAATCCCTGTATGGCCAAAATAGTCCTCAATCCTATAGTCAGAACTCTCAATCCTTCGGTCAGAGTCCTCAACCAATGGGGCAGAGTCTTCAGACATACGGGCAACAGGCTCAAAGCAGTGGTCATCAAAGTGGGATGACCTGTCCTCGTTGCCATTCCCCTCAAGTTACGGCAGGGAAGAAAGGTTTTGGGCTCGGTAAAGCTGCTATCGGCGGTGTTTTGCTAGGGCCAGTTGGTTTACTGGCAGGGTTCATTGGAAGTAAAAACATGGAGTTTGCCTGTTTAAGCTGCAAAGAACGATGGAACTCCGGCAGCAATACTAATACGGCTGAGTGGCTGCAAAAGCAAACCGAAAATGCCCGAAATATTGTTAACAAATATATGGGAAAAGATCTGACGGAAGCTTTAGTAGCAGGTAGTGCTTTGGTCGCAACAGCTGACGGTGTTCTGGAAGCTTCTGAAAGGGAGAAGCTTATTGATTACTTCCGTACGAGTCAAGAAATGCGTGGAATTAATATTAATGAAGTCGATTCTCGTTTTAATTACTTTGTACAGCGGATACAGAGTGATCTTATCTTAGGCAAGGCGGAAGCTTTGAGGGCGGTAGGAAAATTAGCGAGCAAACCAGAAGCTGCTCGCTTGGTTGTTCGTCTCTGTTGTGCAATTGGTTTCGCAGACGGAGAATTTGCCCCAGTTGAAAAAAGAGTGGTAGAAGAGATTTGCCGAGAAGTCCATTTAGACCCCAGAGAGTTTATTTTTTAGTGACAATTTGTGGGCCGGGATGTTAAATCCGGCCCAATTATACTTTGTGAAGAGTTGCAAAAATGTATATCAATCAAGTGCACGCTGAATGCGAAGGGCGGATAGGGGAAGCAGCTCAAAGGTTAGGGATCCGCCGGACAATGCTTTTTTCGAAAGCTGAAAGATAAAAAAACTAGAATATTTGCAGAAAAGAAGTTATTCCAATTAGAAAACGGTCTGCTTTTGCTGTAGAAGTGGAAGAGACCGTTTTCGCTTTGATGTTACATAGAAGTGAATAGGATAGTTGAGTGAATTTTTTGCATACGCTTGAAGGTAGATACCTTTTCATTTATACTAGAATAGTCTATATAGGGCATGCTAATTTATCGAAAAGTCTAGACATCGCAAGGGTTTACGGGTAGTGTTTTAAATAAATGTGTGCATGGGAAAACAGCCTTTGACGTCACAAACCGTGCCCATGGAGTAAAAATCAAATGGTGCACCGGTGCACCATTTGGCCGCTTTGCTCCTTAATAAATGGAATAATTGTAAGAATCTGGTTACCTAAGAGAAAAATAAGTTAATGAAGGGTATTTATTTGCCTAACAGGGAGAATTTATGGAAAAAATTATAAACGGATCGATTCCAAAAGACACACTTATGGAGGCTCTAGGAATCCAAATCGTAGAATTAAATGAACAACGAGTTGTTGCCGTAATGCCGATCTCCAGGGCGAATAGGCAGCCTTTCGGAATGCTGCACGGAGGAGCGTCAGTTGCCTTAGCTGAAACAGTGGCTAGCGTGGGAACCTATAACCTCATTGACCAAGATACCCAACAGGCTGTTGGCTTAGAGATTAACGCTAATCATATTCGTTCTAAGCGGGATGGAATTGTCAAGGCTGTTGCAACTCCTTTACACAAAGGAAGGACGACTATGGTCTGGGATATTAAAATCACGGATGAGGATGACCAATTAATCTGTGTTTCAAGGTGTACAATGGCTGTAATTAATGTAAAATAGGGGATGCAATCTCTGATCTTTAACTGTAACGCTTCTAGCCATTTTAAGGGCCGGAGGCGTTTATTAATTTGGGATTTCCATTTTTTCGCTTATTTTTGAAGGGATTCGATATATTGCGTAGAATAATTTAAAGACTAAGTATCACTTAGATTGAATATTGCCATAATCTTATTAGATGTTTTATGAGGAGACACAATAGGAAATGAATATACAAATATTTGGAGTCAAGAAATGTTTTGATACGAAAAAAGCAGAACGGTACTTTAAAGAACGAAAAATAAACTATCAATTTATTGACTTAGGGATAAAGGGCTTAAGTAAAGGTGAACTCCAAAGTGTAAAAACGGCAGTGGGCTTGAATAAATTGATCAATGCGAATGCTAAAGATTATAAAAGATTAAATATGAATCAGATTATCTCTCCCAGCGGTAAAGAAGAGATGCTGCTAAATAACCCCAGTCTGTATAATACCCCTATTGTAAGAAATGGCAAGCTGGCTACCGTTGGTTATGAACCAATTATTTGGGAGTCCTGGCAAGGATAAGGAGGGAGAAGCTACGGAGATCAGTAATGGAAATAGGACTGTTTTAAAACAATCCAATAATATTTTTAAAGATATACTGTCTCCTTTGCAGGAAAGGGGTACTAAGTACGATGTATATTTCTATAGAATTATTGGATGTGATGACGAAACAGAGTATCTGACTCGAATCACAAGTCTAAATGAACAACTAAAACTTACAGATAACTTTATTCTATTTGACAATTCCATTCCGGTAAGTACTGATTTGAGCGTTATTGAACGATTAAGGCAGTTATTTAAACCTGTTCCCCTTAAAGACTTTAGCAATGGAGCCTTAGCAAATCTATTGGATTCTCAAGGTTATTTTTCTTTAAGCTCAAACAGCGAGTTGAATCGAGGGATAAGAAATGCCTTTGATACAATTTTCAATCTCTACATAGCCAATGAATATGAGATTAATTTAAGTATGGCTGTAAACTTCGGAACCAAAATATTACTTTGGTTTGGAGAACACGGCAAACAAATTATTAAGAAGTCTCCCTATAATCCTAAGGTTATTTACTGGGGTAGTCCTAAGAAACATGAAGTATATTACCTCATTTTAATGTCCCTTATCGGCTGTGATGTACTAGTACTCAATACCTCGTTCAGAGACGAGTTTGAATATGTAGATAAGAACAATGAATACTCGATGCTTATCAAATATTTCAAAGACTTACCAATACGTTCATTTCCTGAGCAGAAAGCTAAAAAAGAAGTAAGGGAAAAGGACTTGCCAAAAGCTATAAAGAAGGAACCTGAGTTGCCGGTAGACCAACAAAAACCAAGGGATTTAGTTAACCTAAATGATCCAATAGTTGTCGTCAAATTGAAGAGAACTGAGGCAATATTCCAAGAAATGCTTGTTCCACTAAAAATGCGAAGTGGTTACATTGGGCATCCTTATCCCATACTGCCAACATATTTTATTCGTTACATTGGCGTACCTGTCTCTTCCGATGATTGGGAGGCAGAGTATTATAATAGTCTCTATGACTTGGATCGCTCTCTACAGTTACTGGGAAATTATCTGAAGTTTATTGATGGTATTCCGGCACCTACTGCGGATGAGAATTCCTCCATTCCCACTGGGTTTAGTAGTTATCCTTTTAAAGATAGATCTGAGGTCATTGAACAAACTTTAAGAGCAGAGATACTTCCGCAATTCAATAATGAGCTATTCGATAACACAATTAAAAAAATGTTTGTTGAGATAGTTGATCTTTTTGCTGAGAAAAACAAAAATGCAAACTTCTCAATAGTTTCAAATTTCTCATTAAAAATAGTTACATGGTTAAATAGGTATGTGGTTCAATTATTTCCCAAAGCCTCTTTAAACCAGGATCAGGATCATAATCCTAAAATATTGTTCCATGGCCAAATTAAACCCCACGAAATTTATCTCTTATATGCCTTACATAGGTTAGGGTGTGATGTCCTTTATGTACATTCGGATAAAGATGGGGACAAACCATTTCAAATTATTGATAGGGATAATGAGCTGACCCATCTTATTCAGAATCCCAATAATCTAACTTTGGAATCCTTTCCCGCCGAAGAAAGGTACATTCGTAAAAGTACAATTGCTTACAACGCCTCTAAAGAAATTGAGGAAGTAATTTATGGGGAAGATGTGGGGCTTTTCAAGCCATGGCAGTTTGAAAACTATGGCACTCAACCCATCACCCTTAAAACTACCGTTGATGAACTTAAGATATTATGGAGAGAACCTGCAAAACTGCGACCGGAGTTTAAAATTCAAAACAAAAAAGTTTATATTCCTAACTTATTTGCTAAAATTAATGGAGTTAGTGAGGACTTAAATACTTATTGGCGGGATTTAGGAAACCTCTCTTCAGCCACAAATACCAAGCTTGTTAGTGGTCTGCCATTTACAAATGTAAATTACACGAAGCAGGAACTGTATCAGGCTAGTTATTTATTAACGGACCAGGGACTTTTAAATGAAGCTAAAGTAATAATGAGCAAGCATTATAAATTTAACCATCTTAGAGCACCTTTACAGCATTTTTTAATTGGAAAAATTAATGAATTAATTGGCTCAGACCTTTTTGTAACAGCAGTAGATAACAAATTTAAGCTAAAGATTATTATGACTATTTTAACCATGGAGGATGAAATCTTAAAGCTGATCGAAGTCTTTGATTTTCCTCAAGAGATTCCTAAAATCGTAATTTATGATCATAAAAAACAATCTTTCAGCGAAAGCGATGCCATTATCCTTGCCTATTTTAACCGCATTGGTCTAGATATCCTAGTTTTAACTCCAACGAGCTACAAAACCATTGATCAATTCATTAAGCCATGTTTCTTTGATCTTTTTCAGCTTCCACAGGTCAAATTCGATTTAGATATGCCCTCTTTAGCTGATATCCCAGCAGCTTCTTCCCAAAAACCAGGGCTATTATCACGTTTCTTTCATCTGCGATAGCTTTGAGTTTACTGCAAGATTTGCTTTTATAAAAAAAAATTTGAGGAGGAACTTCGATGGAGATTCAAGGATTTACTACAACTTTGACAGAAGATAAAAGTTTAGTCCCAGCCCCAATTCCGGAGTTTGATATCGAAAAGCAGAAAAATGAAGTTAAGACAAAAGTTATGGAGAGTCCGGAAGTTCGCAGTATCGTACGACAAATTAACTTGGAAGATGTTAATTCGATTATGACATTTGGCAAAAACACAGCGGAAGAGGTTTCCCGGTTTTCTGACGCTATTTTGCACTCCATGCAGTCAACTAAAGTTGAGGATTCAGGCGAATTGCTAATTCAGCTTAATAAAATTATGGACAAGTTTGATATTAAGGACTTTGAGGATAAACCTCCCGGCTTCCTGGAAAAGATTTTTTCTAAAGCTAAAAACACTGTTGAGACTTTGTTCAAAAAATATAACTCTATGGGCGATGAAGTTGACAAGGTCTTTGTGACCCTCAAGAAATACGAAGCTGAAATCGGTGCTGCCAATAAACACCTGGAAGACATGTTTAATAAAAACGTTGAGTATTATGAGCAGCTAGGACAATACATTTATGCCGGTCAAGTAGTTCTTGCTGAGCTTAAGAATAATATTATTCCGGCAGCCCAAGCCAGAGCCAACGAGACAGGGAACCGAGTAGATCAAATGAATGTTAACAACCTGCTGCAGGTACAAGAAGTAATGGAACAGAGAATTTATGATCTGCAGCTGGCTGAAAACGTTGCTGTCCAGAGTATGCCAACCATCAAAGCAATAGAGTATGGCAACTATAACTTGGTTCGAAAGATTAATTCAGCATTCGTCATTACCATGCCTATCTTCAAACAATGCTTGGTTCAGGCAATTATGCTAAAACGCCAATCAGTTCAGGCTAAAGCAATGAGTGCCTTAGATGAAAAAACAAATGAACTTCTGCTTAGAAATGCCGAAAACACTGCTCTTCAATCGAAAATGGTTGCCAAGCTGGCCACGGGCAGTTCGGTAAATATTGAAACTCTAGAAAAATCATGGCAAACAATCGTAAAGGGCATCGAGGATACGAAGGCAATTCAAGAGGAAATGAGACAAAAACGGATAGATGGTACAAGAAGATTAGAGGTTCTCAAACAAGATTTTGTGAATCGTGGGATTGTCAGATAAGCAAACACAAAAAAGATGATTTCTGTACTGAAACAGAAATCATCTTTTTTGTGTTTATATATAATAATTGACCGAAATTTAAATTTGACATTTTAATGGTTAAGGAGTAATATCCTTCGTGTACGAAATATTACTATGCGAAATAAAATGCGCTAAAAAACAAGTTTGTGGAGGAATTTATGGAAAATCAAAATAAAAGTGCAAGGGTCGCAAGTCTTTTTCAGGAAGTAATGATGCTCTATAGAAGCAGTATGAGTAAAGTGTTTGAAGACGTGGGCATAACTCCACCCCAAGGCATGGTTCTTGGAATCTTAAGTAAAGAAAAAAAATTAAAGATTAATGAGCTAAGCAATAAAATGAATCTCTCAAATAGTACCGTGTCAGGTATCGTTGACAGGCTTGAAAAACAAGGAATGGTAGAAAGATCAAGAAGTGAATCCGATCGAAGAGTGGTCTTTGTAAGTATAACTCCAAATTTTAAGGAAATGCATGAAAGTTTTCATGTGAAGTTCGAGAAAAAGATTGAAAAAATTTTGAGCGAAGGCAGCCCAAAAGATTTAGAGAAAGTATATGAGGGATTAAGCACCCTGAGAAATCTATTAAGGGAATATGATAAAGATTAATATCAATATCAAATGAGGTGAGTTTTATGGTTAAGCTATTTAGATTGCTCAAACCTTTTACTGCATATATTGCAGCTGTAGTAGCGCTACTTTTTGTTCAAGTTATATCTGACCTCTATTTGCCAACCTTAATGGCTGACCTAGTTGATCTCGGAATTGTGAATAAAGACATTAATTATATTGTAAAGACCGGCGGTGTTATGCTGCTTATTGCCGTCGGAGGAACTATTTGTGCAATCATTGCAGCCTATCTGTCTGCAAGAACCTCAATAGGCTTTGGGAAAATAATTCGCGAAAAGCTTTTTAGTAAGGTTGAAAGTTTTTCGTTGCATGAGTTTGATAAATTAGGCACAGCGACACTTATTACGAGAACGACTAATGATGTTAACCAAATTCAGCAAGTATCCGTCTTAATCCTGACGATGATGGTGACGGCCCCCCTTACAAGTATCGGTGGAGTTGTCATGGCATTGCAACAAGATATATCCTTATCCTGGGTTTTAGTCGTTGTAATTCCGGTGTTGTTTGCGATTATTGGTGGAACGTTATTTAGAGCCTTACCTCTTTTTAAACTAATGCAGGAAAAGCTTGATAAGTTAAACCTTGTTTTAAGGGAAAATCTTACCGGCATTAGGGTCATACGGGCATTTAATCGCATAGAAAAAGAAAAAGTTCGATTTGATGATGCTAATGCTGATTTAATGCAGAACGCCATCAAAATCAATCTGATTATGGCTGCCTTAATGCCGGCGATGATGCTGATTATGAATTTAACGACTGTAGCCCTTGTCTGGTTCGGAGCCATCAGAATTGATTCCGGAGCTATGCAGATCGGCTCACTTTTGGCTTTTATCCAATATGCAACCCAAATCCTATTCTCGTTGTTAATGTTAGTGATGTTGTTTATTGTGATTCCACGCGCTCAGGTTTCTGCGGTAAGAATTAATGAAGTACTTGAGACAAATTTAGATATCAAAGATCCTGAAAAGCCGAGAACTGTGACCCAAGGAAAAGGGTTGGTTGAATTTAAAGATGTTTCATTTAGATATCCCGGTGCTGATCAACCTGCTATTAACAATCTAAATTTCGTTGCAAAGCCAGGCGAGGTGACGGCCATTATTGGGGGGACAGGCTCAGGCAAATCAACCTTAATCAATCTGATCAGTCGCTTCTACGATGCGGAAAAGGGTAGCATTCTTATCGATGGAATCAATGTTAAAGAAATGAGTCAGAAAGCATTGAGAGCAAAGATTGGCTTTGTTCCACAAAAGACAGTTCTCTTTTCAGGGACAATTGCGGAAAATATTCGATATGGGAAACAAGATGCTACTCTAGAAGAAATTAAGCATGCTGCTGATGTGGCCCAAGCTACAGAATTTATTCTGAGTTTAGAAGCGGGTTTTAATCATGCTATTGCCCAAGGCGGAGCTAATATTTCCGGAGGCCAGAAACAACGGCTTTCGATTGCTCGTGCTCTCGTGCGAAAACCGGAGATTTATATTTTTGACGATAGCTTTTCCGCCTTAGATTTTAAAACCGATGCTAAACTACGGGTTGCGCTGAGACCAGAGCTTGAAGAGGCCACGGTTTTCTTGATAGCTCAGAGCGTACCGACTGTGAGGGAAGCTGATAAGATTATTGTTTTAGATGAAGGAATTATTGCGGGTATTGGAACTCATGCGGAACTGTTGAACAATTGCAGGGTATATCGTGAACTTGTAGCGTCACAATTGTCTGAGGAGGAAGTAGGATGAGTGAAGACTGTAATCCAAACAAAGAAAAAGGACTTCCGGGTGGAAAACAGGGCGGGCCGATGGGATCGTTAGGAAAACCTGTAGAAAAAGCCAAGAATTTTAAAGAAACTCTGCGGAGGTTAGCGCAATATTTAAAGCCCCAGAGAACAAAATTTCTCTTTGTTTTCGTAACTGCCAGCCTAAGCACAATTTTTAGTATCCTTGGCCCTAAAATCATGGGGAAAGGGGTTACCAAAATTGGCGAAGGCCTAGGTGCAAAACTGATGGCAGCCCAGACAGGGAAGGCTGTCCCTTCCTTGGATTTTACCTATATTGGTCAAATTGTGTTAATCCTGATTGGTTTGTATGTCATCAGTGCTGCCTTTAGTTATTTGCAGCAGTATATCATGGCCGGGGTTGCCCAGAAAACTGTTTATAAGATGCGCAAGGAAGTAGATGAGAAACTTTCCCGTCTACCTCTTAAGTTCTTTGATGCCCGAACTCATGGCGAGATTTTGAGTCGTGTTACCAATGATATTGACAATATTTCTACCACTCTGCAACAAAGCCTTACCCAATTGATAACCTCGCTGGTTACGATAATCGGGGTTATCGTTATGATGTTGTCGATAAGCCCATTACTAACCTTAATTGTGATTTTGACCTTGCCTCTTTATATGGTCGTTACAATTTATATTGCCAAGCGCTCCCAGCAACACTTTGCTACACAACAAAAATCCTTAGGTGAACTCAACGGACTTGTTGAAGAAGCCTATGCCGGACACAAAATTGTCAAAGCTTTTGGACGTGAGGACGAGACCTTTGCAAGATTTAATTCAATTAACGAAAGACTCTATCAAGCAGGCTATAAAGCACAGTTTATTTCCGGGATAATAATGCCGCTAATGAGATTGGTAAGTAATCTAGGGTATGTGATAATTTGTGTTGTTGGTGGTGTTTTTGCAACCAGAAACATGATCAGCATAGGGGATATTTTAGCCTTTATTCAATACTCCAGACAGTTTACTCAACCAATTGTTCAGACAGCAAATATTGCCAATATTATTCAATCAACTATTGCTTCAGCTGAACGTGTCTTTGAACTGCTTGATGAGGTAGAAGAAGTCCCCGATGCTATTGAGGCAAAGATAGTTCCTTTCCCTAAAGGGCATGTAAGATTTGAAAATGTAGATTTTAGCTATACGGAAGAAGAAGAGCTCCTAAAAAAAATCAATGTTGATGTAAAGCCAGGAAATACGATTGCGATTGTTGGACCAACAGGAGCCGGTAAAACAACATTAGTAAATTTGTTAATGCGCTTTTACGAGATAAGCAATGGCAGAATACTAATCGATGGAATTGATATCAAGGATATTAAACGCGGTTCTTTACGCAGTATGTTCGGAATGGTTTTGCAAGACACCTGGTTATTTAATGGCACAATCTTCGAGAATATAGCTTACGGGCGTGATGATGCTACCGAAGAAGAGGTCATAAATGCGGCTAAAGCTGCTCATGCCCACCATTTTATCAAAACACTTCCGGAAGGTTATAACACAATCCTAAACGAAGAGGCTTCGAATATTTCCCAGGGTCAAAAGCAGCTTTTGACAATCGCCAGAGCTATCTTAGCGAACCCTGTCATCCTTATCCTGGATGAAGCCACAAGCAGTGTTGATTCACGAACAGAAGTTTATATCCAAAAAGCTATGACCGAACTAATGAAGGGTAGAACTAGCTTTGTCATTGCCCATAGGCTTTCTACGATTAGGGATGCAGAGTTAATTCTGGTTATGAATCACGGCAGTATTATTGAGATGGGTACTCATAACGATCTGCTGGCTGAGAAAGGTTTCTACGCAGATCTCTACAATAGCCAGTTTACAGGAACAAATATTGAAGTCGTGTAAATGAATCAGCAAGCGCTCTCTCTCCACAGGCAAATAGAGTGGAGGGAGGGCGCTTTTTTTCCGGTTGAAGAAGCTGAAGATAGTCATTGTCAAAAAAATCAAAATAGGTTATACTTTAACTATCAATTTATTGGTACACAAACAATTGGGGTACAATTAATTGCTGTACAAACATTTCTATAGCTATTCTTTTAGGAATGGAAAATACTCACCAGAAAATTGAATTGTTAATGAGGTGTATTAAAGCTTTGACAAATGAGACCAGCAGAAATCCATCAAAATATGTTTGTTACAAACTAAGCAGAGTCATGAGAAAGGTACATAGATATTATGAAGGGAGCCTTTCCCAGTATGGTATAACCCCATCTCAATTTTATGTTTTGAGCGCTGTGTGGGAAAAGGATGGCCTAAAATTTAAGGAACTTGCCAAAAGTTTAGAAATGGATGGATCTACCCTTACCTCCATCTTGGATCGCCTGGAACGGCTTGACTTAGTGGAAAGAAGAAATGACCCGGAGGATAGACGATCCCTTCTTGTATTTTTAACGGAACAAGCTAAGCAACAAATCAGCGAGATGGCGCATTTAGCTGAAAAGCTAGATCAAGAAATTAAAGAGCGCTTTACAGAAGAGGAGTTTGCCACCTTTGAGAGAGTTCTTGAAAAGCTCTCTTTGGATTAGTCATCAATTTTAAAATTTTTGTATTTGTTGAAGGGGGAATGATATTTTATTTCCTTAGAAAAGATTGAATATTCAAACCTTATCACCTGAGATATATCGTGTCCGGTAGCTAAGAAAAAATATTAAGAGGAGGGCTATTGATGTCAATTTTATTTTCGCCATCTCAAATTGGAAAACTTGAGCTGCGCAATCACTTGGTTATGACCCCAATGCATTTAGGTTACAGTCCTATGGGAGAGGTTAATGATCAACTAATTGAGTTTTATCGTGCACGTGCTAAAGGTGGAGTAGGCCTAATTATTATTGGTGGGTGTGGAATAGATCGAATTGGAAATGCCTTTGGAATGACGCAACTTGATGATGAAGGATATATTCCGGGCTTACGTCAATTAGTTAAGGCAGTCCACGCTGAGGGGGCAAAGATAGTGCCCCAGCTTTATCAAGCTGGAAGGTATGCCCATCCCGCTCTCACTGGTAAACCTTCAGTAGCTCCTTCGCCAATTGCTTCCAAATTGACTGGGCAAACCCCGGAAGAACTTACAGAAGAAAAAATTCAGGAAATAATTGCTTCCTTTGTCAAAGCGGCAAAAATTGCGAAAGAATCCGATTTTGATGGGGTGGAAATCATAGCCAGTGCCGGGTATCTTATATCCCAGTTTCTTTCGCCGGTAACCAATCAAAGAAAAGATCGCTATGGCGGAGACCTTGAGGCTCGGATGACCTTTGGACTTGAAGTGGTAGAGGCGGTTCGCAAAGCCGTCGGGCCGGACTATCCTATGATTGTACGCGTAGCCGGCAATGATTTTGTGCCAGGCAGCAACACCAACACAGAATCTAGAGCCTTCTGTCAAGCTTTAGAGAAGGCCGGGGTTAATGCCCTTAATGTAACTGGAGGATGGCATGAAACCCAAGTACCGCAGCTTACCATGAATGTACCTCCAGGAACTTACGCTTACCTTGCGTATGGTATTAAACAGGCTGTCTCTATTCCGGTTATTGCCTGTAATCGAATAAATACTCCTGAACTAGCAGAGAGTATTTTAGAAGAGGGCTTGGCAGATTTTGTCGGTATGGCAAGACCACTGTTAGCTGATCCCGACTTGCCCAATAAAGGGATGAGTGGACAATCAGATAGAATTCGTCCTTGTATAGGATGTAATCAAGGCTGCTTAGACAATGTTTTCCGCCTTAAGCCGGTCAGCTGTTTGGTAAATGCTGAGGCTGGAAGAGAGTTTGAACTTGGGCCTATCGGTCAATCTGTTGACAGACAGCAAATCCTTGTGGTTGGAGCCGGCTGTGCAGGAATGGAGTTTGCGAGAGTCGCTTCACTTCGTGGTCATAAGGTAACAATTTGGGAAGAGAGTGGGGAGGCCGGAGGACAATTGGCCTTAGCTGCAGCTCCTCCGGAACGACAAGACTTCCTATACTTTAGAAATTACTTGATTAACGCCTGTAAGGAGCTTGGGGTAACAATTCAATATAATATAAAGGCTACATCGGAGAAGATATTGTCCGCAGTCCAGAATGTCGAGTTTGAGCGGGTAGTTATTGCCACCGGAGCCCGCCCCGTCACCCCATCTATAAAAATTGCAGCAGGTGTAAAGGTACTGCAGGCCTGGGATGTATTATTAGGTCGTAAAAAGGCAGGACGTAATGTAGTTATTGTCGGGGGTGGGGCTGTTGGAGTGGACACGGCTTTGCTTTTAGCGAAAGCTGGCACCTTAAATAGCGATACCTTACGTTTTCTGATGGCTCGACATGCTGAAACAGATCAAGAGCTTCATCACTTGTTGACACGAGGAACGAAAAAGATTACTGTTTTAGAGATGGCTAAAGGAATTGGGAGAGATATTGGTGCCAGCACCCGTTGGTCTATGTTGGCTGATTTGAAGCGCCATCAAGTAAACTGCTTGGATAAACACACGGTGCTGGAAATTCGTCCGGATGGAGTTTTAGTAGAGTGTGCCAATGACAATACGCAAAAGGTTATTCCTGCAGATACTGTTGTATTAGCTATAGGTTCCCGTTCAGAAAATGAACTCTTTAACGCCTTACAAGATAAGTTAGAGAAAATTAGTATTATTGGAGATGCTGCAAAGCCGCGCAAGGTTCTCGATGCCATTCATGAGGGCTATGCAGAGGGGATTAAATAATCAAGGCATGAAGGGCGAAGTTAGAGGTGCGAAAGACGTAAGGTTGGGGAAGTTCAAGTGGCGTTGTTATTTTCGTGCGTCTGGCTTCGAATCTCGCAAGAGGAGGGTAAATCAGCATGGGTCATATTATTAATTCTAAAGAAGAGATTTATAACGCGCTGGCTGAGCGCCTAAGCAAAACCCCGGAAGGAGCGCCCATTAACGAACATCTGATGGCGATTCTTCATCGACTTTATACAGATAATGAAGCTTTAGTAGGCAGCAAATTCTCTTCAATTCCTATGCCTTTAAAAAAGATTTCAGATCTAACTGACATTGAAGAAACAGAATTGAAAATTATATTAGACGGAATGTCAGACAAAGGCTTAGTGCTGGATATACCGCGCAAAGATACCTTCTATTATATGTTAACACCCATGTTAGTCGGATTCTTTGAATATACCTTTATGCGAACTGGAAGTCAGCTTGATTTAAAAGAGTTGGCCGAGCTATTTGAAACGTATTTTCACAGCCCAGGTGTAATGAAAGAAATTGCCGGTATGGATACTAAAGTAATGCGGACTCTTATCTATGAAAATGTTATTCCTTTAGCGGTAGAAACTGAAGTGTTGGACTATGAGAAGGCGACGGAAGTCATCCGGCAATCGGGCGGAGGTGCGATTACCACCTGTGCATGTCGTCATGAGGCCTCGCATTTAGGTACAGCCTGTGATGCTCCGACGGAGGTCTGTATCTCTCTGGGTGGGGCAGCTGAATGGATAGTCCGCAAAGGGCTAGGCAAGCCGGCAACCGTCGAAGACTTATTGAATGTACTTAAACAAACCCAGGAACTGGGGTTAGTCCATCTATGCGATAACGTCATGAACAAACCAACCTATATTTGTAATTGCTGTGGTTGTTGTTGTAAAGTTTTGCGCGGTATCAATGAACAGCAAGTCTTTGCCACTCATCCCAGTAATTTCATTCCTTCGCTAGAATCGGAAGGCTGTGTTGGCTGCGGTATTTGCGAGGAAAAGTGTCATATTCATGCCATTACTATGACCAATCAAGAAGATGGTACAGTTATCCCTATCATAAACCATGAAGTTTGTATTGGCTGTGGAGTGTGTTCACAAGCTTGCCCAAGCGAATCCTTAGTCATGTCTCGACGATCAGAAATAGCTATACCTCCGGAGAACATTAAGGAAAAGTTTAGAAGAATGGCTGCTGAGAAAGGGAGATAATCGGGCAAGAGGATGAGAAAAAACCAGTCCTTATTATTGATTGGTTTCTGCAATAAACAAGCGACCTCTCTCACAGTTTAGGTGGGGGTCGCTTGTTTGCGATTTTTACCCCCGTCAACTATTCTGCATGCGTTCTTGAAAATTATAGACTAATCTTTTCGAGAATGTAAAGTAGATTATTGGTATATTTACTAATAAGTGTGACCCTTTTCACAGCTTCCTAATGAAGATCCGGCTATAATAAGGTATCAATTAGGCTGGGAGTGAGTTGTGAATGCAGGAATTAAGAAAAACGGAAGCCGCCTTAAATTCCTTAAATAAGGAATATTTGAAATCCTTTTTAAGGATAATTCAATTTTTACAGATAAACTATCTTTCCAAAATGAAAGGTGAAAAGAAGGGGCCGCCACTTCCTTATCCTTCGCTGTTGGAATCAATTCTGACATGGTTGGGCTCTTTTCTGGGGATAATATCCATTACTCTATTTGCTAACACATTAGAACTTCCCGTTGTAGCATCCTTTGGTGCTTCAGCAGTTCTTATATACGGTGTTCCGGATGCTCCTTTGTCTCAACCCCGTAATGTTGTTTTGGGACATACATTGTCTGCGGCGGTGGGAGTAGCGACTGTCATGATGTTTGGGTTAACTTGGTGGTCTCCCGCCTTGGGAACTGCTCTGGCGTTAGTTGTTATGCTTCTCACTAAGACAACTCATCCTCCCGGTGGGGCTACCGCTTTATTTGCGGTTTTGAGTCAGGCAGAACCGATCTATATCTTCACCCCAATTATGGTGGGAGCGATAATCCTTGTGATAATCGGAGTTCTTGTCAATAACTTGTCGCCTAAGAGACGTTACCCTAAGTATTGGTACTAAACTAAGACGGAAGAATGAGGTAGAATTAGTTATTGGTAGTGCTAGTTTTAGCGGTATTTTGGTTATTTTCACATTAAAACCGCTAAAACTCTGCTTCTTGTAACTTCTTTTGTTATTAATAAGACAAGATGTCTGGACAAAACGGTTAACTTGATGATATCGTACGTATTGTCTATTTTATTGTTATAAAGTGTTAGGAGTGAACTGTTCTTGTCAGCGAAGCAATATAACGCAGATTCTATTCAGGTCTTAGAAGGACTGGAAGCAGTACGCAAACGTCCTGGCATGTATATCGGCTCAACCGGAAGCAGAGGGCTCCATCATTTAGCCTATGAAATTATTGATAATGCTATTGATGAGGCAGGAGCCGGATTTTGTGATCATATCTCAGTGACTATTAATAAAGATGGTTCGATGACTATTGATGACAATGGACGCGGAATTCCGATTGATATACACCCTTCCAAAAAAGTTCCCGCCGTGCGCTTGGCCTTTGAGACCTTGCACGCCGGAGGAAAATTTAGTGGAGAGACTTATAAAACTTCGGGTGGACTGCATGGTGTTGGTGCAAGCGTAGTCAATGCCTTGTGCGTTTACTTGACCGTTGATATTAAGCGGAACGGCAAATTATATCGTGTAGAATACACGGATGGAGGGCAGCTTAAGTCCGATCTAGCGATTATCAAGAAAAGCATTAAAGGCACCGGAACAACTGTTACCTTCAAACCCGATCCTCTAATCTTTAAAGAAACCACCGTTTTTAAATATGACACCTTGCGAAGTCGTTTAATGGAACTGTCGTTTCTAAATAGTGATTTGACAATTAATTTGACGGATAATCGAGGGGAATTAAAGTCGGAGACTTTTTCGTCAAAAAACGGAATTATTGGTTTTGTAGAGCATTTAATCAGTGAATCAGGTTTTTCCCCAGTCCATAAGAAAGCGATTTATTTTACAGGGGAAAAAGATGAAGTAGTTCTGGAATGTGCCATTCAGTACAATCAAAGCGATGAAGAATCTCTGCACTCTTATGTCAACAATATCCCTACAGATGAGGGGGGGACTCATGAGTCGGGGTTCCGAACAGCTTTAACTAAAGCCTTCAACAGCTATGGCAGAAAAAATAATATATTCAAAAAAGAGGAAAATCTCATCGGGGATGACCTCAAAGATGGCTTAACCTGTGTACTCTCTCTAAAAATCAAAGATCCTCAATTTGAAGGCCAAACTAAAACAAAGCTTTCCAATATGGAAGTTGAAGGTGTTGTTCAATCCTTAACGAATGAAGGGATTACCCAATTTTTTGAAAAGAACCCGTCAATAGCGAAGGATGTCATTAATAGAGCATTGACAACCTGCCTGATTAGGCTTGCTGCAAAGAAGGCTAAAGAATTAAAAAAGAAAGCTCGAGATGCTGAGATAAAGGCTTTGAGCGGTAAACTTGCAGCTTGTAGCGGAAAAGACAAATCCCGCAATGAGCTTTTTCTTGTAGAGGGTGATAGTGCCGGCGGTTCGGCTAAAATGGGGCGTGATCGACGTTTTCAAGCTATTCTTCCTTTGCGAGGGAAAGTTATTAACACTTATCGCGCAAAGATTGATAAGGTCTTAGAAAATGAAGAAATTAGAAGTATCATTTCCGCCGTTGGTTCGGGAATCGGCAAGGAATTTGATATAGAAAAAGGTAATTATGCCCGGGTTTGTATTATGACTGATGCTGATATTGACGGAGCTCATATTCGATGCCTCTTATTGACTTTTTTCTATAGATACATGAAACCGCTGATTTTGAGTGGAAGAGTTTATATTGCTCAATCTCCTTTATACAAAATTGAGAAGGAGAGGGGTAAAATCATTCGCTATGCTTTTGACGACCAAGAGCTAAGAAAAGAACTTAAAGAATTAGGAAAAACGGCAAAAATATCTCGCTACAAAGGCCTTGGAGAGATGAATCCGGAACAACTTTGGGAAACTACCCTGAATCCGGTTAATAGGCGGATGATTCAGGTAACAATAGATGATACTCTTGAAGCTGAGCGAAAGCTCAGAATTCTAATGAGTGAGCAAGTTGAGCCAAGACGTGAGTTTATGATGGAGAATATCATCTTTACGGACAAAGATATGTAGAATATTAGGGGGAGTTTGTACCCGATGAGTATAACTGAAGACAACATCATCCAGCGGCCGCTGGAAGATGTTTTACCGGAGGCGTTCTTAGGCTATTCTAAACATGTTATTTTACAACGGGCAGTTCCTGATGTTAGGGATGGGCTGAAACCAGTTCATCGCCGAATTTTGTTTTCTATGGACGAAATCGGAATGCACACTGATAAGCCCTATAGTAAGTCAGCTCGTTTAGTGGGAGACTGCATGGGGAAGTACCACCCCCATGGAGACTCCTCAATTTATGAATCAGCAGTGCGTATGGCACAACCTTGGGCTACACGGTACCCAATGGTAGATGGGCAGGGGAATTTTGGTTCCATTGACGGAGACAATGCTGCTGCAATGCGTTACACGGAAATGAGAATGACTCACTTATCCCAGCTGATGACTCAAGATATTGAGAAAAACACCGTACTATTTAAAGAAAACTATGACCAACGCCTCAAAGAGCCAGTTGTTCTGCCGAGTCCTTTTCCTAACCTTTTAGTTAATGGTGGATCAGGAATTGCGGTTGGAATGATGTCCAATATACCACCTCATAATTTGCGCGAAGTCATAGCAGGCGTGATACTTCAAATAGATCAGCCTCAGGTTACAGTCGAGCAGCTTATGGAAAAGGTGAGCGGCCCAGACTTTCCCACGGGTGGGCTGATCATTGGTAATGAAGGCATCATTAATGCTTATAAAACAGGACGCGGTAAGGTAACGATGCGGGGAAAAGCCCTAATCGAACAAGGTAAAAACGGTAAAAGCATCATTGCAATTACGGAAATCCCGTATCAAGTTAATAAATCAACCCTGGCTGCCAAGATTGAGACCATGGCTGATTCAGGGAAAATTGAAGGGATTAGTGAAGTTAGAGATGAGTCTGATCGCGAGGGAATTAGGCTCGTTGTTGAATGCCGAAAAGAAGCTGATCCGCTGAATATTTTACGTCTTCTTTATAAACATACCCAATTGGAAGATACCTTCGGAATTATTAACTTAGTTATTACTGCCCAAGGTACCCCTAAGGTTCTAGGGCTAAAGGAAATTAATGCAGCTTTTATCCAGCATCGAAAAATCGTCGTCACTAAACGTACAGAGTTTGATTTGGAAAAGGCTCGTTTAAAGGCTCATATTCTGGAAGGCTTAGTTATAGCCATTAATAATCTTGATGAAGTGATTGCCACGATTCGTTCCAGTAAAACCCCTTCAATTGCCAAGGCTTCCCTAATTACCCGTTTCGAATTATCAGAGATTCAAGCACAAGCTATTTTAGATATGAAACTCCAACATTTAACGAACTTTGAACTTGACGGTATAAAAAAAGAGCATGCCGATATTTTAAAGCTAATTAACGAGTTAGAAAGTATCTTGGCGGATATTAATAAGGTATACGATATTATTAAAAAAGAGCTTAAAGATATTGCGGATAAGCATGGCGATGACCGTCGTACTACCATATTGCCTGAGGAAATGCGGAATGAGATCAATTTAAGTTCCTTTGGAGAGCCTGAGTGTATATTCCAAGTGGCTCTCACAACAAATGGCTTTATCAAACGGCTTCTGGTTCAATCAAAAAAGAAGGATAATGCTCTCATTTGTTCCTTTAAGGATGGGGATACCTTACAGGAAAGGATAATTTGCAGCAATAAGGATAGACTCTTTTTCTTCACTCAAGCGGGAGAGTTTTTCTCGATTAACTCTAAAACGGTACCTGAAGGGAAAAATAAAGATAAAGGGGGGCCCCTTACTAATCTATTTTCCTTGCCTTCCGGAGAAAGTGTAATTTCAACTCTTGCTGTTAAAGATGTCATAGAAGATCTCTTCTTTGTTTTTGTTACAAAGAGTGGACAAGTTATGAGAAGCCCGGTAAGCGATTTTATTAATGCTCGTACCTCAGAAGCAATAGGTCTGAAGAATAGTGATAGTGTGGTTAAAGTATTCCTTAGTGACGGGCAAGGAGAATTATTACTTGCCACCCGTAAAGGTCAAGTGATTCGATTCCCGGTTATGGAAGTAAATCCTATGGGCAGGAAATCACGTGGTGTTAAAGGAATGACGTTAGGTAATGAAGACTGGGTTGTAGATGCATTAATAGGCAGCAATGAAGGTAATTCTTTATCAGACTTATTAACAGTTACGCAACGAGGGTTCTTAAAACGGACTGCCCTTGATGAATACAAACCTCAAGGCAGAGCGGGAAAAGGGATTGCCATCGGCAAGATAGATTCTAATGCTACCGGTTATCTTGTTGGTGTAATGCAAGTTAAGAATGATGATGTAGTAAACGTTATACAGGTTAGCGGGATTGTAACTAAAGTTGAGATAAAGGATGTAAAAGTAGAATCAAGGACAAAAGCTGGACTACAACTAATTCCTGTTTTATTAAATGATTATACAATTAAGTTAATTTAATAGAGATTTCCTTAACTAATATATAATCCCTCTTTTCTAACTCAACCTGTATAGTGAAGCAAATGAAGCAACATAATAACAAGGTGAGTTTAGAAGGAGGGATTTTAAAAATGGAGATCTCAGATATTATTGTGAATGGTTCAGGATTTGATAGGGAATATAATTTTAATAATTACGCCTTGACATTGGTTTTCAAAAATCATGAGACAGAAAAAACGGTGAGAGCAAATCTACGGTATTATCCTGCAGAAAAGGAATGGGATCTGAATCCGATTTTTTACGAATACTCACAGGCGGAAAAGCAAGAGATGATTGAACAAATCATCAATGATGATAGGTTTAAATCTGAATTCCAGGCAACTGATAATGCCTTGAAACTATAGTTAACATGAGAGACATTTCTGTAATAACTATGGATAATTACCAAAAATAAATCAATAAAATTAATCCTAAAAACTATCCTGAAAACAGTTGACAGTAAAGAATGAAAATGGTATTATAACTGAGCGCCACAAAGATGCGCAGTGGTTAACCGGAAGAAAGTTGAAGGCTTAAACTAGTTAACCAGAGATAATGCAAATTAGCTATTGACAACGAAAGTTATGAATGCTAAGATGCACATCCGGCCCAAACGGGTCGAAACAAAAATCATGGTCTTTGAAAACTAAACAACAAGGACAGCCAATGAGAGAGACTCGCAAGAGTTTCAAAATAAATCATGAGTCAATCATCTTCTTCTAATGAGAAGTTTGAAATAACTTTTTTTGGAGAGTTTGATCCTGGCTCAG
>NZ_FNCP01000018.1 GCF_900100785.1 Desulfosporosinus hippei DSM 8344 | reverse complement strand
ATCATATCCATCAAGCCACGAATGCAATTGTGAAAACCAAACCTTGTAAAGTGGTTATGGAAACCTTGAATATCAAGGGTATGATGAAAAATCGATATCTAGCGAAAGCTATTGCCCAGCAAAAACTGTCTGACTTTAAGTCAAAGCTTCAATACAAATGTGAGAGACAGAGCATTGAACTCGTTGAGGCAGACAAATGGTTTCCATCGAGTAAGCTGTGTTCCGGTTGTGGGGCTATAAAGCAAGACTTAAAATTGTCAGACAGAGTGTACAAGTGTGAGTGTGGTTTAGCGATTGATAGAGATTTTAATGCCGCCATTAATCTTTCGAGATATCAATTAGTAGTCTAGTCACCTAAAAAAGACACTACTAATGTGTACGATTCGTTGCATCGGAATTTAAGCCTGTGGAGTGTTATAGCAAACGAAAGTAGTCTTCGGACAAAATCGGACACAATGAATCAGGAAGCAAACAAAGCTTTTTGTATACTTTTATAAAGTTTTGGCAACGGGTATGAAAGATGAAGGAAATAACTGTCGAAGAAATAATTTCTGCCGTGGAAAATCTTTGTATTGAAGCAAATTACAACTTGGGTTCTGACATAATGGCCGGGTTTCAGCAAGCTTTAAAGGAGGAGCGCTCTCCAATAGGTCAAGAAGTACTGGAACGCCTTATCGAGAACGCAGAAATTGCTAAAGAGGAAAGAGTTCCCATGTGTCAAGACACAGGGATGGCTGTTCTCTTTGTGAGTATTGGTCAAGATCTGCATGTAGTGGGGGGAGGCCTGACCGAGGCCATCAATGAAGGGGTTCGGCGTGGGTATGATAAAGGTTACTTGCGCAAATCTGTTGTCAAAGATCCCTTTGATCGTGTTAATACCGGTGATAACACCCCGGCAGTTATTCATTACGATATTGTCCCGGGAGACGAATTACGCCTAATAGCGGCTCCCAAAGGATTTGGCAGTGAGAACATGGGTGGTCTAAAGATGTGTAAGCCTTCTGAAGGACTTGAAGGGGCGATGCAATTTGTTGTAGACACCGTTGATCGCGCAGGTGGAAATCCCTGCCCTCCCATTATTGTGGGGGTGGGCGTAGGCGGAACCATGGAAAAAGCTACTTTCTTAGCTAAAAAAGCTCTATTAAGAGAAGTAGGAAAGCATAATTCTGAGGAGCGTCTGGCCAAAATCGAGGAAGAGTTATTAGATCGTATCAATGGCTTAGGGATTGGGCCCCAAGGGTTTGGCGGAGTTACTACCGCACTGGCGGTCAACCTAGAAGTATACCCCACCCATATTGCCGGAATGCCTGTTGCTGTAAACATTGGCTGTCACGCCACTCGGCATAAGGAAATCGTCTTACAAGGGAGGGATGCCTGATGAATGGAATTATCCGAATTGAAGCGCCACTAACCCAAGAGAAGCTCAGATTCCTAAAAGTCGGAGACAATGTCTTAATTAATGGGGTTGTTTATACTGGGCGAGATGCCGCCCACAAAAAAATGGTAGAATCCTTAGAGCGAGGGGAAGAACTGCCCTTTGATGTGCAGGATCAAATTATCTACTTTGTAGGCCCGACACCGGCCAAAGAAGGGCAAGTGATTGGTTCCGCCGGGCCAACCACCAGCGGACGCATGGATGCCTATTCTCCCAAGCTTATCTCACGAGGATTAACCGGGATGATCGGTAAAGGCCTTCGTTCGCCGGAAGTGATTGAGGCAATGAAGAAACATGGGGCCATTTACTTTGGGGCAATTGGTGGCGCGGGGGCTCTGATTGCTAAACGGATTGTATCAGCAGAGGTTATCGCTTACCCGGAGTTGGGCCCTGAAGCGGTACGGCGTTTAGTGGTTAAAGATTTCCCGGTTATGGTAATCATTGATCACGAGGGCAACAATCTTTATGACTTGGGAAAAGCTCAATACCGAAGAGTGTAAGAATCACAAAAGCTTCACAATTATAAGCGGCAAAAGAAATAGTTTTTGCGGTATAATAAGGATATTCATTAAGATACCGCAAATACCCTTTGATAGGAGATGCTGAGTATGAATTGCCCGCTATGTGAAGCGCGAGATGTCGGTCGGATTGGCCGTGAACGTTATTACTGCAGAGAGTGCTGCCATGAATGGACGAAAGGTGATGGAGTTGTTAAAATCTATGAGGTGTTGTCAGATGGATCGGTAGAACGCTTAGAAACTAAGCCTGAACCTGAATCATATGCTCGTACCTTACCATCACATTCCATTATCCGTCGGCGTGCAGGATAAAACGTTTACAAAAGAACTTAAATAGTTTTTGTGGAAAGAACATATGAATGAGTTCCAATCTAAGGAAGAGAGAGCTGTTAGGCTCTCTCTTCTGCTTGTGTATGCGGTTCCATGCTTCGAGATTGTAGATTGGTTGCCTGCCTGATTAATATTTACCATGAATAAATAATTTAGCGTTTACTGCAGGATTTCGTCGACTCGCCTAGAAATGTACAGCATATAGGAATTACTTTAAAGTAGTTAGAGGAGAGTTTGTTTGTGACTGAACTTCAACGAGATATTAACTATCAGTGGACAGGCGAATCAGTAGAATGTTCAAGTGAAATTCATTGGGCTATTGAGGAACAAGCCAATGGGGTTTTTGCTATTATTGTTAATTCTCCCGGCGGAATCTTAACCGGCAAGCAAGTGCGTGTTTTGGCGGAGATCGTAGGCGATGATGGAGTTATCAAGAACACCCGCCGGATGACCTCGCTTTTACTTATTCCTAAAGAAAAGGTTGATCAAGCTTTAGAAAAGATCCAAGAGGTGGGGCTTCGGGTAGCAAATTTGCATAAAAGTGTTCGCAATATTACTTCCTGCCCAGGTAAGGGGTTTTCCTCGAATTCACGGGGAGATACTTTAGAGCTTGCCAGGCTGCTGGATGAAGAGTTTTATGGAACGATTCTCCCTTGGGATTTTAAAATTGGGATTTCGGGCTGTCCTCGAAATTGTACAGGTGTCCAGTGCAACGATCTTGGACTGATGGCTGAGCCCCGGGGGAAATATTCTCTTTGGCTTGGCGGCAAAGAGTCAGGAATGGATCCCGTACATGGAGTCTTAATCCGTAAAGGAATCCCACGAGAACAGGTTATCCCTGTCGTGAGACGAATTTTGGATACTTATAACTCAAAGGCTGAGGAGCACAAGGAAGAACTCGGTCCTCGGGCTCGTCTTTATCGAGTTATTGAGAAGACAGGACTTGAATTATTTAAAATAAGGGTTGAAGAATTACTAAGCAACTAGGTCCAATGTAAGTATCTGCTTAATTAAGAAAGGAGCGAGAATATGTCCAACCAAGGATTCAGTAAGCTTAGTGCTTATAAAGCCTTTACCAAAATGGATAAATCCTGTGCAGATGGATGTAAATGTTCGGTGCTGTGTCAATTATTTATGGCCAAAGAATTTTTGAGTTTATCTGCTCAGACTGGGGAGAAGTTCTCTGACAAGATTCCTGAGGATATTTTGGATATGTTCCGCAGTGTTCCGGTAATTCCTGAACGATATAAAAATATAGACCTGCAAGAAGCATTCATTGAGGTGCAAAGTATCTGCGATAACTGTGCCACCGACGAGCATGACGCTTTCTGCACAGTCAATGTTGTATTAACTGCTCTGGGAATCATTTTGGAAGGCAAAGATTATATAACGGAAAAGGATAAGAAAATGCAATAGCATTTTAAGACAAAGACGGTCATCGATCCCGGTATTGAGATCAAGAATATGGGTCTTCAGATTTCCAAAAGGGCATAGAAAGGGTGAATAAATTGATACAATTACATCAATTTAATCTGGATGAAGCTGTAAAATTACTGAGAATTGATGGGGAACAGTTGGCCCTGCTTAAAGAGATTCGATCAATTATTGAGCAAGATTCTGAAGAAATTATCCGCAACTTCTACGCTCATGTAACGACTTTACCGAATTTAAAAGCAATCATCGACCGATTTTCTTCGGTAGAAAAGCTGAAAGTGACTATGAAAAAGTATTTGTTTTCACTCTTTCCCGATAAGCTTGATGAAGAGTTTTTGCAGTGGAGAGTTACAATCGGGCAAGTCCATAGTCGAATCAACTTGCCACCCTTTTATTATTTAAGCGCCAATCAAGCGTTTTGTGACGAGATTATTCCCCGGATTTTTAAACACTATCGTAAGAAAACTGACCTGGCCATTCGGGCTAGTTTAGCGTTTCAACGAATCCTCAGTTTTGACCAGCAAGTGGTTATGGCTAGTTATATCCAGTCTTATATGACGGAAATTGACAAGAAGGCTGAGTTAGAGAAGGCCTTAACAGAAATAGATAGCTTACAACGCAGTGTTAGTGAAGCCAGCCAAGCATTGGCTGCAACCTCCGAAGAAACTGCAGCCTCGGCAGCAGAAATGAATCAAGCAACTGCTCAAATCTCGGGCAATGCCTCTGAGGCGGCGGAGTTTTCCCGCCAGGTAGATGTCTTGGCTCAAGAGGGGGTTCGAAAGATTCAAGCTATCTCGGACACAATTCTGCGCTTGGCCGGTATGACTGCTGAGATGCAAGATAAAATGAGCGAGCTTGATAAAAGCTCTGCCCGGATAGCCTCTGTAACAGATGTGATTAAGGAGATTGCTTCTCAAACTAATCTTTTGGCCTTAAATGCGGCTATCGAAGCGGCTCGGGCCGGGGATAGCGGCAGAGGTTTCGGAGTAGTAGCTGAGGAAGTCAAAAAACTCGCTAACCACTCTGAACAATCCGTTAAAGAAATCAGCGCCTTAATCACAATAACAAAACAAAATACCGTTGCCGTAAACAATTCAATTGCCCAGACAACTGAGGCCATGCAGGGCGCTGCCTCAGAGGCGGGCCAAGTAGTAGATCGTTTCGGGGAAATAATGGCTGCCATCAACGCCAGCATCAAACAAGTACAGGGAATCGCTCAACAGATTGATGCCTTATCCTTTACCGCCAGTCAAATTGGAGCGGCATCTGAAGACGTTGCTAATTCAGCAACATCACTTGCGCAAATGGGATTGCGCGATTAGCATCAGTAGTTAGTCTAATGGGAGGTCAGAAAAATTGTTTGAAGATGCTTTCTACATTCGACAGATGTGGAGCTTTTCTCGGGCACTTGATTTGGGTTTGATCGATGAAGAAATTGAAAGAGGCTTGGATGTTGCCCTTGGAGAACGACATGGAGAACGCGTTGCTTATATTGCAATGCGTCTTGGTCGTTTCCTGGGGCTCAACAAGCAAGAGCTTGTTCATCTTACAATTTCGGGACTGCTTCATGACATAGGGGCATTCGGATACTTCGGAGAATATAATGGGAACAGACATGTCCTCGAGAGACATTGTTTGTCCGGTGCTCTGATTGTTGAGCGTTTTCCCTCCGGCAAAACCCTGGCCAATGCTATTAAACATCACCATGAAACACCTGATCCCATGTACGGTGCTCTGGGTGCTCCGAGCGAAGAAGTAACCATAATGGCCCGCATTTTGTCCTTAGCAGATCAAGTGGATCTTATGCTAAAACGGAAGTTAGCTACTCGTCGACAGAGAGAAGAAATCATCGAATGGATCAATGATCAAACTGGGACATTATTTTTCCCGGAAGTAGCCCAGGCCTTTAGGCAAGTTGCTAAGAAAGAGGCCTTTTGGTTAGATTTGGAGCAACCGGACTTGCTTCAGATAGCCTTAGGACTCTTGTTTGATCATTGGCAATTGCCCGGCACTCGGGAATTAGAGATTAGTTTTACTTATCGCTTGGCGGAAACCTTCGCCGATCTGATTGACCAAAAAAGCAAGTTTACTGCTCGTCACTCCCGTTCAGTTGCCGCAACGGTTGAACGTTTGGCTAAAGGGGTCGGCTGGGAAGAAATACGATTACATGAGATTTATGTAGCGGGTTTACTACATGACTTGGGCAAGCTCTCAATTCCCAGGAAGATTTTAGATAAACCCGGATCTCTTGATCCGGCTGAAGTAGATATAATCAGGACGCATACATATTATACACACCGCTTGTTGACTGAAGCAGGCTTGCCTACACGTATCGTAGAATGGGCAGCTCATCATCATGAACGACTTGATGGCAGAGGGTATCCCTTCGCCTTAGGAGAAAAAGATCTCGATGAAGGTGCCCGTTTAATGGCAATCGCCGATATTTTTACAGCGTTAACTGAGGATCGACCTTATCGACCAGCTATGAGTTCAGGTGAGGCTCTAGCTATAATTGAGCGCGGAATGGGGACAATCCTGGATCCGGGTCTGATTAAAGTCGCCAAACGGGTACTTTAGGGGGGAACTAGGGTACTCGTGTGACACAGCTCTCGGACTTACGACGCAGAGCAAATTAACTTGACCCAACCGCATTTTTTATTGGCGCTATAGCCCGCACGCTTCTCTGGGGATCAGCATATCCTATAGCGGTATCTGAAAAGACATTCAGTAAAAGAGTGGCTCAAATGGCTGACTGAATCAGAGAGTTACTCCCCCGTTGGGGAAGAGAGGCCAAATGGTGCATCGATGCACCATTTGATTTTAAGGTTTTTGACGCCAAAGGCTGTTTTTTTCAGTCGCATAGTTATCAATTCCGAGACTCCCCCTTCTATAAGTGAGTGTTCCGATTTCCACTTCGGTGGGGGTAGAATCCCTACCGAAGCCCCGATGTTCAGCTTTAGCTGAGCGAGTTCACTGAGACACTGCTCGTAAACCCTTGAGTTTAGACTTTTCGCTAAATTAGCAAACCTTATCATGTTCCGGGATATCATCTTTTCAGTTTAATTCTATTAAATTTGAAAGGATGTTTTTTATGTCTTTCCCAAGCTTTTGGAAATGATTTATGATAAAGTGGGAGAAAGGCTAGAATAGTAGCAATCAAACAGTCAGGAAAGGGAGATTACCTTGTTTTACCCTTTTGAAATGGAACAATATCTGGAGACGCTGTTAGGTGAACGGGATCCTCTGTTGCGTGAGATGGAAGAACAGGCTTTAAAAGAAACAATTCCGGTTGTAACCCCTATGGTTGGCAACTTTCTCAATTTACTGATACATATGAGTAAGTCGCAGGCTGTTTTAGAAGTGGGGACGGCAATCGGTTATTCGACAATCTGGTTAGCTCGGGCAGCTAAAGAGACCGGCGGGCATGTTACGACCATTGATATGAATAAGGATCGTTTATTTCGAGCGCAGGAATATATTAAACGTGCTGAACTTTCTAATCATGTTACAACCTTGGAAGGGGATGCTCGGAAAGTTTTAAAGTCCCTGGATTCAATCTTTGACTTCATTTTTATTGATGCAGCCAAAGGAGAATACTTAGAGTACTTAAATTTAATTTGCCCTTTGATTGCGCCAGGGGGTTTGTTGGTGGTGGATAATGTCCTCTTTCGGGGCTGGGTGGTTCCGGGAAGCAGCTTTGCTCCTAAATATGATCGGATGGTGGGAGGGTTGCGGCAATTTTTGCAGGATCTGGCCTCTAACCCGAATTTCTCGACTACGGTATTGCCCTTTGGAGATGGAGTGTCGGTTAGTCGGCGGATAGATTCATGACTTCTAAGCAACGTTTTGGGGAAATTGATCTGTTGAGGGCAATTGCCATAGTTTTAATGGTTATATTTCATCTCGTTTATGATTTAAGAGAGTTTGCCGGGGTTAAGATTAACTATCAAGACCCATTTTGGTTTTTGCTCGGAAAAACATCGGCTATACTTTTTATCTTTCTTTCAGGTCTGGCCAGTGGCTTTAGCAGATCTCCGGTCAGAAGAGGAGTTAAAGTATTGCTGCTGGGGATGGGGATTACGGGGGTAACTTACTTAGCGCTGGGAGATATGTACGTACGCTTTGGGATTCTTCATTTCTTAGGTGTAACAATGATTTTAGCGCCATTTTTATCCTCTCTGGCTTCCTCGATTCTTTGGGCACTTGCGGGTGCTTCTGTCTTGCTGGGGTTATGGTTTAAAAAGACCCTGGTTGAAACAAGTCTTTTGATTCCCTTTGGTCTCTTATATAAGGGGTTTGGGTCGATTGACTATTACCCTCTATTGCCCTATAGCAGTGCGACTTTTTTAGGAATTCTTGCTTATCGGCATTTTTATGCTCAGAAATTAGAGCCTGTATTCACCTTGAATCTCAACTCTAAGCCTATTATCTGGTTGAGCCGAAATTCTTTGATGATTTATTTGGTGCATCAACCCATTATTCTTTTTGTCATTTTCAGTTTTAAATTCATAGAACATTTTTAGTAACTTGTTCAGTTAGACTAAACATGATTTTTGGGAAATAGGAAGGGAGTCACGGATATGGCCATGTTTGTTCATGAACATTTGATGCAGGCAGTCTACTTTGCTCCTCGAGGAAAGAAGCGTCTCCTCTTTTTGGGGACAAATATTTCTCAACGCTATTTAAGTCCTGAGGATAAGCTGATAGGATTTGTCGGGGATGCCGGGGCTGGGAAATCCCTGCTTATTCGCGGAATGTTTCCGGGATTAGAGCTGACCAATGACGACGATGGGATCAATATTCGGCCCTTACCCCTGATGGATGATGCAGACCGGGGGCATTTTCGTTCCCACACTTATCACTTAGATGTTCGATTTGAGTCGGCGTTTACTCAACCTTGGAAAATAGCTGAAGCGATTCAGAAAGCAATATCTAAAGGGCGTCGTGTTGTTGTTGAGCATTTTGACCTGGTTTACCCTCAACTGAAAATGAATGCCGAAGTGATGATTGGAGTGGGAGAGGAAGTAATCGTAACCCGGCCAACGGTTTTCGGTCCGGAGCCCCAAAGTATCGCAGACATTGTTTTTGATTCTATCAAGTACCGACGCATGGCCCACAGTGCTGAGGACATTACATCGATGATTTTAGAAGAAATGGGCTTGCCAAAGCCGGAAGTACATAGTGACATAAAACACGGTTTTGTCCTAGAGCTGCCCGAGAAACCGGATATTGATTTGGATTTGGTGGAACAACGAGTTTGGGATTTAATCAAGGCAGACTTACCGATTTGTTTTGCCAATGACGACCACATACGGGTTGGGGAAATGCTTTATCCTTGCACAGGTCCTCGAATTCATATTCGCCGCTCCAGTGAAATCAAAGGTTTTAATCTGCTAAAGGAATTTAGGTTTGACCCGATTGCTCAGCTCTACACCATCGCCGGAATTGTAGGGGAGGAAGTAACACCGGCTCGGTCGCTGGATTTATCAAGTGGGGCTAGGCAGTCCCTGCGCTAAGAAGTGGGTTGCGTTCACTGGCTCGCGGGATGAAAATGGGTCCTTTGGGGCAGGGCGGCTTCGCCCACATCCGTGCAAGAAAGCTAATCCGTGCGACGAAGACACTGTCTTCGCACGGGTTAAACCTTCTTGCAGCAGTGCCTTCGTGTGTACCCAGCATTTCGAGGCTGCCCACGCGTTGACCTGGGAGCGATCTTCAGCGGATAAGTATTCTTTGGAGATAGCCGCTTCAGCGAAAATGTATCCTACGCCGGTAGGGATTCCTTAAGGGATCACGGCTTCGGCGATACTCTCCGCTGGAGACTATCGTACCGGACACTTTCGTGCCAAACCGACCGGGAATACCTGAGGTGAACCCGTGGCTACGCTTCCCCAGGTCAACTTTGTGGGCTTTACCGCCTCTTCATGCAATGGGTTCACTTCTGTGGGTCGAAGCCGCCCTGTCTTTCGGGTGTATTCTCAGAATACTTTAGGGTATTTTCTGGGTTGGGCAAGAAAGTGAGTTTGGGCATAAATTAGTAAAAATTTTACTTTTGAAGCTCGGTGATTAGCGTTTCTTTGCTGATTCTGATAAACTAAATATTGACATAAAAAGACTGCCGTAGAAAGGTAAGGTATTAGTATGCAACGTTCTTATAGTCGAGGAAATGATCAATTGCGTCCGGTGAAAATCACCCGAAAGTTTACAAACATCCCCGAAGGTTCGGTTCTTATAGAAATCGGAGAAACCAGGGTTTTGTGCACTGCCAGCGTCGAAGAAAAAGTACCGCATTTTCAGAAGGGATCAGGGAAAGGCTGGGTTACAGCAGAATATTCCATGATACCTCGCGCAACCCAAACTCGGACTCAGCGTGAGGCCAGTAAAGGCAAGCTTACCGGCCGAACTATGGAGATCCAACGTTTAATCGGTCGTGCTTTGCGATCGGTTATTGACTTGAAGAAACTTGGCGAACGTACAATTTGGCTTGATTGTGACGTCCTCCAAGCGGACGGCGGAACCCGAACAGCGGCAATTACCGGAGCTTATGTGGCCTTAGTCGATGCGGTTCAATATTTGCTGGATAAGAAAGTTCTTAAAACAAATCCGATAGAGGATAGCTTAGCTGCAGTTTCCGTGGGTAAGGTTCAGGGAAATGCAGTTTTAGACTTAGACTATGAAGAAGATTCTCAGGCGGAAGTGGATATGAATATTGTCATGACAGGTGCAGGAAAGTTCGTAGAGATCCAAGGAACGGCAGAAGATATTCCTTTTGATCGCGAGGATCTGAATAATTTCTTAGAACTTGCTGAAAAGGGCATACGTTCCTTGATGGATGTACAGAAAGCTGCGGCGGAGACATCTGTATGAAAATAATATTGGCGACTCAGAATAAGGGGAAAATTCGAGAGCTCCAAGAACTGCTTGGAGATGAAGATATTGAAGTGCTTTCGCTAAAAGATATTGAAGACTGGGAAGATGTCGAGGAGAACGGAATAACCTTCGCAGACAACGCAGCTCTCAAAGCGAAAGCTGCGGTTAAGAAAACCGGTTTAGTAGCCTTAGCGGACGATTCCGGGCTGGAGGTAGATGCCTTAGCTGGCAACCCTGGGGTTTATTCTGCCCGTTTTGCGGGAGAACCTAAAGATGATGAGCGAAATAATGATAAGCTGCTTCAAGAGTTAAAAGAGGTTGCTGATTCACAACGACAGGCTCGCTTTCGTTGTGCCTTAGTCATAGCAACTCCGGATGGAAAAGAATTTCTTACTGAGGGCACTGTCGAAGGACAAATCTTAGCTGAACGCCGTGGAAAAGACGGATTCGGTTATGACCCTCTCTTTTTTGTGCCGGAGTATCAGCGAACTATGGCCGAGCTGACTTTAAGCGAGAAAAACCGCCTCAGTCACCGGGCCCAGGCATTCCGTAAAGCAATCCCCATCCTTCAAACTCTGAAGGGTAAAAGCTAGACCTAAGCAGAAGCATCGCTTTTCTACTCCAGAAGAAAACTCCTCGGGTTAGGCACTGGGAAGCCGAAAAAGCAGATGAAAATGACTCTTAAATTTCTTAAAACTTTTTTTGATTTTTTTCTTGACGAAAGCTTAAAGATGAGCTATACTAATCAAGTCACCAACGGGGTATAGCGCAGCTTGGTAGCGCGCCTGCCTTGGGAGCAGGAGGCCGGGGGTTCAAATCCCTCTGCCCCGACCATTTTTTCAAGACGAAGTTCGAGGTTCAAATTTATAGTGTGTACAAGCCTATTGTTTGACAGTAGCAGTACTCGACAAGCTGTAAATTTATAGACCTGGGAGTTTGAGCTGGCCCTTTTAAGATGCGCCTGTAGCTCAGTTGGATAGAGCATCTGCCTTCTAAGCAGGTTGTCGGGGGTTCGAATCTCTCCAGGCGCACCAACAAACAAATTCATGGTGGGTGTGGCGAAGTGGTTAACGCACCGGGTTGTGGTTCCGGCATTCGTGGGTTCAAGCCCCATCACCCACCCCATAAAGAAAAAGCGCACCGAGAATTAATTCTCGGTGTTTTTTATGTTGGCCAGAAAGTATAGCTTTTTGGTGAGGATTTCTAAGTATCGGGGCAACCAATGCTACCCCTTTATCTGTAGCTTGGTGTAGACCGGAAAGGCAACTTTTTCAACAGAAGTGAAGGAATCTCGCATAGAGCCAGTAAGTATTTCATTATCTGTAGTGCCGGAAAGCGGCATGGAACACAGCAAAGCTAGAGAATGCTCAAAATACAAGGGGACAGGTTCTTAAGTTTAATTACTAAGAATCTGTCCTTTTTTGTACAGTCAGAAAGTATAAACTTGCGTTATATACTGCAAGAAGATTTAATACGTGCGAAGACAGTGTCTTCGTCCAAGCATAAGTGCAACTAAGCTACCGCCTGCGCCGGAGGCTGCAAGACGGCTAATACGTGCGAAGCCAGTGTCTTCGGGCGCTAGCAAAGTTTTCTGAACAGTTAAAATCCCTCAGGTTAGACGTAAAATGGCCAAGTTTCTTTTTGCCCCCCCTAAAAAATAATTCTGGCTTCGTAAAGATATTATGAAAGGTGCGCATTATTCAAGATTTATACGAAAGAGGTAGATATCATTGAAATCAATCACAAAAGGGAAAAAATTAAAGAAGCAACTTGCTATTGCCGTCACAGCAGCACTATTAGCGTTTCCGTTTAGCTCGGCCCTTGTCTTAGCTGAAACGTCTGCCCAGACCACTACAAGTGCAGATACCGTAACTACAATTACAGAGACTACAGAATCCACAACTGCGGAGACAACGGCCGCAGACGTAGTGAGTGCGGATGCAGATACCACTGAAAGTACAAGCGCTGATACAACAAGTACAGATGCCACAAGTACAGATGAATCAAGTACGGACGTATCAGCAACAGATGATACAAGTACAGAAACAACCGACCAGGATGATAATACGGACACTAATAGTGAGGATGCAACAAATTCCGAGGATCAAGACACTGATAACGAAGATACCGAATCGACGACTGTTGTAGACGCAGACGGCAACGCAATTGATCCGGCCAATTGGTTGTCAGACCTTATAGGTAAACTCAAATTGGCTTTAACCTTTGATCCCGCTCGTAAGGCCGAGTTGACTCAGGAGCAGGCATTGGAGAAGCTGGCCAAGGCTCAGAAATCAATGACTGATGGTGAAGCAGAAGAATCTGAGAAGGCTTTTACAGAGTACGCAGACAAAATCACCAAGGCTCAGGAATTTTTAGAGCAAATTGAAGATCCTGACTCAGAAGAGGCCCAAAAGCTGACTATCGCTCTTACGAATGTCAATCAAAACAACATAAAAGTATTAGGTAATCTACTCGAAAAACTCCCTCCCCAGGCAGCTCAAAAGCTGGCTCTCAATGTAGTGCGTTCTATGGAAAAAGCGGTTACAAAGATGGAAAAGCAAGCGGTTAGAAGCAATGCAGTGGCTGCTGAGGAGACTGCATCGGGATCCGGCGATGATTCAACAGACTCAGAAGTTAGAGCCGTAGCACATAATAAAGCTTTAAAAAAAGAAGCTAAGGTTGCCTTAAAAGAATTCAAGAAGACACTTAAAGAAAATGGAAAGCTCCAGCTGGAGGACGATCAAGAGAATGCTGAACAGGACGATAATCAAGACTCTGATCAGGATCAGGCCTCAACAAACGAAGTGACTGTGACTGAACCTGCATCTTCTCAAGAAGCTTCCTTGGCCAATACTCAGCCAACATCTGTAACAATTGCTCCGGCTAGTGTAGAGTCTTCATCAACCATTGATAGATCCTCAAAGAAGGAAAAGGCAGAGCAGAACAAAAAAGCTGACCATGGAAATGATAAGGCTAAAGAAAAAAGTGACAACAAAAAGCAGGAGAAACAAAAGTCTGAGCGATAATAGGTGAATGCCTGCTAATTAAAATTTACTGGAAAAATGGAAGCGACCTAAGAGCAAGTCTTTTAGGTCGCTTTATTTCTTCATACTAACCTTTAGTCGAATTAGTAAGACCTTAGTTCATCAGCAGAGAGCTTTAGCTTTCCGGCTATACTATAAAGGTAAGCTCTAACCGCTAGCATTAAAATGGAGTCGTTTCAAACTCTAGATTAATCGTGATATACTTATTTATCAATAAATTCAGGGTAAAGGGGGAGCAACCATGAGTAAAGCAAAACCTGGTCCCGACGATTTGCGCCGCTTAATCGGGTACTCAATAATTACATTTTTGAGTGTCTTTTTATTTATCCCAGTAATTTGGTTCATTCACCTATTCTCAAATGATTCAGGACTGTATATGCGCTGGGGTATCTGTTCGACCATTGTTATTCTATTCAATATTATCTTTTACTTTTGGAAATATCCGGAGAATTGGCTGGCTAACTTGCTGGTTTTAATCGGAGTTGATCTAATGGTTTTGCTCTTTGAGTATTTTTGGTTGATTCAAAGTTTAGGCTGACGAACTTTCATGTAATAGGACAGCCGAGGCTGTCCCTTACAACAATCATCTATGACTAGGATCTGAACTGTCATTATTTAAAATATCCGTCTTTTTAGCGATTACATTAGTTTTTGGTGTTAGTATTCGAGGCTTTTGAGCGTTTCCTTCTGGTACAAATTTCAAATTATTTTCTTTACCTAAAGTTGCCATAGTACCCTCCTTAAAGTTCGTCTTTATCGCCCCAAGCTTTGCCTATCCAAACCGCAGCTCCAATAGTAAGGGCATGGAGAAATAACGAAGGTGGACTAAACATACTATTTGGATTACTGGTTCTCTTTTTCATGCCAAACATTCACAAAACCTCCTTATGTTATTTAGACAGTTTAGGTTTTGTGATTTATGTCGAAGCGATACCAGTTAAAATATGTAATTAGTTAGATGGTAATAGGCAACGAAAGCTTTAAAATCAAAATATTATGTTTGATCTCAAAAAAAACCTCCGCGTCCGGAGGCATGCGCAATATCTTAGGTTTCCTTGTAAATTATAGTTTCTCTTAAAGCCTTATACGTTTGGGTGAAATAATTTAAGGGGGTTGGAAAGCAATGAATATAAAAACCAGCAGGAGAATACACCTTCGCTAAAGATACAAAATGGAAACCGCAAATAAAGGAATAGAAAAATAGAGGGTAGAAGCCCTTAGGTCTACCCTCTACGGATTATTAAACTAACTGGAGCCGATGGCAGGACTCGAACCTGTAACCTGCTGATTACAAATCAGCTGCTCTACCAATTGAGCTACATCGGCATGTGTTTTGGACAAGAACTATTGTAGCAAGACTCTTAGATTTGGTCAATGTTAAATAGAGGAAATTGCGATCATTTTAGACAGCAAAGCTTAGTTCGAACGCTGAGGTGACTAATTTCCTAATTTCCATGGCGTTTAGGAGTGCTAATCAACCGCTTGGTGGCTTCTGCAAGTACCAATCCATATATACTTGCCCCTATAAAATTTGAAACGACTGTGTATGGTGCTGTGTAAAATAAATCAGGCATTTTGAATAAAGTAGCAATTGCATATGAACTGAACCATATAAAAGCCGAATATATCCATCCTTTAGCTAAATAATGTCTACTAGTAACAATAGGAATTAAATATGCATACCCAATTCCGACAAATCCACAGAACACCATTTGCCCAAGCCAGGCAATAATGCTTTCCAAAGCATTAAGAGGTAATCGCCCAAATAATATTTCGGAAGCATAATCAAACATTCTTGTTTGAGTAAAATCTAATACATAGTATGAAAAAAGCGTCCAGATACTTAACGGAATCCCTGCAATTAAGCCAACGACAAAACCAAAATACATTCTATCCTTCATAATGTTTTCCCCTATCTTATTTTTTATGTAAATGGTATGTGTTGAGTCGGTGACATGGTTGCATGCATAAAGAGGAACTTGCTATAAATTCATAATCCATTTTACAAAAACGGCATAGGGTTTTTACGAATTGCATTATATATCCCCATGTTTATTATTCCTGATTGCAATTTTATAATTCATTTTATAGTTCCCTGTCGACTCAACCAAAACCCAACACGCTGGACTAGGGGAAATTAGTTAATCCTAAAAAAGACAGCAAAAAATCCGCCTGACAACCTAATGTCAAGCGGACTTAGCCTCATAATGTGGTGCGAGAGAAGGGACTCGAACCCCCACGGTTTCCCGCTGGAACCTAAATCCAGTGCGTCTGCCAGTTCCGCCACTCTCGCAAATTTATTATTGTTGCAACAGAGAGAATTCTATCATAAATTTTATGATATGACAAGTGTGAGATTTTAACAGGGATTATTTTAAAAGATATTTTGGATATTAAACCTCTCAGCATCAAGAAGATAAGAGAATAATAGTTGTAAGTCAGACAATTCGCCCATAGAAAGGGGAATATCCTTTGTATCAATAAATCTTTCTAATCGTCCAATGCTAAGATCAATGGTGTCAATTTCTTGGTGATCAAGAATAATACTCCACCAGTTAGCGTTATTCTTCCAACTTTCCTGAACAATCCCTAATTCCTTTTTAGCCTCTTCCCATTGCTGAGCTGAAATAGATTGTTCAACCGTTTTTAAGTGTGCCTCAGTTGCTTGAGTTGTGGTTTTTACAAATTCATAGGAAGCATAAGAGCCTCCCAGTAAAAAAATAACGATAACAATAATGGTCCAGAGGGTTCGCAAATCTATTCACCTCACACTTGAGTCTGTAATGGTTTAACCTTTTTCTTTTTTTGACTTTCTTTTTCTTGTATAAAAAGTTTTCCTGAAGAATCTAAGCTGGCAATTAAGACATCTTCGATCTTGTCGAGCTTATGTTTCTTGAGTTCTCGCATCAACCATTCCAAATCCTTATCGCTGCGCTCCAGATTATCCCTTTTTAGCTTGCCATCTATAATAAGAGTTAAAGGTAAACCTTCATAGGGGGGGGTGATTTTTAAATCGTCAGGAATAATGGGCCTTTTTTGAACTTTAGGCATAACACTAACTTGACCATTGTTTTCTAAAATTGCATATTCGACATCAGCAATATTAGGGATATCATTAAGGCGGAGTTCTTCGAGCAAATCGCTCATGTTATAACAATTTCTCCTGAGTTCGGTTTCTGATATTTTACCGCGATCAATAAGGATGCTTGGCTTTCCGCAAATAATATCTCGCGCCGTTTCGCTTTTAAGAGAAATCCAAGCTAAAGTTAGGCTTGCTGATAGGAGAACCAGAATGGGAATAATGCCGCTGAGGAGTGGAACCCCAATGTTTTCACTTGGCACAGCCGCGAGCTCAGAGATCATGAGGATAACAACTAACTCAAAAGGCTGTAACTGGCCGATTTCCCTTTTTCCCATCAAGCGCAGGGCGATAATAACCACTAAATATAGAATAAGGGTTCTAACTACAACGATAAGCATGCCTGTTCTCCTTTCCTAAATATTTAGGATCTTTGATAGAGTATTTTGCCCTGAATAGCAAGAGTTATCCGTGACGTCTGCTGAGGGGTTCTTCAATTTGATTACGAGAAGTAAGTCTGTTATAATTGATTAGTGAATTTCATAGATGTATTTGGCTTAAGCGGGGGTTTGTAGTCTTAAAAAAACGGTAAGACTAACGAGTATCCACAGCTGCCTTGCACATAGTCTTAAATAGTGTTTAAGGGGGAGAACATAATATGTCAGTCTCAGTTGAAAAACTAGAAAAAAATCTTGTAGCTCTGGAAGTTACCGTAGAAGCCGAAAAATTTGTCAGTGCGGTGAATCAAGCAGCTAAAGTGTTGGCCAAGAAAGTTAACGTTCCTGGATTTCGTAAAGGAAAAGCACCACGTCGCATGGTTGAACAGCATGTAGGAAAAGAATCACTTTATGACGAAGCCTTAGATCAATTAGTCGGCCCGGCATACTCTGAAGCAGTTCTGGAAAGTGGTATCGACCCGGTAGACCGTCCAAGTGTTGAATTAGTTCAAATTGAGGAAGGAAAAGACCTGATTTTTAAAGCAAAAGTCATGGTTAAACCAGAAGTCGAGCTTGGTGAATATAAAGGCCTTAAGATCGAGCAAAGTGCAGCTATTATTTCCGAAGAAGAGGTAGAAGAAGCACTTAAGAGTAAGCAGCAACAACACGCTCGTCTGATTACCCTCGAAGAAGGCAAAGTCGAGAATGATGATACTGTAACCTTAGATTTTGAAGGATTCACAGATGGAACACCTTTCCTTGGTGGTAAAGCTGAGAACTACGAGCTTGTCATTGGCTCAGGAACATTTATTCCCGGTTTTGAAGAAGGTTTAATTGGAGCTGAAATAGGACAACCTGTTGAAGTAAACGTTACCTTCCCTGCTGAATATCATAGTGCAGAGCTAGCTGGAAAAGAGGCAGTCTTTAAAACTCTCGTTAAAAAAATTCAACGCAAAGAACTTTCTGCTCTAGATGATGAATTTGCAAAAGATGTCAGCGAATTTGAGAACCTGGATGAATTGAAAACCGATTTGCGGAATAAATTAATGAAGACAACTGAAATGCGAGTTAAAGATGAGCATGTCCGCTCCATCGTTTCTAAAGTGGTTGACAACGCCAGCGTTGAGATTCCTGAAGTTATGATTAACGAAAGAATCAATGTAATGGTAGATGATCTCAGTCGTAATCTTGCCCAGCAAGGAATGACTCTGGAGCATTATTTCCAATTTACAAACTCAACTGAAGCAGCTATGAAAGAAGAACTGCGCCCTCAAGCTGCTGAGAGTGTCAAGACCGATTTAGTTTTAGAAACTATTGCCAAAGTAGAAGGAATTGAGATCACTGAAGACGAATTAGATGAAGAGCTTAAAAAAGCAAGTGAGCGTCACGGACAAGACGCAGCACTGCTCAAACGAACCCTTATAGCGCGCGGGGAGCTACAGTTCTACAAACAAAGCATGAACAGTCAGAAGACGGTCAACTTCTTAGTAGAACAAAATACTTAAAACCCGACGCCTTAGGGGGAATTCTGAGGTATAGAGGTGAGAGGATGGCAAAGTACACTGAAGACAAAAATCAACTCAAGTGTTCATTTTGCGGAAAGACCCAGGAACAAGTCAAAAAACTAGTAGCTGGCCCGGGGGTTTACATTTGTGATGAATGCATTGAACTTTGTAATGAGATTATCGAGGAAGAGCTAACGGATGATCTGGGTATTGAGATTGGAGACATTCTAAAACCTAAAGAAATTCGGGCAATCATTGACCAGTATGTTATTGGTCAAGAAGACGCTAAAAAGGCACTTTCCGTAGCAGTCTACAATCACTACAAACGGATTAACTTGGGCATGAAAATCGATGATGTTGAATTGCAAAAATCTAATATCATCATGTTGGGACCTACTGGTTCTGGGAAAACTTTGTTGGCCTCGACGCTAGCCAAAGTTCTTAATGTTCCCTTTGCAATTGCCGATGCCACGTCATTAACTGAAGCAGGTTACGTAGGTGAGGATGTTGAAAATATTCTCTTAAAGTTAATTCAAGCTGCCGACTACGATGTGGAGAAAGCTGAAAAGGGTATTGTTTATATTGATGAGATTGATAAGATAGCTCGCAAATCTGAAAATCCGTCCATTACCAGAGATGTCTCAGGTGAAGGAGTTCAACAGGCCTTGCTGAAAATTCTTGAAGGAACGGTTGCCAGTGTACCGCCTCAAGGCGGACGCAAACATCCCCACCAAGAATTTATCCAGTTAGATACCACCAATATATTATTTATTGTTGGCGGAGCCTTTGATGGAATTGAGAAAATCATTCAAAACCGTGCCGGACAAAAAACCATGGGTTTTGGTGCTACTATTCCCAACAAGGTAAACTTAAATGTTGGTGAAGTCCTAAAGGGAATACTGCCGGTTGATCTGCAAAAATTTGGGTTGATTCCGGAATTTGTTGGGCGTTTGCCTGTCATTGTAACCCTTGAAGCACTGGATGAATCAGCATTAGTACGTATCTTAACCGAGCCCAAGAATGCACTAGTTAAGCAGTATCAAAAACTAATGGAGCTTGATGGGGTAACCTTAGAGTTCAAAGATGCAACCCTCACCAGTATAGCTGCCGAAGCAATTCGTAGAAATACCGGGGCGCGAGGACTTAGGTCAATCCTAGAGGATATGATGCTCAATGTTATGTATGACTTGCCTTCACGTAATGATGTTTCAAAATGTGTCGTTACACCGGAAGTGGTCTTAAAGAAAGAAGAGCCGCTCCTCGTAATGACCGAAAAGGTTAAGAAGGGCAAGAAAGAAGAATCGGCTTAAGCGATATTAAACACCGGTAGTTCGTATGAACTGCCGGTGTTTTTGTCGTGTTAGGGGGACGGTCCTTTTAACACGTTCAGTAAAACGTGTTAAAAGGACCGTCCCCCTAACACTCGAAAGACAGGGAGGCTTCGATCCACAGGAGTGAAACTCATTGCATGGAGAGGCGGTAAAGCCTACAAAGCTTGGGCGGGAAGCGGAGCCACAGGTTTACATCAGGTATTACCCTAAGGTTTGGCACGAAAGTGTCCGGTGGACATTTTCGCTGAAGCGGCTATCTCCAAAGAATACTTTTCCGCTGAAGATCGCTCCCGCCCAAGCGAGTAGGCGAGCCTTGGAGTGCTGAGTTCGAAGACACTGCTACAAGAAGGTTTAACCCGTGCGAAGACAGTGTCTTCGTCGCACGAATTAGCTGGTCTTGCACGGATGTGGACGAAGCCGCCCCTGCCCAAGCGACCCTATTTCATCAAAATTTAATTCCCACCCATTCATAGGGTTTTTTCTCCATTTTGTGGCAATACTAAAAAGAGAATTGCTAGGAGGGAAATTTGTACATGAATGGACTCAGCGGAATAGTTATGGTAGTACAGTTAGTATTCGCGGTTGTGATTGGGCTCTATTTTTGGGGAATGCTCAAGTCTCAGCAAGGAAATAAAGTCTCCGTAGAGCGAGAATCACGAAAAGAGCTGGAAAAACTTCAAACTATGCGTAAAATCGCTTTAACCACTCCTTTGTCAGAAAAAACACGACCGGTACACTTTGAAGAAATCATAGGCCAAAAAGAAGGAATCAAAGCCCTGCGGGCTGCACTATGCGGTCCAAATCCACAGCATGTCTTGATATATGGAGCACCGGGGGTTGGTAAAACTGCTGCTGCCCGCTTGATTTTGGAAGAGGCTAAAATGAATCCTCTATCTCCATTTAAGGCCAACGCGCATTTTACTGAAATCGATGGCGCCACAGCTCGCTTTGATGAAAGGGGAATTGCAGATCCTCTCATAGGCTCAGTCCATGATCCTATCTATCAAGGTGCCGGGGCAATGGGCCTGGCCGGAATTCCTCAGCCCAAGCAGGGGGCAGTCACTAAAGCACATGGGGGAATTTTATTCATTGATGAAATTGGCGAGCTCCATCCAATTCAAATTAATAAGCTCTTAAAAGTCTTGGAAGATCGGAAAGTAACTCTAGAAAGTGCCTACTATAGCTCTGAAGATTGTAATATCCCTCAACACATCCACGATATATTTCAGAACGGCTTGCCCGCTGACTTTAGACTTGTGGGGGCAACGACTCGCAGTCCGGAACAAATTCCACCGGCCATCCGCTCCAGGTGTATGGAGGTCTACTTTCGAGGCTTACTGCCTGATGAAATTGCCGAAATTGCTCGGGTTGCTGCAGCAAAGATGGAAATTCCCATCACTCCGGAAGCTGTTAATGTGGTTAAACAATTTGCCGGCAACGGCCGAGAAACCGTCAATATGGTTCAACTCGCCGCGGGAGTAGCTTTGACTGAGGGCCTTCCGGAGATCAACGTGAAAACTGTAGAGTGGGTTGTGGAAACCGGTCAGTATACACCCCGTCCGGATAAGAAGGTACCCAAAGAGCCAAGTATCGGTTTGGTCAATGGCCTGGCAGTGTATGGCCCTAATATGGGCAGACTCCTGGAGTTAGAAGTTACAGCCCTTCCTGTCAATCCGGGTAAGGGAGCACTGTTGGTTACCGGGATCGTTGAGGAAGAAGAACAAGGAGACTCAGGCAAGAAAATCCGGCGCAAGAGCATGGCCAGAAGTTCTGTAGAGAATGTCTTGACAGTCTTGAGAAGGCAAATGGCCTTAGAACCTAAAGACTTCGATATCCATGTTAACTTTCCCGGCGGCGGCCCGGTAGATGGCCCCTCGGCAGGGATTGCTATAGCAACTGCCATTGTTTCCGCGATACGTCAGCAAAAGGTTGATAATTATCTGGCCATGACAGGGGAACTTTCAATTCGCGGACGAGTTAACCCAATTGGTGGGGTCACCGCCAAGATTGAAGCTGCGAAGCAGGCAGGGTGTAAAAAAGTTTTAATACCTAAAGAAAATTGGCAAGAGCGCTTTTCGGAGCTAAAGGATGCGATAGAAATAATTGCCGTTGAAGAGCTATCTGAAGTTTTCGAACGTGCCTTTATCCCGGAAATCAAGCTGGAGAAAGTCGAGACGCGGCCACCCATAGAGGAGGTTTTAAGCCGCTTAGATTTTGCCACGGTCAACAAAGCAGTAACAAAAATTGTTGCTAATTTGCCTGAACAGGGCAAAACATGTTAGAATAGTTCAAGATAAGTTTGGCACACTAGCTGTAGTGTGTCTTTTTTTCACAAGATTTTTTCAAAAATGGGGGGATATTCGTTGACAATTGAACGTGAATTACCATTACTCCCGTTGCGTGGGATTCTTGTTTTCCCGTATATGGTTATTCATCTGGACGTAGGTAGGGAACGGTCTATGGCCGCAATTGAAAAAGCCATGCTTGATGATCGCATAATACTTTTGACGTCCCAGAAAGAGACCGAGATTGATTCCCCAAATCCCGATGATTTGTACGAGATGGGGACAATAGCCGAAATTAAGCAACTTTTAAAACTTCCGGGAGGCACCATGCGGGTTCTTGTTGAAGGGATTTCGCGGGGCCGAATTATTGAATATCTCGAAGAAGAAGAGTATTTCAGAGTTAGTGTGGAAGAGTTAGCTGAAGCAAAACGATCCATGACTCCGGAATTAGAAACCTTAGTTCGAGGAATGACTCATCAATTTGAGGAATATGCCAAACTAGGTAAACGGGTTCCCTTAGAAACCATAGGGACTGTATTAGCAGTTGAAGAACCGGGACGTTTAGCAGATATTGTGGCTTCTCACCTGAACTTAAAAGTTCCGGATAAACAAACCATCTTAGAAGCTATGTCTGTCGAACTTCGCTTGGAGCGCCTAACGGAACTCATCATGCGGGAGATTGAGCTACTAGAATTGGAACGACGCATTGGGCAAAGAGTGCGCAAGCAAATGGATAAGGCCCAGAAAGAATACTATCTGAGAGAACAAATAAAAGCCATCCAAAAAGAACTTGGAGATAAGGATGAACGGCAGGCCGAGGCAGACGAATACCGGGAAAAGGTAGCCAAAGCCAAGTGTCCTAAAGAAGTGGAAGAAAAAGCTCTTAAAGAAATTGAGCGACTGGAAAAGATGCCTCCATCGTCAGCAGAGGGTACTGTTGTACGTACCTATTTAGATTGGCTTTTAGTTCTTCCTTGGACAAAATCGTCTAGGGATAAGATAGATTTGAATCGTTCCGAAGATATTTTGAATCAAGATCATTATGGATTAGAAAAAGTTAAAGAAAGAATTCTGGAGTTTTTGGCTATCCGCAAGTTAACTCCAAAAATGAAAAGCCCCATTCTTTGCTTGGTCGGGCCGCCCGGGGTAGGAAAGACCTCCTTAGCCAAATCCATTTCCCGATCCCTGAATCGCAAGTTTGTGCGTATGTCCTTAGGGGGATTGCGTGATGAAGCTGAAATTCGCGGGCATCGTCGTACTTATATCGGGGCATTGCCGGGACGAATAATTCAGGGAGTACGCACTGCTGGAACACGAAACCCTGTTTTCCTGCTCGATGAGATTGATAAAATGTCCTCAGATTTTCGTGGTGATCCGGCTTCAGCTCTCTTAGAAGTCCTAGATCCGGAACAAAACAATACCTTTACGGATCACTATCTTGAAGTGCCCTTTGACTTATCCCAAACCCTGTTTGTTTTAACGGCTAACACATTGCACACAATTCCTCGTCCACTCCTGGACAGAATGGAAATAATCAACATCAGCGGGTATACAGAAGATGAGAAACTGAATATTGCCAGTCGATATTTAGTGCCTAAACAACTGGAAGCCCATGGACTTAGCAAAGAAGTATTTACCTTGGAAGATGATATCCTACTCAAACTGCTTCAAGGGTATACCAGAGAATCCGGAGTGCGGGGTCTCGAGCGACAGGTAGCAAACCTTTGTCGGAAAATAGCTGTTCGCTGGGTGAAGAAGGAATGGGAACCTCATACCTTGACGGTTGAAGATTTAGAATCCACCCTGGGTGCACCCCGGTATCATTTCCAAGTAGCGGGAAAATCTCCGGAAATCGGGGCAGTAACCGGCCTGGCCTTCACAGAAGTAGGTGGCGTAGTTCTAACCGTAGAAGTGACTCCACTACCGGGAAAGGGCAGGTTAACCATTACCGGACAATTAGGGGATGTCATGAAGGAATCAGCTCAAGCTGCGTGGACCTTCGTCCGGGCCTATGCTACTCAGCTGGGAATTGAAGAAGACTTTTATGATAGAACGGATCTGCACATCCACGTTCCGGAAGGTGCGACACCTAAAGATGGACCTTCAGCCGGGATTACCATGGCCACAGCAATAGCTTCGGCAATTGCCAAACGCTATGTGCGCCATGATCTGGCCATGACAGGTGAGATTACCTTGCGGGGCAATGTCCTGCCAATCGGTGGTGTTAAGGAAAAGGTTTTAGCGGCACATCGAGCGGGGATCAAAGTCGTCGTTCTTCCCGAGGAAAATCGTAAAGACCTAGAAGAAATCCCGGAAAACGTACGGAAAATACTTGAGTTTCACTTTGTAAGCAGAATCGAGGAAGTCCTGGAACTGGCGCTTTTACCCTTAGCCCATTCTGATAAAGTCCAGGAAAATGTCCCGGTACACTCATACGGTCAAAGCGGAATACCGGACACCCAACCAATCCGAGAAGAACGGCCGACCACCTGCTAAAAAGGCCTAGCAGGCTTTTTAGCAGAAATAAGGAAAGTCCATTTCAAGAAGTGGGATTCTCGGAATTGATAAATTGGATGCATTACCTTGTTGCCAAGGAGCGTGAGAGGAGAACCTCCGCGCTCCTTATAGCCCATTGCATTAATACATATATCCCGAAAGGAAGAGGATACCTTGATCGTCGTTAAAAAAGCAGAGTATGTAGCTTCTGCTGTAAAATATGAGCAATATCCAGTTGATGGATTGCCGGAGATAGCCATGGCGGGACGGTCAAATGTTGGCAAGTCGTCTCTGATTAACAGCTTTTTAGGCCGGCGTAATTTGGCCCGGACAGGAAATACCCCGGGAAAGACCCAAACCTTGAATTTTTATCGGGTCAACGATGCCTGGTTCTTAGTTGATTTGCCGGGCTATGGCTATGCCAAGGTGGCCAAGACGGTAAATGCTCAATGGGGCCCAATGATGGAGAATTACCTCAAAAAGCGTGAGCCCTTGCGGGCAGTCATTCAAATTGTCGACATCCGTCACGCCCCCAGTGTTGAGGATATTGAAATGCAGCAGTGGCTGCGTACAATGGAGGTTCCCACTATGGTTGTGGCAACTAAAGTGGATAAAATCTCGCGGGGGCAGTTGCCTAAGCATTTGAAGGTTATTGCCAATGCTTTGGAGATTCCGGATGTTTCCCTGATTCTACCCTTTTCCGCACAAACAGGGGTTGGGAAAAAGGAGTTAAATGAGGCGATTGAGGAGATTTTGGGGTTAGATCTGGAGGGGACAGAGAAGGTTTGACCTGGAGTGATTTCTTAATCTTGTCCGGCTCTGAGGCGGAGCGCTTGTCAGCACGCGTCTGCGAGTTGCGCCGCTGGCTCGCTGGACGGTTCGCGAGCGCGTCCGAACCTCAGGGCTATTCTGCATGTGAACCTGCGGCGCGCTACGGAGACGCGAACCGTCGGCACTCGCCTTAGCGCGGCTTCACTGACGCATCCGCTTAGCAGACAAGCGCTCCTTCAGGTAGTTTGTTGGGAAGTAAGCAGAAATTGTGGGACTCAGGTCAGGCTTAGCAATTACCCAGAGGTTTGGTACGATAGTCTCCAGCGGAGAGTATCGCCAAAGCCGTGATCCCTTAAGGAATCCCTACCGGCGTAGGATACATTTTCGCTGAAGCGGCTATCTCCAAAGAATACTTATCCGCTGAAGAAGCTCTCACGCCAGCGAGTTGGCGAGCCTCGGAGTGCTGAGTTCACGTATGTGGAAGAAGCTGCCCGACCCGAGCAATCCTTTTTCATCACCTGATGGACACGCTTAAGAATAAAAGACCCGAAAGACAGGGCGGCTTCGATCCACAGGAGTGAAACTCATTGCATGGAGAGGTGATAAAGCCTACAAAGCTTGGGCGGGAAGCGGAACCGCAGGTTCACATCAGGTATTACCCTGAGGTTTGGTGGAGCTCCCGCCCAAGCGAGTAGGCGAGCCTCGGAATGCTGAGTTTCGAAGACACTGCTGCAAGAAGGTTTAACCCGTGCGAAGACAGTGTCTTCGTCGCACGAATTAGATAGTCTTGCAGGATGTGGACGAAGCCGCCTGACCCCAGGGACCCAAGGCCTTTAAACCAAGAGGGCGTTGCAAACTACTGAACAGTAGCCGGCAACACCCTCTTGGTTTATTTTACTTATCTAACTTCCCGAAGCTACTAAGCGGCCAATACCGAACCCAAACCTTCCCCGTTATATTTACCTTAGGCAAAAACCCCCACCTGTGGCCATCATTGCTGGCGGGCCGATTATCCCCGAGAACAAAATAGGAGTCGGCTGGAACTGTAACCGGACCGTATTGGTAATCCGGCTTATCTAGAAGGTAATTCTCCTCAAGGGCTGTCTCATTGACGAAAACCTGCCCGTTTTTTATTTCGATTTTCTCGCCGGGCAATCCAATAACCCTTTTGACCAGATCATCTTTTTCGCCGGAACTGGGGGTAGGATGAAACACTACTATGTCCTTACGCTCTATTGTCCTAAATTTAAAGAGAAGTTTATCGACAAGCAATCGATCCTGGAGTTGAATAGTTGGCAACATGGAGCCTGAAGGCACAATCCTATTATCTAAAATAAACGTTCTGACTACCAAGGATAGAATGAGAGCAACCGCCAAAACCTCAACTACTTCTAATAGACCCTTCCACCGATTATTCAAGCTAATTCCTCCTGTAGAGTCAAGAATTTGAGCTCACTGTAAGTAATTATAACTCTGAAGTGAACTATTTACAAAACGGTCTCAGTCTCAGCCTCAGCCTCGGCTTTAAACATTGAGCTCGTTTTATCATAAAAGAATTCTCGCCCTCGTATAGTTATAGAGCGAGAATTGCAAAAAGCTGATTATTGGAAGACCCTCAGGAGTTTTTAGTAAGAAGAAGGGAGGGTAAGGGTTGAGAGATATAGGGATGTTGATAATAAGTCTGGGAATCATCTTGATTGGAGCAGAAGCCTTTACTAATGGGATAGAGTGGCTGGGAAAGAGACTAAGGCTGGGAGCAGGTGCCGTGGGAAGTATCTTTGCAGCCGTCGGAACTGCCTTGCCTGAAACCATGGTGCCCATCATGGCCATTTTAGGAGGTGTGGGCCCCGAAGGAGCAGAAATTGGCATAGGAGCTATTCTGGGTGCTCCCTTTATGCTGGCGACGGTAGCCTTTTTCATAACCGGTGTTTCAGCCCTGGTGTTTCGCCGTCGGAACCTGCCTTTGCGTTTGGATCCTAAAGTTGTCAATCATGATCTGCAGTTTTTTCTGATTGTCTACTTTCTGGCCATTGTAGCGTCTTTCTTACCCACCCAAAACCTTAAAAATGCTACGGCAGTTTGCTTGGTTGCAGCCTATGGTGTTTATGTATACCAAACAATCCGTGATTGCAAGGATGATTGCCAGCATGAGGAATTAGCGCCCCTTTATATGGAGAGGAACTCAAGTTTTCCCTCAACAGGCATGATTTTGCTACAAATCACCTTGGCTTTAGTAGCCATAGTTTTTGGAGCGGATCGTTTTGTCAATGCTGTACAACCGATTGCGGTGGCAATTGGGGTTCCAGTATTTGTGCTATCTTTAATTATCACGCCTATTGCCACGGAGCTGCCGGAGAAGTTCAATAGTGTGCTTTGGGTTCGTAAAGGAAAGGATACTCTGGCCATGGGGAATTTGACCGGAGCAATGGTCTTTCAAAGCTCCGTGATTCCGGCAATCGGAATTGCCTTAACTCCCTGGAAGCTGGATCCTTTAGCTTTGTGGAGTGCCCTGCTGGCTTTAGGTGCAGCCGTAATTCCCTTTATGTCTCTGCGGCGCAGAGGGGAGATTCTTCCTACGACTCTCTTGATAGGCGGGGCCTTTTACCTAACCTTTATTTGGACAGTTGTTCGTTTTTCGATCCACTAAACTCCACAACAAGCATACCTGCTAAGACCAAGCCTGCGCCAAGAAATCCTCTGGGTGTTAAAAACTCGCCGGCCAGAAAATAGGCTGAGATTGCGGCAAAGACAGGTTCCATGGAAAAAATAAGGGCTGTATGAGTAGAACTGGTAAATTGCTGCATTTTTGACTGCACAAAAAAGGCAATCGAAGTGGCAGGGATAGCAGTTACTAACAAGCCAACCCAAGCCGTTGAACTAAAGTTGATGGATGGTTGGGGAAAAATAAAAGATGAAATACCGCTTAAAACACTTACCGTGAGGATCTGGATACTGGCTAATACTGTAGCATTAGTTGATGGAGCATAACGTCCAACAAAGTAAATATGTAAAGCAAAGCTAATGGCACAAACCAGAATCATCAGATCTCCATTGTTGAGTTGAAAACTATTACTTAGGGAAAGCAGAGCCAGACCGATTAAAGCGAAGAGAACCCCAAGTACGAGACTTCGGCTGGGGAGCTTCTTAGTGGTTATAGCTACTAAAGTCGGAACAAATACGACAGAGAGTCCGGTAATAAAACCTGCGTTTGAGGAGGTCGTATATTGCAATCCCACGGTTTGCCAAGCATAGCCCGAAAACAGGAAAGTCCCGATTGCTGCACCTCTAAGTAAAGTATCCCAGTTAAGATGCTTTTTCTGGAACCAGAGGAACGGTAATAAACTCACAAAGGCAATGGCAAAGCGAACCGCCAGAAAGGGAAAAGGCGGGAGATCGACAATAGCCCATTTAACAATGACAAAGGTTGATCCCCAAACGAGGGTAATTAAGAGCAGAGATAGATCTGCCCAGTAGCTTTTGTTAAGCAAATTGATTACTTCCTTTCTGAAACCAAAAACAACTTGGCTGTTAGTACAAAAAATTCTATGAAAAACTTGCAGCAACCGAGCCTATGATGTGAATATATATGAATATAGATATGAAAAAAGGTCGTTGCGTAAGATACGCAACGACCTTTTCTGATTAACCCAGAAATTAAAACAGAAAGCTTGGTGTGGCACTGGTTTACGATATTTATAGTATAACGGATCTAATTCCAACTGAAAAGAAGTATTTACTAACCTCTCCCTCCGTCCTGAGGTCCAGGTAAACAAACTACCGGTTCCGGCTCCGGTTCCTCGATTGGAGTATAAAGAGGAGGTGGAGAGCAGGGAGGCGGTGGTGGACAGAATTCAGTGCAATATTGTTGCTTAGCTTGACAGAATAAATGGTAGTGTCGTTCTTCGTCAGCCGCCATTTCGGTTAAAATGCATTGGATTTCAGGAATAGGAATTTTGGCCGCCAGTTCCAGATATTCGCGATGGTCTCTGGCTTCATCCTCAATGTTAGAGTCAAGGAGTTGACAAAGATCCGTGGTGTAATTGACAAAACGGGATCGCCAATCCACCCAATGACCATTACTCAAGGCCCCATACTTGGGATCGACACCCAGATGGCGTAGGGCCAGGGCCAATTTCTCAAGGTGTTGCATTTCGTCATAGGCAATAGGTCGCAGCAAGGCGTCAAATTCCGGTCTATCCAGCAGCACTGCTTGATAGAGATAGGTAGTAATGGCAGTTAATTCCGAATCCTTTCCTCCATAGGCTTCATATAACCACATTGCATATGTAAAGGTAGGTTCGGGAATTTCTACTGGTCCAGGCCGTGACGGTGGTTCACAGCTTTCGGGGAAGGGCAGCAGCAGAACTTGACCGGCATAGATTCGATCGGGATGCTTCAAATGGTTAAGCTGAATGATTTCTGACATTTCTACATTATAGGCTTTAGCAATCTTGTAGATGGTGTCCCCGGCATTAACGATATATCGTGCATAATCCATTGAGGATTCCTCCCTTATGTGTTTCATTAGCACAATATATTCGGGGGGAAAGAAACATGATAATGGGTAATATTGGCTTAATTTCGGAATGTATTGGACAAGACGAACGTATTTATGTATAAGAGATTAAATCACTGACTAAATCACAGTATTAATACCAAAAAGGGGGGGCAGAAATGGGTTCATATGTCTTAAGAGGAATTACAACAGCCTTACTTATAACGGTTTTGACTCTTTTTGCGGGCATAGCCTGGAGTTCCATGGGTCTACAAGGATTAAGTATTTCCCAACTCATAGATATTGGGCTCCTGGCGAGTTGCCTAATAGGTGGTTATCGTACGGCAAAAGAAAGTAAACTATGGTTCTTGGGGGGAGTGACCGGAGCAGGATATGTGGCAGTAGGAACCCTCCTATTAGCCTTGTTTTTGCCAATTAGAGTCATGGGTTTTATTCAGGTTTTAGCCGAAGGAACTTTGATTGGTCTAGTGGCGGGAGCCTTTGGAGCGGGGAATAGCAGAAAAACTGCCAGTGTATGGAATGAGCGGAGAGAGAACCCGGATTACGCTCTAGCATATGCTGGATATGGCAAAGATGCAGGGGATAATAATTATGGTAGGGATAATAACTACAATAAGTATAACTACGATAGAGATAATAACTATGATAGTGACAGCGACAATGATTGGGATAGAGAAGAGGAATACGTTCCGAGGTTTAAAACTTCTGGGCCAAAATGGCTCGAAGGGACGGATGGCGAGTTGCCGGAGTCACCCCGAACAACGTCTGATTCAGTGGTAGAGTGGCCCTGGGATAGAGAACCTGCTATAGAGTACGAGAATCGAAATACAAATCAAACTGCAACTACAAGTAAATATGCAAATAAAAATAGTTATACAGATACGAGTAAGAATAATTATTGGACAGAGACCACAGAGCCAAGGTTCGAGAGAAATGATATAGTTGTGCGGAGCAGAGGGGAAGAACAAGCAAAGCCTTGGTGGGAGTAATCGACAAAAACCATGATAGTAAACTTGCTCAGCTATAGCTGAACATAGAAACTTCGGTGACATAAGTCGCCAGTGACGATAGTATCCGGTAGACACTATCGTCACTGGCGACTTATGCTACTTAGAGTACTCACCGCCTGAGGATGATTTGTGCCGAAGGCCCAGAGCTATTGACGAATACTTTTCGCCATAGTATAACTCTGCCCCAACAGAAGCAGAATAAGGAACACCCACTTAAGAGTGGGAGTCTCGAAATAAAGTTAGCGGAAAATTATATTTAAAGCAGGAATTTGATGTATTGATTGAGAATTATTTTAATGATGATGAATTATGGAGAATTAACCAATAAGTAATTGAAGCAGATCTGATGATTCAAGAAATTTTTTTTATTAAACAAGGCATGCTGAAAAAATGAATAGAAATTCATATTAGGGCTTCAGGAATCCGAAAATAGCCATAAGGTTTGGTTTTGTTATGTATATGAAACAAAAGGAGGACGAAACAATGAATTTCTTAGAAATAGCTCAAACTCGTCGCAGTCTACGAACCTATTTGGACAAACCTGTTGAGAAGGAGAAGCTGGAATATGTTTTAGAATGTGCTCGGCTTGCACCCTCTTGGAAGAATATGCAGTGTTGGCGCTTTATCGTAATCGATGAAGCAGCAGGGCGGGAGGCCGTGGCCGAAAGCATGGGGGAAAGCAATCCCGGACGCAAAGCTTTAATGACGGCACCGCTTATTGTGGTACTCTGTGCAGTCCCTAAAGAATCAGAAGTTTGGGAAGGCAAGGATAATATGATGCTTGATGCAGGACTTGCCATGGAGCATCTGATTCTGGCCGCGACAGAACAAGGTTTAGGAACCTGTTGGCAAGGACTCTTTTCAGAAGAAACAATTCGCGCAGCTTTGGATATCCCGGATGATGTCCGGGTTGTAGCCATGACTCCTTTGGGCTATGCTGCCGAGGAACGGCGTCCTCGCCCTCGTAAGGCTATGTCTGAAATAGTGTTCCATAAAAAATGGGGTCAAGCTTAGTAATTCTACATTATAATTTTTGGCCAATATTCAAAGAAACCCTTACAAATAGCGAGGGTTTCTTTAAATTCGCAAATTTATTCTAATGAGAAAAAACTATATTCATTATTAACTTTTTTTATACAGAGAGAAAAGATTAGAATCTGTGAAGTTGTGTATATTTCGTGTTACTAGCGTTCGACGCTGCAGAAAATATGTAAAAAAGAGGCGTCTCCTAACCAGCAAGTTAGGAGACGCCTTCTACCTTTGGGGATCTTTTTAATTATTCTTGAGTTTCAGTTGGAACCTCTTCCTCTGTCTCTTCAACGATTTGTGCTGCATTCACATCAGACACCATTTGTTGAATTTTCTCAGTACTGTCCAGCTCAGCGTCTGCAGCTTCGGAGATAGCAGTTTGATAAGCCTCTAGGTTAGCTTCAATAGCATCCTCAGAAGTAACCCCAGCAGCAATCAGGTCTTGAAGGCTGATCGCTGCAGCGGATTCATTTTGGTCAATATCTTCGATTTTGGCGATGGCTGCAGCTAGAACCTCAGCTGCTTCAGCTGCATTCACATCAGACACCATTTGTTGAATTTTCTCAGTGCTGTCCAGCTCAGCGTCTGCAGCTTCGGAGATAGCAGTTTGATAAGCCTCTAAGTTAGCTTCAATAACATCTTCAGAAGTGACCCCAGCAGCAATCAGGTCTTGCAGGCTGATAGCTGCAGCGGATTCACTTTGCTCAATACCTTCAATTTTTGCGATGGCTGTTGCTTTAGCCTCGGCAGCCTCTTTAGCAGCATTGATGGTAGCAACCATTTCTTGAATTTTTTCGGTGCTGTTAAGGGCAGAGTCTGCCGCTGTCGAAATTGCAGCTTGATAGTCGGCCAGGTTATCTTCCAGAACGTCAGTAGCAATCACCCCGGCATCAATTAAGTCCTGCTTAGCAATGCCTGAAGCGTCTGCGCCTAGGACAATGCTGTCAATTTTTTCAATGGCTGCGGCTCTTGTAGCTGCTGCTTCACGAGCATCAGCAATGTCACTGAGAACACTGTCCGCAATAACGGCAGTACCGCCTAAGGCAGTTACAATGCTGGTCTCAGACAATTTATCAAGGATATAGTCCGTGCCATCATTAGCATCCCCTTTAGTCAGAATAATCCCGGCATTAAACTGGGCAGCCAAAGGAGCGCCGGCTAAAGCATCGATGGCAGTTTCCCCATTTGCTAAGAAAACGTTATCATATTCCAAAACATCGTCAAAAGCTTTGAGCACTTCAAGATTCGTGTCATAGGCAGTGTCTCCGAAATGACGGGTAGCGTCAGGCAATTCGGCTTCAACATCTTCACTGATTACAGCTGTTCCGCCGATAACATCTGTGGCGACAATGCTCTCATTTTCAGAGAGGAAATCTTGGACACTTTCAGGAATTGCATCAACTTCTGTTAAGAGAATTGGCTGAGTTTGAGCCGCTGCGATGGAGGCGATAGAAAGGGCATCCTGATTTAACCAGCCATAAGCAACGGCAACTTTATTAATTGAGGCTCCCAGTTCAACCATTTTATTGGCAATATTAACTGAAGTTTCGAAGCGATCTTTTCCACCTAGGGGAACAACTGTGATATCCATTTCCTCAAGTTGATCTAAGACTGCTTGACTGATTACCGCAGTTCCACTAGTGACATAGATAGTTTTAACTTCAAGTTTTTCCAGTTCATCTTTAGTAGCTTCATTAAGTTCGGATCCGGCTTCTTGGAGAAGAATCGGAGCTTCCAGGAAGGAGGCGAGTGGGCCAGAAGTCAGCGCGTCAACCATCCCATAAGAGGCGGATGAGGCTAAAATAGCAGAGCCTGTCCAGCCGGTTTGGTCAGCAATTTTAACCGCTGTTTCAGCTGCGGTTAATCCTGCTAAACGTTGGGGCATACCGGAAGCAAATGCATTGAAGGGAAGCATGCTTAGGGTCATACCTGCGATGGCTAAAGTTGCTAAAGCTTTTTTGGTCTTTCTCATTAAATGTTGTTCCTCCTCATTTTTAAAAGAAATATTTTTGCAGCAAACTTTTCAAAATGGTTTTCGGGACTTATTTGGTTATCAGAGCCTTTAAAAAATGATTACTTGATATAATTCGCTAAAAAAGAGAAAATCCTTTTTCTTACAAATGGTAATTCGATTCCATAGATGGAAAAAATGAGATAATAATTTCAATTCCTAGACCCATTTTCGGGAATATTATTAATTGACCAGTACAGACTAAGCTTGTTATGGCTAAGTTTAGATTGTGAGATTTAAAGGTGGAGGATTGACCTTTGTTGTTACAGACCGCTCTGCTCATTGTTGTACTTTCAGTCACTGGAACTCTTATTGCATTAGGGATATTTCTTGGCCTTTTTTACTTCATTGGAAAACGTTCGTTCAGAACCATTATGCAACGAATTTTTGGCTTAGCCTTTGAAAGGCTGCTAAGAGACAAATATCCGGAGAATTTAATGGAACTTTGGAGTTCCGTCCGACGTACATCGGTTCAAAACATTTTAGAAATCAGTTTGCGAGCTGAAGAGGGTAAGATTATTCAAAGGCCACTGGGATCGCCAAAACCGTTACCCCATTACGATACCCTAATGTTTGTCGCCGCTCAGATGGCACGTCTGCCTAAGGAGGGAACGATTCCGGTGGACATGAAGGTAACCTTGGGAGCTAAAGCAGAGAAACCCCTTCAGATTGAAATGCCCCTGATGATATCTGGTATGAGTTTTGGCTTAGGTCTTAGTGAACAAGCTAAACTAGCCTTAGCTAGAGCCGCGAAACAAGTGGGTACCGCTGCAAATTCCGGTGAAGGTCCTTTTTTACAGGAGGAACGTGACGAAGCAGGAAAGTTTATTTGGCAAATAAGCCGCAGTACCTGGGGGCGCAACCCACAGGCAATTTCCGCTGCAGATATGTTGGAAGTCCAGATGGGACAGGGGGCCAGGGTGGGGTATTATGCCAAAGAACCCACTGCTGTGAAGGGGAAAGCTCAAAAATTAATGGGCATATCCCCCGTAGAATCAGTGATTACTTCAGCCGTAATTCCAGGGATCTCAACCCCCTGGGACTGGTCGAAGTATGTTGAGGATTTGCGTAAAGAAGCAGCGGGAAAACCCATTGCCATTAAGATTATGGCCACCGGGGCCTTGGAAAGGGATCTGGCGGTTTGTTTGGAAGCGGATTTTGATGTAGTTGTCATTGATGGATCCCAAGGAGGAGCCTCGGGTGGGTCCCCCATGATTTGCGATGACATGGGAATTCCAAGTCTGCTGGCTTTAGTTCGTGCCGAACGCTTTTTGCGAGAACAAGGAGCTCGCAAAGAGGTAAGCTTAGTGGTTTCAGGAGGATACGCAACCCCCGGGGAATGCCTAAAAGCCATTGCCTTGGGTGCGGACGCAATCTATTTAGGAACTGTACCTATCTTCGCCTTAGTGCATAATCAAATTAAAAAGATTCTTCCCTGGGAACCGTTGACCCAGTTAATCTGGTACGATTCTCCCTATAAGCAACGTTTAGATATCCCTTTGGCCAGCAAAAGTGTGGCTAATGTCCTGAAATCGATGACCCTGGAAATGGAAGAGGGGGTGCGAGCTCTGGGGAAGACCTCTCTGTCTGAGCTGGGTCCTAATGATCTTGTTGCTTTAGATGAATGGACGGCTAAGGTAACCGGTATTAAACTGGCGTATTCTTGGGAAGATTAGAAAATAGGGACTGATTTTGACAATATTTATGATGCTGAGTATAATAGATTAATAGTAAATATGAAGATAAACCCAGGGATTGTGAGGAATAGTGATTGTTGCCGCACAGAGAGAAAGACCGGAGCTGGAAGGTCTTTTCGGGAATACACTAAGGTCGCACAGGAGGGGCAGAGGGGAATTAAGTACTTTCTGACGGAAAAACCCGTTAGCGATGCCAAGAGCTGAGATTTAATCTCAGAATAAAGGTGGTACCACGGAAGCTTTTCGTCCTTTGATGGGGGAAGGGCTTTTTTACGTCGAGGGGGAGGAAGCATCTTAGCCCGGTCGCACACTCCTTCGGCGCGAAAGTATTCGTCTATGGCCCTGCGCCTTCGGCGATAGTGTCCACCGGACACTATCGTGCTATTCCCTTGTCGCTAAGGCTAAAACGCAAAACCTCCGGGCTTTCTGCATGTGAACCGTTGCGTTTCTTCACGCCTTATCGCCTGCGCTCATTGACGCGATTCCACTAAAGTGCTCCCTAAGCTAAGAAACTTCCTCTAGGCTTAGGGGTCGACGGGGGATGGGAGACGTTGTTGTCGGGGGGGCTGTTTGCGTCATTGACGCAAAGGCGCATGCAAGAAGTTTTCTGCGAGTTTTGCTTGTGACGGGATCCTCAATCAGGATGAGGGCTTGAGATTAGCCTTGAGTGCCTTTTCAGGGTTGTTCAATCCTAGGTTAGACTATAGTAGGAGACTGAAAGTAAGAGAAAGCTTACATACAGTGCCAAATCAGAAAGTCGATATTAGAACGAAAGGAGTTCGTGTATATATGGATGAGAATAATAAAGCTGCTAAAGTAGAAATGGCTACGGCTTATGATTCCAGTTCGGTTGAAAGTAAATGGTATCAGTATTGGGAGGAGAATGGCTTTTTTCATGAAGAGGTGAACAAGGAAAAGCCGAACTTTAGTATTGTTATGCCTCCTCCGAATGTTACCGGGGCCCTGCACTTGGGGCATGCCATGGATAGTACGATTCAGGATATTTTAACTCGTTTTAAGCGGATGCAGGGGTTCAATACTCTTTGGGTTCCGGGAACGGATCATGCCGGAATTGCAACTCAGGCCAAGGTTGAGGGGCAGTTAGCGAAGGAAGGAACAAGTCGGCATGAATTGGGACGAGAGAAGTTCTTGGAGCGGGTTTGGGATTGGAAGGCTCAGTATGGAGGGCGGATAACTCAGCAGCTCCGGCGGTTAGGATCTTCTTGTGACTGGGAACGAGAGCGGTTCACCATGGATGAAGGGTGCTCAAAGGCGGTTCGAGAAGCTTTTGTCGATCTCTATGGCAAGGGACTGATTTATAGAGGGAATTACATTGTCAATTGGTGTCCAAAATGTCATACGACGATTTCGGATATTGAAGTTGAACATAACGATCGAGACGGAAATTTGTATCATTTACGCTATCCGGTAAAAGATAGTGCTGAGGCCCTGGTGGTGGCTACCACCAGGCCGGAGACTATGCTGGGGGATACGGCGGTGGCGGTTCATCCTGAGGATGAGCGGTATCGGCATTTAATCGGCAAAACCTTGATCTTACCTCTTATGGATCGGGAGATCCCGATTATCGCGGATGATTATGTAGATCAAGAGTTCGGAACCGGGGCGGTAAAAATAACCCCTGCCCATGATCCCAATGACTTTGAAATGGGACTTCGTCATAATTTGCCTCAGATAATTGTCATGGATAAAGACGCCAAGATGAACGAGTTTGCCGGCAAGTATCAAGGGCTGGATCGCTTTGAGGCCCGTAAAGCGGTGGTCGCCGACCTCAAGGATTCCGGGGTTTTGGTTAAGATCGATCCCCATGCCCATGCCGTAGGAGAGTGCTATCGTTGTACTACGATTATCGAACCTCTGGTCAGTAAACAATGGTTTGTTAAAATGGAGCCCTTGGCTAAACCGGCAATTGAGGTTGTCCGGGACGGCCGCTTAGAGTTTGTTCCTGAGCGCTTTGATAAAATCTACCTGGGCTGGATGGAGAACATCCGGGATTGGTGTATATCTCGGCAGTTATGGTGGGGACACCGGATTCCGGTTTGGTATTGTGAAAAGTGTGGAGCGGAGATCTGTGCAAAAGAGGATCCCTCCGGCTGTCCGACCTGTGGATCTGAGAATCTAAGACAAGATCCTGACGTTTTAGATACCTGGTTTTCCTCCGGGCTTTGGCCTTTCTCCACCTTGGGTTGGCCGGAAAAAACACCGGAACTGGAACAGTTTTATCCTACCTCCGTGCTGGTTACGGGACGAGATATCATTTTCTTTTGGGTTGCCCGGATGATCTTTATGGCTATGGAATTCATGAAGGAAGTACCTTTCCCCAAAGTCATGATTCATGGACTGGTTTTAGATGCCCAGGGACGTAAGATGAGTAAATCCTTAGGCAATGGCGTAGATCCCATTGAGGTTATTGAACAGTATGGAGCAGATACTCTGCGCTTTATGCTAATGACCGGGAACACACCGGGAAATGACCTGCGTTTTCATCCTGAACGGCTGGAAGCCACCAGAAACTTCTCCAATAAAATTTGGAATGCCTCACGTTACGTGCTCTTAAACTTAGAAGATTATCAAGAGGGGCCCCGGGGGGAACTGGCTTTAGCTGACCGCTGGATTTTGACCCGTTATGCTTCCACTGTAGAGAACGTCACTAAAGCCTTAGAAAACTTTGACCTAGGTGAAGCAGGACGATTGCTCTATGAATTTATCTGGAATGAGTTCTGCGATTGGTATATCGAGCTGACTAAACCCCGACTCTATAATAAAGAAGACGTCTTGGCCCGGCACACTGCTCAATCCGTGCTGCTGGAGGTTCTCGAAGGAACTCTGCGTCTCTTGCATCCCTTCATGCCATTTTTAACGGAAGAAATTTGGCAGAACTTCCCCGTGGCAGGAAAAAGTATCATGACTCAGCCTTGGCCGGAAATTCCCGCCTATCAAGATACCGTAGCCGAAGGGAACATGACCCTGCTTATGGAAGCGATTAAAGCCATTCGCAATATTCGAGCAGAAATGAAAGTAGCCCCCGGGCAAAAGGTCGAGATTATCATGCTGGCTGCAGACAAGAATCAGCGGGCCGTTCTGGAAAATGGCAAGGCTGACATTTTGAAATTAGCTGGAGGAGCCAGTGTTGAGTTGTTTGAATCTCTGCCGGAGAAGCCTTCACAATCCGCCAGCGCCGTTCTGGGTGGAGTGGAAATCTATCTCCCTCTCAAAGGGATGATGGATTTAGGTAAAGAAATTGCCCGCTTAGAAAAGGAAATTTCCCTAGCCATACAGGAGCAGCAGGTCTTAGAAACCAAACTAAATAACCCGGGATTCACTAATAAAGCACCTGCTCCGGTAGTTGCTAAAGAACGTGAACGTCTGGAAGCCCTTTTAGTTCGTAAAATCACCTTAGAAGAACGAATCAAAGAATTAAAGCAAGGCTAAGGAGAACTCCTCTGTTCAGGTTTGAGTTAAGATTAGGTTAGGTTTATTTTCTGAATTATAGGTGAGGCAGAGTCCGGCACTCCGCTTTTCGGATCGGAGATCATCGCCCTTCACTGTCCTCGCCAGAGGCCTTCGTATCTGAAGGCTCGCTGTTCAGCATTCGTTTAAGGATTGGAAGGTAACCCTGAAGGTATAAACCATACTGGTTTAATCGTCACTATTTGGAGGGGAGCGCTGCTAATGTCTGAAAACAATCTTGACCGGGAATATCAAGAGAACTTACAGTATCTGGCTAACCTAACGACCTTCGGTATTAATTTTGGGCTGGGAAGAATCCAAGAACTGCTGAGACGAATCGGAAATCCGGAAAGCACTTTGCGGGTAGTCCATATAGGCGGCACCAACGGCAAAGGTTCGACCACCGTGATGATTGCCCGGATTTTGCGGGAAGCAGGGTATAAAGTTGGAGTTTTCACTTCCCCCCATATGCATAATTATCGGGAGCGTATGGTAATTAACGGCCTGATGATTTCCAAAGAAGATGTTATTCAGATGATCAGTCGTGTGCGTCCCCATTTAGAAGACATGGTTGCCGAAGGCTTTGAGCATCCCACAGAATTTGAAGTGAGTACAGCTTTAGCGCTTCTCTATTTCGCTGAGAAAAATGTAGATTATGCCATGATAGAAGTGGGCTTGGGAGGGGCAATCGATTCTACCAATGTGGTTAGCCCTCTGGTCTCCGTTATTACCAATGTAGGCATGGACCATATGGATTATTTAGGTTCGGATGTGGTAGCAATTGCCAAGGTCAAAGCTGGGATTATCAAGCCTAACTCTGTTGTGGTTACAGCCTCTGAAGACCCGGCTGTGCTTCAAGTTTTGCGGGATCAAGCTAAGGCCATGGGGGTGCCTATCTGGTTAGTAGGGGAAGATGTTCGCTGGGAAAGCAAATGGAGCGGCGAGTTAGAGCAGGAATTCGACCTCATTGGCTTACATTCCATTTATTCCAAGTTACGCTTAAGGCTCATGGGCTCCCATCAACTCCGTAATGCAGCGACAGCTGTGACGGTTTGCGAAGTGTTGCAGAGCGAATATCTGGTGAATATTCCCAGGGAAGCGGTTTATGCCGGTTTACGCGAAGTAGAATGGATCGGACGCTTAGAGCTCTTGTCCTTAACTCCTAAAGTCCTCCTGGATGGAGCCCATAATGTGGATGGAGCCCGAGCTTTAGCTCAAGCCCTCCCCATTTATGCTCGCAATCGTCTTATCCTTTGTTTGGGGATGCTGGCGGACAAGGAGCGGGAAAAAGTTGTTAAAATGCTGGTTCCCATGGCGGATGAAATTATTGTCACCCGGCCCAACTCTCCTCGGGCAGGAGACTGGAAGGCCTTAGGGAGTTTAGCGGAACAATTCGGCAGACCGGTAACCTGCATTGAAGACCCTAAGGAGGCAGTGGTTTTTGCCTTAGGGCGTCTGGAAGAAAAGGACATGCTTTGTGTAACCGGTTCAATTTACATGTTGGCTGATGCCCGCCAAGCATTAATTGATCATTTAAAACAGATTTAGGAAATGACTCATCAGAAGCAATTATTGTGCTATTTAATGACACTATACCAAGGACGAATTTTCTTGTTTGTTGAGGTATATTAATACAATTATTAAAACAATGTTAAAAATTTAACATAAACTTAACACAAAGATTTTTTTATTTGATATAATACTCCGTGGGATATGAATACTGTATGCAGACAAGCACTTGGTTAGGTTGAACAGTAATGGATTCGAACTTTGAGGTTGCTTAGGTTTCCTGTGTTTTGACAATTCTTACGCTGGGGGTTAATTATGTTTAAGTTGTCACCAAAAGAAGATAAGTTCTTTGAACTCTTTTCCCAAAGTACAGAAATCATTACTAAATCTCTTAAGAGACTTTATGGGATTATGCAGCAAGAGTGTGTTTCCTCAGAAGATGCTGCTCAAATGCATCGCTTCGAAAACGAAGCAGACAACATTACGACCCAAATTTTAGAGCGTCTCAACTGTACATTTATCACACCCTTAGATCGTGAAGACATCTATGAACTGGCCCAAGTCCTGGATGATATTGTGGATTTTGCTGAAGGTACCGTTGAACGCATGCTCCTCTATCGCACAGGCAAACCGTCACTGGGTGCTCAAGAACTTGTTCACTTAGTTGAGCTGGCTGCCGAACAGATTCAACAAGCCTTTTCCTTTTTAGGAAATTTACATTCCAAAAAGTCCAATATCCTGGCTGCAGCTGAAGAAATTTACCACTTGGAAAGTGCCGGGGACAAACTTTATCGTGAAGAGGTAGCTAGATTATTCGAGTATGAAAAAGACCCCATTGAGATTATTAAATGGAAAGAAATCTTGGAACATATTGAATCTACTCTGGATCACTGTGAATCTATTGCCGATCTTCTCAAAAGTGTGGTCTTGAAATATGACTAGTCTTGGAGTTATGTTAGTTATCGTAGTGTTTCTGGCCTTAGCTTTCGACTACATTAACGGTTTTCATGATACTGCCAATGCCATTGCTACCAGTGTTTCAACCAGAGCATTGTCTCCAAAACGAGCTGTAATGCTCGCCGCAATTCTTAATCTTGTCGGCGCCCTCTATAGTACGGGAGTTGCCCAGACTATTGCCAAAGACATTGTGTCTCCCAAGTTTGTAACCCAAGAAGTTGTGATTGCAGCTTTGCTTAGTGCAATTGCCTGGAACCTTCTGACTTGGTATTTCGGAATTCCCAGCAGCTCATCTCATGCCTTGATTGGGGGGATGGCGGGTGCTGCTGTAGCCAAAGTAGGGTTTAGTGTTTTACAGTGGCACGGTATCGGCAAGATACTTGCGGCGTTAGTTTGTTCTCCGATCATTGGAATGGGACTCGGCTTTCTGATCATGAAATTGCTCTCCTATATTTTTGGTAATTTCTCACCCTCTAAATTAAATCATGGGTTTAAAAAAATGCAGATTCTCTCTGCAGGTTTGCTGGCCTTTAACCACGGTTCCAATGATGCTCAGAAATCCATGGGGATTATCACCATGGCTCTTATTGCGGCAGGACTGCAATCCCAAGAAGTCTTGGCTCCTCCGCTGTGGGTAAAATTTGCTTGTGCTTTGGCTATGGCCGCCGGAACTGCTGCGGGTGGATGGAAAATCATCCGCACCATGGGAGGAAAAATATTTAAGCTGGAGCCGATTAATGGTTTCGCAGCAGATTTGACTTCCTCGCTTGTTATCTGGACAGCAACGGCTTTCCCAGGTCTGCATCTCCCGGTCTCCACTACTCATGTGGTTTCAGGATCAATCATGGGAGTTGGAAGTGCCAAGCGAGTTTCAGCCGTACGCTGGGGCGTAGCTCAACAAATGCTTGTGGCCTGGCTGGTAACTATTCCGACCACATCACTCTTGGCAGCTCTTCTTTACACGATACTTTCTAAACTCCTCTAGTATTTCCGAAGCTCTTATTATGGATTATTCAATTATTCTCACATAATTATAATCAATTGGAAAAGATCTTAGCCCTCGTGCCAAGATCTTTTCTATGCCATTCTAAGGTCTATTTCCACCTGCTGCAACATATCTTCCGGTAGAGAAGTTGTCCTAGGCAGCACGGAGGGGGAATGGTAAATGAAAATTATCGATCAATTTAAAGTACTTGTAGTCTTGATTTTAGGAATTATGGCTTTAGCGTTGTTAACCTGGGGAATCGGAAAGATCTATTTGGAACTTCTGAGTCAATCCAGTCATGAATCTACTGCCCAGAGACAAGCCCAGTCTTTAGATAAAAACAACCCGGACACAGTTTTAGTTCTGCCTAAAGCGGGATTTTGGACCTGTCAGTTAGGGCTGTTTCAAAATGAACACAATGCTCAACTCCTCAGAGATCAGCTTATCGTCATGGGCTTTAAAGCAGAAGTCATAAGTGCCAATCCCTGGATGGTTGCTATCGGTTTGGGACGTACGGCTGATGAGCTAAAGGGGTTAAGGCAAGCTTTAGAAGAAAAAGGTTTTTCGTCGATTCCTAAACAAATCGCTCTCCCCGAGCGATCCTTTCGGGTGGCCGGAAACGGGGGTCAGCTGACGGCAGAACTTTTAAAGAATGTCAATACTATTTTAGAAACCGGGTTCAATCAAGAGGTGTTAGCAAAGGAAGAACAGCTCTGGGCAGCTCAAGCCGGGGAACACCCACTGACAGATCTGGATCGTCTTCACCAGCTTTATGGTCAATTACGTGTCAAAAATACCCCTGAAGAGCAAAAAGCTCTAGGTTTATCATTATTTTTTGAGTCTCAGAGGGTTATTTATAAGTTTTCTGGTAAATAATAGGTGGAGAGACATCCATTTATTTATCTTTATGGGAAAAAAGACCTAAGATTAAAATTGCGTTTTTTTTGGATAGTGCTATAATTAACATACCTTAAGGCAAAATCCAGCAAAGAAATGGGGGAAATTATTGAAAACGCTAAAAATTCCAGAAGCAACAATTATTCGACTTTCTGTTTACTCGCGTCACCTCACGGATGTCGATCGCAAAGGAATTATAACCACTTCCTCAGGGGAAATTGCTGATGGAGTCGGCGTTAGTCCTGCTCAAGTACGGAAAGACTTAGCCTACTTTGGTGAGTTTGGTACCAGAGGCGTTGGTTATAATGTCAAAGATCTTCGCCAACATATTATGAGAATTCTTGGATTAGGTGTCGATTGGAGCGTAACCTTAGTAGGGGTCGGAAACTTAGGCTTGGCGTTGAGTACATATAAAGGGTTCAGAGATCGTGGCTTTGTCATCACAAGTATTTTCGACGCAGATCCTAAAAAAATCGGAACTAAAATCGAAAACATAGAAGTACTTCCTATTGAACAATTAGAAACTGTTGTAAAACAAAATAGTACTCAGATCGGAATTGTTGCCGTGCCTGCATCAGTTGCTCAGGAAACTGTTGATAAATTAATTAAGGCCGGAGTATCAGCCATTTTGAACTTTGCTCCTGTTGTCTTGAATGTTCCTCCGGAGATTGAGCTTCGGAATGTTGACTTAGCTGTAAACCTTGAAGTACTAACCTTCAATGTTTGTGGGCAAAGGTGCTATTAATTCGAGATACTGTTGTATCACAAAGCCCATCTGTCGTATAATAGTACAATAAGAAGTGTATCTAGGGTTCCGCCGCAGGGGACTGGACCGAGCGATACAGGTTGGAAAACCAGCTACACCGTGTGGGAAAAAAGCCCCGTGGCAAGTTCTTAGGAACTCGTTATGGGGCTTTTGAGTATTATTTTCTACCAAGCTATTTTAGCGAGCACATTATTATGCAGCTTCGGTGTAACAACCATATTGACTAAGTTAAGGCAACACTTTGTTAATAGGTTGGGCTGGAAAAATAAGAGGAGGAGAACAATGAATCGAGACCAAGGAAAGAAAAAGATCACTATTTATGATACAACTTTGAGAGATGGGGCACAGGGGGAAGGTATCCATTTCTCGACTCAAGATAAGCTGAGTTATGTGAATCGAATTGAGGATATGGGGAATTTATATGTGGAAGCCGGTTGGCCCGGGGCAAACCCTCGGGACGAAGAATTCTTTCAACAGTGCACCAAGCTCCAATCCCCGCTGGTCAATATCGTCGCCTTTGGCAGTACATGTAAGGTTTCGGAGCCCCCGGATAAGAGCGATATTTTGCTGAAGTTGCTGGCCTCGGGAGCCAAAACCATCGCAATCTTCGGCAAGTCCTGGGATTTACATGTGCGAGATGTCTTGAGGACAACCCTGGAAGAGAACCTTCGCATCATTCGCGAGTCAGTAGCCTTTTTGCTGCAACAAGGAAGAGAAGTCTTCTTTGACGCGGAACACTTTTTTGACGGATTTAAGGAAAACCCTGAGTATGCTTTGAAGTGTATTGCTGCTGCCCTGGAAGGCGGGGCCAAGACTATTGTTTTATGTGACACTAATGGAGGCAGCCTTCCGGAAGAAATTGCGGCGGGGGTAAGCGCAGTCAAGCAGGAACTCTCCCCCCAGGAACTGGGGATTCATGTCCATAATGATCGGGGCCTTGCTGTTGCTAACTCGCTGATTGCTGTGGAATCCGGAGTCACCCAAATTCAGGGAACCTGGAATGGATTTGGAGAGCGCTGCGGGAATGCCAATTTAAGCACTTTAATTCCCTTGCTCCAGCTCACGGGAAAATATGAGGTGGTTTCAGATGCTGCTCTGCTCAAGATCACTCCCTTTTCACGCTATGTTGCAGAATTAACTAACGCACCTTTTGATGAGAAGCAACCCTTTGTGGGAAGAAGTGCCTTTGCTCATAAAGCCGGAATGCATGTGGATGCAATTCTTAAAAACCAGCGCACCTTTGAACACATGGATCCCGCCGATGTCGGCAACGAACGTCGTATATTAATTTCAGACCAAGCGGGGAAAGCTAATATCCTGGAACGGTTATGCCGGTTCGAGTCTGACATGCGCAAAGATGATCCTCGGGTTGAGATTGCCATGAATGAGATCAAAGAATTAGAGCATAGCGGATTCCAATTTGAGGCTGCAGAAGGCAGCCTGGATTTACTCCTTCTGCGTAGCCTGGGAAAACTGACAACTCCAATGTTCGAGGTACTGGACTATCATGTCTGGAGTGATCCCTTACGAGGAGAACTGGATTCTGTGGCTGTCGTCAAAGTTAAAGTCGGAGAGGAAACCGTGCAAATTGCGTCAGAGGGCAACGGTCCGGTGAATGCTTTAGATACAGGATTACGTCAAGCCTTAGCCAAGTTTTTCCCGATCTTGGAGGAAAGCGAACTTGTCAACTATAAGGTAAGAGTATTAGACGGAGCTCATGGAACAGAAGCTATCGTGCGGGTTATTATTGATACTCGTTTGGGGAATGATGTTTGGGGAACCATAGGGGTGTCTAAGAATATTTTGAGGGCCAGTGCTCAGGCCTTGTTGGATGCGATTAATTGGACGATATGGATGGGGAGGGACGCGTCACACTGACTCGGCCATGCGCTCGTCGTGCCAAACTAGGGCTTTAATCCGTTATGCAAGCGGGCAGGGTCCCCGGCCAAAGCGGCGTCCGTGCCGCATGGCCGGCGGGAAACGTCCTGTTTCCCGCCCTGCTTGATGAAAGCGGATTAAAGCCGAGTTTGGCTACGACTCACGCAAAGGCGTCGCTGCGTGTGATCGCGACCCTCTGAAGCCTGGGGGGAGACGGGGATTTTGGATCGCGGACTTTGGTCGGGGATTTGGGTCGCGGTCTTCTTCTGGCTTGAGAATGCTTTTGAGTTAAGAGTGAATCGTTCGTTCCCCCTTCGGGGAAACGGGGGGAGTGCAGCTTGGGTGGGGGTGTAGCATGGCTGGCGGGAAACGTCCTGTTTCCCGCCCTGCTTGATGAAAGCGGATTAAAGCCGAGTTTGGCTACGACTCACGCAAAGGCGTCGCTACGTGTGATCGCGACCCTCTGAAGCTTGGGGGGAGACGGGGATTTTGGATCGCGGACTTTGGTCGTGGATTTGGGTCGCGGTCTTCTTCTGGCTTGAGAATGCTTTTGAGGTAAGAGTGAATCGTTCGTTCCCCCTTAGGGGAAACGGGGGGGAGTGCAGCATGGATTTCTCGTCCTGCCGTCCCGCCCCCCTCAGACCAGAAATTAAGGGGCAATTGCAAAGTGAACACTTTAGTGGAGTTCACGGTAAAGCGAGTGAGATGGTGAAGGGATTATTGCGCCCGGGTTCACATCATTGAGCCGCCCAGAGGTTGGCGCAATTCCTTCACCATCCAACGAGCGAGGGAACGTAACGTGTGTGAACGTGCAATTTCCCCTTAATTTCCCGCCCAAACAGACATACAAAACCAGCCCAGTCGACCAGAAACCCCATACTTTCAAAGACCCCAACCAAAAACTAATGAGGAGAGATATGATATGCGGCAAGAAAAGGATTTGATTGGAGTTCATGACGTCCCTGATGACGTGTATTACGGTATTCAAACACTCCGAGCGAAGGAGAACTTTCCTATTACCGGGTATCACCCTCATCGAGAATTAATCCGGGCTATCGGAATGGTCAAAGGTGCGGCGGCGGAAGCAAATATGCATATTGGTGCGCTAAGTCCGACAATTGGAAATGCAATAATCGCAGCATCCAAGGAATTGGTGGGGGGCAGGCTACAAGAGCAGTTTGTGGTAGATGTGATTCAGGGCGGAGCGGGTACGTCTTTTAATATGAATGCTAATGAAGTTATTGCGAATCGGGCTATTGAAATTATTGGCGGTCAAAAGGGGGAGTATTTCAGAGTCCACCCCAACACTCATGTGAATATGGCCCAAAGTACGAATGATGTCTTCCCCACCACAATTCGCATCGCTTGTTTGAATGTTGCTCATGATTTGCTTGCGGTCTTGGACGAATTGCGTCAGACTTTTGAAGATAAGGCACAGGAATTTGACGGTGTCATTAAGATGGGAAGAACCCATCTCCAGGATGCCGTCCCTATTCGTTTAGGCCAAGAATTCGGGGCATATTCCCATATGTTGGGCAGAGACCTTAAGCGAATTAAAGAAGCTATTAAATCTCTGGAAGTTATAAACATGGGAGCTACTGCTGTTGGCACCGGCTTAAATGCGGATCCGCGTTATATTGAAAAGGTGACAGAGCTGATGCAAGAATGGACGGGTTTGCCTTTGCGGCTTGCCGAAGATCTGGTGGATGCTACTCAAAACACGGACGCTTTCATGGAAGTTTCAGGATCTCTAAGGACTTTAGCTGTCAACCTTTCTAAAATCGCTAATGATCTGCGCCTCATGGCCTCCGGCCCGCGAACCGGGTTTAATGAGCTAAATCTGCCCCCTATGCAGCCTGGTTCCTCCATCATGCCGGGGAAGGTTAATCCGGTAATTGCTGAAGTAGTTAATCAAGTAGCCTTTCAGGTTCAAGGGAATGACTTCACCATCGGCTTAGCCTGTGGTGCCGGGCAACTTGAACTTAATGTGATGGAACCTGTTGTTGTCTTTAATCTCCTCCAATCCTTAGACATTTTGCGTAATGTGATCCGGGTCTTCCGTGATCGCTGCATCTCAGGAATCACAGCTAATGAAGAACGCTGCAGAGTGATGGTGGAAAACAGTGTGGGCTTGGTGACGGCAATTAATCCTCATGTCGGCTATGAAGTTGCTTCAACCATCGCCAAAGAAGCCATTCTTTACGGACGGCCGGTTGCAGAGCTTGTTTTGGAAAAAGGTATTTTGACCAAAGAGGAACTTGATCTGATCTTAAATCCGTATGAGATGACCAGACCGGGAATTGCCGGGGTGGAGTTGTTAAAGTAAAGGGAGGGTTCGCGTGACACTGACTCGGCTCTGAGCTAGTCGTGCGCCCCATGAACTAGTCATATCCTGTTCCGTCCTTCACCAACTATGGATGCCAAGGATTTTGAAACTTATGTAACTTACGTAACTTATCTATAATCATCTAAATGATTTTTAAGATCATTAACATCATGGATTAAATCTATGTCCTGAGAGTTTAGAATCATAGTCTTATTTTTATAATGCACACTAAAATTACTAAGTGCTAACTTTTGATCTTTAAGGCTCTTTAATAAGCAATATGCCTTTTCAACCTCGTTTAATTCATTTTCATTAGTGACTGCAACATTACGCAAGGAGATCCCTAGGATTATCGTTGTAACCTTTCTATAATCTGGTATTTCAGATCCCTCAAAAATAGATTTATCATCATCATTAGGCAAAACCTCAATAGAATACTTGCTGTCTGGATAGAGACTTTCTAAAATTGGAGCTAAATCTGCATTCGCTTGATAATGACACATTGTATAATAATAACCATCTTCAATATCTTTCGTTCTGTAATTTTGCCCGACATAAAAACTTATGTCGGGTTGATTTACGTCATTAGCTTCTGCACTATAAAGCCCCCCATGCATAAAAGTATAAGATATCTTCTTAATAGCAAACTCTTTCTTATACCTATCTTCCAGATAATCGTGGAATTTGATTCTATGTTCTAGATATCCCCAAGGAGTTCCTAAGAAGAAAATACCAATACTTAAGAAGATACTTATTAAAATAAAAATAAGGGCTTTTGATATTTTGGGTAATACCATATTTAACTCTCCTTGCTTTCAGCAACCCCTAGATATAAACGGAAGAATCCTCCTCTGTCTTACTTGATTTTTTGACAAGTTAAGACATGTAAAAGGGAGCGTAAGGGGTTTATAATTGCACATTGCACTTCTTAGTTATTGTTTTAATAATTGGTTATCGATGATAAGATAGGCGTAGGAGGTGAGATATATTGTCTTTAGAGGAAGAGATTAGGATTAGTAATTTGAATAATATAGAACTGATGTTTATAATAGCGACTATCTTTTTGTTGGCTGCACTCGTTCAAAAACTAAAACCAAGGTTTTCATTATCCTATAGCATTAATAGTAAGCCATCGTATCTTAAGGCCAAATTGATTGCTAAGTTAGTTACATCAGCTACCATATATTTGGGGGGCCTGTATTTTTATTTTTTTACGGATCTTTCGATAAGATCAAGGTACAGCATGTGGGGCATAGCGCTTTCTTATATTATATATCATCCGTATAAATGGGGATTCGCAAAGATTTTTGAAATTAGAGAGAAAAATAAAATAAATACCCCATAATCAAGCCCCAAGAACCCCTCTCTGACGGAGAAGAACCGCCCTTCCTTGACTTAAAACTAACTGCCTCAGTAAATGACCCCCTGACCTACTCCACCACGCCCTAATGTCCATCCTCAGCCCCCACAGACCAGAAATTAAGGAGCCAATTGCCAAAAGAACACTTTAGTGAAGTTTGCGGTAAAGCGAATGCCGATGCTGAAGGGCCAATTGCGCCCGGGTTCACATCTTGCGTTACCCAGAGGTTGGCGCAATTCCTTCAGCATCCAAAGAGCGAGGAAACGCAACGAGTGTGAACGGGCAATTTGCTCCTTACTTTCACGAAAACCCCAAAATTCAGCCCCAAGAACCGTTTCCTTGACATAGAAGAATCGCTCCCAGTCGTTTGCCACCCCTGACCTGCTTCACACGCCCTAATGTCCATCCTCAGCCCCCACAGACCAGAAATTAAGGAGCCAATTGCCAAGAAAACACTTTAGTGAAGTTTGTGATAAAGCGAATGCCGATGCTGAAGGGCCAATTGCGCCCGGGTTCACATCCTTGAGTTGCCCAGAGGTTGGCGCAATTCCTTCAGCATCCAAAGAGCGAGGAAACGTAACGAGTGTAAACGGGCAATTTGCTCCTTACTTTCACGAAAACCCCAAAATCCAGCCCCAAGAACCGTTTCCCTGACTTATAAGAACCGCCCTCCTGTGCCTGAGAAGCAACCACCAAATTGCGAAACTAAAACCAAATGAAGAACCGTGTCGAACTTGCTTAGTACTTGTTAAGATGCTACACTTATATGAGGCTATGAGAAGATAAACTAGATTAATTATGCAGACTTGCTACGTAACGGAGGGGGAAGAAAATAATGGCAGTTGGACGAAATTCCTCAGGGACTGGTAGAGCCCTTTTGCTGATCATGATTGGGGCGGCCCTGGGAACTTTGGTTGGGTTCGGCTTGGATAAATACGGGCTTTTTGCTCCGTTTTTACGGCCTGCTGTCATTGACATACCTTCACACACCTACGTAGATTTCTTTTTTCTCTCGCTTTCCTTTGGCTGTCGCATAAGTATTACCATTGCAACGCTCTTAGGGGCTATGGGAGGGTATATCCTATCAAGGAAGGTGTAACATGCTCGTACTTGCTTCTTCATCTCCACGAAGATCTTTATTGCTTCGCCAGGGAGGATACGTTTTTGAAACGGTTCAGGCTTCTGTATTAGAAGATCTGGAAGAGGGGATTTCTCCGTTTATAGGGGCTAAGCTCCTAGCTGAACGCAAGGCTAAAGCTGGTTTAACCAATTGGCTGGAGCTTGGAGGGGACAAGCAGGATGTGATACTGGGCGCAGATACAATGGTAGTTCTCGATTCCTGTATTTTAGGCAAACCCGGCTCTGCACTGGAAGCAGAAGAAATGCTCCTAAGCTTGAGTGGTCGTACTCATAAAGTTCTAACCGGCGTTGCCTTAATCTCCGGATCCGGAAAACTTGTTTCTGATGTGATTGAAACTGTCGTAAATTTTCGCCCACTTGGTGAGGATGAAATAAAAGCCTACATAGCCGGTGGAGAACCGATGGACAAGGCAGGCTCTTATGGAATTCAGGGAGAAGCCGGGAAGTTCGTAACTTCCATAGAAGGTTCCCTGACAAACGTCATTGGCTTGCCCATGGAATATCTCTCGGAACAACTTAAGACGTGGGGGATTGAGCAGACAAACATCACCTCACGCGAGGTGGATGATGGATTATCGGCGTTTGAAGGACTTACCGGCGGAGCTTTTACCCCGTGAACGACTTTGTCAGTTAGGGCCTGAGGCCTTATCCAATCATGAAGTTTTGGCTATTCTCTTACGGACAGGTATTAAGGGTGAAAATGTTTTAACCTTAGCAGAACGAATCTTGGCCAGTGTTGGTGGACTTTCGGGTTTGGGAAAACTCACGGTTCATGAGTTAGCTCAAATTCATGGCTTAGGACGGGCGAAATCCGCAGAAGTAAAGGCGGCCCTGGAATTAGGGCGTCGTTCAGTTTCAGTGGACCCACTGTCCAGACCGGTGGTCAACTCTCCTCAAGATGTCGCTCATATTGTTATGGAAGAAATGAGGTACCTTGATCGTGAACATTTTCGGGTAGTGTCCCTCTCAACCAAAAATCATGTGTTGGGGATCAGCCCGGTTTCAATAGGATCGCTTAATTCATCCCTGGTGCATCCGAGGGAATGTTTCAAAGAGGCAATACGGCGCAACTCTAACGCCATCATTTTATTGCACAATCATCCCAGTGGAGATCCGACCCCTAGTCAAGAAGATATTGAAGTAACCCGACGCTTGGCAGATGGGGGAAAGATACTTGGAATTGAAGTATTAGATCACGTGATTATAGGGGATAATCGCTATATTAGCTTAAAAGAGCGTGGAATACTATAGTGTGGCTCGTGGTTCGCGATCTTCGCGGTAGGATCTCTGAATCGATTCTGCGAATTGAAAAATGAATTGAAACCTGTTCGCTTAGTTACTTTGCTGCTTAGCTAAAAATTATTGCGGCCTTTGTTCAATACTAATCTGCAAACTACGAACTACGATTTACTAACCACGCGTAACAAATATCGAACCACAAATTTGGAGGGAGATAACACCATGTTTAATTTTTTTAGCAAGGATTTAGGTATAGATTTAGGAACCGCGAATACAGTGGTTCATGCCAAGGGCAGAGGGATTGTCGTACGGGAACCTTCGGTGGTGGCCATGGACATAACCACGAAGACCCCCATGGCTGTGGGAGACAGTGCGAAGGAAATGATTGGCCGGACACCCAGTAACATCGTGGCAATTCGCCCCTTAAAAGATGGAGTTATCTCGGATTTTAACGTTACCCAGAAAATGCTCAAGTATTTTATCAGTAGAGCTTTAGGGACGGAGCATCCCTTTATTCGCCCCCGGGTGGTTATCTGCGTACCCTCGGGAGTCACTCCTGTGGAAGAACGGGCTGTCAAAGAAGCGGCTATGGCTGCCGGTGCCAAAGATCCCATTATCTTAGAAGAGCCTATGGCAGCGGCGATTGGCGCAGGACTCCCGGTCAGTGAACCCACAGGAAATATGATTGTGGATATTGGCGGCGGGACAACAGAAGTTGCCGTTATTTCCTTGGGGGGAATTGTAACCAGCCGTTCAATTCGCGTAGCGGGAGATGAGATGGATGATGCCATCATTGCCCACATAAAACGACGCTATAATTTAATGGTCGGTTATCGAACTGCTGAGACCCTTAAATTTGAAATCGGTTATGCATATAAAGCGGAAAAAGGAATGTACACTGTCCGGGGACGGGATTTGCTGACAGGACTTCCGAAAACCATTGAAGTAACCTCGGAAGAAATCCAGGAAGCTCTGCAGGAGCCTGTCATGGCAATCGTAGATGCTGTAAAATCCTGTTTAGAAAAGACTCCACCGGAATTATCATCCGACATCATGGATCGGGGCATAATGATGGCAGGCGGTGGGTCATTATTACGTAATCTCGATCGACTAATCTCAGAAGAAACGGGTATTGCTGTCCACATAGCGGAGGATCCTTTGTCCTGTGTCGCTATTGGCACAGGAAATGTCTTAGAACATGCAGAAATCCTTCGTAGAATCGCCGCCTCGCAAAAGAGCTAAAAAAAGCGGGGAGGAATTATGGTGAGGAAAAGAGTAAATGTAACGGGAATTGCGGTTCTCGTTTTCTTTCTCTTGTTGGGGGTATTAATAGCGATTCGCTTTACAGGGCTGGGGAGCAATTTCCCTAATCCTGTTGGGGGAGTTATGCAGAGGGTTCTAAGTCCCTTAGAATATCCAATTCTCCAAATAGGGAATGCAATAAGAGATAATACCAGGGCAATCTGGGACTTTGAAGAGGTAGCAAAAGAAAATGAGGAACTCCTTAAGAAAGTTGACCAGTTGACCGGAGATAACCTTAAGCTGAAAACAGAAATCTTGGCCGGGATGCGTTATAACGAGCTGGACCAAGGTCAATTTCGCAGTCCGACCCTGGATAAATTTGAAAAGGTTGGAGCCAGTGTCATTAACCGTAATCCAACAACCTGGTATCGTACTTTAACCTTAAATCGTGGCACTCAAGATGGGGTGGCCATTAATTGCCCGGTTATTGGTGATCTGGGGATTGTGGGGAAGATCGTATCCGTTACCCCAACCACCTCGGAAGTCTTATTGATCCTGGATGGGGAAGGGCAAGTCAGCGCCAAGGTAGGGGGCAGCACCGGTACAGGTACCTTTGGAATCGTACAAGGGAACTATACGCGAGGCTCTCGCCTAACCTCGGAAGGCAATCTACAAATGCTTTTCCGCAGAGACGATAGTGTTAACGTTGGAGACCTAGTACTGACCTCCGGGCTGGGAGGGGTTTACCCTAAAGACGTTCCCGTGGGGCAGGTTAAGGAAATCCAATTAGATCCTTCAGGCTTATTGAAGACAGCCTATATTCAACCACTGGTCAATTTTGACTCTCTTGAAGAGGTTTATATCGTAAAAATGGTTGGTGAATAATAGTGCGTTATATTTTGATCGCGGTAATGTTCTTATTAAGCCTGATTTTACCGGGCACACTCTTTCACTTTTGGTCTTGGTCAGGGATCAAGCCGGATTTACTCATGCTTTTAACCATCTATATAGCCATGCATCATAGACTTCGCTCAGGTTTAATCTGGGGGGTGGCTGCGGGCTTGTTAGAAGACCTATATTTAGGCCGTTACATCGGAATGTACACGCTAACCCTTACGGTGGTCGCCTTTTTAAGCTATTGGCTGGCTGAACGTTGGTATAGAGAAAACTTTCCTTTGACCACCTTTATGGTGTTTATCGTCACCGCAGTGGGGCAGCTCTTAGTGGCTTTTTTAAGCTTAGGTGCCGGACTCCATTGGTCCCTGGCGGACCTGGGCCGACTGGTCATAGGAGTCTCCTTATATAACGCCATCTTAGTACCCTTAACTTACCCTTGGATTCATCAATCCTTTGTCCGGGGCTGGCTGAGGTATCGCCCTCGGTATGAGAGGTAGCGAGGAAGTGGGAGGAAGTTTATTAGCCCAGTCGCACACGTTCCATCGCTATTCACTTGCCGCTAAGGCTAAAACGCAAAACCTCCGGGCTTTTCTGCATGTGAACCGTTGCGTTTCTTCACGCCTTATCGCCTGCGCTCATTGACGCGATTCCACTAAAGTGCTCCTTAAGCTAAGAAACTTCCTCTGGCTTAAAGGGTCGACGGGGGCTTAGAACGACGGGGGCTTGGAACGACGAGAGCTTGGACGATGTCTTAGAGGCTGTTTGTGTCTTTGACACAAAGGCGTTATGAGAGTATGCCGGGGAAGCTTTTCGTACCCCCGTCCCCAGGTTTTTCGTTTCCCTCCGTCCCCAAACCCCAGAGAGGGTCGCGATCACACGACGCGACGCCTATGCGGGAGTCGTAGCCAAACTCGGCTTTAATCCGCTTGCATCAGCAGGGCGGGAAACAGGACGTTTCCCGCCGGCCATGCGGCACGGACGCCGCTTTGGCCGGGAACCCTGCTCGCTTGCATAACGGATTAAAGCCCTAGTTTGGCACGACGACCGCATGGCAGAGCAAGTGTGACGCGACCCCTCTCCAGAAAAAGACCCGAAAACCGTCCCCCAACCTTCTCCCGAAATCGAGAAAGGAGCCAAACGAATGGATGACAAAGAACGCAAACCCTACATGTATCGTCTCTGGAGTCTAGGCGCAGTGGTTATTCTTGTTTTCTTAATTCTCGGCATTAACCTCTGGCGGCTGCAAATTGCCCAAGGTTCCTATTATACAGCTATGGCCAAAGGCAATGTCATGAAGCTGGTTAAGGTACCTCCTACCCGGGGAGATATTGTGGATAGAAACGGGACCCTTTTAGTAACCAGTGTTCCCCAGTTCGTTCTTCACTTAGATTGGATGGATTTACAACAAGCTAAGAGCAGTGATTGGAAAGATGTGGTCAGAAAATTAGCAGAGTATATTAAACCCTATTGGCCCAATGCCAATCAAAGCGTCGAGTCCATCACGGAAGATATTCTGGCTAATATTCAGAATCACCAATGGGAACGTTATCGCCCGGTTATCATCCTTGATGAGGTTGTCCCCGAACTTCAGGCCGTCATTGCGGAACACCAGGAGGAACTTCCCGGCGTAAGTGTGGATGCTATTCCTGTTCGGGATTACCCGAAGGCTACCTTGTTAGGCCAGCTCTTAGGCTATGTTCGAGAAATCTCCGATGCGGAAATAACCCAATTTAATAAAGATCCCGATGCCCAAGCGGCAGGATTTGAATATGCCCAGGGAGATATGGTTGGTAAGATGGGGGTAGAAAAGTCCTATGATTTTTGGCTGCGGGGCAAGGAAGGGATACAACAAGTAGAAGTCGATAACAATGCCCGCCCTGTTTCTAAACAAATACTCCATCCTGCCGAAGCCGGAAAAACCGTGCAACTGACCATCGACGCCGAGTTGCAAAAGACCGTCGATGATACTTTAGATCAAGTCATCACTAATATCCAAAAAGAAAATCCCGCCGCTCATGCCGGGGCAGCAGTTGTCATGGATGTCAACACCGGCAAGATCTTAGCCATGACTTCTCGTCCGGGAATGAACCCTAATGAATTGATTGGCTTAATCTCCGAAGAGACAGCGGAAAAATATTGGCCCCAAGACCCCAAACATGCTTCTCAGGCAGCTTCCCTTAATCGGGCTTTGACAGGTTTATATCCGCCGGGATCTACCTTTAAAATGGTGACAGCCATGTCTGCTTTGCAGATGAACCTCACCACCCCGAATGAACGTATTGACGATAAACTATCCTCATTAGGGGGCCTGGGTGCTCAACAACAAGGAATCACCGAATGGGGCGGGAATTACTTTGGTCAGGTCAATTTGTACCGAGCCTTGGCTAACTCCTCGAATATTTATTTTGAAATCATGGGTCGTCGGGTTTTTGACGATAACCCGGAAACAATCGGTCGAATCGCCCGGGAATTCGGCTTAGGTATCGAAAGCGGCATTGATTTACCCGGAGAAGCCAAAGGAATTTCCCCTTCAGCGGAATGGAAGAAAAGCTATTTTACAAATATCCATGAGAATGCGGCTAAGTCCCGTGATGAAGGGCTGGCAAAAATCGAAAGCGATTACGCTCCCAGACTGGAGCAAGCTGCTGACGAAGCTACCCGGCAGCAACTTCAAAACGAAAAAGATGCTGAAGTTAAAAAGGTTAATGATTTATACAAGTTAAGAACTGCTGAGCCTCTTGATTGGCGGCCCTATGACAGTTACAACAATTCTATCGGGCAAGGATATAATGCCTATACTCCCATTCAATTAGCCAATTATGTCGCCACCATGGTAAATGGAGGAAAACACTACCAGCCCTTTGTGGTTGAGAAGCTCTTGGATCCCCTCACCGGGGAAACTGTTAAACAGTTTGAATCAAAAGTCCTGAACAATGTCTCGGTTTCTCCTGAGGTTTTGGAGCAGGTCAAGCTGGGGATGCGGGAAGTAACTCAAGGTGAAGGAACCGCCAACTGGCTCTTCTCAGATGTACCGGAATACACTGGGGGCGCAAAAACAGGAACCGCTCAGATTGGCTCCAAGAATACAATATCAGGCGAAATCTACAACGGGGTCTTTGTGGCTTTTGCTCCCTATGATCATCCCCAGGTAGCCTTTGCCGGAGTGGTTGAATTTGGAGGACATGGAGGAGAAACGGCAGGTTTGGTCGCCAAGGCGGCTTTTATGAAGTATTTTGGTTGGAAGAGCACGAATGGAGGCTGAAAAACGAGGAAATTTATCCTCGTTTTCTTCATTTCGATAAAGGGAAATTGGACAGGCTTGTAGAATTTAAAGAGAGCATTTAATTATGACAAGCAATGGAGGATTGTGCACGTTGACACGGACAGATCATGTGGCACTTAAAGGAACCCGCGACGGTCTGGTCTTGTACCTGGATCCGGCTGCGGACTTTGAATTGCTGATCAATGAACTTAGTAGCCTTATGAAGAACTCAGATCAATTCCTCCAAGGTGCAACCCTCCGGTGTTACGCCGGGAAAAGAGAGTTCTCAGAGGAGGAAATCGCTGGTTTAGCCGCCGCTTTGAAGCAATCTGGGTTGGAACTTGCGGGCTGGCTGACCGAGGATGAAGTCTACCTTCCTAAGCCCAGGCCCTCGGTATATGCGGAAAGAGAGGCCCGTCTGGAAGAAGGAATGGTTGAAGGACATTGTCTCTTTGTAGAACGCTCAATGCGCTCGGGAAAGAGTGTGCAGTATGAGGGGCATGTTGTAGTGATGGGTGATGTTAACCCAGGAGCGGAAATAATTGCGACTGGAAATATTGTCGTTCTGGGTTCCCTTAAAGGAGTTGCTCATGCCGGAGCGACAGGAAATCGAGAGGCCACGGTAAGCGCCTATCATCTGGCCCCTACTCAATTGCGAATCGCGGATTTGGTCACCAGGGCTCCGGATGATGGAACAGAAATCCGAGGACCGGAGATTGCTAAGATCAAGGACGACCAATTGATGGTAGAAGCAGCCGGACTGAGCGGTTGGCGCAGCAAGGCCCGTTAATAAGAGAATAAGTCTATAGTGAAAGGCAGGTCTAACTATGGGTGAGGTAATCGTAGTAACTTCTGGAAAAGGGGGCGTAGGCAAGACGACAACATCGGCTAATATTGGTACCGGTTTAGCGAATAATGGCCATAAAGTCGTTCTTGTTGATACAGATATTGGTTTGCGTAACCTTGATGTGGTATTGGGTTTAGAAAATAGAATTGTTTACGATTTGGTGGATGTAACCAGTGGTAATTGCCGTTTGAAACAAGCACTTATCAAAGATAAGCGTTTTACAAATCTCTTTTTGCTGCCGGCTGCCCAAACAAAAGACAAAACAGCCGTCAATCCTGAGCAAATGAAGACCCTCTGCCAGGAGCTTAAAGAAGAATTTGATTATGCAATTATAGATTGTCCGGCAGGAATCGAGCAAGGATTCCGCAATGCCATAGCCGGTGCAGACCGAGCCGTTGTCGTTTGCACACCTGAAGTCAGTGCAGTCCGGGACGCAGACCGAATTATTGGCTTACTGGAAGCGTCGGAACTAAGAAATCCAAAATTAATCATTAACCGTCTTCGCCCAGCTATGGTGAAACGCGGTGACATGATGGATATTTCAGATATTTTAGATATTCTAGCCATCGAGCTTATCGGGGTGGTTCCTGAAGATGAGAGCATCGTAGTTTCCACGAACCGTGGTGAACCCGCAGTCATGGATCTGGGCTCTCAAGCAGGAGAAGCTTACCGACGGATTACAAAGAGAATCCAAGGGGAAGAGGTTCCCCTGATGAACCTCGAAGTACCTAAAGGACTCATGGATAGATTGAAGAAACTCATTGGCCTAGGTTGACCGTTCTGTACTGAGAGGAGGAATTGTCCTTGTTAGAATTTATCAGCCGGATGTTAGGCAGGGAAAGTGCCTCAAGCAAGTCGGTGGCAAAAGAACGTCTACGGCTTGTCTTAGTGCACGACCGCGCCAGCATTTCGCCTGCCATGCTTAACAAATTAAGAGAAGATCTTGTTAAAGTGATCTCTAACTACATGGAGATTGACGAAGCTGCCCTGGAATTTAATCTCTGTCAAGACGACCGTGAAGTAGCTTTAGTTGCCAACATTCCTGTCGTAAAAATGAAGCGAGATTATTCTGCTAAGGGTCAAGACCTGAATAGCTAATCGGATAAGGAAAGATACCCTCACTTTGAAAAAAGCGGAGGGTATCTTTTTATTTCACCAGCCACCCATAATCCTGTCTCAATTTAGGATATAGTCTACGTAAACCCTCCGACCCTTAATCTGATACAAAATTAAGTGCCATTTTTGAAACCATCTTGTGATATTTGTTGGGTAGGATATATTATAGTTCTGACTGAGTTAATAATCGTTAGTTGATTGATTTGCCTTATCTCATGACAGCCGACCAAAAGGCTTTGGGACCCCCAAAATAGTGTGATATAATAAATATGAAATTGTGTCGAAAAATAAACTACCTAAGGGGAATTTATTACGTGGATAGACGATCGTTAAGAAATCTAGACTTGTTATTCCTGCTATTTACCTTTTTACTATTAGCAGCCAGTCTCATAATTTTGAGTACGGCTTCAATTAATGTCATGAAATCAGATCCCTTTCACTATGTGGAAACTCAAGCTGTCTGGATATTGACGGGTATCGTGATTGCAGTGGTTCTCGCAGTGATTGACTATACTAAATGGCAGCATTTTCGTTGGTGGATCTATGGCTTTAATTTGCTGCTGCTTTTAGCGGTCATCTTGTTTGGAGATTCAGCTAAAGGTGCTACCCGCTGGATTTATTTCACCCCCTCTATCGGGATTCAACCCTCAGAGTTTGCTAAAATCTTTATGATTCTTACTTTCGCAGATTTTCTGGTCAAACGTAAAGGAAAACTGAATAATGTCAAGGACTTTATTGTGCCCTTCTTGTTTGTGCTGGTTCCTATGCTTTTGATTTTTAAACAGCCGGATTTAGGGACAACCCTAGTGTTTGTGGCAATCTTTATTGGCATGATGTTCGTGGCTGGGGCTAATCCTTATAAATTTGGAGGATTATTACTTGGTGGGGCGGTTATAGTTGGAATAGCACTTTGGCTTCACTTTTCCCAGGACTTACCGGTCTGGTTGCAGTGGGCTCAGGGAATGCCTCTGCCCTTGCAGGATTACCAGCTGAATCGTCTGGTTATTTTTATGGATCCTGCAGCTGATCAGACAGGGGATGGATGGCATATTCTTCAATCACTTTGGGCCATAGGATCAGGGGGTTTATGGGGAAAAGGCTATCGGGCGGGTACTCAAGGGCAGTTAAATTTTTTGCCTGAGCACCACACAGACTTTGTTTTTTCTGTAGTAGGAGAAGAGTTTGGTTTCATTGGAACCATCACTTTACTGTTCCTCTTCCTCATCTTCCTTTTGCGCGGTGTTTATATAGCCTTAAGGGCCAGGGATATGTATGGAATGCTGATTTCAACAGGAATCGTCTCCATGTTCACCTTTCATATCTTGGTCAATGTGGGTATGACTTCCGGAATTATGCCGGTCACAGGAATCCCTCTGCCCCTGATCAGCGCCGGAGGAAGTGCTATGTGGTCGAATATGGCGGCCATTGGTCTGTTACTAAGTGTTAACTTAAGGCACCGCAGGCTAATGTTTTAGGGAGGCTCGATGTACGAAGCACGAGGCACGAGGTTGAAGGGGAGTGCTTTCTTTCTTCAGACTGGCATTACAATAATAAATCACTCATAGAATAGAACTGCTAAGCGGTTCTATTTTTTTTGTCTGTTTCATAGATTTACTAAAGAATGTACGAGCTGTACTGTACTCGCGGTTCGATGTTCGTAGTTCCAAACTTTAAGAGAACAAAATTCGCAGAGTATTTAAAGCGATAATCTCTAGGGTCAAGTCTTAGCTAAGAATATCTTGAAGTTTTATGCTTAACTGTTAAGACAATTATATTCTACGATTCGAAGAATCAAACTCATGAATCGGACATCGAGCCTCGAACTTCGAGCCTCGAAATAAGGGGGTTGACGGATGAATCCTTTTGAACGTTGGGATGATTGGGAATGGGAAAGGGCAATTCAAGAAGTTGGTAAAGAGCAGGGAAGAGGCAAATCCATTCCGCGTAACAATCAATATACTCGGCATCCCAGTAATGGAAAGAAAGACTGGGGCAGCTTCTTTAACCATTGGAATAGCACCCAGAAGCGAACTCTTTTATCCGCCCTGCTGTTCTTAATGGTTTTTTTCAGCGCTAACAGTTCGGACCATGTCTCCCGAATAGTGCATTCCATTTATCGGGGGGGGATGGATTCAGGCAATTATTACACTGCTCTCAATAATATGGCTAAGGAAGCCTTATCTCTGGGAGGGGTTTCCGGCGAAAGCGTTGCTGTCGATCTGAAGATGAAAGGCAAGTTCTTACCGCCCATTTCCGGTCCGGTCATGGCTGGCTTTGGAGATAAGGCCAGTGACGGCTCAGTCCACCAAGGTTTGGATGTGGGAAGTGCCTTAGGAATTCCGGTAATTACACCTGCCGCCGGGGTTGTTACCATAGTGGGGGATGATCCCCAATTAGGCAAATTGGTTAAAATTGATTTTGGTGACGGTTGGACGACTGTTCTTGGCAATCTCGGCGAAGTTCAGGTTCAAAAAGGCCAGCGCCTGGAGAAGGGTCAGGTGGTAGGAACTGTCGGACTTTCCGCACCACTTAAGAAGCCTTGGCTTCACTTTGAATTGCGAAAAAATAATCAACCCCTTAATCCTATCCCTTACTTGATACCACCTGAGGCAAAGAATTAGGCAGAAAAAGTCTTTTGGGTCGAGGTAGCTTCTCGCACGTCGGTCACTCAGCGCTTCGAGGCTCGCACATGCGCTGACCTGGGAGCGATCTTCAGCGGATAAGTATTCTTTGAAGATAGCCGCTTCAGCGAAAATGTCCACCGGACACTTTCGTGCCAAACCTCAGGGTAATACCTGAGGTGAACCTGTGGCTTCGCTTCCCAGGTCAGCTTTATGTGCCGTACCGCCTCTCCGCACGATTCGTTCACTCCTGTGCGAGAATCTACCTTTCGGGTCTTTAGATTTTTTGGAGTAATAATTTTCTGGATAATTAAATGCCTGAACTGAGCAAGTTCGAAGGGGGAGATCCAATAAATGCAGCTTTTTAAGATAGCCGGAGTGAGCGTCCGAATCCACCCCACATTTTTGGTAGTTTTAGTGCTATACGGAGTCCTGGGTTTATTAGCCCAGGCTCTTCTCATCTTTGCCTTGGTTGTAGGGCATGAATTGGCTCATCTCTTGGTTGCCAAGGCCTATGGCTTTAAAGTTGAAGGACTTGAGTTGTTTCCCTTTGGAGGAGCCGCTTATTGTGATGGCCTCTTTGAAGGCCGGAAGGTGGAAGAGAGCCTGATGGCTCTGGCCGGTCCGGCTTTTAACCTGGTTCTTCTCTTTGGAGCTCAGGCCTTACGTTGGAACGGGCTATGGTCAGGGGAGCTCTCCGAAGAATTTATCCGCTATAATCTCTGGCTGGCAGCATTTAATTTAATCCCTGTTTTGCCTTTAGATGGGGGACGGGTGATTAGGGCACTATTCGTGGAAAGCTTCGGGTACGTACGTACCACAAAGTTTTTGGCCGAAGCGGGCAGATGGTTAGGGGTTTCCTTTGCTCTCTATGGAATTGTGTTAGGGGTTCAGGGAAAATTTTCAGAGGGGCCCCTTTCTCTCTTAATCCTGGGAGGCTTCTTTTGGTTTGCAGGGAGTAAGGAAATCTCCTCAGCTCATATTACCTTTCTCAGGCAATTAACTCGCAAGAAAGAAGAATTATTGAAAAAGGGCCTGATGCGCAGTCACTGGCTTACAGTACAGAAAGATACTCCCTTGGTGAGAATTGTCGAAGAATTTACCCCTGATCGCTATGCCATGGTGAATCTCAGCAACGAAAAGGCGGGAATGGAGAAAATCCTTACAGAAACAGATATTGTCGAAGGGATGCTGCGAGAAGGTATTCATTATCCGGTGGGCAAGCTGTGATAAGGGTACGGGTTTTCGCTGTGTCTCATAGCTGAAAGAAAAAGTGGGATAAACTGGAATTGTGATGTATAATATATAATGAAGGGAGAGAAGGGCTTGCGAGTTGTATATTCTAGAGTTTCAGTCAAAGCAATCAATAGTTTTGATAAGTTTGTAAAGCAGAGAATTAAAACAGGAATAGAAGGACTGCTTGAAGTACCCCCAAAGGGTGATATTAAGCAGATGCAGGGCACAAATCCTTCTGTACTTCGTTTACGCGTAGGTAAATATCGGGTATTATATGAGTATACCCATCTAAATGACGAAGAAATTTTACTGATTAAGGATATCGGATCACGTGGGGACATTTACAAGTAAGGGGATGATTATATGTCTGCAGTTTCAAAGCAAATTATTGATATGATTGATATGCTTCCTGAGTCTGAACAGGAGTTGGCATTCGAGATGATTAAAAGAATAGTCCTAGCATGGGACAGTGATTTCACAAAGCTGACGCCTCTGGAGAGAGAGAGATTAACCCAATCTGAAAAAGAAACCGCCAATGGAGACATCATTAATCATTCGGACATCGACTGGAATTAAACTTAAAGTAGTGATGTGCTTTACATTAGTACCAACTTTGCCCCACTTTCTATCAAAGAACGTGGGGCCTTTTATTAGACATTGTTCCCGAGTTGTTTGAACTTCATCAATTAGCGTTAGAATATTAGGGGCTTTACTTACAACTTACTTTATGATTGCTTCCAGTTTATACTACATCACCACGTTCCGGCGCGTATTGATTCACCATTTTTCTCCTCCCACCGGCTCTCCCCAATTGATTTCTTCCGGCTCATATTCATCAGGAATTTGGGCGAGTAACTCTTTTAAATCGTATTTTTTTGGTGTGACAATGATCTTTTCTCCATCCAGTTCCACATCAATTGGAGTCCCATCGCTAATTTCTATTGAATTAGCCATTGAAGCCGGAATCCGTATACCGATGCTGTTTCCCCATTTTCGGGCCTTCATAGTTCCACCCTCTTTCTCTTGACGGTATATACAAGGTATATACAAAATTAGGGAGTTTATCAAGTTAAATTAGATGGCACAGCAAAGTGTTCTAATTTCAACTAGTAGTTTTGATCGGCCAAGAACATAGAATTTAAAAAACTAATTGATCAATATTGAATCCTTAATACCTTGGATTTTTAGGGAATTACGGTTATATATGATATAATTTAAGTTCACAATATACTACAAGGAGGCCTCGCTGACACCATGAGTAATAATACTGCGGCGGATATACGCCGGCAGGTCGAACGCTTTTTACCTAAAGTATTAAAGCCTAGCCGATATATCGGATCAGAATGGAATGTCATGAAAAAAGATTGGGCTAAAACCGATGTTCAGATGGTTTTTGCCTTTCCGGATGTTTATGAGGTGGGAATGTCCCATTTGGGAACCAGAATCCTCTACCATCTGGTTAACTCCTTCCCTGAATTTCTTTGCGAAAGGGTTTTTACCCCTTGGGTGGATATGGAGAAGGAACTGAGGGACCGAGAAATTCCCCTTTATGCCTTGGAATCATTTAAGCCGATTAAAGAGTTTGATGTAGTGGGATTTACCCTCCAGTATGAAATGAGCTTCACCAACATTCTTAATATGCTGGATCTGGCGGGAATCCCCATGAGAACAGAGGAGCGGGGACCGGATGATCCTTGGGTCATTGCCGGAGGCCCCTGTGCCTATAATCCTGAACCTCTCGTCGGGTTTATTGACTTCTTTTTGATTGGAGAAAGTGAAGAACAACTGCCTGAAGTCCTGCGCTTAGTGGGTGAGCAGAAGAAAAACCCCGTTTCCCGCAAAGAGTTCTTACGGAAAGTTGCTCAGGTCCAAGGGGTCTATGTTCCGGAATTTTACCATATAACCTATAAAGAAGATGGTCGCATTGAAAAAATAGAAGCCGAAGAAGGATTCCCGGCTCTGGTGGAAAAGGCAATTGTGCCGGATTTGGATCAGGCTTATTTTCCTACCGATCCGGTGGTCCCCTATCTGGAAATTGTTCACGACCGAATGATGCTGGAGGTTATGCGGGGTTGCTCCAGAGGATGCCGGTTCTGCCAAGCGGGTATGATCTATAGGCCTGTTCGGGAACGTTCACCGGAGACTCTGCTCAGGCAGACTGAGGAGTTAGTCCGGGCCACGGGCTACGATCAGATCGCTCTCACCTCACTTTCCACCGGGGATTACTCCTGTATTCAGCCTGTCGTTCAAGGCATTTTAGAAAAGCACGGAGAAGAAGGGGTAGGGGTCTCTCTCCCTTCACTCAGAGTGGATTCCTTTGATGTTGATCTGGCTGAAACTGTCCAGAAAGCACGAAAATCCGGTATGACCTTTGCTCCGGAAGCAGGTTCACAACGCTTGCGGGATGTCATCAATAAAGGCGTCGAGGAGCAAAATCTCCTGGAAGCAGCAGAAGCCGCCTTTAAAAAAGGTTGGTCGACGATTAAGCTCTACTTTATGGTGGGATTGCCTACGGAAACCCAGGCAGACATTGATGGAATTGTGGATCTGGCTAAAAAAGTCGCTAATCTGGGGACCAAGCTGGGTCGGAGAAATATCACAGTGACGATCTCTACAAGCGTCTTTGTTCCCAAGAGTCATACTCCTTTTCAGTGGGAACCCCAAGAAGCAGGTTCTTCTGTAGAGTTAAAGCAGAGATACCTGAGAGAAAAGCTGAGAGATCGACGCTTGAAATATAACTATCACGATATGAGCACCAGTTATCTGGAAGCTGTCTTTGCCAAAGGAGACCGCAAATTAGCCCAACTCCTGGAATGGGCGGTGAAACATGGCTGTCGTTTCGATGGTTGGTCTGACCAATTTAAAGAGGATGTCTGGATGGAGGGCTTTAAAGAGTTAGGACTTGACCCCCATTTTTACGCCAATCGAGCGATGGATTATGATGACGTCTTACCCTGGGAGCATATAGGGAGCGGCGTGTCAAAACAGTTTTTAATTGAAGAACACCACCGGGCACTCCAAGAAGCTAAGACCATTGATTGCCGGCATAATGATTGTACCGGATGCGGAGTTTGTCCGAGCAGAGGAGTTCAGATTGAGTTGAAAGGGTGAGTGCCATGCGGCTAAGAATCGCCTATACGAAAATTGAGGATGCCAGATATATTGCCCACTTGGATTTGACAAGAGTCTTTGAGCGGGCCATCCGACGGTCTGGAATCCATATGAGTTATTCCGAAGGTTTTAATCCTCGTCCCAAGATCTCCTTTGGTTTTGCCTTAGCGGTAGGGACTGAAGGGGAGCGGGAGTATGTGGATGTAGAGCTCCGGGAAGACGTGGATTTAGGGGAAGTGTTAGCCCGGGTTCAGGAGCAATTACCCCCGGGTATACGGCTCCTCCAAGGGCGGGCCATGGATCCGGGAGCTAAGTCCTTAATGGCTGTGCTCAATGCTGCCAGTTATCGCATACGAGTCCCCATGGCTTTGCCGATTCAAGATGAACGCTTGCAGGAAGCGGTAGGAGCTTGGCTGGGACGGGAGCATGTAACCTTTTCACGTTACTCGAAAAAAGGGCCGACGGATAAGGATATTCGTCCTTGGGTCAAGCATTTGGAAGGAAAGATTCAAGGGGATGAGGTTCTCTTTGATCTGGAAGTCGAGATGGGGAACTCGGGAAGCGTCCGGCCGGAGGAAGTGCTGGCCAGTCTGAGGGAACTTGAGAATCTGCCCATTGAGTTGGATGAGCTGCAGGTTATTCGGACCGGGGTGCATGTGAGTTATGAGGGCGGGAAGAGTTCGCCGATCGAGATTGGTTAGGCTTAGTGGGCTTTGAGGGCCCTAGCTTTGGGGCGGGAGGGTCGCGACACCTTGTTCGGCCATGCGTTCGTCGTGCCAAACTTGGGCTTTAAATCTTGATGAGAGCAGGCAGGGTTCCCGGCCAAAGCGGCGTCCGTGCCGCATGGCCGGCGGGAAACGTCCTGTTTCCCGCCCTGCTTTATGAAAGAGGATTTAAAGCCGAGTTTGGCTACGACTCTCGCATAGGCCTCTCGTCGGTGTTCGTGCCCCTCCCTCTGAGGTCTCTTGGGTAGTGTGCGGGCGGGGCTCCGAAAGGGACTTGCGCCGCTGGCTAGGAGACGGGACGGGAGCTGGATACGGTCTCGGGCCGCTTGGTGGGACATGCTTCGTGCATGGCACCATCTGAATCGGTGCCGGAGGATAAGTAGTGCGCTGCAGGAGTGAAGGGACGGACGGGAGCAGGGATACGATCTTAGGTCGCTTGGTGGGACATGCTTCGTGCATGTGCACCATCTGAATCGGTGCCGCAGGATAAGCGGTGCGTTGCTGGCTTGTAGGGCTGGACGGGAGCAGGATACGATCTTAGGCCGCTTGGTGGGACATGCTGCGTGCATGTGCACCATCTGAATCGGTGCCGCAGGATAAGCGGTGGGCTGCCGGCTAGTAGGGTCGGACGGGAGCAGGATACGGTCTCGGGCCGCTTAGTGGGACATGCTGCGTGCATGGCACCATCTGAATCGGTGCCGGAGGATAAGCGGCGCAAGGAGCTTATAAGAAATACATAATTCATGACCCAGCCTAGAACGCAGCTTTACAAGAGCGATCCTCTTTGACGGAGTGGCTAGCCAAACTTGGCGAAAGGGGTGCTTGCATAAGCGGGGCAGTGTACAGGACGTACACTGCCGGCCATGCGGCAAGGACGCCGCTTTGGCCGGGAACCCCGCCTCTTCCATAAACCCCTTGAGCCTTAGTTTGGCCCACGACGTCATGAGGTGAGCGTTGTAATGCAAGTTCCCCAAAGTTTCCCCATAAGTTCGCTGAGGAGGTGTTAACAATAATGAAAAACCGAGCTGCGGAGCCCCGCCGGAAGGAAATCGTTCTGCAAAGCCAAAGTGCCGGATCCAGCTCCAATCAATTGCAAAAGATTCGCGCCGCTGTCTTTGAGCAGGGTGAGCTGATGGAAGTGTTTGAAGATGAGGGTGGTTCGACCCACATGGTCGGGAATATTTATCGGGGGAGAGTTGAGAATGTCCTTCCCGGTATGCAGGCCGCTTTTGTGGATATTGGCTTAGATAAGAATGCTTTTCTGTATGTGGGAGATGCCATTCCTCCTCGTTTCGATGAAGAGGAAAAAGCGTCGATTATTCAGGAGCGGATTGAGAATGTTCTTAAGCCTCGCCAGGAGCTTTTAGTTCAGGTAACGAAGGAACCCGTGGGGACTAAAGGGGCCCGAATTAGTGTTAACATCACCTTGCCGGGGAGATATGTGGTCCTTTTACCTCAGGTTAGTTATATTGGAGTGTCCCGGAAGATTCAGGATAATAATGAACGTACTCGCTTAAAAGACTTGGCCGCAGCAGCAAAGCCCGAAGGTATGGGAGTCATTGTCCGGACTCTGGCTGAAGGGATTGATGGTGACGAGATCAAGGATGACATTGCCCAGCTGGTTGCTTATTGGCAAGCTTTACTGCCCAAAATCCCCCATGTTTCAGTACCGGGGCTGGTGCATAAGGATGTCGATCTGATCTCTCGCTTGATCCGGGACTGGATTGATCAGGATGTTGAGAAAATCACTGTTGATCACGATGAAGTAGGGAAAATTTTGCGCAAAGCTTTGCGGGACATTGAACATCCTGCTGCCCAACAGGTTTTTGTAGTTCCGGTAAAAGACCTCTTTGCTAACTATGGGGTGGATGACGAGATCCGCAAAGCTCTGCGGTCTAAAGTCTGGCTGAAAAGCGGAGGGTATCTGGTCATTCAGCAAACAGAGGCCTTGATCGTCATCGATGTTAACACGGGAAAGTATGTGGGTCAGCGATCCTTAGAAGAAACTGTGGTTCACACGAACCTGGAGGCTGCTTGGGAAATTGCCCGTCAGCTGAGGCTGAGGAATTTAGGCGGGATTATTATTATCGACTTTATCGATATGACCACGGAAGAGGCTCGGAAAAGCGTGATTCAGGCCCTGGAAACGGCCTGTGCTCGGGATAAAACAAAATCTCAGGTTTTGGGGCTGACTCAACTTGGGCTGGTGGAAATGACGCGGAAGAAAGTTGGTCAGACCCTGGTGGTTCGCTATACTTCCCCCTGCCCCAACTGTGATGGGAGCGGCAGGGTGCGAGGAGAGTTATAGCCAATATTTTTGTTTAAATTTTTTCAATCCTTGTCTTGATTATTGTCGTATTCTGTAATAAGGTATTTTTGTGAGTCGTTTTACAGAAGGAGGCAGTCAGCACATGGGCTTACCTTGGCATAAGCTTAATCGCAAGAAGCAAAATATGTATATCATACTTATGGCTGTTGTATTAGCAGGAATTATTACCGGAATAGTCTTCCTGATCAATATGATCTAGGCAATATTCAATCCTATGAATTTAATAGAAACAACGGAGAAAGAACGATTGCTGTAAAATTGTTCTTTCTTTTTTTGTGGCCAAAAATTAGCTAAAAGTCAAAAATATAGAAATATCTAGATATTAATTGCAGGATTATCCATGGAAATAGCGAAGTAAATGAAATAACTTTTTACAGGTGAGGGACATTTTACCTTAATTGGTTTATTATCAATATATAAAACGGTTCCGCACCACTCATAGATCGTCGTCGTAAAAGTGTTAAGAACAGTAAGAGGAGGTAAAATCATGAAGAAAACAAAACAAAAAGTCTTGAATGGGTGCATGGCTGTGGCAGTTGCTTTGTCAGCAACCATAGCACCTGCTGTGGCAAATGCAGCAACACCCAGCGCAGTGACCAGAATTGGCGGGTATGACCAGTATGCAACTGCCGCACTGATGGCCCAAAAGGGTTGGACAGGAACCAGTGATAGTGTCGTTCTTTCAGCCGGAATGAGCTACTCCCTGGTGGATGCCCTCGCGGCAGGGCCTTTGGCGGCTAAATTGAAGGCTCCCATCCTGTTAACGGACAACGGACAAACCTTGAATGCTTCAGCAAAGGCTGAATTACTTCGTCTCAAACCTAAAAAAGTCTATATTACCAGTGGTACAGCGGTGATTAAACAATCCGTACTTAATGAAATCAGTGCCCTGGGCATAACTCCCGTTCAGCTCGGTGGCTATGATCAATATGAAACCTCAGTCAACATAGCTAAGGAAATGGCTAAGCAAGGAGTCAACGTATCTAAGGTGGTAGTTGCTGCCGGTTATCTAACTCCGGCGGATGCCTTATCCGTTGCTTCAATCGCCGCTGCCCAGGAAATGCCGATCTTAACCACGACCCAGGGACAGCTGCCCGCCTCGGTCAAGACCTATCTGGATAGCCTTGGCGACAAGGTTAAGGAATCCTACGTGGTGGGCGGAACAGCCGTAGTGTCAGATGCAGTCAAAGGGCAATTAAAAGGTAATGTTAAAAGATATTCCGGTCTTTCCAAGTATGACACCAACGTCCAGATCCTCAAGGGCTTTACCAAGTCCTACAAAAACCACAAGGTCTATGTAGCTAATGGGGAAACCTTAGTTGACGCCTTAGCCGTTGTGCCGCTGGCTGCTTCGACGGGATCACCGGTTGTCTTGGTTAATCAACAACTGGACAATTCTACCAAGGAATTTGTTAAGCTGAACCTCTCGACAGATGATATGGTTGCCGTAGGGGGAGAGGCTGTAGTACCTACTGCAGGAATGAATGCTCTGACTTCTGCTGTTTCATATTCTACGGATAAAGAAACCGTCGGTTCAAAAGATGCTGCTGCCCCGGTAGAATTAGCGGATAACGTTATGCTCGTAGGTGATAACATCACTTTACAAAATGCCAAGGCCAATTACAGCGTATATGTTAAGGGCGATAATATTACCCTCAAGAACCTCACCGTCAAAGGAACCATCTTCGTGGATCCGGGTGAGAAAGGAACCTCAACGATTGACGGCGTAACTGCTGCTAACATTGTTGTCCTCTCCGGAGCGTCAGACAGTATTCATATCAAGAATACTAACGCCGGGGTTCTTACCGTTGACAGCGACAGTGATGTGCGGGTTGAGGCCTCAGGGACTACAAACATTGGGGATACAGTAGTTCGCAGCTTCGCCATCCTTGATGCTAATGGCGCTAAGATGGGGGTAGTTACAATTACAAGTACCCCTGGGCAAGATCCAGTTGTTGAGTTAAGAGGAACTTTCACTGAGCCGGTGGTAGTAGAGAGTCAGGTTACCTTAAAGGCCGCAGCAGGCGCGGTTGTTCCAAACGTTGTTGTGAACACAGAAACCCCGGAACAAAAGGTTACTTTAGAAGGAAGCTTTAAAGAAGTTGAAGTACAATCGCAAGGGAAACTGGCCTTGGCAGAAAAAACTGTTGTTGAGTCAATGAAAACTGATGTGAAAACTGACATCACTATTCCAAAGGGTTCGAGCATTGGCAGCTTAGACTCTGGTTCGACGGGGACAGTGGTCAGCGGCGGCGGAAAAGTTAACGGCGAGAATACGACCTCCACTCCCAGTGCACCTCCCGGAACTCCTTCCACTGGTGGAAGCGGCGGTGGTGGCGGGAATAATGGTGGAACTACCACTGCAACAAAGATTTCTGATTTTGCTATCAAGAACGGCTCAGCCAATGTAATACCGGTTGTTACGGTAAATGGAACAAGTAAAACGGCAGATTTGACTGGCATTACTAATCCTGATCAAAGGATTACAGGTATTCAAATCAATTCCGATCCTGCGGGGAGTACATTACAACTAAATAGCCTTGTTTCCCCTTTCTTAGGTACAGTTAGCTTTTCAAACAAAACCTTCTCTTTAAGCAGTCCAATAACTATGTCTAACCTTCTCGGTGGTACGATTAGTGGTGGAGATGTCAGCATAGGTTCATTACGTTCATTGTTTGGTTCTTACGTAACTCTTAATGGCACTCTCTCCAAATCTGACTATAGCTCTAGTAGTGTCAGTTTGAGACTTGACTTGGGAACCTCTACAGGAAACTTAAATAATGAATGGGCAACAATGTCAATTAATAACACTACCCACACCATTACTGCCGATATTAAAGCCGGAGAAGAGACTACTCTATTAAGCACCATGGGAATCAAAAACCTGCTTACCTCTTCCATTGGGGTTCTCCCAACTTTTGTGAAAGCTGGGAGTAGCACTTGGATAAGTCCCAGTAACGAAGCTGGGAGAGAAAGCATTAGAACCGCAATAGGGGCTATGTTAGGTAAGTCATGGGGAGAAGCAAAGCTAAGCAATCTTAGGGGAAAAGAAATTGAATTTAAAGATCAAAACTCCGTTGAATGGACAATAGTTTTTAGATAAGCTTAGACGTAAAATCTCAACGTTTACTTTTGCCTAGGAAATATAAGGAGCCGACTGCTATAGCAGACGGCTCCTTACTCACTATCGTATAAACCTTAATTGGCTTAGTAATGTTCGGACTATACCCTTATTTCTTCGAGGGGTTAATTCTTACCCGCCAAAACCCTCTCCAACCCCTTCAACACCCCATCCGCAAAAATCCTATACCCCTTATCATTGGGATTTACCCCATCTGCCAATAACTCAGCCAGAGGAGCCGGATCCTGGATAAAGCCAGACCATTGGTCGATTACCGGAAGCCGGTGCTTTTTCCCCAGATCAATCAGAACCTGGCGAAAGGGGAAGGACTTATTATTGTTCTCAATGTTTTTTACAGGCGGTTCGATGACTATGAAGATGTCAGCCTTAGGATTTAGGGCTTTAAGTTCGCTGAGCAGCTCCTCGTACTTTTGCTTGAAATCTTTTGTAGTCAGCAGAGTCCAGTCATTTCTGCCAAAGCAGAGAATAATCAGATCTGTATCCGGGGTCACTTCAGGAACATAAGTCAACACATCATTGACTGTGGCTTGATCAGTGGTTTTAAAAACCCACTGAAAATTTCCCGGGTATTTAGCTTGAAGCTCCTTGGTAACTAAAGCGTGCCAGCCCAGTTCATCCTTATTGGAAGCGCCTTGACTTGCAGCCACAGCATCTCCGAAGACAAGGGCTTTGACGGTGGTCAGCTCAGTGATTTGAGCTAACCCTTGTTGGGTAACCTTGTTTACCTCGGCAACCGGATCGGGAGCAGGCTTCTCAGAGGCAGAGGCAGAGGCAGAGGCAGAGGCAGAGGCAGAAGCAGAGGTAGAGGCAGAAGCAGAGGTAGAGGCAGAAGCAGAGGTAGAGGCTGAGGCAGAGTCTGAAGGCGTTGCCGCATCTGTATCCTCATCTGCATCTGCATCCGTATTTGGATCTGCTTGGTCAGCTGCCGTCACCGGAGGAGGCTGTTTGAAGGCAGCGGCAGGTGCGTCTCTCTGATTCAGGGCCCAGAATAAAGCGATAATCAAGGATGCTATGATCAGGGCAGCTAAGATGATGTATAATTCCAGTTTAGCAATTCGTAACATTGAAACCCTTTCCCCCTAAAAATATACTGGCTCTTTTCCCATAGACTTAACAAACTTCGACATTCAACTAGGGATTCTCCTCCCTGTAATAGCAAATTTATAAATTTATTTCCAAAATTATTAAAGGATTACCAAGGATTTAAATTTAGTTGAAGGAAAAATGGAAATTATCTAGAATAATATAACGTCAACTAGTTAACTGTGCTAATTTGGAGGTAGAAATGGACGAGGAAATAGAATTACGGCAGTATTGGGAAATGCTCCAGAAACGTTGGATCATCGTAGTGGTTCTGCCGCTTATCGCAGCTCTCACCAGCGGAATCATCAGTCATTTTGTCATAAAGCCAGTGTATCAAGCTTCCACTACCTTAATTGTTGGCAAGAAAGCTTCCGAAGAGGGTCAAGCAGCTGTACAGATGCTGGATAATAGTGTCCTCCTGGCTAATCAGCAGCTGGCTAAGACTTATGCAGCCATTGCCCAGAGCCGCACTGTTGAACAAAGTGTGATCGATGACTTAGATTTGGAAATGACTGTTGCTGAGCTGAATGAACTGATCACCATCAACCCGGTGAAGACAACAGAAATCCTGGAAATCCAAGTTACGAATACTGATCCTGATCTGGCTACTGCCATTGCCAATTCAATGGCTTCAGAGTTCTCCAAAGCAGTCATTGAAATAAAAAAAGTAGACAGTGTCAGTATTGTCGATACGGCGGTGGTTCCGGATAAGCCGGTTAAGCCTAATAAAGAGTTAAACATCTTAATTGCCTTTGTGGTAGGCTTGATGGCTTCTATGGGACTGGTCTTTTTACTGGAGTACTTGGATAACACAATAAAGACCTCAGGAGATGTGGAGAATGTCTTAGGAATTCCGGTTTTAGGAGTTATTCCAAACTACGAGGCAGGAAAACAAGGATAAGAGGAGAAGTTTATTTTGGCTTTTTCATTAATAACGCACGAACAAACGAAATCCCCCATCTCAGAAGCCTACCGGACGCTCCGGACGAATGTACAATTCACCAGTGTGGATACAAAGACCAAAAAAATCATGATTACAAGTTCGGGCCCCCGGGAAGGGAAATCCACCACCGTTGCCAATCTGGCAGTAAGTATAGCTCAGTCAGGAAAATCCGTCTTGGTGATAGACGCTGATTTGCGTAATCCCACCCAACATAAATTATTTGAACTGGGAAATCTTGAGGGCCTTTCAACCTTTCTGGTTCAGGATGATCAGGAGAAAGACTTTATCAAGGAAACCCCTGTACCCGGAGTCAAAGTCCTCACCGGAGGCCCCATTCCCCCGAATCCGGCTGAGCTCGTAGGCTCCCAGCGGATGAGGCGTTTGATCGAGGAAGTCAGCGAACAATTTGATGTAGTGCTCATCGATACCCCGCCCATCATTGCCGTGACGGATGCTGCCGTTCTGGCTCAAGAAGTCGATGGAGTTATTTTGGTGTTAGCTTCCGGGGAAGTCAACAAAGAATACGCTCAACGGGCCAAGGATCAACTAGATAAGGTAGGGGCTAAGATCCTTGGGGCAGTTATCAATAAAGCAGACCTGAAAACCAGCGAATACTACTACTACTATTACTATCATGGCTCAGACGATCCCAAGAAAAAGAAAAAGAAGTCCTAAGAATCTCTAAGACCAGTTTAATTAAAGCAATTAAAGCTGAGAAACAACTTCTCTCCCTAAGGAGGAAGTTGTTTTTTTACTTTTAATCAATATTATGGAAAAGGTCACCCCCTGGGTGATTAAAATTATTGCAATATAATCTATAATTTGATTAATGGACTAAATAAATGAGGAGGATCTAGGTAAGAAAGAAGCAGGAAAATTACTACAAAAGTAGAATTATTTCCAATAGTTAATTTCCTGGATTGAACATAATTAGGAAGAGATAGGCAAAATGGTGTAATTTGAGTCATTTAACTTCTGGGAAGGGAGGAGAGTATGAGCGACGCAACAGATTTGCAAGTTATTCCGGCAGATAAAAGAGGAGAGTCTTCTTCGGAATTATACGAAGAGCTTCAGGAACTGCTCAAGACTTCCTTAGATCTTCGGAGTGCTTTAACCATCGGACTTAAGACGGTTGAAGCCGTAGCTCTTCTCCATGACCGGAAAATTGTCTGCAAGAATATCCACCCGGGTAATATTTTGGTTAGTTCCGACAGAGAAAGCGTTAAGCTGAAGGACATGAGTCTGCCGGGTTTACCTCCTTCCCACCTCCATTATATATCCCCTGAACAGACGGGCAGAATCAATCAACAGGTGGATTCCCGGACAGATCTCTATTCCTTGGGAGCAGTGCTCTATCACCTGTTCAGCGGCCAGCCCCCCTTTAAGGGAGCAGACCCTCTGGAATTGGTTTACGCTCATTTGGCCAGGGAAGTCCGCCCCCTAAATCAGCTGACCCCGGAAATCCCCTCAGTCCTATCCCACATCCTCCGCAAACTCCTGCAGAAGAAGCTGGAGGATCGCTACCAAACTGCCTACGCCCTCCAGCATGACCTGGAAAAATGTCTGGCAGTTCTGGAGGTGAAAGAGCAGGGAGCAGCCGAGGTGATTGAACCCTTCGAAATCGCCCTCCTGGATAAGCCCAGAGGTCTGGCCATACCCAATCAGCTGTTTGGCCGGGAGAAAGAGCTGGAAACTCTTAAGCAGGTTTATCAACGAGTGCTCAAAGGCCAACAGGAACTCATCTTCGTCTCAGGTTATTCCGGAGTGGGAAAAACCTCTCTCGTCAAAGGATTCCTAGACTATGTAGGGGAAGGGGGCGGGATCTTTTTAGCGGGTAAATTTGATCAGTATAAAAGCAATGTACCCTACACAGGATTTATTCAGGCTTTTCAGCCGCATTTGAGAAGAATATTATCGGAAAATCAAACAACCCTCTCTGCCTGGCAAGAGAAGTTAGTCAGTGCTCTCTCCCCGAATGCCCAGCTCATCGTGGATATCATCCCGGAGCTTAGCCTGATCATCGGCCCCCAGCCGCCTGCCGCCCGGCTGGCTCCCCCGGAGGCTCAGAACAGACTCAACGATGTCTTCTTAAAGTTCATTCAACTCTTCGCCACCCCGGAAAGCCCCCTTGTCCTTTTTCTCGACGATTTACAATGGACTGACCCATCCAGCCTTCGGCTTATCGAACAACTCATAGTAGACCGGTTCGGATCAATCCTGATCATTGGCGCTTATCGAGATCAGGAGATTGCTGCCCTTCACCCCCTGAACTTGCTCTTCCGCCAACTGGAAAAACAAGGGTTAGAGGCTGAGGCCATAAACCTGCAGCCCCTGTCTCTGGATCATGTCAATGCTTTGCTGGCGGTCTCCTTGAGCCGTCCCCTCCAAGAGACCTTAGCCATCGCTGAAGTTTGTCACGAAAAGACTAAGGGGAATCCCTTCTTTGTGATTCAGTTTTTATACATGCTGAAAGAGGAAGGGCTTTTGAGTCTGGAGGCCCGGCAGTCTGCTTGGAACTGGAATCTGCCGGCCATCTTAGGCTGCAAGGTCACGGACAATGTGGTGGACTTGATGATTTCAAAAATCAGCAAGCTCTCTCCTGCCATGGTAGACCTCCTGAAACTGGCCGCTTGTATCGGCAGTAGCTTTGATCTGCATACCCTGGAGATCGTCACAGGGGAGCCCGGTGAAGATCTTAAGGATATTTTGCAGGCAGCAGTGGAGTCCGGACTGATTCAAGGGGCAGAGAACCAATACAGCTTTTTGCATGACCGAGTACAGCAGGCGGCCTATTCCCTCCTGGCCGAGGAAACAAAAGCCGCCACCCATGGCAAAATCGGCAAGCTCCTCTATATAAAGCTGACGGGACAGGAGTTGGAAAACCGTCTCTTTGAACTCGTCGATCACCTTAACCTGGCGGTAGATTTAGGCCCAGACCCCGCTGAGAGATCCTTTCTGGCCAATCTGAATTTTCGCGCCGGCCTGAAGGCCAAGGCCTCCTCCGCTTATGAACCTGCCCTGGATTATTTCAACCTGGCCAAACAGCTCACTGGCGCAGAAGCTTGGAGGACGGAATATCCCTTTATGCTGGAACTCCATATTCAGCTGGCAGAAATGGCCTATGTTTGCACTCGGTTTGAACGGGTTGGAGAGGTGGCGGCAGAAACCATGGTGCACTGCCAAGACATTTTGGCTCAGGCCAGAATCTCAGAAATTATGATTGCAACCTATACCGCTGAGAATGAATTTGAAAAAGCTATGGAAATCGCAGAAAACACTCTGAAGTTATTAGGGGTTCCCTTTCCCAGGAGGCCCCATCCGGGACACATTATTCTAGAGTATTTAAGAACCACCTGGGCCTTAAGAGGGAAGCAAAGGGCAGACTTGTTAAGTCTGCCCCTAATGACAGACGAAAAATATAAAACCGCTATGCGAATCTTCAACACCGCGGGGATTTGCAGTTATTCCGCCTCCTATTACGCCACAATCCTGATGGTCTTAAAGGCCCTGCGCCTTTCCCTGAACCATGGGATCGCCGAAGAAACCATCGTCGCTTATTCTGCCTACGGCTATATCATTAACATGCTCTTTAAAAAAGCCGATAAAGGCTATGAATTCGGAGAACTGGCCCTCCGCCTCCAGGATAAGCTGGGAGTATATCGCTTTGACAGCAAGATTCGGATGATCTTCAACATGGTGATTCGGCATTGCAAAGACCCTCTCCGGGACACCTTGGAGGACTTTCCCCAGACCTATCTGAGTGGATTTGTCTCCGGAGACTTACTCTCCGCCGGACACTCCATCATGCAGTACTTTGTCTGTTCCTATTTTTCCGGACGTCAGCTCTCCCTCATCGAAGCAGAAATGCAGGCCCATCGCCAGGCCATGATCAAGACCGGACATGAAACCTCCCAGCGCCTCTGTCAGATTTATCGCCAGACTGCCTTAAATTTTGCCGGATTATCCCCGGATCCCTGTGCCCTGGTCGGAGAGGATTTTGATGAACGCAGTTTGCTGCCCATCTATACCCAGTCTAATGATCGGACCATTGTCTTCAATATCTACTTTCACCGGCTGATTCAGTACTTCTATTTCCGGCAGCCTGAGAAAGCCCTGGAAAGTCTTCCCTTCCTCGACGAATACCTGGATGGAGTTCTGGGAACCTTCTGCTTGCCCTTGCTGCATTTTTACGGGGCCTTGGTCGCTGTGGCCAACTATGAAAGACTAAGCTTTTCTAAGCGGCTTCTGAGCATGAGAAGGATCAAAAAAAGTATTAAAGCCTTAGAAAAGCTATCCCGGTCAGCACCGGAGAATATTCTGCATAAGCTGTATTTAGTGAAAGCCGAGTTTGCCCGGCTGAACAAAGAGGAACTGAAGGCTGCCGATTGGTACGATTTAGCCATCCGGCATGCCGAAACCCAGCAATTTATCCAGGAAGAAGCCTTAGCTAATGAATTAGCAGGTGAATACTATCTCTCCGGCGGCAGACAGGTCTTGGCCAAGTTCTATCTCCACCATGCCATGAGCTGCTATCGGGAATGGGGAGCAAAGGCTAAAGTAGCAGACCTGCAAAACCGTTATCCCATGCTCCTCCTTCAGAATCCTCTCGCCATCACGGGCACCGCTGAGATCCCTGATATTGATCTGGCTGCGATTCTGAAGATTGGTCAGGCCATTTCCGGCGAAATCGTCCTGGAGGACTTACTCAAGCTGCTCATTCGAATCATGCTCCAGAATTCCGGGGCCAGAAGGGTGGTATTCATCCAGAATTATAACAACAAGTTGACCATTGAGGCGGAAGGGAAAGCCGATGATAACTCCATCCGCCTCCTGGAGTCCCTGGATCTCCACCCCCAAAGCACAGATCTGCCTATTAAGCTCATAACCTATGTGGCCAGAACGGGAGAAACAGTGACCTTAGACGGTGACCAGCAAACAGCCTCTGTCCTCTGTCTGCCAGTGATCATTAAAAGAAAGATGATTGGCCTCTTTTATCTGGAAAACGACCTGGCCCCCGGGATTTTCACCAGCGAACGTCAGCAGGTGTTACAGGTATTATCCTCTCAGATCGCTGTTGCTTTGGAAAATGCCAAACAGTATCAAAACCTGGAGAAGGTTATTGCCGATCATACCCGAGCCCTACAGGAAAAAAACCTGGCCCTTGAGGAGAGCAACCGCAAGCTCGCCGAGGCCAACGAGAATAAGACCCGCTTCGTGGCCAATATCAGCCATGAAATCAGAACCCCCCTCCAAGGGATCATGGGAATGACCAGCCTCTTGAAAAAAGAGGGCCAATACGAAGAGGACTATGTAGACTTAATCCAATCCTCGGCAGCATCTTTACAGGGAATCATCAGTGACATCTTGGATATTTCCAGGATTGAGTCTAACCGAATTGTGATCGAAGAGAGAGCCTTTTCCCTGAAGGACTTACTCAGACCTATTCTGGAAACCTATAAGGCCCAGGCGGAAGAAAAAGGGATCAGCATTCTTACGGAGCTAAGCTCTGACCTCCCGGATTATCTGAGGGGAGATCCTTTGCGAATCAGTCAGATCCTTAATAACCTTTTAAACAATGCCCTTAAGTTCACCCATCGAGGGTCTGTGGAGCTTAAGATTAAATCCTCGGCTCTAGCCGAAACCAGGCTGGAAATTCAATTCCTCGTTCAGGACACGGGCATCGGTATTTCTGCAACAAAGCTCCAGACCATCTTCCAAAGCTTTTCCCAAGCCGACAGCAGCATCACGAAAAAATACGGCGGTACGGGACTGGGTCTGACCATTGTCAAGCACCTGGCAGAGTTAATGCACGGGCGAATTGAAGTGGAAAGTCAGGAAGGGGCCGGCAGTACCTTCTCTCTCTTCTTGCCCTTAGGCATAGCCGACCCCCGGGAGATAGCCCTAGACGAGGCAGCGGTTAGTTCGGAAAATCAAGAGCGTGAAGATCTGCAGAGCTTAAGAGTCATAGCTGCCGAAGATAATCTGGCCAATCAGATCTATATCAAGCACATCCTGACCTATCATAATTGTGCTGTGACCATCGTTAATAATGGCTTGGAATTGCTGCAAGCCCTGAAATTTCAGGACTATGACTGTGTTTTGCTGGACAAGAATATGCCCATTATGGACGGCTTAGAGACGACGAAAATTATCCGCGACCTGGAAGGACATACAGGGAAGCATATCCCTATCATTGCCTTGACAGCCTCGGCCATTCTGGGGGATCGAGACAAACTTCTCCGGCAAGGGATGGATTTCTATTTGGCAAAACCTATCCAAGAAGAAAAACTGCTGTTGATCCTAAAGCAGATTCGCCAGTCTGCAGGCTTGGAAAATCAAATATCCGACGGAGAACCCAGTCATAGGTGCGGGGAAGAGTGCCGGCAACCGGCAGACATCCCGGAGGCAGGGAAATTGATCAATCAGGAGATATTCCGCCAGGAAGCCAGACTTTTTGGCCGGGAAGTTATGCTTTTAAGTATTGAGAACTTCTTGGAAAATTACCAGACTTGGCTGGAGATCATCAAGACAGATCTGGAGGCCTATGACTTGGAGAAATTAGAAAAAAGCGCCCATCGACTGGCCAGCGCTTTATCCTGTCTGTATGCTATGAAGGTTTTTAAGGCTGCCGGTGAACTGGAGCGGGCAGCCCAGGCTGGGGAGTGGCCCAAATCCCAAAAGCTCTACCGGGCACTCAGGGAATTAATGCCCCCTTTAGTGGAGGAACTTCAGGAGGTTAAAGAGACATTGGCAGACGATAGCCCACATTCCGGACAGTCTCGATGAGCAGGGGACTCTGGCCAATCTCCTCTAGCTTTTTGCGAATTCTGCGGATATGGACATCCACTGTGCGAGTTTCCCAGAAGCCTTCTTCCGACCAGACGGCATCCAGAATTTCAGCTCGGGTGAAGACTCGGCCCGGTCTTTTGGCTAAAAGGCATAAGAGCTCAAACTCTTTGAAGGAGAGCTCTATCTCTTGATCGTTGACAGTGACCTTTCGACTGGACAGATCCATGACCAGACCCCGGAAGACTACCTTCGAGGAGGATGTCCGGTTAGAATCCGCTCTGCGCAGAACTGCCTTGATGCGAGCAATAAGCTCATGGAAGCGGATGGGCTTGGAGATGTAATCATCAGCTCCCAATTCCAAACCGATTACGTGATCAATTTCACTATCCCTGCTGGTCAGCATGAGCACCGGGACAAAGCCATAGGTGGGATTATGTCTGATCTCCTTAAGAATTTTCAGTCCGTCCATCCCGGGTAGAACCACATCTAAGAGAACCAGATTAATGTCCAGAGCATCCAGAATCCTCAGGGCATCCTCGCCGGACTCCGCCTTAAAAGTATGATACCCGTTTTTGCTCAGGGCGGACTCCAGCATTCTTAAAACAATGGGATCATCATCAACGATTAAGATGTTGTTGCTTGCCATAGTACTCCCTCTTCTGCTTCATTAATATGTGTAAATTAGATAATTTTAGGTGATTTACATTATTGTAACATATGTACGAAGATTTGTTACTTAGCTTTGCTAGAATTTACTTGGAAGTTAGGAGAAGACAGATGATTGATATACACAACCACATTCTCCCCGGTCTTGACGATGGGGCGAAGACCATGGCCCACTCCCTGGGAATAATCCATCAATTGTTCTATTCCGGCTTTAAAACCCTGATTGCCACTCCTCATGTTATAGAAGGCAGGGGCTTCCTAAGCCCAGAGGAGATCCTGGCTGCTGTGGAGGAGCTGCGCAAGCATGTGGCAGAGGAAGAAATCCCGGTGGAAATTTTGCCCGGGGCAGAGAACTATATTTTCCCCGACCTAGGCAAATGGGCTCGTGAGGGTAAGCTGATGACCCTGGGGAATACGGGCAAGTATCTGCTCTTAGAACTGCCCATGCTGGAGATTCCCCAGTATACGGAACAAGTCTTCTTTGACTTGCAAGTCCAGGGGCTGACTCCGGTGCTGGCTCACCCGGAGCGGAATAAGGGCTTGATTGACAGACCGGAGTATCTGGTGGACTGGGCGAATAAAGGGGTGCTTTTTCAGATGAACCTGAGAAGTCTGAGCGGGAGGTATGGGTCCCAGGCTGAGGAGTTGGCGGAAAGGATGCTGAGGAGTGATTTGATTCACTTTATCGGGTCCGATGCTCATCGCCCTTCGCAAGAGGATGGGGTTTATCTTATGGGACTGAGAAGGGGTAAGGAAGTGGCGGAGGAAGAGGGGTTTCGGGAAATTACGGTAGAGAACCCTCAAGCAATTTTGACGGGGGAAGGTTTGGTAGGGGAAAGGGAGTATTTCCTACAGCAACCAAATAAGAAGAAAAAGAGAAGATTTTGGGATTTGTTTCGAGGATAGAAGTATATTGGGAAGAAGGAATATAAGATCGACTCGGAATGTGGCGAAGTTTACTGAAATTGTGGGTATGGTGTTGGAATTTTGTGATTAGTGTGTGAAGGATATTACTTTCTTATAGGGAAATATATGGAGTTGCGGTTAGTCCTAGGACGGTGGGCCTATGGCTGCTAACTTTATAAGTTTTGGCTTGAAGATCCGTTAGATAATTAGAAATGGAAAAGGGAAGTGAGACAGTGCTAAGGGACAGGGGGATCATTGAAAACATATCTGAACTTGTCGACATTGTTCTAATAGCGTTGAGCTTCTCTTTGGCCATTGAAATCTATCACCTCAAGTATGTTTTGATAAATGATAATTGGCCAGGATACTTTACAATATTCTTAATTTACTTGGTGGCTTGGATCATCGCTAACAATGCTTTAAAAGTCTATCAATCACGCCGCTTCATGTCTGCGCGGCGTGAACTAAGCAAGATTTTGAAAGCTCACTTTTTCTCATTCGCAGTCAGTATGATAACTATTAATCTTTATAACCCGAATTTGCTGCATACGCGCTTCTTCTATTATTTTGAGGCCTTTGCAGTGGGTTTAACCATTGGAATGCATATTTTGACCCGGCTGGTTCTGCAAGCAGGAAGGAAACTAGGCAGAAATACTCGTTATGTGCTGATTCTGGGTGCAGGCTCTGCTGCTGAGCTTTACCTACAGAAACTTAAGGATAATCCACAGTTAGGCTATAGAGTCATAGGGTACATTGCCCCTGCTAAAAATGGTCTTGAGATACCTTATCTGGGGGATTACTCCAATCTCGAATCCATTATTCGCATGAACATCGTAGATTTAACGGTTGTTACAGCGCTGATTACGGAAAAGGGTGTTCAAGAGTCAATCGAAATTCTGGATGTCATGGGTAAGACAGTGGCTGTACTTCTCGACGATATTGTGACGAAAGTTTCTCGCAGCAGGCCCATGGATTTTGGGGGGCTTTCAATGGTTGTGTATGATAGCCACCCAAGACGGCCTTGGCATGAAGCGGCTAAACGAGGGATGGATGTTATTTTATCGGGTGCCGGTCTTATGGTTCTCACGCCGGTCTTTGTATTAGTAGCTTTAGCGATAAAGTTGACCTCCAAGGGCCCAATATTTTTTGCTCAAGAAAGAGTTGGGTTAAATGGAAGGGAATTTAATATTTATAAATTCCGGTCGATGGTTGTAAATGCCGAAGAGCTTAAGGGACGATTAGCTCATTTAAATGAAATGAGCGGACCAGTGTTTAAGATAGCCAATGATCCGAGAGTGACTGCAGTGGGTAGGTTTATTCGCAAAACCAGTATTGATGAGCTGCCTCAACTATACAATGTTTTTCGAGGGGATATGAGCTTAGTCGGGCCACGCCCTCCCCTGATCAGCGAAGTCAATTTGTACGATTCCAAGCATCGGAAGAGGTTGGCGGTGAAGCCGGGAATCACATGTATCTGGCAGATTAGTGGGCGGAATGAAGTGGATTTCGATCAGTGGATGGAAATGGACGCTGAGTATGTGGATCGCTGGTCGTTGTGGTTGGATATGGAGATATTGGCTAGGACAGTGCCAGTGGTTCTTTTGAGGAAGGGTGCAAGTTAAATGTTTGCCGATTTGTAGAGTTCAAACATTAAATCACTATGGTTAATTACTATATAGAGGTAATTGTGGAGATGTGCTTTTATTAAGTTTTTAACACTTGCTACACAAAATGACTCTTAAGCTCCATCGAATACCAAATATTAATGAGCTTCCGCAATTATTTCAATGTATTAAAGGGGATATGAAGAGATTAAGGGGCTGAGGTTTATGAAGATTTGTTTCGTTGGTTCCTCTGGAGGTCATTTAACTCATCTATATATGTTGAAACCCTTTTGGAAGGATAAAGAGCGCTTTTGGGTTACATTTGATAAGGAAGACGCAAGAAGCCTTTTGGACGGAGAAAAAGTGTATTCTTGCTATTATCCTACAAATCGTAGCTTAAAAGCATTGATTATTAATACGAAGCAGGCAATCAAAATTCTAAAAGAAGAAAAGCCCGATTTGATTATTTCATCTGGTGCCGCAGTCGCAGTCCCTTTTTTCTATCTCGGCAAACTCATTGGAGCAAAGCTGATTTATGTCGAGGTGTTTGATCGAATTGACAAGCCCACAATGACGGGCAAAATGGTATATCCCATCGTTGATAAGTTTGTAGTTGAGTGGGAAGAGATGAAGAGGATTTATCCGAAGGCGGTCAATCTTGGTAGTATCTTCTGATCTGGGTTCTGTTGTCAACAAGGGGGTGCAGAAATGATATTTGTTACAGTTGGAACGCATGAGCAGCCGTTCAACCGACTGGTCAAGTTTGTTGATGAGCTTAAAGAGAAAGGTCTTATTAAAGAGGAAGTTATTATCCAGACGGGATTTAGTACCTACGAGCCAAAATACTGCACGTGGAGTAAGTTGTTTCCTTATCAAGAAATGGTCAAGAATGTAGCTAGTGCCCGGATTGTTATTACGCATGGTGGCCCTTCCAGTTTTATTATGCCGCTACAAGTTGGAAAAATCCCTGTTGTTGTGCCTCGCCAGAAGCAGTTTGATGAGCATGTCAATAATCATCAGGCGGATTTTTCCAAGGCTGTAGCTGAGCGGCAAGGTAACATTATTGTCGTGGAAGATATGAACGAACTTGAAAAGACTATTTTGAACTATAACGCTATTGTTAAAGCTATGCCAGCTGCTTTGGAGAGCAATAACGCTTTGTTCAATGAAAAGTTTGAAGGTATCGTAGATGAGCTTCTTAAAGAGAGGAAATAAAAGTAATGAGCAAAGTTGGAATCTTGTCAATGCAGCGTATTTTTAACTACGGCTCATTTTTGCAGGCATACGGCTTAAAAAAGATACTGGAGGATTTAGGCTGCAATGTTGAGTTTGTGGACTATCATCCAGGAGAATGCTTGGTTATAGCAGAGAGCGGCAGAGGGTTGTCCCGTAAGATATCTAAGGTGCTTGAAGTCTTTAGAAACGACGCGCCACTGAAAGAGAAAATTCGCTTTATTATGTATAAAAAGAATTATGCAGCAAATTATTACCCTTATCTTGGAATTAACAAAACAATGAATTATGCCCCGGAACTGGACTTGTTGGTAGTCGGTAGCGACGAGGTGTTTAATTGCGTTCAGAATAATCCGAATGTGGGCTTTTCTCCAGAATTGTTTGGAATCAGCAATCATGCTAAGAAGTTGATTAGTTATGCTGCATCCTTTGGCAATACCACATTGCAGCATCTGGAGCAGTATAAAGTGAGGGACAGGGTTACTGAATATCTCAGTAAGTTTAATGCTATTTCTGTGCGTGATGCTAACAGCGGAGCTGTGGTTAAGGGTTTGACCGGTCAGGAGCCGCATTATAATCTTGATCCGGTATTGGCATATGACTTCATTGGAAAGTGCAATGTTATTCCTTCAAAAGTTCCGGAGTCCAAATATATGATCTTATATGGCTACTCGGGAAGATTCAGTATAGAAGAGTGTAAAGCAATCAGAGCATACGCAAAGCAGAAAGGGTGGAAAATCTTCTGTATTGGTGGCGTACAAGATTGCTGCGATAAGTTTATTGACTGTTCTCCGTTCCAGGTCATTGTCTATTTTCAGCATGCAGAGGCTATTATAACTGATACATTCCACGGTACAATCATATCAGTTATTACGCATCAGAAATTTGTGTCCCTGGTTCGCAGGGGAGGCTATGGAAATGCTGAAAAGCTGACAGATTTGTTGGAGCGCCTCCACTTGAGTGACCGTATTATTTGTGATATGGAGAGCCTTTCACAGATGCTTGCATCGCCTATTAAGTACGAAGAGACAGATTCCATCATTCGGACAGGGCGCAAGCATACTTATGAATATCTGAGACAGGAAATATCACATTGTATACAGGGATAAAGACATCTATGGCTTCTCTGATTTGAGTAGATCCTTTGACGTACATAAGGATATGTATTTACAATGCCCGATATCTTAATTGCTCCGTTGTGCGTTGCTAATATGTTTGATGTATCCGTACTATCTGCGGGTGGACTTTTCTCCGTCCTAACGAACTAATTGAATTGCAGCTTAGCAGAAAGGAATGCTGATAAAATGGAGAATAGTGAAGTTAAAGTGTCTGTGATTATTCCGATATACAATGTTGGTAAATTTCTTGGCAAGTGTATCGAAACGATCATTAATCAGACCTATTATAATATTGAAATTATTTTGGTAGACGATGGTTCGCCAGATCACTCCGGAAGGATTTGTGATGAATATGCGGCCAAGGACAAGCGAATTAAGGTAATCCATCAAAAGAATGCTGGAGTTAGTTCTGCCAGAAATGCAGGAATAAACGCCGCCTCAGGCGACTATATATGCTTCGTTGATGGTGACGATTACCTTATGCCTGACTATGTTGAATACTTATTGGATCTGGCAGTTCGCAATGACGCAGACGTTTCGTTAACAACAGAAATGTTTAGCAATTATAATCTGAATCAAATAAAAAAAGATAAAATGGAGGTTTATTCTGCTGAAAAGGCAGCAGCTGAAATTCTTTGTTACAATATCCCGGTAGGTGCGAATAATAAAATGTTTAAGAGAAGTTTTATTGGCGATAAGATTAGATTTTTACCGAATCTTATCATTGGAGAAGGCTTTAACTTTAACACCGCCGCTTTTCAACGGGCTAATATTGTGGGAGTGGGGCATAGAAGAATATATTACTATCGTAAGGATAATCCGACTAGTGTAACTACAAAGTTTTCTATGGATAACTGGATAAACGGATTGATGGCGATAGAAGTTATAAAAAATGATTTTATTATAAAAACTTCAAAACTAAATAATGCGTGGAAGTATGCCAATTGGCGTACTCACTCCGATGTATATGATCTCATGGTTCTTGCGTCGGTTGAGAAAAGATATCCAGAAATGTATAAAAAATGTTTGCATGTAACTAGAACACAGGCTTTATTTTCACTCAGGGTTCCAACATCCGCGAAAGAAAGAATTCGTGCTATGATTATGATGGTGTGCCCCAGAATGATGCCGCAACTGATGTTGTTGAGAAGATATTTGTATCATGTTGATGTAGAAAACTGAACTTGTGAAGTAGCCCCCAACATTGGCCTAGAAATAATTGATAAGTTGCAAATACAATATGACAGATAGATGAGGTAATTTAGTTGGCTACTAAAGTCAAAGTTTTAAATATTCTAACCGGTGGACTTCGCAGAGAAGGGATAACTTCTACACAGTTAGAATTCATGAAAAGGATAGATAGAACCGACGTTCAAGTAGATATTCTTGCCGTACACAACAATGCACATGACATCATAGAGGAATTTCGGACTCTTGGTTGCAATGTGATTATCTCTCCAGACAGAAAAAAAGAACTGCCGAAGTATCTTGTAGTGCTTTTCAGGCTGTTAAAAAAAGAAAAATATGACGTTGTTCATGTCCACGGTAGTAGTAGCTTGCTTGTCGTTGAGTTGGTGATTGCAAAGTTGGCCGGTGTTCCTATGAGAATTGCCCATAGCAGAAACACCCGCAGTGAAAATCCTAAACTACATAAATTTATGCGTCCAATGTTTGATCACAGCTATACGCACGCTATCGCCTGTGGTAAGGATGCAGGCAAGTGGCTTTTTGGTGACAAACCGTTTACCGTTATTCATAACGGTAAAGATTTGCAACGATTTCATTTCGATATCCATGTACGAGAGAATATCAGAAAAACATTTCGGATGGGAAACAAGCTGGTTATCGGCTATGTTGGCAATCTGAACGACCAGAAGAATCTTCCGTTCCTAGTGGATGTGTTTGCCAAAGTGCATAAGTGTCAGCCTAAGAGCGTGCTGTATATCATGGGTGGCGGTGCTATGCGAGAGTCTCTTGAGAAGCAGGCTTCATCGCTCGATATTGAAAATGTTGTTGTTTTCACAGGTCGAATTACCAATGTCCATGAGATGCTACAAGCGATGGACATCATGGCGCTCCCTTCGCTGTTTGAGGGGTTGCCCAATGTGGTGCTTGAATGGCAGATTTCTGGTTTGCCATGTCTGATTTCGGACACTATTACTAGAGAATGTAAGGTAACAAATCAAGTGCTGTTCCTTCCAATAGACAGAGGGGTAGACGTATGGGTTGACGCAATTCTTGCGACAAATGTTGGAGCAGATCGTACGGCTCTGTCGGATACAGCCTGCAGGGAGTTGAAAGCTGCATCATTTGACATTGATGAAAATGTCAAGTTTTTAAATGAAATATATATTAATGCAGTTGAGCACGGAGAAAATAAATGAAGAAGATTGTGTTTATCAGCAATCGGCTCGGCGGTGGTGGTGCCGAGAGAGTGCTTACTATGATTGCTAATAGGTTGGCACAAACACAGGAATATACTGTGAGCGTTTTTGCCATGAATAAATGTGAAAAGAACTATTATGTGCATGAGGCGATTCATGTTACAGAATTGGATGGCACCGCATCCAAATTGCAAACCATCAAACTAATTAGGAAACATATTCTAATTGAAAAGCCAGATGTAATAGTAGCTTTTGAATATCACATAAATATGAAAGTGTTGATAGCTACACTTGGTATGAAATTGCACATCATTATTTCAGAAAGAAATGATCCGGCAAGAAAAGGTGGTAAACCTGGATTAAAACAGCTAAGAAATCTTTTATATAGAAAAGCAGATTGCCTGGTATGTCAAACGCCGGATGCAAAAGCGTATTTTCCGCAGTTCATACAGAATAGAACTGTTGTAATTCCTAATCCAATTAAAGAAGATTTACCGGTGCGGTGGCAAGGTAAACGGAATTATGAGATTGTAAGTTTTTGCCGTTTGGAAAAACAAAAAAATCTTCCGCTACTTATTGATGCTTTTGCGTTAGTTCACAAAGATTATCCGGAATATAAGTTGTCTCTGTATGGAGATGGTAGTGAAAAGAATAGGATTGAAACCTATATTTTAAAAAAAAGCTTACAGGACTGCATTTCTCTTCATGGAAGCATTATCGATATCCATGAAAAGATAGTAGATTGCGCAATGTTTGTCTCTTCATCGGATTACGAAGGTCTTTCAAATTCTATGATAGAGGCTATGGCCCTTGGACTTCCATGCATTGTTACAGACTGCCCTTGTGGTGGGGCTAGAATGATGATTGATTCCTACGTGAACGGAATATTGGTTCCGGTGGGAGATGCTCAGGCCCTGTATGAAGCAATAAAATACGTCATTCAAAACCCAGAGAAGGCGGAATTTATGTCTAAGAATGGTACAAATATGAGACGGAATTTGGCGGTTGGTAAAATAGTTAGTGAGTGGGAAACTATTATATAAGATAGAGGGATTTTAAGTGAAACCATCTGATAAAGTTATGATAAAAGTAAAAAGATTAAATTTATTGGACATTATGTGGTATCTGTTTTTTCTGTTTTTGTTGCTAGGTAATATCAGTGAACATAATATATACTCCGATCTGGTTCTAGGAGCGAATATAATAATTTGCTTGCTCGTTATCTTATCATATGGAAAAATACACTTAAGTATATATTTCATTCTATATGTACCTTTTATAGCGTATCATCTGTTTTTATGGGTATCAGGAGTGGCCATTTTTGCAAATATCACATGGGAATCATTGCAGAGTGTAATTTTAAATTTTGTGATATTATTTTTATTCTATAATTTTATAATAATTAGCAATGATACAGAACGTCTTTTTAAAACATATATATGGTCATCTTTCACCTCATTGGTAATAGTGTTATATATTTTGAAAGATACTTTGTTCGAAGGTCGTCTGGCCCATGCCTATGGGGAAGATTCCATTAGTTTTATTTTTTTGGGGGAACCAGTTGCCATGGCAAATAACGGACTTGCGATGGTGTGTGCTGTAGGATTTATGCTTTCTTTATATTATTTTATCAAAGACCGTAAACACTTATATTTGTTGTTGGCATTAGCTATGGCTAATGGGATTATATTGACAGGTTCCAGAAAAGGAATTATGCTACTGACCTTATATTTTATGTTCTTAATGATGCTAATGTATTCGAATAAAAAAGTAAAAATAGGAATCTTGTCGGTGCTAGCAGTTCTAACTTGTTATTATTTGGTTATTGAAATTCCAGTTTTATATAATATTGCAGGGGAGCGGTTGGAAGCAATAATCCAATATTTGCTTGGTTCACAAATATACGAGGGTTCAATCAACGCACGTGCTCGATATGCCGAATATGGCATAGAAGAGTTTGGGAATAACCCTATATTAGGAAAAGGACTAGGTATGTTCAAGAATACATATGCAAATGTAACAGAAATTAATTATCTTGAAATGCTAGTCTCAGGTGGTGTAGTTGGACTAATTCTATATTATCTATATACAATTCCGTTAATTTCAATGTTCTTTAAACTAAGAAATCCTTCAAAAGAACTTATAATATCATTTTTATTAGCATGTTCTGTACTATTAATTGACTTTGGTAGTGTAACTTATTATTCAAGAAAATATCTTCTCTTGACTGTGTTATTCTTTGCATTGGTTCATAATCATAAAAAATGTAAGAAGGTATAACAAACATATTCTACACTTTATCAAACACAAAACATCAACATTTTTTACATCAGAATTGTATTATTTAGATACTTTATCTGAGAGCGAGAAAATGGGAATAAACTAATCTACATTAAAAAAGGACAAATTAAGTCATGCAGGTTCCTATGAGTCAAGTAGATCTGAGAATACGAGAGTTATAATAAAAAACGGGGATGATGTTTTGACTATTATGCAACGATTTAAAAGATTGAAATCAAATCCTTATAAAATTTTTAGCTATCTTGGAGATAATGGGTTGTTAGATAGGATGTCGGACAAGACTTTTCTATCCTTAGTGTATCGGGCGAGAATGGGGAAAAAGTTGAATATACTGAATCCTAAAACTTTTAACGAAAAGCTTCAGTGGTTAAAAATTTACGATCGAAATCCTCTGTATACAACGTTAGTGGACAAGTTAGCAGTGAGAAAATATATAGGTCATATCCTGGGAGAGGAATGTTTAATCCCCATACTTGGAGCTTATGATAGTTTTGACGAAATAGATTTTGAAAATCTCCCTAATCAGTTTGTTCTAAAGTGCACCCATGATTCAGGGGGCTTGGTGATTTGTAAAAATAAAAGAAAATTTGACAAAGAGGCAGCTAGAAGTAAGATAAACAGATGTCTCAAGCGAAACTATTTCTATCATGGTAGAGAGTGGCCCTACAAAAACGTAAAACCCCACATTATTTGTGAACAATATATAGTCAACGAAAACTATGCTGAGCTTAATGACTTTAAGTTTATGTGTTTTAACGGTGAACCAAAATGTTCGTTTGTTTGCTTGAATAGAAATTCTCCGGCGGGATTAAACGTGGACTTTTATGATATGGACTGGAATCCGATGTCGTTCGAGAGGCATTATCCGAGAAGTGGAACGATAATCGAGAAGCCAAAGAATTTTACTAAAATGATTGAGTTTTCGAAACAACTGTCCAAAGATATACCCTTTTTGAGAGTGGATTTTTATGAAGTAAATGGAGTACTTTATTTCGGAGAACTGACATTTTATCCTGGCAATGGATTTGAAGAGTTTACTCCTGAAGAGTTTGATTACGCACTAGGCGAATGGATTAGATTGCCATTGTAATGCCGTCTTATTGTATTATTTCGGACAATTTATGATTGACTTGTACTTGTTTATTTTGATAGGTAATTAAGTCTGAGATATAGCGATAAATAATCAAATTATTGAGCCTGTGTAGAACATGAATTTTCCATAGCAACTGCAATTTCTCCTGGAGCTACTCATTTGATCCACTGGAAAGCTTAGACTATGTTCAGAGCCTAAAAGCAAAATGCGATTATGTAATCGTTCTGTATTATGGAGTAAGGAACATTATCGCTATCCATCTCTATATTTGCAAAAGATCTGCAGAAAGATAGTCGAGAAGAGTGCAAACTTTTTATTTGCTCATTTAGAGAGCGAGTTTTGGATGACTAGTTTGTTAGTAAATGTGAGCCTTAATGAAGGATTTCATATAGACTATATCCCAATAATGAAAGTAGGAAAATGGTGTGCGTCTAGACGAGGGCCAAGTAGCAGAAGATATAACAACGGCATTCCATCAGCGTTCCAACGAAATATTACAGGACGGCTTTGTTGAACAGCGGTACCGGAAATTCGCAAAAGAGAAAACACAAGTATATTTAAGAAAATTCTCTGGATTTGGTAAATGGTTATCACGGATAGATCGGAGATTATTAAGTGGGATGCTATTGAATCGAAAGTATAATACAAAGCAATTACCTGCAATACAAAACCCTATTGAATGTGAAGCACATAGAGAGTTAGTATTGGCCGGCTTACAAGGTGAAAAATGAGTGCGGAAAAATACAACCTTCAAAATAAAGTAGTGAACGCGGCAAAATGGTCATTCATAACTGAAATAGCTGCAAAAATTGTCAGCCCAATCACCACGATGGTCTTGGCCAGAATTCTCGTACCTGAAGCCTTTGGGGTAGTGGCTACGGTAACTATGCTTATTAGCTTTGCAGATATGTTTACTGATGCGGGTTTTCAGAAGTATTTGGTTCAACGTGAGTTTAAAGATGAAGATGAAAAGTTTAAGAACACTAATGTAGCTTTTTGGACAAACTTTTTCATATCACTCATTCTTTGGGGAATAAGTGCAATATTTTCCAAATCAATTGCTACCCTGGTAGGGAATCAAGGATTAGCTAATGTTATTGTAATAGCCTGTATTCAGCTACCGCTAACGTCATTTTCTAGTATACAGATGGCACTTTATAGAAGAGATTTTGACTTTAAAACTCTTTTTTTAGTTAGAGTGGTTGCAATTTTTATACCGTTTTTTATAACAATACCGCTTGCCCTCTTAGGATTAAGCTATTGGGCGCTGATCATTGGTACGATCTTCGCACAACTCTCAAATACGACTATACTGACAATTAAATCTAAGTGGAAACCTTCATTGTTTTATAGGTTAAGTATATTAAAAGAGATGCTGTCATTCAGTATATGGTCGTTGATTGAAGCTATCTCAATTTGGCTTACGATGTGGGTGGATGCGTTTATTATCGGAAGTGCTCTAAATGGGTATTATCTTGGACTGTATAAAACTTCAACGGCAATGGTAAGTTCACTTATGGCACTTGTGACAGCTTCGGTGATGCCGATACTCTTTTCATCCTTATCAAGGTTGCAAAATGATGAAGCGGCCTTTAAAGCAATGTTGTACAAAGTTCAGAGATTAGTTGCGTATTTGGTTTTCCCATTGGGAGTGGGGCTGTTTTTATATAGGGACGTAGCAACTAGGATTCTTCTTGGTGAACAATGGATTGAAGCTAGTGATATCATCGGAGTATGGGCATTAACATCAGCAATAATGATCATATTCTCAAATTTCAATAGTGAAGTATATCGTTCAAAAGGTAAGCCCAAATTATCATTTGTAGCTCAAATACTGCATTTATCCTTTTTGGTTCCAACTTGTTTAATTAGCTTAAATTATGGGTTTTGGGCGTTGGTTTATGCACGCTCCCTAATAAGGTTTCAAGGAGTTATAGTCGGTTTTATTATAATGCACTTTGTAATGGGTTTTCCAGTACTAAAAACATTAAAAAACATTATTATGCCCATAATATGTGCTTTAATAATGTTCTGTGTGGCACTTCTATTAAAACAAATATCGAGTTCGATGTTATGGAGCTTTGCATCAATGGCAATCTGTGTTTTAGTTTATGCTGTGACAATGTTTGCTTTCGCGGCAAATGATATAAAGTCCTTAAGGGGGATTATTAAAAGGGATATATAAAGAAGTAACACATCCATACTAATACAAAACGTGACTGAGGGAAAACGAAACCCCGTGCCTGATAACAAATTATCACCATTTATTGTTTAGCTTGTGGTACGCCAAGCAAGTTCGGTTACTGTCTGGTAAGGTGAAAGTCCTTGTACTCGCGCGCAACGGCTCCAAATGGTCACCGTTATGCAAAGGTTCCTGGAACCTTTGTTTTCTTGGGAAATTCGACACAGTTTCTTAAAGACCAAATCAGTACTAAAAGGAGAACAATTATGCGCAATATAATCTTTAAAACTCTATCCCAAAAATCTCAAACGCCCCTAACCACTTCCCGCCCCCTTAACATCGCCGTAGCCGGCACAGGCTATGTTGGCTTAGTTTCAGGGGTCTGCATGGCCCATCGAGGTCACAACGTGACTTGTGTCGACATTGATGAGAGAAAAATAACAATCATGCAAGACGGTATTTCTCCGATCTACGAGCAAGATTTAGAGGAATTGATGTATCTAAATAGAGACAGACTGACTTACACCACGGATTACATATCTGCATACAAAAATGCAGATGCCATATTCATTGGCGTTGGAACCCCCGAGCAGCCGGACGGTTCCGCGGACTTAACTTACATCGCAACTGTGGCCAGACAAATAGCCGAAACCATAGAAAAGAACTGCCTTGTCGTGGTTAAATCCACAGTTCCAGTCGGTACCAATGACAAAGTGGAGCAATTTATCCAAGATTTTCTTGTCAATGACGTGAAGGTAGAAGTGGCGTCCAATCCTGAGTTTTTAGCTCAAGGCACAGCAGTGAGGGATACCCTGGAGGCGGCAAGAATCATCATTGGCACTAACAGTATAGAAGCAGAGGATACCCTGATGGCAATTTATGAACCCTTCGGTCTGCCGATTGTATCCGTTTCCAGACGTTCGGCAGAGATGATAAAATACGCTGCCAATGATTTTCTGGCCTTAAAGATATCCTATATGAATGATCTGGCCAATCTTTGTGAACTGGTGGGTGCGGATATTGAAGACGTGGCCAGAGGGATGGGCTATGACAGTCGAATCGGCAGCAAATTCTTGAATGCCGGTATAGGATATGGTGGCAGCTGCTTCCCAAAAGATACAAAGGCGTTGGAGTATTTGGCGACTCTCCATGGTTATGAGCTGCGGACTGTTAAGGCAGCCATTAATGTGAATAAGGATCAAAAGATTCTCTTATATAAGAAGGCTTGTCAGAGACTTATTACTTTTAACGGCTTAAAAGTGGCTGTACTGGGGTTAACCTTTAAGCCCGGGACGGATGATTTAAGAGAGGCTCCATCCTTAGATAACATCCCCCTACTATTAGCTCAAGGTGCAGATATTTATGCTTATGATCCTGTAGGTATAGAAAACTTTAGAAAAAAATATCCCGAGGCAGGCTTAGACCCGGAAAGGAAAAATGGCAAGGGGAGTATCCGGTATGTAATGAGTGCCGAAGAAGCATTAGATGGTGCTAACGTTTGCTTCATTTTTACCGAATGGGGAGAAATCAAAGCGGTCATGCCGGAAACATATAAGAGACTAATGCGCACACCCCTTGTCTATGATGGCAGAAATATCTATGCTGTCAATGAGATGAGAGATAACGGTGTAGAATATTATTCCGTCGGCAGGAAGTAATCAGGAGTTATTGCTAGATTAAAGGAGAATTAACTAATCATGATTGAAGGATATAGGGAATTAGATCCGAGTAAAACCTATTTAATCACCGGCGGGGCAGGATTCATTGGCTATTTCCTATCCCGAAAACTCTTGGATCTAGGGTGTCAGGTGGTCGCTATTGATAATCTGAACGATTACTATGATGTTAATTTAAAAGAGAGCCGGCTGAAGCAGTTGGAGGGACGGGAAGGCTATACCTTCATCCAAGGGGATATCTCAGATAAGGAAACTGTGATGAAAGTCTTTGCAGAGTTTAAGCCTCAGATTGCGGTGAACCTGGCAGCTCAGGCGGGGGTTCGTTATTCCATTGAGAATCCGGATTCATACATTCAGAGCAACATGATCGGATTCTATAATATCTTAGAGGCCTGCCGTCACAACCCTGTCGAACACTTAGTCTATGCATCCTCCAGTTCAGTCTATGGTGCCAACACGAAAGTTCCCTTTTCCACAGAGGATAAGGTGGATAATCCCGTCTCTCTATACGCTGCTACCAAGAAATCAAATGAATTAATGGCCCACACTTATAGTCAATTGTTCGGTATCCCTTCCACAGGTCTGCGGTTTTTTACGGTCTACGGTCCTATGGGGAGGCCGGATATGGCCTACTTTGGTTTTACTCAGAAGATATTTAACGGGGAGAAGATCCAGGTCTTTAACTTTGGAGACTGCTATAGAGACTTTACTTATATTGATGATATCGTCGAAGCTGTAGCTAGGATATTATTTAACCCGCCGGCTAAGAAAGTCGATGAAGACAGCATCTTAAATGGCCTACAATATGCCGTGTACAATATCGGTAATAATCAACCGGAGCAATTGATGGATTATATAGCTGCTTTGGAAAAAGCCTTGAGTAAAGCAGTCGGCAGAGAGGTTGTCGCAGAGAAAGAATTCCTTCCCATGCAGCCGGGGGATGTCAAGGCCACCTACAGCGATAGTTCCCCTCTTGTCAGGGATTTCGATTTTAAACCCAGCACCAGCATTGAAGAGGGGCTGCAAAAATTTGCGGATTGGTATGTGGAATATTATAAGGTGAAATAGTAAATCTCAATTGAGATAGGTTGCAAAATAGTTCAATTTGAGCAACTATGGAGTTATTATGTGTTAAGCCATGAAGCCCCTGACTCGGAGAAACCCCATTTGGCCTAAAGGTGAAATGAGCATTTCTATTTTTCTGCTAAAATCCTGACAATGCTAAATTTCTGATAATTCCCTGCAATTCTTGGTGCGATTTTTTGTATTCTCCACTCTAAAACTGAACCCCTTAACCTAAAGGTAACGGGTTCCGTTAAGAGGTTCAAAACAGAAAATCTCATTTGATTTCACATCAACTTTCTCATTGGTAATCACAGTATCTAAATTCTAATCAAAAATGTCCAGGAACTTAAAGAGGAAGACCGTCGGTCTTCCTCTTTTGCTAATCTCATTGGTTTAAAACTTTTTGTTAACATCACAATAGCTTACTGCACATTTTACGAAAAACGCGTAACATTATTCCAAAACAATTTAAAACGAGATTATGATGATTGAGATTTGGAAAGGTTGTCCAACAAAGCCCTTAATTCTAGTTGAATAAAAATTTGTGGATAAGAAACATGGTTTATTATTTGAGCAATTTGAACCTTATTTTGTCCATAGGCAGTAATTTCGGTTCTATTACCATCTAACAAATACAAAACAATTTTGTTTCCATTAGGATTTACTCCCTCTCCCATCTCGGCTAATTCTACAGGTTTAACAGACCTAATTAACCTCTTTACTTCTTCCTCATTATCTATCGTTGCCAATTCTCCCTCTTCAGGAATGCCAATACCGAAAAACTTGACGTGAGAAAGGTTGTTACGGTCATTCATATTTTCTCACCCCTTAATCTTTTATTGTTACGCTAAATCCTACGAATGCGTTACAGCTTATTTGTTGATATACATATTATACCATAGGAAAATGGAAATTCCTGTTTTAATGGTTCTAATGGAAATATATTATGTCTCTGTAAGTATACTTTCTATCTGCAATTCCCAATCGTTGTGCAGGGGTTGCCAGTTCACCATTAAGTTTGGTTGCCCAACAGAAGTTATAAAATGTTCTCAGAATCGTAGTCACATACTGAGCATACTTAGGGTTATAGTTCGCATAGATGTAGCTTTTCCCGTCTCCTCTTGCTGTTACAAGGGGACGCTCTAGAATCGAAAGTCGTCTTCTTAGGGTCTGATAGAAATTGTTAATCGCTCGGCTATTGACCTGAAAGATGAGTTTTGCCATTTCGTCGGATGAGATTCGGGTTAAGTCTGAAATAACATTAACCCAGCGAATCCCTTCGTCTTTATAAGGGAGGGGATGTTTAATTGTATTTTTTCCTCGAACAGGAAACTGTTGGCTACTATTTGTTTGATATTCATAAAATTGATGATGCTTAAGTTCCTCTTGAAGCTTTTTAAGAGCGAGTGATTCCATAGATTCCTCCCAAAGGCCATGAAGGTTACCCCATCGGCTTAATGTTCTTCTCGCTTTAAAGAATTCTGCACCTGAATCTTGTAAGCTTAAGGTTTTATCATTCTGACAGGTAAAATAGTTCCCGTATCCCGATAAGAAGACATCGGAAAACACTCTAAAAACGGCACTCTCCAGTGTTGCATCGTTATCTGAGACAAAGAACCATTCTTTTACGTCAAGCATCTGCTTGAGAAGCCAAAAATGAGCAATGGCGGTATATGTACGTTTTGTATGTGAACCCTCAACATAGTTCTTTCTAAGCTCAAAATCATGCAGTTCTGCCATATATTCTAATTCAGACTGTCTATCAGACGGAGTTGGGCGTTGAGGACAAAACGGATACCTTAAACGTTCATTCTTTCTTAAAAAACTATACGTATGGTCACAGTGGTATTTTTGCGTATCTTCCTCAATGCCATCTAGGGTCACATTGAAATCGTAGTCAATATCTGCTCGAAAGACATAGCCTGTTTTCAAATCTGCACTGGCTATCATATGTGTAGGGAATTGTTTATCTATAGATTCATCCCCAGGATGTTTTCTCATTCCTTTTTGACGGATATTGTTAAGAATGTAAACAAATTCATCTGTATTTAACCAAAGTTCCTTAAACGATTTATCCCTTAATGGTGTAGTTTCGTGCCGTTCAAGAAATTCGATACACTTACTGTAAATCCATTCCAGCTTGTGATAGTAGGTTGAAGCTCCTATTTCAAGCTTTTCACACGTTCTTTTTACGGGAGTTCGGCTTAACAAGTCTTTGGTTAATTGAATTAGAATGTCATTTCTCTTTTGGCGATAACCAAAGTTCTCTTCCTGATTAGGAAGAACATTGGTCAATTTACGACATTGTTTACATTGGTAACGAACTGCCTTTCCTGGGCTTTTCCCCCTGGTGTAAAAAGCCTTTCGATTTGAAAATGGGGTTTCGAATGCCATAGGACAGTCATCTTTATGAAAAGTGTAATCTTTATCTATTATCGAAACTGAATTGATTGATACGAGTCGTTTGACTTCTTCTGCAATCGACCAATTCGAAATCGTGTTTGTTTTATGAGGCAAGACTAGACCGTAAGTGGTATCCGCTAAAATCTCATTACATTCGATGACAGGCTCATCTCTTCGTTGAGTTAATTTATACCGAGAAGGTTTGTTTTTAGATTCATATCTTTTTTGGGATTGTCCGTACCATTTACAGAAAGGATTCGCACAATAGTTCAGTTGAATGGAATATTGTTTCCCGTTCAAATCAAGGATTCCTGCACTAAATAGTAAATGACGATATTTCTTTTCAAATTCGATATTAGATAATGACGTATATTCCTTATTCCTAATTTTATCAAGTTCTTCAGAAAAGGCTCCTTGGGTTTGAATACCCAATACTTCAGGAGTTGAAAGTTTCTTTAATTGAGTCATCCAATTCAACCTCATTCCCCAGAGCCTCTAGCTCATTCGCGACCACTTCACCAAATATAATGGTGTTTGTTTTCTTTTGATATCGTCTGTGTTTTAGCCACTTAACGAAGTCTTCATCCTCTAAGATTTCATCGAGAATCTTTTCAATAATTTCACTTTCATCATAATGAGTGTAATTGGAGTATTGAGTGATAATCTCTTTGCTACGCTTTGATAATCTCCAGTCTACTTTAACAGTGCCTTTGTATTTGGGTTTGATTGGTTTCAAAATATTCCACTCCTCCCTATTTTCTTGGGGGCTAAGCTAGGGTATAATGAATTTGGTAAATTATTTTTTACAATCATTATAAATCACATCTATAAATCTCGAAAGATAATTCGGTTTTGCCCCTATATTCTTGCCATTTAACGTGACTTCTAGACAAAATCGCATCTAAATCCACGCATAAATTCACACCAATAATCACACCCTTAACTAATTAGTTAATGAAGTTAGTGTTAATGTGATTTTATACGTGATTTCAAGTAATCTAGATAAGGAAAAGCGGTCTGAAACCTTTGTATATAAGAAAAAGAGGCTATTGTGAAATCACAATTTAGCCTCTTTTTCTGGTGTGAATTTGATTGCTTTTCTAGATTTTGAACCTCTTAACGGAACCCGTTAACCTAAAGGATGAGGGGTTCAGTTTTAGAGTGGAATTTTGATTTTAGCACCCTTTTTATCAGAAAATTAGCATGAAAATAGCGGGGCCTCCGGTAAATTAGCAGATTTTTAACATAGTTTTAGCAAAAAATCATTAATACGAAACCGTACGCAATGACGCCGCGCCTCCATGCGCGGATTTTCTTAGGGAAAACTATGGATTATGTATTGATAGTTAATTACAAAAAAGCCCTATTATTATTTTTTGGTTTTATGGAAAGTTAGCTTGACATAAAAATAAATAGGTGTTATCTTGATGTAAAGCATGCTTTCCACAATTAAAGAAAGGGATGTAATTTTGAAAAATAGATTAGAAGAAATTCGAAAACAGCAAGGAATTAAACAAGAAGA
>NZ_FNCP01000063.1 GCF_900100785.1 Desulfosporosinus hippei DSM 8344 | reverse complement strand
ACGGGAGTTACAGGCGATGTTGGGTCGACAGGTGCAACTGGGGCCACTGGCGATATTGGATCAACAGGTGCAACCGGAGCCACAGGGGATGTTGGCGCAACAGGTGCAACTGGGGCTACCGGCGATGTTGGATCAACCGGAGCAACTGGAGCCACTGGTGATGTTGGCGCAACGGGTGCAACTGGGGCCACTGGCGATATTGGATCAACCGGTGCAACGGGAGCTACTGGTGATGTTGGGTCGACAGGTGCAACTGGAGCCACTGGCGAGGTTGGATCAACAGGTACAACTGGAGCTACTGGGGATGTTGGATCAACAGGTGCAACTGGAGTTACAGGCGATGTTGGCGCAACCGGTGCAACTGGAGCCACTGGCGAGGTTGGATCAACCGGATCAACTGGAGCTACTGGCGAGGTTGGATCAACCGGATCAACTGGAGCTACTGGCGAGGTTGGATCAACCGGATCAACCGGAGCAACAGGTGATGTCGGGTCGACAGGTGCAACTGGAGCTACTGGTGAGGTTGGATCAACCGGTGCAACTGGGGTTACAGGCGATGTTGGATCAACGGGTGCAACTGGGGCCACGGGCGATGTTGGGGCTACTGGTGCAACCGGAGCCACGGGCGAGGTTGGGGCTACTGGTGCAACTGGGGTTACAGGCGATGTTGGATCAACGGGTGCAACTGGGGCCACGGGCGATGTTGGGGCAACCGGAGCAACTGGAGCCACTGGTGAGGTTGGCGCAACGGGTGCAACTGGAGCCACGGGCGATGTTGGATCAACAGGTGCAACGGGAGCCACTGGTGATGTTGGGGCAACAGGAACAACGGGAGCAACAGGCGATGTTGGATCAACAGGTGCTACCGGAGCCACAGGGGATGTTGGCGCAACAGGTGCAACTGGGGCTACCGGCGATGTTGGATCAACAGGTGCAACTGGGGCCACTGGTGAGGTTGGTGCAACAGGATCAACAGGGGCTACCGGCGATGTTGGATCAACAGGTGCAACTGGGGCCACTGGCGAGGTTGGATCAACCGGTGCAACTGGGGCCGCTGGTGAGGTTGGGGCAACCGGAGCAACTGGAGTTACTGGCGATGTTGGATCAACAGGTGCTACCGGAGCCACTGGCGAGGTTGGATCAACAGGTGCAACGGGAGCAACAGGCGATGTTGGATCAACAGGAACAACGGGAGCAACAGGCGATGTTGGATCAACCGGTGCAACGGGAGCTACTGGCGATGTTGGATCAACCGGTGCAACTGGAGCTACTGGTGATGTTGGCGCAACTGGATCAACCGGAGCCACAGGCGATGTTGGCGCAACCGGTGCAACGGGAGCTACTGGTGAGGTTGGATCAACAGGTGCAACTGGGGCTACCGGCGATGTTGGGGCTACTGGAACAACGGGAGCTACTGGCGATGTTGGGGCTACTGGAACAACGGGAGCTACTGGCGATGTTGGATCAACGGGTGCAACTGGAGCCACAGGCGATGTTGGATCAACGGGTGCAACTGGGGCCACGGGCGATGTTGGGGCTACTGGTGCAACGGGAGCTACTGGCGATGTGGGGGCGACTGGTGCAACTGGGGCCACTGGTGAGGTTGGTGCAACCGGATCAACAGGGGCTACCGGCGATGTTGGATCAACAGGTGCAACTGGAGCTACTGGAGATGTTGGGTCGACAGGTGCAACCGGAGTTACTGGTGAGGTTGGATCAACAGGTGCAACTGGGGCCACGGGCGATGTTGGGGCTACTGGAACAACTGGGGCCACTGGCGATATTGGATCAACAGGTGCAACGGGAGCCACAGGCGAGGTTGGCGCAACGGGTGCAACGGGAGTTACAGGCGATGTTGGGTCGACAGGTGCAACTGGGGCCACTGGCGATGTTGGATCAACGGGTGCAACTGGGGCCACTGGCGATGTTGGATCAACGGGTGCAACTGGGGCCACTGGCGATGTTGGATCAACGGGTGCAACTGGGGCCACGGGCGATGTTGGGGCTACTGGTGCAACTGGGGCCACTGGCGATATTGGATCAACAGGTGCAACGGGAGCTACTGGTGATGTTGGGTCGACAGGTGC
>NZ_FNCP01000026.1 GCF_900100785.1 Desulfosporosinus hippei DSM 8344 | reverse complement strand
ACTCCTCATTAGAAGAAGATGATTGACTCATGATTTATTTTGAAACTCTTGCGAGTTTCTCTCATTGGCTGTCCTTGTTGTTTAGTTTTCAAAGACCATGGATGGTCTGAGTGTCACCGGAGCCCGAAGACATTGTCTTCGCACGTATTAACCATCTTGCAGGATGGCGGGAGGTGACCAAAGATCAGGATTTTTGTTTCGACCCGTTTGGGCCGGAATTACATCTTAGCATTTCCTACTCTCGTTGTCAATAACTATTTTTAAAACTTGTTGTTTAAGTGTTCGGCCTTTTTCTTGGCCGGAAGTACATATTAGCATCTTCAACTAAGGTTGTCAATGTGTAAAATTAATCTAATAACCTAGGGGTATTTAGTACGGCATATCTAGCATTTGCTGATTAAACTATTTTTATACTCTGAGTGAACCTCCCCCACCTACACTACAATTAGAGGTAGGGGCTTCCGGCAAGCCCAAAATATGTCTCAATGGCATCTCGCTTAGAGATACCTCACCGAGGCGCGAGTACATTATTTCGGTAAGGCCGGCAACTATATGCAATTGTTGCATACGGGCCAGGTTCATGGCATCTACTACTTCCCGCTTTAGGCGATCCGTAGATACTTTTGTTGATCCAATGATAGTTCCCGGAACTTCCCATATTTGTAGTTGCTCAAGATGTTCTTCGCTCCGTGGATATCCCGGTGTTCCTGATATCCGCAAGTACAACTGTAATTCCTAGAGGATGGTTTCTTTCTCCTCCCACAAACGGGACACGTTTGTGTTGTATAGGATTCATCGACTTTTTGTAAACTTATTCCCTCGGCTGCCAATTTGTATTTCAGGTAGGTTGTGATTCGACCAAATTGCCATTGAGACATCTTTTGATTATGTTTGCGAGAACGTTTGCGCTTGTTCTTTTTCTTTTTGGGAGAAGTATTTCGCTGTACACCCTCCATGTTGCCTACAACGACTTCCTTTACTTTATTTTCCATACACCAATTTGCGAATTTACGGGTGGTTTTGTGAAGGGCATCTGTCAACTGGGCATCACTCTTACCCAAGACGTAGTACAAAGCTCGCCGGTACTTTTTCCATTGACGAGAACCTTTTTGACATTTGGCTATCTTCTTTTGCAGTTCCTTCATTTTCTTATTACGTAATCGTTTGAGACTTCGGATCTTCCGACCGGTAATGATCACTCCTCGACCATTATCACAAACTGAAGCTATGGTGTGGATCTCACCCAGGTCTATTGCCGCAATACCAAGATGATCATTTTCTTTGGGAGTTATGCCGTCATCATAGGCTATAGCTAACCGCAGACCCCAGTCATAGATAAGTTCAATCTCCTTAATTTTGCCGGAGGGCAAATCCTTGACTCGAACCACTATAGGTTTTTGACGTTTACCCCTGAAAAGCCCAAACTTAACTCGATTTTTCCGTTTTCGCCAACCCGAAACCCATCTTTTTTCCATATTAGTATTGAAATGCTTTTTTTCTTTGTAAGGGTACCGAATTTGGCTGAATCCCAATGCCCTTGCTTTATGGGCATTTTCTCGAGCATCCATGTATAGTATGGAACGTTGTCTTTAAGACTCGGATTATTTTGAACACCCCCTCCAATGTTCTATACACTTATTTTACCACATAAGGAACAGTTTTGGAACAGGTGTTCTGGCAATATTTTGTGACGGCGATTCATCTCACCACCTATAGAGGATGGGAGTCTTCTCGCCGCAAGATGATAAAAAATAAATATAATCTATACCTCTTCAACCCAACTTACCACATAGTCAGTGTCAAGGGGTTTACTAATACTCCCCGGATCGCTAATTTCCCATTTTCCCTTAATACCTTGTTCTTGAGCAGTAAGTTCAAAATGACACATAGCAATTCCCATATCGACTCTTTGCAAATCGTAAGCCATAAATTTGGAGTAACCTTTAGTATGCTGAAGAAAAAAATGGTTCTTATTATTTTCCTTTATAATTCGCCATGGTTGCTTGTTAGATGCTGAAGGAGCTAACCGAACCATTTCCAAAGGAATTGAGTATTTCCCAGCCTCTGCTTTAGAAAGTCGTTGACCAAAATTTCCACTAAAAAAAAGCTCATCCCACTCTTTTCTGTTTTTTGATCCAGCAGTGAATCTCATAGCAGAATCGATCAAACTTTTTTTGCTACTAGGATAACCAATTGGTGTAATGCATGGTAATATCTCTTGATCTTTTTGCTCAATTGCTTTACCAAATTCACTTTTTTTAAAAGTACCACCAAGCCAACAAGTTCCCAGCCCCAAAGACGTAGCTAATAAAATCACTTTCTCTAATAAATATCCAAAATCCTCTAAATCTCTGGAGCCTTTCTCTATCACGGCAACCAGATAGGTTGAAACACCTCGTATCACACCATAAGTCCCAAGCTTTACGTTTGATTCCTTAAACATATTACTTTCAAGAAAATCAAATCGCAAATGCCCTCCAAAGGGACCTGTCGACACTGGAAAATATTTTTGAATTTTTTCCTTTAACTCAGGTGTCAATGGTCGGTCTATGTATGTTCGAACAGAAATCCGCTTCTTTATTATATCTGTAATTGATGTTCCGAATAAACCTTCATTCAAACTATAAAACCTCCTCAGCAATCGTAGGGCCTTTTTCTGAAACCAACTTGTTCCAAGTTCCATAAGTATATCAAATAATTCTATACATTACAGGTTTACAATAAGTTATTTAATCTATCTAAAATACATGTCAGCACAACTATCATTTTCTTGTTTCCAAAGAAAAGACCCCGGAATACCCCGAAGTCATAAGCAACAGATTACAATTAGCTTTTTGAGGTTTAAACTAGGATATTGGAGTTATAACTTTCTTCTCAGCCTTCTTCTTCATTTTCTCTTTGTTCTTGGGACTTTTGTCACCCATTTAAGGCACCTCCAATCAAACAGTTTAACTCTATTATTACTGGCAAAACTCATTTCCATACATATCCATTAGATAGGTCAATTACTATCCATTTATCACTCATCGCTTCTAGCCTGCCACTTAGAAATTAGGCTCACAACTGCCAAAATTATAAGCAATACCACTGAAACTATGAAAAGAATCACTGCGCTATTATCCTCTGTTGAAACTGTTAGTAATGATCCATTTTTTAAAAGAACACTTGTAATCCCTGCCACTAATCCAGCCAAACCTATAACTATGCCAATTCTACGTCCAAGACTCTTAGCCTTAACTTTAGGTCCTACGTATGACTTATTCCATATTATCCGTACCAAATAATAGGCCATACACGCGTTCATAATTACTACAACATTCATGGGATAATTTAACCAACGAAACCCAAACCCATAGAGACCTATGTCTAGCAAGAGAAGGTAAAAAAGAATCATGTAAACTTGATTTCCTATGTTATTTCGCTTTTGTAATTGCATTTCATCCAATTCACTTTTATGCATTTTCATCTTCCTCCCAAAATAATTGATCGAGAGTTTTTTCCAAAACCCTACAAATGGCAATACACAACTTTATCGATGGATTGTAGTCCCCTTTTTCTATGGCATTAATAGTCTGTCGAGTTACTCCAGTAGCAGCGGCTAAATCTTTTTGTGACATGTCTTTAGCTGCTCTCGAAGCTTTTAACTTCAAATTTTTACTCATACAACACCTCTTAGATTTATAGTAGCATCTTTTTAACTTTGTGTCAATTATATATTACATTATATCATTATTATTTGTCACAGTGATAAAGGAGTGGTAAAAAGACAAAACTTAAGCCTTCCACTGACTTCATAATGGAAGGCTAAAAAATTCCAACGAAATAACGCTCTCAAAAAAATTTAAATTCAAATCCACTCATTACCATAAGGCAATATGTCCATCAGCCCTTGGTTCTGTGCTCTGAATAAAGGAAACCATATTCCTTAAAATAATTATGTTCTTTACTAATATTTAAATTATAAGGCGCAAATACTTATTTGTCATACTTTTGACACATATGCTGATTATACTTCAAATATAAGATCTACTTAGATGTGAAAGGGGCTAACGAGATTATGAAAAAAATTAAAACTTACCTCATTGCTGCTACCGTCGTTGGACTACTGGGAGTAACAGGGACTGCTTTTGCTGCAGTTACCGGCACTACGCCAGCAGAGATTACAGCTGGTTTAACTGGGAAAACAGTAGAACAAGTCACTACTGAAAGAGCTGATGGAAAAACATACGGAACCATTGCCGATGAAGCAGGAAAACTAGAAGAATTTAAGGCTCAAATTCTCGAGCAGAAGAAATTGGTCTTAGACCAAAGAGTTGCTGATGGAAAGATCACCCAAGAACAAGCAGACGCTATTTATAACTCTCTCAAATCAAATCAAGCAACCTGTGATGGAACCGGCAATGGTATCGGGAAAAGCGCGGGAACTGGATTTGGTATGGGACAAGGAATGGGCCAAGGTGCGGGCCGTAAAGGCAAGCAAGCAGGTTCAGCCGCCGGAGGGAGTTTCGGCAGCAGAATGGGCAGTGGAACCTGTCTTATAAACTAGAATTAATTCCACAAAAATACAGCTAGGTAGCATTACGCTACCTAGCTGTATTTGATAGAAAGCACTTTTATCAACCATCTGTCTCTATTGTAAAGCACCAACACAAATAAGTTAACTTGAATTTATAAAAGTCATCTGGGTCACATAACATTTCAAGGAATTTCAATCCAAAATCCCTCTGGGTTTAAGTATGATTACGAGTAAAAACATGGTAGTCTAGAGGAAGCGTACCAAGGGTATAATCCGCTTAGGCTACAAAAATCACAATTAAAGCAACCACAGATTCGGAGATTTATTAATTATCCGATAGATTGGAATTGGTGATATGAAATCCTACAAAACCTACTTAGTTACTGAAGAACATCAAGGTCTTACAGTTGAAAGCTACTTAAAACAGATTCAAATGTACTCCGGAAGGAAAATCCAGAAACTCACACGCCTAAAAGGTATTATGCAGAATAATAAGGCCGTATTCTTACAGAAGAAAGTTAAAGGCGGAGATGTTTTACGCGTACTATCTTTAGAGGATTCTTCCTACGGTGTCGAACCAGAGCCAGGATCAATTGAGGTATTGTATGAAGATAATTATCTAATCGTCTTAAACAAACCTTCAGGCCTATTAGTGCATCCGACAGGCCAAACCTCCAGTGGTACATTAAGTAATTACCTAGCCTTCTATTTTCAACAACAGGGAGTAATCTGCACAATACGACCATTACATCGCCTTGATAGAGAAACTTCGGGGTGTATTGTCTTTGCTAAAGACAGTCGTACTCAAACAATCCTGGAGACATTGTTAAAGGAAGGCAGTCTGAAACGAACTTACCAAGCCTTAGTTCAAGGAATTGTAGACCCTCCATCTGGAACAATCAATGCACCCATCGGATCTCATCCTACCAAACCGAACCGACGAGCGGTTAACCCCAAAGGGGATCCAGCTATAACGCATTACAAGACAGTCCAAGGGCTTTCAGACGCTTCCTTGCTGGAACTAACTCTCGAAACTGGAAGGACGCATCAGATAAGAGTCCATTTAACGTATCTTGGACATCCAATTATTGGCGATGGAATGTATGGAAAAGCCTCAAATCTCATAAATGGGCAAGCCTTACATGCCATTTCTGTTCACTTCTCCCATCCCGTTGAGCTGCACGAAATTAACGTTCAAGCTCCTGAGCCCACTAATTTCCTTCGAGTTCTGGAACACTACTCAAGTCATAAATAGATAATGTTACCCTCCACTAGAAGGATTGATTAACGCTAACTCATCACCATCTTTGAGTAGCACGGAAAAACGCTTATTACCGCTGAGGTGCTGTTTATTGACAAACAATAGTGCCTTCATGAGATGCTGTTCCGGAATGTGGGGACAGCTTTTCCTTATCTCTTCTAACGCTTGTTTTACAGAACCTTCTTTTACAAGAATCTGCCTTATGTTGTAATCCACACTAATTAATCCAAAAAACTTGACAGTAATCATCGATAATAACCTTCTAGACCCAGCTTTTTCAGTCTGCGTCTTGTTGGTACACCTTGCTCATCCCAACCTCGAATTCTGTAGTAGTCTTTAATCATTTCTTCCAGTTTCACCTTACTATCAGAGTCATCCGCTCTTTGGAGTTCATTGATAAGTCTCTTGGGCAGAGTGTCATCACTGCTTCTTAAACCCTGTCGAATATTGATAAGTCTTTCTAGGTTGTATCCTCTTTCCCCAATTGTTAAGAAGTTGCCAATATTCATTTTGAAGCCTGTCACTGTTTTAATAGCATTTGGGTAAGGTAGTGTACCCTTCAGATTAAAGCTCATTAACCAGGAATGGTTATGCAAAAAACTCACCAGCCAGCCATATGACGGTATAAGTTTGTTAATTAACCTGACTAAACTATGATTAGGATTATTAATTAAGGCCTGGGGTAATAAGGAATAAGTTGTAAACAGACATGTTCCTCCTGCTGATACTACTTCCATTAAATCTTGAAAGAAGATTGTATAGGCAGCTTTCCCCCTTGCGGTCTTTCCACTAACATTTAAGCCAAGCCCTTCAAGCACAACCAGATATCCGCCGTTTAGGTGGCAGCCGCCTCTGTTTGAAGTAGCATACCCTAATCCCATTCCCTGTGCTGCACGAGGTTCATATGCAGCAAGTTCCATACCCTTGACATTCATTGCAAAATTACTGCCCCCATATTTCTCGGAAATACGTTTTGTACCTTCTGCTAAGTCATTACCAATTCCATCTCGAGTTGCTACTTTTTTAACTAATTCCTCCAGCCCTGAGCATTCGCCAAAATTCAGGCCGTTATTCCATAAACCTTTTTCATTCAATTCCATGGCAAATCCAACAGTGCTGCCAAAGCTAATCGTATCAAGACCATACTCATCGCAAAGGTGATTCAAGTTTATGATACCTTGCATATCCTTGTTAAGTAAATTACTGCCAAGCAACCCTAATGTCTCTAACTCCGGCCCTTTAACTGCTTTTCCGTATGCTTTCACTACCCTGCCGCACTGAATTGGACAGGTTACACATCCTTTATTCTTGATTAAATAATCTCGCTTTAAGGTTTCACCATTGATGTTTTCAAAATCAGCATAACTACCTCTAGTATAATTCTTAGTGGCTAACAAATTGCGAAAATTCATCATACTGACAAGAGAAGCAGTTCCAAGCTTGGGCATTTGTTCGCCAGTTAGCAAATGGGACTGGAGCTTTTTAATCCAGCCCAGATTCTGTTTTTTAAAACTCTCTTGGTCAAACATTTTAATCGTTTCTTTACCACTTGCCACAATCCCTTTGAGATTCTTATAGCCAAACACTGCTCCTACTCCACCACGACCGGCAGCTCGTTCATCACTAATAACAGCAGCATACCTTACCAGATTTTCACCGGCAATTCCAATAACGAATTTACCTTTGTTTTTTCCACCTAATAACGCCTGTGCCTCCCCGGTATTTTTACCCCATAAATGATCTGCATTTTTTATAGAAATAATCTCATCAGTAATATCGATATATACCCTACTCTTACTTTTTCCGCAAATTATCAATCCATCATAGCCTGCACGCTTGAGGTGCAAGCCAAAACTTCCACCGCAATTTGAAGAAACCAAAAGACCTGTTAAAGGGGAAATCGTAGAAACATTAAACCTTGAAGAACAGGGTGAGGTTGAACCAGTAAGAGGTGAGGTGGTAATAACGATAAGGTTTTCTTCAGAAAACCCTTCCACCTTACTGCTGAAAGAATCATAAAAGATTTTAGCAGCTAAGGTTTTGCCTCCTAAAAACATTTCCCTGTCCTTTTCAGAGACTGGGTAGTCCTTAACAATTCCACTACTCAAATCTATCGTCGCTATTCTTTGAGCATAACCAAACATATTTACCTACTCCTTAATAACATGATAAATCTTAGTCATATCATCTCTGGACATAATCTTCGGTACAGGATATAGGGGGTTGCTCTCGGCAAGTGCTCGTTTTACCATTAAAGAAATATCACGCTCAAGTATACCACTCACTTTAGTGGGGATGTCCATGCTTTTGTTAAGCCTTTTAATGGCTTCTATAAACTTTACTGCTTTTTTTTCAAGGGTGTCATCAGGTGAACTCAAACCGACTAAATCAGCCAGCTCTGCCAAGGGCTTATGTGCTGATTCCCCATAAAACTCTAATACATAAGGCAGGATAATAGCATTAGCTAATCCATGAGGAACAGAGTAAAATCCGCCAAGAGTATGGGCTATTGCATGGACATAACCTACGTAGGCACGTGTAAAAGCTAAGCCGGCCAGGAAGGAAGCCTCTTGCATATTTTTCCGTGCAGCTAGGTTTTTTCCGTTGGAATAGGCTTCAAAAATGTTAGCAAAAATTAACCTAACTGCATCTCTACTATACTTTTTTGTCTTTTTTGTATTGCTTTTGCCAATATAGGCTTCAACAGCATGGGTCAATGCATCAATCCCAGTCGTCGAAGTAATATGAGGCGGCAGATTAACTGTAAGCATCGGATCAAGTACTGCATAATGGGGAATTAATGACGTATCAGAGATGGCGTACTTCTCATGGGTCCTGCCATCTGTAATGACTGCAGCAATCGTGGTCTCACTTCCAGTACCGGCAGTCGTAGGAACTGCAAACAGAGGAGGTATGCTTTTTAAGACCTTAAATACTCCCTTCATCTGAGAAATACTCTTATTGGGCCTTGCGACACGCGCACCTACGCCCTTTGCACAATCAAGGGGGGAGCCGCCGCCAAAAGCTACTATACCTCTGCAATTATTTGATTTATACAATCGTAATGCATCTTCAATGTTCTCAATGGTTGGGTTTGGAACAGTTTCATCATACACAATGTAGTCTACTCCTACATCAGTTAAGCCCATAAGTAATTTATCCATAAGTCCCAGAGAAGCAATCATCTTGTCAGTTACTATTAAAACTTTGTCTATGTCCTTGCTTATAATTAGTCTGGGCAGCTTGCACAAGCTGTTTTCTCCCCGAATTACCTCGGGCTCACGCCAGGGCAAAAGGTAAGCAAATGCTTTAAAAACACTTTGATAGATCCTACAATATAACTTATACATCTCAGGATCCCCTCCTCTTATACCTCTCTGTGTGAAGTCAATTCTTATTTCTCTTATCAGTCGGTCGACCGACCGATAAAATATTGAATAAAAGGCCCCCCTACTCTGCGAAGCATTTGTGAACGTCAGTGTAAGTTTGTAAACCATCTTGATAGAGTCGTGAGCCTCACTCTAATTTCGATATCACGTTAGCTATACCTTCTATAGGAATGTCTTCCTCGCCAAGTCTCCACTGAATTGTGAATCCGTCAAGAGCTGCAAGTATTATATAGGATAAAACAACATAATCTGCTGTTCTATCTTTCAACACCTTTCTCAGTCCATTTTCCAGTGCAATCCTCCATTCCCTATATTTTTCTCTAAAACGTTTATTAAGAGGGCCATTACTGGTAACTGCATCACTAATGAGATAAAGATGCAGTTTTCCCCTAGTTTCTGCCGTGGATATTCTTTCAAATACCACTCTTATTACATCCTCTGCTGAGATATTATTCTCAATACTTTCAATCCATGCTAATAACTCTTTAGTAATCCTTGTCAGATGAATATCTGCAATGTCATAGATAATATCGTTCTTATTAGAATAGTAGTAATATAAGGTTCCTTTGCTTATGCCAACTTCTTTAGCTATATCCGATAGGCTGGTAGCTTTAACACCTTTCTGGGCTATTAATTTACCAGCCACATCAAGAATGCTTTGTCGAGTACTAATTATTTGATCCTTAGTATCTTCTATAATCATTGTTCACCTCAAGAAATATGTAACCGTCAAATTTAGTTAGTTATTTAGGCTCTGGCTTAAAACCTATCGTAAGCTTGTTGTTTTCCACAACCAGCGGCCTAATTATTGCCTTAGGATTCGCGGCAAGAAAATCAGCGACGGCCATTTCGTCAGACTCCTGAATTTCTTTCCCAAGATCCTTGTATGTTTTGCTCCTCTTGTTCAGGAGACTTAGGATGGAAACCTCACCAAGCTTTGCTAAGTCTGTTAGTTCCTCAACTGTGAGTGGTTTTTTCACAATGTTACGGTATTCAAACTCCCTATTTTGTTGCAGAAGACCCGCTTCCGCTTTTTTGCAAGTTGTTCACTGTGGAAAACAATAGAATGTAAGCACAGATTTGTCCTCCAATTATATAAGATCAATAGTCTAGCTACTTGTTGTTAAACGCTATCATCTTCGAGTCTGTAAAGATCATTGTTCCGCATCAGATTTATTTCCTTGGCACCCGTCAGTAAGTAGTTGGGCCGATGAGTGTCTATCCTTTTCTATTCGGCTTAAAGCAATATCCAAAGCCTCTTTAACCGTCTGAGCGTAATCCAGTTTTATGCTTTTTCTTTCATCTAAATACTCTTCTTCAAAAGCCATAGTCCTAACTCTCTTAGCCCATCCGCCTGAAGGTTCCAGGATCACGACAGGCTTGAGGTTAAGGTATGCAGCAGATAATTCCCCTAAGGTTCCATTACCTCCGCCAACCATGATCAAGGCATCTGAAGAATGAACAAGAATTAAGCTGCGATAATCAAAACTTAATCCTGTATTAATAGGAATATCAATATATTTATTTGCTCTGTCTAAGGTATCCCCTGGCAAAATCCCTACTACCAGCCCATTTGCCTCTTTAGCACCTTTAGAAGCACATTCCATCACCCCATTAGTACCGCCGGTTAGAAGAATTGCCCCTCTATTAGCAATTTCCCGCCCTATGTCATGAGCCAATTGTTGAAGCTCGCCGCTTATCTCTCCAGATTGCCCGATAACTCCAATACGAATCATTATTTACTCATCCTCTCTAGATATTATCTGCCACTGTATAATATGTCACAGAGAAGAAGGGATATGCTAACGTATTTTTGCCCCGAAAGGTATCAACCCCAGTTTCGCAAATTTAAAATGTTGAAGACCAAAAGGAATACCAACAATTGTTATACAAAAAATCCCACCAATAATTAAATGAGCTATTGCAAACTCCCAACCAAAAACGAAAAGCCAAATGATATTAAATATTAATCCACCCGCTCCAAAATGACCGAGTTCAATTTCCTTCCCGAAAGGCCACAATACAAAGAACGAGATCTTAAAACATTGAAGGCCGAAGGGGAGGCCGATAACTGTTATACATAATAATACCCCTGCTAAGAACCAGACAATTGCAGCAAGGACGCCTCCAAATACTAGCCAGATTATATTGCCAATGATATTCATCTTGCCCTCCCGCTACTTAGTCATGACAGTCTGAAGTACCGGTAATCCATAATAAACAAGTACTATTACTACTGCTATACTAATCGCCAATTTGAACAGCTTTTTCAAAATAAAACCCACAGCAAGGATTCCTAATCCTCCGATTAGTATTTCTTGAAACCCTAACCCAGCTAAATAATTTCCCATAATTTAACATCTCTCCCTCTATAGTCCAAGATTTCTCTCTGATTATTAACTAACTAAGACCTACAACCAACATATTGCCTCCCGATTTGAAACTTCCTCACTAAAACTACTCAGCTACATTCTATATCACCCTTTGGCAAGAATAAAGACTCCCAAGCCATGTTTCAATGAATTAAGATTTCTTACAGAGGGCTGATCAACAGTAATTTCCATAAATAGAGCTAAAATGCAGGAAATAAAGTCTAGTTATAGAATCTAAAGTTTAAAAGGTTTGGAATTTGAATTCTATCAATTTTGCCAAGAACTTTTTTCGAAAGGAGTATTTTATATGTCGAAACTAGATAATCCGCTAAGTATATACAAGGTACTTCCAAAGTCGAATTGCAAACTATGTGGAGCTCCAACATGTTTGGCGTTTGCTGCTGCAATAATTAAAGGTGATAAACGTATCAATGAATGCCCTCACCTGGAAAAAGAGGCCCTCGAAGAACTTAATGGTCAAATCGTTAGGCAAATGACTCCTGAAGAACAATTAAAACAAATACTCGTTCCTTTAAAAGAAGAGATATTGAATGTAGACTTTTCGGCTGCAGTTGAGCGCTTAGGAGCCAAGTTATCCGGAGATAAGCTAACCGTTAAGTGTCTCGGCAAAGACTTCACCGTTGATTCCAAAGGTAATTTCATATCTGACTGCCATATCAACGTCTGGGTGATTGTCCCGTTACTTAATTATATTATTCACAGCGCCGGCAAAGATCTTTCCGGAAAATGGGTCACTTTTAAGGAACTTAGCAGTGACACTGTCTGGATTTCATTTTTTGAGAAAAGGTTTGAAGAGCCTTTAAAGCAGCTTATCGATAGCTATCCGGATCTTATTGAGGATTTAATCCTGATTTTTAATGGCAAGCCCGTAGAAAACAGTTATTCCTCGGATATTTCTCTTGTTTTATACCCTCTGCCAAAAGTCCCCTTATTAATCTGCTATAAAAAGCCTGTTGAAGATCTAAAATCTCAACTCAATATTTTCTTCGACATGACGGCAGATGAAAATCTCAAAATCGATTCCATCTATCGGCTCTGTGTTGGACTATTAGTGATGTTTCAAAAGATCGCTTCAAGACATACTTAATCATATCATAGTAACAGTTAATTAAAGTTCTTGACCAATTGTAATTGGTTCATGGGGGTACCTATCTCTAACTTCCCTAATTCAGTTTGACCTAAGATTTGGGCATTTTCATGTGTAGCCTTGCCAAAGACTTCTAATTTCGGAATTCCAGCCTGAACCAGCCACTCAATTTCATCATAAAAGCTATCTCCATGCGGCACTTGATAGGCACCTGCGTCAGTGCCAACACCAAGGCGGAGGTTTAAACAATAGGCCTCGTAAATCCTAGCCAAGTGAGTATCAAGAATGCGTTTCAAGGTATCAAGTTCATGCCTTGAATATCGATTGGTTGGATATTTTAAAATATTTCCTATAGGAGCAACCGTTGGTACCCAAGCAATGCCTTTTTCTTTCATTAACTCAAGATTTCGAGAGGTCATGTAATAACCGTGTTCGATGGAATCTACTCCGGCAGATATAGCGACGGAAATCCCCTCTTCTCCACTGGCATGAGCCATGACAAGGGCTTGACGTGCATGGGCTGTTTCCACAATCTCTTTTAATTCTGCTACGGTCCACTGAGTTGGGCCGACTCTATTAAAGTCATCAAACTTAATCAAGCCTGTCACGATTACTTTAAGTTGGTCAATCCCTTGGTTAAAAAAACTACTCTTCTCCTCTTGCCACTCAGTCAGATTCTGAAAACCTCGGCCAAGGAAACGTCCGTACATTCCTGCTCGCCCTACGGCCTCGTGAACAGATATCACCTGGGGCCCCGACCAGATTCCTTCTTCAACCTTGTGTTTAGCCGTCCAGGAAAATCCCGGCAAGTCCCCTCCGTCGCGAATCGCAACAATTCCCTTCTCCAAGTATCTCCGCAGGTAAACTTTAATGTTATCCTCTATCAAGGCTGGCTGACTCCATTTTTCCAAACACTGATAGAAATCAAGGCTATCTAAGGCCAAATGTACGTGGGCATCGATCCATCCAGGTATGAGAAAGTACTGATCCCATTGCAATGATGTTTGAGGGTAAGCCTCTAAATAACTTACTGACTTCAATGATTTGACTTTCCCATCCTTCCATTGCAAGAGAATTGGCTGTGAGCACATACCCCTTTCATGGCTCCAATACCCAGCGATGAGGGATTCCCCATCATTGGGAATTTCCAATATACTTTGTTCTGCACTGCAAGAAATGTACATTCACTAATTCAGCTCCTCACATCCTACTTAAAAGAGCAAGAAGCACCCCCTTGAGGGGCTAGCTTCTTGCTCTTATTTAGTCTAAACAATACCCTTCTACCCTACCCAACGGATCTAGCAAATTAAGACTGGTCTTTATCCAAAGCCTCTAAGCCTATTTTAATTCTTCGATTAAAGCCTTAAAGCCAGGTAAAGCCTTTTCGATGGTTTGATAAGCAACACAATAAGCAATACGTACATATCCCGGGCAACCAAAGGCGGATCCGGGAACAATGAGAATATTTTTCTTGTTAGCCAAACTACAGAATTCAGCATCATTCTCAATCGGGGTTTTGACAAACATGTAAAATGCTCCCTCAGGTTTGATGCATTCGTAACCAAAAGATAATAAACCTTTATAGAGAAGTTCACGATTTTTATTGTACACCTCAAGATCAACTTTAGCATCTAAGCACTTGGCAATGACCCGTTGGAATAGGGCCGGAGCATTAACAAAACCCAAAATGCGATTCGCAATATTCGCTGCCGCAACAATATTCTCGTAATCAGCCGCCTGATCGGAAATAACTAAATAGCCAATTCGTTCTCCCGGTAGAGAAAGTGACTTACTATAAGAGTAGCCAATAATCGTGTTCTCATAATATTTAGAGAGATAGGGGACTTCAGCATTATCATAAGCAAGTTCTCGATAAGGTTCATCTGCAATGATATAGATATCGGTTCCCAATTCCTTTTGTTTCTCTCTAAGTATATTGGAAAGCTTAATAATGGTCTCTTCGGAATAGATAACCCCGGTAGGATTATTAGGAGAATTGATAATAACAGCTTTAGTATTTGCGGTGATTTTCTCCTTGAATTCCTCTAGGTTGGGTTGGAAGTCAATAGTATTAGGGGAAACTACCACTAATTCGCCGTCATAGTTTTTAACATAATTTCTGTACTCTCCAAAAAAAGGAGCAAAGGTAATGACCTCGTCCTTGGGATTAAGCAGGGTCTTTAAAATAACGTTTAGGCCCCCGGCTGCGCCAACCGTCATGATAATGTTTTTGGGAGTAAAAGCAGTACCAAACTTATTATTAATGGAATTTGCAATTGCAGCTCTCACATTTTCATACCCAGAGTTATTCATGTATCCATGAATCCCTGTGGAATTACTATCATTTACAACCTCTAGGATTGCATTTTTTACTTCTTCAGGTGGTTCTACATTCGGGTTCCCTAGGCTAAAATCAAACACATTTTCTGCGCCATAAATATCTGCTAACCTTTTACCTTCTTCAAACATTGCCCGAATTACGGAACTGTTTTTTACTTGCTCTTGCATTTTTTTTGAAATCATTGCCCAATCATACCTTTCATCTAAGCTATATTAATAAAAGGAGCTCTGTCGATGTAAATAATAGAAAATAATACCTACCAATCATAATTTCGCTAGAAAATCTGATAATCCTGCATACCAGAAAGGATTATTGTTATTCCAAAAGATTATACAATCTCATCCTTAAGCTTTTTACTTGATGAGCTTCGAATATATAAATATATTGATGTTAGTAGGGCTGCCGTTGTTTTTACGATCAGATCCGTTAGAGTATCGTCAAGTCCTCCCTTAACCATACTCGTCTTAAAAAAGTAATCTCCAAGAAACTCAAATATTTCCCAGATAGTTCCTAATGTAATTGTAACACTGAAAGCAGTTATCAGCTCGATTACTATAAATCGTAGGTCAGATACTTCTTGTCTTTTTCTAAAAGTCCCTTGGAGTATAGCTAGTGATACTATAACCACATAACTCCCAAAAACTGAGTGCAGAAGCAAATCCCACCACCAATACATATAATAGAAATTCTTAAATTCGCCAAAATATTGCGCAAGTATTATAAACACTAGCGTTACCGAGGGAAAACTGGACGGTAATCTTATGTTTAGATGACTAGCCAGACAGACAGTGGCAAATGGAAGAAAAACACAAACCATTGTAAGGGTTGTGAGACCTAACCGACTCCATTGCCGAGATAGGATTTCCGAGATAGCAGTAACTATTAGAACAGTTAGAAACAACAACGCAATTCCAAGGGCTAGCTTGCTAAATTGGTTCCTCATCTGATAACTCCTTTAGAAACAGAATCTCTCCGGTTAATTCTCCAAGCCAAAGGATTCACGCATTAGCTGCCAGGTAGCTTTTTGATAAGCTTTGGGTATGACACCTAAAGAGGTCAAAATGCAGTCTTTGTCTAAGAGGATAGCTATTCCTTTTCTATCCTCAAATAACCTATCCCTTAATTTTTCAATGGTTTCTTGAAAAATCTCCAGAGCATTGGGAAACTGAGTAAGTCCCACCCCAGTTCCTACAATCCAGCGAATTTTATTGAAATTTACATTTTTCTTGTTTAGACTTTTAGCATGTCTTTTCAGAGCAAACCCAATCGCTGCAGCTGTCAACTCAGCACAAAAGATCATCTCTTTTGGGGTTTTCGGATTTATAGTATTTAGTTTTCCCCACTCACTTCCATAATGCTCCATAAGCTTCTTTTCTCCAATGAGCTTCACTAAGGGCAGAGGATTGTTAATAACATTTAAGTCTTCTGCCATCGTTTCCTGAGAAATATCTTCAATAATCGAATAGACGTTTGTCCATACTGGACTAACATCAATGACTAATACTTCTCCCACCTCCTCATAAATCACTTGGGCTGCCCGCAGGATTGCTTCCGAGGTTGGCCTTAGTTTGTTTTTTAGGTAAGATGGCACCTTAAGCTTCTCCAGTCGATGGGGTGGCACTAGACTCGAGGCGTATATAGTTATCTCATCTAAAGAACCTACAGTCCCAATCTCTTTTTCTAAATCTTGAACAGCAGAATTTAATCCTGCTTCAATATCACTATGAGGTACAGTAGTATAAGAGATTCCTTGTCCAAGCAGCTTAGGATTTGCAGTATCTAAATCAACAAAGGCCTTAATAACTATACTCTCATTCCCAATTTCAGCGACAAAAACCTTTTGCATAGCTTTCCTCCTCACCTTAGCAATTTTGGTATATATTATCCTACCCTAAAAAAGAAAATGTACCCCAAGTATATAAACTGTATTCTAATATCTAATAGGCTAAATATGGGTATACAGCCAACAACTTGTACTATACTTTCAAGTGGTCAGCATGTATACTTCACTCTACGAGGCCTTGAGGGTAGCAATACAGGAAAGGGGTAGTTATAAGTGAAAAAAGGGATTATCTTAATGATATTAGTTATTATGACTATTATCGCTTCTGCTTCAGCAGTTGAAGCTGCAACATTTCAGGTAGGCTCCACAGGTTCAGAGATTCGAATGTTACAATCAGATCTCCAAGCCTTAAATTATGATGTTGGTACAGTTGATGGCATTTTCGGAAATAAGACTAACACTGCTGTTCAAGCATTTCAACGAGATCAAAATTTATTGGTAGATGGAATTGTCGGGCCCCAAACATTAGAGGCCTTGAAAAATGCCAAGGCTTTACCGCAGGCGAAAGTTTCGCCACAGGAAAAGACAAATCAACTCATAAGTAAAGCCAAAAGCTTTTTAGGCGTTCCCTATAAATGGGGAGGCACAACTCCATCAGGCTTTGATTGTTCCGGATTTACTCGTTATGTTTTTGCCAGCCAAAACATTACTCTGCCTCGGGTTAGCCTTGATCAATACGGTATTGGAACCTCTGTAAGCTTTAACAACTTAATTGCTGGTGATTTAGTTTTCTTTAACCTTGTTCCGGGAAAACAAATAAGTCATGTAGGAATCTACATTGGGGATAATCAATTTATTAGTGCTACAAGCAGTAAAGGAATTGCTATCTATGGGTTTACTCCCTATTGGTCCAAGGCCTATGTAGGAGCGAAACGGGTGTATTAATACACTGAATCAGCCTGAAACTTAATTTTGAGCTTACCACTTACAATAAGTGGGGGGCATACAAATCTTAAGGCCACGCATTGCGTGGCCTTTACTTACGTCTTTTAATAAAACTCAACTTTTTCTCTGCCCATTTTTTCTTCCCATTCCATCTGCAACAGTGCTAAATCATCAGTATAATCAGTTTTTGTTTCATCTTTATCATATTCAAGCTTCTCCAATACCTCAATCGTAAAGCTTCCTTCTCCATATTCTTTCCATTCCTTTTGTAACTCTGAGTTACGATGAGAACCTAGGTCTAATTGGAATTTAAGTCTATTTAGGGTAGCTTGTAACCTTTGGCTAACTTGGATAAAACACTTATTATTATGCTTTGATCGAATTATCAGTATTCCCATTTCCGGCTTCATCTGTAAATATTGTTCTTTCAACTCTTTCTTTCTATCCATGTGCTAATATCCCATCTCCTTAAGAATCCTAGATAAAGTACGTAAACGTTCTCCGACGAGTTCATCATCAGTGCTTAGTGCTTGGTTGAACAATTTGATATCCTCATTGATTTTTTCGTTTCCAGTACATACAGCCACCGTCATGGCATCACCCTGTATGCCAATTCTATCAATTACAGGATTATTGGCATCATATAAATTCTCATAGCGGTAGGCTTCTCGAAAATGAAGTTTAGTTCGACAAATTAGTATTGCCAGGTCGAGGACACGATGCATAGGTAATTCCTCTGACTGTCTCGACCATTTTTCTCCCGTATATCTCCATACTTTTGCAGATACGTCTACCTTACCACGATCATTCCACTGGGCTAAACCTAATGAAAGACCTTTAGCATCTGAATTATAGGCATATCTCCCATCAACATTCTCATAGTTTTCAGATACAATTACTGGCTTATGCTTCAGGGTTGTCGGTATTTTCATGGTAATCTCCCTCGTCTCTTATTAATAATCTACTTATTTACTAAACTAGTAGTTTACTAGTTTAGTATAAGCCCACTAAAAGTTTTAGTCAAACACCACTGTTCTTTAATATCAAGGGGCAATTGGACAGTAGTAAGCTATGATCCATGTGAGCTCGTTCTACCTCTGATATTTTCACCCATAAAATTAGGGTTCTCAGAAGTCTTTCTGAGAACCCTAAAAATTTCAAGAATAACCCCATAATTCTTCCAAAGAATTATGGGGTTATTCTAACCACACTCTCTCTATAGTTAAAAATCACTAATTTAATTTCATCGGACTTCCTGATTCAATTACCATTGCCGCCCCGGATCATCTGCCATATTGTTCACGGTACCCCTCGGATAAAGAACAAGATAATGATCCATCATTGGATTCGAATCAGTGGCTGTTGGTATTGGGAACACAAACTCAATTTTATATTCCGAACCCACTGTATAGCCAATGATTTCCTCTCCATTTACTTTTTTATCATAAAAGGGCCCATTCTCAACTTTGGTTTTAGCATTATAAGCCGGATCCCCGAATAGTTCCTTTGTCTTAGCCAAGGATAGCTGCTGTAATTGTGGATCAAAGGATCGGACTTCGAAGATTTGAGAACCTTTGTTGAAGCCAAAAACCATTGCCTGTTTGGAGTAGGTAGCGTAGTTCCCCTTCGCGGCGGCCACCCAATCAACCTTTTCTGGCTCTCCCCATTGACTCTTAACATCTTCAATCACGGTTGTCTTCACAGGAAAATTACAGTTAATCACTTTCCCTTGCTCCGCGGCTCCCTTAATATTTAGCAATAACTCCTTGGCCTCATCCCTGGTTTGGGGTGCAGAGGACGAGGGAGGAGTTTGAGAAGCCGAATCCGTCGTCTTTGAAGGGGTATCCTTGGGAGCGTTTAAGGGTGAACACCCGACTATCAGCGCGAAAGCAAGTGAAACAATGACGTACTTTAAGAGTCGTTTTTGGGCTAAATCGATCATGATCTTACTCCTTTTTATTGATTAAGTGAATTAAGTATCCTCTTGTTAAGAGACGTCAGGAGATCTTAATATCTGACGCCTAATTGCTTGCTTGGACTTTTCAACTCATCAATACCATTTGCCGATCTCTTTCGCACATTTAACCATTGATATTGTCTCCTCAACCAGGATCCTAGTCTCTCAAGGTTTATATGAAAAACAAGGTCAAATATTAAACCACCTAATACCATCGAAAATAAGAGATCTAAGATAACATGCTGTTTAATAAACTGGGTAGCTAAAATAATTAAAATAGCAATTGTATAAACTGTGCACACATTGTAATAATTCTTACCAGGATACTTGTTTATTGCTTTAATCATCAAAAAACTTAATAAAACATGAATGCTTGGAAATGCATTGTAAGGTTGGTCATTATTATATACGAAAGCGATTAGCATGGTCAAAAAGTCGTTACCTACTAAATCTGGTCTTGGAACATTTGTTTGAAAGAAAAAATAAATAGCATAAGATATCAATAAACCAAGATTAATAGCTATAAGAGTCCTGTAATAGATTCTTTTATTTTTAAAGCAAAAGTAAGATAAAGTTCCAAAAATAAAAAAATACCATAATAGATAGGGCAAAATAAATATCTTTAAAAATGGGACACTTTGATCTAAATCAGTGACTAGGCTATGAGTCCCGCGATTTGCATTATTGAGGAGACAATAAATAATATTTGAAATTGGGATTGATAACATTAAACAAAGAGGCATCAGATTTTTAATAATGTTGGGCATCGTTAACCTTCCCTTCAGTGTAAGAACTTCTTTCTGAAATCAGCCGGTTCTTTGCTCGTTACTCAATTCAGTTATTAATTTAAACATAGAATCAACGGTCTGTTCTGCTGAATGACTAACTAAAGCTAATGACGCCTTCTCACGCATTTTCTCGATTTCTTCGGGATAACTCAAGAAACGGCTAAGAGTTATTTCTAACTCTTCTACTGTACCTGCAACCTGCCCTGCACCGATGAGTTGTACAAAACTTGCATTTTCCTCTTCCTGACCGGGTATGGGCTTATATATCATAAGGGGTAAATGCTTGGTAAGAGCCTCTGTCACCGTTAAACCTCCGGCCTTAGTTATAATCAGATCCGCTATTGACATGAGCTCCTCCATGTTATTTGCATAACCTAACCTAACCAGAGTGTTTCTGGCATTTGTAACCACCTCATGTAAAGAGTCATACAACTTCCCATTATTTCCACAAACAATTATTACCTGTAAAGGGATTACTGAATTTGCCAATTTCTCGCAGATTCTTGTTGTTTCTTCGAAACTTCCATATCCCCCCATCACAAGAAAGGTTGGCAGATCTGATTTTAATCCTAACTTGTAGTAAATCAACTCTCGATTAATCCTCTTCTCAAATTTTGGACTAATCGGAATACCTGTAACATGTATCCTATCCTCGATGATTCCCCCTGTCACTAACATATCCTTAACTTTCTCACAAGCTACCATATAGGAATCCACACCAGGATGTACCCAATGGCTGTGTACCGTATAATCTGTAATCACAGTGATCACAGGTACTTGCAGAATATGTTCTAGTCTAAGCTGAGCTAGAATTGAAGAAACAGTTGGATAGGTACAAACAATAAGGTCCGGGGCAAATTCCTTAATATAGTTCAGAAAATCACTACGCCCTAATTGATTAAGAAAACGCTGAATTCTAGAATTATGCGTTAACTTAGAAGTTTGATAATAAAATCTTCCCCATAGCCCCGGAGAATGCTTTATCAATTCGAGGTATAGCTTTTTAATCAGATTATTGAATCGCTTACTTAAAAAGTCCCCGAAATCCAAATGAGTTACAATAGCGGAAGGCTCCTTTACACGGAGTTCTTCGATAACTGCTTCTGCTGCCCGAATGTGTCCATTTCCAAAGCCTGCAGAAAACACAAGAATTTTTAACTGTTTCATAGAATATCTCCTCTCTCACTTAATGACAACGCAATTTTTAATCATAAAATTAAAGCATATCTCTTTCAAAATGCGAGTTCATATTTGAACGCTTAAACTTATAATAGAATTATAGAGTGGAGATCTTAAAAAAAACCTAGTTAAATCTTAGGAATTTCTTAAAATCTAATTAAAACTTATACTTCTGGACAATCATACTCCATCGGAGAAGAGGTCACTCATTATAAAACCCCCATTCCACAAGTTAATCACCCTGCTTAACACGCAAAAAAGGACTTGAATCAAAGTTTTGATCTCAAGTCCTTGTAATAGAAATACTTTTAGTATTTATTAAAGTTTGGGGATTTGTTTTCCTGCTTCTATTAATACTTTGTTACCTAACAAGAAAAATCCTTGAATAAACATTAGCAAGCCTGTTCCAATAAGCAGCCATTCAATCATAATGATGTCCGATAATGGTCCGAACAAGAGCATTCCTAAAGGCATCATGGAACTTGAAATCATCCCTAAAACTCCAAACACTCTTCCCAGAAAATCTGCCTCTACCTTTTCCTGTAATAGGACTGTTGAAGGCGTGTTGAAAACCGGCATTGCAATTCCGACCAACCCCATAAAAATGAGATAAATCCAAAAAACCGGAATCATTCCTAGGGCAAAGGTGCAGACTCCGATTCCAAGACTTGCTAGTGTCATGGTGTGAACCTTGTTCTTAAAACCACCCCAAGAAGCCATAATAATGCCGCCAAGCATCATCCCAAGTGAAAAAGTAATTTCTATTGCCGTTAAACGCCAAACATCGTTACCGAAACTACGAGTCACTTGCAGAGGAGTTAAAAAGGCAACAGGTGCTGCTAAGAAAAAGAAGCCGGCACAAAACAAAAAAAACCTCTTCACATATCCATGACTTCTGATGTAATTGAATCCGTCACACAGATCTCTAAAATAACTCAGAGTTTGTTTTTCAAGTGCTTTCGCGTGGACAGGGACATGTAAAAATAAAAGCAGAACTAAAACAGCAATGACTGCTGTGATCACATCTATAAAAAATATTAATTCAATAGTAGCCATTGTCAGGAGGGCACCACTTAACATAGGGGACAGTAACATAACTAGCGCTTGGATTGTTCCGTTCGTGGCGTTCACCTGAGTTAGTTTATCCTCCGGTACTAGTTGGGGGAGGAATGCTCCTATTGCAGGCACTTGAATAGCTGATCCAAGTGCGCGTATGGCGGACATTACTAAAAGTAGCCAAAGGGAATAATGGCCTAGAAGAAACAAAATTGCCAGAACCAGCGTCGATAAGGCAATCAATGAATCGGATACCATAATGAGTGTTTTACGATTATAACGATCAGCCCATACCCCAGCAAATGGTGAAAGAAATAAGGTAGGCAAAAAACCGCAGACAATGGCTAAGGTCATCATTACTCCGGACTGGGATTTTAAGGTAATATGCCACATAATTGCATATTGAACCAGGGATGATCCAAAGAGGGAAATGGTCTGACTAACTAAAAAAAGTATAATATTTTTTTTCCAACCTATATTCATATCCTATTATTGTCTCCATATCTAATTTGCTTGCTGTTTCAGTTATTAATTTACAATTCTCACTAAGCATTCAATTACACCTTTTTCACTACTAATCTTTTATTAATATTAGATTATTACCCAATTCTTAGCCAAGTATAAAAAAACTCGCATTTCAGAAGCGAAGTCTTTCCTGAAAAGGATTAATGAGATCTTTCACAAAATCTTGAAGATTTAGCCTCTCCGGTCTTGTCTGGTTATACCATTTTCGTACATTTTCTAAAAGCCAAAAAGGCAGGGCTTTTCCGTCAAATAAGTGATAATGCTCCGTATATCCTTCTTTCAAGTATTCCCACCTTTTATCGTTTCCTGGCTCCAGATACTCAGAGACATCAACAAGCTTTACCTGACCCTCATGAAACAGTATATTTTTGAGATGAATGTCTCTTGGGTTCAGTCCTCTGCTGAGTACATAGTCTATCGCATTGTCAACCTCAATAATGACCTGTTTGGGTATATGAATTCCTTGTAAAAGACAATCATACAGAGTAATTCCTGCTTCGTAACTAATCACCAGATAGTTTAATCCTTTGCCATAATACACAGGAAAATACTTCGAGTAACCTAATTTTAAATAAACTTTGCTCTCTTGTTCTAACTTTTCTAGCTTGTCATTACTAAACACTTTATAAGCGTACTGGGGTGCGGAGATGAAGCGAAACACCGCAGCATCTGTCCCTCTACCAATACACTTAAGCTTATTAGATTTAGCTTGCACGAGAACAAGTTCATTTTTGCCATTTGACGAGACTTTCACTTTACTTAATTCTCTCTTCGCAATATCCCACTCCATAAGCTCACACCCTTTGTCTCATGTCTCAATGATGCTCCACTTTCACAATCCTCTACCTATGTATGAACACATATATGAACACATAAAAAACTATTAATCAATTTATAAATTATACTCGTCTTAGAGTAATCCTAGTCTACCATAAAAGGCCGCCAAATGGCGGCCTTTTCCATCGAGAGACCGTAAGCGATAGAATTCTCGATGCTAGACTATTAAACGATCTGTCCATCTCCATAAACCATGTATTTAATCGTCGTCAATTCTCTCAACCCCATAGGGCCTCGGGCATGCAACTTCTGAGTGCTGATTCCTATCTCTGCTCCAAAGCCGAAGCGTCCTCCATCCGTAAATCGTGTTGAAGCATTTACATAAACGGCAGCAGCATCGATTTCTTTCAAGAACCTTTGAGCCTTTGAGTAGTTCTCGGTGATGATCGTTTCAGAATGCTTTGTAGAGTATCGATAGATATGATCAAGCGCCCCATTAAGACCTGGCACGACTTTAACACTTAATATAAGATCGAGATGTTCTTCCACCCAGTCTTCTTCACTGGCAGGTGAAGCGTAAGACAAGATTTCACACGTTCTTGAGCACCCTTTAATCTCAACTTGCTTTTTTTGCAGTTCTTCACCAATCAATGGAAGAAAGTCTTCCGCAATCCCTTCATCCACAAGCATGGTTTCCAATGCATTACAGACCCCTGGATTTTGGGTCTTGGCATTGATAATAACAGGCACAGCCTTCTCAAAGTCTGCGTCTTGATCAACAAATGCATGACACATTCCGGTTCCGGTTTCAATGACTGGAACAGTGGCATTAGTTACCACCGTTTGAATCAGGCCAGCACCACCCCTGGGTATAACCACATCAACATAATTATTTAAACGGATTAACTGTTGAACCCATTCTCGATTTGTCTCTGTAATCAATTGAATAGAACCTGATGGCAATCCGCTTGCCTCAGCAGCTTCAGCTATAACTCTCGCCAAGACTTTATTGCTTTCCAAGGCCTCCGACCCGCCCCTCAGGATCACAACATTTCCTGACTTTAGACACAGTGCAGCTGCATCAACTGTTACATTAGGCCTTGCCTCATAAATCATGGCCACGACTCCTAATGGAACCCGAGTTTGTTGAATGCGCAAACCATTCGGCCGTGTCCACACTTCCCCTTCTCCTACCGGATCACGTAACGCTACTACTTCATGGAGAGATTGACTAATTTGAGCGATGCTCGCTGATGATAACTTCAATCGATTTACTAAGCTTTTCTTTAGACCCGTATCTTCAGCAGCTTTAACATCCAGGCTATTTGCTCTAAGGATTTCTTCCTCATTTTTTAGGAGTGCTTCTGCCATAAAGATTAGGGCTTTATTTTTGGCCTCCGTGCTGGTGAAAGCCAATTGTCGAGCTGCTTGTTTAGCTTTATTCCCAATCTCAATTAATTCCGGAAAAAACATATGATCTACCTCCCTTTGGAAAATATTCTATTATAATCTACATCTAAACTTATGCTCTAGGCATCAACCATAAGTGTCATATTGTCCCGGTGAACTACTTCTTCGCCATCGAAATTCTCAATAAATTGATGCAACTTCTCAGAGTGCAAACCCTTTACCAGCTTTACCTCAGCATCGCTTAGCTCAACAACGCCTCGAGCAATTTCTTCTCCCTGGAAATTAATGATTCGAACGATTTCTTTTCGTTCCCAGGTTCCTTCAACATTGGTAATTCCTTTAGCCAATAAACTTTTTCCTTCTTCCACAAGAGCTTTGGCCGCGCCTTCATCAACTTGAATACTGCCTTCAGACAATCCTGCATAGGCAATCCAACGTTTTCGACCTGCCAGTCGATGTTTGAGCGGTTGAAAAAATGTTCCCAAAGGTTCTTGGCTTTTAGTTGACGGGCTAAGTTCCGGCAATCTTGTAAAGTTTAAAAGCAGCATTCCAATTCCGAAACGGGTAGCTATCTTGGCGGCCCGAAGTTTGGTAACCATCCCTCCCGTTCCTAATAAGCTTCCTGCCCCACTTGCCATACATTCAACAGCTGAAACATCGGTAACCTCTTTAATTAGTTGAGCGGATTGATCTTTCTTGGGATTTGCAGAGTATAAGCCATCGACATCCGTTAAAATGACCAATAAATCTGCCCCAACTAATCCGGCAACTAAGGCGGATAAAGTGTCATTATCTCCAAAGCAAAGTTCATCCACCGCAACTGTGTCATTTTCATTAATGATGGGCACAACTTGTAAACGCAGTAATTTCTCTAAAGTGTTTTGGGCGTTTCTATAGTGAGAGGCTTGGGCCAAATCAATACGGGATAGTAAAACTTGAGCCCCTATTATTCCTTGGCGTTCAAGATAACGAGTATACATCTCAATGAGAACTCCTTGACCTACGGCTGCTACAGCTTGTTTGCCCGCCAAATCACGCGGACGAGCTGTAAGCTTCAGTTGTCCCATCCCGGCAGCTACTGCTCCAGATGAAACGATTATGCACTCCACTCCACTCTGCTTTAAGGCGGCAATGACCGAAGCAATCTCATTAATTGCACGCTCATCAATCCCACCTTGTGGATGGTTTAAGCTGCTGCTCCCTATTTTCAAGACAACCCTACGAACCTCACTGATTTTCACTCCGAATACTCCCCTTCCAAGTCTTCCGCACGTCTAGCACAAGCCCAAGCTGCGTTCTGAACTGTCTGAGCCAATTTTTCCTCCATAAACACATTGAGGGCAGCATAAGTCGTCCCATTGGGCGAAGTGACTTCCTCACGCAGTTTTCCCGGTGATTTATCACTTTCCGCAATCATTTTTCCCGATCCAATTAGGGTTTCAAGCACCAAGACCTCTGCTTCCGCTTCACTAAGGCCTAATTCCACGCCAGCCTTGATTAAGCTTTCAGCAAAAAGATAAAAATATGCCGGCCCACTGCCACTGATAGCTGTTAACGCATTGATATTCTTTTCGGGCACCCACATAATCTTACCCGTGGCTGAAAAGATCTTTTCCCCCACACTGGCCTGCTCATCATCAACATTATCACCCCGCACTAATCCGGTCATGGAATGAAGTACAGCAGTTGAAGTATTGGGCATTGCCCTAACCACTGCAACCCCCGGCAAATACTTATAAAACACCTTCAAAGGGACACCTGCCGCTACACTAATCACCAGTTTATCCTGCAACGAAAAACCTGCTAAATCTTTCAAGACCCCTTGGACATCCTTCGGCTTTACTGCAATAATCAAGACCTTAGAATCTTCTACAAGCTCAGTTAACGAGGTGGCGATAACCTTATATCTGTCAACCAACCCCTGTAGTCGTCCTCGATTGGAAAGATTAGTCACTCGAATCTCAAGAGCACTATTTGCCTTCTTTAAACCACTAATCATAGCCTCCGCAATATTTCCCCCACCAATGAAACCAATACTGTGTGACATATCACAACCATCCTTCCCATACCATTATTTATTAAAAAGCCAATCAGAAAAATGCTTTACATTGGCCTTGCCTTAATTTCAAGCTCATACCATACTCCTATTAGCATTTCCCTAACTGCAAGAACATTCTCTCTCAATCCCCAAACGTCTTGAACAAGAAGTTCAAGGAATCCATTTATCAATAACATCCAAGCGAGAACGGGCTATTATTCCTTACTTTCACGAATTCCCGTTCCCAGCCCCAGTCGACCAGAAAGCTAAGGAGCCAATAGCTTAGTGAACACTTCAGTGGAGTTCACGATAAGGCGAGTACCGATGCTGAAGGCCAATTGCGCCCAGGTTCACTTCCTGCGCCGCCCAGAGGTTGGCGCAATTCCTTCTGCATCCAACGAGCCAGTGAACGCAACGTGTGTGAGCGGGCTATGGCTCCTTACTTTCACAAGACCCTATGGCTCCTTACTTTCACATCCCCGTTCCCAGCCCTAGTCGACCAGAAAGCTAAGGAGCCAATAGCTTAGTGAACACTTCAGTGGAGTTCACGATAAGGCGAGTGCCGATGCTGAAGGCCAATTGCGCCCAGGTTCACTTCCTGCGCCGCCCAGAGGTTGGCGCAATTCCTTCTGCATCCAACGAGCCAGTGAACGCAACGTGTGTGAGCGAGCTATGGCTCCTTACTTTCACAAGACCCAAAGACCTAAAAAAGGCCCCTCTCATCCTTATATCAAGGACGAAAGAAGCCTTCCGCGGTACCACCTTTATTGCCAATGCCAACTCATCACTGCCAGATTGATCTAACAAAATTCCGCATAACGGTGGATACCGTCCGATTCATCATCAGAGCATCACGACTGGGGTTCTGATACCGAAGGTGGAAAAACTCTCAGCAATTGTCTTTCTCTCTGAACACTATCGTCTATCATACTAGGTCGATCACATGCTATATTCTCTATCCAGTTAGGTATACTTTATCTTAATTAATTAAAATTTTCAAGTGTGTTTCTAACATAACCTGGAAAAAACATTAAAACAAAGACAATACTACACCACACTTTTAATCACTACTATCGTAAACTATTTAAGCGCTTTAACAACCGCATCGCCCATTTCACGAGTGCCCAGAACCTTGTCACCTGGTTTTGCTAAATCAGCGGTTCTATACCCTTCTTCCAAGACTTGCTCAACCGCTCTCTCAATCTTCTGTGCCTCCTCCTCTAAGCCAAAGGAGTAACGTAACATCAGAGCACCTGAGAGAATCGTGGCCAAAGGATTGGCAATATTCTTTCCTGCAATATCCGGGGCCGATCCATGAGCAGGTTCATAGAGTCCTTTACTGCCATTTAAGCTTGCCGAGGAGATCATTCCAATTGATCCCATGAGCATAGAAGCTAAATCTGTCAGAATATCTCCAAACATGTTCTCTGTTACGATTACATCAAACTGCTCCGGCCAACGTACCAATTGCATGGCGGCATTGTCGACATACATATGGGTTAATTCAACTTCCGGATAATTCTTGGCAACTTCAAGAGTAATCTCTCTCCAAAAACGAGAAGACTCCAGGACATTTGCTTTGTCAACGGAACAAAGCTTTTTACGCCGCTTCATTGCCGTTTGGAAACCAAGTTCAACAATACGCTGAATTTCTTCCTCAGTATAGATCAAGTTATCAAAGGCACTTCTTGGGTTAGTTCCTCTCCCTTTCTCACCAAAGTAAAGTCCACCTGTCAATTCTCGCAAAACAACAAGGTCAACGTTTTTAACCACTTCAGGTTTAAGAGTAGAAGCATCTACTAACATTGGGAGCATCTTCACAGGACGAATATTTGCAAAAAGACCCAAAGCTTTTCTAATCGCCAGCAATCCTCCCAGTTCTGGGCGTTGGGGAGCTGGGAGGGTATCCCACTTAGGCCCACCCACTGAACCTAGTAAAATCGCGTCAGCTGCCTGTGCAGCTTCAAGTGTTGCATCCGGCAAAGCTTTGCCCACTTCATCAATTGCAGCTCCCCCTATTAAGCCATATTGAAACTTAAGGCTTTGAGGATGATCCTTTAATACAGCTTCTAACACCTTGACGGCTTCCGGGGTTATTTCTAACCCAATACCATCACCGGGAAGTACTAAAACATTAGGCATTATTCTTCCTCCTTCAACTTAGGGATAAGTCCACCGACACGAATCGGTTCTTACTGTTTAATCTCAATCCAGCCTCGTGTGTAAGCTCGATTTACTGCTTGGAGATAACCTCTTACACTTGCTTCGATAATATCCGTACTAACTCCACGTCCAGCAACTAGATTCTCTCCAAATTTTACGCTTACCGTAACTTCCCCTTGCGCATCTTCGCCACCATCAAGTGCTTGTAAGGAATAATGACTTAATTTCCCTTGAGTTCCCAACACTTTATCAATGGCTTTGAAAGCGGCGTCAACTGGTCCATCACCGCAGGCAGCATCAGCGAGTCTTTGCCCTTGATACATTAACCCAACCGTTGCTGTGGGAACTAAATGAGTTCCACTAGAAATCTGCAGGTAATCTAAATTTATCTGATCAGTTTTCTCTTTCTGTTCATCAACTAAGGAGAATAAATCGGCTGTGGTCACTTCTCGCTTTCGATCAGCCAAAAGTTTAAACCGAGAAAACAACTCTTCAAAATGACTATCCTCTAACTCCAGTCCCAGATCTGCCAGCCTCTGCTGAACAGCGTGACGTCCTGAATGTTTCCCTAGGACAATAGATTCAACATCAACTCCAATGATACTTGGCGACATAATTTCGTAGGTGGAACGCTCTTTCAGCATACCATCTTGGTGGATACCGGATTCATGGGCAAAAGCATTCTTACCTACGATGGCCTTGTTATGCTGAATCATCATTCCGGTTAGGCGACTTACCAATTGACTGGTTCTGGCTATCTCCGAGGTTACAATACTGGTTTCCACATTAAACTGATCCCGGCGGGTGTGTAAAGCCATGACAAGTTCTTCTAAGGCTGCATTCCCGGCTCTTTCACCAATTCCATTTACGGTGCACTCCAGCTGATGTACACCTATTCCAACTGCAGCAAGGGAATTAGCAACTGCCAAGCCTAAATCGTTATGGCAGTGGACACTGACTTTCACCTTTTCAATCCCAGTTGTTCGTTCCATAATTGCTTTTAAAAATGCGGCATACTCTTCAGGCGTGGCATACCCCACCGTATCAGGAACGTTAAGCACAGTTGCGCCAGCTTGAATAACCCCTGTGAAAACTCTAGCCAAAAAATCTACATCGCTGCGAGAAGCATCTTCGGCACTAAACTCAATATCGCTAACCTTGGATTTTGCCAATCGAACTGCCTGGACAGCTTGTTCAAAGACTTCGTCGGGGGATTTTTGTAATTTATACTGCATATGTATGGGGGAAGTAGCTATAAAGGTATGAATGCGGGGAGACTCTCCGCCTGATATTGCCTCCCAGGCACGTTCTATATCTTTGGCATTCGCCCGAGCAAGGGCGGCAACACCTACATTTCTTACCTCTTGAGCAATCCTGCGCACTCCTTCAAAATCTCCTGGGGAGGCTATCGGAAATCCTGCTTCAAGAACATTAACTCCCAGCTTTCCTAATTGGTGGGCAATTTGCAGTTTTTCCTCAGCATTAAGTGCTACTCCGGGAGATTGTTCGCCATCTCTCAGAGTGGTATCAAAGATTTCAATCCGCCGCATTACTCTAACATCCTTCCGATTACTATTGAAAAGCATTGTGAAAAGAGTGGACAGGTGAATCTGGGTGGTAAAATTAGATCATTGCCACGAATGGCAATGATCTGCAATCATTCAAAAAACCAAGTAGTCTCAGACAGATAAACCTGCTAAAAGATATCAACTATTCGTGTTTTTTCAACCAGCTCATCATTCCTCTTAATTGCTCCCCAACTTTTTCAATGGGATGATTTGCTTCGATACGGGTCATAGCATTAAAGGTTGGACGATTAGCTTGGTTCTCAAGTAACCATGCTTTTGCAAAACGACCATCTTGAATTTCTTCAAGAACGCGTTTCATCTCTTTTCGAGTTTCTTGATTAATAATGCGTTTTCCAATGGTCATATCTCCGTATTGAGCAGTATCAGATACTGAATATCTCATCCAGCTCATACCGCCTTCATACATTAAATCAACGATGAGTTTTAACTCATGCAAACACTCAAAATAAGCGATTTCCGGCTGATAACCTGCCTCGACTAAGGTATCAAATCCAGCTTTAACCAGCTCAGAGGCTCCTCCGCAAAGGACTGCTTGTTCTCCGAAGAGGTCAGTTTCAGTTTCCTCACCAAAAGATGTCTCCAAAACGCCGGCTTTAGTTGAGCCAATTCCTTTAGCGTAAGCTAAGGCCAATTCTTTAGCCTTACCGGAAGCATCCTGATGAACAGCAATCAGGGCTGGAACTCCTGCCCCTTCAGTGTAAGTACGACGCACTAAATGGCCTGGGCTTTTCGGAGCCACCATAAAAACATCCACATCACTTGGAGGGACAATTTGACCGAAATGAATATTAAATCCATGAGAAAATACTAAAGCTTTTCCGGAAGTTAGATGTTGCTTAATCTCTTCATTATATACTTTACTTTGGGTTTCATCGGGAAGCAAAATTTGAATAACATCTGCCCGCTTAGCAGCCTCTTCTACTGTCATAACTTCAAAGCCGGCAGCTTGAGCACGTTCAGTACGCGCACTCCCAGGACGAAGCCCTATAACAACATTCAGTCCGGAATCTTTGAGGTTTTGAGCTTGAGCATGTCCTTGACTACCATAACCCATTACTGCGATAACCTTGCCTTTTAATAACTCCAAGTTTGCGTCTACATCATAATACATTTTTGCCATCTTTCTAAAACTCCCTTTCAACTATAAGCCTTGCCTTTAAATAACCAAAGCCATTTTTATTATACTACACAAGGAAAATCTTTCACTATGCTTCTGAACGCAAAATTGCAACTTTTCCAGTGCGTACTAACTCCATTAATCCATAAGGTTGAATTGCGTGGACAAACGCATCAATTTTGGGTATATCACCGGTTAATTCTACGGTTAAATTCGTTCTACCCATATCCACAACTCGCCCGCGGAAAATATCCACTGTTTGGAGAACCGCAGACCGTGTTTCACTACTGACTTGAACCCGAATTAAGGCAAGTTCACGATCAACAACACATTCACCAGTATAATCCGAAACCGAGTGAACAACCACTAGTTTGCTTAATTGATTTCGTACCTGTTCTATGATTTGATCATCCCCATTAACGACGATTGTCATTCGCGATAGCTCCGGATCTTCTGTTTGACAGACTGTCAGACTATCGATATTATAACCTCTCCGGGTAAACAATCCTGCAACACGAATCAAAACCCCAGGATTGTTCTCCACAAGAACTGCCAGTGTATGCAACATATTATTACCTCACAATCATTTCAGTAATAAGTTTACCTGGGGGAACCATAGGTAAGACATTTTCATTTTCTGAGATAGCAATCTCCACCAGCGCTGGTCCGGGATGATTAAACGCTTCCTCAAGAGCGCCGCGAACCTGTTCGAGGGAATTGACATAGATTCCATGGATTCCATAGGCTTCTGCCACCTTGACGAAGTCAGGGCTGCCTTGAAGACTAATTTGACTATAACGCTCAGCATAAAACATTTTTTGCATTTGTCGAACCATACCAAGAACTCCATTATTAAGAAGGACAATCTTAATAGGAAGTTTATTCTGAGCAATCGTACCCAACTCTTGAATCGACATTTGAAAAGACCCATCACCCGTTATCACTACGACTTTTTCATCGGGACGGGCAATTTGTGCTCCTATGGCCGAAGGTAAGCCATAACCCATAACGCCAAGACCGCAGCTGGTTGCATAATTGCGCGGGTTTACTGTGGGATAATACTGAGCAGCCCACATTTGATGCTGTCCTACATCTGTGGTGACAATGGTTTCTCCCCCGGCTACTTCCCCGAGACACTGAATGACCATCTGAGGGGTGAGCCTATCCTTATCATACTCCAAGGTATGATTCGCCTTCCAGTCATGCAGTTGATTCCACCACTCTGTAACTTGAGGTACCGGAAAAGCCGGCAGAACCTCGAGCATCTCTGTTATTACTTGGCGCGCATCGCCAACAATTTGGATATCTGTTTTTACCACTTTCCTAATCTCAACCGGATCGATATCAATATGAATAACCTTAGCTTTAGTCGCAAACCGATGCCCTATACCGCTTGTTACACGGTCATCAAAACGCACACCCACCGCAATTAACAAATCACAATCGTCCACGGCATAGTTGGCTGTCACTGTTCCATGCATTCCAACCATACCTAATGAGTTTGGATGTTCAAAAGGAAGGCTTCCGGTTCCCATCAAGGTTGTAACCAATGGAATGGATGTTTTATCAATAAATTGCCTCAAAACATCTTCCGCCCCGGCGGTAACTACCCCGCCCCCCGCATATAACACGGGCTTTCGAGACTCTGAAAGTACTTTGACCACTTCTTCAATCTTTCCATTGTTGGCTTGTCCAAACACTTTATATCCTTTTAACTTCATTTCGTTCGAAAAAGGAATAACATTTTCAGCCGCCAGAACATCTTTGGGCAGATCAATAAGAACGGGACCCGGACGACCGGTACGAGCAATATAAAAAGCCTCTCTGACAATCCTAGGCAAATCCCGGGCGTCTTTAACCAAATATGAATGTTTTGTAATCGGCATTGTAATTCCAATAATATCTACCTCTTGAAAAGAGTCGGAGCCTATTGAACTTGTGGGAACCTGCCCGGTCAAAACAACCATAGGGATGGAGTCTAAGAAAGCATTAGCGATACCGGTTACCAGATTCGTGGCTCCCGGACCGGATGTCCCTAGGCAAACTCCAACTTTCCCACTTACTCTGGAATAACCATCCGCCGCAAAAACAACTCCCTGTTCATGCCGACCCAACACATGACGAATCGGACTATCTAAGAGAGCGTCATACAGTGGAAGCAATACCCCTCCGGGATACCCAAAGATGACCTCAACACCTTCTTGCTGTAAGGCATTTAATAAGATATGGGCGCCAAGTAATCCTGTTTTTTCTTCTTCACTCACAGTTTTCCCTCCCTAAACATTTGCTCTTACATGCTGAATATTTCAGGGCCGTTCACCTGGGTAAGAGTCCTAAACTCCTTCAGTAGCTGTTTAAATATCGCACCCGGTTTCCCAAGCCCAATTTCACGTCCATCGACATTTCTAACAGGAATTAATTCAGCAGCTGTACCGGTTAGAAAGCACTCATCAGCAGTATACATATCATGACGAGTAAATAACATTTCCTTTACTTCTATATCTAAAGTTTGAGCAAGTTGTATTACAGTATTTCGGGTAATACCTTCTAGTATTCCTGCCGAAAGAGGCGGAGTGAGCAAAACATTATTACGGTAGATAAAAATATTATCCGCTGTCCCCTCGGCAACATAACCGTCTTGAGTGAGCATAATCGCTTCTATAACTCCCGCTTGAGTACATTCTATTTTAGCTAAAACATTGTTAAGATAATTAAGGGATTTGATTCTGGGATTTAAAGAATCCGGATTATTCCTTCTTATTGCAACGGTTTTCACATTTAGCCCTTGCTCGTACATGGTTTGCTCAAAAAGCTTAATTTGTGCTGCTATACAGATAATCGTGGCTTTCGAACAATTATTGGGGTCAAGTCCCAGATCTCCTTTTCCTCGTGAAACGACTAGGCGGATATAGGCATCTTTCAAATCATTTTTGCGGAGTGTTTCCAGGACAACCTCAGCCATATCTTCCTTAGCAATCCCGATCGTTAGATTAATAGATTTAGCTGATTCATAAAGGCGTTTTAAATGTTCTTCTAATTTAAACACTCTACCGTGATACGCCCGAATCCCCTCAAAAATGCCGTCTCCATATAAAAAGCCATGATCAAACACTGAAACTTTGGCATCTTCTTCAGCAACAAATGAACCATTTAAATAAATGAGCATCCCTATATCCTCCACTCCTGTTGTTAGTAAAAGAAATTAAAAATCCCAAGCGTAGTCCCCTTAGCAACGTGGAACTTTCCGCTTGGGTTTTTTCTACCCACGGTGTAAACCCATTATGGATTCTGTACCGCTCGGACCAGTCAGGTTCTCCCTTAATAGAGAGCTAACCTCGGAACCCTAGATACACTTCCTGTTATATTACATTCGCATCGAGAACTTTGTGTATATGATACAGAATACATTCCTCAGTGTCAACCCTAATTTCTTCGAATTGTAGGAAATTCCTATAGAATTTCCTTGTCAAAGCTAGATAGTCCAAGGTATAATGTCCACTATGCAGATACATTTGTATTTTCGAAAGGAGTGACTTATCATGTCCATTAAAATAGGTATATTAGGTCTAGGCACTGTAGGATGCGGTGTCGTACAAGTATTGCAACAAAATGCTAAAGATATACAAACCCGTACTCATTGCGATCTTCAGATAAAGGCAATCCTTGACCGTGACCTTCATCGTGAGCGAGATGTCAACGGCGATTTTCTGCTGACAGATCAACCCGACGAAGTTCTTCATGATCCTGAAATAGACATTATTGTTGAGGTAATGGGCGGTATCGAGCCTGCTCGAACCTTTATACTAGATGCTCTGAAACACGGAAAAAACGTGGTTACTGCTAATAAAGATCTTATAGCAGTTCACGGTCACGAATTGCTTGACGCAGCTAATGAAGCCGGAAAAGACTTGTATTTTGAAGCAAGTGTCGGAGGTGGGATTCCGATTATTGCGGCACTTAAAGAATCTCTTTCAGCGAATAAAATTACTCATTTGCTTGGCATCATTAATGGAACCACCAACTATATTCTTACGGCAATGGCTGAACAGGGGCGTGAGTATGCGGAAGTTCTTGCCGAAGCCCAGCAATTAGGGTATGCCGAAGCCAATCCTTCATCGGATGTGGATGGCTTAGATGCTGCACGTAAACTGGCTATTCTGGCTTCTATAGCCTTTAATTCACGAGTTGCTCTTAATGACGTCTTTGTAGAGGGCATCTCAAAAATCACCCGTGAGGATTTAACCTACGCTGCAGAGCTGGGGTGTACAATTAAGCTTTTAGCTGTAGCTAAACATCAGGATGAAGGAATTGAAGTTCGCGTTCACCCGGCTATATTGCCTCTCACCCATCCCCTGGCTTCTGTAAATGGTGTTTTTAATGCAATTTATGTGGTTGGAGATGCCGTTGGGGAAACTATGTTTTATGGACGTGGTGCAGGTTCATTGCCTACGGGGAGTGCAATCGTCTCGGATATTATGCGCATTGCCCGCAATCTCAAATCGAATTCCATGTCTTCAATTAATTGTACTTGTTACCTTGACTTACCTCTCAAATCCTCCTCAGACTTTTATACCGCCTTTTATATACGTCTGCTTGTCAAAGACGAACCTCGTGTCTTGGCAACTCTGGCTTTACTTTTTGCTGAAGCGAACATTAGCTTTGCTTCCATTATCCAAAAACAACGGGGTAAGGATCAGGCGGAAATAGTCCTGGTAACTCACCCTTGCCGTGAAGGTGCACTCCAGGAGGCCCTGGATTCTGTTAAGGCCTACAGCAAAGTCCTTAGCATTGATAACGTTATACGTTTTGAAAAAGATTATCCTGAATCATAATATCCCAATTCTTTTAAGGGAGGAATATGATGTTCCAAGTTAAGATACCCGCCACTTCTGCCAATCTCGGACCTGGATTTGATTGTTTGGGCATGGCCCTTCAGTTATACAATAGGATTACAGTAGAAACTAACCGACCTTTTCGAATTACTTTGTCAGGCTCTTACAAAGAGGGCATCCCAACAGATGATACTAACCTGGTCTGGAAAACTATGTGCCATTTCTGGGATCTTATTAATTACCCTATCCCTAATCTCGACTTAACCTTTGAAAATTTCATTCCTCCTGCCAGAGGCTTAGGAAGTAGTTCAGCTGCCATTGTCGGAGGACTGGTAGCCGCTAACGCTATAGCCGGATCCCCATTCACAAAGTTAGAGCTTCTTCAGGTAGCCAACGCCCTTGAAGGGCACCCCGACAATGTTACTCCGGCTTTATATGGTGGTGTTACTTTATCAGTTTCTACTGAAAACGGAGTACTTCCAAGAATTTTAACTCAGTCTCCTAACTTTAAAGCAGTTGTGACTATCCCCAATATGCACCTAAACACCAAAAAAGCGCGTGGAATCTTACCCGATCAGGTACATCGTAAAGATGCCGTCTTTAACATTTCCCACGTCTCCTTGCTTACTGAAGCTTTTATTAGAGGAGACTACTCGCTCTTAAAAGAAGGTATGCGTGATACACTTCACCAAAATCAACGCGCTGCTCTGATTCCCGGATTACTGGAAACACTTGAAGCAGCTCTCGAAACAGGTGCCTATGGCTCTGCCTTAAGTGGATCCGGCCCAACGCTGTTGGCCTTAATCCCGGATAACCTCGAAAAAGATGTTCCTTTAAGCATGACGAAGGCGTTAGAGCGGCATGGAATAAACGCCACGGCTTTGGTTCTGGATATCGATACCAGCGGGGCATTCACTTCCCTAATCTAGGTAACACATGTACTATTCCCTCATAACTTATAGTAAGACCAGCCTATCGGCAGTCAATAAAAAATGGGGGGACATGAAATGTCAGATTTAGTTATCTCGGATGAACGGACCTGTGTTAAACCCTGCCCTAAACCCTGCCCTAAACCCTGCTCTAATGATGGAATAAGTATGTTAATAGGTGCTTTTATTGCCGGAATCGGTCTCTTTCTCATTGGTTCTCCAACATCCGGCGCAGTTACTACCATCGTAGGATTTATTCTTTTCCTCATCGGAGTTATTCTTTTCACCCTTTAAGTACCAGTCCATTGGCATACTGAGGCCGATGTCAACGATAGAGTTCGCTGACATCGGCCTCTTTGCGTGGAAAAACAGTTACAAACCATATTTGCTGATTGTATAAACAATCGAAGGTAATTTTACATATCCTAATTAGTAAATAATGGATTTTATTATTGTTGGAAAGGAGCAAATTCCTATGAATAGAGACTATCATTCGATTAAGCTATTCAAGAAAAATAGGGAGATAGATAGCACAGATTACGAGCCGTTGGTAAAAGAAAACTCTTCTAACACAGAGCACAAAATACCGGAACTCATCAGTCAACCCTTGGAGTCAAAAGAAAAGGAAAACAGTTCAACAAATTCCGAACTGCCTCCTCTTCTGCCAAGCATCTCAACAATAACCCAGACCCTTCTAGAGGTATTCAGAGAAAACCGTAATAACTCTCCTCTCAACTTATTAAAAAACAAAGATATTCTAAGCTGGCCCATATGGTCAATATTCAAAAGTCCTAAATAGTTATTGGAACGACTAAAGCCGCTGTTTGCTATCATCTGCATCCAACGGCTTTAATCGATTAGTGAATTGGTACAACCTCATTAGAGGTTTGATCAATAGGATTCGTAGATTTTAAGCTATCTAAATATTTAACTGCCTGCAAAGCAGCCGTTCCTCCTTCTCCGGCTGCCTTAATCAATTGATACGGCTGCCCTGTACAGTCTCCTGCTGCAAATAAACCCGGCATACTTGTCTCCAATTTATGATTAACCTTAATCGCCGAGTCCTCCATTTCAAGACCAGAGATTAGTTGTTCTGCAGGTAAGGTATCACGTAAGATAAAGACGCCCTCAACCTCCAATTGTTCATTCCCAAGGTCAAGCTTTTCCACCTTTTGATTCCCAATGATTTCTTTAACCTTACCCTTTTTAATCTCAACTCGAGAATCAACTTTAACAATATCAGTGTAATAGGGGATATAGTAAACTTTCGAACAAATATTCACCATATAATTTGCTTCATCTTCCCCTTCTTGATTATAAGAAATAATAGCAACTTGTTTATCTTTGTAAAGAGGTCCATCACATGTAGCACAATATCCTACCCCACGGCCTAATAATTCAGCTTCTCCCGGAAATAGCTTTTCAGCGGATACCCCTGTGGCAATAATCACGGAATCAGCCTCAAAGGATTGATCTTTGCCCATAAGCGTATAGGGCGGCCCGGGATAAATGTTTGTCACTTTAAAATACTTAATGGGGATGTCTTTTTCCATCACGTGATCCAGGAAGCGCTGACGAAGTTCCTCTCCCCCTATTTCTGGGGTTCCAAGCCAGTTGTCAACTTGTGGAGCTTTGGAGAGTTTGGGACTACATACTTCCGAACCTAGTAAAACAAAATCTCGATTACGAATCTTGGCATTAAGAGCTGCAGATAAGCCAGCTGGTCCACAACCGATAATTGCTAATTCATAGTGATCTTTTAAACCATTCAGTTCTTCAGACATCAAAATATCCTCCTTTTTGCGTTAAATGACATGCCATAGTGTTCCCCGAATTATGCCAATACATATAAACTTAAAGAGATATTTTGAACTCGATAAGGTTTTGCCAAGGATTGCATTTTTCCGAATGCAGCGTTGACGGTAATTGGTCAGAATAATATAATACACGCAGGAATCAATGTCAGTGTGAAACTTGCTGAGGAGTAATTATAAGATTGATGATAAGAATAAAGATGATTATGGAATGAAATGTGATCTTTTAATAACTAATGGAACAATAATTGATGGTACAGGAAGGTCTGCATATAATAGTGATCTCGCTGTCAATAAAGGGAAAATCATTGCAATCTCCCCCCTTATAAATTGCCAAGCCGATAGAATTATTAATGCTACCGGCTTAACCGTCTGTCCAGGATTCATTGATCCTCACGTCCATGAAGAGCTTACAGTTTTACAAAGTAGTATATTCGAAGAGTATTTGCGTCAAGGGGTTACTACCATAATTAACGGTAACTGTGGGCATTCTATAACTCCCTATTCTGCAGATAATATTTATAGCTACATGGTAAAAAAAGGGCTCATTTCGCATCAGACAAAAGAACGAAATAAGCTCAACCTTCCTTCATGGACAAACTTTTCCGGCTATATAGATGTTGTCAAGAACAAGGGGTCAAATTTGAACATGGGGTTTCTTCTAGGACATGGCACTATTAGATGGAGTATTATGGGGGATACAAAAAATAGAAAAATGACCGGCAAAGAAGAAACTAAGATTGCTAGTCTACTTGAAGAGGGTATGGAGCAAGGGGCTTTAGGACTATCGACAGGTCTAACCTATAGCCCGAGCAAATATGCGGATACTGATGAAATCGTCAAATGTGCTAAAGTAGTGCAAAAATACGATGGCATATATACCTCTCATATCCGAAGCTATTTAGGTACCCTCGAAGCAGTAAAAGAAGCAATCCAAATTGGTATCGCTGCAGGCATACGGGTACAGGTATCCCATCTAACCCCCAACTGTCCGGAAGGATTCGATGAGATATTAAACGCCAGAAAAGAAGGCTTAGAGATAGCTGTCGATACTATCCCAAAAAGCAGCGGGCATTTTCGACGTAAGGATAGATTGTTTCAGTATTTAACGACAAAAGATTTCCTAACTTTTGAAGAAAAACTAAAGTTAGTAAAAAGATTATACTCTAAGGAAAATCTAACCATTGTTAACACCGGCGTCCCTGACCTGGAAAATCGAACGTTAAAAGAAATCTCTTTAGAACGTATGATAAGTGTCGATGAGCTCATCCTTGAACTTTTAGATAATGACCGTAAAGAAATTACCTTCTGTCAGGGCGGACTCATTCGAAAGGATTTTCCCGGAACACCTTATGCCGATAAGATAGCCCACAACCCGTATTTGATGGTGGGCTCAGATAAGGTAAATGGAGAAATAGACGATCCCTTTGCCTGGTACGAACTCTATCGAAAGGGTGCCTTTCCAATTTTTATTAATTTGTGCCGAGAAAGGAGCATCAAGCTTGAGGAGATTATTCGCAGGATTACCTCTTTGCCGGCAGAACATTTTCGTTTAAGTAATAGAGGGACACTCAGCCAAGGAAAAGCCGCTGATATCACAATTATTGATATGAATAATTACAATTATCCTACAGATAATGAAATCAACTATAAAACCCCCTTGACAGTATGCAAAGGGGTTAAGTATACAATTGTTAACGGCAGAGTAGCCTTAAATGATGGAATTATAGAGAATACCTATTCCGGCCAATTATTATCGAGAAATGGGCAGGTCTTATGACAAAGCGCGATTATATCAAAGCACGATTAAGTTCCTAATCGTGCTTTAAATACATCGGTATAGACTCTCTTCCCGCTAATAGCCTTACTCTCAAATAAAACAATTTCAGAAACCCAAAACTCACCAATTTTTCTTGACAGAGCGTCTTGCATTGCAACGTTGTCACAATTAGGTCGTGATACCAAGGTAATATGGGGTTTAAATTGGCGTTCTTCTACTCTAAAACCCCTATCCTTCAGCTGGATATGCAGCTCATCCCTTAGTTTATGAAGTTCATCTAAATCTCCATTGACCGTTGTCCATAAGGTATGAGGCCTCTTTAAAGACGGGAATGCCCCTAAGCCAATGATATTTAAGTCAAAAGGGTTACAATCACTGGCAACCTGGGAGATTACTTCGGACAGTGTTATAACTTTGTCCGGGTCTATTTCCCCTAAAAATTCTAAGGTAATATGAAAGTTATCCTGGGATTTGAAGAACCCACTAACTCCAAAAGCTCTTAGCTCAGACTGAAATTCAACAAGGGCTTCTTTAAGTTGAACAGGCAAATCAACCCCAATAAATAATCTCATAAATCTTCTCCTTAAGAATAATTAGTTGTTTGATTTTCCCTTTTGTTTTAACAATGCCAATACTTCATTCTTTTTATCCAGATTTTCAAAAATTCTATTCGGGATAATATGTGCTGAATTGGCATTTACATATATATAAATATGTTCTTTGTCTTCAACAATATCATGTATTTCAGTATACTGAGTCTTTGCTTCACTGTTCTCACTTAGATCAACGATCCCCGTGTTCGATAGGGTTAAGTCGTGTCTTCCTATTACACTTTGGTTTTTACCTTGTTCCAGCATCCTTGAGATTTTCCTTGTGACAATCTTCCTTATCCGTTTAGGGAAAAATGCAACCCAATATAAATACAACAATATACAAACAGTTAGCCAATACTCAAATGGTATAGTACTAAAGTTTCTCAGGATAAAGGGTAAAATCAGAAAGGATAGTGAGAGAATATACCGTTGTAAAAAAAACGACCTCTTTGACAATTTAGAATAGGTAATATGGAAAATATTAAAATCAATTAGATCCTGCTTATTCAGCTCATACTTTAAATTCATAGTCGTCTCCCTTCAATCTCCCAGTAGTTGCCATTCTTTATGAATAACTTACATTAAAAATCATTCTGTCATCCAATAGTCTTCCATAATTTTGAAAAATTCAGACTCAATCAATTTTCTGATCGTCAGGATTCGTTAGTTTCTTTTTATAACCCATATGAGTTTTAGGATCATATCCTGCAGATTCATAAAATTTACAAGCATCAATCCTGTTACGATCAGTCACAAGAATTATCTGAGAACAGTTCTTTTCAATGCCCTTTTTTTCTAACTCTGCAATCAGTAGTTTGCCAACTCCATTATTTCTACAACACTCATCAACAATCATATTTTCCAACACCATAAAGGGCCGGCAATCTCCATATATCTCTCCACAGATCACTCCCATTACAGAACCCATTAACTGATTGCCTTCAACTGCACTAAGCATAATGTGGGAACCACTTTTTTGTAATTTCTTAAGCCCTTCATACATCTTTTCAATGCGTGATTCTTCATTCCAAAACTGTTTATATAACTGTGCTAACTGTGGAATATCTTCGGTAATCATTTCACGAACAATCATACAACAACCTCCCGTCTTAGAAATTATGAATAAAAAGTGGTCACAGCAATAAACTCTTACTCAACGCTGGAATTATGCCTTGTTGAAAGAATTCAATGTCTTTATTCCCAAGTCATCAGTGCTATTAGGCCAAAAACAATAATGATTAACCCTGATACCCGATTGACCCATAATAATCTGGAGGCACTAAATCGTTTCCGAAATACGTTTATCGTAAAACTTAAGAGCATCCACCACGAGCCCGACCCGAGAAACACTCCCAAGACTAAGCTAAATGAAGAAAGATAACTAGATTTATTCGTCCCAAGACCTAATCCGGCAAAAACCCCCACAAATGCAATAATGGTCATAGGATTGGTAAGCGTAAGTAAGAATGTTGAAAGATAATTGCCTAATAAACCGTAATTATTGACTAAAGTTGGATTTTCAGTCGGTCTTTTAATAAACGTTTGAATTCCGAGATAGCATAAAAAAATCCCGCCAACTATCCTCAGCCATGCTTGGTGCCCTATTAGAAAGCTTGTGACCACAGTTAATCCCAACCCTGCTATCATACCATAAGCAGCATCTGCTGTCGCAGCACCAAGCCCAGACAAAAATCCTGACATCCTCCCATATTCCAAAGTACGTCTAATACACAAAATGCCTATTGGGCCAACCGGCGCGGCAATAGAAAATCCCAAAATGAATCCTTTTAGCAAAAAGTCTATTTCCACTATGCTCAAATCCTCTCGCACTGGATTGATTAAACTATCCCTACTGCTTAACTCCTTAAACCACTATAAATGAAGTGTTTTTAAGCTGAAACTTTCTTTAATTATGTTCTTGAAACACTCCGGAATTTCCTTTAATATTATTAACTCTGGCCAACTGTATTTTATATTAAGTATTGAGCTATCCTGCCTTTCTTAAGTTTAGGTCTTAAGTCTTAGGTTTTATAGTATTATCGTTTTATTGTTTTATCGTTTTATCGTTTTATTGTTTTATTGTTTTATTGTTTTTTCAGTTATAGACATTGGACATCATACAATCTATAATATAGTCATACAGCAAGAATGAAAGGGTGTTTAAATAATGAATAGTGCTGCAGTAACCAGAACTTCGCCACACCGTGCATTATTAAATGCGTTGGGTTTAACCAACGAAGAAATGGAACGTCCCTTAATCGGTATAGTTAGTTCTAAAAACGACATTGTTCCCGGTCATATGAATCTGGATAAAATTGTTGACGCAGTTAAGTTAGGGGTCGCCATGGCAGGCGGGACGCCCCTTGTTTTCCCTGCGATTGCTGTCTGTGACGGACTTGCTATGGGACATCAAGGAATGAAGTATTCCCTTGTTACTAGAGAATTAATTGCCGACTCTACTGAAGCCATGACATTGGCTCATGCCTTTGACGCTTTAGTAATGGTTCCAAACTGTGATAAGAATGTTCCCGGATTGTTAATGGCTGCAGCAAGACTAAATATCCCCACTATATTTGTCAGTGGTGGCCCTATGCTTGCCGGTAAAGTTGATGGTCATAAAATTAGCTTTTCTAATGTCTCGGAAGCTGTCGCCGAATTTCAAGCAGGAAAAATCACCAGAGAAAAACTTCTGGAATATGAAAATAAGGGTTGCCCTACCTGTGGCTCCTGCTCCGGAATGTATACAGCTAACAGCATGAATTGCCTCACCGAAGTCTTAGGGATGGGGTTAAAGGGTAATGGAACCATCCCGGCAGTTTATTCTGCACGGATTCAACTGGCTAAGCACGCCGGCATGCAAATCATGGAACTGCTGAAAAAGAATATTCGTCCAAAAGATATTATGACTAAAGAAGCCTTCGAAAACGCCTTAACCTTAGATATGGCCTTGGGCTGCAGCACTAACAGTATGCTGCATCTTCCGGCAATTGCTCACGAATGCGGAATTGAATTAAATCTCGATATCGCTAACGACATCTCTGACAAGACACCCAACCTTTGCCATCTGGCACCGGCAGGGCATAACTTTATTGAAGAACTCGATGAAGCCGGTGGAATCTACGCTGTCATGAATGAATTGAACAAACTCGGTTTGGTTAATACAGATTTGCTTACCTGTTCAGGTAAAACTGTGGGAGAAAACATTTCGGGCTGTATTAATACAAATCGTGAGATTATCAGGCCCGTGGAAAACCCTTACAGTAAGACCGGTGGGATTGCTGTACTAAAGGGGAATTTAGCCCCTGATTCCTGTGTTGTCAAGCGTTCAGCCGTGGCCCCGGAAATGTTGAAGCACCAAGGCCCGGCAAGAGTATTCGACTGTGAAGAAGATGCTATGGAAGCTATCAACTCGGGGAAAATTGTCCCTGGAGATGTTGTCGTAATCCGCTATGAAGGTCCGAAAGGCGGCCCGGGCATGAGGGAAATGTTAAATCCTACTTCAGCAATCATGGGGCGTGGCCTAGGGGAAAGTGTCGCTCTAATTACTGATGGACGATTTAGCGGTGCAACCAGGGGGGCGGCTATTGGTCATGTTTCTCCTGAAGCAGCCGTTGGGGGTAATATTGCCTTGATCGAAGAGGGCGATATCATTCAAATTGACATTATGGCTAACACTATTAATTTCGCCATCAGTGACACAGAACTTGAAAAACGCAGATCAGCTTGGAAGCCGAGAAAACCTAGAATCACCAGCGGATACTTGGCAAGATATGCAGCTTTAGTAACCTCAGGAAACAGAGGCGCAATTTTAGAATACAATTAATAATAGTTTTAATTAAAGCTACCACCTTAGGTGGTAGCTTTTGTCATTCTTTAGATCCAGTTCTAATACCTTATTTATTACCATCTCGCCTGTTTCCTCTTGAACTTCTTGACTTACAGTTTTAATCCATTATTAATATATAATTTCTGAGCATTGGGGTTTTTACTATACGCTCCTACATACAGTTGTTTTTTTATTTTTTTGCCTGTTCAAGTAAACTTTTACCAATTCCTTTAATTATATTACCCCCAGATTTGACAACAGTTTTTCGAACTTTTTATCTGAAAGGATTTCATTGGTAACAAAGTTACCATTGTAAAATAAGCTATAGGTTGTAAATGGTGACGGTGCATTCTGGGCTTGTTCAGTGTTTTCATGCTTAATTACTCGAAATCCAATCCCTTTTCTTTCCGCTATCTCCGCAATCAACCAAACATATTTTTCTGTAAAAGGACATTGATTACTATAAAACAGCACAAATCCTTGTTCTTCAATTTTGGCGCTCTTTACACATGATTTAAAGCATGGCTTTTCATAATTCTCTTCAAAAGGAAGATACATAAGCTCGTAATACGGTTGAGCTGTGTCAGCTAACAAAAACCCTTTATACTTTAAATATTTCGGGTCGGATATAAAAGGCATTTTCTTTTTCGATGAAAGAGCAACCAGTCCCTTCTTCCCCTTGCTTTTACTATCGTTTATACATTCAGTTATAAGCTTATTAGATACACCTCGACCTTTGAATTGACCTGAAACCCAAAGGCAGTTAATGAACATATACCCCGGTGCTTCTATAGGGCACCAGGCCTTTTCGGCAGGGATATATTCGATAAAGACTTTTCCCCTAACGTCACCTTTTTTAAATACAAGACCGTCTGCGAAACGCTCTGCCATCCATGCTTTCTTTGAAGAAACCTGAGAATCTGTATTAGTCGAAATGGCACAGCAGATATGTTCTTTGTCCAGATTTTCGTGGCTGATTGTTATAATGTTCATCAAGGCCCCTCCAATTACAAGCTAAAAAATAACCGTAAAACAAAGATGATCTTGGAAATGTCCTACATTCATGAAAACTTAAATAGTACCTTCTCAAAATCTTTTACAAAGCAGCGCTTGCCTTTCTTGATTACTTCATGCCCTTCCAACTCTAATAACATTTTCTGCTGGTCAATCCCCCCGGGGTACTTGTCATTTAATTCCCCACCTTTTTTCAAGGTGCGCCAGAAAGGAGTTATATCCTTGCTTCCCAAAGCTTCGCGTTCTTGTGAGGCATTTGCTGCAATGTTGATAAAAATTCCTGCAGTAAGATGACAAGTAAAGTCAGCCTCATGCTTCAGAGCTAAGTAATTTCTAATTCCATCGGAAGTAATAACCTTCCCCTCCGGGATCCTTTTCATTACCTCGTCATATTCCTTCGGAGCTGCGATAAGCATGTTTCCGCATCCAAAACCCTTAGCCATCTTATTATCAATACCTATAAATTCAATCTTAGGCAAGTCCCCAGAACTATTAAGTTTTTCGTTGTAAGACTTTCTGGCCATATCCACCCCTCCACAGCTATCTATTTACATACTCGGTAACTAAATCCGTAAAAAGGACTCCTTCTAAATGATCTATTTCATGACAAAAGCATTTTGCTAAATCTCCTGTACCAGTTAAGGTTATTTCCTCGCCATTTTCATTCAACGCCTGAACCGTTACTTTTGCGGGCCTTATTAACTTTCCATAAATATTAGGAATGCTTAAGCACCCCTCAATCACCTTTTGTTCGCCTTCTTGCTTAATTATTCTTGGATTGACCAACTTAATGAGACCTTGTCCCATATCTATTACAACCAATTTTTTTAATAGTCCTACTTGCGGAGCAGCTAGGCCTGCTCCATTCCCGGCATTATACATTGTTTCCGCCATATCATCTAATATTTGTCTAATTTTCTCATCTACTATCTGAACTTCTTTACTTTTCTTTCTTAAAATTTCATTATCATAAAGTACAATTTGTCTTAAAGCCATTAAACTTCACCTCTATGGTTAATTTGTTTATATTAAGTACTTATTGGTTAATTTAACTTCTTCTGAATTGTTTCCAATATAACCATTCTCGTCCGAGCCCAATATAATAAAGAAGTAGTACAATTTAAAAGGGGTGTGTGTGATGCCAGATTTTATAGAATCAATTTTCCTTCCTAAAAGGCCGCTTGAAATGGTGAGCATCCCAAATACACTATCAAAATCTCTCCAGGGTAAATATTTTATCGGACAAACAGAATCCTTAACCTTTAGCAATACAACAAATGCTTGGGGCGCTTTAGTAAACCCAAACAACTCTGGAGTAAATTTGTTTGCTAATGTCTATACCATTTCCAATTTTTCGGACAAACCATTCTTAGTACAACTATGGTTTAATACAGATCCACCCGGAATAGGAGCCCCATCAACTAAGGTCAGTCCTGCTAACACCGCGTTAATCCCACATCCGGTACCAAAAGTGGATGTGCAGTTTAACCAAAATGTCACTGGAGTTCCGGTTGGCGGTATTAATGTCTTTGATCGAATAGTTTCTCCTGGCGCAACCCTGGTCAGTGAAGAGGACGGAAAGTTAATCTTCCCCTCCGGAGGTAATTTAGTGCTTTTTCTAACCTCCCCGGGATCGGTGCCAATGACATTTTCGGCCATAGTGGCCTTTGGCTGGTGGGAAGAGAAAGGGAAGCATTGTAAGTAATAGTTTAAGGAACTAAGAACTAAATTGGACGAAGAACTAATTGTTAAGTCATTAATTAGGGCTTGCTAATTTATCGCAAAGCTAAACTTTACAAGGGTTTTCGGGTAGTATCTTAATAAAGATGTGCATGGAAAGGCATCCTTTGACGCCAAAACCGTGCACTTAGAGTAAATCAAATGGTGCATCGATGCACCATTTGCCCTCTCGGTTTGGACAAAGATGCTTCCCTACAGTAATAGTGCAAGCAAATCTTAAGATGAAATATCACTACAATTCACTTTTTCCTCTAACTAGTTCCCATCCATTTAAGCCTATATAAAAGCTTAATGCAAATATCAACCAATCAATTTCAGTATAGTCGCCATTAACGACATACCACAATGCAATCAAACCGATAAGAATTGGTAAGAGTATATTCGCCCAAAACAGAATTCCTGAGATTGCCTGATCGTTTGGGAAGCTCTTCGTTTTCTGGTCAGGAAAAATCAGACAAATTATGACTGCAATAGCCAATCCAAGTACAGGTGCTTTAAAAAAGACTTTTACTACCCATGACATAGGATAATTTAATATTCCATGACAAAAGAAAGCTAAATAAATTACGGTACCAAAGATGATTGATAAAATCCGCCCTTTCCCTACAGACATTTATTCTCCCTCACTTTCAACAAACTATGATGTGCTCTATATTAATTCACATTGATCTTAAAGGCATTAGTCAACTGAATGGGATTCGTCCCAATAACTTGATAGTGTTTATTTAAATTTGAATTTCTGTTTTAAAGACAATAACCGCTTTCCCGCCAATTTTGACTTGTTCCGGCTCCCCCCTCTGTAAACGAACCGTCACGTTTACCAGACCGCTTCGTCCTATTGCGTACCCTTGCTCACTCGTGAAAGAAAAGCTTGAGTTATTATGGTTAACCAAGCCATGTTTAACTAAATATGCTCCAAGAGGACCGTTTGCGTTTCCTGTCACCGGATCTTCGTTAACCCCAATAGCTGGGGCAAACATTCTTCCATGAGTCAAAATATCTTTGCTTTCTGTATCTAAAGTGAAAACAAAAAAGCCGTTGCAATTAATCATTTTACTAATTTGAGCTAATGCTAACAAATTTGGAGACAACTGGTTCAATCTTTGTCTGCTTTTAATTCCAATCATAACCTTGGAATGTCCTGTCGAGACGATTTGTATTGGACATCGTTGATCTAGTTCATCTTCTCTTAATCCTAGGGCATTAACAATATCCTCTTGATTCTTTACGGCAAGTTGTGGATAGAACTCAACTTTGCCTTGAGTCATCATTATGGAATAGTCATTACTCTCTTTAAAGATTTCAACTGGCAAAACCCCAATTCCAATCTTCTGGATCACGGTTGAAGAGCTTAGGTTATGTACTATTGCCCGAACATAGTGCGCTGCAACAGTGGCATGTCCGCACACCGGCACCTCAGTTTTCGGAGTGAAATATCTTAACCTTACCTCATGATCCATCCCATCGGGTTTTAAGATAAATGCCGTTTCTGAATTATTTAATTCTCGAGCAATATGCAACATTTCTTGATCTGTTAGCTCATCGGCATTCAAAACTACTCCTGCAGGATTGCCTTTAAATTTTTCTTTAGTAAAGGAATCCACTTGATAAATCTTTAGCGTTCTCATGTTATCTCCACTTTCCAGTTATTATTTAAACAATTTCCTCATAATGACCTGAGTAATTTCGGGTTATCATCACCTTTTACAGCTCTTAAACTCAATATCATTTTACTAATAATAAACGATGCAGCATACGGAAAGGATCCTGCCATGATAACAAAGTGGGCCAATTGGTAAGGAGGTCTGCTCCATATATCATAAGTATTTCTTTTTGAGATTAAGGAACTTAAGCAAGACTCAAGTATATCCTGTGGCAGCACTTCAACCAAAGCAAAGAGAAACATTGAAATTAGCACTACTATTCCAGTCACAAAGTTCACGGAAAAGTCTACTTTTTTGTAATCCCCATTTAACGCCGGAAAAACCCATACGCTTAAAAACGCTGCCGCTGTTAAGATGATCAGAGCTATGTAATGGTAAAAATCAAGATTGACAGTTTGTATCTGGTTAATCATTATCACCATACTTGCCAAGGGTAGTAGAGAAAGGATCAATATATGGGTTAAAAGTTTTAGAGGGGTTTTCGATAGGTACCCTGAGATAAATATAATCAGTCCATCTAGAACTATCATCTTTTACCTCCAATTAATATCTCTATTTCCATTTCTTTAAGAATGGAACCAACGCCGGTACGTCCCTTTGATACTCGATATACGCAGAACCAAATTCCCTTATTAGTTTCTTCTCACCAAATTTCAATAAGTATGTAGATAGTGAGGATCAAATGAACGAGTACATCCGCCCTTGTTGGGGCTATTTTCCACATTAATACTATTTAATTCTAATTCAACAAAACAATTACATTTCCTTTATGCCATTCCAGTTAATCCCTAAATCTTAGTATAAGAAAAGCCTCCATTGCTGAAGGCCAAATAGACTTAACTGATATAGGGCTATTCATGGATCTCGTTTGGCATGTTTTTAAGCTTACGTAGCAACTGCTCTCGTTCCTCTTCTAAATCCTCTCGCTCTGCTACCAGATTTGGCTGCACAGAATGATAAGGCCAGCGTGCTTTTAAATCTGCCAGTTTTTCCTCCACCTGGTCAAGTTTTGCTTGCAGCTCTTTCTTCGCATTCATTGTTCTTCAACTCCTCTGACGCTCTAAAAGTAATTGCACCATGCATACAAGATTCCATACAAGCTTCACATTCAATGCAAACCCTTGGATCTACAACCGCAAGGTGCGAAAACATTGTGATCGCTTCAACAGGACAGGCATTAACACAACGTTTGCATCCCAGGCAAAGCCTTTCCAAAATAAATGCAGCCATGGCCTCTGACCCCTCTCCTGTTTAGTCAAGGTTATCGACAACCCCCATATACCCCGGTGCGGTACATAGTTCTAATATATTCGCCTCATTCCCATTTGTCAACCCTAGGAAAAAGTTCTGACCGTTCAGTCGCAAATCCGACATAAATAATTATTAAATTGTAATATAATCAGATAACTAAGGCAAGGGGGGAGATTTGTTTCTATGAACATTTCAGAATTAAGTTACGAAGATTTGAACACAAAGTTACAACTATTTTTAGATGAGCTAGAAGAATTAGAGGAAGAACGAAGTTTTGTCCTAAAGCAAACCGGATTACATCTCCCGGGACGTACAGTGAAGAAATATGAAGCTGAAATTCAATCTCTTAAAAGTTCTATCGAAAAAGTTAAGTCTGAACTAGTTCTGCGAATATCGAATGTACCCTAAAAAAACACAAGTGGGTCCAGAAACTTTCCTAAAGCCCGCTTAATTTAAAATTATCATATTCCAACAAAAGGGATTGTAACAACTAGATAGTTGCTACAATCCCTTGTTCACTGTTCAATTAGGCTAGATTCTTATCACTTGATAATTTAATCTGTTCAGCTAAGCTGCGAGCAATCTGATCAAAGTCAGCAGACTGATAGTCTTCAATTTTACCATCATCAGATAATGTTGCAAGAGCTGGATCCAGTGGCAAGGAGCCCAAGAAAGGAATAGCAGTACGCTTTGCTTCTTCCTCACCTTGAGGTTTTCCAAAAACCTCTATCTTTTTGCTGCAATCCGGACATTGCACATAAGCCATATTTTCAACCAGCCCATAAATGGGTGGTTCATAATTTCTAACCATCTTGATAGCTTTTCGTACTACCATATTAGCTAAAGCTTGAGGACTTGTTACCATCACAACCCCATTAATCGGAAGAGATTGGAATAATGTGATTGCCACATCGCCTGTGCCAGGAGGCATATCGATCAAAAGATAGTCTAATTCTCCCCAAATAACATCCTTCCAAAACTGATTAACTACTTGAGTGATCAGTGGCCCTCTCAAAATTACCGGATCATCTTCGTTTTCAATCATAAGATTGAGAGACATGACTTTAATCCCGCCACGACTGGTTGGTGCAATAATCCCACCTTGGCTTGCACCCGCCCGTTCCTTAATTCCAAAAATCTTTGGAATACTTGGTCCAGTTATGTCCGAGTCAAGAATTCCGACTTTAAATCCTTGTCGCATTAGGCTTACTGCTAACATACTGGTTACAGAAGATTTTCCAACTCCACCCTTACCGCTCATAACCGCAATTACTTTCTTAACGTTGCTGGCTTTCTGAGCCTTAGTTAATTGGGGCGCACTGGAACAAGTTTCTGTGTTGCATGAACCAGCTGCAGCACAGCTATTACATGATTCGCTCACTTTACTACCTCCAATATTAGTAAATTATTGCTCTTAGATAAATGTAACCAAAAATTATCTTACTCCCCAAAATCTTCATTTGTCAAGGTTATCCTTTTATCGAGCCCTTTATCCTAGTCTCTCCATAAAATTGCTTAGTGATGATGATGGTGGTGGTGATCATCTCCATGATCGTGTGCACAAACAGAACCTGAACTAACGATCTTTCCTAATGCGTATTGATTTGCAACATCTGCCACTTTCCCGGATGCTCCAGAAACAACTTCAAGGCCTATAGCCGTCAGACCATTAATCATACCTCCGCCAATACCACCGCATACAAGGACTTCTACCCCTTTGCTTTTAAACATATTGGCGAGACCTTCATGCTGATGTTGAAGACCCGTAGAGCTTAGTAATTCAACAAAACGAGCTTCATTTCCCTCAATCTCAAAGACAGTAAATCCTGCAGCTCGTCCAAAATGTGGGTCTAGTTCATCACCATTTGTTGGAATTGCGATTTTTTTAGACATATAATTCCCTCCATATCATCATAATGTATCTTTTTAGTTAGTCTGAGGAAAAACAGAACTAAATACATATGTTGCTGTTACCTGTTTTGTTAACCTTCAGACGAATTCCCACAACAGTCACCTTTGCTGTGCCCACGTTTTACTTTTTTCATACTCCCGCATTTAGGGCAAGCAATTTCATAGCCATGTTTCCCGCCAGTTGCACAAGGTTCTGCTTCCCATACATTTCCGCATCCAATACACTCAAACACACGATTTTTCATCAAATAGTGACCACCTCGAATAATTATAGGTCGCCCTTCAACTAATGCAGAAGCGATTTTCGACCTAGCCGCTCCTAAAATTCGCTGAAACGTAGCTCTGGAAACCCCCATAGACGCTGCACACTCGATTTGATCCAAACCCACCTTGTCTTTAAGACGAATGGCTTCTAATTCCTCTAAGTTAATATTTATTTCTTCTAAACAAGATTGTCCCAGAGGAATGAAAGTCTGGCAGACTAGTGCATCGTCGATTAGGCCACAACAACGTCGCCTTGGCATCAAATCAGCTCCTTTTGGGCATATGCTCAATTAAAGTATATCAAATTTCCTGAATAAAGCAATTAAATTTCGGCTTTATAATAAAATATTTATTTAGAATTCACTTTCATCTCTTCCCCCACAGAAACAGAACAAGGAACACCTACTTACAAGGAGTAAGGTCGTAAATAATAAAACTAAAAAGCCGCCCCCCTGAAGAAAGAGTGACGGCTAAAGTCCGAAGGTTTCACTGGTTAAGTTTCATAAGGGTTTCGATAGCATTATTCAGAACCTCTTGCCGATCCTCTCCGGAGTCAATGGCATCTAATAGACAGGAACTGGCATAACGTTGAGCTATAATCACAGATGTCTTATGAACCGCTGAGCGAATGGCAACAAGTTGCAAAAGGATATCTTCGCAACTTTTCTCTTCCTCAATCATGCGCTCTACACCTGAGATATGTCCCCGTACAGTCTTTAGACGAGTTAGAATTTTTTGAACTTCTTCTTGATCAACCTCTTTCAAAAAGATACATTCCTTTCACCTGTAAATGGATACCTATCTTAATAGCTTACCGGAGTTACAATCAAGTTATGTACGATAAAGTTTAATGTATTTTTGATAACTTTTCAAGACACGCTGCACGTAATCACGGGTTTCTTTAAAGGGAATATCCTGCTGCCGGATATTATCCGGGTCAATTTGACCGGATTCAATCCATTCTTGAACATGCCCTCTTCCACCATTATAAGCAGCAATGACTAAAGTTTGATTGTTAGAAAACAGCTTTTGCAGACTAGCCAGATACCAAGTTCCGTATTGAATATTCTTTTCCGGATCAAGTAGATACTCATTACTATAACCCTTATCTCCAACACTTTGGGCTATGGATTGAGCTGTACTGGGCATTAACTGCATTAGTCCTAGTGCACCCTTATGAGATTCTGATTGGGGAAGAAACTTACTTTCCTCTCGGATCACAGCAAGAACCAATAAGGGATCAACTCCGTATTGGGAAGCATATTTTTCAATGATTGTCCGGTGAGGGTATGGATAGATAATCTTCTGTAAATCTACTAATTGAAAAATGCTATAAACTGCTAAAATACATAGCACAATAACTAGGCTAATTTGCCGGCCATTGATCTTACGCTTCAAATTCTTTTTAGCCATCCCATCTCCTTCTCACAATTAAGAAAGGTATTTATCCTTAGTCTATTTTCTCAAAGTAGTCTATTATGTATTAATTGAGCTCTAGCCTATCTAGTAATTCTTCCCATTTATTAGAGAGTTGACACACTGTTTGAGCCTCGTCCCCAGAATTATCAATAACAACATCAGCTAGCTTGCACTTTTCATCTAGTGATCCTTGGGAAGCAATTCGGGCTTCCACCTCACCCAGACTCAGCTTGTCCCTTGCCAGAACGCGAGAAATTTGCAGGCTGCGTGGTACCCAGACAACCCAAACTTCATCTACATACTTTTTAAAACCTGATTCAAAGAGCAGAGGCACATCCCAAACACATATCTTATCCCCGCGCTGCTCAAGCGAATCTCGGTCTTCATTCATACATTGCCTTACACGAGGGTGCACGATGCGCTCTAAGCGCTTTCGTGCATCATCATCCCTGAAAACCAGTTTTCCTAAAGTGGTTCGATCTATTTGTTGATTTCTATTCAAAATTTCCGGGCCAAATTCAGTAACTAATTTTGAAATCGTCAATGAGTCAGTTTGCAACAAACGGTGAACCGTTTGATCAGCGTCGAGAACCGGTATTCCTTTATTTTTAAACCATTGGGCAACTGTAGATTTACCACTGCCAATTCCACCCGTCAGGCCAATGTTAAACATACTTCTCACCTCAGATCAATTTTCCCAATCCGATTAAGATTAAAACAACACCTGGCAAATATTCCGCCTTACTAGTCCAATATACGGGAATTTTCCCGGCCATTTGCTGACCTAGCCGGAGCATCATTATTTGGGTCAAGGCTACGACTCCAATTACTGACAAAGTCATTCCAGCCATAGCAGCTCCTATTCCACTTGCAAAGGCATCTATAGCTAGGGCACTTCCTAACAGTAAGCTTTCTTTTAAACTGATTACCCCAGAACCATCGACATCTGCAATATCGGGTGTCTTAAGAACTTGAATTACCAAACCGAATAATTGTAATTGAAATCTAAAAACCGGTTCTAAAACAGCTTTGGGTTGAGCATAAGCCATAGCCGGCACAGCTTCCGGAAAGACTTCTTCGCTCCCATTCCTAATAGCTTTCCCTAATTGAAAAACTCCTAGAGCTAGTAAAATTACAGCTCCTAATAACTGTGCAGGTATTACCTCTAGCCATAAGCTTACCCAGCTACCGAAAAGCATTGAAATTCCCATTGCCAAAACCGTACACATTGCAATAGCTATAAGCGAATTTACCGGTATTCGAATGCGGCGCAGCCCATACGCCAACCCGACACCAAAACCATCCAGACTTAAAGCCACTGCCATAAGCATAGCTACTCCCATAATATGTATCCCTCCATCTTGCGACTTCAGGATAATATATGGATTCAAAGTCTATTTGGTGAAATCAATCATTTCCAGCAATCCATTCTTCTAAAGCACTATCTCTGCGTTGCTTTGCCGCCTCATAATCTTCATGCAGCTTCATAGCCAACTCATAATTAGTATTGGCCATTCCAAGCTCTTCTTCTAATGTTTGAAGTTTTGTTTCTAACTCTTCGATTTCTAATTCAAGTTGCTTCATTCGCTTTTTTTCACGTGCTTGAAGGCGGCTCTCTTGTTGATCTTGCCCACTTGTCTTATTATTTCGATCCAGAGAAGCATCACAAAGTTCTTCTTGCTGTTGTTTATATTCTTTGAACCCGGTGTAATCTCCATCATAAAGCAGCAGTCCACGAGGGGTTAGTTCGGCAATTTTGTTAGCAACCTTATCTAAGAAGTAGCGATCATGGGAAACCATTAGTACTGTTCCGTCGTACTCTTGAAGAGCTTCTTCTAAAACCCCACGAGTTTCAACATCCAGGTGATTTGTCGGCTCATCCAGCAGGAGTAAGTTCCCTTGCTCTAAGAAAAGTTTGCATAAGGCTAAACGGCTCTTTTCTCCTCCACTTAAGACAGATATAAGCTTAAATACATCATCTTTTCGAAACCCATATCTGGCGAGAAGACTTCTAATCTCCGGATCCTTTAAATCGGAGACCTTTCGGATCTCATCCATTACCGTACCGGAAGTACCCAGATTTTCATGCTCCTGTGAGTAATAGGCAATTTTCACATTTGCTCCCAAACGAATGGTTCCCTTAAACGGAACCTGATCAAGAATAGCTTTGAGAATAGTCGTTTTTCCGATCCCATTTTTACCCAACAACGCTACTCTATCTTCACGTCTTAGATCCAGTTGTACATTGGAAAAAAGAGTCCTGGTTGCGAAAGAAATCGATAGATCTTCTATTAAAAGTACCCGATTTCCGCTTCTTCCACCACTTCCCATGGAGATTGAAAGTCCATGATCTACCTTGCTAACCTGAATAGGCTTAAGTTTTTGCAGCTGACTTTCCCGGCCCCGAGCCTGCTTGGAGTTGACTCCAGCCTTATTTCTACGAACATATTCTTCAAGCTTAGCAATCTTTTTCGCTAAACGTTCTGCTTCTCGATCTATTGTCTTGGCCTCTATAGCTTTGAGTAATTCATACTCAGAGTAATTTCCGGGATAACTTTTCAATCCGCCGTTTTCCAGACACAAAACTCTCGATACCGTTCTATCTAAAAAGTATCTGTCATGTGAAACAATCAGCAAAGCTCCGGAATAATCTCTCAAGTACCCTTCAAGCCATTCCATTGCAGCAATATCTAAATGATTAGTTGGCTCATCTAATATTAAAAGTTCAGGGGCTCGAAGCAAAAGCTTACATAGGGCTAACCGAGTTTTTTGTCCCCCGCTTAGCGTAGCAACCTGAGAATTCATTTCCTCTTCTAGCCCTAATCCTGCTAATATTTTCCGAACTAAAGCTTCTAAAGCATAGCCTCCTTGGCGTTCGAAGGATTCAGTCAAAACAGCATACTGCTCCATTACTTTTTCACTTGGAGTGGTACCCATTTTTTCTTCTAACTCCCTCAGTTGTTCCTGCAGATATAGTAAATCTGCACGTTCCTGGATTACACAGTCAAAAACCTTACCTTCATCTTCCACAATAGGAGTCTGAGGCAGATAACCGTAGGAACCAAGGATTTGAACCTCTCCACATTCTAAGCGCATATCACCTATACAAGCCCGAATGAGAGTTGTTTTACCTGCTCCGTTCGGACCAACTAGAGCAGCCTTTTCTCCATTTTCCAGGGCAAAACTAATCCGCCGAAAAAGTGGCTCACCGGATATATCAACACCGCAATCGCGGCAAAATAAAACACTCATTTTTCTGCACCTGCTCTATTGATATTCGTTACAACATTAATTTAACTTAAGACTGGGTTGCTATTCACGTTGTGGGTTCCAAGTCAAGAAAATAAAGCACCTCGATATTTTGACAAACAAGCTCGTTATCGAAATTTACTATATCATAGACCTTGTTTTCTAACAAACTCAAAAACATCCTTCGAGAAAGGAAAATAAGAATAAACGAATATTATCTGTATGGAAATTTTTAGATAGGTAGTATATTTTTTCCGCAAGATGCGACACCGTTTTCGAGTATCAAGGATTATGATACAAGTAAGATAGTAGAAAAGAGTGATTTTAATGAAAATCGATAATTTTGATTCCGAAAAATGCAAATTGGATGAACTATTATCGTCTCATTTTTTCAACTGTATTCCTGAAGCCTGCGTAATGCTTGATCCATGGTTCTATATTGTGAAAATGAATTCTCAAGCCGAGGAATTTTTTCTTTTACCCAAAGAGTATTTAATGAGCAAACCCTTTTGGGAAATAGCACCTCAATATATTAATACAAATATATTTCATGCAATGTATAAGATAAAAAACGATCGCCAAAATACTAGTCTCGAATTTTGCGGCTCGATTACAAACCGGTGGTTCGAAGTTAATCTATGTATGATCGATAAGTATATCGTTTTGTTCTTTAAGAATATCACACATCACAAACATACTCAAAATGAGCTGTTAAGAGCACAAGAAAGGTTTTCAGCGGTTTTTCGCAACAGTCATGCCCTGATGGCAATTGTTAATCAAGATAACAACCAGCTTGTCAGTGTTAATGATAGCTTCGCAGATTTCTTTGGTTATTCGGCAAACGAAATAATTGGTAAAACTAAAGAAGATATCTGCGAAACACAGAACAATCAATTTTCGCCTCACAAAATACCTGAAGATTATGACAACAATTCTTTTAGTAAACTAATATCAGTTAAGACTAAATCAGCTGATTCTTTTAAACACATTATCATTACTTCAGAATCAATAAACGTTAATGAAAAATCATGTCGCTTAGAAATAGGAATTGACATTACTGACAACCTAAGATGTCAAAAAGAACTCCGCAGGCTCGAGCATCTAAACCTTCTTGGACAGATGTCAGCAAGCATTGCTCATGAAATTCGCAATCCTTTACAGACAGTTAAAGGATTCTTGCAATTGCTTCAATCTAAGGAAGGAATCTCTCCTTATCAGACCCATTTTATCTTAATGATTGATGAGCTTAACAGAGCCAATCAAATAATTACTGAATTACTGTGTTTGTCTAGGACTAAGCCAACCAATCTTAAATTGCATAATATTAATGATATCATTAATAGTGTATTACCCCTCATTGAAGCCCAAGCTCTAGAAGAAGACAAAATTATCATTGTCGAACAAAAGGCTGTTAGCATTACACTGCTTGATGAAGATGAAATCAAACAAGTCTTGTTAAATATCGTTAAGAACGCCTTAGAAGCTTCAAAATCTAAAGGGTGTGTCAAGATTATCACAGAGAGCAATCAAACCTCTGTTAAACTAATCATCTGTGACAATGGTCAAGGAATACCTCCAGAGCTGCAGGATAATATCGGAATGCCTTTCTTTACAACCAAACAAAATGGAACCGGACTGGGGCTTTCTATGTCACTCAGTATTCTCGAACGCCATAACGCCAAGCTGGATTTTGTAAGCGATAAAAACGGGACATCTTTCTTCATCATTTTCCCCATAGTAGAGTAGTTAACTTGCTTAATTAAGCCTACGCTCAATCAATAATCCAAAACCAATTCCTAGAGTATAGGAAATCAGATCACTCCATAAAAATCCGTAACCTAAGACTAAACCGCCAATACTAGTGTGCCTTAATGAATCAATCCAATAGGAATGGTATAGTTGACTAATCTCAACAGCATAGGAAAAGATGAGCGCACCGGCTGCAACCACTCTTGTTGATTTAGCTCTGAATAGAAGACCGAACAAGAAAAAAATCATCAATCCCCATAAGATATCCCCTAAATACAAATTAATCCAAAGCGGTAAAAACGAAGAGAAACTTCGTGCGCTTAAGCCACATATCATAACTATTGTCACTAGCATTAGATATCTAATTACTTTCCTCTTACCGTGCATAGTACTCACCATATCCTCATAGGATTATTTGGTTTAAGTCACTAATAATTATTACTTCTTAGCTAAATAATAATAAATCATATCCAGTGAAGGTGGCTGCTTATTTACTTGCCTCAGCATTGTTACTACCTGCCCTCTGTGAAACGAGGAATGATTTGTCACATGCAGCATCTGTTTCCATAATTCCAAAGTATATGCTACACCCTCTAAGTTCTTATAACTTATTTCTTCCAATAATTCAGTTTCTGTTAAAGACATCAGAAAACTATCGATCTGACTGCTAAAATCACCCCACCTTTCAGCCATAGCTAAGTAATTAGGATAATCAACAGGATTTAAAAGTGTACGACCTTGTTCGCCTATCCATCGTGACAACCATAATTCTTCAGCGCCCAGAATATGAACCATTGTATCTCGGATTGATTTAAAACTACTTGACAGGTTTCTGATGAATTCTTCAGTTTCAAGATTCTTTACCACACTCATTAACGTTTTATTTGCCCAAGCGTTATATCCGTAAAGTTCTATTATTTGATTCCTATTCATATCATTTTCTCCTCCGTTAATACCCATGGATGATGGGTTGACGAGTACTTACTTCTTGTGCAAGCAGATTAGTTGGGTGCTATTCCACCCTATAGATTTATAAAAATCCAGCGCTGAGATGTTATTCTTATCGGCCAATAACTGCAATCTTTTTGCTCCCTTTTCCATCGCCCAGCCTTCAATGGATGAAAGCAATTCTTTGCCAATGCCTATTCCCCTATGTTCTTTATCCACTACTAGATCTTCAATAAGAGCTACATACCCTCCCTCGGCAGTAGAGACTAAAATCTGAGCAGTGCACATTCCAATTACTTGCGAATTGTTCTCGGCAACCATAATACAACCCTTGGAATCATCCTGCAGCATTATTTCAAGACCCTTGCGTTGTTTGCTTTCATCAATTTTGAAATCACTCTCTATGGAAAAAAGGATTCCAAGCAACCTAACGAGAGCGGAAATGTCAGTACTTTCGGCTCTTCTAATTATAGAATTGGACATAAATAGTAAACCCTCCCTCTTAAGACGAAAATTCGCAGGCCCTATACCTATCTTCTGTTTCTAGGCGTCCCATTGCAACGGCCGGGTAAAGGATGATCGTATTTTCGTGAAATTATCTCCCTTCGTGGTGTTAATTTGTGCCTGGGTAAGAAAGAGGCTTTTTGTTAAATCCGCTCCTCTGAAGTCAGCATCTCGTAAGTCAGCCCCGATAAAATCAGTTCCCGTCAAGTCAGTTCCTCTGAGGTCTGCAGCGATAAGGTAAGCTCCTCTTAGATTTGCACCTCTAAGATTAAATTTTCTAAGGTCTGCTCCAATAAGATTAGCTCCTCTACCGAAGGACTTCTTTCGCCCTGAACTGGTCTCCTGCCCAAGACGAGCTTCAGCTCGAACAAGTTCACTAGTTTTAAGCAGTAAAGCGTTAACCTCTGCACGTTGTGCAGCTACATCTATTTTCAAAAGAGCCTCAGGACTAAGGCCGGTTACAAGTTCAGTCTGATCAAGCATAGCTTGGAGTTCCTTATGGATAGTTCGGGTTGGTTCTAATGTCAAAGCTTCCGACAGATACCAGAGCAATTCATGGAGTTGTCTCATAATAAGGAATACATCAAACATTTGCTTAGCAGATTCAGGTTTTTTCCGCCAGTCCAATCCCAAAAAGCTTACTTGAGCTACTTTTTGCCCCGCACCAAAACAATCAAAAGCCATGCAACCTTTCATTCCTTTTTCCCTCAGGCTTTGATGAATGGAACAGTGAAAATCCCGCTGTAGATTAATGCAAGGTTGACCCGCGTCTTTGTCATTGGGGAAGCCTTCTGAAGCTGCAAAGTACAGTGCAACACAACATAAACCGAAACATTTTTCACAATCGGCAATCAGATTACTCCTAGACAATTCTGTTCTTCCTCCATATTTCAGCAATCCTTAATTTAAAGCCCACAGCGATTAATACTACCAGTTAACATAGGCTCGTACATCATTATGGCATGATTTTCAGTGATAAACTCGTCTCCTAGCTGATTATTATGGAGATCAAATATCTGGCGGCTTATAACATTGTGACGCATGTACCCACCCCACCATTCTTGGGAAATCAAATGGTCACTTTCATAAACCTTATATTTATGAGATAGAGGTTGTTCACATCGCCATTGGCCTTCAAGATCTGATTCTCCGACATTTATTTGAAGTTGATAGTAATTTGGGGTCTCATTTTTGATTTGAAGATCTATATAATTATAAACAACTGTAGCTCCGCTTCCAAAGGGTTGAGTCCTGTTAGCATCCGGAAATACGTCATGCGTGTGGCGCCAGCGTTCCTTTACTTGTAAGGGGGTATGTAAGGTCATCCAATAGATAAGATTGGAAAGTTGGCATAGGCCCCCTCCTACTCCCGGTACAAAAGACCCGTTTTTTAGCACCATCCCTTCCGAGAACCCTTTTGCTTTCGTTGGTTTTCCTACCAAACGCCAAAGGGAAAATGTCTCTCCTGGTTTAAGAACTAACCCATTTATCTTCGACACAGCCAACTTCAAGTTCGTTACCTTGTTTTCCTGCAACCACATATCAACATTTTTAAGCTGCCGATACAATGGCGTTTTATGATCTGCCACTTTAAAAGGGAGGGCAAGATTCTGGAATGTAGATGCATACTGGGTTGACCTAGAAAAATACCATTGGAAGTAACGACGCCATGTAAAGAATAGCTTACCAAAAAGCAACCGGTATTTAGAACGTGTCACCGGCCTTTCAGACTGATATCTATACTTGGTAGCCAGGGCTTTTCACTCCCTCCATGCGGATTATCGTTCAATTGAAACCTGGAGCAAATTAGTCTTTAGGCAAATGGGAGTTAGCACCTGCTTTATAGTGTTTAAGAAAAAGGTTAAAGTATTGCTCTATTATTCTTTGCTGTTCTGTCTCCCCAGTACTTTTCAGAATTTCCATTGCAGCTTCAATCGTGCAAAGTGTTTTTTGAAGCCTACCCCTTCGCAATGTGAATTCAGACTCATAATCCGGCTTTATAGAGATTTGGGGAATGCTTTTTAAGTAATCGCACTTTCTAAAGATCTTTCTTGCTTCCTTCCAAGTACCATCAATTAGAATGAATGCGTTCATTTCTTCTTGAAGGTTGCTTAGAGTTTCACTCTCAGAATCCTCATTCTCAGACGGAAATAATAAATACGTTTTCCCTTTAAAGTTAGTCATCTTCTCGATCAATTTTTGCGAAGGTTTGGTTCGTTCCCATAAGAATATTTCTGTTGAAAGGGGGTTTATCAATTTAAGTAATCTTCCAGTACTTGAAGGTCTGGAAAATTCCCTTTCACTCGTTAAAACCCAAAACTTGGCTCTTGAATTTATCGGAGTAACCATATTACATATGCAAGTCAAAGTCGGCAAACCACATTGATTACAACTATCATATAGTTTGGTAATTTGCTTCACTTTAAAAGCATTATCCATTGCTCTCATGACTCCTTAAACTGTCGTACTTAAGATTAATTAATATTCCAAAGTAATGTTCATTTTCTATAAGTTTAAATACATAGCCTTACTTAATTCTCTAAAACCATTCCTAGCATAAAATTGTTCAGCATTAGAATTAAAGGAATATACTTTTAACTCAATTCTATCTACATCCTTATTCTTAGCCCATTCGAAAACTCTTCTTAAAAGTAGTGTTCCAATACCATGTTTTTGGTAACCTTCCCTGACCGCTATACCATCTATTTGTATCCATTCCCTCTTCTTAATAATTGGGAAATTAGATGACTTTTGTAAGTAACATTCTGCAAAACCAACAACTTTTGAATCTGCCTCAGCAACAAAAAGCCCTTTATTAACATCATTAATGCTTTCCAGTAGGTACTCTTTTGCCTTTGCGTAGTCTTCAGGTAAAACAAAAAGTTCAGGATGATTTAGCCGGTGTTGTTCGTCAAGTTCAATGTATACCTCGCATAAACTTTCATAGTCCTTGATGACTGCTTCTCTAATCTTTATTTCCAAATCTACTCCTCCGATTTGTGCCACTTGAAAAGTTACGAAATCCGCTTTATCGCTGACTATGAATTATCTGATTTGCTCTATGGACATCCTCTTTCCTAACAAAAATTTCATAGTTTGTACTATTGGGCATAATGGAGTTTCCTATACCGCCAGAAGAGTTATTGGTTATTTTCGTTTTTGCTTTTACCCCATTATCCAGCAGCCTTCCTCGTATGCCGGCATATTTATCAATATTGTTTGTGAGATAAACCGTTTCCCAACCAAAAAAATAATTAAATATCCTCTTGAACATTTAAACCCACCTCCCCTTTTAAGCCCTCACCGCAATTTCAACCCTTTTGATGATTGTCTTTCAAGGATTATGAACTTGTTAAGTTCACAACCTCAATTTCAGCGATGTTTCGCTTAAACGGTCAACTTCAGCCAGAGAGCTATGTCATAAAACTAATTCTTCCTATCAAGTGAACTTAAACGGCTCATATAAACGTACTTGTCAAAGTACTCAACAGGATGATTGTAACTAAAATAGCTACTACACATATTCTCGAATTCCAGGTAACTTGTTCATGTAATTATACTATATTTTGGCATTTCTTTATAGCTTCAGCATATTATCAAATGGTGCACCGATGCACCATTTGCCCTCTCTTTCCCGAGGGGGGAGTCATCATAAAAATGCACTGAACATTAACTGCTCAGTGCTTATACTTTAGATTTTCTTGATAACAATCATTGTTTACTCAATTTTTGAACAGCCTGTTCTTCATTGGGCAAGAAAAACATATCCTTTCCTTTATTACTCTCATAAATGAAATCTTTAAGGCTCTTGCTGGTATACACTGAAAAATCACCGACAATTGCTATCTTCACATGATAATTAACAAACTTTTGCGATATTTCACCTGCAAGTTTAGTTTTCAAATCGAAAAACTCTTCACAGATTGCTGATTTATAAATAATTATACGATCACAATCTGTTTCGTACCTAATTGTTGCCATTAAATCTAATGCTGATTGGACATCTGTTATCAATATCTCGCTACAATCTACCACAGCAATTTCTATATTATTATCTTTTACAGTATTAATTTTCATACCTAACCTCCATTTGAACGACTATACGTTCATTGTGCCTGTTTGCTCCAGCGACCATGCTAGGGGCTAGGTTTAAGAATTTTAGAAATAGATTATTCTAATGCTAAGTTTACCGCCCCTATGGCATGAAGCGAAGTTGTATCAAATAAGGGTACAGACGAGTCCACTGGTTTAACTAACAAACCAATTTCTGTACACCCTAGTATAATTCCCATCGCGCCTCGTTCTATTAAATCCTCAATGATTCTTTTATATTGGACTCTAGATTCTTCAATAATCTGTCCCAGACATAGCTCGTTATATATTACTTCATTTACTATTACCCTATCCGTTTCCATTGGAATCAATACTTTTATTCCCTTAGTCTCTAAGCGCGATTTATAGAAATCCTGTTCCATAGTATATCTTGTTCCCAATAAGCCAACTGTCTTAATCTCGTTAGATAAAACCTGTTGTGCTGTAATGTCGGCAATATGAAGTATTGGAATATTTATGCCTGCCTGGATCTCTTTAGCAACCTTGTGCATCGTATTCGTGCAAATGATGAGAAAATCTGCCCCCGCTGACTCCAGACTCTGAGCAGCATCTATCAGAATCTGGGTAGCCTTTTCCCATTCTCCATTTCTTTGACAGATCTCTATTTCCTCGAAGTCTACGCTGTAGAGAATGCATTTGGCCGAATGCAGACCTCCAAGCCTTTGCTTAACTTCTTCATTGATAATGCGATAATATTCGGATGACGATTCCCAGCTCATTCCTCCGATTAAACCGATTGTCTTCACTTTGAATTCCCCCAATAATTATTGATTAGGTCTATTTAAGAATAGTAATACTTTCTTGCGCAGTTAACCCTGTTGAAGATTTAACTGTTATCTTCGTGACTCCCTCAGCAAGTGGAAGCAGTCCACCCCCGAATCCAGCGATTTTTAACAGATCTGGTTTTTCTACACTATAGTTAGCTAAGACTTCGGTCATTATGAATCCTGAATCATAGGTTACAACTGAATTGATATGCTTAATAGCCTTATCACTAAGGTATATTTTATTATCCACATATAGCTTCATGGACTCAGGCTTACCGATATTCCCGAATAAAAACAGTAATACTGATTCTATCCGTTGTGCCCAGAAGCGTTCAGAGTGTTCTCCATCAGGAGCTTCATAGGCCACTAGTTCATCAGAGTATTTGTAGCCATTATTCATTAATAGCAGAACCCCATTAGCTGCCATGTTAACAAAGCTATCCTCTTTAGACCCTACATCGATCCATATCTTTAGTGGTTTCTTGTCTTTATATACTCCCGTGCTTAACATGTCATATAATTTATTGTCTCCCCAACCCAGGTAAGGGGAAAGCATGGCAAGCTTACTAAAAACCTCCGAATGCCTGAACCCAATATTGAAAGTAGCAAGACCTCCAATCGATGCACCCATAAGGGCTGTGTTGTCCCTATCTGCCAAGGTTCGGAAATTTTTATCTATAAAAGGTTTTACATCATTTATTACGAAGTCCTCGTATAAATCGCCCTTGCCTAAAACAGGCTCACCCATATCTACCCCATCCCAGTGAGAATACTCACTAGTTCTAAGTTCTCCAATATTATCAATGCCAACAATAATGATTTCTTTGATTTTACCTTCTGAAATCAATTTATCTGCTTGGGTATGCATATTAAGTGATTCCTTCGACCAATCAGAAACCTCAAAGACACTTTTGCCATCATGAACATATAAAACCGGAAACTTTTTCTCTTTATCATCATAGTAGCTTGGAGGCAAATATACATGCAGGCTCCTATTATTGTTTAACATAATTGCCTGAAAGTCTTCTATAACAATTAACCTTGTTTTTTTAGCTTGAAACTCTTTATTCATATCTACAGGAATAAAATTCCGGGCCGAAATATTGACTGGCGTTGTACTCGCCCTAGATTCAAATGGAATAATAGATATCGGTGATTTAATAAGTCCTATTGAAAGTACAGCAAATACACACATTAGTGCTACTAGCCAAGGATATTTTCTTTTAATCTCCATTTTTCGCCTCCTCCTTTGAGGTGAGAAATTCTTTCAGAAGTGCAGCAAACGTCCCTTTTCATTGATTAATGAATTTTTTTAGGAACTTGTCATGGAGATTGCTCATAGATGCTAATGCCATTATTGCTCCTAATAGTGCCATAAACATGTCCCATTGTGTATCCCAAACATCCCCTTGAGTACCTAAAAATGCATCGGCTGCGCTACCGGTGGCCTCTGCCACTCCCCATTCAATTAATTCATAGGATGCACTAATGGCAAGACAGATGCTAATTATAAGGAATGATAATAATTTACCTCTTTTTAATGCTGATTTCCGCACTAATATTTCTCTGACGATAATAGCGGGTATAAAACCCTGGGCAAAATGCCCCAGCCTATCATAATAATTCCTAGCAAGATGAAAAGCATCTCTTATCCAATTAAAAATCGGCATTTCTGCATATGTGTAGTGTCCACCAACTATTAGTATGATCGCGTGTACTAATATCAAAAAGTAAACTAAATTGGTCAATCTAAATCGGTTATAAGTTAAAGTTACTACAGTTAGCCCAATCAGTGCCGGAAAAACTTCTAAAAACCAGGTAAATAAATCCTTTGGATTTATAACTGACCAAATGAGCACGGCAAAAAAAATCACTAATAAGACCCTATGGAATGGTTCTAATCTATCGTTCATTTTAATCCTCCCCGAGATCATTATTGTTCTTTTTTACATGCTTTCATCTGCTTTTTAGAGTATGTAAAAACCTACCAACCAAGTCCAGTGCGGTGTTTTGAGATTGCTCATTATAATTTTTACTAAAAGGATCACTAAATCCATGTCTTCCATCCAATATATGTGTACTAACAAAAGGCTTCGTTTTAAGAGCATTACTTAATTCTAAAACATCAAAGAACTTTTCTTCTTTTGCCCAAATTAATAATACTGGGCATTTCGGATTTATAAATTGATAGTCCCGTATTCTAGATCCGTAGTAACAAATCGCCCCATCAACTGTACTCTCTAAACCGCTACATAGCCATGCTGCCGTAGCCCCAACACTAAAGCCTAGTAAATATACCCGTTTATAATTACTATGTGCCTTCTTCAATATTTTCTCAAATTCCTCTATCATCGAATTGAATCCAATGTGATCAATAAAATACTGATAAGCTTCTCCTTCTCTACAATAATCAAAGAATTCTTTACCCTTAAAGAAATCGGGACATAAAACATCATATCCTGACTCCAAATAGTGTTCGCATACCCATTTAATGTGGGGGTTAATACCATAGATCTCATGCAAAACAATTACTGCGTATTCTTTACGTTCCATAATATTTAATATCTCTCCAAGCTATCATTTATCTAAAGTGACATTTCAAAGAACGTTCCGAAGGTTTTCGACGCCGGATTTATTAAATTCATATCCTCTCCGTTATCTCAAACTCTATTAAGGTTGAAGCCTATTCTTCGAATAGTTTTCGTAAATAACGATCTCTATTTTCCAAGAAGCCTTTGGTAATTTGATAATGTGAGGTATCTTCATAGGTTGTTTGAGAAACCGGTGAAGTATCAAAATCGAGAATCTGGGCATCTGGGTAAGCCAAAATAATTGGAGAATGTGTTGCAATAATGAATTGGGACCGACCGCCTTCTACTAAATCCTTAATAATTCTCAACAAGGTGAGCTGACGAGCTGGGGAAAGAGCAGCCTCCGGTTCATCCAATAAATAGATTCCCTTTTTCCCAAACCTATTAGCGAATATCGACAAAAATGATTCTCCATGGGATTGTTTGTGGAGGGAGTTGCCACCATAGGGCTCATAAGCAGCTGGGCCGAGACTATCAATATGAGAGGCAAAGTTGTAGAGGCTTTCCGCTCTGAGAAAAAAACCATTCGTGATTTTGGGTGCCCAGGAAAGCCTAATATAATCACCTAATGCTGATTCTGAGGAATGGACTTCATAATAGTTATTTCTACCTCCACCGGCTGTGTTGAAATCACATTTATAGGCAATGGCTTCAAGGAGTGTAGATTTCCCCGACCCATTCTCGCCTACGAAAAATGTCACACTATTGTTAAACTCGATCGTTTCTAAACTTTTAAACGCAGCTATGGAAAACGGATAGACCTCGTGACTTGGGATCCTTTCTTTAAGTAAGCTTAATCTTCGCAAGAACATTCTTAGTCTCTCCTATCTCTGCTGGCCAGGGTCTTAAACTAACGTTCTCAGAGTTTGCGACGTCGGGTTACTGAATTAAATGTTATCTCAATGTTGCTAATCCTCTGTAATGTGATATCGTATTCCCCCCGAATCACAGCGAACGATCCCTCTATCCCTATGATAACATAGACATATGAATATAATGAAAAGCCGATTTCCCTAAATAAGGATGATCGGCTTTTGTGTCATTATGCCATATTTATTTTATCAAAAACTCAGGGGCGCACTTTAGCTATAGTATAATTCAACAGAAAGAAAAAGTCTATATTTTTCTTAGCATCTCTGGTATTATTCTTCATGCAGCTGCAAAATATATACTTGGAGGTAGGATCATGAAAATAAAAATTGAGAATAGACCTTTTGGCCCTTTTCCAACAGTGCTTGTAGGTGCTGATGTAAATGGCAAGCCAAATTACGCCACTCTCGGGGCATATGGGGTTGTAAGTATGAAACCTGTTCTTTATATCTCATTGAAAAGCACTCACCATACAACAGCGGGTGTTAAGGAAAATGGATACTTCAGTGTCAATATCCCTTCTGCAGATTTAGTTCAGAAGACAGATTATTGCGGTATCGTATCCGGAAAAACAACAAATAAATCGAATGTTTTTGCTTCATTTTACGATGATATTGGAAAAGCACCAATGATTAGCGAATGCCCTATCAATTATCTGTGTAAAGTTATTCAAACTATACCAATCTTTGATTTTGAGATGTTTTTAGGAGAAATAGTTGCGGTATACGCCAATGAACAATGCCTTAGCGACGGTAGGCCTGACCCGATTAAGATCGATCCAATAATCATGATGGATCTTAATTATTGTAATCTTAACCAAGTGTTAGGCACTCCGTTTAAAATAGGCCGAAGTGAAGTAATAAGATGCAAATAATCTATTTTCATTTTACAATCAAACCTAGTAATCTAGAAAGACCAACCGCTTGCATAGCATTCACTATGACACCATTAATATCTGTGATATTTACTCCTATCCCTTCAATATCACAACTTGTAAAATCTATTCCTCTTAGATTTGTGAAGTTCATTTGAGCCTCAACAAGATTAGAATCTTGAAATTCTACGTTAATTAACAATGAGTTTTTAAAATCCGCAGAAATCAATTGACATTGTTGGAATACAACTTGCTTACAATTTGAATAACGAAAATATGCATATTTACTATTACAGTTTATGAATGTTACATCTCTCAATGTAGCTTCACATAAATTAATACCCACCATCTTACAATTTATAAATTCAACTCTATGCAAGTTAGCTTTACTAAAATCAATATTTGATAAATCACAATTTTGAAAGCTTACATCTATCAGTTCTAAACGTTTCAAAGTAACTTTGTTAAAAATGACTTTATTTAATTTTACTTTTTTAAAAGTCATGCACTCTGCTTCATGATTTTCTAAATAGCAGTTTGAAATTATTCCACTGGAGACTATCATTTCATCCACAATATTTTCTCCGGATAGCTCGATGATATCTAAATCAAATTCTAATTTGGGTTTAGAAACTTTTGTCTTTATTTTTTTGTCTTCCATACGTTCTTGCCTCTTTTGAAAAAATACTTCAATCGCTAGATGTTCTACTATTTTTGTTCGATTTCGGTAACACATTCGCTTTTAATCTTTTCAACCAGGAATTGCAGGGCATCAATTACATGTGGTCTGATATCGCCGCCTATCAGAACATACATTATGTCATCGCCTAATTCGAGCTTGCCTTGATTAAGCCAAACCCTAACATGGAAGATACCGTCCATTTTATAGGTTTCGGCAATGGCAGCATCAACCATTGCAGCATCATAATCAAATTCCATTCCCCTCACCATAGAACCGTCATCAATTCCTTGGCGCACCTTAGCTTTGGGCGTTTGGCGCACAACGCCATTATGAACTAAAAACATCCCTTCCTGTAAAGCCGCAGGATTATTTTTTGCTTCTTTGAGCCATTCATCGATTGATGGTGATAGTTTTTTCATTTTTCCATTAATCATAAACTAATACACTCCTTGTAAGATAAATATAGGGTTCAGGTTACAAAACGAACCCGAACGTTCCTTGATAATTGACTCCAAATTGTTCAGATGAATTAGTTGAC
>NZ_FNCP01000019.1 GCF_900100785.1 Desulfosporosinus hippei DSM 8344 | reverse complement strand
TTTGTAATCCACCCCTAAAGATTTAGAGATGAAGGCGGTCAAAAAACCGATCAATTTGTGTCCAAAAAACGGTCATTTTACTTGACCGCTTACAGTTATCCCGTAATCCCTCAAAACATTGATACAGTTATCCCCTTTTTTTGCTCCTACAGTAAAACCTTTTAAGGAGTTGACATTAGTAATTCCAGAAATACTATTCTGAAAGAATATCGGAACCACAATAGTAGCATATGATTCTGCATAATCAAGGATTGTAGTTCTCTCCTCTCGATAGGAGATAGTGTCAATAACATCAAACTTCCCTTGAGTCATGCTTTCATAAGCTTTGCTCCAAGTCATGCCGGTAATATTTACTTGAATCCCTGTCTTCAGTTCAAAAAGCTTCCATTGATCAAGGGTAATTCCTTGTAACTCTCCATGACTATCTCTAAATGCATAAGGAGGATAGTTGTCATCCATTACCACACTAATACTTTTTATATCAGAAGCGGCTACCGGCTGAATAAGAGATAGGAAAATAAGTACAAATACCAGCCCCATAATCCAAAATATATTTAATCGTGCATTTTTCATTAGTTTTACTCTCCCCTTATCGAAGTAACTCAAGGTAACGAGTGCAACACAAATATCTCACCGCAATTATAACGAAATTTTTATATAATATAATACGACACAAAACGATTTATTTCTCTATTATTCTTTATGTATTTACGAAATCCTTTTTTGATCTAATAATTTTAGTGCTAATTTTTCAGTACTCCTTAACACAATGTAACTTTTGAAAAACATTTTAACTGCTTGAAAGGGTTGACTTGATAAAGGATTAAGGGATATCATTCTATCAAATAGCTAGGAAAAGGTTTCTTTATAGGACAAACTCATTGATAAGGAGCTGAGGCTCATGTTTGATATTTTTAATGAACTCGTTGAAAGAAGGATTCAAGAGGCAATGAGAAATGGAGAATTTGATAACCTCCCTTCTCAAGGCAAACCAATCGATCTTACCTACTGGGCCAGCCTTCCGGAAGAAATACGTGCTGGTTATATGTTATTAAAAAACGGGGGGTTCTTACCTGAAGAAGCACAACTATTAAAGGACATAGATGAGTTGAGTGAGCAACTTACCCAGCGTGTCAGTCAAGAAGCAACAAAAACTATAGCCAAAAAACTCGAAGAGGCCCGCTTAAAATATAACTTATTAGTGGAACTGAGAAAACGAAGTAAACCGTACTAACCTTTCCAGAGATAATCCATAAAAAAACAGAAACCTTTTAGTAAATTCCGAAAGGTTTCTGTTTTTTTATGCCTAATCTCATTCCAGGTATGTACTAGATTGGAAGTATATGGTAATATTATCCTATACATATTAAAGAAGGGGTTGTATCATATGGCTAAACATTCTAAAATCGCTAATAACACTGTTAATAACACAAAATCAGCACGGGTAATATGTGTTGCCTCCCAAAAAGGCGGGGTTGGCAAAACAGCAACTGTGACAAACATGGCCGTAGGGTTAGTTAGTCTCGGATATAAGACAGCAATTATAGACATGGATGCTCAAGGTCATATTGCGCTTTCTTTTGGAATTGAAAAGATTAACTTGAAAAGAACGATTTATGAGGTTTTAATTGGTGAAGCGAGAATGAAAGATATTAAACATACCGCTTTTGGAGTCGATCTGTACCTATCAAACAATTCTCTTTCTGAACTGGGACCCAAAGTAATTGGTCAGCAAAATTCGAAACAATTTCCCGCTCCCAAATTCCTTTTGAAAAATACCATTGGTCAAATTAAGAATAATTATGATTACATCTTAATTGATACTTCTCCCAGCAATGATATGCCCACTATAAATTCCTTATTAGCTTCCACGGATATAATCATACCGGTTCTGCCTGAGGGGCTTTCAATTGATGGGATTCACGAAACAATCAATTTAGTCAAGACCATTCAGGAACAAGGCGCTAAGGTCAATATATTAGGAGTTTTGCCTACTATGGTTCAAGACCATACCAACCTCCATCATGTTATGCTCCAAGATTTACGAAAACGTTTTGCCGAAACTCCAGACATTAAGGTTTTTGAGACAGTTATCAAGCGAGCAATACGGCATGGCTTAGCGCAAACTCACGGCCAACCGGATATTAATAAAGCACCAGAATATCTCTCTTTCGTAAAAGAGGCATTTGCTATAGCATAAATAATGGTTTACTTATTTTCATCCTAGATAGGACAGGCACTGTTGTTTTTTCAGTAAAACTACAACAAGAGCCTGTCCTATTATTTTATTAAACTTGAGAATTGCTGTTAGTCAGTTCTGGATAAATATCATTTTGCTCATATGAATACTTTTTAACTAGCTTATCCTGAATAGAGATAAACGCAGGGATTACGAAAGGCAATAATATGACGCTAAGAATTATGATACCCAGACAGACACAAACAGCCAACTCTATTAAGGTATTGATTCCTGAAGGAGCCAGTGTTGCAAACGTACCAGCAAGAATAATAGCCGCTGATAAAACAACTCCTCCTACATTGCCAGATGCCTTAATAATTCCTTCATGAGGAGTCATCCCTTTATATTCCTTAAATCGCATCATTAAAAAGATACTGTAATCCACACCTAACGCAACAATCATGACAAAACCAAAAAACGGTACATTCCAGGCAAGTTCACTGGAATCCAAAAATTGTTTTGCAAATAGGCTGGTTAGACTGATAGAAGTGTAAAAGGACAAAAGTAGTGAAGCAATGATATAAACTGGAATCCAAAATGACTTGATAATTAACACAAGCACTATAAAGATTCCAATAAGCACGATAACCTGAGTTGTTTTCATATCACTGATGGCTATTCCGTGCAAATCGTTGGTTGTTGATGTCTCACCGCCTATGGCATATTGCCCATCGGCCAGAGAGGTACCAGCAAGGGATGAGGGTATAAGCTGGTTAATCCTCGCAATTGTGTTAATGGCGTTATCAGAATAGGGATCATCGTCAAGAGTTACAAGAAGCTTCACCGTCTTCCTATCCTTTGACATATAGGCATCAAGAGCTTTCTGAAAATCCTTGGATTGCAGAGCCTCTTCCGGCAGATAGAATACCTTAGTAGATTCAAACCCTGTCAGGAAATCATTTGATTGATCAATTCCCTCCGAAATCTGTCCTAAGCCATCACTACTGGCAACGATACCGCTTTTTAATTGGGTTAATGAGCCACCAAGACTAGACAGACCCCCTGCCATTTGTTGCTGCCCGCCGGAAATTTGGGCAAGTCCTTCCGTCATCTCTTCCATGTTGGAAACAATGAAATCTCCCCCATTATTCCCTTGCTTCAGACCTTCCGCTAAGCTTCGCTGTCCGTTTTCAAGCCGGGATAATCCCTCACTTATTCGTATTATTCCGCCTGATAACTGACTTAGGCCCTCATTAAGTTTTGAGAATGAGTCAAGCGTAAGGTTATACTGATCATTCAAAGCCGCAAATCCAGAATCGAGTTCAGCCAGTCCCTCATTCATCTGAGAAACTTGTACTAGCAAATCAGCATAGGTCGGATTTGCTGCAACAATTTGATTAATACCGGCAGCTAATTGCGCCAGACCCCGAAGAGACTGTTGTAATGATTTATAGTTCTTGCCGAAAGTTTCATAACCGGATTCTAGGCTTGCATATCCTGAATGCAACTGATTAACCATTCCATTAACGATCAACAGGTTAGACTTAATTTGCTCAATTCCATCTGCAATTTCTTCAGCACCGGAAGCACCTTCTCCAATTCCCGAACTTACTTGTTTGAGCGCCGATGCCAGACTTCCTAATCCCGTTTGTAGTTTAGAGGTACCATCTACAAGTTGATCAACCTCGGAAAAATCTGGCGTCGTTAGTTTTTCTTGGATTGTACCAAGTCCATCAGTTATCTCTCGAACCCCATTATTTGCTGAGGTCATGCCAATTACAACTTTTTTGGTCTGACTATCAGAATAAAAATCAGCAATTTCATACCCCTGTGGCTGGGTTGGTCCCATAACTGCATTAACTCCATCAATCTTTTCGATTTTTTTCGTCAGTCCGTCAAGAACAGCTAGATCAGTATTGTTATCTAACGGAGATGCATTGCTGAGCACAATCGTTGTCGGCATGCTGGTTCCCTTGTTAAAGTGTTCAGCTACAATGTTAAATCCCATAACTGAAGGATATTCATTACTCATGTCTTGAAGATTATCAAAGGACAGTTTATAAGAACTCGCCATGAAAATCGGAATTAGTAAAACTGCTATCGCCGCTATTGCAATGGCTGGACGTTTCACCGAAAACATAGCCGCCTTTGTCCAGGTTTTACTTTGACTGTGTCCCGCCACATTCTTTGAAGGCCAGAATAATCGGGTATTGAGAATCCGCAATATAGCTGGAGTCAAGGTCATTAACTGTGCAACAAGAACAAATATCCCCACTGCTACAGCTACTCCCGAACGATAAACACTAAATTTTACAAAGTTGAGAGCTAGAAAGGCTATAAAAATGGTTAGGGCACTATAAATGACCGTCTTTCCTGCTGTCTTATAGGTAGTGGCGATTGCTTTATCAATATTCTTAGGATGATTACTAAGTTCTTCTTTAAAGCGGTTGAATAAAAGAATATTATAATCCGTTCCAATTCCGAATAGTATCAGGATTAAAAACATTCTTGTCAGACTGGTTACGGGGAACCCGAATTTATCTATGAGCTGTCCGACGATTCCCATTGACGTCAAATAAGTGATACCTACCGTAATTAGGGATATAAGAGGAGTTACCGGGGAGCGGAACATTACAACAAGCACTATAAAGATAAACAAAACCGTTATGACAGCACTTTTCTCGACTCCTGCATTAGTCTGCTTCAGGAAATCATTGGTGATAAAGGCCCCACCTGTTATATAATGCTCCACTTGAAGATCTTCAAGGCTTTTCTCAAGCTCCGTAACAATAACTTGAGTATCACGGCTGCCTTTTTCATAAGTGAATTGCACAATCATAGTTGTATTATCTTTAGAGACCAGCTTTTCCTTAGCCTCAGGGTAATCATAAACGTCAACTAATCCTGTTATGCCAAGGGTTTCTTTGTTCGTTTTTAGTTTTTCAAGAGTCGCCTGAATGTCATCAAAATCCTGAGTTGTTAAAGTATCCTTATCATAAAATACAAAAATCCCCGAATCCCCTGAGGCAGTTGAAATTTCATCTATCATCTCTTGGGCTGTCTGAGAAGGATATTTATCAGCAAAGGATAAATTCCCTCTTTGATTAATAATTGGATCAAGATTAGGGGTAAACCATGTTAAAACAGCGGTAGCCAGTAACCAGAAGAGTACAATCCCCCAGCGTCCTTTTAGCATTGTTTTCATACTTTAATTCACTCCTAAAAAATAATTTAGAACAACTGTTCATTATTAACTCAAAAAATTAAGCCAACCTCAAAGAGATGTCTTTAAAAAAGATAGCGATTAATTGATCAACTAATACCTTGACTTCGATTCCATTATTATACTTTTTCAAGATACAGCAAAAACCCTCAATAAATGCTGTAGATAGTATAGTGGTAAGATAGTTGTTTACCACAAAGCCACTATTGGTAAAGTTTAGAAGCATCTTTTTAGCCAAAACCTCGTCAATTAAATCAATAAGATCCTGCTTCGTATTTTCGTATCTATTCTTTGACCCTTTACTCTTTTCCATTAAGATAAGTAATTCAGTATTATGTTTTTGGCAAATATCTAATAAGGTTTCAACCAATTCATTAATTCCAAAATAACTTCCGTCACCTTCCATCTCCTTGATCTCTTGAATAGAATTCATTAGCCCATCATAGACCGGGCCAACCAAAGAGTTAAACAGCTCTTGTTTGCTAGTACAATAGTGATAGACATTCCCTAAGGCCACCTTGGCATTTTTCGCAATCTTACGCATCGAAGCATCCGTGTAACCCATAGAACTGAATTCTGCTAAAGCAGATTCTAAAATCCTCTGCTTGACCTCATCCTTCAAATATTGCATTATAGAACCTCCGTTCATTATTGATTATAGCACATTTCAAACAAATGAAAATCACTAATATATGTAAATGGATCAGGTAAAGATTTTCTTTATCCTGATCCATTCATAAATTAATTTTAAATTAAGTTTTGATTCTTAAACCGTTTGCAATGTAGCAGAACTATTTAAGCACTGATGCCACGGTAGGGATCATCTCCGGTACTACATAAGCTTGTAGACCGATCATCACCGAAACTATCACAAGGAATATGAGGGAATGTTTAACTGTGAAGCGGAAGAGATCCGATTCCTTCCCGACGAGGGACGTGGCTGCAGCCGCAACGGCAATAGATTGTGGCGAGATCATTTTTCCAACAACACCACCTGAGCTATTTGCCGCAACAGTTAGTACTGGATTAACTCCAATTTGTTCAGCCGTAACTTGCTGGAGCTTTCCAAACAAGGCGTTGGCCGAGGTATCGGAGCCTGTCAGGAATACACCCACCCATCCTAGAACAGGAGAAAGGAATGGGAATGCTTTTCCGGTTGAAGCAAACAATAGTCCAAGGGTAAAGGAAAGTCCTGAGTAATTTGCTAAATAAGCAAAGCCAAGCACAGATCCCATGGTGATAATTGGATATATCAACTGCTTGAGGGTCTTACCAAAAACTGAAGCCGCTTTTGCAGGAGATACACCTAAAATAAACATGGAAATGATGGCTGTTATGAGAATTGCCGTACCACCAGCCGAAAAGAAATCCCACTTATAGGATGCCGCATAAACAGTGGACTTCGACACAATTGGTGAAACTTTATAAACTAAACCATCAAGACCAGGCCAATGGGGTATATTGATAAACCACTGTAAGTCCTTAGTTACCCAATTCTTGAAACTTGGAGTTCCCCAAATTGCCACCATAACGGTTAAGATTACGAAGGGGGACCAAGCTTTCATAACTTCACCTGTGCTGTAATGGGTCGTATTAACCGCAGCCTTTTTCTCACTTGGAAAACGCCAAACAGTTTTAGGTTTCCAGAACTTCAAGAACACAGTTGTCGCTAATAAAGAAGTCAATGAAGAAATAATATCCGGTAAATAAGCTCCCAAGTAGTTTGCAGACCACCATTGGGCAACGGCAAAGGATACGCCTGTTACTAAAATAGCAGGAAGAACTTCTTTTGCTGCTTTCCAGCCTGCCATAAGTATAATTAGATAGAGAGGAATCAATACGGATAAAAATGGCAACTGTCGTCCTACAGCTTGAGAAATAACGAAATCACTTATACCTGTTACACTTCCGGCAGCAATAATCGGACTTCCAATTGCACCAAAAGCAACTGGTGCAGTATTGGCAATCAGGCATAATCCGGCAGCATATAAAGGCTCAAAACCTAAACCAATTAAAATAGCGCCGGAAATTGCAACCGGTGCACCAAAACCTGCCGCTCCCTCTAAGAAAGCACCAAAGGAAAATGCTACCAATAAGGCCTGGATACGACGATCATCTGAAATTGTAGCGATAGAACTTTTAATAATATCAAAATGTCCGGATTCAACGGTTAAGTTATACAAAAATACGGCTGCAATAACAATCCATGCAATTGGGAATAACCCATTAGTAATTCCTAAGAAACTTGCTGAAAGAGCAGTTCCTACTGGCATTTTATAGACAAGTACCACATCAACTAGGGTTATTGCTAAGGTTAATATGCCTGCAATATAGCCCTTCATCCGTTTGACAGCGAGTGCCCAAAATAAGAAAAAAATCGGAATAGAAACTACAAGTGCAGTAAGCCCTATGCTATTGTTCAAAGCTGCATAATTTTGACTCCAAGGCATTTACATTCATCTCTTTTCTTTACTAAATAAAATATTCTAAAAATTCAGGAGACTATTTTACACCATCCTTTCTTGAGAATTCGCAAAACCATATTTTATATTTGCAATTCAGATTGTACAAAATAAATACATTCTTCAGCATAAATCGAACAAAAAAAACAGGATTCTTTGACTGAACAGCCAAAAATCCTGCCTAAAAGGAATCCTATAATTTTAAATGTTGACGTAGTGATTTTACATAAGTCCTACTCACAGGGATTTCCGAGCCGTCTTTCATCGTCAAATTGCATGTGTTATTAAACCAAGGAATTACAGCCTCAACCTTATTCAAATTTGCCACATAACTTTTATGAACTCTTAAAAAGGACTCACCCAAAATACTTTCTAATTCATTTAAAGTATAGCTTGTCAAGTAACTCCGCTTCTCAATAAATACTCGAACAGACCGATCTTCTATCGTGGCGTAAAGAATGTCTTCAAATGGAATTAGGTATATCTTCTCATTCTCCTCAACCTTGAGTTTCGACATACCATTATTAGGATGGAGAATCGAGTAGATTCTATCTAGTTTATCCATAAATTCATTGGGGATTGTTCCTTCTTCAGCTTCTTTAACATTGGTTTGTTTCTCAAGACGAGTTTTTAGTCGTTGAACAGTGTCAGCTAGCCGTTCCTCTTTAAATGGCTTTAGTATATAATCTGCCGCGTTTAAATCAAAGGCTTGAACTGCATAATTGTTGTATGCTGTTGCAAAAACGAAAGCAGGTCTTAGCGAATATTCAATATTCCTGGAAATATTTATGGCTGTATCTATACCAGATCCATCCGGCATTTCTATATCCAAAAAAACAACATCCGGCTTCAATTCACTTACTTTTTTCAGTACTTCCTCATTTGTGGAGACTTCTCCGATTATATCTATCTCCGGAATTTTACCTAACAAATAGATTAATTCATCTCTTGAAGGTTGTTCATCATCTGCTACGATAACTCTCATTTATTCCACTCCCTTAAGCTATTTCAAAATGAGGCTTTTCTGGAATTCTTAAAGTTACCACAGTTCCTCGTCCAAAAACACTTGTAATCATAAAATCTGCTTGTCCATGGTAAGCATATTTTAATCTTTGCTCAACATTTTTTAGACCTATACCCAACCCTTTACTTTGAACCGTTTCCCCAGAGTGTAAAAGTTTCAGTTTTTCGTTTGGTATTCCTACTCCGTTGTCCGTGATTTTAAGGAGCAAAAATCCTTTTTCTTGTTCAGCCGAGACTATAATCTGCCCCCCTGAGTTAAGTGGATATATTCCATGTTTAATGGCGTTTTCTATTAGCGGTTGAAGCGTCAGCCCTGGAATCTGCCAGTTTAGCACCTCTTCAGAGATTTCTTCAATAACATTTAACCGATCTGAAAAACGCGCTTGCTCAATGGCTAAATAGGCACGTATGTGATCACATTCTTCTCGCAATGAAACAAAACGATCGCCACTTTGCAAATTTTTTCTAAAAAAGTCCCCTAGTTCTAATAATAGATCTCTTGCTCTTCTGGGATTCGTTCGGCAAAAAGAAACAATCGTATTAATAGCATTAAAAAGAAAGTGTGGATTGATTTGAGCCTGCAGAGCCTTCAGTTCTGCCTTACTAACTAAACTTGCCCTAGTTTCCAAAGCAGCCAGTTCTAATTGAGTCGAAAATAGCTGTCCTAACCCTGCAGCGAATTCACGGTCAACTTTCGTTAAACTCCGTTTCCCCTGCCTATATATTTTAAGTGTCCCTACTACAGTTTTCTCAAAGCGTAAAGGTACAATTAAGGCGGATCCTAAACAACATGAATTATCTGAGCAGCCAATTTCTTCTTTATTCACTGCTAACTTTATCTCCCCGGTGCTAATTGCCTCGATGGTCGCCTTTGTTTGGAGCTCTAATCCAGCTGTGTGATGATCTGACCCTTTACCTACATGAGCTAAAACTCTCTGATCGCTTGTAATGGCTACTGCTGCAAAATCGGCACGTTTGAAAATTATTTCGCATACTTTTTCCGCGGTCTCTTCACTCAAGCCCAGGCGTAAGATAGGCAATGTTAGATTAGCGATATATAAAGCCTTTTGTGCCTGCAGAGCACCAATTCGCTCTTCTTCCAAAATCGAATTTTGAGCTATTCCATAAAAAATTGCAATTCCTATTCCATTCATAATTATCATGGGGGGGCCCATAGTTTTAACAACGTCCCAACCATCTGGTGCTGGTAAGGTTGCCAAAATCATTAACATCTCTAAAATCTCTGATCCAAAACCGATTAAGACAGTCTGTTTCCAACTCAAAAGTTTGCTCGAGGAATTTTTCGCTAAAAGTCCAGCTATTAAGCCATTAATAATGGTCGCGATAGCACAGCTTAAAGATGTAGCCCCACCTAAAAAATATCGATGGGTTCCTGCAATGATACCTGAACCTAAACCAATAACCGGACCACCCAAAAGTCCTCCGGCAACTACTCCCACAACTCTAGAATTTGCTAGAGCACCTTTCGTTGGCAGACTCATATAGGTTCCTACTATCCCAATAATTCCGAATATCAGAATAAGAATGATTCTTTCTCGTGTATTGATCATCCCTCGCATAGTTTTCTTAAATAAAGGAGTAAGACTTAATAGATAAGCAATAGTTACTAAAAAGCTCGTGTCTAGTGCCATCTGCTTAAATAGAGTAATATTCATGTCTAGAGCTCCTCAATTTAATAATTATATAAACCAATAGAATTAAACAGCAATTTACTTTAATCTTATAGAAAAATAATTATATTTCAAGCTCATAACCTAAGTAAAATAAGGAAATTTTAATGTTGTTAATTTCTTATTGTTTTCTTTTTTTTAGTTTTTTGTGTAATGTTATATTTTTCTTGTTATTTGACTTTTCTTATTTGTATTTATTATTTAACTTTGCACCAATTACGTTAATAAATCTTGTCTCAGGACAGTTAATATAAAAAACCCGACAAAAAACAAGCGGTGATCTACAAAGCGTAGATCACCGCAACTTAGACATTAGAACTTAACAATTAGTTGATAGCGCCATTCATTGGTTATATCTTAACTAACAACTTTTTATGTCAGAGATATACAATGGGCTGGGCAGCCTTCGACAGCTTCTTTGCAAGATTCTTCGAACTCAGCGGGGACAGGGTTAGTATATGCAACTGCTAAACCATCATCCTCCATTTTAAAAACCTCGGGGCAGAATGCAGGGCAAGATTCGCATCCAATGCATTCATCTTTGTTAACTTCAGCAATCATAATACTTACCTCCTCAAAATAATCCTTCAAAACCATCCATTTCCAATAAGAGTTTATCATAAGAAGCATTGGATAGAAAGTGTATTATTTAACAGGTAGCCTAGTGTATGAGCCCTCACAGAAGCAAATCCCCTGAATGCACAATCAATCTTAGTATTGCTCTATATATCTTACCGGTCTATTAAGTGGTTGATTGACTTGAGCGCTTTATCTTTGTACGCAACAGCACTAATGCAATGGTTATCCCTGTTAAAACCAAACCAAAAACACTGACAATGCTATAGGCTAAAAATGCGGCTGAAATATTGTACATCTCTAAGCCCGCTTGGGTCTTATAGACAACCGCGAAAAAAAGAGAACGAATACCCGGAATATAAGCCACTTGATAAATAATATGGCCAGCAAGGACTAAAGGAGTTAAGGCGAAAATCAGCTTGACACGCAAGGATGCTGACTTTGTCTTAAAGGGTTTAGCTATTATCCACGCAACAATTCCACCAATGAATCCGGATCCCCAATAAAATAATGTAAACCAAGCCTTCCAGGCATCGGATAATTCCTTTGTTTGAAACGCTCCAAAGTAGTTTAGCGGTACTAAAATCCCCAGCATTACTCCGATAAAGACCACAAATCCTTGGTTAACGCGAACTAAATGCCATACCTCGCGGCCTACTAATCTCAAATTCACTTGAACAGAACCATTTGGACAATTCCTCACACAATTAAAGCAAAGTTTGCAATCCAGATTATTATCTAAATAAGGAAGGTGTTGGGACATTGGGCAACCAGAAACACTTTTAGTCCCTACATAACACTCAAATGTTGTACACTTATTCAGGCAAACTGAAGTATCCGCGCGAACCTCTAACATTGCACCTACTGAAGCAGTTCCGATGAATCCTCCCAAAGGACAAAAGTGTCTACACCACGTATGGCGTGGAAAAAGAATTGCTATAAAGATCGCACAAGCTTGGATTGATATTAATAAAATTGCTGTATAACCGGGATTAAAACGCATGTCAGTAATAACTTCAACCCAAAAGATTGTGAGAAACAAAATACTGAATATGAGGTAATCGTACTTTATGATCACCTGAGGTATCGGATGGTTCTTATGAATTCTTCTCTGCACAAAATCCATAATGGTCGAAAAGGGACAAACCGTACACCATAATCTACCTAAAAAGGGAGAAATCAGAGCCAAGGCCGGCCACCATAACCCCCAGACCAAAGCAAAGACTTTTGTGGAGACAGCAACTTCAGGCCTAAATAGCAATAGTAAGACCAACGCTATAAACATAGTTGCCACTGATCTCCTTAGCCAACCAATAAGACTCCCTTTCATAAGCAATCCTTTCAATGTTGGCCATCCTAAAAGATTAATCGTATGCCCATTTTGTTCAGCAGTTGGGCCGAAGAAAATTTGCTCTAACCCGATAACATCTTGTTCAGAAATATGAAAGGATCTTTCAATAACTTGAATTAATTCAGAGACATTACCTTGTTGGTAATGGTGGGACAGCAGCAATTGAGTCGCTTCCTGACTGAGGACAGGGACATTTCTCTGGTTTTTTTTAGCAAGTTTCTCTAGAAATCCTTGGGCTAATATTGGAATATCACGTTTGCGTTTCCGAAGAGGAGCGATTTCGTAGGTGTGGGCAAAGCACTTTCTTAACTCAGGAATTATAACTCTGTCTAAATCATCGGGTTCCGAGTTCAGACTGCCAATAACAATGCATTTGTTTTTCTGGAAGTTGATGGCTTGAGCGAGTTTAAGCTGGGTATGGGGTGAAAGGAGATTTATTTCCCTTATGAATAAGGTTCCACCTTCTGCAATATCAAAAAGATTTGAATTATAAATGGAAGAAGGATTCTCTTGGTTGTCAGATTCAAGGATTAAATCTCTCCACTGTTGATCAAAGCGTCGTCCATCCACTACTACGAATGGGGCCTCTGTCAAAGCCTGGCGCTGATGAATGTACCAAGCCATCATCTGGCGACCGGTTCCTCGTTCACCTGTCAGAAGTATATGTCCTTTGGCTTGGGAGAATTCTTCCAGCTTTCTTTCTATCTCAGCCGTTGTACGGGGACCTCCCCAAAGTCCATAAAATTTATCTTTATATTGGGTGAGCTGCAAAGCAGAGCGCAGTACTTCTTTATACTTTGCTTCAGATAAGATAAGGTTTGCCTCATTTAAATTTTGAGTCAATTTACCTATAAACCTTTGATACAACCATGGCCAGCGCAAAAGCATACGGGCAAAACCCTCTGCATCCAACATAAGAACTGAACATTCTTCTTGACAAAGAATTGTTGTGGCCGCAGGCTTTCCATCAAGCAACGAAAATTCTCCAAAGCTACCTCCTGACTCAATGGATCTGACTCGCCTTACACGTTGTCCTTCTTTTCTGATCATAACATCGACTTTTCCCTTAATCAGAATGTAAAAAGAATGTTCTGCTTGACCCTGTTTAATGATCTCAGCGCCGACACCATAATTTTCCCATTGAAAGTCAAAAGCGAGCTCTGCTAACTCAGTTGATGATAAATCTGAAAGCAGCTCAATTTTTGATAGACTATAAGCTTTATCATCAATCATAGGCCCTCCAATATTATTTTTTCTCCTCTTAACCCAAAATCTATCAAGGTTGATTATTAGCTGTTTAATTATCTGACAACCTTATTTTAATTACCCCAAGAATACTTAGAATATTTAATATATTCTTTTAAAACTATAGCTTAAGAGATTATTCCTGGCAAGTCACACTTTTTCCCAATCATACACAAAAACCCTTACCATTGATAGGTAAGGATTTTTGTTTCTCACATTTTTTATGAATTATGAAATAAATTAATTAATACTCTATAAATTTCGACCCTGAAGCACCACAAATTGGACATTTCTCAGGAACAACCTTCTCAATGTTCCCGCAAATTGGACAAAGATAATAATACACTTCTTCTTCCTGATCCAAATTGTCTTTTGCTTCTTGATAAAGTCTAGCGTGAACCTCTTCAGCTTTTAAAGCATATGTAAAAGTTCTTATTGCAGCTTGATTACCCTCTTCTTGAGCCACTTTCAAAAACTCTGGATACATGCTTTGGTATTCATGATTTTCACCTGCCACTGCGTCATTTAGATTTTCAGCAGTTTCTTTAATTTTTTCTGCAACCTCGAAATGCTTTTGAGCATGTATCGCTTCAGCATCTGAAGCGGCTTTAAAAAGCTTCGCCGCGTTCTTTTTACCTTCTGCTTCAGCTTTCTTTGCGTAGGCAAGATACTTTCGATTAGCCTGTGATTCTCCTGCAAAAGCCTCCATCAAATTGTCTAAAGTTTTTCCGTTCATAAAGTTTCCCTCCTAAATTGGTTTTAATTAAGTCAGTATGCCCAATTTTTAAGGTTTCTTAATAATTAAAGATACCCACTGACTGCTTTAAGTTTAATACCTATAATATACCATAACTACTAACTAATACATAATTAGTGCATTTAGTCTTAATTGAATGTTAAAAGTTGCCATGTTATAGTTATTCTAGTTAAGTGCTTATCTTTATTAGTAGAGATAACAAATGGTGGGGTGATCCAATGAAAAATGTAGGACTTGTACTTGAAGGCGGAGGCATGAGAGGGCTATACACCTGCGGTGTATTAGAGTATTTTATGGAAAACAATTTATATTTTCCATATGTCATAGGTGTATCAGCAGGAGCTTGCAATGCTGCCTCATATATTTCTCGGCAACAGAAAAGAAATGAAAAGGTTATCATTGGCTTCGTTAAGGACTGGCGGTACATGAGTCTAAGAAATCTATTTCTAAGTAAATCTTACTTTGGTATGGACTTTATTTTTGATGAAATTCCCAATAAGCATGTTCCCTTTGACTTTAAAGCATTTTATGAATATCCAGGTGATTTTTTAGTGGGGGCAACTGATTGTCAAACTGGTAAGCCAATATATCTTAATAAAGATGATTTAGGCGATCAATTCCAGGCTCTAAGGGCGTCTGCTTCTCTGCCAATGATATCACCTATCATCAACTATAAGGGACTTGAACTCTTAGATGGTGGAATTTCCGATGCCATTCCTCTCAAAAAATCCATTGCAGACGGAAACCTCAAGAATATAGTTGTTTTAACCAGAAATAAAGGCTATAAAAAGCAGCCCGGAAGATTTAATGCTCTGCTCAAACTAAAATATCGAAATTACCCTCAATTAATCGAAACCATGTTAAACCGGTATAAGAATTACAATGAAACCTTAGATTATATTGATCACCTTGAAAACATAGGACAAGTTATTGTCATAAGGCCATCGAAAGAATTAGAAGTTGACCGCTTAGAAAAAGATCCTCAAAAACTTCAAAGACTACTTCAACAAGGGTATGAAGATACTAAACGCTCTTATGAACGTATTATTAAATTTGTTCGGCAATAGAATTCCAGACAGAAGTATGTATTAATTAAAAAACACCCTTGGAAATACTCGGACTTCGCAAGGGTGTCTAATTTGATCGGTAAAAGATTCTCTCGATTACTTTTCTGTTCTTGCTCTTTGGTCTTTTTTTGTCTGCCCTAAACGTTCAATCTTAGGTTCATAATCCTGTTTTTTCAGCTCTTGAAAATGCTCATCCATCTCAGGAAATTTATCTGCTAAATTCTCTCTTCTTGATTCATTCTTATGAGTCATGTTTTGTAACCTCCTTTTAATTTCAACTTAAAATACCTTTACAGTATTTCCTTAATTACAGGAATGATGTTTGGATTATTTATGAAATCTTTCATGCATAATTAAAAGCTCAACAGGCCATAATACGATCATAAGGGTACGTAATGGTTGAGCCAAGATTTATATATGCTCTTAGTCGGGTGTATATGGGTCGGCCAAAGATTATATTCAGGTGGTAAAACGCTTGTATATAGTCGGAGGGAAGATCTTTTGGGGTAGGAAAAGGGCTTTATGTCAGTCTTTTTTGATTGTTTTAAGGTTCTCACTTATTCTAGCGGGTCGAGCTAAGATTTTACCGGGTGTTGAGTTTCTTACTCAGTCATATGTCGCATGATATATGCATGTGTAAGGATTCGGTTATATTCAGCCGAGAGGTTGTCTATAGCTGAGTAGATATCTTGTAAGGTCGAACGAATCATGAGTATGGGTGGTAACCTGCTTGATTATGGTCGGAAGATCCTAGTTAGGTAATCAGCGATCTCTACTGGTGTTAGGTAGATCATTACGTGCTCTTATATATTACAGCCGCTACGAAGCGGCTTTTTATTATATTTGCTAATAACTCGAGTGATTTACCAGATTATAATGATTGCAAAAACAGGTTCTTTCTTACAGAGTAAGAAAGAACCTGTTATCAAATTAAATACGCATTTTTGATCATCATTATCGTGTAGGGAGAATTTCTAGCCAGTAATTATCCGGATCATTAATGAAGTATATACCCATTTCTCGGTTCTCGTAACAGATACAACCCATTCTCTTATGATGCTCATACGCTGCTTCAAAATCGTCGACTCTAAAAGCAATGTGAAATTCATTTTCTCCTAAGTCATAGGCTTCAGTTCGATCTCTCAGCCAAGTCAATTCCAAGCTATGCTGTGTAACACCATCTCCTAAATAAACTAGGATAAACTCTCCCTCAGCCTGGACATGCCTCTTAACCTCAATTAAGCCTAGTGCTTCCTTATAAAAATCAAGACTCTTTTCAAGGTTCAAAACATTAATGTTGTTATGCTCAAATCGAAATTTCATAATTATTTACCCTCCCTCATTAACGATTGGATTATCATATTTGGAAAATACTTCTGCAAGTTTAATAATAGAGTTTATAATTATTGTATAATTAGATCGGGGTGATAACAATGACTAATTCAATGAGAATCAAATATTTGTATCACAGTGGTTTTTTAGTAGAAACGAATACAAATCTACTCATATTTGATTATTATCAAGGTTCGGTCGATAGTCTATTAAAAGAAAGTCCTAATAAGAATATTTTCATCTTTTCCTCACATAGTCATCCTGACCATTACAATCCAATAATACTAGAATGGCATAAATGCAGACCCAACATTCAATATATCCTCAGCAATGACATCAATGTCCCTCAACAAAATATAAATGTAAATTTCATAGCACCCTACCAGACTCTTAAAATAGGCAACTTAAGTATCAAGGCTTATAATTCAACGGACCTAGGTGTAGCCTTCCTTGTCCAAGATGAGGAAATACGATACTTTCATGCCGGAGATTTAAACTGGTGGTATTGGATTGACAGCCCTGAGGAAATGATGAAAGCTGAAAAGAACTTTAAAGAAGAAATTCAAAAAATCAAAGGGGAAGCGATTGATGTGGCTTTTTTCCCTGTTGATCCAAGACTTGAACTAAACTATAGTGCAGGAGCCGAGTACTTCATTCAAGAACTTTCCCCCCGAATTTTTATCCCAATGCACTTTGCCGACAGCCCTGACATTGTCACGAAGTTTGAAGCCAAGATGAAGGATAGTCCCAGTAGAATTGTAAAGTTCTCTCAAAAAGGTCAAGAGTTAATACTCTAGTCACTATTTATATGGGAGGCATTCCGAATAGAATAACCGCCGGCTAAGCTGGCGGTTATTACTAAGGATTTTTATGTTATTTCTAGTCAAATAAAATTAAAGCCATAACCTCTAAATCCACTGACCCAGTATTTTCAATTGAATGTTTTTCTCCGTTTTTTGTAATAATTACATCACCAGGTTTAACCGACTTGTGCTCTCCGTTGTCATCGACCATACCTTCACCACTTAGAACAACATAAGTTTCAAAATCACCTACGTGTTCATGAAGACCGATGGAGGTTCCAGGTTTCAACACATTTTTAGCAAATAGCCGACCTTTACCTTTAAACTCATCTTTTTCCGTTTCAAGAAAGTGTGTCATTTGAATTTCGCCTTTGCCCCCGCGGAAGTTAGATACTGAATCTGTTCTTAACTCTTCAAAATGTTTAATCATATCAGTACTCCTTCATAGTTAAATTAATTAAGATTATAGCATAAATTGTGAACTAAGGTTAAATATCTTGATTCTCTCAAAAGATAAACTTAAGCCTGTTTGTCTTTCTCGAAATGTCCATGGTATAATTTTTCCAAGTTTGGGATTTATATTAATTAAAAGGAGTAAGCTATGAATAAAAATTCATTAGAGAAATATGCTCAACTTATTGTTAAAACCGGTTTAAACCTCCAAGAAAATCAAACTCTTGTTATTTCTGCTCCTATTGAATGTGCACTCTTTACACGAATAGTCGCAGAAAAAGCTTACCTAGAAGGCGCACGAGATGTTGTCATCCAATGGCGAGATGAATTATTTTCAAAGATCCGCTATCTCCATGCTCCAGAAGAGATTTTCGAGGAATTTCCAGAGTGGCAAAAGGAATTTTACCTTTCTTATGTACACCAAGGAGCCGCTTTCTTAAGTATAGCAGCTTCAGACCCTGAGTTGATGAAGGACGTTAACCCCGAAAGAATAACCAAGGCGCAAAAAGCAAGCAACATTGCCCTCAAGGATTATCGAGATCGGCTTATGAGCAATCAAAACACCTGGTGCGTTGTTTCAATACCAACAGAAGCTTGGGCCGAGAAGGTCTTTCCACACCTTTCTGCAGAAGAGTCGATGGAAAAACTATGGGAAGTTATTTTTCAAACGGTACGAGTCGATACTGAAAACCCTATTCTCTCTTGGCAAGAACATACAACTAACCTTAAAGCAAGAATGGACTTTTTGAACTCTCTAACCTTAAGATCACTCCGTTACACAAATTCTTTAGGAACTAATCTAACAATCGAGCTCCCTGAAGACCATATCTGGCTCGGCGGTTCTGAGTATACCCCGGAAGGTATAGCGTTTATAGCTAACATGCCTACAGAAGAGGTATTCACCTTACCTAAAAAGACAGGTGTGAATGGCAAAGTCGTCAGTTCATTGCCTCTAAACTATAATGGAAATCTCATAGAGAACTTTTCAATGACATTTAAAAATGGCAAAATTGTAGATTTTAGTGCAGAAAAAGGTTATGAGACACTAAAGTCAATTATTGAGTCAGATGAGGGCTCTCATTTTCTCGGAGAGGTTGCTTTAGTCCCCTTTGATTCTCCTATTTCAAATTCAAAAATCTTGTTCTATAATACCCTTTTCGATGAAAATGCGTCCTGCCATTTGGCTTTAGGAAAAGCTTATCCTGTTTGTATGAAAAATAGTGAAAATCTAACTCCAGAAGACTTTACAACACTAGAAATCAACGAATCCCTGGTACACGTAGACTTTATGATCGGAACCAGGGATCTGGAAATCTTAGGAACTACTTACGACGGTAAAGAAGTCCCCATCTTCAAAAACGGTAATTTTGCCCAGTAAATTAATGTCTATGCTAAAATTCCCTTAACGCCTCACGTTCCTGCCCATAATTTTGTATCCTTTACTGAGTGCTGAAAACCTCATTGAAATTTCTCCGAGAAGCAATTTCAATGAGGTTTCTCTGAAAATAATTACTTTGCACCCTACTCTTAAGTCTATATATTCACTTCTATCGCTAGAAATAAAGAATTAACACGGGAATTGCTGCTCCCCATGCACTTGCCAATGTAGCAATACTGCCTCCGCGGCGCTTCTCCACAGAATAGCTATAGTGAGCCATGACAGTAGCTGCTACCGCTAATAGTATGTGGTTTAGAGACGGTTTCCCGCCAAACAACAAAATAATGGCACCTAATAATATTTGAGTATCCAAGAGGGCATTCGCCGTAACACTTACCATTTTATGTCCCCATACCTGTTTTCCTCTCCACTGTCCCAGTGAAGTTACAAAGGCTCTTCATAATACCATTAATAGAACCAGAGTTGTTAGAGTTTGGTGCAACCAATGAATGCTAGTACCCATTTTTTCTCCTCCTTGTTGCTACAATACTAAAAAGTTTCCTCTACTACTTGTGCTTTAGTGAAAGAAATAATATATTTGTTATAATAATATTATTGTGCTAACATGTTAACAATCTTTATTGGTGATGTCAATATTTTTTTCATCACACTAAACTCCGAGAGGATGTAATTATGTCTATTGGGCCAAAAATTAAAGCATTCCGCCAAGAATTGAATTTAACGATTCCGCAGTTGGCAGATATGACAGGACTATCAAGGGGTTTCATCAGTCAAGTAGAGAATGACAAGGTTTCCCTTTCCTTAGACAGTCTTCAAAAAATGGCTATTGCCCTAAAAGTACCTGTTAGAAATTTCTTAGCAGAGGAACCTTTTCCACCAGAACTTGTCCCAAAAAACGCCCGTCCTAAGATAAAATTCGGGAATGAACCTGAACTAGAAATTTTATCTGCACCCTTTGGCAGGCAACTACAGATTTTAATGGTAGAGTTACCTCCTGGATATCAAGCCGGTAATTGTGCACATACTCACGACGGCGAAGAGTGGATTATGGTAGTCTCTGGTAAAGTGAAGGTTATCCAAGGGGACTTTTCGGCAATTTTGGAAGAAGGAGATAGTATTCACTGGGATGGAAGTTATCCCCACCTTTGCCAAAACGCTGCAGGCGTCCCTGCGAAAGTTATTGTTGCTCTGACTCCTCCGGCCATGCTCCCACTTTCCAAAACAGAATAAGCAACTAGTCATTTCAATTGAAACAAATGATAATCTTCATAAAACATTAATACGGGGATAATTAAAGCAGCTAACCTTTTAGTTAGCTGCTTTTTTGTGCCTGCAACTCAGAAGATGCTAGAAACTTTACTATACATTTATCGATATTTTTCCTAAACGCTGAGTCTGTCTGATTCGTCTTTCCAATCTGCGAGGAAATAATAAATCTTCATTATTAAAAACCAGTACCTTCCAGCCATCCGAATTAAATTGATTAAGATCTTTTGGATGCTCTGGATCATCCAAGCAAATCAAGATATCTTCAACTTGGGCCAGAAATGTCTTGCCCATTATTCTTTTATTCCAATACACTGTCCCTTTTGGAAAGATGTTGCTTAGAACATGTCTAAGAGTATCTGCCTGCTTAGGAACTATAGAAGTGCTGGATAATTGGGAAATTTTGGAGTTAATGGATGTTAATAATGCAGGGACTTTTATATTTTCATCAGGTTGTAGGTTATTTACAACATCGAAAAGCTTATCAGTCTTACTACAAGGTTCTAGGAAATAATCCTTTGACGGAGACATGGGTTCACTCAGTCCAAAGCGTTCTATCCTATTTATTACTTCTAACTTTGTATCTATCTGAGCAAGAGCCTCCGAAAACTTCTGGGCATCCGCTTTCGCTCGGGCTTCGACTTGGGCAAGTTTCTTTGTAAGCATCTCAGCTTTCGCTCTTGCTTGGGCTTCAACCTGCGCAAGTTTATCACTAAGTGACGCAGCTGCTGCTTTTGCTTGTTCTTCCTCTTGGGCATGAGTCTCTATTTGTGCTCGTGCCTCTGCTAGCGCCTGAGCATCCGCCTCTGCTTGTTTTTCGGCCTTGGCAAGCACCTCTGCGAACTTCTGTTCATCCGCTTTCGCTTGAGCTTCGACTTGGATAAATTTCTCTGTGAGCGCTGCTACTTCAGCTTTCGCATGAGTTTTAACCTGGACAAGAGTCTCATTGAGTGCCTCAGCTTCCGCTCTTGCTTGAACTTCAACTTGGGCAAGTTTCTCACTAAGTGACGCAGCTGCTGCTTTTGCTTGTTCTTCCTCTTGGGCATGAGTCTCTATTTGTGCTCGTGCCTCCGCTAGCGCCGGGGCATCCGCCTCCGCTTGTTTTTCGGCCTTGGTAAGAGCCTCTGCTAACTTCTCTGCATCCGCTTTCGCTTGAGCTTCGACTTGGATAAATTTCTCTGTGAGTGCTGCTACTTCCGCTTTCGCTTGAGTTTTAACCTGCACAAGAGTCTCATTGAGTGCCTCAGCTTCCGCTCTTGCTTGAACTTCAACTTGGGCAAGTTTATCACTAAGTGACGCTGCTGCTGCTTTTGCTTGTTCTTCCCCTTGGGCATGAGTCTCTATTTGTGCTCGTGCCTCCGCTAGCGCCTGAGCATCCGCCTCTGCTTGTTTTTCGGCCTTGGTAAGAGCCTCTGCGAACTTCTGTTCATCCGCTTTCGCTTGAGCTTCGACTTGGATAAATTTCTCTGTGAGCGCCGCTACTTCAGCTTTCGCTTGAGTTTTAACCTGGACAAGAGTCTCATTGAGTGCCTCAGCTTCCGCTCTTGCTTGAACTTCAACTTGGGCAAGTTTCTCACTAAGTGACGCAGCTGCTGCTTTTGCTTGTTCTTCCCCTTGGGCATGAGTCTCTATTTGTGTTCGTGCCTCCGCGAGCGCCTGGGCATCCGCCTCCGCTTGTTTTTCGGCCTTGGTAAGAGCCTCTGCTAACTTCTCTGCATCCGCTTTCGCTTGAGCTTCGACTTGGATAAATTTCTCTGTGAGTGCTGCTACTTCCGCTTTCGCTTGAGTTTTAACCTGGACAAGAGTCTCATTGAGTGCCTCAGCTTCCGCTCTTGCTTGAACTTCAACTTGGGCAAGTTTATCACTAAGTGACGCAGCTGCTGCTTTTGCATGTTCTTCCCCTTGGGCACGAGTCTCTGTTTGTGCTCGTGCCTCCGCTAGCGCCTGGGCATCTTCCTCCGCTTGTTTTTCCGCCTTGGCAAGCACCTCTGCTAACTTTTTTGCATCCGCTTTCGCTTGAGCTTCGACTTGGGCAAGTTTCTCACTAAGTAACGCAGCTGCTGCTTTTGCATGTTCTTCCCCTTGGGCACGAGTCTCTGTTTGTGCTCGTGCCTCCGCTAGCGCCTGGGCATCCGCCTCCGCTTGTTTTTCCGCCTTGGCAAGCACCTCTGCTAACTTCTCTGCATCCGCTTTCGCTTGAGCTTCGACTTGGGCAAGTTTATCACTAAGTAACGCAGCTGCTGCTTTTGCATGGTCTTCCCCTTGGGCACGAGTCTCTGTTTGTGCTCGTGCCTCCGCTAGCGCCTGGGCATCCGCCTCCGCTTGTTTTTCCGCCTTGGCAAGCACCTCTGCTAACTTCTCTGCATCCGCTTTCGCTTGAGCTTCGACTTGGATAAGTCTCTCTGCAAGTGACGCTACTTCGGTTCTCGCTTGAGTTTTAACTTGGATAAGAGTCTCATTGAGTGCCTCAGCTTCCGCTCTTGCTTCAGCTTCAACCTGCGCAAGTTTCTCATTGAGTGCTGCTGCATCCAATCTTGCTTGGGCTTCAACTTGCGCGAGTGTCTCTCTAAGTGTCTCTGATTCGGATTTAGCCTTAGCTTCTGCTAGGGCATAAGCCTTAACTTGTTCTCGTGCCCCTGCTAAAGCCTGGGCATCTGCTTCCGCTTGCTTTTCCAATTTTGTTGCCATTATGTCAGTGTGGGTTATTGAAACAGCAGAATGATCCAAGCGATGAGATTGAATTTGAATATCTGTTGCATAAACTGTTTTGTTAATACTTTCTATTGACTCTTGGTTATGAATTTCAGTGGCTTTCATTATCCCCTCACGTAACATTTTTTCCATAATGTTGTGAAATTCAGGAAAGTTATTAATAACACGTACATCAGGAAGCTGTTGTTGTAGAAGTTGCTTAACACCATCCTCTAACAATTCGGATGGGAGGGTTGGAGTATTCTTTAATAATAATATAAGCTTTATAACGATCTGACATCCTCTTTGAAATTCTTCTTCTGAATCCACCCCTTTTAATATACAGACGGTAAAGATCCTCTCAATGATTTGATTAATCCACTTTCTAATTCGGGGATCATTATGAAAATAAGTCTCCAAAATCATCCACCTCCAGTTAATACCTTGTAAATAACCTATGCTTGTCACTTCGAAATAAGTACTTAGAAATTTAACCTTCAGGACAAATCTATTAAACTCTCGCAATCACAAATTGGCAATCAATCACTGTAGGTAAAAAAAAGCCAGTCATCCTAGCTGACTTGCTTCCTTAAGGAGCTTTTTTCTTGTGTCAAACACCGTGCACTTAGAGTAAAATCAAATGGTGCACCGGTGCACCATTTGGCCTCTTTCTACTCGTTGACATGACTATTACTCTGGCCTTTAGCAATTCCTGTTCAGATTCGGGATTACTTGAAAGTACTAACACTAGTACTATATAGCAATTCCTAGACTATGGTGATTCCAGTTTCATAAATGTTACGAATCATGACCTCAATTTCTGGGTCTTGGATTGATAAATCCTTAATTTCATAGTTCTCCGAGATCTGGCTAATCAATTAAGCTGCACTCACTGTGTCCATGAATTCCCTGAAGGGCTTGGCTTACTAAGATATAGCTCAACATCGAATGGAAGGTTACACTTTCTATTGACCCTTTTTCCGTGATAAAGTGCATACCAAACAAACCCCCACATGAAGAGCATCATTACATTGCCGAGAATTCTTGTCCAAGCATCAAAACGATAAGCTGCTGCCCTTTGAAAAGATTTACGAGTAAAGACTCCATACATCCTTAATTTTCCGATCATTTTCTACCTCACAACAAATTTACCGTTAGAAAATTTGAGGATTCTTAACCATTGGTCATGAATGACTAATCAGCCTATTAGCACTAAATCTATAATCAGTCGGTTGTTCTTCGTAACTAAGGGTCTGAACTTAAGTACAGATATTTACTGAACATCAGATTATGTTACATACATAGGAAGTGGTATAATTTCGAAAGTAATAATAATTACACTGCTAATAATTTTAGAGGAGATTATTGATTAATGGAGAAAACAACACAGCGCAAAATGGTCACAACTGCGATGCTTGTATCAATTTTACTGGTTGCTATCGATACGACTATCGTTACTACCGCTATGCCGCACATTGTTGAACAACTGGGCGGCTTGAATCTACTTAGTTGGGTTTTTGCTATTTATCTACTTACATCATCGGTAACCACTCCGATTTATGGAAAACTTGCTGATTTATTCGGCAGAAAGTCCATTTTTATCTTCGGGATAGTACTTTTTGTCATCGGTTCCATGGTTTCCGGTATGGCACAGACAATGTATCAACTAATTATATTTCGTGGATTTCAAGGTCTCGGCGCCGGTGCCGTGATGCCGCTGACCTTTACAATTATTGCCGATCTCTATCCGGGAGAAGCCCGTGCAAAAATGCAAGGCGTCTTTAGCTCAGTTTGGGGCGTTGCCGGATTGCTTGGACCTTTAATAGGCGGCCTCTTTGTTGATCACATCTCATGGCGCTGGATTTTTTATATTAACGTCCCGATTGGGATGGTGGCGATTTTCTTAGTACTTAGTTTTCTGCACGAAACACCCCTTGAAAAATCAAAAAAAATTATTGATTATTGGGGAGCAGCACTGTTTACCCTTTCTATGAGCTCACTTCTCTTCGCCTTAATTAGTGGGGGACAAGTATATGCCTGGGATTCCGTAGAGATCATCTCATTATTTACTGCCGCAGTTGCTTTTCTGACAGCCTTTCTCTATGTGGAGACTAAGACGAAGGAACCCATGCTTCCGCTATCACTCTTTAAGATACCAGTTATTGCTGTATCCAATGCTGTGGGCTTTGTGGCCAGTGGTGTATTGATTGGCGTCAATGTATATTTGCCTATCTGGATACAGACACTACTTGGCCATAGCGCCACTAGTTCCGGACTAACGCTGATGCCCATGTCATTCGCTTGGCCGCTGGCATCAACGTTGGCAGGGCAGTTTATGTACAGAATCGGCTCAAAAGCTACAGCTGTATTCGGTGCAGTGCTAATTATGGCAGGTTCAGCCTGGCTGCTACTTGTCCACACGGGTTCCCCTTATTGGTATTTCGTTGGGGTCATGGTTGTCATAGGCTTTGGGATGGGGTGCTCTTTTACTCCTTTAACCGTTCTAGTCCAGTCAGCTGTCGGTTGGAATTTACGCGGTGCGGCTACTGCCTCCAATACTTTTTCGCGATCGCTGGGACAAACGGTAGGCGTTGCTGTGTTTGGTACTGTCTTCAATAATACCATGAACCAAAGCGGTATGGCCCAAGGCTTGCACGTAGTCTTTATCTTGGTGTTCGCTATTTCAATTGCAACTTTGCTAATCAGCATTTTACTCCCATCACACCGGAGTATAATGGCTCAGCAAAATGCCGATTAAGACTAAGTAGTAAGCACGTATAGCAATTCAAGAACTCATACTTATATCCTGTTAGGAAATCTTGCTGTACTCAACTCCTATGAAATTTTCTGACCATTGCCACGACTGACTTGAGCTGTTGGCAAAATTCGTTCCCGTTCTTTGCCAGTTAGTTTTTTTCGATTTTCAGGATTAAATTTGTGACCTGACACAATGTTCACCTCCATTGAATAATTATTAAATCGATTATAATCCAGGTTTATTATGCTCTAATTGTGTTTAACTAATAATGTTATTTAAACTCATGGAGCTGCTCAAAGCGCGGCAACGATCGCCATCCAACTTAGTGGACAAGGGACAACCCATTCGGAAACTAAACACTACTTCAAAAAGCACTAGCCTCTAATATCTTAAGATTAGAGGCTAGAATCTAATTCCATTTGTTCTTAAATTGTTAGGAATAGAAACCGATTACATTCTAAATAAAAAACCCTCAATTGAGGATTAGGCATGAAGGAGGTAAAAACTCCTTTATGGAGCTCAGCCCGCAAAAATAATAGTTAGCAATTTTTCTCATAAACTAATCCTGGTTGAACAAAATAAGGCTGATGCATGAAATAGTATCTTTGCCGTTATTATAGGACATCCCACAACTCTTCTCTAAGGCCATGACATCTATCCCGTAGGCCTCGACGGAGGAAATAGCTTCTTCAGGAAAACGGCACTCCTGACTGTCAAGAAAAGCACAGCGGCTACAAAAAGTACACGGTCCAACATTCAGAGGGAGGAATTCCGTGAAAACGCCTGTTCCCTTAATATTGTCTATTACCTGTCTTAATATCTTTGTATGCTTTTCGATGCCCTCTTGCATACCTTCGTAGTCAAAAGAATCTTCGAGTTGATACACCGTCTGAAATAATAGCCCAAGTTTGAACTTTAATGCTTTCAGCTTTAACTCTTCAATGGAACCCACCGCTGGGGGACACATCCGGTTCTTATTATAACTTCCACATGAGTTTTGCTCGCATTGTTTTCTAAAGTCTTCATTAAATTGAACATCTTCCACTGCAACAATAGCTGATTGATTCACACCCAGAGACTTAAGCAAAGACATCAGATTATCTATGCCTGAGCTCATACATTCAACTCCTTTGAACTAAAGCATCGGTTTAAACATCAATTCCTTACCGGGCTGGCAACTAAGACCTCCGAAGACGTACCTCGGAGGTCTTTCGTTTTCTAGAACATTTCTTTACTCATTTTGTCAATCGCTTCACTTGCAGAGTCATATACGCCAGGGAAGGAACTAAAATTCAAACCTTGAGTTAAATTAGGAATGAAGTATAACTTCCCACAGTTTTTGCAGGCCCTCTCCACTTCTTTGGCCACGATTTCTGGTGTCCACCCCGGAAAATCAACAACGCCGCTGTCGATATCTCCCATAAAGCTGATTTGGCCCCCATATTTTTTGATCAATTCTGGTGTGTTGTTAGTTGTCATAACTCCCTGCCAGATATCAATTCCCATTTCGATCATATAGGGAACCAAGTTAGCCGCATAGGAATCGCTGTGATGAACGATCAACTCGACACCATTGGCTTTGTAAAAGGCATAGATTTTCTTATAAGCGGGCAAATAGAACTCTTCAAACATGGCCGGTGAAATGAAGGATGATTTTTGGCTGCCCCAGTCGTCATGATGGAAAAGCGCATCCGGATGGAGACGATCGATCAGGATTTTTGCATAATTTAGCTCAGCTTCCGTAAGATAATCGATAAGCTCATGCATTGCTTCCGGTTCTTCATAGAGTGCCATTAAGGCATCTTCCATACTCATCAGGTGATGACACATTTCAAAGACACCGGGGGCGACGAAAGCGGTTACAAATTGTTCATTGCGATCAATTGAATTGGCATGGGCTACAGCTGCCGCCCAAGCTTCGTCAGAATTATCAATGACCGGAGCTTTAACGTATTTTCTCCACTCAGTGATATCCTTCAAGACCTTGTGTTCATCATCATGCACCGGAAACTGGCCGAGCTGACCTTCCGGCCATCTGAAAGTAATCCCCCAACTATTCTTGAACTCTGAGCCTGGTGGACACATCAGTTGTACCGGGACTTCCAGGATAATATCCATAAATTCGTACTGATTTACAAATCGATCCGGATTTCCACCTTTGATGGTCTCCAATAAATTCTGCCTTTTCGTTAACATCCTTTTCGGCCTCCTTTAATTTAGTTCAAGCATAACCTAAGCCAATATGTCATTTCAAGCACTTACCAGTTCTTTGGCTTTTACAGCAGCACTCCCTGCATCTGGAGCGAAACCATCTGCTCCGATTGCATCCGCCATCTCCTGGCTTACAGGCGCACCGCCAACGATAACCTTGAATCCTGCTAACCCACTAGATTTCAGGGATTGAACGGTCTCTTTCATCGCCGGCAGTGTAGTTGTAAGCAGCCCCGATAATGCTACAATGGTAACACCTACATTCTCTTTAACAGCATTCAAAAACTTTTCTGCGGAAACGTCTACACCCAGATCCAGTACTTTAAATCCAGCACTTTCGATCATCATGGAAACAAGGTTTTTACCGATATCGTGAAGATCACCTTGAACTGTACCTATAACACAAGTTCCTAAAGAAGAGGTGCTCGTCCCTGTGAGAAGAGGTTTGAGTACATCGACTCCCTTGGACATAGCTTTAGCAGCCATTAGCATTTCAGGGACAAATACTTCTCCTGCCGAAAATTTGTCACCTACCACACTCATAGAGTCAATCATAGCCTGGAGAATATCTCCTGCTGCATTTCCTTCATCAATTGCTTCCTGTACTAAAGCCGGAACAAGTTTAGCCTTTCCAGCCTCTACCTTAGCCTTTACTTCAGCGATCTTTGTCATTTTCAATTCCTCCTTGAAATTATGATAATTTTTGGGGGCCAAATTTATCTTCCCTGTATGCTCCGATATATTCCATGCAGTATTCGTCCTGTCCTAAGAGTGCTTCCGTGGCATAGATCATACCCATCATATCTCTGTTTAACGGGTTAATAATCCCACTGTCCATTCCTGAGTTGATGGCCAGTACGAGGAATGCCTGGTTTACAAGCTTTCTTACAGGGAGATTATAAGAAATGTTGCTTGCTCCTCCTGTGACATGAATGTTCGGATACTGTTTTTTAATTTCTTTGATAACTTCAACAACCGTATTGATTCCGTCTTCCGAGGTACAAAGCATTTGAACTAAAGGATCAATATGCAAGCGGGAGGGATCAATGTTATATTCTTTAGCTTTTTTCATAATTCCTGCAAAAACTTCCAGACGTTTTTCTGAATCTTGGGGAATACCTGTGTCATCGCATAAGAGAGCGACACATTCCCATTTTGAATCAGCTATTAACGGAAATATAACCTCAATTTTATCTCCTTCCATGGAGACTGAATTTATAAGACCTGGCTTTTTGCAGAATTTCATAGCCTCTGCACAGATACGTACATTAGGACTGTCAATGGCAATGGGAGTATCTGTAACCTCCTGTACCAAGCCAATAAGCCACTTTATCGTTTCAAGTTCAATGCTGTTCTCCACCGAGGCACACACATCTATGAAGGCGGATCCTGCATCTGACTGAGCTTTAGCCAGATTTCGAATAAAGTCTGCATCCTTTGCAGCAATTGCCTTTGCTACGGAAGGAATTGCTCCGTTGATCTTTTCACCAATAATTATCAAAGTTCAGTCACCCCCATTTTTGAATAATCGGTTGCGTTAATCAATTACGTTCATCCAATGTTTCATGCTAAAATATTAGTAACCTTAATCCCCTTTCTTTTCCGAATAGTTGTATAGTTGTATATATGAATTAATATTCGCTTTTTTCGAACTATTACCTTTGGGCAATATGACAAAATTTAAGGTGTGGACTGTATATTTTGCACTCGACCTAGGACAAGGAGGTCTTTATGGAACAAAATTCCCTTCTTTCTCAACTTTCCTTGAGCTTAATCAAAACCCTTAGTAACGATTCTGGCCTACAAGCCCTGGTTGATCTAGGGTATAAAACTCTGGGCAACCCTTTTACGATCACCGACTTCAGTGTAAAGCTACTAGCTACAACCGGCAATACAACGGTGACTGATGACCCCGTCTGGAATGAGCTTAAGATGAACAATAACTTTATCTTCCAGACCTACACATACTATGTAAAAAGTAGTTTGTTTAGCGAAATTGCGAGCAATGAAGTTCCTTTTTACTGGTCAGATCCCTACTGCAAATACCCCAGGCTAATCGGGAAGATACGTATCAACAACAGGGATTTTGCTAATATGGTGGTTTGCGCCCATAATAGAGATTTTGAAGAAAGGGATAAGGAAGTCGTCGCCTTGCTTTGCGATGCTTTTTCAATTGAATTGCAAAAAGCTAAGTATAATGATGTCTCTCAGGGACTGACTCATCAGAGCTTTTTGCAGGATTTGCTGGATAGTAAGTTCGAAGACGAAGGAATAATCCTTGAACGAATAAAAATCTTAGGCCTAAAGTTCAAAAGCAAGCTGTTCATTATAAGCATTGATATACAGAATCTTGATAAATCAAGGTCAACTCTGCCTTACATAAGAGATGAAGTTGAACACAAATTATCTTATGCTAAAGCGATAGTCTATAAGCAAAACATTATAATGCTGGCCAGCTTTGACAATGAAAGGCATTTTAAAGAAATAGAACTAAAACCTTTAAAAGAATTTATTAAGACCAATAATCTGCTGGCAGGCATCAGTCGACCATTTTCTAAATTAACGGAGGTTAAAGAGCACTACTTTGAGTCACTCGAAGGGATAAAATTAGGTAATGCCATAAATAGTGAACAACACTTCTACCAATATGAAGATTATATTATTTTTGATTTTATAAGCAACTATTCCCATGGGGAAAAGGCGAAGAGGTTGATTCACCGTTCTTTGTTAAGATTGATTGAATATGATAGGGAAAACGGAACGGATTATGTGTTAACCTTTTACACTTATCTCTGCAATTTCAAAAACATCAAAGACTCAGCCAATAGTTTGAAAATCCATCGCAACACTATGTTTCATAGGGTTGCAAAAATCCAAGATCTTTTGGATGTAGATTTGAATGATGGTGATGTATTATTTCAACTTTATCTTTCCTATAAAGTTCTAGAATTTTTCAAAATTGATTTACCCTAGGTTTATTTCAGTGATTCTTGGCTCGCTATTCATTACCATAATCTTTTGTGTCGATTGGTAGTCCTTTGGCTTGTAAACGCATTTCTATAACCTCTTTAATAATAGAGTAGATAAGGACAAAGAGCGGCACACCAATGATCAGACCGATAAACCCGAAGAACTTGCCACCTAAAAGAATCGCAAAGAGAATCCAGAATGAAGAGATTCCCAGAGAATCTCCTAAAATTTTCGGTCCAATGACATTGCCATCCAGTTGTTGAAGGATAAAAATAAAAATCAGGAACCAAAAAGCCATAGTCGGCGACTCGAAGAAGATGATGATCACCGAGGGAATAGCCCCGATAAAAGGACCAAAAAAAGGAATGACGTTAGTTACTGTGATAATGAATGAAACTAATAGAGTATAGGGCATATCGACGATGGTCAGTACGATAAACGCTATGAATCCGATAATCAAAGAGTCAACTATTTTCCCACCCAAGAAACGGCTAAAGATCTTTTGAGTGCGCTTTGAGAGCTCAATGATTTTATCGGCAGTCTTAACGCTGAATACACCATAATTGACTTTTTTAGCCATACTGATGAACCGTTCTTTTTCTACCAGCATATAAATGGAGATGATGATGCCGAGAAATACGTTCCAAAGGGAGAGAGCTGTGCTACGAAGAAAATATAGTACCATGGGAACCAGATCCCGTGCGATCTCGCTGATAAAAATCGCCAACTCGTCTAAGCGTTTATTGATAAAATCTACGACATCCGGTGGAAGAAGAATATCGTCAGAAATAGTTTCGATATATTCTGCGGCAGATCGCACATAGCCTGGGATGTTGCGGACAAGCCCTATGACGCTAGCCATAAGCTGTGGAAAAATAAAGGCTAGGAAGAGATAGACAAAAAAACCTGAAATCAGATAAGCTAGGAGAATCGAAAGGATATGGAACTGGGATTTTTTGATTCTTTTCATTACCGGAATTTTCCTTAAAAGCTTTATGATGAAATTTAATAGGAAATTAACCAGATAAGCAATTATGAACCCATAAATAAAGGGATAGAGGGCGGAATAATAACCTGCCAATATTCGATTGAAGTATTCCAGTCCTGACATTGTAAGAAAGAACAGTATACTTGACGCAATGACAATGAAGCTATACATAGCAATCGTAGTGTATTGCCGATTCCAGTCGATTTTCATTGTAACCTCCACACCCATCTCTTTTAGAAGCTATTTAAACACTAACATGTTTTTGCTTTCTTAAATAAGTTTATCTTAATGTACCTCATCTATATATCATTGACAATGACTACCTTAGTAAAACCTTTTCCACTTAGAATCAAGTGGGTTTCAATTGGTTAATTAAACACCAAAAAAGGCAATCTGCGTATAATAACAGCGTGCGTATTTATAAATCAACTCTAAGGAGGCTCCTATGCATTTCCATTACCTTACAGAACTTTTACAGTTGTCCCATGAAATCGAACAACTTCGCATACCAGATTCACGTAGTGCTAGTGACGAGGCTGGATTCATTGATACAAAAGCTAAAGTATTAGGAATACTAAGAGTATTATATGGTGAAAAATCCAGAGAATTTCGTGTTGTTAAACTAACCTATTCACCGGCTACTGTTGTCAAAGTGGTAAACTATATTATTAGCAGCTCTGATAGAATCTCGCCCCAATCTAAGGCTGTTAACATGTAATATCTAAAACACCCTTGGGAATTAAACCTTCCCAAGGGTGTTGATACGTTATACTAAGACCATTTATAAAATCCTTTTTTCACCCTGTATCTCTTGAATTCCCTGAATATCCTGAGAAACCTCGATAGTTCCGGCGTAATTGCCGTGTTCATCACGCAGGGCGAAATACTGGATATAAACGTACTTATCTCCTAAGTGTAACCAAAACTTAGCATTATCGTTTTTACCGCTGCGGAAATCCTCCAAAATTTCTTCCACGATATGTACACTATCCGGCGGGTGGCAGTTTTGTACTTGACGCCCAATGATTGCCTTGCTGCGTTGGAAAATACGTTCTTTGCCAAAGGTAAAATACTTTACTCTGTCCTGTTCGTCTACAAAGGTAATGTCTACGGGTAAGTTATTAAGCAGAAGATTTAATTGTTTCTGAGTGAGTACCCCTGTCTCAAAGGATATTTCAGCCTCAGAACCTCCAAGTGCCCCGCCCCCTATATGGGGCTGTTTCAATGAGGCTGCTCCTTCTGGTACTTCAACTGGTTTCCAGCCAACATCTGGGTTAACCAGATATCCTATCTCCGCACTTTGCTCCACGATTTCTGCCCATTCCACATCCGTTAACGTGTCTAGGCACATGGGGAACATAATATTTTCTTCTTTGTAAATCATATCTGTGATCATTTTTAAAGCCGGGCGAGCATTTCTTTCGATCATCTGCTTAACCTCTTGATTGTTTGGCTGGTGATCTTGCAAAAACTTGCTGACTTCTTTTAAAAGCGCACGAATATCATCATGAATTGCCCACATTACTTTTGGAGGAGCGTTTACACCATGTTTCTCAAGGTAAGCGAATAAGATATTTTCTTTGCGGCTATAGTGTTTCTCGATTTCGCATAATCGTTCATGAAGTTGCTGCCATTCAACTAAATCATGTTTTGCAGGTGTCTTTTCACTTTGGCTTAAAAGTTCAAACAACTTACCAAGTTCGGCAACTATCTTTTCGATCTCTCTATTTTCCTTTTTAAAGGTATGAACGGGGTGCCCGCCCTGCACCTCTTCCACAACTTGGTTATTAAGCCCTTCCTCGAAGACCGCTGCATGGACATCACACAAAGATTTGATCTCCGTCTCGTGTAATCCCTCTTGGATTAATTCTTGTTCCAATTGGGCTATTTCTGTAGCCCCCACATCCCTCAGTAAATCTTTAAATCTTTCCCGTAATTCTGCTGGATCTTCTTGACGATGAATATCTCGAATAATTTCTTTAAGCTGCTCCCTGCGTTCTTTACGATTTTTTGACGGATCATCTTCACTAACCACGCAGAAGCCCTTAGCTTCTAACTTGCGTTTTGCCTCTTCCAATGATATACCGTGACGTTTTAGACCTTCCGCAACGGGTAATTTTCGCCCGACAGTTTTTCTAAGAATTGAGTTCGTGGCTCCCTCTAAGCCCATCTCATGAAGAATTGGGATCAACTCAGGATAATCCTCAGTTAGATCATATAAAGACCGAGTTAAGTCTATGATTGGTTGACTCATATTGTTCACCCTTTCAGATCTATTAGGTTGTTAAAGCTGAATGTAGTCTTTTATATAGCATTATTTGCAAATATCTTAAAATTACTCAAACCCCTCTTAACCACCCTCTATAGAAAGGGAACCAAATTATCTGAGCACTCGGCTTTATCCGTCACTCACGACAAGATATGCAGAAGCGGAAAGCTGGCAAGGAGCAATATCTCAAAGAGCAGCAGCCTCCTCTCTGATTGTTGGGTTCTAAAACTGAAATATTCTCGCGTTATAGAGTCTAAAATATTGATTTGATTGGCTAGAACAACATAGCGTTTATTAACTTCGAAGTACTCACTGAGCCTGTCAAATATCTGCCTTGCTTCTATAGTTTTGTTAAATTCTGAAGGTCGATCTAGAAGCCTTACGCTTTCTATGCTCCTGTACTTAAACCGGATACTCTTGGTAAGGGTTGAAACCACCTTTTTAGTATTTGCCCTTAGATAACCTTTATTTAGATGACTTATGAAATGACCCGCGGCATCCAGCACCTCCGAAAGCTCGGTTTCAATGTTGTAAAGCTCGACCGACTTTGCTAGGACTCCTGCCAATATATCATCCACGAGGGACTGATAATGAAAGTTCAGCTCACTTTCTGGCCACAGGTTTACGAAATTATCCCTGGAGCCAGGGATCTCATGGGTTTCATTAAACTTATGTAACAATTCATAATCAATATCAACATACAAGGTTCTCAAATACTCAAGAACAATCGCGATCTCGTCTTGATTACAATTTAGAAAGGTCATACAGCCGTATCTATATATGTAGACTGATTTGTTGGCTGAAGCATATTTTAAGATTTTTTCTACCTCTGACTCATCAAGTTTAATATATTCCTTCCAACTCACACCCTTCTCTAGATTAATAAAGGATGCTATCCGCAGGAGAGGTAGCCTTACTGCTACTTTATAAGTATTGAATACTATTTTTTCCATAATTACACCCGTCTGTCTTTACCTTAATAGATCAAATAGCATAAGTACAACTTCAATAACAATCAAAAGCACAATTACCCACTCCACGAACAATCCGCGTATGGAATGGCTAATTGTTCCAAACCCGTCAATGATGCTTTTCAATATCTCAGTCTTACTTTTGATCACTTCGTACCGGTCGTTCAGCTCAAAAAACTCTGCCATCTTCTCGTAGAAGTCTGCAGCATCACTGTTAATCCAGGTAATGTCTGGTTTATCAAGAATCATAATATAGGCAATAGTATTGTATTCATGCCTGACAATCCTTGAAGTTGTCTTAGCCAGCTCTTTGTGTCCAATATTAAGTTTTCCCTTTTCCAGGTTATCAATCTTACTTTCCAGATCATCCAGAATTTTACCCAGCTGTTCTTCAATCTTTTCCAGGGCTACAGATTTGGCAATCACGATTGAAATCAACTCCGGATAAAACAACTCCATATTGGGAATCTGCACAAAGCGATCTGTAAACTCAATCTCTTCACCCGCAACCGGATGAAGCACATAGACGTCTTGAAACCTATCATAACGCCCTATATCTACATCCGGTTTTATTGTTTTTAGATAGCGCATCAATATCTCGATATGCTGTTGAGTCGAGTTAATAAAAACAATACTCCCAAAAGAAAAAACTAAGATCTTTTCATCTTTACCTGGCTCCTCTCCCAGGATTACTTTTAACACCTGGTCTTGGAGCAGAAGAGGCTCCTCCCAGGTATATTTCTTTCGAATATTACATTCCACGGCAATTTTGTTCAAATCGATTTCATTGGTTACTGCAAAGGCTTTAAAGTTCAAGTCATTCATAGGATTCCCTTAGCTTTCTGTTTAATATTAGGAGACAATTAGTTGATATTTGTAGTATATACAGTAAGAGCTTTTTTTTACTCTGAACATTCAGGTCCTGTGTAGAATCTCCTTTTTGCTACCAATGAAGCACCAATTATGGTAGTATTATACGTACTCGAAAACACATCACTAACTAAGGGTATCTAATTAATTGCAGAATCAATGGTTGCGACCACTAGAACAGAGGTAACATGATGAAAAGCGTTTTAAACAAAGAGCTTCAAGGAAGCGGGAGAATCCCTGCTCTTCTTTCAAGAGGACAATTTACGGCCAATTTGGCGATGCTTGCGGTAATAATAGTTTGGGGAATTTCCTATGTTAGTATTAAAGTAGCGGTTGTTGAAATCCCTCCCATAACAATGGCACTTATCCGTTTCGCGATGGCTTCCTTGATGCTCTGGATTATCATTCAGAGGGTTGAACCCCAGGCGAAGCTACACAAATCCGATCTGCCTAAAATGATTTTAGGCGGAATTTTTGGCATCACCCTTTATTTCATCTTTGAGAACATCGGAGTCAAATTCTCTACAGCAACAAATGCTTCACTGATTGTCTCTGTTGTTCCAGTTATTACAATTGTATTAGATGTACTGTTTTTTAAAGGCAGATTATCGTTTCTGAAACTACTGGGAGTTATAATAGCTGTCGGGGGCTCTTACCTGGCTGTTACAGGCAATGGCAGCGTTGAACTGAATTCCAGCCATTTTCTTGGCAATCTATTAATGATTCTTGCAATGCTATCCTGGGCATTTTTCACATTGGTTAATAAGTCCCTGCAAGGAAAATATTCCGGCTTATTTTTAACTACTTACCAAACTATCTTTGGAACCTTATTCTTTATTCCTTTGTCACTTTTAGAGTATAAAGAATGGAAACCCTTTTCTCTTACCGCTTTAAGTAATCTTTTGTTTCTGGCAGTTTTCTGCTCCGTTGTCGGCTATTTATTGTACATATATGCCCTAAAGCGTTTGGATGTGGCTCTAACCACCATCTATTTAAATCTGATCCCTGTTGTTGGAGTACTTAGTGGTTACCTCTTCTTAAAGGAAAGCATTCTGCCCATCCAGCTTATCGGTGGCTTAATAACTCTTCTTGCCATAGTCATTATCAATTTTGAATTGCTAACCACGAGAAGACTACCTTCTCAGTAGCGCATTCTCTTCTAATTCATTTGGTTTAATCTCCCATGCAGAAAGCGGTAGGGCCAAATAATTAAACAATTTAGCCCATTAGGACATGTTAAAGCTAGGCTAGGTTCAGAGTTACTCCTGAGCCAGCCTAGCTTAATTTACTTATCACTGCCTTCTCTCGGAAAAAGCGTTTAACCCCTTTCCAGGTTCTTGGTTTCTGTCTAGCTTTAAGATTACTCGACTTTGGAAATATGACTAACAATAGCCTCCTTGTTCATTCCCACATAAGCACAACTTGGGTCATTTCCACATTTTCGGCAAACCAAATCATAAGCAGAGTTTAGTGTGTGACATTTTGGACAGGAATAATGCTCACTCATTTCTCTTGCCCATTGTTCATACCCCACATCTTTGATTCTTTGGTGTGATTGCCATAAATCAAGTCGATGGGGTTTGAGAGCTTGGAAGGTTTTAATTTCTTTACAGGGAAATTCTTCACATTCACCACAAAACTCGATTCCTTTTTGCCTAGCACATTCTAACATCCTACAGTTACTGCAATATGCTGTTTTAGGTATGGAACGACAGCCTTCGCAATGAGTTTCTTCAATGGTTTGATTTAGAGTTAAAGCAATTTTTTTCAATCGTTCTGGTTCCTCTTTTGTCGCAATGAATACCGTACAAGATGGACAAAATAGTCCACAAACTGCCGAAGTCATTTTAATTGGATCCATCCTGACAATTTCATATTCAGTTTTAACTTCAACATTCTTGCTTAGCACTAACCACACTGGAGATATTTCCTCTGCTAGCTTTATAACATTTTGAAGGTCTGAAACCACTGCATCTAGCGATTCCAGAATCACTTTTAGATGGATTGCTTGGAGTGATAAAGGGTTTTCCCGTGATATCCCGCTGGCCTTTACATGAAATCCAGAAATCGTTTTTCCCATTTTTCGCAATAAACCCATCATTGCCGTGCTAACACACCCAGTAAAACTCATCAGAAATAACTCTAAGCCTCGAAACCCTTGCCCGTCGCCAAGAGGCGGTAAATAGTCTAAAGTAAGTGGGAAGTCAGGGTTAGATTCAGATACTCCGATAAATTGAACTTTTTGATTGACTAGTCTTAGATTTACTTCCAGTTGATTGTTACTCATTCCAGTTCCTCCTCAAATTCTTGCTCTACTTACTTAGATACAAAGAGAGGAGAAAAGTTACAAACAACTTATAATTATGTAAGTATTTTTAGAGTCTGTTGAGCAATGATTTCCCTGATTTTCTCCCTAAATTCTGGATAGGATGTATGGCCCGGCTGTTGATCATACAGCCGAATTGTTTTTCTCAAAAAATCTATTTCTGTCCAGATCGAAGACATTTCTGCAGTACTTCTCCTTCTTACTGGGTTATGGGGAGAAATAAGGTCTATCTTTCCGTTATCGATCAGATACTTCACCCAGTTTCCACATTGGCAAGGATTTTCCGGATCAATAAACGAACATTTGTCTTCCATGTTGTCTTTCAAATGCTGTTTTGCTCGATAGACATTTATTTTGACAGCACTCTCAGATATACCCATAATATCGGCGACTTCCTCAATTGATAACTCCATTAGAATTTTCAAAGTGAAGGCAATCCGCTGTTTCTTAGGGATACAGTTCAGAAACAGCTGCAGGCAGGTTTCGCGGATGTCTTCAACTATAGCATGCTCTTCAACAGACTCCTTGGATTTCATTGATTCCCAAAACTCTGTTTCAGATATCCCTCTTTCAGCCGTGATAATATGAATTGGAACTTTATCACGTTTCGTCATATAGCGATAGGTACAATTCAGCAGTATTTTATAGATCCAAGTTCCAAAGGAACTAGCGTGGTTAAACTTCGAAAAGGATCGATAGGCATTGATATAAGCTTCTTGAATGACATCTTGGGCATCTTCCCTATTACCCGTTAGACGAAAGGCCGTCCTAAACAACTTTTCATAGTACTCGTGATAAAACGTCTCAAATTGGCTCTCTAATTCCTCCGACATCAAAGCTCACCTCTACCAACCGAAAGTACTTGCTTTTTATTATTATACATGAGGGTATCAATGTGATTAAAAAAATCATCAGATTTCATTTTAGAATTGCAATCATAGATATCATATCCCATCGAAAAGCTTAGCTTATAAGGCTTTATGCTGCTCTCATTGAACTCTTCAATATTACTCCTTATTCTGTTAACTGCCTGCTTTAGCAACTCCCTATTATTGATGTCCATGATAACAACAAATTCATCTCCACCAAACCTTGCCACAAAATCGTTTAGACGCAGACTTTTTCTTAGTATCCCAACCGTATCTTTTAATGCTTGATCTCCAGTTTCATGACCAAACTTGTCATTGATTGATTTGAAATCATTTAAATCAATCAAGATAGCGGAGAATGATTTTCCGTCGGCACTATTTCGAATTTTCCCATTGATATATCCATCCAGCTGTCTTCGATTATAGACTCCAGTGAGATAATCAGTATTTAATCCTCGATCTTGGATGTTGAAATATATAATTAGCAGAGACAACATCATGCCTGTCCAATTATATGTTACTCCATAACAGAGCATCTGAATCGAAGTTCCAATGGTTTGAGGAATAAAAAACAACAAAAGTGAATAATAATGACGTTTTTCAATCAGGCTCCGATTTATAAGGACATAAAAAAAGGAATAGACTAACAGCAAATAACAATAAACAACATGAACCCAAAAATACTCTCCTCGATGATAGATATTTCCTGTATCAACAATGAAAAACCAGCCTGTGAAAAGACTCATTACCGATATCACAGCGTTGATAACTATAAAAGCCACCAACACACGAGTTGCCTTAAATATTCTCTTTTCATCCCTAAATATATGAAAATTAGCATATATCACCCACAGCGAGGGGGCTACCGGCACTAGGATATAGAGCAACAGATTAAACCCAGTATTGGATATTAGGTTCAGAGTACCCGGTAGTCCATTGAAAACCCAAGCCAAGATGTCGACAATAATTAAAACCATATTGGCCTGTATCATATAAATGAATAGTCTATAGTGCATAAATACCTTTTCTGAACGATTGTATACATTGATATATATCAATACTAAAATGATAAATGAAATAATGCTGGAATCCAATGTTTTTAATGTTACCATTAAACACCTCACACTCTCACTCTCAGGTGTAAAAAATCGGCTTAATTGGGTATTATTAAAAAGTCTTTATCTGCTATATTATATGTGAAGTACTATAGACCTTCAAGCCAAAAGTCCACACAAGGTTAAAGCTAAATAATTTAAAAACACATCCTTTTACGTATCTTTTGTGGTTACGATTCGTTAATGTCAAAATCTGAAAATTTATTGACCAAAGCTCTTTGAAGTTCGCTCACCATATAATAATTCAATGCCACAATTAATATTCTTTTATAGTTACTTCGAATATGATGCTATTAATAATACCAATTGAGAGGGAGGATGTTAACCATGACTGAAAGATATGTTCTTGATAAGAAATGCCCCAAGTGTTTTGGCCTCGGAAAAACCGTGAACCCGACACGCAAGAGATTAAACGTTGTTGACAAGAAATTACCAGGAAAACAAGATGATCCACCCCTTATTGTCTGTAAGGAATGCAACGGCACGGGAATGCTACTTCCAACTGAAGTAAAAGAACTCTTAGAATATATCCTTTCTTAATGAATTAGCAGAACAATAAGCCGATTATAATACAAGAGAATCGATGAGTCGCAAAGTTTTTCATTTCCCTCCAATTTTAAAAAGCTATAATCCATCGCTGTTTGATATCAGAAAACAGCAACAAGGGGGTGCTTCCATGGAGGAAACTATTTTACAAGCTATTGTAAAGGCGCAAGCTAGGCCAGCAAAAGCTATACTGGCCACTATTATTCGTACGGAGGGCTCTACACCCCGTGATTTAGGTACGCAAATGTTGGTTATGGACACCGGCCAAACAATTGGTACTATTGGAGGAGGAACTGCGGAAAAGCTTATCACCAACAGAGCCTTAGCACTCTTAACCTCCAACGAAGAAATTTACGTTGAAATTTTTCACCAAGCCATAAATCTGGAGTCCCACACTGATAAGTTTTCAGTTTGTGGGGCTACTATCGATGTTTTATTAGAGCCCATCCAAGATAAGAATTTCTGGCAATTCCTTCAGGATCTTCTGAACAGGGGAAAAGATTCAGTGTTGGTGACTTCTCTGATTCCGCCTTATTCCAGGAGTATCTTTGATACAAATGGCAATCTTCTCTTGGGGCAACCTCAAAACGAATTGGTGCTCTCAGCAATAAAAAGGCAAGAAATCATCTCCGGCAAGCCAGCTGAAGTGATTGGAAACAGTGAAGAGTATCGCTGGTTCGTGGATCCAGTCAAAAAAACAGAGCGCTTATTAATCTTAGGGGCTGGCCACGTGGCCAGAGAAGTTGCTTTTTATGCCAAGGCACTGGATTTCCAAGTGTCGGTAATTGACGATCGTCCGACATTTGCCCTGCCGGAGTTGTTCTCCTGTGCCCAATCAGTTATCTGCAGTGATTTTGCTGACGGGATCAAGAGGTATGAACCGAACAGGGATACGTATGTTGTCATTGCGACGAGAAGTCATCCTACGGATGCAGAATGCCTCAAGGAGGTTCTCAACTTTCCGACTAAATATGTAGGTATGCTGGGCAGTACAAAAAAGATCGCCGCCATTGTAAACTTCTTGCGAGAGAAAGGATATTCTTCTCAAGCTCTGGCAAGTTTAAAGGCGCCGATCGGTTTAGATATAAATGCTCAAACCCCATCCGAAATTGCCATAAGTATTCTGGCAGAGATCATTTCTGTTAAACGATCCCTCTCTTCCCCACAATAAGGATCTGAACCTTTTCTCTCCAAAAAATCTAAAGGGTGTCTATCCCCTGTATTTTTTAGCTAGTCCTTTCAAGAAATTTCTGGCGTATTTATCCCCACACTCTTTGTAATTCTTATGACCTTCCTTTCGTAAGAGTGCGCCTAATTCTCCTTTGGTTACGATGACTCCAGTTTCTTTTAAGATGTCGATCATGTCATCACTGGTAAGTGATAGGGCTATTTTCAATTTCTTAAGCAACATATTATTAGGATTGTCATTATTTTTCAGCCCCGGCTGTGACCTTTGATCTGGTTTAGGCTCTTGCTTTCCTCTTTTATAGATAATAAAACCATTCAGGAATGACTCTAGCGTACTGTTTCTGCATTTTATGTTTTCTTCCTCATCTTCTATGTCGTTAGGTTCGTCAACTTCGTTATAGTAGCGATAAACATCTTTTGATTTTATGAGCAGCTTTCTCACTGTTTCTTCATCCAGTTCCACTCCACCAAGCTTAAATATCTCTACCATTTCCTTGTCCCTAAAATTCAGAGCATATCTTAATCTAATTAGGATATCATTATTGTCCATTGCTAAATCCTCCTAAGCTTTTTCCAACTACCTTCATTATAACATGAGATTAAAAACAACTCCTCTCCAATGAAGGTATCCACTTTAGTGGAACTGGTGCGTGGAAAAGAGCGCCTACTTTGTAAGCAGAGCAGAGAAGCTCTTACCAACTTCAGGTTTCTCTGCAAGATTAAAGCCTATACTACGGGCTAAATTTAGACAATCATTAAAATCTTTTTCCTTAACATGCCCTTTGGGTTCAGCAATTAGAAGCTTGCCGCCCGGTTTTAACGCCTTATGTATTTCCAGCAAAAGCCTATCTTTATCGGGAACCTCATGAACCATAGCAAAAGCTAAGGCAAAATCTATTGTCCCCGTTAGATCATCGATGTTTAGGGAGTTACTTAAACAAAGCCTTGTTTCTATATTGTTTGTCAAATTTGCCTTCATAGCTCTTCTGTTCAGAGCCGTTAACATTTTTTCTTGGAGATCAATTGCTAGAACACGCCCCTTATCGCCAACCAGTTTTGCCATAGGCAAACTGAAGTAACCCATTCCACATCCTATGTCTAGAACCGACATCCCTCTATTGACATGACTTTTCAGTACTTTTTCAGGGCTATGAATAATACTCCTTACAGGATTAAGTAAAAAATAACCTAACCACCATGGGCAAACACTGTTACTCATACATAAGCTCCCCTCTCATATTTAAGCTTCTAAACTCGGAAAAGTCCTCTGTTTATTACTAACCAACCGTCCGGTTAATAAGCCATTTCGATATTCCTCTTGAAGCAATGGGTGTTGAAGAAATTAAAGCCAAGTCTGAAAAGTCATTGTCTGCTTTAAAGCTTTGGCGCTAAATGAGTCTGTCGAAAGGACTCTAAAAAGTACTCCATAGCCTTATCCGAATCACATTTAAAGTAGTCACACCATTTCTCATTGAAAACAACAAACGCAATCATTGGAACGAAACCAGTAAAAAATTCGTAAACTAATTCGAGCTGATGTTCTGGAGAATTCTCCTCAATTTCACCAGATTCATTTTTGAAACCCTTCAATTCATGTTTGAAAACACTTTCCGCGCATTTGAAGAAATAATTGTCTTTCTCATCTCCTTTTAACGCTTCCATCATCATAACTGAGATAATCCTTTTTCGTTTACTTAAAAATTTAAGTTCCTCTTCAATATGATCCAGATGACTAGCTTCTTTTCCATTATCAGAGTGAGCTGCAAAAGCACGTCTTACATAGCCCTCAGATTCGCTTAAGATTCGTTTAAACATAGAATTTATAAGATCGTTTTTATCTTTAAAATGATAATAGATCATAGCTTTGTTAACTTCTGCTTTTTCCGCTATCAGATTGACACTTGTACCATTAAAACCTTTTTCTGCGAATAATTCTTCCGCTGCTTGAAGGATCTTTTCCACAGAACTATTACTGTCATTGGAAGACATCTTAAATCCCACCTTTTAACTAACCGTTCGGTTAATTATATTCTATTTTCTATTCTCTCACATGTCAAGAGAACTATTTTTCTCCTCCCCTCACACCAAGCAATGGATAAGTGCTGCCTCTCCTATACTTAACCGGGGCTGGAGTTCATCACAGCCAATTCACTCCTTTAGGATAATTGCATATTATGTACTCTCATATTAGTTCTTATTCCAGCCGAGATGGCATTTCACTTAATTTCGAACCGTTGATGAAGGAGAGTAGATATGAGAAGAATCAAGGAGTTTATTTATACCTTTGCCTTTAAGAGAGCTTTAGGTTATGCCGAGAAAAATAGACTAAAAAATATGAATGTGATTCTAAAATTGTTTAGCAGAATTGCTCGTGATGAAGATTTTAAAACGGCCATAAGATATTTACAAACCTATGCAGTGGACTCTTCCAGTAGTTATAATAAGCTATTTGACGCTGTCTTTACCCAGCTTGCTCCTAATGTTCGCAATAAGTTCCTGACAAACTTTTTTATCAAAGCAACTTTGCTTGGACGAGAAAAAGCACTGAAAACTGCTAAGTTACATGATTGTAATATTCCTTGGACAATCTTGATGGATCCAACCTCGTCATGTAATCTAAAATGCATCGGATGTTGGGCCAGTGAATATGAACAGCACCATTCATTATCCTTTGATGAACTAGACAATATCATTGAGCAAGGGAAAAAGCTAGGCATCTTTATGTATCTGTACTCTGGCGGAGAACCCTTAATCAGAAAAAATGATTTGATTGCCTTAGCGGAAAAACATCAAGACTGTGCTTTTTTAGCCTTTACTAATGGTACCTTGGTGGATGAGGATTTTGCTCAGGAATTAGTACGAGTTGGTAATTTTGTACTGGCTTTCAGTATTGAAGGGATCGGAGAAGCAACGGATCAGCGTCGAGGCATTGGCACCTATGACAAAGTTATTAAGTCCATGGATTTATTGAAGGAGGCAGGGGCAGGGTTTGGTTATTCCTCCTGCTACCATCGCCAAAACACTAATACCGTAGCTTCTGATGAATTTGTAGACTTAATGATTGAAAAAGGCTGCCTTTTTGCTTGGTACTTCACCTATGTTCCCGTCGGAAAGAATGCCGCTCTGGATTTAATTGCCCAGCCTGAGCAACGAAAGTATATGTATCATAGGATCCGAGAAATCAGAAATACTAAGCCCATATTTGCCTTGGATTTTTGGAATGACGGGGAATATGTTGAAGGGTGTATTGCAGGCGGACGCAACTATTTTCATATTAATGCCCATGGAGATATCGAACCTTGTGCTTTCATTCATTATTCTGATACCAACATCCGTGTCAACAGCATATTAGAGGCCTTAAAATCCCCCCTATTTGCCCAATATCGTGAAAATCAGCCCTTTAATCAGAATCATTTGCGCCCTTGTCCTCTTATGGACAATCCCGATAAATTAAGAATGATGGTCAATAAATCCGGTGCCCATTCCACTCAAGTTCTGGACCTAGAAAGTGTAGAGGAATTGACTAAAAAACTTCAGGATGTTTCATCCGCTTGGGGAGAAGTCGCCGATAAGATTTGGGAGCAAGCTCAGACTTCTAAGAAAGCAGAGGACTGATCATTTTACTCTATTATCCTAGGCCAACCCTCAAATTAGAATTTAAAACCATTGACGATTTCGTCAGTGATTTTAAATTCCATTAAAATAGGCCTCCACCTGCAGCTGTTTAAAGTCTACAGAAGGAGGCCTATTCTTTTAAGGTTGGTGTTCTACCTAAGCAACGAATCAATTTTCTCTTTGATCTTTTCAGCTTCTTGAACAAAGCTTTCGCTTAGATCAAAGAGGTTTTTGCCACGAAAATCAGCTTCTACAACTACAGGATCATAGGGAAAATGCCCTAAAATCGGCAGAAAGTTAATCTCTTGTTCAAGCTCAGCCAATTGCCCTTCATGCACTTTGTTAACGACGGCGTAAACATTTTGAACCCCTAGGTCATTGGCAAGTTTTACTACTGCCTGGGCTGTCTCAATACTGCGTCGTCCTGGTTCCACCACAACAATAAAGGCATCCACACCCCTGGCTGTCCCCCGTCCAAAATGCTCAAGTCCTGCTTCCATATCTAAAATCGCAATTTCATTTCTTTCCAGGACAATATGATCCAAGAGACTTTTTAAGAGAGTATTTTCCGGGCAGGCACAGCCGGTTCCTCCTTGGGTAATTGACCCCATCCGCAAAAGTTTAATTCCCCGATATTCAGCAACATAGGTATCCGGAATGTCCTCCACCTGGGGATTAAGGCTGTAAATCGCTCCAATCGTTCCCGGTTCTGCTCCGGTACGTTCTTTGATAAGCTTTCGCTCTTCAGAAATAGGGGTTAGCTTTGCCAACATTTCTGGAGGAAAGCCTAAAGCCGTTCCCAAATTGGCATCCGGGTCAGCATCTACCGCCAAAACTCTCTGTCCATCTCGAGCGTAAAGATAGCACAGTAGTGATGACAACGTCGTTTTACCCACGCCACCTTTACCGGAAATGGCAATCTTAAGGCTTTTTTCCCTCATATACTCACCCCGTCCTTATGAATAGTAGGCTCCCACTTCTACAGTGTGGAGGTGAGAGCCCCGTTAGTCTGTTTCGTTAGTTAATGAGTTGAGCAATCCTGAAACTCCCTCTTTTAGAAGTGGGTGTTCCTTATTCTGCGGCACTTTCTGTGGTTTCCGGACAGACAAGTCCTAAAGCCTTACGTTTCTGAATAATACGAGCAATCATTGTTTGGGCGGCCTGAATGGGATCTGCTTCGTAAATTAATTTTCCCCCGAAAAGCTCATCGGTAGTCACGGGGAACTCGCCTTTATTTGCGGTGAGAGCTTGTTCCACCAGCGGCGAACCGGTGATAGGGGCATTAACCCCGATGTGAACATCCACTCCCTGAGCAATAAAGAAGGTTCCAATGGATAAGGCTTTGGGGCTATGATTTTCAGGACTGGAGCCTGCCACGGGTAATTCTCTCACCCCTACGCCCAATCTATTGGCTAAGGCAACCAGCAAATCATCAATTCTGGAATTATCCACACAACTTCCCATGTGCAGAGCAGGAGGCAAGGCCGGTAAACCGTTTGCTTGCCCAATAGCTGTCAGAACATTGGCTAGTTTTTCTCCGCAATACTCTAAGCCAGCAGGTGACAATAAGCCATTTTTCCCTAAGGAGTGAGCTGAACATCCGGTAGCAACGATTAAAACGTTATTTCTCATTAGTTCTTTAGCCACTTCCGTATTAGCCAAGTCTTGTTTCACTTTAGGATTTGTGCATCCGACAATTGCAACAACACCTAAGATGTCGCCTTTAGCGATGGCTTCGATCAGGGGAAGTAAGGGGTCTGCCCCATTTAACGCAGCCAAAAGCTCAACAATCTGCTCAACAGAAAAACCTGCATAGGCTTCTACAGTACCTTCTGGAATCTGAACTTTAGCTTGGTCTCTCTCCGGATAGTGGGCCAGAGCACGGCGGACAATCTCCTCTCCCATTTTATCCGCCTCTTCGGGCGTCCAGTCTACATGGCTGGCTCCTTCGATCTTAATATTTGGCAAGGTGGAAATAAGTTCTGTGTGATAACATTCCGCCACTTGAGCCAGGCCGGGCATGATACATTGAGCATCAACCACCATGGCCTCTAAGGCACCGGTAATAATCGCTAATTCCTGACTGGCATAGTTTGTGGCTACGGAAACTCCTTGACGCATTAACAGTTCATTGGCGCTGCAACAAATCCCGACAATGTTAATCCCTTTAGCCCCTAAGGCTTTGGCCTCATCATTTAATTTTCGGCTCCACTCCAGAACTTTTTCAGAGACCATGGGAATATGACCGTGAACGGCAATATTGACATAATCTTCTTTGATAACGCCCATTCTGTATTGGGTTTTCACAAGCCGTGGAGTTCCAAACAAAATATCCTGGAGATCTGTGGAAAGATGCAGTCCATCATATCCTTCGACTAATCCCATTTTCATAATCCCCAGCAAAAGACTAACGGGATCACTCTCACAGCCCATAGCTGTTTTATTGATGGCATTAGCTATTTCCAAGTGAGCGTTGGAGGGCAATATATTCAGTTTTTCCCAGGTTTCAATAGATTTATCCTGGGCTCGAAGACGCAGCCAGTGGGAAACACCGGATTGCTGTTGGAAATCTTGTAAAGCAATTAGAGCAACTTCATGGGCTAATTTATCCAACTCTACCCCATCAACCGTTAAACCTAGTTTCTTGCCAATACTTATAAGTTTGTCTTTGCCCTTAATTTCATAAGGAGCTTTCCCTTCAGCAGTTTCTAAAAGGGTATGGAGAATCTCCCGGGCATGTTCTACGTGGGGAGTAGTGCCTTCTACAATCAGGGACAGTAAATTACGCGCTACAATCTGGTCTGCAGTAGCCCCACAAACTCCACGTTTTATCCCTTTATTCCCATTAAAGGTTACTTTACAGGGCCCTTGCAGGCAACGGCGGCAGCAAACACCTGTTAGGCCAAATTTACAATGAGGTTCTTGCTCCTTCGCCCTTTGAAAAGCTGTTTCAATATTTTCCTGTTCTGCTTTCCCTAATAATTCCTGTACCCCAGTATCGATTGTAAGATCAGTAATTAATACTTGTCTTGACATCTTATCCTCTCCTTGTCGAAAAAGTTTCTCTTCTCTGACAATATCTTAGGTCATCACAAATAAAAAAACCATCAAATATCTGACGGTTTTCATACTCTTTCGACAATATTAATTTAATCTATTCTTCCTCCCAATTCTTGCAACTTAAGCATATCCAGTAAGAACACGGTCTTGCGGTTTCGTCTGATAACTCCATCCCTTTCCCAGCGGTTCAAGAGCATGGAAGCGGTCTGCCGGGAACTCCCAACGGCCAAGGCAAGGTCCTCTACCGATAAACCCAGATTAATAAATGTACCCTCTTGTCCAACAACTCCCTTTTCTTTGGCCGCATCCAGTAAAAAGCGAGCAAGTCGTTTATCGATATCAAGGAAGGCCAGATTTTCAATAATCCGAAGTGTATTTCCTAAGCTATCTCCTAAAGCCTTAACCATACTGATGAGTATGGTAGGGTTATTAAGCATAAAAAGATGAAAAGCCTGAGCATTTATTGCCAAAATCTTGGTAGCTTCTCTCGCTTCGGCGAAGGTCTTTGAATGACTGCTATAAATATCACCTTGTTCCAAAAAAGAGATGGTGAACTCTTTTCCATCCGGATAGGCGAGATAAATGCGGACTTTACCTTCTAGCACGATCATGATGAAGTTATCTTTGCTATCCGGTTCAAAGATGCGTTTATTTTTTTTGTAATCTCTTTTTTGAGCATTGCCTTGAAGAATTTCCAATTGTTCATCGCTTAAAGCTCTTAAAAGCGGGATTTCCTTTAGTTCATTTAAATCCATGATTGACAGAACTCCTAGCATGTTTAATTACCCAAGTAGTACATGCAATAAGTATATCACACAGGATATATGCTTCACCAACCCAAGACCTGATGTACATTCCCAGTATTGAACCGACACAGTAAATATCCGCTAGTTGATTCTTGCATATCAGCTAGCGGAAAACACACTTGTTCATTTTTCTTATCAATAAATTGATGCCAAAAGAAGAAAACTCCATCTTAAAGAACTTCTTCCCATTAATGTTTTCCGTCAATCTTGCAGGCCACGGCTTGATCTAGGGTATCCTCAGAAAGGATATCCGGATACTGCTTCTGATGTCGTCTTAGCCAAATATTGGCATAGGAACAGGTCGCTGTAGCTTTAAATCCTTCTTTCCTAAAATACTCAGCCACTACCTCCATCATCTGCCCAGCAACCCCCTGACCTCTTAAAACAGGATTTACATAGGTGTGATCTATATTCACCTCTCCATTTTCTTTAACAATAAAAGTAGTCTCACCGAGCAATTCCCCTTTTTCATCAGTGCTATAAATCCGTCCCTTTTCATAGTTCCAATTCATGTCGTTCCTCCTATTTTTACAACTTAGTTGATGGTTTTCATCTCTCTAAATACTATCTTAACCAAAGAAAGTAATAAATTAAAGCCCCTTCGAGTAGGGTTACCATCTAGTACGGCTAATTTATAATGGACTCGAAATAAAGTATACTTTAAGGTGAAAAGCATGAGCAATTAAATAGACTATCTATGCTTGTTAAATGCAGCCTGAATAATCAAATGTGATAAAACCACCGATAATCGACAGATTGGCTTAGGTGAACGAATGAACAGAAAAGAATTCTCCGATAAAGTTTATGAGATTGTCAAAGATATCCCCTCCGGCCAGGTTGCCACCTATGGAATGATTGCCCTGTTATCGGGTTACCCACTGCGCTCGAGAATGGTTGGGCAGGCTCTCCATCATGTCCCTGATTTCCTCAACATCCCATGCCATCGAGTTGTAAACCACCAAGGTCGTTTAGCTCCCGGATGGACAGATCAAAGACAACTCCTGTCCAATGAAGGTATCCACTTAAAGGAAAACGGGTGCGTTGATTTAAAAAAGTATTTGTGGGACATTGAACTTTACAAACTTAAGTAATAATTACCTTACTATTAAAGAGCAAAGCAACCATCCTATAAATCTAGAAATGTTCCAGCCCAAAGTACCTTTCGAACCAGTTCCAGATAATCACCGTCATAAGAAAAGTCCTTTTTGGCAATTAAAATGGCCATTCCATGTACCAAACCCCAGCAGGACAAGGCCATGGCATTTGGGTCAACACTTTCACCTTCCCGGTTTTGGATCTCCCCTTGACAGCGCTCGATGGCCTGATAAAAAGTATTGAAAGGTTGCTCCCCATTCAGCAAGGATTCGTGATTCATCTTTTTAAGATTATTAGCAAAGTCGCTTAGGAAGAACAGCCGTAAGTATTCCGGATTTTCCACAAAGAACTTAACATAGGCATAACCCATTTCTTTAAGCTGGCTCTTATTGTCCTTCGGATGTTTATTAACAGCTTCCTCTAGACACTGGTTGAATTTAAGATGGGCTTCGATAGCAATTGCCAGGATTAGATCGTCTTTACTATCAAAATGCCTATAGGGTGCCGTGTGACTTACACTGCAGGCTTTTGCCACTTTGCGCAAGGAAAAGTTTTCGTATCCTTCTTCATCTAGCAGCTTCAAACCTTTTTTAATCAAATCTGCCTTTAAATTTTCATGATGGTAATTTTCGTTTGACACTCAACCATACATCCTCTCAACAAGCATAAATATATTATACCACAAATTAATAAAATGTTTACACCGTAAACATTCCGTGCTATTATTATGTTGACACTGTAAACATTAATTTAATAAGGAGTGAATTAAATGAAAGCCTTGTTGATTTCAGATCAGGAGTATCTGACCAAAACCTATCAAGGTCTAAAAGATTTGATAGGCAAGTTCTTGAAACAAAAGGGATATGAGATAGAGATGACGGAACTAAGTGAGAAAGATCTGACCTTCTGTAGAGGTTGCTTTGGTTGCTGGATCAAAAAGCCGGGGGAATGCATTATCAACGACGGGATGGCCCAGATCAACCGCAGGGTTATGAACAGCGACGTAGTAATTTATCTCAGTCCGATCATCTTCGGACAGTTCAGCCCAACTATCAAAAATGTCATAGATAGGGGCTTACCCAATATACTGCCATTTTTCGAAAAGCGACCTGATGGCTCTACAATGCACCCACCCCGGTATGATACCTACCCCAGTCAGATAATCATCGGTTACGGAGATGAAATTTCAGATGAGGATAAACAACTGTTCATTGATGTCACAAAAAAACATCGGAGAAGTATTGAAGTCCTGATCTATCAGGAACCAAAGGAGAACACCATCGAGGCCTTAAATAAACTGGAACTTGGAAGGGTAGGTGGACTACTGTGAAAAATGTTGTTTTAGTCAGCGCCAGCCCTAAGATAAACGAAAAATCCGTCTCTAAGGAATTCTTAGAAATGTTGGGAAGCCAAATCAATTCTCAGCTATTTAGCAAAACATTTATTGATGTCAGGAAAAGCTTTTCAAGTCATAACCTTACAGAAGATTTTGAAACCCTTGCCAAAGCCGATGCCATAATCATTTCATTTCCTCTTTACTATTTTTGCTTGCCAGGCATGTTAACACGATTTTTAGTTGATTACCATAATTATTACACGGCCAGCGGGGACGTTAAAAAACATGTCAAAGTATATGCTATGGTTAATTGTGGATTTCCCGAACCAGAAATAAACCTAGAGGCTGTCAGAGTTATCAAGAGTTTTAGTCAACACCTGAACGCCGAGTTCCGGTTCGGCGTTCTCATCGGTGGAGGTCCTATGATGGTTGCCGCCAAAGAAGCACCTTTTATGAAAAAAGCTGTCCAAAAACTCAACTCTGCTTTTACCTCCATAGCAGCAGATATTCAAGCTGAGAATTCAACACCGATGGATTCAATTTATATTGGGGTTAATTATCCTTTATTAAGACGCATTTACTATTTCATGGGTGGCAGAGGTTGGATTACAATGGCCCGAAAAAACGGCCTGAAGAAAAAGGATCTTTATAAGAAACCGTATCGGCTAAATTAATAACGGTAGCAGATCTCTACTATCCTTTGTTCCATTCTTCTAAATGAGCAGCAATGAATTCAATAATCTGGCTATTTCCCTCTTTACCTAAACCATTGATGGACAATGGTTCTCCAAAAGCCATATGAATGGGTTGCTTACGATTGATGGGACCTAAATCCTTTAAGTATTTACCGTTTCCCCAAAAATCCGTTTTTATTGCAATGGGAACCACCTCAACCTTGGCTTTGCTGGCCAGCTTTACTCCCAGTGAATTAAATTCCTTTGGCACGAAACTTACAGTCCTGGTGTTTTGCGGAAACACAACGATCGATATTCCATTGGCTAATAATTCTTGACCCTTTTTCATGACAATTTGAAGATCAGCTCTTGAATTCTTCCTGCTTACGACAATTGGATTTTGAGCACTGATGATAGGGCCAAAGAAAGGATGTTCAACCAGGCTGTCCTTTACGACAAAGGTTACATCCATAATTGGAGCAATCAGACAAGGAAAAATCATCGTTTCAAGAGTACTCATGTGGTTACTGATAAAAACCACAGGTCCTTTACACTTTTGCAGATTATCAAGCCCTGTGATATGGAACCTACCTCCGCAGCCTTCAATCAACTTAAAAATATCATAGGAAGATAATATCCAGGCCTCTGTATCGTAGTGGCCCTTTACTGCAGCACTTCGGGATTTAAGAACAATCTTAAAGAAGTTAAGCATAAAAAAAAGACGTGTATTGATCAGTAATCTATCTAGCAGGAAACGCGGAGTATTCTCGGCAGTATGATATGAATCCAACATGAAAAAGTTTTTTTTCAAAGTCTAACCCTCCTGTTTTCTAGTGAACGATACCTTTAAAACTTCCACATATCCGCTGAATTTTCCTGCTTCAACTCATTTTCAGTACTATTTCTTTCAACAATATTATAACCATTTAACAACTGACAGATAACCCAATATCATGTACCGTCAGCAAAAGTTGCCTCGCGTTATTCTTTCGAGCACGAATACCTTAGTGTAGCCGAGTTAGAATTGATCTGATATACTTAAGTTGGGCAGTATCCTTAGAACTGCACCTCGGGAAAACCATTTAAATTATACTGCCTGTATCCGTTGCGGACCGGGACAGAGGGATAAAGCATTTTCATGTTTTAAAAGTCCCTTCTGATAGGGACTTTTTTTGCTGCAAAAGTTGTTTTGTCACCTCTCCTAAAAAAGGAGGAAAAAGAATGAAATCAACAAAAGACTTCTGGGTACAAAAAAGTCAGGGAAAGAAGATTGTAATGGTTACAGCCTACGATTATCCTTCGGCCAAGCAAGTTGAGCAAGCTCAGGCGGATGTGATTCTTGTGGGTGATTCTCTTGGCAATGTTGTGCTGGGCTATGACTCAACAATCTATGTAACAATGGAAGATATGCTTCATCACGCTAAGGCAGTCAAGCGTGGGGCCCCTAACACTTTCATTGTAGTAGATATGCCATTTATGAGCTACCACCTGTCTGTCAGAGATACACTAATAAACGGCGCAAGGCTTATTCAGGAAACAGGTGCTCATGCAGTGAAATTAGAAGGGGCTGATGATGTACTCCCCCATATAAAAGCACTTGTAAAAGCAGGCATACCTGTTGTTTCCCATCTAGGGCTTACCCCGCAATCCGCCGCAGTTCTTGGCGGATTTAAAGTACAAGGCAAAGATGCTGAAGCTGCAAGAAAAATGCTAGCAGACGTAAAACTCTGCCAGGAAGCCGGAGCCTTTGCAATGGTTCTTGAATGTATTCCTCAACAACTTGCCAAGGAAATTTCAATGTCCTTAGCAATACCTACTATCGGAATAGGAGCAGGTGTCCATACTGACGGACAAGTCCTGGTATACCATGACATTCTTACTTATGGAGTAAATCGAGTTGCAAAATTCGTTAAAGCATACACAAATGTGGATGAACAAATGACTAACGCCTTACGTGAATATGTAAGCGAAGTGAGAAGTGAACTTTTTCCTAATGATCAGCACAGTTTTACGATGAAAGAAGAAGAATTAAAGACCCTTTACGGAGGTAGAGAATAACATTTACCACGCCAGTCCTACTAACGCCGTTAAGTGCCGACGAATATTCGATGATAGCCATTGCACTTTAAATTAAAACTATGGTATTGCATGCAAACTATTAAAAGCTGATTTCCTTTATAAGAATGGAAATCAGCTTTTATTTAATACTATTTCTCTTCAACCTCTTCAACGAGCCATTCATTATCTCCGTATTTGATAAAAAACTGACCCTCCCGCTCGATCAGACTTTTACATAACTCAGCATAGGCAGGTCGAGACAGTTTCGTATCACGCTGCCAGAACAGAGAGATGTAGGGAATATTGTTTTTCATGAGAATATTACCAAGGGGCATGGGAAATCTTCGGCCATCATAGAGTTGTATTATAAGTTGACCATCCTCCCCAGTTAACGATGGAACGAAAAAAGGCACGTCCTCCACCCTCACAGGGTACAAATGCTTCTGCCAGTCAATATGATATTCTTTATGACCATCATTTTTTAGATGGGAAGCAAATAGCTTAATGATTTCGTTATTGATCATCAGCACACCATCAGCGTACCATAGCCCATCCTTATCAATAAAAAGTTCGGGGGCGCGAAAATTTTCCATGATTCATTCCTCCTTAAGATTAAGGTTGTCAAATCAAAAGATATTAGTCCTTAATTAATATTCCATTATCCCCCTCAATTTCCTGCCTACAGTTTTCAATGACTTTCACACATTGAGATACACTAAGGGGCCGGCTGAAATAATAACCTTGAAATTGCTGGCAACGGAGTTTCTTCAAAACCTCTGCTTGCTCTAATGTTTCTACGTATTCGGCAAGAACCGTGATTTCCATTGATTCTGCCAGGTAAGTGATTGAGGAAATAATATCCTGGCAACTTTTATTGTCGATAACATCCTTCGTGATGGAACCATCTATTTTAATCTTATCTAAGTTAAAATACTTCATATAATAAAGGGAGGCGTGGCCCGCTCCGAAATCATCCATGGCTATACTTACACCCAGACCTTTAATCTTTTCTAATAAATCTACGGTTTGGGTGTTGGTCCCAAAGGCAACTGTTTCAGTAATTTCTAATTCAATGTCTCTGGGATTAAGTTGAGTAGTCCTAAAGATATTGACTAGTATATCTAATAGTTGATCATTCAATTGGGTCGGCGAAATATTGATGGCCATTCGAATATCAACAATACCCTGCTTATTCCATTCCCCCAATTGAAAACATGCTGCTTCAATAACCCATCGACCTAGTTTATTTATAATTTCAGCCTCTTCGGCTATAGCAACAACTACCTGTGGATTCACCCTTCCATAGAACAAATGATTCCACCGAAGCAAGGCCTCCACACCAATAACCGCTCCCTTTTCATCAACCTGGGGCTGATACTCAAGGAAAAATTCTCCTTTTTCAAGAGCTACTCGAATGTCGTAACTTAGAGCATTGGCCGTATTCCCTATCTGATCACTTCTGGATAAAATTCTCTTTTTTGCGCTATAATCATCACAGAGAACTGTTTGAACTAATTGCTCATAGTTATTAATAATTGCTTTTCGTTTTTGCAGCTCATAGAGCCTAACAAAGGGGTAATACAAACAGGTACCAATTATTATGTTGAAAATCTGCAAGGCCAAGCCCCTCCATGAAGAGGTCGCCAGCCAGCCACCCAGAAGGGGCGGTGTAGTCCAGTTAATCGGTGCTATGGTTACCGGGACTAGGCCTATAGATGTTGTTAGATAAGCAATAATAGTTAGGATAAGGGGAACTAGTATATATGGGATCAAAAATAGTGGATTAAGGACAACAGGCAAACCAAAAACAATTATCTCGTTAATATTAAAGATTGAGGTTAGAAAAGCTATCTTTGCTAATTTTATAGTATTGCTCTTTTTTCCAGCCAGAAAAACTGCTATTAACAAGCATAATGTTGAACCTGAGCCTCCTATCAGGACAAACACATCGAGAAAAGGTTTAGTTAGGATATGTACCGGTTCCCCTCCTGTCGATAGGGCACTGAGATTTAGATCTATTGCTTTGAAATAGATATCTTGGGAAACGGAATACAAGATATTGTTCCCATGAATACCAAAAAACCAGAAGACCTGATTCAAGAAAACAAAGAGTATAGAAGCTGCAAACTGATTTTCAATGTTTAAAAAAACGTTCATGGTTAAATCAGTAATTAGTTGGTTAATATCTTCAATGCCCATATAGGTGAGTAGGACTCGCAACAAGGAAACTCCGACGAGAGTTAAGCAAAAGGGAAAAATTAAGAATAAGACTTTAGGGATAACCGGATCGGCATCTACCATAAACGATAGATAATACTTATCCAAACACCTATTGAGATGAATAAATAATTCTGTAGAGAGAACTGTCACTATAATAGATAAGAATATACCTGTTACTCCAGCATTGCTTGTATGTATTCCTGAGCTTCCTGTGTTAATAATAGTTAACAGAGAGATAAGTGCGACAAGGGACGTTATGATGGGATTGACCCTGTCCTTAGACATCTGAGGATCAGCTAAGGCAAGAGAATAGGATATTGTGACAGAAAGGGCCAGCCCCATCAAGCCAAATGTCAAATTCCAAACACTTTGGCCAAAGGTTTTCCAATCAGGTCCAAACAGCGAGGTCATTAGATCCTGGTACTGAACAAGGGGAAAATTATTAATAACCAGGGCTACAGACCCGGCAATAATTAATGGGATGATTAGTATTAACCCTTTGTTTATTGATTTTACAATAAGATTTTCAGAGATTGCCGTTGACAAATCCAAGGCCCGTTGGGTTAACTTCATGGAAACCACACCCCAAACTTTTTTAAAACTCTCTGATAACTATGGAAATTGATTCTTATTAACATAAATTACTAGAATTCAACATTTTTTGCGAAAGTCCTCCCTAATCTTCACCTAATATTAAAAGCCGCTACAATTTCTGTAGCGGCCAATTAGTATTTTGCACTTTTTGCAAGGTAAAGGATTTTCATTCCCTGACTAACACTTATCGACAACTAGATCCAACTTTAAATCATTAGCCATCCAGATTGTAAAAGGGCCGAAATCAAGTGGAATTATTTATATCTTAGATAATAATTGTAGTAATAATTATAGTTAGAAACTTGAGATATCTCGTTTTTGTTTTGGTAGTGGTCAATACTAAATGCGATAAACCCTTGAACATAGGGGGCAGCGGCGGAAATTCTCCCTTGAATATCAGATTGGGTTGCTGTAGCATTACCGGAGGATTTCGAGGTATAGGTTTCATTATCCGCATAAAGCGTCATACCCATGGCATCCGTTGCCTTTTTAGTATACCTAAAGAGGTTTTTGGCTTGAGATAAAGTATTGTAACCCGCACCTACACTGTCTTGAAGGGCAACAATATGGATTCCAGTACCGTTTAAAATGTTTTTAAGCATTTTTGTCCAGCCAGATAGCGAAACTAAATAGGAGTATTTAGAATTATAAAAAGGTGCAATCATGATATTCAAAGTGCTTTTAAGCTGAATTTCGGCTGTAATCTGCTTATAAAAATTATTAAGATTCACTTGGTAGATCATGTTTCGAGCACTTAATTGCGAGAACTCATATGAAATATACCAGCCCCCCAAGGATGGATGCATTCCATAGACATCCACAATCTCGTCCACAATCAGCTTATTCTTTGAGGCTTCAACATTGAGCCAATTCATATTGCCGGCATTAACCTTCCACCAATCTCCGTTAAATCCTAATCCAATGCGCACTTTCATATTTAGGGAATCGGCAGCGGTTAAAGCATTACCGACCATATCCACATCATTAAATGTATATCCAGGAATCTGCGTGGGGTATGCTGCATACATCGCTTTCGTATCTGCGATATCTTGTAAAATAATCTCGTTAATCCCAGTGTTTTGAAGCATACTTAATTCCTGGGTCCAGCGGTTCAAATCCCAATCTTGAGCGTACCAATATTGGATAAAAGAACTGCTGAAAATCGGTTTCACTCCAGGCAGCGTTTGAGGTGGGGGCGGCGAAGTTGTTGTTTTTGGCTTTGCCATTACGGCTGTGACCATTGTTAAATTTAAGATCAGGGTTAATACCAAAATCTTAATAAACTTTCTTTCCAAATTCAAAACACTTTCCTCCATTTTACTCTATATAGCTAAAGATTTTTATTTCGCCAGATATACAATTTCTCTATTAATCTCTATTTTTCCTTCTCGTAACTATATAGGTAGGATAACTTATACACTTGAGTTGTAAATGCCCTGAAAGTAAAACAGTATAGCCCGGAGACGAAAATCTCCGGGCTATACTGTTTTACTTTTGATTAAATGACTGTTGAGTTTGAGCAGGTTTAAATATATTACCCAGTTCTATCTCTGTTTGCCTCTTAATCACGCTCCTCATATTCTATTATAACTTCGTGCCCTTTTTCTAACTGGTGTCTGGCCTTGCGAATTGCCACCGAATCGAAAATAATCGAAAAATCATAATCCTCCGGATAGAGTTCGCTGGCAGGAAGGAAAAGCTTAAGCCGCTTGTGATTAATCAGTTGCTTCTTATCTTTGATCTGCACGCCAAGCTCGCCTTTTTCATTGGTTCTCTTGTAAACAATGCCTAGGGATTTTTGGGGGTAAACCCTTACACAGTCGCCTATATTAAAACTTTCGCTCCGTGAGGGTGACTTTTCCTTAGGAACTTCCTTTTGAATTTTGTTGTGGGAAACAGTGTCAATTTTAGTGTTGTCCTCTTCATTAGTGTTATCCTCATCAAACATAATAGTTGGTCTATCCCTTGACTCAGAAGATCTACAGCCATAAGCTTCTTTTTGGGCTCGCTTCAGCATATGCCCCGGAAAGCCTAATCTTTGGGCAATGTATAAGGCACAGCTTTCCCCGGCCTCACCAATTTGCAGTTTGTATAAGGGCTGTAAGTTTTCCCGATCAAACTCCATTCGAGCATTCATAAGTCCTTTTGTATTCTTGGCAAAATCCTTGATTTCCGGGTAATGGGTGGTGGCCACAAAAAGACAGCCTCTCTGATTTAATTCAGCTAAAATTGCAATTGCCAGTCCCATCCCCTCAGCAGGGTCTGTACCGGAGCCTAATTCATCAAGCAAAACCAGACTTTCCCTTGATACCTCTTGGAGAATAGCTACAATATTTTGGATATGGGATGAAAAAGTAGATAGATTCTCGGAAATGCTTTGTCCATCACCGATATCGCAGAAAACACTGTTATGCATAGAAAATATGCTGCCATCGGCCACAGGAACATGAAGTCCACTTTGGACCATAATTGACAGTAAGCCAATGGTTTTTAAGGCGACGGTTTTACCCCCTGTATTCGGCCCGGTAATCACAACACCGTTAATTGCATCATCACCCCGCCCCCCTCGAATCTCAAAATCAAGAGGAACACAGAGGTCCGGCTTCAATAAAGGGTGTCTTCCCTGCTTTATGATGATTTTTCGTTCCGTTGTAATGGAGACAGGAACTGCTTTCATCTCAACAGACAGTTTTGCCTTGGCAAATATAAAGTCTAAAGTTTCCATGCAGTCCTTGTTGATTCTCAACTCATTAATATGCTCTTCAACAAGCACAGTAAGAGTGTATAATATTTTTCTAATCTCATTATCTTCATCAATTTGTAAAACCGCCAATTCCTCCTGCAGCTTTCTCACTGCTGTCGGCTCAATAAAACAGGTGCTGCCAGTGCTCGAAGTATCAATGACTGTTCCGCTCAATTGATTTTTGTAGCCTTTTTTGACCGGCAAGACAAACCGCCCATTACGAATGGTGACATATCCATCTGCAAACCATTCCTTTTTGCTGCGCAGTATACCTTCAAGCTTTATTTTTACCGCAGATTTTGTGTTTTCAATTTTTCTGCGAATATCACGAAGAACTGAAGAAGCACCATCGTCAACCGCTTCATTTCTGATACAGCGCTCAATTTCCTCAAAAAGCGGATCTAGCGGACTAAAAGAATGACCATAAAACCCTATATCTGTATTGAAGGATTCAGCCTTTTTAAGATATTTCTTCATTCTTTTGCAGGAAGAAATAAAACCACAGATACCTGTGAGCTGTTCAGGGGTCAGCATAGAGCCTTTCTCTGTTAAATCCAGGATTTTATCCAGCTCTTTCATTGAGGCCAGGGGCGGCGTACCTATACCCTCTAAAATCATGCGGGCCTCTGTTGTTTCCTGCATTTTGGCTTTGCACTCTCGCTCATTTAAAAATGGCTTTAGAGAGAGCAACTTTTCTACTGCCTTTTGGGAACGTGCATGCTCAGCTAAAGTTTCAAGTATAGTATTAAATTCCAGTGTATTGTTGACGTTCATCAAAAATCCTCCCTATAACAATTAAAATGCCCACAAGAGAGATTACCTTATTTTCTGGATCATTTAATTCCCAAAAATACGCAGAATACTCCTGTGGGCAATGATTTTAACTGACGTATAAAATCACCTAACACTATTGAGAAAAATAAATAGAGTGCAACAGGACATGCCTGTTACACTCTACAAAACTATACGATAATAATCGCCATAGTTACAATGTCAGCTTTTTGACCTTACAACAAAGGGTCGACAAAGGGTGACACTGTTTATAACTCAAATGGTTATTGTAGGACGTAATCTGTAAGGCGTTATCCAAAAACGCAAAGGTTGCGCTTTCAGAAAGGTGCACTTAAAAAAGCAGGTTTAACACCCACGTTTTATAAAGTAACCTCTCTCAACTGTTTAGTTGAAAATCACCATTACAGACACATTTAACAAAAAAACCATCCTCTCATTTTTAGGTATACCCTAGTTTATTACATTTCTCTAGCAAATGTCAATTATAGCTGAGCAAAACAGGATTGGGGATTTATCTCAGAAATCCCAATCAAAAATATTTTTGCACAGAAGGTAATTTTGGGGAGAAATCAATATACTTTTCAAAAAACTTGCTGCATTGAGCAATTATGAGGCCGTTGACCAGAGCACAGATTACCGTGCCGATACCAACACCGCGCAGGCTATTAAAGAAAAGGTAAGACATGGCCACGGCAACTGCACAGCTGGTGCAGTCATAGCCAATTTTAAACTTATTGATATCTATCCGGTACTTTTTAGACACTTCTTTTACGAACAACTCATAAACTTCGGGAGAAAGATAGGTGTGAAAGAGCAGAGAAATACCCATGGCGCAGAAGAGCATACCTACTAAATATAGAGGGATGCGGATACTCAGCGTAGCAGCGGTTACATCATTCAGCATCCAGATCCAACCATCCAATACCAAGCCATAAATAACTGCCGTGACAAAAGAGAAACAGTAGGACAGCTTAAACTGACCCAACAACAGGCAGACGAAAATTAGCAGAACGGCCTGGAGAGTATATTCAGCCATGCCAAATGTGAGAAAATTAACTTTCAAGGATATTAAATAGGCCGGGGCAACTACCATAGAAATGCCGAGGTCGGCTTTTTCCATAAGTGCCACGCCTAGGGCCAGAATAATCAGCCCCAACAGATAGGCCATCTCAGCAAAGTTTTTAATTTTCAAGCTATCTCTTCCTCCCACATAAAAAATGCTATAACTCCTGGCTGTTTGATATCAGAAACAGCAAAAGTTATAGCATTTCATTTATTGATTTAGAATAAGCCTATTACAAAATCTTACTGACGTCAATGTTTTTTAATCATTACTTCATAATAATTCCCTCAGGATCAATGACTTTATAGAGCAGTTCTAATTCCTCATAAGTAGGAGTCAGAGTTTCACCTTTACACTTAGAAATTATTCAGGTCAAAACTACAGTTTTCCCGGCATTCTTCCGGCGTAAATCCGGGGTGAACCGTATCCAGATACATTTCGCCCTTTGCATCAAAACGGTAAACACCCATATCTGAAATAACAGCAGCTGGCCCGCCATTGAACGCCGACCCATAAACCTCCTGTTTGGGAACCCATTCTTTATCCGGCCAATGTGGAATTTTCCAGCCAGGGGAGGTAATATAGCTGACTCTCTCAACAAAACGACGTTTTTGACCAAATTGAGGCATGATTAAAACGCTGCGCTTAGCAAGGGAATGAATATCAGAGTTGCCACCGCTGCCCGTCAGCCTTTTCCCTGTAGGACCGCCCATAAAGGTACAATTGACATTGCCATAGAGATCCACTTCTGCACCACCCAGATACGCCAAGTCCACTTTACCGGACTGGAGCTGACCGAAGACGTCAGTTAGGCCATCACCAACTGCAGCCTGATAACTACAGCGGGCATCGGCAACGGAGGTGGGTAGATCTATAGGTCTACCGTCAATGGAGCCTGATTCATAGATACAGACTGCGGTAGGCGCTTGGGTATGCTGAGCTACCATGATGGCTAACATTGGGAGGCCTGTTCCCGCAAAGACGATCTCTCCATCCTTTACTTCTCGAGCTGCAGCACAAGCCAAAAGATCAATGGGCTTAAACTCACCGGGTTTAGAATGGCCTTTTTTGCTTTCCATTATCTTGACCCCCTTTTCATGGTGGAAGAATAGCCTAGAGCCGGATTGGCTTTGAGGGATTCCAAACGCGTAATTCCTAGCTTGCTCAGGTATTCTTGGAAGTCTTTGACCCCAAAGATCCATTCTTCAGCCCACTGATCAAAACCCTCTTGTGTGCGGGTTGCCTTAAAGAAGTTAGAGATAAATTCTCCGTCTGGTTCGTGTACGCCATACAAACCTGTTGGGTGAGCACCCCAAGGCTGCTCGACAATATAATCTACCAGATACCCCCCTATCATGTTGCGGGTGGGTTCTCGACGCAAATATTCTTCCGGAACCACTTGTTCAGCAATAATAATGTTGTGTTTAGACGCCTTGATAACTTCTTGATCGCTGAACTTTAGGCCATCCACTCGAACGGTGCCTTCCGCGCCGACCATTTGAACGTGAGTAATACACCAATCCGGATTAGCAGCCGGAACCAAAACGATTTCTGAATTCGTAAAAGGCTCTTGGTACATGGCGTATTTTAATTTACCAATATGGGGGTTAGATCCGTCACGGAGTCCGGCCTTACCAAGGTTATCGTTCTCCGGATTTAACATATCACACCCCATGGCAGAATAGGTGGGCAAAAAGGGCAGTCCCTTCGATCCGGCAGTCAGTCTGTTTAAGATATGAATATGTGCCCAGTCTTCGTAGAGAATCTCTCCTTTTTCTATTTTACGGGCCAGATTACTGCCGAATTTGCCATAAAGTTCGTGTCCGCACCAACTTGATTCCCATATTCCCACACATCCGGCCCCTACGAGCATGTCATCATGAGTTCCGCCATTAACTTCCACGAGATGCAAATTGCGCTTTTTTTGGCGAATTAACTCGTAAATAGCCGCCATAGGACGACGCCAAACCGTAAACCCTCCAAAGGTTAACATATCTCCGTCCTTAATCTGTCCTACTGCTTCAGTAAGACTCACAATTTTAGGCCTAGCCATTCCTAAAACCCCCTTTAAAGATAGTTATTTATTCATCAGACTTTTAAGAGCTTAATGAGATTTATCAAGAATCGTTTTCAGAATTACTAAAAACGACCGATGACTTCACGGCCAATAATCATCCGTTGGATTTGATTAGACCCTTCATAAATTTGGGTGATTTTTGCATCCCTCATCATACGTTCAACGGGAAACTCTGAGCAATAGCCATATCCGCCCATTAACTGAACGCAATTTGTCGTCACTTCCATGGCCGTATCTGTAGCAAAGAACTTAGCCATCGAAGCTTCTTTGTTATGGGGCAGATGATTATCCTTGAGCCAAGCGGCCCTGTAAACAAGCATTTGGGCGGCATCTATTTTTGTCGCCATGTCTGCCATCATAAACTGAACCCCCTGATTAGCTGCCAAGGGCTTATCAAATTGCTGTCGTTCCTTAATATAATGGTTTGTGTAGTCCAAAGCCCCTTCGGCGATCCCTAATCCTTGTGCTCCAATGGTAATGCGGCCACCGGTCAGTAATCCCATGGCAACGGAAAAGCCATTATTGACTTCGCCCAGAACATTCTCTTTCGGTACTTTTACATTTTCAAAATATAGTTCACAGGTGGGATCAGCATTCATACCCATCTTGGCAACCGGCTTGCCAATCGCAAAGCCGGGGGTGTCTTTTTCAATGATCAAGCAGGTTATTCCTTTGCCTTTAGGCTGAGAAGGATCTGTTTTAACAAAAGTACAGTAGGTGGTGGCATGCCCGCCATTGGTAATAAATATTTTGCTGCCGTTGACTAAGAAATGATCCCCTTTATCTTCCGCCCTTGTTTTAAGAGCAGCAGCGTCGGATCCGGCGTTAGGCTCAGTCAAAGCATAAGCCCCAATAATTTCACCGGTGGAGAGCTTTCTCAGATATTTCTCTTTTAATCTCTGACTGCCATAAAGGTATATACTCATACATCCCAAACCAGTGTGTACGCTGGTGATAACCGCCGTTGAGGCACAGGCTTTGGCCAATTCCTCAATGATGATGGCAAAGTCCAGGTAAGAACCTCCCACCCCACCCCATTCTTCAGGAATAGGAAATCCTGTCAGCCCTAGCTCTCTCATCTTATTCCAGGTTTCCATTGGAAACTCATGACTTTTATCAATTTTTTCAGCCATGGGTTCAACTTGGCTTTTGGCAAACTTTTTAACCATCTCTTTAACCATAAGGGTTTCTTCACTAAGTCGAAAATCCATTTAACTCCACTCCAATTCTAACCGTTATCTAAATCTGTCTCTTAGTCAGCTTCGACACGGATAAGCATGGCATCCCCTTGGGCATGACCGGCACAGATTCCACAGATTCCATATCCGCCCCCGCGGCGTTTTAGCTCATAAGCCAGTGTCATAACAATCCTGGCTCCCGTTGCTCCAATGGGATGACCATAGGCAATCGCGCCGCCATTTACATTAACCTTTGCCAGCATCTCATCCTTCGTCATCCCTAAGATGCTTCGCGCACTAACCAGGGCTACAGCTGCAAAGGCTTCATTAATCTCAATAAGTTTAACCTCATCCAAGGTCATCTGATTTTGTTCCAAAACTTTCTTAATGGAAAGCCCCGGAACCGTGGCAATATCTTTGGTAGGTTGGGATACTTCTGCGTAATCCACGATAGTGAATAGAGGCTTTAAACCTAATTCTTCAGCCTTAGCTCGGCTCATGAGCAAGCACACATCTCCGCCATCATTAGTTCCTGGCGCGTTTCCCGCGGTTACACTGCCGGGTTTTCCCGTAACAGCGCTTGAGTGATTGAAAACCGGTCCAAGCTTAGCCAAGCCTTCCATTGTGGAGTTGCCCCGTGGTCCTTCATCCTGCTCAAAAATATCTTTTCCCTTATGGATTGCAATGGGGAATATTTCATCATCAAGCTTTCCCGACGCTATAGCCTCTGCTGCAGCCAACTGAGAATGTAAGGCCCATTCATCCAGTTCTTCACGGCTAAACCCAAATTCATCCGCCACTTCTGAACCATGAATGGCCATATGACGATTGTAGATAGAGTCCCAGAGTCCATCTTTAACCATCAAATCTTCGCAATCAGCATTTAGAAAACCCATCCTTTTTCCCTGTCTCATATCCGGAAGGGCAAAGGGGATGTTACTCATGCTTTCCTGTCCCCCCGCTATGACGATCTCGGCTCTTCCCAAAGCAATCATTTGGGCCCCCAAGTCAATGGTTTTAACCCCAGAGGAACAAACCTTATTAACCGTAATGGAAGGCACATATTCAGGAAGTCCTGCCAAAAGAGTGGCTTGACGACTTGGAACTTGACCACAGCCGGCCTGAACCACATGGCCCATGATTACATAATCCACATCGCCGGGAGCAACTTTGCCCTCTGTCCTGCGTATGACTTCCTTAATAGCCAATGCTCCTAACTGGGCAGCATCAAACTCAACTAAAGCTCCTAAGGATTTCCCATAAGGAGTTCTACAGGCTTCTACACAAACAACTTCTCGTTGTTTGGCAAAGGTATTGCCAATTTTTCTGCCCAGGGTTGAATAATCCGGTACTCGTTCACCAAAGGCGCTTATTTTCGCACCCTTATAATAGGTTTTTCTAGTTAATTCAAGTTTTTGGGTTACTTTTGACATTTAATGTTTCCTCCTTACTATTCGGTTGAAGCCTTGACCCAGACTGTTTTTCATAATTAACCCCTTCAGTTGTTAGTTGATCAGACTCTAGAAATAATAATGTTTGAACTGGGAGTAATTCAGTTTTATTTATTTGTTAATTTTCTGAATAATATAACTATTTTGCAATTAATATGCCAACTAACTTTTAACAGACTTTGTTTTCTGCGTTAAATTCTTGACTCACTAGGGTTTACAGCATTTATTGAGCCATAGGCCTTGTTATTCTCCACTTCAAAAAAATCATTGTTGTTCAACTTATTTTCATAAGCTTCGAATCCAACTAAGTCTTGGAACTAGAAAAACGTCCCGGAAGCGGACACATTTGTTCTAAATGTGTCCGCTTCCGGGACGTTTGTTTTACTCTATCTTCAATATTTGAGATTGTATTTATCTAGTTTATCGTAAAGCCTTGACCGACTAAGATTTAGGAGTTTTGCAGCCTTCGTCTTATTCCCTCCGGCCTTTTCAAGAGCTCGGACAATCATATTTCTTTCAATACCAGCGATTTTCTCTTGGTGACGAATCTTTCCCACGGATAGGGGGTTTTCTCTAGAGCTACTGTTCAGTAATTGATCGGGTAAATGCTCTAACAAAAGCAAACCACTGCGTGAATAGTTCACAGCCCTTTCGACGACATTTTCCAGTTCACGAATATTCCCCGGCCATGAGTAGTTCAACAAAGTCTTCATGGCATTATCCGCAATACCACTGACGTTTAGTTTTAAAATCTTATTAAATTTTGTAATGAAAAATTGGGTTAAGGGTTGAATATCGTCCGGACGTTCACGTAGGGGCGGTAAATGCAAATTGATCACATTTAACCGATAGTAAAGATCCGCTCGGAACTCTCCTTCAGAAATCCCTTGATAAAGGTTTTTATTAGTAGCAGCTAAAACACGGACATTCACCTTAATCGTCTTTGTACTACCTAACCGTTCAAATTCACGGTCTTGCAATACCCTCAATAACTTGGATTGTAAAGCCATGGGCATATCCCCTATTTCATCCAGAAAGAGAGTTCCTCCATTAGCGATCTCTAGACGCCCCGGTTTACCAGCCTTAGCCGCACCGGTAAAGGCACCGCTAACATAACCAAACATCTCTGCCTCAATTAGATTTTCCGGAATTGCCGCACAGTTGACTTTTATGAAAGGGCCTTGGCTGCGGTCACTGCAAAGATGTATCGCATGAGCCACACCTTCCTTTCCAGTACCGCTCTCCCCAGTGATTAACACCGTTGAACGACTCGAGGCAACAAGGGTTATCTCTTCTTTGAGTTTCTTCATTTCAGTACTCTCGCCAACAATATCTTTGATAATCTCTTGGGCCGTTTTGTTTTTCTGTAATTCTTCTTGGAAAAAATTCACCTTATTTTCTAATAGCCGAATCTTTTCAGCCAGCTCCCGTACTTCAGCAAGTTGAGGAAATACCGCTTTCCCGACAGCTCCAACCACTTCTCCTTCTTTGATGATGGGCAACCGTGAAACAATTAACGGTTTGCCTCGTATTGTAAGCACTTCACTTGTTTCCACAATGCCGGAGCTTGCCACAAGGTGTAAGCTGCTTGACTCAATAATGTCTGTAATATGTTTACCAATCACTTCTTGGGGAGTTAATGTTAAAAAATCCGCCATTGCTTGGTTTATAAGTGTGGTTTTTCCCGTCTCATCCACCACAATGATTCCGTCATGAATAATATTGAGAACTGTATCGAAGGTCTTATTGAGGGCTTTAACCGTTTCCAACTCTCTTGCTGCTTGTTCCAAGTCAGTGAGGTCTTGAAAAATAACAATTCCTCCAGCAATATTACCGCCAATTTTTAAAGGCGTAATATTGACGACCATTGTAACATTACAATGTCTGTACCTTAGCCCGATTTTAACCTCACCTTTAACTAATGCCGGGGTTAAATCTAGTTTAGGCAGTAATTGCTGAAAGGGTCGATTAAGGGATGTATCCGCTTTCAAGCCTAATATTCGACTAGCACCGATATTAAGGTGTGTGACGATCCCATGGCCGTCGACGGCAATCACACCATTATGCATGGAATCCAAAATTGCTTTCAACTGTACGTTTAATAGCTCCGAATGTCTGAATAGGGTCATAACCATATTGGCCTTACATAACAGGCCAACGACTTTTCCCTCTCTATTAACAACCGGAACAGAGCCTACTTGACTCATCTTCACAAAATCAGCTAACTGATCGTCGGGGATATCGTCCGAGATACTGATTACTTCGTGTATCAGGTAAGGATCAATGATATCCTTATGAGTTGCACCATCTAAGATTGCCCGATAAAGACTACTTCTGCTAAAAATACTCAAAAGTCCGCCCTCTCTATTTAACACCGGAATAATAGCAATCTTCAGTTCCATGAAAATTCTCACTGCTTTACCGATACTGTCGCCGAGGTTCAGGTATGAAATCCGAGGATTGGTTCCATCTTTAAGGAGCATCATAGCACACCTCAATTGTAATATCTTTGAGTACAACATGGTTCTTAAGCATACTGCAACCAACTGTATTTTATCATCTATAAAGAGAATTTTAAATATATTCAGATATTATGGCAATATCTCTAATATTCATTCTTGATAACCCAGGATCTATCGCCGAACAACTAGATCACAGACCAGAAGAGTGACCGCCCTACTCCTAGGCCAGTCACTCTTCGTTATTTACCCTTATTGAACTCCCGTCTTAATGTTTTGTATCACTCTTGCACTTATATCCATCTTAAGGAGATTGCTCCTCGGTGATCCTACAATTCAATATAGTAAAGGATAATGTTCTCATAGTTTCCGTTGCCAAGCAAATAACCTTTCGGGATGACACCTAATCTATGAAATCCCATTCGCTCATAAAGATGAATTGCTCCGGCATTTGTACTGACCACCGCATTAAATTGCAATAACAAGAACCCCGATTCTCGCGCGACTTTCATAGAGTGACGCACCAGCTTTTCTCCAATATGAAGTCCTCGATAATTTTCACTAACAGCATAAGAGGCATTAGCAATATGTCCGCATCTTCCTATGTTGTTGGGGTGTAAAATGTACAACCCCAAAACTTGATTCTCCACTGTAGCTACTCCAGTAAAGGTTTGAGAGTCAAAAAGATTTTTGGCACCCTCTTCACTTAGTTGTTCCATTTGGGGAAATGCATTGGCCTCTTGAACAATATGATTCCAAATTTCCACCATTGCAGGTATATCCGTATCCTGATATTTTCTTAGGACTACTTCCATTTCCAACCTCTCCTTTGTGCCAGAAAGATTATTATTCCCTCATACACTTGTTCCTCTTCAAAGGACTTTTTCCCTGCTTCTTGGCATTCCCGTAAAAATGTTTAGAAGTTGGTTTTCCTCACCTCAGGAAAACCAACTTTTTTAATACCCATTATTCGACAACAATAAGGAGTTCGCCAGCCTTGACTTGCTGTCCTTCTTTTATATTCACCGATCTGACAATCCCTGAGAAAGAACTCGTTATCCTTGTTTCCATTTTCATAGCTTCGACAACCACCAGGGTCTGATTTTGGGCTACCTGATCTCCTTCTTTTACCATTAACGTCACCACAGTCCCTGGAATAGGGGATCCAATCTCATTCTTATTGTCAGGGTCTGCCATCTCCGTCAAACTGTATTCTCCAGACTGGCTAAGAAGGTTTATGTCGCTCCAGCTCTTATCCTTGATTTTGATTTCTCTTCTATTCCTGTTGACTTCAAACACTAGAGTTCTGTATCCTTCCAGATCCGGCTTTCCAACGGAGCGGAGCTTGATCATCAGACTCCTTCCTTCTGCGACCTCAGCCTCGATAATCTCTCCTTCATGTAGACCATGGAAGAACACGTCACTCCCTAGCCTGCTCAGGTCTCCGTATTCCGCTACAATTTTCAAGAAACCTTCAAACACTTCCGGATACAAGGCATGGCTCAGGATATCCTTTTTAGTTGGTTCAAACTCAAATTTATCCCTCAGGTGATTAGAGATTTTGTCAAAATCCTCATCTGGGAGCAGTTCGCCTGGACGCTCAGTGATTGGTTTTTCCCCCTTCAGAACTAACTTCTGGAGTTTCTCCGGGAAACCTCCCATGGGCTGACCCATCATCCCCTTAAAATAAGCTACGACGGAATCAGGAAAGGTCATATGCTCTGCTTTCTCGTAAATATTCTCTGAAGTGAGGTTATTTTGAACCATAAATATGGCAAAATCTCCTACGACTTTCGAGGACGGAGTGACTTTAACGATATCTCCCAACATCTCGTTAACTGTCTTGTACATTTCCTTAATCTCGGAAAATTTATGCCCAAGCCCGAAACTTTCCACCTGAGGCTTAAGATTGGAGTACTGCCCTCCGGGAATCTCATACTTGTATATTTCAGCAGATCCCGATTTCAAACCCGACTCGAATTTGCCATAAACCGGTCGTACCGTTTCCCAGTAGTCTGACACCTTTTGGATTCCTTTCAAATCAATTCCCGGGTCCCTATCCATATTTTTAAGAGCTGCAGCAATGGAATTCATGGCTGGTTGGCTCGTAAGTCCTGACATGCTGTTAAAGGAAGTGTCCACAATATCCACCCCCGCTTCCACAGCCATGAGTACAGTTGCCACCCCATTACCGGTGGTGTCGTGGGTATGAAGATGAACGGGAATACCGATCTCGTTTTTTAAGGCGCTGACCAGCTTAAAGGCGGCATGGGGCTTTAAGAGGGCCGACATGTCTTTTATACACAGAATATGGGCACCGGTTTTTTCTATCTCTTTCGCAAGCTTGATATAGTAATCTAAATTATACTTTTCCTTCTTACTGTCGAGGATGTCTCCCGTATAACAAATACAGGCTTCAGCGATCTTCCCGTTCTTTAAGACTTCCTCAATAGAGAGTTCCATGCCTCTCAGCTCATTTAGAGAGTCGAAGATTCTAAAGACATCAATACCCGTAGCTGCTGACTCTTTAATAAATTCTTTGATGACATTGTCCGGATAGTTCTTATAGCCTACCCCATTCGCTCCTCTTATGAGCATCTGGAAGAGGATATTGGGGACTCGTTTCCTCAGCTGCTCCAGCCTTGCCCAAGGAGACTCTTTGAGGAATCTGTAGGCCACGTCAAAGGTTGCGCCCCCCCACATTTCAAGAGAAAATAGATCTTTGCCGTAGACTGAAGTTGCCTTGGCAATCTTAATCATATCCTTGGTCCTAATCCGTGTCGCCATCAGCGACTGATGGGCATCCCGCATGGTCGTGTCTGTAAGCAATACTTTCTTCTGAGATTTTATCCAGTTGACAAGCCCCTCTGCACCTTGAGCATCAAGGATCTGCTTGGTCCCACTCAGGTCCTGCGGAGTAACACCTTCGATTTCGGGTACCTTGGGAACGTCATAATCCTGCTTTAACCCCCTGGTCTCATTGACTACCACATTGCCGAGGAATTTCAGAAGCCGGCTTTCATCATCCGTTTTCTGGGTAAGGGAGATTAAGTCAGGATTTTCCTCGATGAAACCAGTATGACATTCTCCGTTGAGAAACTGCGGGTGATTGAGAACGTTGATCAAAAATCCCATATTGGTCTTGACCCCAGTAATCTGTGTCTCCGTTAAAGATCGGATGGATTTCTTGATGGCATCCTGAAAACTCCTGGACCAGGAGATGTTCTTGAAGAGGAGGCTATCATAATAGGGACTGATTTCAGCGCCAGTGAATCCGTTTCCCCCGTCCAATCTGATCCCGAATCCCGAACCCGTCTTGTAGGATTCGATTTTTCCTGTGTCAGGAGCGAAATTAGTCGCGGGATCCTCTGTCGTGACTCTGCATTGAATGGAATACCCGTTGAGCATGATATCCTCCTGGGAGTTTATCCCGATCTCTGGAGAATTCAAGGCGTATCCTTGGGCGATCAGGATCTGTGCCTGGACGATATCTATTCCCGTTACCATCTCTGTAACCGTGTGCTCAACCTGGATCCGCGGATTCATTTCAATGAAATAATAACTTCCCTGGTCGTCTACCAGAAATTCAAGGGTTCCGGCGTTCCTGTATTTTACAGCCTTGGCAATCTTCAGAGCATCCTGATAAATATTATCTCTAATTTCCTGAGGGATGGAAAAGGCTGGCGTGAACTCCACGACCTTCTGATGCCTTCTCTGGATTGAACAGTCTCTTTCAAACATGTGTACAATATTGCCGTACTTGTCCCCGAGGACTTGTACTTCGATATGTTTGGGTTTTTCTATGAATTTTTCCATAAAGATATGATCAATGCCAAAGGCTTTTTTCGCCTCGCTTTTAGCGCTTAAAAAGCCAGACTCCAGCTCACTTTCGTCTCTGACGATCCGCATTCCCCTTCCGCCGCCTCCGGCAGCTGCCTTAAGCATCAGAGGATAACCGCATTCTTTCGCGTGCCTTCTTGCTTCAGCCACAGTTTTAATATCCTTCTCATAACCCGGAATGATCGGGACTCCGACTTCCTTGGCGACAATCTTTGACTTGATCTTGTCGCCCAGGGAGTCCATCATCTTTGCCGTCGGTCCAATGAATTCAATACCTTCCTGTTCGCAACGCTTGGCAAATTCAGGATTTTCCGATAAAAATCCGTATCCAGGATGGATTGCATCTACGCCCTTTTTGATTGCCAGACTAATGATTTCCTCAATATTTAGGTAAGCGTCAACTGGACTTCTGCCTTCACCGATGAGATAAGCCTCATCGGCTTTGCTTCTAAAGAGGGAGTATTTGTCTTCGTTGGAATATATCGCGACAGTCCTTATTCCCAGCTCATTACAAGCTCTAAATACTCTAATAGCGATTTCGCCTCTATTGGCTACCATCACTCTTTTAAAACTACTCATAAATTTCTTCCTCCATGCTTATTTACTCGACTTTGCCAAAGGTACTTTATACAAAGAATTTCTTTAGAAATGAAACCTTTTGTATAATTCAATGTTTTTAATTATACTTTATTTTTCCGTTCTTGTTGCCATATTAACAATGTATACACGAATACTTACCACCGTCCCAAGTATTCTTTCCTCATTAGGCTGCCGGGCAAGTTCTGCAATCTGTTTCAGTAAGATATCCCGCTCGGGCTGTTCTCAGAATTTCTTCTTTTAAAGGTGCAGCAGTTGCCGTTATCCCTGTACAAGTGACAAAGTTCCAGAGATCATCTCGCAAAAATAAACAAACGAGTACAGTAAATACCTAAAATGGTAAAAAACAAAACTCATGGATAATTCTAGATATATAGGAATAATTGTTGTATTATTAATATTATATATATATTATGTTTTGCATAATCTTATTATTATAACTAAGGAGGGATAAGACAGATTTCAACGTTAAACATTCCAAACTCTTATTCTAGAAAAGGGAGGAAGAACATTGGATAGTAAAAAAGGAATTATTTTTACAGGAGCAGTTATTGGGATACTGGCAGTTTTCCTAGTCCGTTTTGGTAATCCAGTGAACATGGGAATCTGCATCGCCTGCTTTATTCGGGACACTACGGGAGCTTTGGGCTTACATCGCGCAGAAGTTGTTCAGTATATACGTCCGGAAATTATCGGGATTGTCTTAGGAGCTTTTCTGATATCAGTTGCTAAAAAGGAATTTGATGTTCGAGGAGGCTCATCACCCTTCATTCGCTTTATGCTTGGTTTTGTGGTTATGATTGGTGCTTTAATGTTTTTAGGCTGTCCTCTCCGCATGGTCTTAAGACTGGGAGGCGGCGACCTCAATGCTCTATTTGGCCTGGCTGGATTTGCCGCCGGAATTATTCTTGGCATTATTTTCTTGAAAAATGGCTTTAGTCTTAAGAGAACTTATAAACTGTCCAAATTAGAAGGTTACCTATTCCCCCTGTTTAATGTCGGGCTTTTCATCCTGCTCTTAACAGCACCTGCCTTCATCTTCTTTAGTACCAAAGGCCCGGGAGCCGGGCATGCGCCGGTGCGGATTGCTCTTGCTGCAGGATTGATCGTCGGGGTCTTAGTGCAAAGAACCAGGTTATGCATGGTCGGAGGTATTCGAGATGCTATTCTCTTTAAAGATACTTATTTAATTTTAGGATTTATCTCGATCATTGTTTTTGCCAGCCTAGGAAATTTATACTTTGGTTTTTATAAGCTCGGTTTTGCCGGTCAATCCGTTGCCCATGCTGATGGGTTATGGAATTTTCTAGGCATGGCTCTGGCAGGTTGGGGCTCTGTGCTTCTGGGAGGGTGCCCCTTAAGACAACTTATTCTGGCTGCCGAAGGAAATGTTGATTCCGTCATTACAGTTTTAGGAATGTCCGCCGGAGCGGCCTTTGCTCATAACTTTTCCCTTGCCGCCAGTGCTCAAGGACCTTCCCCTAATGGAAAGATCGCAGTACTCATTGGTTTTGCTCTCTTACTTATGATTGCTTATTTCAATATAGAACGAGATGCCAAAGCAACTGTCCAAGGAGGTGTTAAGATTGGCGCAAATTGATACTAGAGGAATGTCCTGTCCCCAACCGGTTCTGATGACCAAAAAGGCCCTGGAAGTTAACTCGACTGAAGTTACCGTCCTGGTTGATAGCAAAACAGCAAAATCGAATGTGGAAAGATACTTGAACTTAACTGGCTACACTATTGATACTACCCAACTGGATGGCGAAACGAATACCTTTGAAATATTTGCGAAGAAGAAGTAGTACCATGACTTACATTGTGCTCTTCTACACGAACTCTTCAGCCATCAAATTCGCCAAGTTCATTCAAAGGTTTAACTATCCGGGAGAATTGATCCCTTTACCCCGCAAGTTGACTTCCAGTTGCGGCATGGGGGTAAAATTTTACTTTACCAAGAGTCTGACCGAAATTATTTCTGAGGAAATCGAGAAGATTTATGCTGTGGAAGGAAATCAGTACCAATTAGTTTATCGTGCTAAAGAGTAACTTAATAATAGTAAGGGCTTCGTTAAACGACGAAGCCCTTACTAAAGGAATGGTGTCATGAACGGATTATACTTAGATAATGCAGCCACCTCTTTCCCTAAGGCTCCCGGGGTGGCTGAAGCTGTAGCGGGATTTCTAACCAATATTGGCTGTAATATTAACCGAGGACTTTACACGTCATCCTTTGAAGCAGCCAACATTGTCTATGAAACACGGGAACTTCTCTGCAGCTTGTTTAATTTCCCTAAACCTGAAAATGTAATTTTTACTAAAAATATTACGGAAAGTCTTAATGTTATCCTTAAAGGGTTGTTAAAACCGGGAGATCACGTGATTGTTTCTTCGATGGAACATAACGCAGTTATGCGGCCCCTGGCTTCACTGGCCGAAAAAGGGGTTGAACTATCAACGGTTCTCTGTAATCACAAAGGGGAGCTTCCCACCGGCAACTTAGGCCTGCAGATTAAGTCTAATACTAAAGCGGTTGTTATGACTCATGCTTCCAATGTCAGTGGTACGATACTGCCTTTAGAAGAAGTCGGTCAACTATGCCGGGAGCATAACTTGTTTTTCATTGTTGATTGTGCGCAAACTGCCGGTTTCTTAACCGTGGATTTTCTGGCACTTAATGCTGATGCCTTAGCCTTTACAGGGCATAAAGGTCTTTTGGGACCTCAAGGAATAGGCGGCTTTTATCTTAATGATAAATTAGCCTCTCTGATTGAACCCTTGATCGAAGGGGGAACCGGAAGTGCATCAGAAAGTGTTCTCCAACCAAGCTATATGCCCGATCGTTTTGAAGCGGGCACCTTAAACTTACCGGGGATTTACGGGCTCAATGCCTCACTTAAATACTTAAACACCGAAGGGATTCCTTCTATAAGAGAAAAAGAGCTGAGTCTTGTGCAGAGGTTTATAGAACATGTGCAAACCCTGCCTGGTATTCAGCTCCTTGGCCCCGACCAAAAACAAGACCGAACAGGAATTGCTTCTCTTAACTTTTTGAAACACGATAATGCCGAAGTTAGTTATCAATTATTTAAGGAGTTTGGGATTATGACCCGCTGCGGCCTGCATTGCGCTCCGGCAGCCCACCGAACTCTTGGTACTTTCCCCCAGGGAACCATCCGCTTTAGTTTCAGCCACTTTAATTCCCTTCAGGATGTAGACTATGTGATTGATTCATTAAGAAAGAGTTTTTAGGATTTTCGACAAATAATCTATCCCGAGCAGGCCTTGAGGCAGATTATTTGTCAATTACTAAAATCGATCTGTCCTTTACGCCCATTCCATAGACCTCCTTTGCACAACAAAGGAGGTCTTTACACAAGTTCATTAATACTAGGTTATGATGATTAGTATTTGCCATCTGCCATTTATTAACTCCGGAGGGCACCGTTTGAATTAGGTTATTTAATTGATCAGGTAGCCCGGAGATAAAAATCTCCGGGCTTAGCTATTGACGGAATGACTGTTCGCTTTTGTCTAAATAAATAAATTAACGTTCGAATCCTCTGCTTCTCCTAAATAATAACCCACTCCGCCAATTTTAACGCCGTCCAGCAGTTCCTCTTGTTTTAAACCCATCACATCCATGGACATTTGGCAGGCTACTACCTCTACTCCATTGCACATCGCTGCACTGATGAGCTCTTCCAGAGAAGAAACATTTTTGTCCTTCATAACTTTTCTGATCATTTTTCCGCCCATACCCAGCATATTCATGTTCGACAACTTAAGACGTTTACTTCCCCTCGGCATCATCATGCTGAACATCTTATCCATAAAGCCCTTTTGAGTGCTGACCTTTTCATGTTTACGCAACACATTTAATCCCCAAAAGGTGAAAAACATCGTTACTTTCTTGCCCATGGACGCAGCTCCATTGGCAATGATGAAGGAGGCTATAGCTTTATCCAAATCTCCGCTAAAAACCACTATTGTCTTATTATCCTTTAAAGTTGCAGCTGCCGGCTCTTGCCGAACCGAGTCCCTTGGCGCACCTTTTTTAATGAAGGCCGTAATAACCCCTCCGGCCTTGGCTACGTCTATCAGTTGATTATTGGTTCTTTTACTCCAAGCTTTAATATCCTCATAAAAGCCCGGATCAGAAGCCAAAATCTTGAGGATTTGACCTTGTTTCAACGGATCCATAGCTGCCTTAACCTGCATTAATGGCCCAGGACAACACAGCCCGCAAGCATCAATACTTTTATCAAAATGCCCATGAGGGGTATCCACTTCACCTGGTCCTGAATCGGATTGTTGACTCTCAGAGCTTATCTTTTGTGGATCGAATTCTTGTAACGAGATAGTTTTATAGCCCCCGGTAATATTTAAGACGTTATAACTATTTTGACTTAAGATCCTGTCTGCTATATAGCCCCTTAAGCCTACTTGACAGTACTCTATTATCTGTTTATTCCTGTCTAACTCGTCCATCCTGTCTCTTAAGCTGTCCAAGGGAATGTTGATGGAACCGGGTAAGTGTCCATTGTTATATTCCTCTTCCGTTCGCACATCCAGAAGGATTGAATCCTTAAGATCTCCCAACTCCATATCCTTCCAAGCCACAACATGGGTTCTGCCGGCCAGTAGGTTTTGAGCTGAAAATCCCGCCATATTTACCGGATCCTTGGCCGATGAGAATGGCGGAGCGTAAGCTAATTCTAATTCGGCTAAGTCGTCTACCGTGCCTTTTAAGCGAATGACAGCAGCTATAACATCAATTCGTTTGTCAACGCCATCATAACCGATGCCCTGTGCTCCCAATACTCGGCCTTCATCATTAAAAATCAGTTTCAAGGTTAGCTGTAAAGCAGCCGGGTAATAGGAGGCATGAGCCACAGGATGAACGTAGACAACCCGATAAGGTAGATTGGCTTTTTGCAGGGTTCTCTCATTGGCCCCTGTGCTGGCCGCCGTCAAGCTGAAAACTTTAAGGATCGAGGTTCCTTGCGTGCCTTTATAAATGGAATTCAAACCCGCAATATTATCCGCAGCGATTCGTCCCTGCTTATTGGCCGGTCCCGCCAAAGGAACAGCCGTCTTTTCCCCTGTAATAAAGTCGATAACCTCGATGGCATCTCCTACTGCGTAAACATCCTTTGCATTGGTCTGCATTCTTTCATCAACGATGATATGCCCTTTCGCCCCTAACCCTATTCCCGAGTCTTTCAAAAAAGCAGTGTCAGGTGCAACCCCGATAGCCAGAATGACTAGATCAGCAGTCACCATTTTTTGACTGCTCAAGGTTACTTCGATTTGACTGCCAACCTCTTTAAAAGCTTTAACTCCGTCACCCAAGATAAGATCCACGCCATTTTCAGCTAATTCCTTTTCAGCCATTACCACCATGTCTGAATCAAAAGGAGCTAAAATGTGAGGAGCGGCTTCGATTAAAGTGACCTTCAAACCTCTCTCGATCAGGTTTTCAGCCATTTCAACTCCGACAAAACCTCCGCCAATAACTAGAGCGCTACTTATACCTTTTTGATCAACATAAGCCTTAACTCTATCTGTGTCCGGAATGTTTCTCAAAGTAAATATTTTCGAACTGTCTATCCGCGGAATATTGGGCCGAAGAGCTTTGGCTCCCGGTGATAATACTAGAGCATCATAGGATTCTTTGTAAATCCCTTGATCCTTACTTCTGACAGTCACGATTTTCTTTTCTGTGTCAATGCCAACGACTTCACTATTAATTCTCACATCAATGTTAAACCTGGCTTTCATAGCCTCAGGAGTTTGGACGAGAAGTTTCTCCCGTTCCTTGATAGTTTCACCGATGTAATAGGGCAAACCACAGTTGGCGAAAGAAATATAGTCATCTCTTTCAAACAAGATGATCTGGGCTTTTTCATCTAGTCTTCTATAGCGCGCAGCAGCAGAAGCTCCCCCAGCTACACCGCCGACAATGAGTACTTTTTTTGTCATAAAAATATCCCTCCATAAAAGCTTAGTAACTTATAGTTTGGCATGAAATGCTAGGTTTATTTTCCGAGTCCATTTCGAGCTTCGACAGCAAGCTTACTTGCTTCAGTAATTACATTATACCCCCCGGGGCCATAGGGGTCAATGGGAAGTTAATAACAAAGTATTTACCAACAAAAAAACTACCTCATTAAAATGAGATAGTTTCCGCATAGACACTATTTATTCTTTATACTATATCTTTTACTCTGAATGACCATACTGAGATTCAGTTAAAAATTGATTGTATTGCTCCTCTTATTGTAATGCCTCACACATTTCCCACCATGGTGAAGGAGGAGTGTATAGGTCTGAATTTATGGAGAGAGTTTCACCAATCTTAGGGGCTATCAGGTTAATGTCTGCCTTTTTTGCTTCATTGACTGCTCGCTCTATAGGTTCATTCCAGCCATGAAAGGCTAATGTGAATCCTCCCCAGTGCATTAACATCATAACTTTGCCCTTTATATCCAGATGAGCCTGAACTGCTTGTTCCGGTGTCATATGGACCCAAGACCATCGTTGATCATATTGACCACCTTCAAGTAAGGTGATATCAAAAGATCCGTATTTTTTTCCAATTTCCTTAAAATGTTCATCATATCCACCATCTCCGCTGGTATAAAAACGTGTATGTTTTCCAAGAATAACCCAACCGCCCCATAAGGTGGAATCTTGATTAAAAATCCCCCTGCCGGAGAAGTGTTTAGCTGGGGTCAAGGCAACGGTCAAACCTTGAAATTCCGCTTCATTCCACCAATTGAGCTCTGTAATTTTATCCTTTGCAATTCCCCATCGGATCAAATGTACACTTACTCCAAGAGGAACAAAGAAATGACCGACTTTGTTCTTCAGCTTTAGGATAGAATGATAATCTAAGTGGTCGTAATGATCATGTGTAATAAACACTGCGTTAATTGGTGGCATCTCATCAATAATATCCTTCATGTCTTCACTATATTTATAGCGTTTACTCCCTGCAAAGGAAACCGGTGAGGCAATAGGTCCTAGCATTGGATCTATCAGCATCTTTTTATCATCGATACTTAGTAAAAAAGCAGAATGCCCCAGCCAAGTGATACTATCCCCTTCACCATTAATTTTGTTCCAATCAATCGTGATAACAGGAATAGAACCGGTAGGATTGCGGTTTGTACCCTCTAAAATATAATCTTTAATCATGGAGAAAATATTAGAGGCACTCATGTTCATTTTTGTTGGCACCTGATTGACAAATCTACCTGCAACATAATTATTAAGACTTTGATAAATCTCTTTTGCTTTTTTAGATGGATTTCCACCAAAGGATGGGTGTAGGTTTATAAACATTATAAGTCCAAGACCCAATACTACCAAAAAACCGAATAAATATACTCGCATATTTTCCCTCTTTTCATTTACGTCCCTAGGTGAATAGTAATTCCAATCTATGATTTTCATCTTTTGTAGATAAACTGCCATCTACGTATTTTAACATTGAGAGTTAACTCTAAGTCAATGTTCATTCCATACATTTTTATCAACTTGAGAGTAAGTTAATAGGCACCCTAGAAAAATGTCCTCCTACGTTTAGTCCACGTTTTTAGTCCACGTCCTTAATTGCAAATCGAAATGCAACCGATTCAAATTGAACATTATTCAGTAACTGAATCCATTGATGATAGGCGGTTGCATTCTGGCATACAAAGATTGGATAGTGTCAAGAAATGTTCGGAAAAACGACCAGAATTCCTAAAGGATGAATGCTTGCGCACGCAGATTTACTATTGCGATGCCGGATGCCCTCACCAGAAAGGGGCCATTAAAGTCAATCACGGTCTGATCCGAAGAGTGCTTCCCAAAGGGACAGGCTTCAATCACCTGACACAGGAAGAAGTCACCCGGATGATGAACCATATCAATTCTTATAAAAGAAAAAAGCTGAACAATCGTAGCCCCTACGAAACGTTCAGCTTTTACCATGGAGAAGAAGTTTTGCACAAACTTGGATGTTCGCCGGTAGCCGCCAGTGACATCCTGTTAAAACCTAGTCTTCTCAAAAGATAGAACCATAATACTAACGCGCCAACCCTCCATGAACAATCCATAAACAGGGGTGGATTCTCCGATTACAATAAAATCGAGAGGGAGTCGATCCCCATTTGGAATGCCCATTTTTCTCATAATACGCCAGAAAAACGAATAAATCAAACTGCATTTGGGTTACAAAAGCGGCTTTTCGTTTTCAAAACAGGCTTTTCGGATACAAAAACTGCGTTTCGTTTACAAATATTCAGTTGTCGGTTACAAAAATTGCTTCTTGGTTTACAAAGTGGCCTCTCGTCTTTCAAGTAAGTTAATAAAAAAATCACACCAAGTTAAATTATCGTATTAAAATAATAAAACAACTAATACCAATATTTATTTATTGATATTCGATAAATAATGTATTACAATTTACTCAACTCATGATAACGTTATGATAACTGAGGTGCTGTTTATGAATCGAGAAACACTGTTTTTAAAGGTCTCAAATACAGTAAGAATTAGATTTATTGGAGGTTATTATGGAAAACTTCATTTCTGAAAATCTTGAACAGCCAGCTGAGTTGGAAAGGTATTATCGGCAGGAGCCGGAGAAATTTATTAAAGCCTTTCCCGAGGTATTTAGCGAAAATCAGAATCTAACCATCCTGAAAGTTTGGCAGGAAAGGCTAAATTTTGATATGCCAAGGGATGAAAAGATGGAAACTGATACTAGGTGGAAAGACCTTCTGCTAGTAATTGTGATTTCGTTGCTGGCGGGAACAATTGCCAGGTTTTTGTTACCATCCATTGAAAAAGAATTAATTAATCCGGCAAATATTGTTTTTTCGATTTTTCCTTTGCTTTCAGTCTATTTTCTTTTAAAGAACCGCCCTTCGAAAAAGCTTATTCTGTCAATTAGCCTATTCTATCTGGTGACATTGATTTACCTAAACTTTCTACCTGTAAAATACTCAGATAGTATTATTTTGGCTAATCTGCATTTACCCTTTTTCTTATGGTCGTTAGTTGCCATATCATTCACGGGAGACTATCGCCTGCAGCCAGGAAAAGTATTGGAATACCTGAAGTACAACGGTGAGCTTTTAATTAGTGCCGGTCTGTTACTTATTTGTGGTGTCGTTTTAACAGCTTTGACCATTGGTTTATTTGCGGCAATTCAAGTCAAAATAGAAGATTTTTATATGAACAACATTGCAATTTATGGAGTTGCTGCTGCACCCTTTGTTGGCACTTATTTAGCGAGGGCCAGGGGCATAACCAAAAATATTGCGCCATACTTAGCAAAGGTTTTTAGTCCTTTAGTTTTAATAACCTTAGGTGTCTATTTAGCTACAATTATCGTAACCCAGAAGAATCCTTATACTGATAGAGAATTCTTATTAATATTTAACTTAATGCTGATCTTAGTCTTAGCAATCACGATTTTTTCCGTCGCGGGAAGAGAAACTGGTTCAAAAATAACTTTCAATGACCGAATAATCTTCGCATTGTTAACAGTTGCTATAGTAATTGACTGCGTAGCATTATCGGCTATCTTGTTCAGATTAACTTCATATGGCATAACTCCAAACCGGTTGGCCGTTTTGGGTATGAATCTAATTGTATTTGTCCACTTATTGAGGATTACGGTTAATTATTTCCGGTTTATACTGGGTAAAGTTAAAGTGGAGATGATTGAAGCTGCCATTACGCGATATTTGCCGATCTATTCACTGTGGGCGCTGATCGTTACCATTTTCTTTCCGATAATTTTCACTTTCAAGTAAAATTATAGTTACTGATGAGCAGGCCCGCGCGACAGGACAAAAACCACTGAAAAAACTTTTCAGTGGTTTTCCTTATCACAGTAACATAAATCTTCAATAGATCTTTAGCGCTGAATAGACCAATAACAGGGTATGGATAAAACTGCGTAATCGCGGTGAGGAAATCACGTTACGGTGTCATTACCTTACTTTTTTATCGGAATCCAAACCTCACACTTATAATCCGGAGCAGATATATCACCCAGTGGATAAACCTCCAATTGTGGTCCTTCCTCTTGCTGATAACCCGTTGCAGGAATCCACTCGGAATAAATCCGTTCCCATACCTTCTGTATGGCACCCGGCATAGGACCAACGGACTCAAAGACGGCCCACCGTGCAGCAGGTATCTCAGCAGACGAAAAATCTTCCAGAATTTCCCCATTGTCCTCCACAGCTATCATATACATAAATGCTTCATAGTTGGGTTCAAAATCCATACAGATCCCAAAGACCCCCCTGCCGCCTGCCATGGAGCAAATCTTTTCATAGGATCCGTCTGCCTGGCATTCCTTCCAAAAAAGCGGAACTAGATTTAAATTTTCTCCATCCTGAGTTGTTATTCTTTTAGTCTTGCCGATCACTTTAAACGAGTCTTTTTCGATTAATTTGTAATCCATATCCTGATCTCCTTTGATTGAAATATGAAAGGAAAGCTTTGGAAATGCTTTAAAGCATATGATACATCCGCTGAAAATGAAATGGGGAAGAAAATGTTTGCTTCTAAATGGTCAATTGCCCTATTCATTGCTCTAAGCCACTCCATTGTACCTCTCCCTTCTGATTCAATCATAAAGGACTTCGCATTACTTATCCTGTCTTTGCGTGCTCCCCATTGACTGAGAGACAACAGGTCTAGCCTCAATATACCCTCTATACCCCATCGGGGCAAGTTGAAATCTCGGTGCTGCTTCAGGTGCCCAGTGATATCCGTAAATATTCGGGTCAAATTTTTCAATGTGCTCCCATACTTCGCCGATTGCCTCCATAAAGTCATCATCGTTATAAGGCTCTCCCTGAAATATCATCATCATGCACGGCGGCAAGTCAATCAGATCATATCCAGGGGGAACTGCATTATTATAAGCAAGTGGCAGCTCCACTCCCTGCACATATTGGGAAGTACCACTTTTTATCAGGTCTTTCGGCAGCCACATTCCAATGGGTTCATACATTGCTTCTTTAACACTTGAAAGCATGGACCACACATCACAGCCGACTTCTTCGCAGTATCCAAAATACTCGGTTGCTTTGATTCCCCGCTTGAGAAGTACTTTTCTGGCCGGACGTTCAATAATTTGCACGAATACCGTTTTAGTTGCTTTTTTCTCACTCATCTTCATTCCTCCATTATGCAATGCTCGGAAGGTATCGAAAACTCTTGCAGGCATAAAAAGTTGGATAGGCGGAGTATTTTGACTATATCTTTTGGGGGGCAAGCCAAACTCTTTGGCAAAAGCACGAGTAAAGCCTTCATGAGAGTCAAAGACGAAATCCAAGGCAACATCGATAATTTTTCGTTCCTCATCACGTAGAACCAGTGCAGCTCTGGTTAGTCTTAAAGCACGAATATAATCAAAGGGGGTTCTTCCCGTTATCTCTTTGAAAATTCTCGCTGAGTGCCAGGATGAATATCCGGCAGCCTTTGAGAGCTGCTTAAGGGTAATCTCTTCATATATGTGATCCTCAATATAATCCTGCATTTTTTGCACCGCCCTTATTGCTTCAACCTGATTCATTTTCTCACCTCCCGTATCTAGCATAAATCAACCGGAGAACTAATTCTTGACCTGGATTGCTGAGTTCAAAAAGAGGATTTGTCAAATTTTTGCCCAAATAAGATTCAGATAAACAACTGAAGCCTAAAGTGATCCACTTAAGCGTGAATCACTTTAGGCTTTAGCATAAGATTATGCCAGACTTTCAACTTCTTCATTAAAATCCGGCAAATATCAAAGTCCATTTTACAGAGCAGCAAAAACCGGATTAAGATCAATTATCAAGTCCGGCAAGGCACTCACGGTTATTTTTTCTTCATCTGAATAAACAGCTGGCCGTCCATAGCGCTTATTGTTCTGTAAGGTAAATACACTCACGAACTTACCATCCGGTTCAATGATCCAATACTCTTTAACCCCGGCCTTTTCAAATTTATTAAACTTAAAAAGCTTATCTATCCTTGCGGTTGAAGGAGATGATATTTCAATTATCAGGGTGGGAGTACCATAATACCCAGTACCTTTTAAACCAGCATTATCACAAATGATAGTAAGATCAGGCTGGCATACAAACGTTGTTTCTTCGTCATCTTCATTTAATTCAGGTATCCTTAAATCGAAAGGTGAAGCAAAAACTCTACAGGGCTTATTCCGTAAGTATTCACCAAATTGCAACATAAGTTCACTGGATATGGCTTGATGCTGCCACGTAGGAGCAGATTGCATATGGGGCACGCCATCAATTATTTCCCATCTTTCTCCATCAGTCCAGGTAAGATAATCTGCATAGGTATATTTCTTATCACTACTATGCGGAAATATTGACATTAAACCTCGCCCCCATAATATCAACTATTCGATTATCTGAACAACATTAAGTATTACCATATTATAACACATCATCAGATGGGCCACAAAGAGCCGCTGTTCAAATTTCTCTTATATTCAATACCTAAAGCCCCTAATTATCATTCCTTACATGCCTCCATAGGACGTCTATTGGGCACATCCCATGAAATTTTTCATTCATCCCTGAACCTCATTGTACACCGTCTCCTGTGAATTTAACATTGCTTGATAGACAGCCGCTACAACTATGTTAGTCTCCTGCAATAGGGCCTTTGCGGCAATATAATCCGCTACCCGAAGGGCGATGCCGCAGCCGGCTTTGATGCCTGAGGGCAAGGGCATCACCCCTACGGAATGACCGGCCTGCAGGAGGGTTTTTTCGGCTAAAATAGCCCCATGGGTGTTGGCAAACGTAAGAATATAAGACACAAAAATCCTCCTAGATATTGATAAGCCGTTTTGCCCCAGCCATAGCGGTGACGATGCCGTACATGTTGGCGATCTCACCGACCCCTAGCTTTTCGGTAATTTCGAAATAATTGGTACAAGTCCCACAGGTTAGAATAACCGTTCCCGCAGCTTCCAGAGCGCGCAGGTCCTCCAAGCAGTTAGACTCACTAACCGTAAGGTATGCCCCCGAATTGAAGAACAAAACATGGGTGGGCGGCGGCACAAGCTCCCTGAGGGCAAAGATGAAACCTTTGATCAGTATTTGGCCCAGTTCCTGACTTCCTTCCCCCATGGTATTCCGACCGATGGCTACGACCAGGCCCGAATCTCCTTCTGTCGGGCAGCTTTCCACAGCGCAGCCTTCTCCTGCTACGATGGTAACCTGGATATTACCGTCTTCTCTCTGCTCATATTCGCTTTGATAACCCAGTTCTGTGGACATCTTTTGGAGATTTTGGCGGGCGATGTCGTTATCGACTAATACAGTTACCACACCGCCTGCTTCCCCCAAGCTCTCCAGAGCTTTTTTGGCTTTTATGACTGGGATAGGGCAGACCTGCCCAAGACAATCAATGTTATTCATAAATATTCCTCCTTAGCGTACCAAAATCGGTGAATTTTGTGGTTGGAGCACTTCTCCTACGATTCTTGCCTGGGGTTCCACTTCCTGAATGGCACTTAACAGCTCTTGAGCACAGGATTTCGGGGCGCTGAGAAACAACCCTCCCGAGGTCTGGGGATCGAACATCAATTCCTGCAAGGCAAAGGGGGTATCGCCGAGATCCACAAAGCCTTGCATATGGTTGCGATTGCGCTGGGCAGCCGCAGTTATCAAGAAATCTCCGGCATAGGTATAAGCCTGAGGGATATAAGGCAATTCCGAGCTATATATGACCAAGGATGTAGCATCCCCAGCCATTTCCCTGGCATGGGCCAACAGTCCGAAACCGGTGATATCTGTGCAGGCACTAATGGGAAAACTGTGCATCTTCTCCGCCGCATATTTATTGAGCCTCTGCATAGAGGAAATCGCCGCCTGAACGGCTTGATCATCGGCCATTTCTCCCCGCAGGGCAGCCATGACAATGCCAATCCCCAGGGGTTTGGTAAGGATCAGTTGATCCCCCGGAACCGGAGTATTATTGCGCCAGATTTGTTTCGGGTCGATACGTCCGGTGACTGCCAGCCCATATTTGGGCTCTTTGTCATAGATGGAATGGCCGCCGCAAAGTACCGCTCCCGCCTCTTGGATTTTTTCTGCCCCGCCTAATAATATTTCTCCCAAGGCGTCCAGTTCCATTCTCTCGGGATAACAAACGAGATTGAGAGCAAAAAGTGGTGTACCTCCCATGGAATATACATCGCTTAAGGCATTAGCTGCCGCGATTCGGCCAAAGGAGCGACCATCGTCCACCATGGGTGAAAAGAAATCCACTGTGGAAACAATGGCAGTGTCTTGATTAATTTGATAAACAGCAGCATCATCCGAGGCATCAAAGCCCACCAACAGATTAGGGTTACCAAAAACCGGCATGCCGGACAACACCTTGGATAGCTCGCCCGGACCAATCTTGGCTCCGCAGCCCCCAGAGGTACAGTTTGACAATAAACTCATCATGAGATCCCTTCCTTTACACAGTTGTTTGACTTATACTAAAATATAAAAACACCATTTATTAGAGATAGGAGAAAAAAATGATTTATCTGGACAATGCCGCAACAACTCTTCAGAAACCTCCTTGCGTCAAGGAAGCTGTTGTGCGGGCTATGGATACCTTTGGCAACGCTTCTCGGGGAGCACATGCACCGGCTCTGGACGCTCTCCGCATGTTGATGGAAGCACGAATCGCCTTGGCTTCCCTCTTTGGGGTTGATGATCCTATGCGTGTGGTATTCGCTCCTAACGCCACCGTTGCCTTAAACATCGCCATTTCCGGAATCCGGGGGCATATTGTGACAACCGCCGCTGAGCACAATTCGGTACTGCGGCCCATCTACAAACGGGATAATTATACCATTGTCCCTTGTGACAGCTTAGGATGCGTTTCCACGGAAGCAATCTCTTCGGCCATCCGTCCGGATACCGGGGCAGTAGTACTTACCCATGCTTCCAATGTTACCGGCAACGTCTTCGATATCCAATCTGTCGGTGAATTATGTGCAGAACGCGGCCTGGACTTCATTGTTGATGCCTCACAAAGCGCCGGACTTTTGCCTATTGAGATGAAAAACATATCCGCCCTCTGCTTTACAGGGCATAAATCACTCTTCGGGCCCCAAGGCACCGGCGGACTCTGTTTAGGACCTAATTACAGGCCCGAATCTCTGTATGTCGGAGGAAGCGGCCATCATTCCTTCGACTCCAAACATCCCGGGGAATTGCCCGATGCCCTGGAAGCCGGGACGCAAAATGCCCACGGCATCGCAGGACTACTGGCCGGCGTGCAATATATACAGTCCACCGGACTATCGACAATCCACTACCGGGCGGATACCTGGGCGCGCCTGTTTGCCCATTCCCTGGCGGATATTCCCGAGGTTACCCTCTATGGAGATTTAGCCGCGCCACTTCGTACACCCATAGTCTCCCTCAATATCCAAGGATATGATTCCGCTCAAGTCGCAGCTCTGCTTTTTGAAAAGTATGGCATCGCAGTACGCGCAGGGGCCCATTGTGCACCATTAATGCATGATGGACTCAAACTATCCGGCTCCGTCCGCTTTTCATTCTCTCATTTCAACACTCGAGAAGAGACACTGTTCGTTGCCGACGCTGTTTGCGCTTTGGCTGCCAGTCGATAACTTTAGTCACATCTTATTTCAAATGGCTTAAATAATTTATGATTATTTTTGTATTATTATTGCTTATTATTATTCAATTATATATCTGTGCGTGTCCAAATATCAAGTTGCTTGACAGGGGAATGTCTTTGGAATTTGAGATTATCAAGCATGTCATGATCGACATGGAAGCAGGCGTTTCTGCTTCAGTAATAACATCAGCCCAGAGATTTTAGTCTCCGGGCTGATGTTATAAGTAAAACCATTGACACTTTGGATTATCGATAACGCCATGAGCTATCCTCTCTGTCGAGCTGGTGAAGCTGTCCGAACGAGGAATTTTTCAAATGACAACGCCTTCGTATCGTCCCTAACTATTTTTATTGGAATTTTGACATTTCATTTGCGTTTCTGACAATTTCTATATACCTTAACAGTTCTTCTTCGAGGTATTCCCGGACAAGAGAAACCATCTCTGATGGATCTTCCCCGTTTATGTGATAGCTTGTAAAACAATCATAATATCGTTTACGATCACTGAACTTAATGTTAATAGGAGGATAACCCTCCTTCATCAACTCGAGGTTCAAAAGCAAGCGACCGGTTCTGCCATTACCATCAATAAATGGGTGTATGGCTTCAAATTCCAAATGAAATTGGGAAACACGTTCAACCACATGAGAAAAACATCCCTGGTATTTAATAATAAGTTGTTCCATTCGAGTAGGCAAAAGATATGGCTGCGGCGGCGTATGGACAGCTCCCATAATTGTTACAGGCACACGTCTGTATATTCCTCTATCCGCACGGTTGTCCATTAGAACCAAACTATGAATATCTTTGATGACCTTTTCGGACAGTAGGACTTTTTGCTTTACCAATTCCTCAACATAATGATATGCTTCCTTATGACCTACAGCCTCTAAGTGGTCTTTAAGTGGCTTTTTATCTATGGTAATTCCCTCTTTGAGGATTAAAGCGGTTTCCTGTAAGGTAAGGGTATTGCCTTCTATTGCATTAGAATTATACGTAAAATTAATCAGAAATTCCTCACTTAATCGTTGTAGCTCCCCTGCAGTAAGTGGTCTATATGAATTTAACTCCTGTAAAAGATCTACAATTTTATTAAAAGCCGCTATTTTGCATACCGCCTCTCCTTTAATTTACAAATCCTAATTGTATCGTAGCATAACTAGTTAAATATTACCAGTTCAATCTTTACGTGCCTTTTACATTGGTCTTCTTGCAAGATTTTATACCTACTGCCGCTCATTGAGCTCTGTGCCCAACCTTATTTTACTCTAAGCGTCCGCAGATACACCTTTGCTTCGTCACCGACCCGATAACTCTCAACCGCTTTCTGGATAGAGTGGTGCAAAGTGACTATTGGACGATTCTAGGTCGGAGATCTTTCTACGATAGTATTTAATCAAGTGCCCCTAAGAGAATGAAAGAAAGTCAATACTTTCCAGCCAAGTAGCTTTCTACAGTTTTTACATCTCTATTGTTCTTTGAATCGTTTATCTCTTGATCTAACAACAGATCATTAGCAAAGGACCCATCGGATTTTTGAAAGTAGACGGTAGCTAGAGGATTATTCCCTTGTCCGGGATAAGCATCATCTACAATAATAATTATATCTTTTAGACCGTCTTGACTTACATCTTCAAAGGAAACGGCTTTAACGTCTACCATATAAGGAAGATTTGCCTGAAAATCATATAGGATCTCCCCATCTTTATCGGTTAGGTAAAAGACTACAGGTATATGGTTGCCTCCTGTCAATTTTCCGGAGACGAATTTAACCTTGCCCCAGGAATTTAAATCCACCATGAATGATTGATTTTGTATGGGCCTAAAGCCCACGATATCTTTAAGATTATGCGGAGTGAACCGGAAAGTCCCTTCCGGTGGCTGGGCTTTAGTATCTAATGAGGGGGATTCCTCAGATTGCTCCCTGGGTTGGGGGTTGGTATCAGCTGGAGCCGTTTTCCCACATCCGGTTGTAAGTAGAATAACTATGATTGTTGCTAAAAGAATTTTCCGCTTCATTCGTTTTCACCTCCAAGTTCCCCTTAGCCAAATTATGATTAATAGTTCTTCGCTGAACGTTCCTCTATCCCTTCAACTAAATAATAATACAAGATCTTCAAACGGAACCTAAAATCTAATTACCCTCCCTTTATATAGGCAGAAAAAAGTACGTACTTGTATCTTTATTCCTGGCCATTACTGGCCGGCCTCTAACTCTGTATTTAACTCCTACCTTGAAAGTGCTTGAGTGAGTCATGTCAAGTAAAAGTAAAAGGCAGCTTCAAGATCCTTAAAAAGATCCCTGAAGTCTGCCTTTGTCCATTGTTCTTATTTAACAACAAGTCTATTGTTTGCAGGACTCCAAAAGAATGACCTTCTTTTTAGGAATACTCCCAATCACAATCCCTAACGTAGTGAGGATAAGTGCTAAGATATGTATCCAGGCAATTTTCTCATTTAAAAAGACGAACCCACCGAACATGCTCGCAAAAGGCATACCATTTAGAAACATAGCCGTTCTGTTGGCCCCCAACTGTTTTATACCGTCATTCCATCCTAAGGTACCTAAAGCTGTAGCTCCCCAAGCTGATATTAATAAGACAAGTATTGCTGTAGATGATAAGTGAATTTGTCCATAAACCGCAGGCCCAAAGGAAACCAGCGTCCCCAAATTTAACAATAGTCCCCCTATTAAGGTAGAATAGGCAGTCACTACTAAGGTTGGAATCGGGTTTTCCAACAGCTTTTTAATAAGCAAACCCCCAATGACATAGGTCAACATGGCTAATACCATCGCAACATCACCGATTAAGGAAAATTGGATAGCACCCTCCGGAGATTTTGAAAACACAACCAACACAACCCCCGCAAATCCTAGTAGTATGCCAAGCCCTAAATTCCTGGTGAATTTCTCCTGCACAAATATGGACGCCAGAAGCGCGGTAGTCAGAGGATTTAGGGCCAGGATAAGTGAAGCATTGGTGGATGATGTCACAGAAACTCCGTACCCCAAAAGCAATTGATGCAGGCAAACAGAGATTAGTCCTATACAAAAAAGCAATCCCCATTGTTTTTTACTTGGATTGTACAACCCATATTTCTTAAAAACGAACAACAGCAATACAATTCCCGCCAGGGGCATTCGTACTGCAGCTACCAAGATCGGGGACATTTGCTGGGTTAAGAACTTAATCATTACAACATTTAGGCCCCATAATAAGACAACTGACAATAATATCGGATAAATTAGTTTCTTTCCTGTTGGCATTGTAATTATCTCCATTCCTGAAATACTACTAATATAATAGCACTTCTTAGTCTGGAAAGCTTTAGCAAGTTGATTTCGGCGGTCCCTTGAATGAATCTTACATTTCTTTTTGATATTTAACCGCAAAGAAAATTGATATTAGGTAATATAAAAGGAAAATTCCAACGGTAATTCCAACTAGCCATAATGGATAATCAAATAAAATCATAACATATGCTAATCCTAGGATAAACCACTGGGTAATATCAGCCGCACTTGCCTTTGCTCTGTTCTGAATTATTTTATTGCGTTCATCATTAAATTCAATTTCAAGCTGCTTCT
>NZ_FNCP01000066.1 GCF_900100785.1 Desulfosporosinus hippei DSM 8344 | reverse complement strand
ATAGTTTGAAAGAACCCATAAATATGAACGCTTTAATAAAAGGACATAACAAAATAAGCCCTGCTAACTAGCGGACTTTGAAAAATGAATATCGAATTAAGAAATTAAGTCGTATTTCGCATATCGGGTATTTGGTAACCTAACGTTTCCAGGTAGCGTAAAGCCATTTCCTCAGTGATCTGTGATGCATAAGATTGTTTTGGTTTGGAGTCTATTTTGTATAAGTCATAATTAAATGTCTCGCCATTATTCAACATATAATAGATACATTTTAGCAACGTATGTGCAATAGCAATAATGGCCTTCTTGTGACCTCGACGTTTCTTAATCTGGTCATATCGATTTTTGAAATAGGGACACTTTTTACTCTTAATTGCAGCATTTGCACATTGAACTAATAGTGGTTTGATGTATACACCAGCTCTTGAAATACGGACAGATTTTTTCTTGCCAGCACTTTCGTTGTTCTGTGGAGTAACACCGGCCCAGGAGCATAGATGTTTGGAGGAATTAAAAACTGCCATATCGCTACCGATCTCACTGATTATTGCAATGGCAGTAAATACGTCCTTGATACTTGGCAAGGATAAAATGATCTCTATTTGTGGCAAATATGGCTGAGCTAAGCCTAGAACAACACGTTCAATATCAGTTATGTGTTTCTCGATGTTCTCAAAATGATGCAGACAAACACGCATTTTCTCGGCTTGTGGCTTAGTAAGATTCCCATTGATTGATTTTGTAATTGTTTCTGCTTTATCTTGCATACTTCCGTGTAACATTGATGAAACCTCGAAATCCTTATCATCTGGATTATCAAGTATGTGATTAATGATTCTCATCGAGCTTACGCCAAACGTATCAGAAACAACACTAGAAATCATAATATTTGAAACAGTTAGAGAGTTTTGGATGCGGTTTTTCTCACTTGACTTAACGTTGATAAGCTTAAACCTATATCGCATTAAATCACGAATTTGGCGAATTGGTAGGGGTGGTATAAAGCTACTGGGTACTAAACCGTGCTTGTGTAAATCGCAAAGCCAAATAGAATCTTTCTTATCGGTTTTCTTACCTCGAATACCTTTAACATACTTTGGATTAGCAACGACAACATCACAGTAATCTTCCAAAATGTTAAAAACAGGGTGCCAGTACTTGCCTGTAGACTCCATACAGACATGAACGCAAGAGTGAATTTTCAACCAATCTAATAGTTGAAGCAAACTCTCGGTAAAGGTTGAAAATTGCCTCGTTTGGTAATCCGTAACACCCGATTTGTTAGTAGTACCAATCGTTGCAACGACAAACTTTTTATGGACATCAATTCCACAGCAAATAGGATAAACAATTTTTAGCATAAACACATCCCAGCATAAGTTTATAGTGGATAAAGCAGACATTGACTGTTTGCTACATAATAAACGGGAATTGTTTATACAAGGATTAGTTTACGTGCTCTATGGCACACTTATTTGTTCTTGAAAATAGCAAACGGCACATCTTAAAATGCGGGTAGGGTGCTAACCCTACACCACTCACCTCCCCGTGCTCTGTAGTGTATCTGCTTATCCAATTGGATTATAACCAGCAGGGGTCACTTTCATAAATTTTTGTGCCTTGAGCATAGCGAAAGGAATGGTACTTAAAATGAAAAA
>NZ_FNCP01000023.1 GCF_900100785.1 Desulfosporosinus hippei DSM 8344 | reverse complement strand
CCGTGTTTTTCTATGTTATTCCGTGTATGCGACAACCCCAGCGGTATCACTTTTCTACCGCTGGGGTTTCTCATGAGCTTAACTTAATGACATTGTATCTGGGGGTAGCATATCAAAAATTACGCAGGTGCTTTGTCTTATATTTATAGATTTGCAGTTTTTTTCTCTAATGCCCTTCCGTAATCTGTAACCATAGAGTGGTCCAACTCATCATGTCCGGCATATATTAATGCAAACGATGAAAGGAGTTCGTTATTATGTTTACAGAGAAAGATGATACACTGCGTAATATTATAAAAAGATTTCAGAATTTGACCCTAAATTCAACCTGTTGTCATAAGAAAATAAAGTGGCTTAGACCATCCGCTTTCAGGGCAGTCAATAACTCTACTCAACAAGGTGTTGCTGCAGACACTCCCGTCGTCCCAGTGATGTATCCAACTCAAGTATTTGACTTGAACAATGAATATGACCCGGTTTGCTCGACCTTTACTCCAAAACAAGATGGAATTTATTCAGTTATTGCCAGTGTTGATTTTTATCCGGAAATTGCTCATGTTAATCATAGAGTGTTAATAACTATCCTGATAAATGGAAATCCTGTCGTTGTTGATAACGATTTTTTTGGTGAAATCACGTTTCGAAATGTGACAAGTGTTTCTGCAATCCTCCAATTAACTGCAGGAGATGCAGTGAATGTCTCTGCTGAAAGTTCCACGAATGGTTTTCTCACGGATATTCCACTAGGTATGCACTTTGAAGCAGCAAGGCTTCCATCTCCACTAATTAACGATCCATCAACTACTATAATAACTTCCGGTTCCAGTATTTTCAGTGGGAGAGATCTTTAAGAATATTCGACCGAATTCGGACTAAGCATATTAACTCGAGCTAAGAATAATTTGCCTATGGTTTATGACCAATAGGCTTTTTATAATATCCTAGTCGCATGTGGCTATGATCAGAAATTAATTGAGAGTCTTGACGGAAGTTCCATTTGATACTTTTGTTTAAAGTGGAGTAAGCAAAATGCAGCGCTACTTTGCAGGAGGAAATTGCCTGAATGTTGAATATAGTTACTGCGTTCCGAGTAAAAACAAAGGAGTGATGGAATTGTTGACCTTAATGGCAACCTTGAAGGTAAAAACCGGCAAAGAGGCTGAAGTGGCCGAAATTTGTGCGCAATTGGCCAAAGAAGTTCTGGCTAAGGAAAAGGACTGTTTGATGTACATACCTCATGTGGTAAAAAATGACCCGACTGAAATTGTCTTCTTTGAAAAATACAAGGATAAGGAGGCCTTCAAAGCCCATGGGAGTTCAGCTTATTTTCAGGCAGCAGCCCAAAAGTTTGAAGAACTTTTGGAGGGTAAGATCCAGGTGAAATTTCTGGAAGAAGTTTAGGTGGCTTCAGGTGAGGACTTGGTAATCTTTGGGTGAGGAACAAAGCCGGCTTTCAATAGTTTCCCGTTCATGCTGCAACGAAGCGAACGACCCTGTAATCACCGCTCAGTGATACTGATAGATTCTATGGCCACACTCCCGCCTCTAACCACTTCAATGCTTTGGAAATCACTGCTCAAGAGTGAAATCAGAGCGTTGTTCTTGCTTTCTGTTTGCACGCATTCCATCAAGACACTTTCTTTATCATAATCTGTGATTGAAACCCCAAAGACCTCGGCAATTCTGAACAATTCATCCAGATCCCCTTTAGAACATTTTCTGACTTTAACAAAGAGCAATTCCTTCATATGAATGGGAGTATTGGTAAAATCGACAACCTTGATGACTTCTACACAGCGATTTAATTGCTTTTTAATCTGTTCAAAGGTCTCATCGTCACTGATTAATCTTATGGTCATTCTGGAAACAGTTTCATCCTCGGTCATGCCCACTGTGAGACTTTCTAAATTATAGGCTTTGCCGGAAAACAGGCCTGAAATCTTGGCCAATACTCCGATATCATTTTCCACAAAAAGTGAAAGCCAGCGCTTTTCCATGTTTTTTTCCTCCTTAGTATTCTAATACTTAATGTTCTAAAATCATCTCATACAATGGTTTGCCGCCTTGGACCATGGGCAGAACCAGATCGTCCTTGTCAATGATAAATTCGATGATCGTAGGAGCATGGGTGTTTTCTAAGGCCTGTTGGAAGGCAGACGCAATTTCCCCTTCTGTGGTCACCCGGATACCTTCCGCTCCGTAAGCTTTAGCCAAGGCCACAAAATCCGGTGAATAGGGAGGACATTGTTCACTTGTACCGCTGCATTTTCTGGGGCATGATTTCCTGCGTCTGGTACAGATACTTGAATAATTCTTCTCGAAAAAGAGGGTTTGCACCTGTCTTACCATGCCTAAAGAACTGTTGTTAAACAGGCAGATAATCACAGGAAGCTCCTCCGCCACAGCAGTAGCCAGCTCTTGAATGTTCATCTGCATTCCCCCGTCACCGGAAATACAAATCACCGTTTTATCCTCATTACCCAGTTTGGCACCTAGGGCAGCAGGGAAACCATAGCCCATTGTTCCCATACCCCCTGAAGTTAAGAGCTGCATATTGCTGTTTAACTCTAAAAACTGAATGGTCCACATTTGGTGTTGTCCCACGTCCGTCACGACGATGGCGTCTTGGCAGGTTTCATTGATATGGTCAATGACTTTTTTGGCTGTCAGCCCGTTGTTACTCTGCATAGTAAGGGGGTGGGCCGCTTGCCAGCTTAAAAGCTGCTGCAGCCATTCCGTTGTCTCATGCTCGTTTACATAGTTAAGCATAGCTGTAATGGCTTCTTTGGCGTCGGCGACAATGGGTATATCCACCTTAATATTCTTGGAGATGGCGGCTGAATCAATATCGATATGCACGATTTTAGCATTGCGGGCAAATTCACTGATTTTACTTGTAACCCGATCACTAAATCTTGTTCCGATGGAAAAGAGCAGATCACATTCCGTAACGGCCATATTGGCGGCATAATTGCCATGCATGCCTACGTTGCCGAGATAGTAGGGATGTTTTGTGTCAATACTGCCTTTGCCCATCATGGTGGTCACCACAGGAATCTTGGTCAGTTCCACCAGCTTGGTTAGTTCAGCCTGGGCCCCGGCGATATTGACGCCTCCGCCAATCAGGAAAATCGGTTTTTGGGAAGTATTTAATAAATCTACCGCCTTTTTAAGCTGTCCGATGTGGACTTTTGTACTTGGCTTGTACCCCCGGATATTCACCTTGTCCGGATATTCATCACTGCCTAACTCCACCATAACGTTCTTAGGCAAATCAACTAAGACCGGACCGGGTTTCCCGGTTCTGGCAATATAGAAAGCTTCTTTGAGTATTCTGCCTAGATTCTTGCGATCGTTAACAATAACTCCATGTTTACAAATATTTCTGGTGATCCCGACGATGTCGGCCTCCTGAAAGGCATCGTCGCCAATCAGACTGGAGGCAACCTGCCCTGACAAGCAAACCAGCGGCACACTGTCATAGTAAGCCGTTGCAATTCCGGTGACCATGTTTGCTGCGCCCGGACCGCCGGTAACCAGGCAGACTCCCACTTTACCTGTCGAACGTGCATAACCGTCTGCCTCATGAACCAGGGCCTGCTCATGGCGCGGCAAGACAACTTTAATGTCATCATGGTGATAGAGTTCGTCGAAAATATCCGTTACCAGCCCGCCCGGATAGCCAAAGATTGTATCTACTCCTTCTTCCTGTAACGCTTTTACCAATAAACTGGTGCCTCTGATTTGTTCCATAGTCTTGTCTCCTCCTTAAAATTTTAAAGGAAATAAAAAACCCTAAGCTAAATTTTACTTTAGCTTAGGGCGAATTTACTTCCGTGTTACCACCTAAATTCAGAGGAAAAACCTCTGCACTCTGTCAGTACGGAAAACATGTATGGTCCTGAATAAAATCAGCACGACTACTGTGATCGATACCGCTTTCCTTGTAACGGTGGAAACTCCGTTGAAGTCTACTAAAGATTTCTCTCGTTCGGTTCACTGCTCAAAGGCTACTTCCATACTTCCTCCATGAAGATTCGCACCAACCATCTTCTCTCTTAAATATCGGGAGTATGTACTTCTCCTAATCATTGCATTGCAATTTGCTTTTGTTTGGTCAGTATATCAAGGATCTTAGCCGATGTCAATATCAGGATAATGATTTGCAGAACAGTTATATAACACAATTTAACGCTATTTATTCATAACCCGGTTCATAAGGCGTATAGAACACATTTCCCCGCACATTGTGCAGCTGTCCTGTGTATTGAAATTATCAAATAAATCTTGATTATATCTAATATGTGTATATACTTATATTAACATAAAATGCTAAAGAGGGACTTTAAATGCACGATGAAACTACAAGGGAAGACTTAAAAAAAATGTCCAGGATAACGGGCAAGACTTGTGTCTGCTTCAACTTGCGCAAGGCCTCTAGGCTTTTGAGCCTGGTCTATGACCAAGCGCTAAAGCCAACAGGAATAAAAGCAACGCAGTTTTCTTTAATGATGGCCGTTGCCGGGAATCGTGGTATACCGATTGGGAAGCTGGCTCGTCCCCTTGGAATGGATCGGTCCACCTTAAGTCGTAATGCTAAAATTTTAGAAAACAAAGGGTTACTAGAAATAGAAGAGGGGGAGGATCGCCGAGAACAGATATTTAACCTTACTGAAGAGGGAATTTCATTGCTGCAAGAGGCTATACCCATGTGGGAGGGAGTTCAATTAGAGCTGGCTGAGAAAATGGGCAATGAACGTTTGACTGTACTTTTGAACGACCTGCAGGATTTAGGGCGCGAAACCAAACTCTAAAATTTTTTTACACAATTACGTGTATATACACACAATGAGTTAAAGTTATTATAAAGGAAAAGTGCTTAAGAATTGCTAATGAACATAATATATTGGGTCAATTTCCTAATGTGAAAGGAGTATGGAATCATGGAGAAAGAGATTCGCGAGTTTACTTTAAGCATAGGTGTTGATGATGTAGGATTTGCCAATGCGTTTGATTACAACAGCCCAAAATCTTATGAGATCACGAAGTTTCTACCTGATGCAAAATCTATAATAGTTTTAGCATTTAAAGTCTTATCAAGTTGCGAAAGTCCAAGTTTAAGTATTGCCCTTAATGGCTATTTAGATTTGGAGCAGTTCGCAAGGAACGCAAGCTATCGAGTTGCTAGGTTTCTGGAGAACAAATTCAGGGCAAAAGTAGCTAATATTCCATGGACAGCCCCGTTTGAGATCCATAATGACAGAAGGGCTATTGCCGACTTTTCTCATCGTCATGCAGCTGTTGCTGCTGGGCTGGGGTCTTTTGGTCGCCACAACCTAGTAATTCACCCTCAGTTCGGTACCCGAGTTAATTTTGTTAGTATCATTACCAACCTTGATTTGCATCCTTCGCCAAGATCTAACGAGGATTTCTGTATTCATTGTAATCTTTGTGTTGAAAATTGCCCAGGAAAAGCTTTGGATATAGAGGGAAAAACCGACTTGATGAAATGTATGCCGCATTCACTTCCATACGGAGTGAGGACTGAGATAATGTTCTGGAACCAGCTTTTTGGAGCTTCGACTGAAGAGAAAAAGAAAATGCTTATGAGTGAAGAGTATCAAAGAATACGTGAATCGCATCATTTAGGTAATCAGTATCAATGCTTTAATTGTATGAAGTCATGTCCTGTCGGCCAGTAATGATGAATATCGTAAAGGAGACGCGAAATCGTCAATTAAATTGAGTGTTCAACCGTCCGAATAATACTCATGCACAATAGTGGGCTGAAAATGGGAGTTGGAGGACCAAGGTGCTAATTAAAAAAACACAAAAGGAGAGCCGAACAATGACAGAAAAAATTAGGAGAAAATTCGGGGACATGCCCATTCCCCCAATTGCCCGCCTGATAGGGTTTAATATTGTAGAAGTTGGTGTGGGTCAGGCAGTGATGGAGCTTGAAGCCGGAACGAAGCACACTAATCCCATGGGTACTCTTCACGGAGGAGTAATTTGCGATGTTGCTGATGCTGCTATGGGTGCGGCTTATTATTCCACGCTCGGGGAAGATGAATCATTTACAACATTAGAGTTGAAAATAAATTTTATGAAGCCAGTATGGAAGGGGTTAATAAGAGCCGAAGCCAAGGTTATTAAGATGGGAAAGACAATCGGTCTGTTACAGTGTGAGGTAACTGACAGTGAAAATGGTCTGGTCGCCTTTGTTACAAGTACCTGCATGACTTTACGTGGAGAGTCTGCCGAGGGGAGATAGCTTGTTTAGTGGAATGGTTGCAGGTAACCATCGAACCTGAGGTTTCTAGAATAGAAGAGGGGGAGGATCGCCGAGAACAGATAGTTAACTCAATGGGGTGAGGATTATGCCCCCCCCCTCGGGTATTAAAAATAATATATAAGAAGGAAATAGGAGGTAAGATGTGGAATGGAAGTTGATATATTAATCAGGTAAGAGGTAAATTAAATGAATATGCTTTTAAGGGAATTTAAATTATTCATAGGGTCATCAATCTTTGTTTGGGTTTATCTAATAATCCTTTTACTTGGGGGAGTAACAAGAATTGCTGAGGCAGCATGTGGAATTTTGCTTGTGAGTATTTTTTTATTCCCATTAATAATTATCTGGGGAATAATAGTACCGGTAGGGAATATTTACTTTCACTTAAAGAAAAAGAAGGCCATACATAAAGGCAGAATTGTAGTTTTCTTTACTTTATCTTGGGTATTATTTAATTTTGCCTATAATGGTATCATAACTGGCTACCAAACTTATGAAGAAATATATGTTTTTGGAGGAGTCGAGGGGCATAAAAGTCTTGAAGATAAACTAAAAACTTATATTAATAAGAATTATGAGAATGTAGATGACATATATTATTCAACTAAATCTGCTCTATTTGTTCCACAGAATGAGAGCCAAATGAAAGGAGATAATGTACCCATGGTTATTGCGAATTTCCAGATAAAAGACAAGGGTACTGGATGTGTAACTGTTGAATATGTAAATTATAAATGGCAGGAACCTGATGAAAGATATTATTCATTTAATAAATAAGTAGGAAGGTCAGATCATTCGAGGTCTGGCCTGAATTGTTTCCAAAAGCAAAAATATAACCATGATAGAGGAAGGTAACAGAAGCTTCTATGTGTTCAGAAGTAAATAGAGTTATTGACAGGACCATTTAGAAAAGCTACAATTAATTCGATAGTTATCGAATCGTTATAGTATGAGTATGGAGTTGGAATATGGACACGAAAAAAGCGGCAAAGATATTTAAGGCACTATCCAATCCCAATAGGCTGGAATTGTATTTTCAAATCGCCAAGATGCACGAGTCTAGTTTTCCGGCCGATTCGGAATGCTTTGTTACGGATATCATCAGCTCGTTGAATATCGGGGCTCCGACTATTTCACATCATATCAAAGAATTAGTAAATGCTGATTTAGTTAGAACGGAGAAAAAAGGAAAATTTTTGATCTGTAAAGTCAATGAAGAGTTGATTGAGGAAGTTACTAAGTTGTTGTCATTACAGCAGCAATAATTCAGCCTGGCTTCAAGAGTGCATGACGATTCGATAGTTATAAAACTATAAAAGTGTTTTAGGCATTGAAGCGTTTGAATTCCATTGAACAAACGAAAGATAAAACTGATGGAGGTATATTATGAAAGTGTTTTATTTTACGGCTACTGGCAACAGTTTAGATGTTGCCAAAAGGTTCGGAGGAGAAATGTATTCCATACCAAAGGTTTTAAAAGGTGATCAATTTCATTTTGAAGACGAAACGATAGGCCTTGTATTTCCCTGCTACGGCTTTGCAACTCCAAAGATTGTCCGGGAATTTATTGAGAAGATCACCCTTAAGAGCCCTTATATTTTTGTCATCATGACCTATGGAAATAAGCTTGCCGGCGGTGTTAATTCGTTTGTACGGTATGCTGAGGAAAAAAATATTCATGTTCAATATGCTGACGGTTTGCTCATGATTGATAACTATTTACCATTTTTTAATATTGAGAAGCAAAAGATGAAAGAGAAATATACTGAAGAAAATCTGAGCCGTTTGTTAAATGATGTTAAGCAAAAGAAACGATTTATCAGGAATGAGTCATTCACAGATTCAATGTTGACCAAAGCCATTCAGTATTTATACAAAAGACACCCAAACTTTAATTCCGATAAAGATTTTACTGTCGGGAATAACTGCAATCAATGTGGAACGTGTGTCAAGGTTTGCCCGCGTAACAATATAAAACTTCATGAGCTTAAACCAGCATATGGGGGGGACTGCGAATTTTGTCTTGCGTGTATAAACCTTTGTCCGCAAAAGGCAATCCGATTAAAAAAAGAAAGCAATCCAAATGCGCGTTATCTGAATGGAAATATTACATTAAAAGAAATTATCACGGCTAATAATTAAATAAGGATATTCCATATGGGGTGTTGAAATCTGAGGCTATGGTGATGGGGGCAGGGCGTAACCTGCCTGATCTAAAGGGGAAAACCCATTGTGATTTCCGCCATTTGAAGATAACTCGCCTTCTCAGTCAGGCCATATAGCAATGAAAACCCACTAGATACTATGGTGTTAGCTAGTGGGTTTTGTTTTTATCCCTGATTTTCCGCGGAGTTGAGCCTGTATTTAAGACGGTGTTGCCCCACATCGAGCTCTTTTGCCTTTATTCTTCTCTTAAACCTGCTAGACTTCTGGCAAGGTTCTTTTTCTCTTCGAAGTTAGTAAGGGCATATAAAGCCATTTTTTGCGCCATGGGGGAACCGGCGCCATGCCAAGTACCTGCACCATGCAGGCCGGCACACCAGTTTTGAATAAACTTGGAGATTCGGAGGCGTTGTTCGGCCGGCGCTGAGGCTTTCATGAACTTGCGGACATAATGGGCTGTTTCCGGATTTTCCAATTCCAGCTCTGAAGGCATGGTTACTGCCATCCCGCCGCCAATGTCTCCGGCCCATTTCAAGATATCCCAAAAACCGTCGGCAATGGTAAGTTTGGCTGCGTTGCCAAAGATGTCATCCGGCTGAAAAAAGCCGGAGCCGGCGGGTTCCTCATGTCCTTTCAGCGCTGCGGCGATAGTACAGGCCCGAGCGGTTTCATTGATTCGAATCATGTCGGTCATCTTTTCCACAATATGAGGTGCCTTTTGAACCCCGGAGTACTCTGCGGCAAGTTGGGTGGCACCGATGATCAGGTCCGCAAAACCTACTTTACAGGCACCGCCGCAGTTCATGCGATGTGTCTTGGCAAACCGAGCGACTAATCGTCCGGAATACTTTGTTTCACCGCACATGAAAACATGTTCCCAAGGTATAAATACGTTGTCGAAGACCATGATGCAAGTCTCCCTTTGCCCGTAAAGGGGATTGCCCAGATATTTCACGTCAGGGGAAAGTTCTCTTTCAGCGGTGAAGGGAGTGTACTGACAAATGTAGGTTAATCCTTCGGTTCCGTTGGGTACGGCAAAGGCAACGGCAAAGTCCTCTTCTCCTTGCCGCATGCCCATAGTGGGGATTACTAAGGTCTCGTGAGAGCCGATAGCTCCACTCTGGCTAACCTTTGCTCCCCGTACCACGATGCCGTCTTCTCTTTTTTCCACGACGTGAACGTAGACGTCGGGATCCTCCTGTTCCACAGGCCGTTTAGTTCGGTCGCCTTTAGCGTCGGTAACCCCTCCGCTCACTGCCAGGTCGTTTTCCTGGAGGTATTTAAGATGATTGAGCAGGCGGCTGTGATAATTTGTGCCTAACTCCTTGTCCATTTCCCAAGTGATACCGGCTAAAGCGTTCAATACATCCGCCCCCACGCAGCGATAATTACAAGTTCCTAGCATTTGGCTGGTTAGGGTGGCCATTTCTGACCTTTTTTCTAAATCGGCGGTGCTGGAGGAGATGTGCAAATTTCGGCTTACCTTTTCACCTGAATATGCTGAAATGACAGTCATAATGTCTGCGTATTTCGGATCTTCAGCCAGTTCGTAAACCCTGGCGTTAGCACGAAGAACGGTCAAGGCAGTGGAATTTTCATGAAGGTTGACCTGCTTACCGCCAAGAAAGATCCTTGGGTTATAAGCCTTCATACTCTCAAGGTATTCAGTTGCTGTTTTCATAATTAACCTCCTTTTTTAATGAAGCAGGTATAGAAGTAATAACACGATGTACTAACTTAATATTCAAAATATTCTACAAAGATTCTCGAACCCCTTTTTCTTAATGTTATAAATAGTAAATTGCGTTATTAATGCAATGTGTTTTTCCAAAAAGGTAAACAAGTACACACCCGAAGGGAGAAAACTCATTCATTAACAAATCAAAAATATGCAACCAGGTCACACAAGGTAAAGCTGAAGGAAGGTGAAAAAATACAGCAAATCCGGCGACATTGGGAAGATTGTTGCTTCTGCCTGCGCCTTGGGAAAGACTGTAATTCTGATTGATTTTTGAAATATCAAATCTTTTATTCTAACGACTTGAACAGTATAATAACGTATAAGCTGGGCTTAAGCACAGTCGGAGAAGACCGTTCCTGACAAACCAAATAGCAGGAAGCAGGTGTATCGGGCAGTAAAACGAATTAGTGACTAATATCCGCAACCCGCAATCACGCGAATGAAGCCTTTGGTGGCAGTTACTGCCTGTCGCTGCTGTTCTCTATTAAATATCCCTGAATCTCATAATAAGTTTAAGGAGGCGTTGCAGGTATGAATTTACCCAATAAGTTGGTCGTGATCTGGACTAGTGGGGATAGGGAAGTTGCTATCCGAATGGCCTTAATGTATACCCTCAATTCAAAACTCAACGAATGGTGGGATGAGGTATCTCTGATCGTTTGGGGGCCTTCGGCCAAACTTCTCACCGAAGATCAGCAATTGCAGGAATACGCGGCGAAAATAAAACAGGCCGGGGTGGAGGTTTTGGCCTGCAAGGCTTGCGCCGATAGTTATGGAGTGTCGCAAGTTTTGGAGAATATGGGCATAAACGTTCTGTATACAGGTCAAGTGCTGACAAATTTCCTGAAAGACGAAACTACGAAGGTTCTTACGGTCTGATTTCCTGCTCTGTGGGAACTTATTTCGCTAATTTTATCTTTAGAAATATCTTTAATACCAGCCAAAGAAGCCAAAGTGTACTTACATAAAGAAGTTAAGAAATCGTTGCATAATTCAAGCGGCATGAGAGTTAAATAACACGAAACCTCAACCTTAGGAGAATACATAATTTCCTGAGGTTTTCTTTTAAGCCAAAGCCTGCGAGGAGTAAACTATATTGGTTTTTTTATGATGAAAGGTGGGCATAGAAAATGGAAGTATCACTCTACCAACAAATATATAATTTAGAAGAGAGGCTGTTACAACCTGAGATTCGTGGATCTAGAGAGGAAATTTCTGTGCTTCTAGCTGACGATTTTGTTGAATTTGGAGTTTCTGGGCGCATATTCGATAAATTACAAGTTGTCGAGGAATTACCTCATTCTGCTGCAGTTCCAATGATTATTGAGGATTTTCAAGTGAAAGTCTTAGCTCCGGGTGCAGTACTAGCAACCTATCGGGCAGTTAAGACCAGCGAATCTAGAGAAGAAATGAGGAATTCATTAAGAAGTTCAATTTGGAAGTTCATCGATGGCAGGTGGCAAATGGTCTTTCATCAAGGAACCAGAACAATGGAGTACTGCAAGTGACATTATGAGAAGTAATAAATTGAAGGCCCATGTACTTGGGTATGACGATTTAAATTGAGTCAGAGGTGGACAAAGTGCATTATTTTACTAAAGAATGGTATGAATTGGAGACTAGTGCTCACTCGGAGTTAGAAGAAGGATAAGTATCATCCCTTTGTCTGGTAGATTAATGTGCCATAATATTCCATTTTTTACTGATTATTTTGACTAGATTTATGCTATAATATTGTAAATAGTGCATTGGTAATATAATTCAAAGGAGGTAAGAGCAATGTCCGCTAAAAAGGTTACGATAGAAGAAATCAAAGCTATTGTCGAACCGATCGCACGGAAATACGGTGTTGAACGGGTGTTTCTATTTGGCTCTTATGCTCGTGGAGATGTTACAGAAAATAGTGATGTGGATTTACGAGTGGATAAGGGGTCTCTTAAAGGGATGTTTGCTTTATGTGGGCTGTATACCGAAATTGAAGAGGCTTTACAGATAAAAGTTGATGTTCTGACAACGGGAAGTCTAGAAGATGATTTTCTGCGTAAAATCCAGAATGAGGAAGTGCTTTTGTATGCAGAATAACCGAAACGATGATGTACATACCTAAGGTGACATTATGGAAAGGTTAACATAATAGATGAGATATTCGTGCGTGCAGACATCTACAGCCGTTTTCTGAGATGTAATGTGCGCTTTTTGTTATGTTGACGCTAATTTTAATTATTCTTTGCTTCCATTATTATTCACTGCTCTAAAACTGGTGAAAAGCTAAGCATAAATTTGCTTAAATATGGTTTTGCATTATAATTTAGTTTGGGTTTTCCCTAAATATTTGATACTCTTATACTCTGAAAGCCTGAATCAGGAATTGTAATTATGAAAGAGAGACCTCTAAATGAACAAGGGTAATTTTAACGACTTTCAATTAAGTAGTGAATTATTAAAAGCCATTAGCTTACTAAATTTCATCAGTCCCAGCAAAGTCCAGGAGCAAGTGATCCCAGCAGTTTTGGCACAAAAGGATATTATCGTCAAGTCCCAGACCGGAAGCGGAAAGACGGCGGCCTTTGCTATCCCTATTTGTGAATTAGTGGATTGGGAACAGAATAAACCGCAGGCATTAGTGCTTACCCCTACCAGAGAACTCGCAGTTCAGGTCAAAGAAGATCTGTTTCATATCGGCAGATTTAGAAGAATAAAAGTAGCAGCAGTTTTTGGTAAGTACCCTTTTCATGTTCAAGAAAAGGAACTTAAACAAAAAAACCATGTTGTGGTTGGAACCCCGGGTCGCTTGATCGATCATCTCGAAAGAGGGACCTTGGATATATCGAATATAAAATACCTGGTCATTGATGAAGCCGATGAAATGCTGAATATGGGCTTTATCGAGCAAATCGAAAGGATCATTGCCAACTTGTCCCATGAACGGGTGACCGTTTTATTGTCAGCGACAATGCCCCAAGACATCAATGTTTTATGCAGTAAGATTATGAGAAATCCCATCCGCGTGGAAATCGAAGAACAGAATCCGGCGGCGGATCGGATCGCTCAGGAAAGATATCTTGTCGATCAGACAGACAAGATGAAGCTTCTTCGAGATCTAACGATGGTTGAAAACCCGGACAGTTGTATGATCTTTTGCAATACTAAGCAAACCGTCGATGAAGTTTACACTGAACTCGTAAAGCTGGACTATTCTTGTGATAAACTTCATGGTGGAATGGAACAACGAGATCGATTGAATGTCATGAAGGATTTTAAACAAGGATATTTCAGATATCTATGTGCGACAGATGTTGCCTCAAGAGGTCTGGATATCGAGGACATTACCTTGGTCATCAATTATGACATCCCCTACGACCGAGAAAGCTATGTTCATCGGATCGGAAGAACTGGCCGAGTCAACAAACTGGGTAAAGCCATAACCTTTGTTACCAAAAATGAGGATAAGTTTTTAAAGGAAATCCACGACTACATCGGCAAAGAGATTCTTCTAAAGGAAAGACCGGAAGAAGCAAGGGTGCATGAGTCGAAACAGGATTTTATGGCGAAAAACAATACCTTACCAGAAATCAAGGAAACAAAAGGTGTGCAGTTGAGCACTGAAATCATGAAGATCCATGTGAATGCCGGGAAGAAAACAAAGATGAGACCCGTCGACATTGTGGGCACGCTTTGCAGTATTGAGGGCATAACCCCGGCAGATATCGGAATCATCAATATCCTGGATGTATCAACCTTTGTTGAAATCTTAAACAATAAGGGTGAGTTGGTGCTGCAGAATCTGCAGAACACTCCGATCAAGGGCCGGCTTCGGAAGGTAAGCAAAGCAGACCGGTAAACTCAAGAACTAGGTGCTTTAATGCAGGCGAATTAATGAACACTACTCATTCATATTAATTCCCGTTGCAGTGGGGAATATTAAAAAATGTATCAATCGTATTATTGTATACGAGATCAGATAGGACAGGCTTTCTCGATGGGAAAAACGTTTAAAATTTAAGGAGGTTTCCTTTGATGGCTCATTTACTAGATACATTGCAAGCGGGCTCGTTGACCCTGCATAATCGTCTGATTATGCCTCCCATGGCCACTGCCAAGTCTGAAGCGGACGGTGGTGTAAGCAAGGCGGTCCTCGACTATTATCAAGAAAAATCGAAGGGCGGCTATTTCTCGCTCATTATAGTTGAACATAGCTTCGTAAGTCCCGAAGGTAAAGCTAGCAAGAATCAACTCTGTGTCGCTAATGATCATCTGGTGGAAGGATTACGTAGTTTAGCCCAGGTTATTCACAGCAATGGTTCAAAAGCTGTGATGCAAATTAATCACGCTGGAAGCGCCACCACTCAGGAAGTCATCGGAGAGATTCCGGTCGCTCCCTCTCCGGTTCCTCATCCTTGGAATGGAAATATCCCTAAAGAGCTTAGCAAACAGGAAATTACCGATATCGTCCAAGCCTTTCAGGATGCTGCCCGTCGTGTAAAGGAAGCAGGCTTTGACGGAGTGGAGATCCATTCTGCCCACGGCTACCTACTTAACCAATTTTTCTCCCCCTTGAGCAACAAGCGAACCGATGAGTATGGTGGAACGATTCATAATCGCCTTCGCCTCCATTTGCAGATTATCGAAGCAGTCAAAGCTGTTGTGGGCAATGATTTCCCACTACTCCTACGGTTAGGCTCTTGCGATTATCAGGAAGGCGGCATCACGATTGAAGATAGCCAGATAGCGGCTAAAGAATTCGAGAAAGCAGGCATCACCATTCTCGATATTTCCGGTAGTTTCTTAGGTTATAAATCTCCGGGGAGTTCTGAGCAAGGCTATTTCTCCCCTCTGACAGAAGCGATTAAAAAGGTTGTATCCATCCCTGTCATTCTAACTGGCGGCATTAATGAACCCCAAGCGGCTGAGAAATTGCTGGCAGCAGAAAAGGCTGACCTCATCGGCGTCGGTCGCGCGGTACTACAGGATTCCCAATGGGCGAAACAGGCAATTGAAACATTGCGATGAGGGGGGATGGTATTTTGAAAATCATTGATGCCCATTTGCATTTTTCATGTCGCCCTGGATTTAATGAAACGGCGAAAAATATATCACAAGTGGAATTTAGTGCTCAAGGGCTAAGACAAGAGTTTGAAGAAGCAGGTGTTGTAGCTGGAATCATCATGTCAACCCCCAGTCGGGAGCCCAACCAACCTTCGGGAAGTCCGGAAGAATTTGTTTTGGCAGATGGGACTGTAGAAGGTTTACTTTCTTGTGTAGGCGTCAATCCTGAAAGGCTTAAGGAAGATGATAAAGAACTTGATTATATTGAAGGAGAACTTAAAAAAAGGGGAGTGACAGGGATTAAACTCTATCCCGGTTATTTTCCATATTACGTGTATGATTCGATTTATGATCCTATCTATGAGCTTGCTCGCAAATACCAAGTTCCCGTGGCGATTCATTGTGGGGATACACAATCCCCAAAAGGGCTTTTAAAATTTTCCCATCCGTTAACGATTGATGAGTTAGCTGTAAAACAAGAGGACGTTACGTTTGTAATCTGTCATATGGGCGTCCCGTGGATGATTGATGCAGCAGAGGTCACCGCCAAGAATCATAATGTTTACACAGACTTATCCGGACTCATCGCAGGGAATAAAGAGCACGTGATGAAAATCAAAGATAAAAGGCTTTACGTCGAGTATATACAACAAGCCTTAGTCATTTCGAATTGCTATAATAAAGTTCTGTTTGGATCAGATTGGCCACTTGTACCTATTAAACCTTATGTAGAATTTATCAAGCATGTTATACCGGAAGAGTATCACGAAGCTGTATTTTATCGAAATGTGCTTACGGTTTATCCCAAACTTAATGAAATTTTGTAAGGGAATGCTACATTTTGCGAAAGGCTTAACAAACAGCCGTTAAGCGCGAAGTTCGCAAGGGTGGTATATGAAAACAGGGAAGGAGGTGCCTAAAGAACTGAGTGCAGTTCGAAAGGCACCTCCTTTGCTGTGGTTAAATTGCTTACGTCACCGGCGGATCGTAGAGATCGTTAGTGGTCATGTCAACCACTCTGATATCTCGTATCGTGGCCAGTTCACCCTGGGGCTGTTAAGAATATTCTTGGTTATGACCGTTTCCATCGCTGTCTGAGCCTCAGACAGTGTCAAGTTATCCCTGGGCTGTTGAACGGAAATAACGAAGGAGACGTATATCATTTATAAGAACAAAGTTTACGATCTTTTGAATGTGTGGCTCAAGGACGAGACGTGGAGCAGGCTAGCTTGCCCAGGCGCAGATACGCAGTAAGGGATGGTAAGTGGCAAAGGGGGACAAGTTTTATCTTTTTGTATGGAAAAATATGCTATAATTGTTTCGACAGGTTGTCTAGGGACGGTCAGCCACACCATAAAGCCTGAGATGACAAAGGAAAGGAACAGATACTATGAAAAATTCAAAGGGAAACATCATTACAGCGATTATTTGGGTTGTACTTATCTTAATCTCATATTATTTTCTGCTTGTGCCTATTAACATCCAATCAGTGGGTTTTTGGGCATACTTTTGCATAATGCTTCTTTTGGGTGCCGGATTATTTCTTTTGCCCCAAGTAGCAGTTAACGGAAAAAAGATTACCTTAAAGAAGGAGCTGCAAGTATGGTCTTATCTGCTCAGGGCGTCAATGCTTATAATAGCAGCCGTCGGAATAATGGCAATTTACTCTATGCCATTATTCCATGCTCACCGATACGCAACTTTAATTGATAAGCAGGAAGGGAATTTTGCAGAAGATGTTGCAGAAATAGCCTTTAATCAAGTCCCAACCGTTGATAGAGATACCGCCCAAAGACTGGGAGACAGAAAAATGGGTGAGATTGTTGAATTGGTCTCGCAGTTTAGTGTTGCTTCGGATTATACGCAAATCAATTACCAGGGAAAGCCGGTTAGAGTGTCCCCCTTGGAATATGCCGGGTTCTTTAAATGGCTCAATAATAAGCAAGCCGGACTTCCAAATTATATTATGGTCGATATGATTAACGGAAAAGTAACTCTGGAAAAACCGAAACAGGCTATCATGTATTCAGAAAGCGAACGATTTGGAAGAAATGTAGAACGATACTTAAGATTAAATTATATGAACGATATTTTCGGGAACTTTAGCTTTGAAGTTGATGAAGAAGGTACACCATATTGGATTATAGCCGTGCTTGAAAAGAAAATTGGTCTTTTCGGCGGTACTGATGTAAAAGAAGTGATTATGTTAAATGCTTCAACAGGAGAGCATCAAAAAATAGGCATAGAAGAGGTTCCAACCTGGGTGGATACGGTCTTTGAGTCTGAACTTGTGATAGAACAAGTTAATTACAATGGTAAATATCAAGGCGGTTTTTGGAATTCAATCGTTGGACAACGAGGTGTGCTTGCTTCAACAGATGGATACAACTATCTAGCCATTAATGATGATGTGTATTTGTATACAGGAATAACCTCTGTAGTGCGTGATGAATCAAATATTGGGTTTATCCTAGTCAATCTGCGAACAAAAGCTATGACATTTTACAGTATACCGTCAGCCGAAGAATATTCCGCTATGGAGAGCGCTCAAGGTGCAGTACAAGAGAAAGGGTACGTCTCGACGTTTCCGCTTCTTTTAAATATCAACGGCAAGCCAACCTATTTCATGTCTTTAAAAGATAACGCAGGGCTTATTAAGATGTATGCGTTAGTAGATGCTGAGGATTATCAAAAGGTAATCATAGGTGTTACTGTAGAAGCAACCTTTGAAATGTTTACGAATAAGGGTACTGCAACAACCGAAAAAGTTTCAGAACTCAAAGAACAGTTTGAAGTAATAGCGAAGATTACAGATATTCAAAATCTCGTTATCGAAGGAAATACTTATTACTATATCTTGTTAGAAGGACAGGAGGATGTCTTTACTGCAAATATCACCCAATCAGAAAGATTACCCTTCTTAAAAATCGGTGATACGATCAGTGTAAAATATGTAGAAGAAAAAGAAACAGTCAATAGTATCGTGAAGCTGCTTTAGTAATCAAATTTAGATGAGTCAGGGGGACCACTCCCACTTGAAGTGGGAGTCTTGAAAACTTGATAAAATGCGGTGATTATTGACAAGAATTCAAAAGCACAAGCAAACGATCCGTATGAACGGGTTGGATGCTTGTGCTTATTCAAATATATAAGGGGAGAAGTTGAATTGCTCAAAGAATTCCAGGTGAAGGAAATCTTTTGGCAGTAGCCTTTTTAAACATAAATCACATTCTCTTGAAGGGGATAGCCGTGCTAAATTTTTTATTGTAGAAATTTTACATAATTTATATAATGAGTTAAAAGTGTGAGATGGTGAGAGTATGAAGAAAATTTCCCTTAATAAGATTTTTAGAATACTAATGATTATCTTAAGCATTTTAGTCTTATTTATTGTTAGTAATTTGGCTCTTATGTACTATGTGTTGGTCATACAGGATGCTCCGCCTCCGCCAACTGAATCGAATATAAAAGAAATGAAGGAGCTTTTAGTTTTCTGGATAGTTTTAGTTGTAGAAAATAGTTTTTTGATCCTATTCACTAAAAATAAAGAGTTTGTTGAATAGAGCCTTAATTCGAGGAGTGATGGGGTTATGCGTTCATTTTTGTCAGGCTTAGTTGTTGGAGTTGTTAGCTTAATCATGTCGATCTTTTTAAACGAAACTGACAAGATTTCTATGCCTTACTAGTAATTGGATTTATTCCTATTTTGATAGCTGGTTTTATGTCTGGAGCCTATGTTAGCGGTGATAGAGTCAGAGGTAATTATACTGATCCTAAAGATTTTTATGAACGCTCAAGGAGGTCAACCAATTTATTTGTATTTGGGTTACCTTGCGTGTTGTCGGCAATAGTGATTTCCTTATTGTTATGATCACGAACAAGAAATAACCGCCCCTGCTAAGAGAACAGTTAAGCGAAGTAGATTCTCCTTGACAACTCCAGACTATTGCAGTAGTATAAACCAAAACTATTGCAATAGTCTGGAGTTGTTTTCTTGAACAATATCGAAATAATTCTGGATTGTGAGGGAGATGACTGTTTGAAAAGGAAGATACAATTAGTTCTTATCCTTGGCTTGCTTTGTGCCTTGTTATGGTCATCGTTAGGGTTCAGCAAGCCTGGACTTAGTACAGGTAAGAATGATCCAGAGAATACTGATGAAGGCTTACCGATGGCAGGGCTGCATTTGCATAATGATTTTAATAACGAAAATAATTGGCTTACCATCAGCGGAATATCAACAAATTATGTCAAGTTGGAAGATATAAACCCTAGCATGGTTCCTGAGATAAAGATGGATCTAAACATTGATTCTTTGGGCGGTTTGATTGTCAGAGAAACAAACAACGGGTTACTCTGCGGTTATAAAGTAAATCTTGCAACGAGTTTGGTTAATGAAAATAATTCTAAAAGCTGGCCTAAAATATTGAAGCTGGATCTTGAAGGCAACGTTGTCTGGGACAAAGTTTACATGTATCCGACAATCTCGGGAGAGATCAATAATCTGCAGGTTTTTCCTGATGGAAGTTATATCTTTTCAGTTCAGACATCCCCCCGTTACAGTGATCAGGGCATGATTTGCGAAAAAAGTATCCTTGTAAAATGTGATAAGAATGGAGAAGAACTTTGGCAACGGGAGTTTGACGATGATCTAGGGGATATGCTGCGGTATCTTTTTATCACAGAGAAGGAAGAAATCCTGGCGGTAGGAAAGTGGTCGGGTGAAAACGGGAAACAGACGAGGGGCGGAGAATTCGATATTGTCGTTACGAAACTGGCTAAAGATGGTCAGGTCATACAGCAAAAAGGGTTTGGGGGCAGCGGTTTTGAAAATCTTGACGGTGCAAAATATGACAAGGATCTGGGAATGATCATCAATGGCCACACGACATCACAAAATGGAGATTTCGGACTGCCTGAAGGACAAAAGTTTGCTGATTTTGTTGCTAGGATCGCTGTAAACCTTTCCTTGGAATGGGTAGTCAAGACTAACGAAAACGAACACTTTGTCTATAATCAACTTGGCCTTGCTGACGGTTATATCTATGTTCTTGGCGACAAGGGGTGCAGCGTCGTTGAAGGTACTCTTGTCAGCGGATTTCTAATAAAGCTTGATGAAAATGGAAACAGAGTATGGTTGAAATCCGACCTTCATAAGGGGTTGTGGGGGTGTGTCTTATCTTTGCTTCCAAATAACAATATTATTATTGCGGCAGGACAACAAAATCAAGGCAGTATCTTGGTTGTTGATTATAATGGTCAGGAAGAGAAAAGAATGAATGATATAAAATACGCGGCAGGGAAGATCAGGCCCACGTCGGACGGCGGTTACATAGTTACTGCTGTCAGGGAAATAAAATGTATACCTCAACCTGCGTATGTCTCTTCCATTTGGTATGATACTGAGCTTGTAGTGATCAAATATAAGCATGATAACACTATTGAATGGCGAAAAACTTATGATAAGTACAAAGATGAAAAGGGTTTGGATTTTGTGTTTCCTTTAGCTAATGGTAAGGTTATTGTCGAAGGTTGAATAAGAAGATTAATGATACTAATAACCACTATGCCCCACACCTTGCTGATCCGGTGTGGGGCATAGTGGTTATTCATTCGAGATTAAAGGGCAAAGTACTGCAACTAGCTCGGACAAACCAGGGTATGATAAAACCTTATGGCTAACACTACCGGATAACCAATCTTACGAATCTCCGATCACATTTCAAATTCATGATTATCCAAGTCGGATTACGGGCGAGTTTGATATTAGAATTAAATAGTTGAGGGGATGCATCTCATGATTGCATTTGCGACACTCATTGTTATCAGGCCGCCTCATACTCGAGGCGGCCAGCGGATGATATTCGCTCTATATGCTGTAGAAGGACAGGAGGATGATATTTATTAACCTGGTGGATTGAACAAACTTGTACTGAGATATTTTTCACCGCCATCAGAGAAGAGGACTACCACAAAGCCTTCTTTAATATCCTTGATGCATTCCAGGGCCGCAAGCATAGCGGCCCCACTGCTCATACCCACAAAAATCCCTTCCTGTAATACGATGTTCCTGCACATGGCAAAGGCTGCTTCAGATTCAATCATTATCGTCCGATCAATTTTCGTTGGATCGTAGATCTCTGGGACAATTGCCTCCTCCATATTTTTGAGGCCTTGAATGTAGTGGCCGAGAACAGGGTGAGCCTCCACGATCTGAATACTGGGGTTTCTATTTTTTAGTCCCATTCCTACACCCATGATGGTCCCAGATGTACCAAGTGCCGAGACAAAATGGGTGACCTTTCCCTGGGTATCCTCCCAGATTTCATTGGCTGTAGTATAATAATGGGCCAGCTTGTTGAATTCATTGGAAAATTGATTCGGCATAAAATACTTATCAGGATTATTGCGGCAGAGTTCCTTAGTTTTCCTAATCGCTCCGTCAGTTCCCTGGGAAGCCTCTGTAAGGATAATCTTTGCGCCAAAAGCTTCTATCATTTTACGACGCTCAATGGAAACAGACTCGCTCATGACTATTTCCACGGAATACCCTTTTACTGCGCCTGTCATGGCTAGGCCAATTCCGGTATTACCGGAGGTGGGTTCAATGATAATTTTATCTCGAGTTAAGGCACCGCTTTCCTCTGCTTGCTCAATCATTTTTAAGGCAATGCGGTCTTTGATACTACCGGTTGGGTTAAAACTCTCCAGCTTTGCGTAGAGCTGAACATCCGGATTGGGGTTTAGCTTGTTGATTCTGACTAGAGGAGTATGTCCAATAGTGTCAAGAATATTGTTGAACATGTACTTCATCCTTCCAGTTTATTACCAATTAATATAGTACACATCTGCAGCAGGCAGGAATGAGAAAAGAAGTACAATATCCCTTCTTTAAGCTCATACACCATTATATAATGGGACAGGAGAGTATTGTGAACGCGATGAAAAAAAACTTAAATAGCTATGGACTACTCTCGTGGCATGTTTTCTGATGGCCGCCTTCATTACGACTATACGGGTTTCTCCAAAAACAAAGAGGAGAAGGTACCTTCCTGATAAGTAAAGAGACTAAATTTGGCTGTTAACTTTATCGGCAGCATCATAGGGTTTTGCGGCGAACATTTTATTAAACAGCAAGGGAGCGGCAACGGTTATCCAAAATCCTATGATAAGATAGCGTATGTAATCTGATGTAAGGGTTTCGCCTAGTACTTCCTTGACAATAATCTTAAGGGCAATCAGTACGGTCATACCAAGAATAAACTTAATAACCTGCTGCCAGATCAGGCCCTTTGCTTCATAATGTATGTACCGGGAATCCAGCAGGTATCCGATGATAAAGCTGGAGAAGGTTCCGGCGATTTTGTAATAGTCATTGGTGCGTACAAAAATCATACCCAGCAGCATTGGAATAAACAGGATTAGTAGCAGTGCCTTCCGGTTTGTCCTCTCGGCATAGCTGAATACAAAATTGGCAGCATATACCCAGGCAAAACCTGCAACTGCCCCGATCGCTACATCCAGAAGTGTATGGACTCCCAGATAGAGCCTGGACATAGCCATAAGGATCACCAGTATGATCCCTGCAGCATAGATCCATTTTCTTCGGAATGCTGATGCTGCGGCTGTGCTTAAGGCCGATATGCCCTGAGTATGACCGCTGGGGAAGGAATAGCCTGTGGCTGTTTCTGGTCTTATAGGGATAATGCTTTTATCCAATACAAAAGGTCTTGGTATTTTAAAAGCCTCTTTCAAAGAAAAATTGAATATCCAGGATGTCAGGTAGGCAAAGCCAATCACGTAACCGGACTTTTTATTTACACACCACAATATAAGGCATAAAACCGCAATAGCAAAATAGTCCTCACCCAATACGGTAATGGATGTAAACACCTGGTCTAGCACAGGATTTCTGATAGACTGAATCCACTTAAGCATTTCCAGTAAATATTCCATTGATTGATACCCCCTTTTTGCACAATTGTTCTTTTTCTTACTATAAAGTAAATTTCCAAACAACTACACCCCCGACGGGTGGGGCTATCCCGTCGCGGGGTGTAGTTGTTTTGAGCTTAGGAATACATATAGTAGGATGATCTCAATGGTTGAGGCGATGTATTTCATGATTGCATTTGCAACACTCGTTGTTTTGACATAAAGAAGAAATAACCGCCCCGCCAAGAATTGTCTGAATTTTACTCAGGTGGTTGATAGTTCCCCCTTGCCTTGGCTTAATAATTCCTTATTTTGTTTGTATTTCAGGAAGCCTCCTACTCCCAGGAGTTCGGCATAGGGAGCAAATTTTAAAAATGCTAAGTTAGTCCAAATATAGCCGAAATTATTAAATGACCCACCGGCTAGGAACTGTACATTCATAAACATTGCTAAAAGAGCAAACCAGAATATCCGGAATCCCAGAATCATTGATAAACCCACTAAGAGTTCAAAAATTACGACTAAGGTATCTGTCACTCCTGGCATACTTAGAAAGATATTTTGCGCTAGCCAAGAAAATCCTTTGTTAATGTAAAGCGGATCAAAGTTGGTAACCTTTGGACCTGCTATATTAGTAATGAGAGTTTCAATTTTTCCGGCTGAATTTAGTTTGCCATCAGAAAACCAAGCTAACTTGTGCGAAGCAGATTCTACCCAAGCCCATCCATAGATTAATCTTGTTACTGTGAAGATGATCACCAATAAAGCAACTTTCCGATCCTTAAACTGTGTCTTTACTGTTTCAATATAAGATGTCATAAAATCCCCTCCTCAAATAATTTTAATAGATTCTTTTACACCTGGTTAAAGCTTAAGAAGAATAGAACCTTATGTATAAACAAATGGTGAAGTGTGTAATTATTATATTATAATTATTATAAGGTAAATGTTAATACAAGTAAAGAAGAATTTTATAATTTTGAATATTTAATGGTCTTGAATAATTCAGGACAGAATACAAGAGTGCGAACCCATGAAGATAGCAGCGCTCGCTACCAGAACCGTCTGGCTTGTCGGCAATGCCCTAATCGTTGAGCATTATAAAAAAAACCAGAGCATTTAATCGCTCTGGATTACATATGGCCATTTTTATTTCTCGCAAAAGCTGCTTAGATTATTTGATTTTAACCCCGCTCTCGCACTGTGTGCATTTTCACCTGCTTTTTGGTCTTCCAACTTTGGAGGCCTGACCTAATCAGTAAGTTTATTAGATTCTCTAAAATTTTAATAGGATTAAATCCAAATCAGACTTGACTCATCTGATTCTCTCCCCACGGAGCAAGGCCTGGAGGTCAGCAAGCCCTACTTTACACCCATCGGCTAGTTGTAAGGCTGTCCGCTTGACCATTACATATCCCTGAACTGCTTTCCACGTAAAGCCCACGGCCGGTTCATCAAACTTGTAATCACACATCCACGGCTTGGGTTTGGTCAGGCGTCCCTCTTTCTCGAACAGGCGTTCCAGAGGAGTCCCAACCCCGGCTTCGATCTTACTATAGTTGAAAGCTTCGGGGTTACCAACCGAGCGTAGAAACTCCCCATTTTGCATAAGTTCATTGAAAGATAGCGTCGGATCAAACGGGATATACCCGATTTTAGCCGGCAGGCCCCACTCTTTTAGCTTGAGCAAAGCCTGGCGGTTTTGCTCGACTGTCGTTCCTTTGCCGTAGCGGTCGAGAATACGCTGAACGCCTGACTCGATGCCCATGCGAACCTCTACGCACCCGACGTCACGCAAAGCCTTGAAAAGGTCTTCCTCCACGTTGTCTACCCGGCACTCTATCGAAAACTTTATACGCAGATCACGCCGCCGCAATTCCTCGATAAAATCCCAGGCCCTCCGAACCCCCACCTCACCGCGGCCGAAGAAGTTATCGTCTAAAAAATCAAGATGGCTCACCTTGTAACGCCGCTGCAGTTCCTCGATCTCGTCGACGACGTTGCCGGCGCTGCGTGGGCGCCACTTTGGCCCGGGCGATTTAGCATTCATTGCAGCTGGACAGCAAAAGATACAGTGCCCATCGCACCCTCTGGAGGAGATAGCCATTGGCAGTCGGCCCCATCTGAGGATATGTGGTAGCGTATCCCGAGCCGGGAAAGGCAGCGCATCGAGATCCTCTATGAGAGGGCGAGGTCCGTTGGCCCTAACAGTGTCGCCATCCCGATAATGCAGGCCGAGTATCTTAGTTAAAAAATCTCCGGAGGGTCTCAGAGAGCCGTAGGAGTTGAGGGCCTCCAGCAGCTCCGGCAGCGTTTCCTCGCCCTCCCCCACCATGAGGCTATCCAGGCCTGGAACTAATCCTAGAATATCAGACTCCATCAACGTAGCGACTGGCCCGCCCGCTGTAATATGTCCTGTGTAGCCTCCGCGACGCAGACGCTCCACCAGGTCGATCACATATGGCATGTTGACTTGGAGCAGACGAAAGCCGACCAGATCTGGCTTTTGGTCCCGAACGCATTTGAGCGTTGCGGACACACCGAGCCGGAAAAGTGACGCATCAAGAATGGTGACCTGGTATCCTAACTGCCTGAGAACGGCAGCCAAGTAACCGAGACCGAGATTTTCGCTGTGAGGTTCCCAAAGCCGGAGATCCGCAGGTGGGTTGATGAGCATGATTTTTCGGAATGCAACGTGCATAGTAGTCCTCCTTATTTCATTTTGAACCCTTATTTTTTTACCTAGCACTATTCGTACCTTCGTCGAACTGATTAGGGTACCTTTCTCCCCTAATATTACTCGACATGTGGTTACATGAACATTGATATATCGTATTAATTACACATTTATCCTCTATTTCCTTCAATTAGAACAAAGAAAGTGTTTCCAAATACGCTCCGTTAATTTAGTTTTTGTTCTTCCTTTCGATTGTTTAACATTGTTCAACTCGAAAGATGTCTAGGGGATCTCTTTTCTTATCAATAAGTTCAATAATTGCAGAGGTGGTCATAAATATGTCGATGATTATTGGAGATCAGGAGGACTAATTCGAAATAACCATTACGGATGACGAGTTTCTAGGACTTCTCAGATATCCTAACCCACTTCTCATACAAAAAATTAAGCCGGCTTTCAATTGTCTCACGTTCATCCTGAAACGAAGCGAGTCTTAATGAGTCGAAAGAAATTGCAGGGTCAGACATTTGTACCTCAATATTGAGAATTTGTTGTTCCAGTGCGGTTATTTCCTTTTCTAGTTGAGTGGCTGATTTATCCGGATTAGCTGCCTTTGAAACAGACGCTTTAACTTGCTGGCCACGTTCAATAGCAAGGCTAGCCGAACTGTCTGCTTTACCTGCGAGTTTAATAATTTGTTGGTTCTTTCTTTCCAGATAGTCATTATAATTTCCCAAGTAGGCAGTAACCTCGCCTTGGTCAAGCACCCACATCTTGTGAGCCAAACGATTGATAAAATACCGGTCGTGAGAGACTGCCAGCAGCGTGCCGGGAAACTCCTCTAAGGCTTCTTCCAGAGCTTCCCGGGAATCAATATCCAGGTGATTCGTAGGTTCATCGAGCAATAACAGATTTGGCCTTTGGTACATAAGTAATGCCAGTTGCAGCCGGCTCCATTCTCCACCGGACAAACTGCTAATCTTCTGGAAAACGTCGGAACCGTAGAAGAGAAATTTCGCTAACTGTTTTCTGGCTTCACCTTCTTCCATGTCCAGTTCAGCACGGAAATATTGAAGGACGGTTTGGTCGGACTTGAGGGGTGCACTGTCTTGAGAGAGATATCCGGTGTCAACTCGTGAGCCAAGACGTATTTCACCGTGATCTGGGTTTTCCTGATCTAAGATTAATTTTAGAAGAGTACTTTTACCGCAGCCGTTTTTTCCGATGAGGACGGTCCGATCGCCGTAGAATAACTGGGCACTGACTTTACAGAAAAGCGAGCGGTTAGCATAGGATTTGCTGATTCCCTCCAGTGAAATCACTTGCTTTCCGGAACGGTCACTTTGTTCGAGATGCAGGTCAATTTTTTTGCGTTCTAAGATCGGCCTCTTTAATTTAACCATTCGATCTAGGGCCTTTTGCATTGATGCAGCACGACGATGAAAACTGGGATTCGGCGGATTGCGGTTGCCCCACTCAATTAATTGTTTGATGGATTCCTGCATCTTCCTAATCTTTTTCTGTTGTTCTTGATAATTTGTAAACTCAGAGAGCAGGCGGCTCTCTTTTTCTTTCTGATAGTCCGTATAGTTGGTTTGATAAGTTACGGCTTCCCCGTCTTCCAGCTCAATGATTTTAGTTATCACTCTATTTAAAAAGTAACGGTCATGAGAAACAACGATGACGGTGCCCTTATAGTTATTTAAAAAGGTCTCAAGCCATTCGATGGAAGACATGTCCAGGTGATTGGTCGGTTCGTCCAGTAATAAAATATCAGGCTGCGTCAATAGTAAGGCTGCTAAGCCCAGCTTCGTTTTTTCTCCGCCGGATAAAGAGGAAAATGGCCGTGGATAGTAATCCGCTGTGATACCGAGTCCAGTGGCAATCCCGTCGATATGGGAAGAGATTTGGTATCCACCAGCCTCTTCGAACTTTTCCTGAAGTTTGCCATATTCTAGCATAAGCTGACTAAGTTTATTATTCTCGGTGTTCATGGGGTCGGACATTTTTTGCTCTAATAGTTCTAGTTGCTGCTGCCACTTCTTTACTTCTTGAAAGCACTGTTCCAACACTTCATAGACGCTCATGTTGTCGTTATATTCCGGGGCCTGAGCCAAGAAACCAATCCTGGTATTTTTGCGTATGGCGATTTGCCCTTGTTCAGGTTGAAGGGATCCTATGATTAATTTCAAAATTGTGGACTTTCCTGTTCCGTTACGGCCTATTAGACCTACTCGTTCTCCTTGCCTGATTTCAAAGGAGACGTCGGTAAGCACTTCATTGGTGCCAAAAGATAGTTTAATGTGTTGAAAATTAATAATCATGTTCATTCTCCTTTAGGGAAATGACACTTTCACGGATTTAAGTATAAAAAAAACCGTAGGGAAATGTCCCTACGGTCGCAGCTTTAAGGTTTCGTTGCGGTTATGGTAGGTGTGTCATTTCGTGATTTTGTTGATCCGTACTCAGTTGCTTAAAAATGGGCATAGCTATCCCGTTAAATAAAACTGCATACCTAATTCCAAAGATTGCTATTGGCAACTGTTCAAGACGGAGCATTGCAAAATCACGATTCATCCTACCACACCTCCTCATGAAGAAGAAATAACCGCCCCTACTGGATGGCGGTTATTTCTTATAATCTCTAATTCGGGCTAACCGTTTGGTTAGACAATCTGCCGGGCTGGCGTGCTTGCAACACGTCAGTCCTTTTCTTATATTATACCCATGAATTGTAAAATATGCAACCAGCCCACATATGGATAGGCCATAAAATGGGAACGCTTGCTTACTTCGGTACCGGTCAGCAATGCATAAGATGAAGGAGCCGTTACAGGGTTTGTAATGAAGTGGTGTGTAATATTAGGATAAAACTTTGAAGTCTTAATGTAAAAGATTGTATAGTAATAGGAATATTACTATTTTGTGGATTTCCTTATAAAAAATCTTTTGTTATTTACAAAACAGACCATAAATCTTTGATAAGTAAAAAAGATTAGACTGGCTCGTAATATTTTTTTAAACTGTGGAACTTTTTAACCCCATTATGAATCCTAAGTACTGAAATGCATTTCGAATTGAAATAGTTGAGGTGAGGATCAAAGCGTGAAAATAGATCTGATTGGGAGGGCTCGGCAGGGTGACATTGAAGCTTGGGAAGTATTAATTCGGGATATCTATCCCCTGGCATCCAAGCAGGCTTTCTGCCTGCTGAGAGATAAAGATCTGGCCCAGGATGCCGTCCAAAACACTATGCTTAAGGTTTTTAATAACCTGTCAGGCTTAAAAGATGAGGTTGCTTTTACCGGTTGGTGGCGGCGGATATTAACCAACGAAGTATACCTGTTGTTGCGTTTCAGCAGCAGGGTAATGCCGGGGATATCACCGGAACTTCTAACTACCGGGGAACTGTCTGTCGAGGATGCAGTCACGCTGAAGTTGGAAATGGGGCAGGCGATTAAGAGGCTTCCGCTGGAACAACAGCAAATCCTGCTTGATATTGATCTACGAGGATTGAATTTACAGGAAGCTGCGGAAGAATACAATCTACCTCTGGGAACGGTTAAGTCCCGGTTATTCCGGGCCCGGGCCCGTCTGCAGGAGACACTAAAAGATTATCGAAAAAAGCCAAAGGAGCGATTAGACATGACGTTAGAGTCATCAGATATAAAGGATCGAATTTGTGACTATTTGGAAGGAACCATGGAGGCAGCGGCCAGAAATGCTTTTGAACAAGAACTGTCGCAAAACCCTGCATGGCAAGAGGAGATGAAAAAGCAGAAGGACTTTTTGACATTCTTACATTCACTGACCGGTAAAATAACCCTTTCCGTAGCCGAAATTAAGGATAAGGTGCAGGCGGTGATAGAGAAAACAGAGGATTACGAGGAAATCGTGGATGCTACTTTCTTTGAGCAGGGAAAACCGACCACCATGACCTCCCATATCTGGTTTAAAAAGCCTGATTACTATCGGACAGACGGGGACAGTGGAGCAACCGGGCCCATAACGGTAATTATGAAAGACGGAGTTATGCTGAGTTGGCTTGCCGATAAGCGCCAGGTCAGTAAACTTATCTTAAGCCAGGAATACAGAGAACGTGGCAACTTTAATTTCCCGGACAGCCTCAAGGCCATGGCCGAGAATAAATCCAGCCGGATCTTAGGTACGGAATACCTGCAAGGTCGACCGGTTCTTCATGTGCAATTCAGTGAAAAAGTCCCCGGGCTGGGGGAAATGAATACTCATCACTGGATGGACAAAGAAACCTGGATGCCAATACGAACGGAATATTATAATGTCAAAGGAGAGCTGGTAAACCGCCGGGAAGTGAGGGAGCTTCGCCTCAATCAGGGACTGCCTGACTCCCTGTTTGAACTGGATCTTCCTGAAGGGGTAACTATCGAGGAGGAAAACACTCAAGTTCTCAATCTTCCTCAGGATATAACTCTGACTGAGGCAGCAGAGCGTTTTGATCAAGTACCCTATTTTTTGCCTGGTCAGAATTATAAGATCAAACACCAATGGATTGAAGTAAAAGAGGGTAAAGGTGCTCTGCTCAGTATGTATTTCGTCCTCGGTGAGCAGAACCCGTTGTTGATTGTTACCCAAGGGCCGGTTCCGCATACCAATCTACCTCCAAATGCTAGCCAAGAACCCGTAGAACTTGAGTTCGACGGCAGGAAAGCAACCGGAGGACTCACCAAGATTGATTTAGCGGGTGTGAAATACATGCTCGATTGGCAGGACAATGGTTACTATTATTCCTGCGGCGGGCAGCTTGAAAAAGATGTGTTGCTCAAAATCCCTGGAAAATTGACGCAGGTATTTCCGCGCCTTGGTGAGTAGCGTATTATTTTGGCCCTATGGGAGATCCCCACAGAGGGCAAGGCAGAGTTTTAAGGATTCTTAAGATGAAGCCGGAAATTAGCCAAAAAGACTTATCCTACCTGCTGGACATCAGCCCGGAGACTAAAATCTCCGGGCTGATGTTATGAGCAATTGTGCCTTTGGCACCAGATTTAATGACCCTACGCACTGCGGTAATTCTGATGATTTCTATAAACTAGAGCATGTAGGGTTTGTCTTTTCCGTGACAAGTGTAATGAACGGGCAATTTATAATTAGGTACTATGATAATTATGTATAAAAAGGTGCCAATCATGTTTAATGACTGGCGTCTTTCCATTTACTAGAGTGCGATAAAGTTGTCTTATTTTTGAAATCTTAGGAGGATAGAAGGGTAATATGTTGAATGTTTTCATATCGATAATTCCAACGTGGGCAATAGTAATATAATTAGCCTTACCGTTTATCTTAGTTCCTACAATAACAACCGGCATGGGGTAAAGGGTGTTGACAGACCCTAAATTCTTTTTCATGAACAACAACTCCATTCACTGTAATTATAACGTAATCTATCACTACAGCCTAAGCGAACAATCATTTTCTAAGTTACAATCCTTTAATCATCAGTAATTTTGTATAATATCTCGTTCTAAAAAACAAGAAACAATAATTAGGGGGTATTATCAAATGTCAGGACCAGTTGAAAAAAGTACTGATATTACATTCGAACGCTTTTTTTCAAGGAGCCTTGATATGTTAGCTGTAGCAGATAGGCAAGGTGCTTTTATTAAACTGAACAATTCCTGGAAGATTATACTGGGATACACTACAGAGGAGCTCGAAGGTAGAAAATTTCTGGAATTCATTCATCCCGATGATTTAGATGCATCATTAAAAGTAATGAATACTCTTCAAGAACTTGACCAGATGATGAATTTTACCAACCGGTATCAATGCCGAAACAACTGCTATAAATATATTGAATGGGAATTAGAGGTTTATGAGGACAAAATTTATATTACTGCTAGGGATCTTTCTAAAAGAAAACAACTTAAATATGAGCTGGAAAACGAAAATAGGTTCCTAAACTCTATCATTGATGCCATCCCCGATGTGATTTTTTTAAAAGATAAGGACAGTAAGTATTTAGGTTGCAATAAATCCTTCGCTGAAAGAGTTGCACACTCTGAAAAAAGTTTAGTGATTGGAAAGGGAGACTTCGACTATTTTGATGATTCAGTGGCTACCAGAAATGTGCTGCAAGACAAGGAAGTCATGGAATCGCAAAAAAATGTGTTTAATTACATCACCTTGAAAACCCCTCAGGGAATTGCAGAATATGAAACGATCAAGACTCCACTTTATAATGAAAACGGTGTTGTAAGTGGTGTTATTGGTATTTCAAGAGATATTACATTAAGAAAAAGAATTGAAGAAAAGCTTCGCCAGAGTGAGAAGAATTTGAGACTTCTTTTTGAAAATATGACCAACGGTTTTTCACTTCAAGAAGTTATTACAAATGACCAAGGTGAGGTTGTCGATTTTCGCTATCTTATGGTAAACCAGGCTTTTGAAACTCTCATGAATCAATCTCAAGAACAGATCATTGGTAAAACGATGCTGGAACTAAATCCAACAGCAGATCATCATGGAATCATTAAGCATATGAATAGTACTGTTTGCAAGAGATTAGGTTATTCAGAGGCTGAGCTGCTAGGGAAATCGGTTTTAATGGTTCACCCGGAAAACAGAAGAGGTGAAGTAGGGGGTGTTGTTAGAGATATTTTAAAGGGCAAAATTGATTATTCTCCGATACCTGCAATCACAAAAAACGGCCAAGAGATTCCTATGGAAACACGTATCACGACTGGGGAATGGAATAGTCAAGAAGTAACTTTTGGGGTAATGAAAGATGTGTCTGCTGCTGAAACGGCCAATATCGCTAAAAGCCAGTTTCTCGCCAACATGTCTCATGAAATAAGGACACCTTTGAATGGAATTACTGGCTTCATAGAACTACTCTCCAGTATGCCTCTGGAAAAGGAACAAGCAAGTTACATAGCAGAGGTGAAAGCTTCATCAGACGCATTGCTCTTATTAATTAATGATATCTTGGATTTTTCGAAAATCGAAGCGGGTATGTTGTTAATTGAAAATATACCATTTAGTCTTCATAAACTTGTTGACGAGGCGGTCACCTTGTTTTCTCCAAAAGCTTACGGGAAAGGAATTGAAATCGTTTCCTATATCGGTGAAGTTCCTGACAGAGTCTTAGGTGATTCCGGCAGGCTGAGGCAGGTGTTAAATAACATTATTGGAAACGCTGTCAAATTCACAGATACGGGTGAAGTCGTTGTAAAAGTAGAGGCCTTAAAAGAAAGTAAAGAGAAGGTACTTTTGCAGATAATAATTCAGGATACAGGAATTGGTATGTCTGAAGAGACAAAACGCAAGTTATTCCAGGTTTTTATGCAAGCGGATGCTTCGACAACGAGAAAATATGAAGGAACCGGCCTTGGACTATCTATTTCCAAAAAGATAATAGAACTATTTGGCGGTGACATTGAAGTTGTGAGCGAGCTGGATCGGGGCAGCACGTTTGTTATCACCTTAGAGCTAGAGAATGGCGGAATTGAAGACGATTCCCAGAGACTTTCAACTCATAAATCTTATGACTTAAGTCATCTAACGGTTATGATTGTCGATGATACTCACAGCAACCGGATGATCTTCCGAGAATATCTTGGCGCAACAGGATGTAAGGTTATTAGTGCACAAAACGGGCAAGAGGGTCTTGAAATGCTTAAAGGGCTGCCTTCTGAAAGTTTACCGCAAATAATACTCGTGGATTATAGGATGCCTGGAATGAGTGGTCATGAATTTGGAAAATTGGTGTTGAAGGAGAAAAGACTAAGAGATATTAAGCTGATTTTGATTACCTCCACGGCTCAGCAAGGAGAAGCAAGATTAGCTAAGGATATTGGATTTTCCGGTTACATAGCGAAACCTGTACGAAAAATGGAGTTAATTAATATAGTCTTGGATGTTGCTGAATTAGGGCTGTCCGTAAAAAGTGGAAATCTAGCAACAAGACATTCTATGATAGAAGAAGATTATGAAATGACCAAGGCCAGGATACTTCTGGTAGAAGATATGGTAGCCAATCAGAGATTAGAAAAAACCATGCTGGAAAAATTGGGCTATGAAGTGGAATTGGCAGTAAATGGACAACAAGCACTTGAGAAAAGTGATAAGGAAAAATTTGCTTTAATCTTGATGGATTGTCAAATGCCTGTTATGGATGGTTATAGAGCGACTGAAGAAATTAAAAAGAGGAGTAGTATTAATCAGGGCACTCCTATCATTGCGATGACCGCCCATGCTATGGAGGGCGATCGCGAAAAATGTCTCGCTGTTGGTATGGATGATTATATTAGCAAGCCAATCACCCTGGCAGGACTTCAAAAGATAGTTTCTCAGCATATAAATCAAAAATTTTCTTAAGCATTGCGCACTACGTGATAAGTATGGAGGGATGAAAATGTTAGCAGTCCCGAAATCCGATCATCAGCTGCCGAGGAGCCAGATTTCGGGAACAGGCGTGATCCGGATACTACTGGGCCCTTTAGTTTGAAGATTTAACTCCCGGAGTGGGTTTAATCGATAAATTTGTAGTGACAATGGGCGGCCACACTTCCATACGCTTAGTCAAGTTTTGAAGCATGGTATGCAATTGTTCCCTGTAAGTTTCCTTTATCTTCGGATCTATTTTGTTTAAAGTGGAAAGTATTTGTGAAAGCTCTTTCCAAGCATTGAGAATGACATCGCGGTGAATGGTGAATTGTTCATCAGCCTTGGAGATGGAAGATTGAACTTTTTCAGCTTGGCACTGGTTCATCTGTTCTTCGAGACTTTTGGTCTGAGCGGTTAGTTGGGTGATTTCGCTGTTTTTTACGTCCAGGTTCTTTTGGAGGTCTTTCTTTTCCTGAATGGCTTGGTCCCTGTCCTTGACAGCCTGCTGCAGTTCCAATTTGGTCATGCTCTCGACATCATGGTTCTCGATAAATTCCTCCCGTTCCTCTTCCGGAATTCCGAGGAGGATGAGTGCCTGGGTGTAGGTCAAATTCGACACCAGTGTCGATTTTGGATAGCTGTCACTGTTAGGAGAGGCTAGCTCTTCCGTCCCATATTCATGGCAGAGCTTCATCAGTCATTCGCATTCTGAACTAACACCAAAATAACGCCCCGACTGGGGGCGTTATTTTATTTAACCTCTTTCGTGATTATGACCGAGAACAACACAGCGGGATTACCATCTAATATGTCCTAAGGGGCAGATTATTTTTTCTTTCCGAAACTTTCGAAGGTTTGTTTAACCATTTCGCCACCGACACTGCCGTTCTGACGAGACGTAGTGTCAGGGCCAAGAGTAACACCCGATTGAGCAGCTACTTGATTTTTGTCGACAGGTAAATTGTATTTTGCCATAATGAGGTACCTCCTTGAGATTAAGATAAGTTTGCAACAAATCAATTTGGTTCTAAGGTTTTGACTAGGGGGTTAATCTTAAATTTTCCTAAATTCCGAAACTTATTCAAGGAAACAATTAGGTGAAATTAACGAATGAGGCGGCTAGTCAAATTCGTCAGTACTGACGAATTTGACCTACACCCAGCTGCTCATCCTCGGTGGAAGGGAAATAAATTTGAAATATGAACACAATTCAGTACAATTATTTAAAATTTTTATGAGTTATGATATAATTTTTTGGTTAGATTAAAGCATTATTAAATAGTTATGAAACTTTAGTTCGATATAACGTCTAGATATAGTCAGGAGGAACTCTATGATTCAATTTACAAATTATAAATGCCCTGAAGGGTCGGATACCAGCGGTTTCACAGAGAGTGTGGTGGAAAAGGTAGGTTTGCCTTTTCCCGAGGCTTACACTTATGGAGAAGGAATGGCTAGGATTGCTGGCACCCTACGAGAAGTAGAAGGAGGCACCCTCTGTATGGTGCCTTTTTGTCATACCGTTGAAGCGGAGAATTTAGGCGGCAATATCAAGCTGGGAACGGCAACCATTGGGCCACGCTGCCAGGAACCGGTGTGCAAAGATGAAGAAGATTTGTTGGGGCTCCCCGATTTGGATTTTGAGAAAGGTCGCTTAAAAGAGACCCTGGAAGCGGTAAAACTTCTTAAAGCAGCAAAGGAAGCGGTTGGGGTTGAGATCTGCGGCCCAATGACGATCTTAAACAATTTAAGCGATATCAGCAGAGTCTTTAAGATCTGGAGAAAAAATCCCGAAGTCATTGCAAAAGTAGTAGAGAAGCTACGCCTTCAGCTGTTACGGTATATTGAAAAATCCCTCGCAGCTGGAGTGGACTTCATTGCCTTTGAAGATCCGGTGGGGGGGCTGAATATCCTTGGACCCAAATACTTTGAGTTGCAGGGCCGACAGTTTTCTAAACCTTTTGTGGAAGAGGCCTTGAAGATAATTGGCGGACAGTCGGTAATGCATCTCTGTCCTAAGACTGCCCTGCAGTTGACGGCGCTGGGAATGGCTGAGTGGGAGAGTTACCCTTTACCTGAACCCATGTCCTATGCCCAAGCCTGTTTGGAACTGCGCGGTAAAGTTAACCTTGTAGGCAATGTCTGTATCCATAATCGTAATCACATACTCCAAGATGCCCAAATCAAGATCTTAAAGCTTTTGACAGCGTAATTTCCGGTGAACTCGTTCAGCTAAAGCCGAACATCGGGGTTTCGGTAGAGGATTGATGAACAGAAATAAAAAGGAGGATTTGCTATGCACGCACAAGACCAAATGACACCCAATGAACGGCTACAAGCTTTTATGAAAGGAGAAAAAATGGATCGCATTCTGGCGATGCCTATCTTAGTTTCTATCTCCCACAGAGTTTCAGGGATGACCCATCGAGAAAAACGTGCTTCGGCACTCAAGCAGGCCCAGTCCCAAATCGACTGTTATCAACGTTATGGGAACGATATGATGATCATTGAATATGGTCTTCATGGGATAGGAACCGCCCTGGGATCAGAAATGAATGATCCTGAGGATAGTCTGCCTGCAATTGTGAATCACGTTTTAAAAAATCTTCAAGATATTGATCAATTGGATTTCAACAAGACCAAAAAAGAAAATGATCCTTGGTTTGCCAGAACCTTAGAGGCCTGTGAAATCTGTCAGGAAAAGATGGGGCAGGAGGTCCCGACAGGGGTATTGATTACAGGACCTTTCACAGCCGTCTCCAGTATCCTTCCCACTGAAAATCTTTTAAGAGCTACCCGCAAAGATCCGGCCTCCATCCACCGGCTGCTTCGCCTGTGTACCGACGCCCTTAAGGATATTTATAAGGAATATATTGAGCGCGGCATTATTATTCTCATGTGTGATCCCATTGCCTCAGGCACCCTCCTGAAAAAAAGCCAATACGTAGAATTCGTCAAGCCCTATGCTACGGAATTGATGAGCTATATTCATGAATTGGGGGGAATGTGTTGCTATCACATCTGTGGCAATACGACGAGTATTGTCATGGAAATGGTGGATACAGGACCGGATATGCTGAGTATTGATAACCTGGTGGATCTGGAATATGTGAAAGAACAAGTGGGCAAGCGTTTACCCATTTTGGGTAATGTTCCCCCCGTCGACGTGCTGATGCTGGGCTCCAGATCAGACGTTTTTGAATCGGTTAAGACCTGTATCCTCAAGGGAAAAGACAGCCCTATGGGCTATATTATCGCTTCCGGTTGTGATATTACTCAAAATGTGCCTGTTGAGAATATAGACTATATGATGGAAGCGGTTCGCAAATATGGACGTTATCCTATCGATGAAGCGTTATTAAATGAACCCGCAACGGACCATTAATCAACAAATTAGAAGGTGAAGGTGAAGGTAATGGTTAAGTCAAAAGAAGAATTATTACAACAATTATCCGATAGTGTATTTGAAATGGACGATGAAAATGTAGCCGATGTGGCTAAAGAATATATTGCAGCAGGTTACGAAGCACTTGACGGGGTCCTAAAAGGACTTGTTGATGGAATGAACCGCGCCGGTCAAATGTATGAAGAAGAAGAGTATTTTGTTACCGACCTTTTGGTGTGCTCCGATGCTATGTATAATGGTCTGGATGTTTTAAGAGAGCATCTGCCTCAAGAGAAGGCCGCAGGTGCTGTCAACTACAAATGTGTTATCGGCGTTGTAGAAGGGGATACCCATGATATTGGCAAAAACCTGGTGCGTATCATGCTCGAAACCGCCGGCTTTGAAATGTATGATTTGGGCAGAGATGTCCCGCTTCAGAGTTTCGTACAAAAAGCAAAGGACGTGGATGCGCAGCTAATTTGTCTTTCCACACTGATGACTACCACTATGCCCGGTATGAAAGAGGTCGTAGATATCCTCGTCAAAGAGGGAATCAGAGACAAAGTAAAAGTTATGATCGGCGGCGGGCCACTTTCTCAGGCCTACTGTAATCAAATCAACGCTGATGGTTATGCCGTTAACGCCACCGGGGCGGTAACTTTGGCCAAACAATTAGTGGGAATGGCTTAGACATAGGATCAGAATAGATTCAGGACCGGAAAGGACGTCCTTATGGATTCAAAAGAAAGACTTCTTAACGCTCTAAAGGGTGTAAATACGGATCGCTCACCGTGTATTTGCCCGGGTGGGATGATGAATATGGTGGTCACTGCCTTGATGGAAAAGGTCGACATTCATTGGCCGGAAGCGCATACTGATCCTATAAAAATGGCGGGACTAGCCAAGGCTGTCTATGATTATGGTTGTTTCGAAAATTACGGCGTACCCTTCTGTATGACTATTGAAGCAGAACAGTTGGGTGCCGTCGTGGACTTGGGTTCCACCGTTTATGAACCTCATGTCACAGGGTATGCCTTTGAGGAACTTTCTCAATGGAGGAAATTAACTCCCCTGGAGCCCTACAGCAAACGGGCAAAAGTGGTGCTGGATGCCATTAAAATTCTGAAAGAACACGCTGATCGGGTGCCCATTATTGGCAATCTTTCCGGACCTGTCAGTGTTGCTACTTCCCTAATTGAACCGGTGGTTTACTATAAGGCTTTAAGACGCCGTAAAGAAGAGGCCCATGCTTTCATGAAGTTTGTCACGGAAGGTCTGATTAGTTTTGGCCGGGCTCAGATCGAAGCAGGAGCCGATGTGATTGCGATCTCTGACCCCAGTGGCACAGGGGAAATCTTAGGTCCGCGTTTATTTGATGAATACGTAGTGACCTATATCAATCAATTAATCGATGGACTCCGTGAGCGAAATCCAGAAATCCCGATCATTGTGCACATCTGCGGACGGATGCATAAAGTTTATGAACCACTGAATAAACTTCGTGCTGATGCCCACAGCTTTGACTCGATTGTCAGCATCAAAGAGTCGAAAAAAATGTTGCCAGGTAAGATTATGATGGGTAATGTAAGTACCTTTGCTCTGGAGCTTACTGATGCAGACCGCATTCGCCTTATGACTCGGAAGGTGATGGAGGAGGGGTCCGATATTATCGCGCCTGCTTGTGGTCTGGGAACTAAGTCTTCCCTGGAAAATATTCAGGCGATGCTAAGGGCTGTTCAAGGAAAGTAGTTATGAAGCTCATGAAGTATAGGAAACACATGAAGCTTCTGAAGTATAGGATTTAGAGGGCTGTGTACTGGAAAACGAGGTTTTAGCATGCATACAATTGCCTTACCAAGACAAACTATTAAATTTTCCTATGACATAGGGGCAGGGGAAAATCTCCTGAATATTCTTGTCGGCCAGCAGATTTTCATTGAAAGTCCCTGTGGAGGACGAGGAAGCTGTGGCAAGTGTAAGATTAAACATTTAGGAGGAGATCTCCCGCCTCTATCTGACGACGAGAAAGAACGCCTTACCCCAAAAGAGATCGCTGAAGGTATCCGTTTGGCCTGTCTTATCTATCCGACAGGGGATTTAGAGATCGACATCGTTGATCAGGAGGAAAATCACCAGGTTCTGACAGGAGGCTATGTACCAGAGTATGAACCCAATCCGGCAATCCGGAAAAAGACCATTGAGATCATCAAGCCTACTCTGGAAGACCAAACTCCTTATGAACTGTTGTTTGCAAGGGCCCTGGGTATGGATCAGCTGCCCTGGGATGTGCTCCGCCAAATTATCATGGGGGAGGGAACCTATACTGGGGTATTTAATCAAGATCAACTGATTGGGATTGAAAAAGGGGATACCCGGGAAAGACTTTACGGAGTCGCCGTTGATATCGGAACGACCACCGTTGTAGCTGCACTCATCGACTTAAGGACAGGAGATGAAATAGATAGCGAAGCGGCCATCAATGCCCAGAAAAATTTTGGTCAGGATGTGCTTACTCGCATCACCTATGTTCTCGATCAAGGTAAGGAGGGGCGGGATCAGTTACAGACAGCCATTGTCGATTCCTTAAACGAGATGCTCCACACCATGTGTGAAAGGCAGCAGATCTCCCCTTCTTTGATCTATGAAATCGCTATTGCGGCTAATTGCACGATGATGCATATGGTTTTGGGAGTTAATCCCCTCTCCATTGGGAAAGCTCCTTATGCCCCGATCTTTGTCGGGGCCAAAGATATTAAAGCAAGGGATGTGGGTTTAACGGCCCTTTCCCCCTTTGGTCGAGTCTATTGTCTGCCAGCGGTTTCTTCTTATATAGGAGCAGATATCGTGGCAGGGGCTTATGTGGCTGGGCTCCACAACAGGAAGGATAAAGTGCTCTTTATCGATATCGGTACCAATGGAGAAATCGTTCTCTCCGACGGGGAAAAGTTAGTATCTTGCTCTTGTGCAGCGGGACCAGCCCTGGAAGGGATGAATATCAGCTGCGGTATGCGTGCTGCCGATGGGGCCATTGAGGAAGTTTATTTCGAAAAAGAGCAGGGTTTTGATCTGAAAGTTATCGGAGATAAGGCCCCCCTGGGTTTATGTGGCAGTGGGATAATGGCCGCTATACGAGAATTGTTAAAACATGGGTTTATCACTGCCCGTGGCAATATTGTTAAGCCTGAGGAGTTAGAGGCTGGGGACCCGAGACTGCCCTATATTGACCTGGATGGCAAGAAACGACGAATTCGTATCGGAGAGGGCCCCCATAAAGTCCTCATTACCCAGGGGGATGTGCGCCAGGTCCAACTGGCCAAGAGTGCGATTTTATCCGGATTTGTGGCACTGGTAAAGGCTATGGATCTCACATTTTCGGATCTGGATGAGGTGATTGTGGCTGGTCAGTTCGGCGCTCATCTATCGGTCGAAAGTTTGGTGGGGACGGATATTTTACCGAAGGCTGTCCGAGATAAAATCACCTACATCGGTAATTCCTCAAAAACCGGGGCTTATCTGGCCCTGATGTCCCTGGAAACCCGCCGAGAAATGATAAAGCTGGCCCGAGACTTTAACTATCTCGAATTAAGTGTGACCAAAGGTTATGAACGATTATTTGCTGAGTGCTCTCAATTTAAGGTGAAATAGAACTTTTTATTCGCCTCAATCAAGGGCCTTTAACTAAGGGTGCGGAATGTCAGCGTAAGGAGTTATAGGCAATGAATATTTTACTTTTTGGCGGATTTCTAGGTTCAGGCAAAACTTCGGTTATCTTGCAAGTTGCTCGATACCTAACAGCAGAACTTTCGGCACTACAGTTGGATAGTGGCAAACCTTCTTTGGTAATTATTGAAAATGAAGTAGGGGAAACGGGTATTGATGATAAGATTCTCAAAGCAGAAGGGCTAAATGTTCGAGAACTTATTGCCGGCTGTATCTGTTGTACCCTGAACGCGGAGCTTACCGTCTGTCTTAATAAAATTCAGGAGGAGTTATCGCCGGAATGGGTGATCATTGAGACAACGGGAATGGCCTTCCCCCATACCATCGCGGAAACCATCACTAAGTATGGGAAGGGCATAGATAGTTTGAAGACCATTGTTGTGGCTGATGCAGAACGATGGGATGATCTTTCTACGATCATGCCCGGTTTAATAGAAGAACAAATCGCTCAGGCAAACGTTATTCTCTTGAACAAAATCGACTGTTTAGAACCTGAGCAAGTTAGCCAAGTCGCAGAAGACATTAAAAGGATCAATTCTTCTGGCCACTTCTATTCAATCTCCGCCCAGGCTGAAGTCGATCCTCAAATCTGGCGTAAAGTGGTGACTAATGGTGAGTGATCAGGATTTACTTAAGTGCTCGACTAAGCATTCTGACCCGGCGATTTTTTCTGAGACCTACAGCCTGGCGCTTTTAGAAAAGGTAAAGTCCGAAAGGGTTAAACAAGCTCTCACTCAATGGATTGAAGAGATCAGGGATTGGACAAGTGCTAAGGCCTGTTTTGTTGGGCATATTAAAGTTTTTGTTGAGGGTCAGGAAAATTTATGGTTATCGTCTACCGGCAGAAGCATTAGTAGTCAACAATCCCAGGGGTGGAGTGAATGGTTTTTAGATAGAGCCACCCTCTGCGTGACAGTGATTGTTTTTGGAACGACCAAGGAAGCCTTGAAGGAAACAGTCGAAGAAAGTCTTAAGACCTGTTTTAATACATCCTTGCCAAATATGATAAAAGGTTTTTAGCGAAAGGGTCAAAGGTATTAGTATGCCTTAGACCCTTCATAGCGAATGCGACTGGGATTATTTGGGTTATGATATAGCCATATTATGATATAATGTCTTCACTTGGATTGGCGGATATGAAAGTGATTGTGCTGGAGCTTTAATGTATGCAGCGTCCCGCAAGCCAAGCATTGTTTATGTTCGCCGTCTTTGAAGCGCATCTCTCCGATATGCCCACCGCAGCAGGTTACTTCAACGCTGATGATTTTTCCGTTATTATGGAAATTAACACGGTAGTCATTAATCTTACCTTCGTTCTGATAGTCCATAATTTCTTCACCCCTTCGGATATTTTGGCTACCCCAAATATAACATTCGATAAAAATGGTGGCAAACCCTAAATTTCCCAGGATAAGGAATATATTGCCTGAATTTGTTTCCTAATGGTTTTAGAGGATATTGGCATGGGAGTAAGTCAAATTGTGCAGCGTTGAGGCGGCAAAGCATGAAAATATCGAGGCGAAATATATTACCCTTAAAACCCACTTATGGTATAATAAAAAGGCTTGAACATATATAAGGCGGTGAACTTATGAATGAAAATCAGGTGGGTGTAATACTTGAAGAAGTTCGGGATATGTTCAAAACCCTGGCTGAGGGACAGCGGATTATTGAAAATAGGTTGGGAAAAGTGGAAGAAGGACAGAAAGTATTAGAAGAAGGACAAAAGGTACTAGAAAATGGACAGAAGGTACTAGAAAATGGGCAGAAATCATTAGAATCTGATATGAAGAAAGTAAAATCAGATTTACAAATAATTAAGTCATTCGTTATTGCTGCAGATAATAGTTTTAACGACTATGAGAGCAGAATTAAGGCTTTAGAGAAAAAAACTGCAAATCTATAAATATAAGACAAAGCACTCGCGCAATTCGCAGGTGCTTTTTAGTTGCCTCGCAGTGTTTTCGATTTCTTTGCCTACATTGTCGATTTGATTCGCAATTCTTCGGAAGGGAATCAAAAATCCATTGTGTCATTCCGGAAATTCTGAGTCTTCTCGCTGCAAGATGATAAATAAACTAGGAGGAAAGTTATGAATAAAAAACGCTGGGTTTCTATAGCTGTTATCATTGTATTGTTGGTAGTGTATATCCGTACAGATGTTGTTTCTACAAGGGCAAAAACTGGAACAACGACAGAAAAATTAGGAGATCCCCTATCGCTGTTATCTTCAAAATCACCATTTAGTACTGAGACTTATCAAGAAGGATTAGGCCAAACCATTGCTATTCTTAACGTAGACGGGACAATTGAAGACTCGGGCAATGCATTGTCAACCGGTACCAATAACTTTGATCATCAGGTGTTTTTGCAGGAAGTCGAAAACGCCTTTGAAAATTCGGAAATAAAAGCAATCATTCTGGCAGTGGATTCACCTGGCGGTGGCGTGTATGAGAGTGATCAAATTTATCAGAAACTAAAGAGCTTAAAAGACATATACCAAAAACCTTTGGTTGTATCTATGGGTTCAATGGCAGCTTCGGGAGGGTACTATATTTCTATGCCGGCGGATAAGATTCTTGCAAATCGCTTTACGATGACCGGATCAATCGGCGTCATTATGTCTACATATAATTACAGCCAGCTGGCAGATAAATGGGGTATTGAGGAACTGGTTTTCAAAAGTGGTAAAAATAAAGACATCTTAAATCCGATGCGTGATACGACGCAGGAAGAAATGCAGATCATGCAGGGGATCATTGATGAGTATTATGGTTATTTTGTAGATGTCGTGGCTAAAGGAAGGAAAATGGACCGACAGGCAGTCATCAGTATTGCTGATGGAAGGGTTTATACAGCGTCGCAGGCCAAGTCACTGGGCTTAATAGACCAAATAGGTGATTTGGACGGAGCTATTACCGAAGCTGCAAAAATGATTAACGAAACGAACCCTAAAGTTATTAAATATAAAAAAGAAGATCTGTTCAATTTGAATACACTCTTGTCCCTTCCGTCGTCGCGACTTGACTTTTCGCGGATCAAAGAGGATTTGCAGAACAGTGCGGTACCTACAGCTATGTACCTATACCGCTAAAGGATGGTGATTAATCAATGGATATCATTAATGAGCACAGCGGCAATCAGTTAATGGAAAGTGGAAACGTTATAACTCTGAGAGTCGTGGGATTTTGGACCAGATTTTTTGCCTTTATCCTTGATCTGTTGGTCATTGCTATGAGCAGTCAGATATTTTTCCGCCTGGTATGGCCGTCAGGTCTGGAAACAACAACAGTCAAATCATTTATTCTCATGAATTCACTCTTCCCCGGTATCTGGGGAAGCCTATATTTTGTATTGATGACTATGTATTTTGGACAAACGCTGGGAAAAATGATCATGGGAATTAAAGTCGTAAGGAAGGACGGACATCCTCTTAGCTGGCTTACAGTCATCATGCGGGAAGTTGCCGGAAGAATACTGGCACAGTTGCTTGGTACCTACCTGGGGTATCTGGTTTGTGCGTTTCATCCCCGGAAGCAGGGATTGTCTGATATCCTAGGCGATACCTATGTGGTTTATGCTGGTGCTAAAAAGTTGGGTAGATTGGTTCAGATCCCAGCTGACCAAGCAGCAGCAAAATAGTCGGATTGACTTGAGTTATGCCTCAATTGATTTTAATCAAAACCACCCACTTAGCGGGCGGTTTTAACAATACCCAATGTTTGAGAAATCCAGGGTGCCAGTTAGTATAATTACTGACTGACGCCCTTTAGCATAGTTTTGAAATATTTGGTGATTGGTGAATCGAATTGACAGAAAAGATCACATAAGAAATACTGAGTGGTTATTATTATCTAATTCCATTGATTTATCACTTCTATCTGAATTACTACTGACTTGAACGTTGTCTCAGCGATGTAAGAAATATTCATAGTAAGCACCTTGAAAAAATAGAACTATTTCACCGAAAACTCCTACACACAAAAACGAGAAATAGTAGGTAGCCTTTGTCATATCTTTGCCAAATAGCTCTTTAAAAGCTTGAATAAACAATTGTTCGAATTTGAATAAATTTAAGATCCAACCAATAATAAGAAAAGTAATAATTGCCATGTTATCTGACCTACCCTCATATTAGATTTCACATTCATAAAATACTAGTTGTCATATATACTTGATTCAATTATGTAACACAGTATTAATTTGATAAAACCCAACTACAATTGTATTCTTATAAATAGGCTCTTAGAGGGGAGAAGTGGATTATATGCAAATAGAGGAAATTATATCCCGAGAAAAAGAGGCTCTAGAGCTATGGCATCCTGGTAATGCAATTTTTTTCTGAATAGGTGCTTACAAGAAGTGTGTGTAAAGAGCTATTAATCCCTAAAAACATTATTTATGTACTATAACCTATTATCTTCCGGCTATTCTTATTTCGTGCAGTGTATTAGAAAACCACCGAGTATTTTAGTAGGAAAAGAATCTCAAACCCATCGTCAGCGAAACGCTGTCCGCAAAAGAGCTTTTGGAGCGTCAAAGGAAGGTTTGAAGGTAACAGCTGAAGAGGGTGTTAAGACCTGTTTTAATCGGTTAAATGTGAAACAATAAAATGGGATTGTCTGAGGTGCCCTAGATTTAGTCGCTTTTGTTAGTGTTTGTACCTTGAAGATAAGTCGCTTAGTTTTAAGAGGATTCTGCAAATCAGCCCCGGGCTCTACGGCCTGGGATTTTTATTTTGTAAAAAGAACAAGTTCGGTTTGCGGGGAAAGATGGAAGTTTTCCTTCATGTGTCGCGCAGCTTGATATTTGGACAAGCACAGATATATAATTAAATTATAATAACTAATGATAATCTAAAAATGATGATCAATTCTGTTAAACATTTATAAAGTAACGAAAATACCTTAAGCAGTATGAGGAGAGACAATTAAGTATGGGAGAGTTAACTATGGAAAAGGTCAGAGTAAGATTTGCCCCCAGCCCTACAGGCTATTTGCATATTGGGGGAGCAAGAACAGCCTTGTTCAACTGGCTGTTTGCCAAAAAACATAACGGCACATTAATCCTTCGAATTGAGGATACGGATGCCGAACGGCTTATCGACGATTCTGTTCAGCAAATTCTGGATAGCCTGAAGTGGTTAAAGATTAACTGGGATGAGGGCCCAGAAAAAGGTGGGGATTTTGGCCCCTATTTTCAATCTCAAAGACAAGGCTTTTACACAAGGGCCGCTCAAACCTTAATACAAGAGAAAAGAGCCTATCATTGTTTTTGCAGGGGAGAAGAAATAGAAGAAGAACGTCAAAAGCAACGGCAGGAGGGTAAACCCTTTCGTTATTCAGGGAAATGCCGGAATTTATCGGAGGAGGAGGTTAAAGAGCGCCTGGATCAGGGGCAGCCTTCAGTGATCCGGCTTAAAGTGCCGGAAAGAGGTCAAGTTATCGTCCAAGACATTATTAGAGGAACAGTCAGCTTTGAGTTGGGGCAATTTGATGATTTTATCATAATGAAATCCAATGGAACGGCGGCTTATAATTTTGCCTGTGTCGTCGATGACCATGCCATGGAAATTAGTCATGTTATTAGGGCTGAAGAACATTTGTCCAATACCCCTAAGCAACATCTTATCTATGATGCCTTGGGATACGAAATCCCTTCCTTTGCCCACTTATCCATGATTTTAGCACCGGATCGCAGTAAGTTAAGCAAGCGACACGGCGCAACTTCTGTGGGAGAATTCCAAGAGATGGGTTGTCTTCCTGAAGCCTTAGTCAACTATTTGACCCTTCTGGGCTGGGCTCCCACAGGGGAGCAGAGTGAACTCATCTCCCCAGACCAAACCATCCCGGCTTTTGCCCTCGAAAAAGTATCCAAAACCGCTGCGGTCTATGACGTTCAAAAATTAATCTGGCTTAATGGCCAATATATGACCACTTGTGATTTAGATAGCCTTACGCTGCAAGCCATACCCTTTTTCATTCAGGCGGGTCTAATCACTCCTAGGGAAGCAGAAGATAAGCAAGATTACATTCGTGACGTCGTAAACACGGTCAGGGAAAGAGTAAGAACTCTAAGAGAACTGGTGGAAGCAAGTCGTTACTTTTTTCAGGATATTGTTGCCTATGATGAAAAAGGCCGCGAGAAATACTTTGTTAAACAAGAAAACGTGGCTGATTTGCTTGCCAAGGGCAGAGCGTGTTTGGCAACCCTGGATGGGTTTGATGTGGCAAGGGTGGAAAGTGCCTATCGCCAATTGATGAAGGAACTTGAGATTAAAGGCGGCACCCTTATTCACCCGACCAGACTAGCCTTGACGGGTCAGACCGTCAGCCCGGGTTTGTTTGACGTTATGGCTTTATTAGGGAAAAAGAAATGCTTGGAACGTTTAGAAAAGGCCGTTGACTATATTCAGAAACTTTAAAGGGGAAGGGACTGCGAAATTTCGAATTAAGCCCCGGAGTCATAAAAAAAAAATTAAAAAATGACTAGCATATAAGTAATAAATAAACTATAATAGAGGGCGTGACATAATCTAAAGCAAATGATCATTCATATTGTTTTAGTGATGACTGCTGATTTGGAAGGCAGTTAGTCTTCCGGGATTGTGTAGTGGTAGCACGTGTGACTCTGAATCACATAGCCTAGGTTCGAATCCTAGTCCCGGAGCCAAAATTGCATGGCCCCATAGTCAAGAGGCCCAAGACGCTGCCCTCTCAAGGCGGAAACACGGGTTCGAATCCCGTTGGGGCTACCAAATGCGCCACTAGCTCAGCTGGTAGAGCATCCGACTCTTAATCGGCAGGTCCCCAGTTCGAATCTGGGGTGGCGCACCAGAGACTACTTTATCCCGCAAGTGATTGCGGGATTTTTAAATATTTCGTTTAAACCAGGCAGTTAGTGGCCTTTGGCGTACTTTAAAATGTACTGATTGCCTTGCTTAATGTAGATTTGTTTAATATCCTGGATGATTAACAGACTTAAATTACCCTTATAGAAAAACTCAATGCCTATGGCACAACTTGTGCTCAGATTTCTGGGTACCGGCTTAACTTCAGCCGGAATGGTATTGTTGCGTAAAAACCTATGAAATCTTATTGCTCCGGAAGTGGTAAAAAATACGGCAAAATATTCTTCGCTTGATTCCATTTTCTAAAATCTCCTTATAAGTCTTTAGGCATTATGTAACTACTGCAACTAAGAGTGGATTCAACGGGGAAAGATTATTACCCAATATAAGTATGTAGATCCTTTTAAAATGGGAACCAGGTTAAAGCCATGGACATCTTTGTCTGAATTGTTTATCATTAATATGTATTCTTGATAATAAATCGGTAAAGCCAACTTTTAAACAGGCCACTACCGGACGGGGTAAGAGTATGGAAAGAAAAGCAAAGAAAACAACAGGCGGAATTATTGTGGCTGCCGGAAAAACTTCAGATAGAGACCAACGACAACCACTCTGGAAAATTGGCTCTATTACTGCAGTGAAAAGAATTGTTTTAACCTTTCAACAAGTTGAAATTTCCCCGATTGTCGTCATTACCGGAAGCGAAACAGGAGAAATCGAACATGATTTAGCGGATTATGGAGTCATCTTTTTGCCAAATATACAATATGAGAACTCTCAGATGTTTGATTCCGCCAAAATTGGGCTGAGATTTTTACAGCATAAATGTGATCAGGTACTCTTCAATCCGGTTAATATTCCCATGTTTACCCCAGAGACTCTTCGCAAGATGATGGAATGCAGGGCAAAGGTAATTTCACCATCCTATCAGGGGAAAGGGGGTCATCCTCTTTTGCTGGCTTCAGAGTTGATCCCTAAGATATTGGAATATAATGGAAGTTTGGGAATGCGGGGAGCCATTCGCAGTCTGGGGATCGAAAGAGAATGGATGGATATCGACGACGAGGGTGTTCTCAGAGATATGGACGACATTGATCGCTTGGATCTCCTCTTAAAAAAACACAACCAGCATATTTTGCACCCCTTTGTGAGAATAAGTATTGAAAAAGAATTTTTGTTTTTCGATTCCAGAACAAAGTTGCTGTTGCTTTTGATTCAAGAAACAAACTCTGTCCGAAGTGCCTGCAGGCATATTGCCTTGTCTTATAGTAAAGCCTGGAATATGCTCAACGGGCTGGAACAAGAGTTAGGGTATGCAGTGGTCGAAAGGAAACATGGCGGCAGTAAAGGCGGCAAGACTTATTTGACAAAAGAAGGGCTTGAATTCCTGGAAAAATACCAGCAGTTTGAGCTGAAGGTGCGCCAATACGCCAAGGATGAATTTAACAAATTGTTTTAGAAGACGGCTTTATATATAGCGAGTGCTTTTGAGAAAGAATTTGATGAAGTATAACCTCCTACTTATAATGATTCATAACACCAGCTGTTAAATCATTGTCAGACAGGAGGTTATTTATGTTTACCTTAAATATCAATGGTGAAAATGTCGTTGCTATGAGTGACAAATCTTTATTACTCTTTTTAAGAGATGATTTGAGAATTACTTCGGTAAAAGATGGCTGCAGTGAAGGGGCCTGCGGGACATGTACGGTTTTAGTGGATGGCAAAGCCCTTAAGGCTTGCGTGCAGAAAGTATCCAAGTTCGTAGGAAGACGGATTCTTACGGTTGAAGGCTTGAGTGAGAGAGAAAAGGCTGTTTATGAACACTGCTTTGGAGAAGCAGGTGCGGTTCAGTGCGGTTTTTGTATTCCGGGCATGATCATCAGCGCCAAAGCCTTGTTGGATGTTAATGCCAATCCCACCCCAGGGGATGTCAAGAAAGCCATCAAAGGCAACATTTGCCGCTGTACCGGGTATAAGAAAATTGAAGAAGCTATTTTAAGGGCTGCGGACTATTTTAGGGATAAGCTGGAAATCCCCAGTACACCCAGGGAGCTAAAAGTGGCTCAGAAATTTAAACGTATCGATGTAACGGAAAAAGTCAATGGAACGGGGGTTTTTGTCGATGATCTTGTTCTGCCGGGCATGATTTATGCTAAGGCAGTGCGTTCCAAATATCCCAGAGCTATTGTGGAAAAAATTGATATCAGCAAAGCTGAAGCTCATCCGGACTGTGTGAAAATTTTGCTGGCCAAAGATGTCCCCAATAATCTGATTGGACATGCCAAGCAGGACTGGGATGTTATGATTGCTCAAGGCGGTACCACCAGATATGTGGGAGATGCCCTGGCCTTAGTAGCAACTTATCATAAAGACAAACTGGAGGAAGTATGCCAACTAGTTGAAATAGACTATACCGAACTGGAGCCCATAACTTGCCCCACAGATGCCTTAAAGGCTGATGCCCCTTTAATCCACGAGGATGGGAATGTCATGAGCCGTGCCAGTCTGCAGCGGGGTAATGCGGCGGAAGCCATTAAGAATTCCAAATATGTGGTAACCCGAAAATATAAAACCCCCTTTCAGGAGCATGGATTCCTGGAACCGGAATGTGCCATTGCCCTGCCCGAGGGAGAGGATGGTATTTTCTTGTATTCCGGTTCCCAGTCCGTCTATGATGAGCAGCGTGAAATCTCCATGATGCTGGAGATCCCCCCGGAAAAAGTGCATTGTCGTACCCAACTGGTGGGTGGCGGCTTTGGCGGCAAAGAAGATATGAGTGTGCAACACCATGCAGCCTTAATGGCCTGGCATACCAAAAAACCAGTCAAAGTTAAATTTTCCAGGCAGGAAAGTCTGGATTATCATACAAAAAGGCATGCCATGGAATTGGAGTTCACCACAGCTTGTGACGAAAATGGTTATTTGACAGGGATGAAAGGGGTTATCATTGCAGATACCGGGGCTTATGCCTCCCTGGGTGGCCCTGTGTTGCACCGGGCCTGCACCCATGCCGCGGGACCCTATAATTATCAAAATATTGATATTTTTGGCATGTCTGTCTATACCAATAATGTTGTGGGCGGGGCTTTCCGGGGGTTTGGGGTAACCCAAAGCTGCTTTGCCACGGAAAACAATATTAACCTACTGGCGGAAATGGTGGGTATCTCCCCCTGGGAAATGCGTTATCGCAATGCAATCCGTCCCGGGCAAATCTTGCCTAATGGGCAGGTAGCGGATGAAAGTGTGGCCATGGCAGAATGTTTGGCAGCTGTTAAGGATGTCTATGAATCAAATCCCTATGCCGGTCTGGCCATAGGATTTAAAAACAGCGGAACAGGTGTGGGCAAGAAGGATATCGGCCGCTGTATTTTATCCATTGAGGAGGGCAAAGTTCATATTCGCACCTCGGCAGCCTGTATGGGACAGGGAATTGGCACAATGTGTGCCACTGTGCTCTGTCAGACTACGGGAATAGATCCGGCTCTGATCGTTCACGAAAGAGCGGATACTCTGCGTACGCCTAATTCAGGGACCAGTACCGCTTCTCGGCAGACGGTGGTAACAGGGGAAGCCGTAAGACGAGTCTCGGAAAAATTGAAAGCAGAATTGGATCAAGGCTTAACCCTGGCTGATTTGGAAGGTAAAGAGTTTTATGGAGATTATTCTGCCCAAACGGATCCCATGGGAGCTGTAAAAGAGAATCCCATCAGTCATGTGAGTTATAGTTACGGAGCTCAAGTTGTTATTCTTAATGAAACAGGGAAAATCGAGAAAGTCGTGGCAGCCTTTGATGTGGGAACCCCCGTGAATATCCAGTCCGTTGAAGGACAGATTGAAGGGGGTATCGTGATGGGCTTAGGCTATGCTGTGACGGAAGAGTTCAAGGTTGAGGGCGGTTATCCCAAGACCAAACTAGGTACCTTAGGACTGATGAGGGCCACGGAGGTTCCGGACCTGGAGGTTATCCTTGTGCAAGGTAAAGGGAAAATCCCTGAAACCTATGGAGCAAAAGGGGTTGGAGAATTATGCCTGATTCCCACAGCTCCGGCCTGCTCTCATGCTTATTATCGATTGGATGGCAAGTTCCGTGCTCAGCTGCCCTTGCAAGATACCTTTTATAAAAAGCCACCAACTAAGTAACAGACAAGAAGTAAGCATGAGAAAGAATCAGAATCAAAGAACTGTTTAATCATCAAGCAAGAGAAAGCATAAGAATCAAAAGACTGTTTAATTAATGCAAGCAGAAGCATAAAATTAAAGGACTGTTTAATTAGAAAGCGAGAGGTGCAAATGAAAATTAACGGCATCATCCTAGCTGCCGGGTTATCCAGCCGTATGCCTGCCTTTAAACCGCTTTTGAAATTGAAAGACAAAACAGTGATTGAATACTGTATTGACAGTATGCTTCGCGCCGGTGTAAATCAAGTTATCCTCGTCTTGGGTTATCGGGGCAAAGAAGTTGAAGCTTACTTGGCTGATAAATATGCCGGTTCCCGGCTGCAATTTGCCTATAATCAAAACTATGCAGAAACTGACATGTTGACGTCGATAAAAATCGGGGTCTCTGCCCTTAAGCCCTGTGCTGCTTTTTATCTTCTGCCGGGAGATATGCCGGCCATTCAGACAGGGACTTTCAGGGCAGTAAAAGAGGCTATGCTCAGAACTCAGGCCCTGGTGGCCTTTCCGACCATTGAGGGACAGCGCAAACATCCGCCTTTGATTTCCTGGCAATGCAGAGATCTCATTCTCAATTTTGAAGGAGAAGGCGGTCTGCGTGAAGTCTGGAAAAAGCTTGCCACCCAAATAGCAACAGTTCCTGTGGACGACTTGGGCTGCCTGATCGATACAGACACAAAGGAAGATTATGATAAACTGGTAAACTACCTGGATGATCAAAGATTCGAATTCAAACCCATAATCTTTGAGAACTGCTTTTAGCCATGTTAGAGGTACAGAGGCGAGTGGTTGGTGGTCTATGGTCAATTTATTAAAAGAGGAGGGGCTTTATGGAAGCGATAAGTAAACCTGTGAAGAAAAAGGATCATGATGCTAAAATGAGCGGTCGTGCTCTATACGTGGATGATCATGTCCTGGATGATATGCTTTGGGGGAGACTTCTGCACTCTGCTAAGGCCAAGGCACGCATTACCAGTATCCTGCTGCCCCAGTTGCCTGAGGGCTATTATGTGGTGGATAAGAATGACGTTCCGGGTATCAATCAGGTGCATATCGTTCAGGATGACACCCCGGTTTTTGTTGAGGATACGGTGGAATATGTGGGTGACCCGATTCTGATGGTTGTGGGCCCGGAGCTTAAACAAGTGGAGAGAATCCTGAAGGAGATTGTTGTTGTCTATGAAGAACTGGTGCCGGTTCTGGATATGCTCAAATCGGATACTGTTTTCTTCAAGTATAACTATGCCAAAGGAGATATGGAGAAGGCTTTACAAGAAGCGGATCGGGTGTTCATCGAGACCTTTCAAACCGGTTATCAGGAGCAGGCTTATCTGGAAACCCAGGGCATGCTTGCTTATCCCCATGATGGGCGCATGACTGTCCGCGGTTCTTTGCAGTGTCCTTATTATGTCCACGGTGCAGTCGCTAAGGCCCTGGGCTATGAGGAGAAGGATGTACAGGTCATCCAGGATGTCACCGGCGGGGGCTTTGGCGGTAAGGAAGCTTTCCCTTCCATCCTCGCCTGCCAAACTGCAGTAGCAGCTAAAAAAGCCAACAAGCCGGTCAAGGTCATCTTTGAGCGGCGGGAAGACATGGAGTTTACTTCCAAACGTCACCCGTCCATTTGTACCTACAAAGTTGCGGTCAAAGATGGGGAAATTACCGGGATGGATATTGATGTCCTCTTCAACAGCGGTGCCTATACCACCCTTTCTCCCGTTGTCCTGCAGCGGGGCTTGATCTGTGCCAATGGTGTCTATCGCCTGGACAATCTCCGGGTTGTCGGGAGGGCGGTTAAGACAAATACTGTACCTTGCGGTGCCTACCGGGGTTTTGGTGCTCCTCAGACCTTTTTCGCTGTAGAAATGATGATGGATCATCTTGCCAAGGAAATGGGTCTGGATTCCCTGGAACTTAAACAAAAGTATATGGTTAAGCAGGGGGATGCTACGTCTACCGGCGGTAAATATCATTTCCATGTACCCTTGCCGGAAATGATTGAGCAGATTGATGAGTTGACTAATTACCGGGAAAAACGCCGGCAGTACAGAAATCAGACTGGCCGCTACCGCAAAGGCATTGGGATGTCTCTCTTCTTCCATGGCTGTGGCTTCACCGGCAGCGGAGAACGGGACATCATTAAGGCCGTGGTCAGGATCAGAAAAAACCCGGATGAGACGGTAGAGATCCTGGCCAGTAATTCGGATATCGGGCAAGGCCTGAAAACTACTTTTAGTAAAATTGTGGCCGATACCTTGGGAATTTCCCTGGATAGGGTTTTAATAGAAAATCCGGATACGGACCGGGTTCCTGACTCTGGCCCCACAGTAGCCAGCCGTTCCCTGATGACCGTCGGGGGATTGCTCAGGCGGGCGGCAGAGAGGCTTAAGGACGAATGGAAAGCCGGGGAAGAACAAGTGATTGAAGAACATTTCGTTGAGCCTGATTTTGTCATTCCCTTCAGCATTACAGAATTCAAGGGGGATGCCTATCCTACCTATTCCTGGTCGGTAAATGCCATAGAAGTGGAAGTTGATACCCTCACCGCCACAACCAAAATTTTGGGCGCCTGGGGTACTTTCGATGTAGGCGTTCCTGTAGATCTGAATATTATTTTGGGACAGATGCAAGGCGGTTTTCTCCAGGGGATTGGCTATGCTTCCATGGAGGAGATGAATTGCAACGAACAAGGAATGATTCGCAACAACAGTTTGAGCGATTACATCATTCCGACAGCCCTGGATGTGCCCAATCTTGTCACAAAAATCATTAACAATCCCTATACCCACGGTCCTTATGGGGCCAAAGGTGCCGGTGAACTTCCTCTCGTTGGTGCGGCTCCGGCTTATGTAGAAGCCATGGAAAACGCCTTGGGCGTTAACTTGAATAAAGCGCCCTTCACGCCGGAAGATACCATGAGAGTTTTACAAGGGGGGCTAAAGTAATGGTCAAGTTTAGACTTAATGGCCAAGAGGTCGTCTCGCAGGCCCAAGCAAACCAGCGTTTGCTCGATGTCCTGCGCCAGGAATTCCGGATTACCGGAGTTAAGTGTGGTTGTAAAGAAGGTGAATGCGGGGCTTGCTCAGTCATTCTGGATGGCCAGCTGGTCAACTCTTGTCTGGTAGCCCTGGGCAGTATTGAAGGAAGTACAGTTACCACCATTGAGGGCTACCGTGAAACTGAGCGTTTTGCAGCTCTGGACAAGGCCTATGCCTCAGTCAGTGCTGTCCAGTGTGGGTTTTGCATTCCCGGTATGATTTTGGCCTCTGAATGCATACTGGCGAAAAATCCCAACCCTACGGAAGCTGAGATCCGGGCCGGTATTTCCGGGAATCTTTGCCGGTGTACCGGTTATAATGCCATTGTCCAGGCAATCAGCATTGCCGCAGAGGAGGGGAAAGGACTATGGTAAAGAGTTATCATCCGGTATCCTTGCAGGAAGCCCTGGCAATCCGGGCCCGGGAGGCAGTCACTCCTTACGCCGGAGGAACTGATTTGATGATTAAAGGGGATGAAAAGGCCGGATATCTCTTCCTGAACAATCTATCTGAACTGAAAAAAATCACTGAGGATGGAGAATATATTCGGATTGGAGCTGCCTGTACTTTTACAGCTATTCAAGAAAGTGAGCTGGCTCCGGCAATTTTGAAAGCAGCTGTATCCCAGATAGCGGCACCTGCCATTCGCAACCTGGGCACGGTTGGCGGCAATATCTGCAATGGCTCCCCTAAAGCGGACAGTGCCTTGGTATTTTGGGCCACGGATTCTAAACTGCGCCTGGTCAGCAGCAGAGGGGAACGAGTCATTCCCATAAGTGAGTTCTATCTGGGCAGAAATAAAACGTCCCTGCAGGCTGATGAACTTCTGGCGGAGATTCTGATGCCTAAAATCGGCCTCAATAATTACTATTACAAGAAGGTTGGGGCAAGAAATGCCTTGGCAATTTCCAGGGTATCCTTTGCCGGCATCCTTGAGATAGAGGGCGGCAGGATTGTCAACTGTCAGACTGCCTTCGGGGCAATCAGCGAGGTTGTGATCAGACGGCCTGATCTTGACGCTATGCTTAGTGGTAAGACTATTGAAGAAGCCAAAAAAGCTGTTAAGGAAGAATATCTGAGAGCCTATGATCAGGCAATCCTTCCCATCAGGGGGAGAATTTCCGCAGAGTATCGCAAGGTTGTCTGCATGAATTTACTGCGGGATTTCCTGGAAAGCAATGGAATCTGATTCTTTTCGTTAAGATGAGAGCTCTTTCTATCTGAGGATTATATTGAACGATGCATTCTGAACTGACACCAACAGAACGCCCCTGGATAGGGGCGTTCTGTGAAGGATACTCGACAGGAAATCTCGCCCTGGTGATAGATGTCAGTCCGATGAAGGGAATCAAGCTTGATAAAGCTAACCATACTTTATGTATTCAAAGCGGAGCTGCCAACCAAGAGGTGTATAATTATGCGGGAGCAGAAGGCTATCCATTTCCCGGCGGAACCTGTCCTACAGTGGGAGTTGTCGGATACACTCTGGGCGGAGGATGTGATGACCTATGACGTTACAACCACCTGGGAGGGATTAATATGAAAACACATTTTAAAGATAAGTCAACTTTAGAAGACATCAGGAAGCGATTTGACAACGATGTTGATCGTTTCTCAAGTCTTGATACTGGACAGGTTTCCACAGTCGATGCTCCGCTTGCTATGGAGTTAATTACCCAAGCTGCGGTATCAAGTACTACAGACATCAAAAAAGTCCTGGATATAGGCTGTGGAGCCGGCAACAACACTTTAAAACTTCTTCAGTATGCCAGTCCCTTTGATTGTGACCTTGTTGACTTAAGTCAACCTATGCTCGACAGGGCACATACTAGGATTGCGGCGGCCAATTCGGGTGAAATCAGAACATTTCAATGTGATTTCCGCATGCTCGATTTACCGGACCAAAGGTACGATATTATCCTGGCTGCTGCTGTCTTACATCACCTGCGAGATGATCAAGACTGGGAAAATGTGTTCCATAAGATTTATAGATTGACAGCACCAGGCGGAAGTGTTTGGATTACGGATTTAGTATCCCATGAAACCAAGCAAGTTCAAAAGATGATGTGGGATAGATATGGAGCATATTTGTGCTCAATTGGCGGAGAGGAGTATAAAAACAACGTATTTTCCTATATTGACAAAGAGGATTCGCCTCGTTCCGTCACATATCAATTGGACTTGCTTCGAAAAGTTGGATTTGACCATATTGAACTGCTACACAAGAATTCATGTTTTGCAGCTTTTGGAGCTATTAAAAGAGTCTAACAAGCCGTTAGAATATTATTGTAACCGTTAGTGATAGTAAAACTTTGACAAATCCGGGGTTTTAGAGGAATGTTTTGCTAACTCCTCAAATTCGTATCCGAATCCAAATTTGAACTACAGCCAGGCGGTGCTTCTATTAGGTATCCCACAGGAGGAACGGGCGCAATTCATCCTAGATATACTATTTAATAATGGTTAAAGGCATAGATAAAGGGTTGAGCTAATACTAAAGCGTCCTCTCTCCACTGTTAGATAGTGAAAGGAGGACGCCTTTAATTGTTGAAGGGCTTGCTGCAGTTGTTGTTGAACCAGTTGAAATTGTTGTTTTTGGGCTTTTAGCACCCGTCATCCTTGGAAGAAGCTGTCTGCATGAATTTACTCCGGGAGTTACTGGAAAGTAATGGAATGTGATTCTTGTGTGAATTTTCCCATAAAAGTCAAAGTTATGACTAGCATATATGTACAAAACAGGCTATAATAAGTTTCATAAGCGTTATATTATATTGTTTTATAACCATTATATTATGTACGATAAAGGAGTAAGTTCCTGGTTGTTTGCGGCACATGTGTTTATGGAGTATAGACCAAGTCTCTAACGTTTTAAAATCACCAATACTTTGTTTAAGCAGAAAAACAACGTATTGGTGATTTTTAAGTAATATAGGCGATATTGCTAAGATTACAAATGAGGAGTGAGATATTTTGGAGTGGTTTACCTTAACAATTGATGGACGCGAAGTGAGCGTACCCCAGGGAACGACCGTACTTGAAGCCTGTAGGATGCATGATATTCCAATTCCTACGTTGTGTAATGACCCGGAACTTACCTCTGCTGGTTCCTGTCGTTTGTGTATTGTCCAAATCGAAGGAATGCGCAATCTTCCTCCGTCCTGTGTAACCCAAGCAGTCCAGGGCATGGTGGTGCAAACCCAAAATCCCAAAGTCCGGGCAGCCCGAAAAACTATTTTGGAGCTGTTGGTGACGAATCATCCCTTGAATTGTATGACTTGTCAAAAGATGGGGGATTGTTCTTTGGCTAAGTACGCCTATGAATATGGTGTTACCGGAAAACTTTATCAGGGCGAACGCCGCAGACTGCCCCTGGACGACGGGAATCCCTTCATTGTCAGGGATCCTAATAAATGTATCTTGTGCGGCAAATGTATTCGAGTGTGTGAGGAGATACAAGGCCGGAGCGTTTTGGATTTTTCCTTCCGGGGGTTCGATACTCAGGTAGGTCCGGCTTTTAATCTTCCTTATCACGAATCCGAGTGTGTTTTCTGCGGTTCATGTGTTTCAGTCTGCCCGGTAGGTGCACTAAGCGAGAAGAAGATGATTGGCGAAGGACGTCCCTGGGAAGTGAAAAGAGTTCAAACAACCTGCCCGTTTTGTGGAACAGGCTGTAACTTTGATCTCAATGTGAAAGACGGCAAAGTAATTGGGGTTACCTCAAATCCCAATGCCCCGGTCAACGGCAAAGCTTTATGTGTCAAAGGCCGCTTCGGAATGGATATGATTTATAACCCGAACCGCTTAACCACCCCTTTGATTCGCAAAGATGGGGTGCTGGTGCCCGCGGAATGGGATGAGGCGTTAGATTTGGTGGCGGCAAAGTTCCGCGAAATCAAGGAAAATTACGGGGCAAATGCTCTGGCGGCCTTAAGTTCGGCCCACTGCACCAACGAAGAAAATTACCTCATGCAAAAATTTATGCGTGGGGTTATCGGAACCAATAATATTGATCATTGCGCCAGGGTCTGCCACGCTCCCACAGTCGCCGGTCTGGCCGTTTCCTTTGGTTCGGGAGCGTCAACTAACTCCTTCGAAGAAATTCCCAATGCCCAGGTGATGTTCGTCATCGGAGCAAATCCTACGGAAGCCCACCCGATCGTGGGGACAAAGATGAAACAAGCCTTAGCCAAAGGAGCCAAGCTGATCGTCGTCGATCCCCGGCAGATTGAGCTGGCGGAGAGCTCCCATCTTTGGTTAAGACTTCGCCCGGGGACGGATGTCGCCCTTATTAACGGCATCATGAACATTATCCTGGCTAATGGCTGGGAAGATCCTTCCTTTATTGAAGCAAGGACGGAAGGTTTTGCTAAGTTCCGGGATAATCTGGCCAACTATCCGCCGGAAACAGTAAGTCAAATCACCGGGGTTCCTGTGGAACAACTTGAGGAAGCGGCCAGGATTTATGCTACGGCAGACCGGGCCATGATTTTCTATACCTTGGGGATTACGGAGCACACCACCGGTACGGACAATGTAATGAGTCTGGCCAACCTGGCTATGCTGACGGGGAATGTTGGTAAAGAGTGTTCCGGAGTTAACCCTTTGCGCGGACAAAATAATGTGCAAGGCTCTTGCGATATGGGAGCTCTGCCCGGCGATTACCCCGGCTATCAGAAGGTGGTAAATCCGGAGGTACGCAAGAAATTTGAAGCAGCCTGGGGCGTTTCCCTCGATCCTAATATGGGACTCATGCTTCCCGATATGTTCAAAGCTGCCATTAACAAAGATCTGCGTGCCATGTATATAATGGGTGAGGACCCTGTCATCACTGATGCCGATGCCAATCATGTCCGCAAAGGCTTAGAGTCCCTGGATTTCATTGTTGTTCAAGACATCTTTATGTCAGAGACAGCAAAACTGGCCGATGTGGTGCTGCCGGGAGCCAGTTTTGCCGAGAAGACCGGCACCTTTACCAATGCGGAGCGGCGGGTACAAATGGTTAATCAGGCCATCAAGCCCATTGGCAAGGCTAGGACGGATGGGGAGATCATTATTGAACTTGCCAACCGTATGGGTTATCTATCCTCCTATGATTCTTCCGAAGAGGTTATGCAGGAAGTAGCCAGCCTTACCCCTCTCTATGCCGGAATTACTCACCAACGTCTGGGGACGCAAGGCTTGCAGTGGCCGGTGCCGGGTCTGGACCATCCCGGGAGCAAGGTCCTCCATCAAGAAACCTTCTCTCGCGGTAAAGGACTCTTTATGCCTATAGAGTATCAGGCAGCCAATGAACTGCCGGATGAAGAGTATCCCTTCGTATTAAATACCGGACGCAAACTCTCTCATTACAACGTGTTTACCCAAAATTCAGAAGCTCTGGAAAGTTATGCTCCCGAAGAACTTGCTGAGATTAATCCCTTAGATGCTAAACACCTGGACGTTAAAGAGGGGGAACGTGTTAAGGTGGCCTCCCGGCGGGGAGAACTGGAAACGAAAATCCGCATAACTGAGCGGGTACCCCAGGGGATGATTTTTATGACATTCCATTATATGGAGACCCCTACGAATGTCTTAACCAATGCAGCTGCGGATAAGGTATCCAAGACCTATGAGTATAAAGCTTGCGGAGTAAAAATCACAAAAATCGCCTGATTAACTAAGGGCGCCGATCAGTTGATTGGCGCCTTTTGCTTAGCATGCATACTTTGGTGCAATCTTAAAGGCCGTATGAGTCTCTTTGAGGTTGTTGCCCCACCTGGTTACGAAACCGGCGTGACGATCTCTGCGTAGAGTTATGGGAGTTGTGCGGGGGGCTGACAATTAGGATCGCCCTAAAGTGAGCTACATGACTGGTGCCAATAACTTAAAATTTGCTTTGGTACTCGTTTTCCAGGTTCCCATAAAAATATGACGTCACCAAAATACTTTGGGGGTGTCATATTTTTATGGGGAACTCTACCCTAGTCGCTAAAGCAAAATGTTGCTTAGATTATAAGTCCTAAATAGTTGTTGCACTTTAACAAGGGCGGAAGGGTAATTCCAAGCCTTGTCGAATTTATTTCTTAAGAAGCTTCGCGCAAGAATCCCAGATTGAAGGAAAATTGCAAATGAAAAAAAGAAGTTTAATTCTGCAGTTATTCATTATGCTGTTTATCATTCTCCAATGCCTCATTGCCTTTTTGGCCTATTCGACTTATAAATATGCGGAATCAGTGATTCTCAAAGAAGTGATTCAGCTGAACACTAATATGCTTCAGCAGATTGCCATCAGGATCAATCAAGAATTAAAGGATGTTGAAGTTCTGGCCAGCCGCATTGCCTATGATACAAGTATTATTGAATCACTGAAAAAAAGCTCTGACGGAGAGAGGGCCAACAAGGAACAGCTTCTGAAAATTGAAGGAATTATGTCAGGTTACATCTGGTCTTATCGAAGTACGGCCATGCTCATCGACGCCCATTTGATCGATAAGCGCGGCAATACCTATTCCACCTCCTATTCCATGTCCTCCAATCAGGAGGCTGACTTAGCAGCCTTAGACAAAGTTCTGGAAAATGGACAGGGTAGTGAAATTTTTCCTATCAAGTCTTACTTTACCTCCACAGGGGGAAATAATTATTATTTCCAGGTAGCCAGAAAAGTTGAAGACTATATTTCCAAACAAGACTATGGGGTGCTCTTGTTAAACGTCAATGAAAAACTACTGGGTGATAATTATATTCGCTTGACCAATGAAGAAAAAGATTTCTTTATCGTTGACCAGGATGGGCTGATCATTTCTCACCAGGATAAAGATAAAATCACTGAAAAGCTGAATAGCTTTGTGGAAGCCAATAGCAAAAACAAGCTGAATAACTATTATTTGCAAGATGATAAGCTCTTTATTTCTCAACCGATCAGCGGTTGCGGCTGGTACCTTGTGGAGTCGGTTTCTTTAGCAAGTGCCTTGCTGCCGCTCAAAAAAATTGAGCTGTTTTTAATTGCCTTTGGGATTTTATGCACTTTACTGACGGGTGTGGTACTATGCGTTGTCGCAAGAAAGATTGCGGAACCCTTAAGTTTACTCAGAAACAAAATGACTGAATTCAACGATGGTAATCTTTCCATTCAAATTCAGGATAGTACTTATAAGGAGTTTTCGGAAATCTCCATTTCCTTTAATGAACTGATTCAGCGGGTGAATTTTTTGCTTAAAGAAAACATCAACAATGAACGACAAAAACGTTTGCTGGAGCTTGATTTTTTGCGAGCTCAAATTAACCCCCATTTTATCTATAACACCTTAAGCTCTATTCGCTTTTATGTGGAAATGGGGAAAAACAAAGAAGCTGAGGAGATGCTTTATCATTTTTCTAAGCTGTTGCGCAGGGTACTGTCCCGCGGGGATGAATTCGTCCTGTTAAGGGATGAGGTTAAGCATTTGGAGGACTATGTAGTTCTGCAAAAGATGAGATATGCCAACGCCTTTCTCGTAGAATTTTTACTGGCAGAAAACACCTTAAATGCTCAGATTCCCTCCTTTATCCTGCAGCCAATTATTGAAAATGCTATTTTTTACGGTTTGCAGGTCAATCGATTGATTGTGATTAAGGTGGAAGCTGAATTAGCAGATGATGATTTATATATCAAGATTTCCGACAACGGAATCGGCATGAGCCAAGAGAAAATTACCGAGATCTTTAATAAAGAGGTTCAAATGAGCAGAGTAGGAATTTTAAATGTGCATGAACGAATTAGAATTCTTTACGGAGGCGCCTACGGTCTGACCATTGAACAGAATGAACCGGAAGGAACTATAGTGATTCTTAAATTACACTATGCTTAGGAGGAACTATGTTAAGAATTGTCATTGCAGATGATGAACTGCCCATTCGGGAGTGGCTGAACTATTGTCTGAAAGATAAAAATACCAAGTTAGAGATTGTTGGAATCGCCTCTGATGGTTTGCAGGCCCAAGAGCTGGCTGTGAAAGAGAAGCCTGATGTGGTGATCATGGATATCAGGATGCCGAAAATGGATGGAATTACGGCGATGAAAAATATAAAGAAAGTACTGCCTCAGACGGAATTTGTTATCTTGACAAATTACGCTGATTTTTCCTACGCTAAACAAGCAATTACCTGTGGTGCTAAGGAATACATCTTAAAGTCTGAGTTACGAAGCTCGGAATTAATTGAAATACTGGTAAAAATCGAAGAGGATCGTTATACCCAATATGACAGACCAAGAATTGCGGATCAGTTGGAACGTGCGGCCCAAAAAGCTTTGACAGAGTATGCCGGTGAGCATATTGATACCAACAATCAATTTATTGAAAAGGCCTTAATTTATATTCATGAACATTTCGACAAAGCCATTTCCCTGGCGGATGTTGCCGGCCAGGTGTATCGGTCTCCTGAGTATTTCAGCCGCTTGTTTAAAGAAGTAACCGGCGAAAACTTTAGTATTTACCTGATTAATTATCGACTGACCCAAGCGCGAAAACTATTAGTCAATACAGATTTTAAAATTACAGATATAGCCTATAGGGTAGGGTACCAGAACCCAAGTTATTTCTCCAGACTATACAAGAAGTATATGGGAATTACCCCAGAGGATGAGCGGAGAAAAAACAGCCCTAAAGCAAAAAAGTGCTAAATGTTAAGAAAGTGACAAGGGCTGGTGTACTGCAGCAAGATAGTGCTAGAAACTCGACATGACCGTTACTATCAGAGCGGCTTATTTTTGTTACAATAGGGCTAGATTTAAAGGGCTAACCATAATCCTTGGGCAAGGTAACTAGATTATATTGGGGGGTAAGAGAAATGATTAAGAAAAGATCCAAATTGACAGCAGCTGTCTTGGCCGTCTTAATGCTGTTTTTACTGACAGCATGTGGCACCACCAAAGTAGTAGATTCAGGTAAAAAAGGTGCAAGCGATTACAAAATGGTTCTGATATTACCCGGTCCTATTAACGATCAAAGCTGGAATGCCACAAACTACGCCGGGCTGGTTAAGTCCAATGCAACTCTGGGCACAAAAATGGAATACGTGGAAAACGTACAGGCGGCTGATTATGAGTCTACCTTTAGAAATTATGCTGAGCGTGGTTATAACCTGATTATGGCAGCAGGTACTCAATTTGATGAAGCGGCCAATAAGGTTGCAGAGAGCTATCCGAAAACAACCTTTTGCGTTGTCAATGGTATGGTTAGTAAGGGTTCAAATGTTGCTCCAATTTTCCCGAAAGAATATGAGGCCAGTTATATAGCAGCCTTAATGGCTGGAGAAGTTAGCAAAAACGGTCAATTTGCCACCATCGGCGGTTTCCCCAATAAGGCTATGGAACATTTGTTGGATGTCTATGAAAAAGTTGCTGTGGATCTTGCTAAAGGGCGCGGAATTTCAGGTGCCAAAGCAGTCCGTGCCTATGCCAATAGCTGGGATGATGTAGCTTTAGGCAAACAAATGGCCTCGACAATGATTGATAATGGCGCTGATGTAATGTTTGTTTATGCCAATCAGGTTGGCCTAGGCTCTATCCAGGCTACCAAAGAAAAAGGGGTTAAATTCATCGGTTTCTCGGGAGATCAGACAACCATTGATCCCAATACAGTAGTCAGTTCTGTGGTGTTTGATTTTGAAACCTTTTATGTCTGGGCTATTCAAAAATACCTGGATGGCAGTTTAGATGGCAACAAGGTTCATGAAGCAGGAATCGCTGAGAATATCTTTAAGCCGGTCTATACAGCCAACATTAGTAAAGATATTCAAGACAAAGTAGCTGCAGGCATGGAAAAAGCTAAAAAAGGTGAAGTTGATTTTAACGCAATGTTTGTGAATAAATAGAGCGTCATGCCGCTATGCGGTGCCATCAGAGGATGAAAATGGGGTCCCTCGGGTCGGGCGGCTTCGCCCACATCCGTGCAAGACCAGCTAATTCGTGCGAAGACAGCTGCAAGAAGGTTTAACCCGTGCGAAGGCAGTGCCTTCGTTGCAAGAAGGGTAATCCGTGCGAAGACAGTGTCTTCGTGTACCCAGCACTCCGAGGCTCGCCCACTCGCTGGCGCGGGGCTACGCCAAACCTCCGGGTAATACCTGATGTGAACCCGTGGCTCCGCTTCCCCGCGCCAGCTTTGTGGGCCTTACCGCCTCTCCATGCAATGGGTTCACTCCTGTGGATCGAAGCCGCCCTTTGGGGTCTGACTGGGATTTTTCAGAGGTACTTAGGATAAATAAATAAAGCAGAAAATAGCGGTTCCGAGAGGTGCCTCTATTTTTTTGAATAGGTGGTGAAATTGTGGAGACAGCTTTTTTTGAACTTAGGGGGATCAGTAAATACTTTGCCAAAGTTATTGCTAATCAAGATGTTTCTTTTTCCATTCAAAGAGGGGAAGTTTTAGCTTTGTTGGGAGAAAACGGAGCTGGTAAAAGTACGATTATGAAGATCCTCTACGGACTATATAAGGCTGACGAAGGGAAGCTATTTAAAGATGGCAAGGAGATAAAAATAGATTCGCCTAAGGAGGCCATGGAGCTGGGGATTTCCATGATCCAACAGCATTTTTCTCTGGTGCCTGCTCACACAGTGACCGAAAATATTATCTTAGGCAATGTTAAGGGAATAATTGAGCAGAAGTTGCTTGGCGAAGAAATCAAAAGGCTGGCCAAGCTTTATGGCTTCGAGCTTAATCCTGATGATTATATCCGCGACCTGGCCGTGGGTGTTCAACAAAAGGTAGAAATTTTAAAGGCCCTGTATCAAAAAACCAATCTGTTAATTATGGATGAACCAACGGCAGTTCTCACCCCTCAAGAGGCTGAAAACCTCATGGGCTTTGTCAAAGATTTTACCGCCCAAGGTAATTCGGTTATTTTTATTACCCACAAGTTAAAAGAGGTCATGAGTGTTGCGGATCGGATTATTGTCATGAGGGCAGGAAGGGTCTATGGAGACATAAAACGGGCTGAGACCAATGAACTGGAATTATCCAAATTGATGATCGGCCGAGATTTAAATTGGGTAAATAAAGATGAGCGGCAGGAATCTCTTGATCAGGAAGTGCGCTTGGAACTCCAACAGGTTACCCTGCAGGAGAAAACCGGGGTTCCGGCCTTGAAGGATATTTCGTTGACCTTGCACAAAGGAGAAATCTTGGGGATTGCCGGGGTTAGCGGCAATGGTCAGCAGGAACTCTGCGAAATAGTGTGTGGTGCTCTTTTGCCCACAAAGGGAAGAGTCTTGCTGGATGGGGAGGATATTACTGAACGGAAAATCAGAGACAGGATTGACTTGGGAATTGGCTATGTTCCTGCGGACAGAAGCAGTGACGGCATGATTATGGATATGTCCATTGCCGAGAATATGCTGCTGAAGAGTAGTTACGATAAAAAATGGCAAAAGCGCGGGTTTATTGACAAGCAAAAGCTTAATCAATACGCCTTACAGGAGATCCGAGACTATTCAATTAAGGCTCCTTCCCCGGAGACCATTGCCCGTGGTTTATCAGGGGGTAATCAACAAAAAGTGGTTTTGGCCAGGGAAGTGGATAATGGAGAGAAGGTAATCGTCTTCGATCAACCGACCAGAGGGTTAGATCTGGGTGCGGTTAACCACATTCACCAAGTAATTCTTAAGGAACGTGCCAAAGGAAAAAGTATTTTACTGGTTTCTACTGAGCTTTCGGAGATTTTTGCCCTTTCTGACAGGATTGCGATCTTGTATAAAGGGGAAATCCAAGGGGTATTTAACAGTGCCGAGCTTACCACGGAAAAGATTGGTCTGTTAATGGCCGGATTTCGCGAAGGAGAGGTGAGCAATGATGCAGGCTAAGCTAAGAGATCTCCTGATCACCAATATTCTGGCCATTGTCTTAGGACTCGTTGCCAGTGGGTTAATGCTGCTTTTTCTGGGCAAAAATCCTGTTAACGCCTATAGCGTATTAATCACCTCAGTGGTGCGTGACGGCTATACCTTTGCGGACATCTTTGTGAAGGCAACCCCCTTAATGTTCACTGCTTTAGCCTTTGCATTTACCTACAAAGCTAATTTGTACAATATTGGCGCTCAAGGGCAGTTTTACATTGGTGCGGTAATTGCCGCAGCTGGATCTTTGTTTCTTCAGAACATCCTGCCCGGTTGGCTGGTTCTGATTATTACCTTGGTCCTAACCATTGTTGGCGGCGGCCTCTGGGGGGCTTTTATCGGTTTTGTCAAGGCCAGGTACAATTCCAATGAATTTTTGGTTAGTATGATGTCCACCTATGTGGCTTTGGCCATTATGAATTATTTGTTGCGAACCTTTCTCATAGAAGGGAAAGCTGAATACCCTCAAACGGATGCCCTGGCTGCGGCTGTCTGGTTGCCTCGTCTCATTCCCGGTACCAGGCTGCACATTGGTTTTGTTTTGGCAGTGCTGGCCTGTGTTGGGGTTTGGGTTCTGCTTTACAAGACGACCTTGGGTTATCGCATCCGGGCTGTAGGGTATAATGCGGGAGCAGCGGAAATGTCAGGCATCAATGCCAAGAAACTTTATATCCTGGCCTTTTTTATCAGTGGAGCCTTAGCCGGAGTGGCAGGATTTACGGAAGTTAACGGGGTGCAGCATATGTTGGTTCAGGGCTTTAATCCGGACCTGGGAGCAGCTGGGATTGGCATTGCAATTTTAGCCAATGGCAACCCCATAGGCATAATTTTTGCCGCTACTTTATTTGGTGCGCTGAAGGTTGGCGGTACTATTATGGGGCAAATGTCAGGGATCCCCTCAAGTATCATTGAATTGATGCAAGGCTTTGTGATGGTATTTGTCATTCTTTCGTATTTTGTTCGGACCTGGTTGGAAAATAACCGGGAAAAACGCAAATTACAAAAGGCGGTGGCAAAATGATCTTTTTGTTAAGTACAACAATCATGATGGGGACGCCATTGCTGTTTGGAGCTCTAGCAGAAGTCATTGCCGAACGAACAGGGATGATGGTAACGGCTATTGAAGGAATCTTTTTAATGGGAGCTTGGGCTGGTTTTGTGGGAGGGTATTTAAGCGGTAGTTTGACCCTGGGATTTTTATCGGCCATGCTGGCCGGTTTATTGGTGGCAGCTTTATATGGCTGGATTTGCATCTATTTAAAGCAGCATCAAGTGGTTACAGGGGTGGCCATCAATCTTTTGGCAGTGGGCCTTTGTTCGTTTTTGTACCGGGTCATTTTTGGAGTTCCTATAACTCCCCTAACCGTTAATCCTTTAGCAACGATTCCAATTCCTCTACTTTCAGATATTCCTCTGCTTGGGCCAATACTGTTTAATCAAACTATATTGACCTACATTATCTATTTGTTGGCACCCCTCTCTTATTTCATGCTCTATAAAACTTCTATCGGTTTAACCATCCGGTCCGCCGGGGAAAATCCTGAAGCGGTGGATGTGGCAGGCATCAATGTTCTTAGGGTTCGCTTTCTTACGGTGCTGTTAGCAGGGGTTATGGGTGGAGTAGCCGGTGCTTTTTATTCCATTGGTTTTCTGGGCATGTTTACGACGAATATTATTGGTGGTCGTGGCTGGATTGCTTTTGCCATTTGCTTCTTAGGTAATTGGAATCCCAAAGGAGCAGTTATTGGTACCCTGGCTTTCGGATTTGCCGAAGCAATTGCTATTTATATGCAGTCTACAGGGAACAGTGCTTTATTTCCCAACGAATTATTTATTGCTCTGCCCTATATTATGACGATTGTTTTAACGGTTTCCAGAAAATCTTTTAGTGTACCTGCTAAATTGGGAGTTCCTTATGTGAAAGAAAATTAAGAACCTGACAAAATGAAGTGTCCTTAGAGGAAGAAATTCAAGTCCTCTATCTTCCTCAGGATATAACGCTGACTGAGGCAGCGGTGAGCAGAACCCCTTTTTATAGTCACTCAAGGGCCGGATTGTCAGGACAATGGTTACTATTATTCCTCTTAACTATGGATGCACTTCGGGTAAATTACCTGGAGTGTTATTTTTTGGTTCTCTTTATTGTAAGGTACCTTCAAAAAGTAGTTGACAAGAAGGAAAGGTACCTTTAGAATATAAATTGTAAGGTACCTTATAAGAAACATGGACATTATACTAAAAGGAGAGATATAAATGGTAGAAAAGAACTTTGATTTGATTATGCAACTTACTCGGGTTGAATGGCTGCTTCACAGGTACCATCAACAAAACCACAGGCATTTTGGCCCTATGGGAGATCCCCGCAGAGGGCAAGGCAGAGTGTTAGGGATTCTTAAAATGAAGCCGGAAATTAGCCAAAAAGACTTATCCTACCTGCTGGACATGAGACCGCAATCCTTAGGTGAACTTCTTTCTAAGTTGGAGAAAAGCGGGTATATTACTCGCGAACAATCAGAAACAGACCGCCGGGTTATGAATATTAAGCTTACAAAAGAGGGAATTGAGGCAACTGAATCAACTGAGCAAGAATTTAGCTTTGATAAGTTGTTTGACTGCCTGAGTGAAGACGAACAAAAGACTATGAGCGGCTTTCTTGACCGTATTATCAAAACACTTGAAACTCAACTTGGAGATGAAGAACCAGAATTTAATTTCGACCCGCGCTTACACCAGGGAAATCCATTTGAGCATCCTTTTCGATTTGGTCCACGGCCCGGAATGGGCCATGGACGACGACCTGGCTCATACCCAGATAAACCTGAATAAAAATTATCAGTAGTACAGCAGACGATTGGAAGGCACTGCGGCAACCTCTTGTAACAGTGCCTTATTTTTTTGCGCCAATTTTAAGGGTTTACTATGTAAAGGAGTGTTGAATATGGAAAACATTGAAAAGATTGATGATCAAGTATCTCTCTACTATCTGGAAAAGGCACCTGTTTCCAAAGCTATTATGCACATGGTTATTCCTATGATGCTGAGTTTTATTGTTACTATCATCTACAATATTACGGATGCCTTTTTTATTGGCAAACTTGACAACACAGCGATGATGGCGTCAGTTACCTTGGCCTTGGCATTTTCATGCATATTAATGGCTCTAGGCCACCTGTTCGGAGTGGGCGCGGGAACTTATGTATCAAGACTTTTAGGTGAAGGGAATTCAGAAAGCGCCAAAATAGTATGTTCTGTAAATTTTTGGTCATCAATCCTCGCCGGGGTCATCTTTATGGCGTTGTGTCTGCCTTTGCTATCTCCCCTCTTGCAGCTTTTGGGAGCTAAGGGGGATACATTGCTCTACACAAGAAATTATATTCTGGTGTTTGTGCTTGGCGCTCCCTTTGTTATTGCTAATCTTTCGCTGGAGGAAACTGTCCGAGCTGAGGGGGCATCCACTGCCTCGATGATTGGTTTGATATCCGGTGTCGTCATTAATATAATCCTCGACCCCATTTTTATCTTTCTTCTTCATCTGGATATCATGGGGGCAGCACTTGCTTCTGTAATTGGTAATATTGTCTCTGTAGTATGGTTCATATACTATTTGCAGCGAAAAAGTACAGTTCAGAGTGTATCAATTAAAGATTTTAAACCCAGTAAAGAGATTTATAAAAATATTTTTAAAGTGGGAATTTCAGCCTTTTTGCTGGATGGGTTTATGGTAATTACCACCTTGCTTTTTAATCATTATTCCATGCTCTATGGCAATAGTGTTGTTGCCGGGTTAGGTATATCGCAAAGAGTTATTCAAATTATTGACTTTGTGGGAATGGGTTTTTCCATGGGGGCCGTTCCCTTGATAGCCTATTCCTATGCAGCAAAAAATCAAGAGCGACTAAGGCTTATTATCAAAACCAGCCTATTATACATGATGGGTATTACGTTGGGGTTGTCAGTAATTCTCTTCGGACTCAGGTCACAAGTCATAGGTATATTTAGTATTGATCCTGAGGTTATTGCTATCGGGCAAACAATTCTCTTTGCCCAGCTTTGCTCGACCATATTTGCCGGACTGTCTGCACTTTTTACCGGTATATTTCAAGCCTTTGGCACAGGTGTACAATCCACGATTATGTCCTCTCTAAGGGGTGTTATATTTATTCCGATTTTGTTTTTTGGAAATTTGTTATTTGCTGTCAATGGCGTTATATGGGCTAATACGATTTCAGAAGGAATTACCTGTCTGATAGGGCTTATCCTGTTTCTGGGAATCTGGAAGAAAATAAATCCTGCCTACTCATAAAGCATAGTACTCAATTAGGATTTTGAACTAAGTTATTCATATGTTAAAACCTAAGGTGATTCACGGTTAAGTGAATCACCTCAGGCTTTAGCATATGATATCAGTTTGATCTTGGATTGCCCGGAACAAATTAATTGGATGCATATATCCTTTTCAACTATATACATCCAGTGAGGAACAGAGTCCTTCATAAAGAAGAATAACCGCCCCCGCCAAGGGAAAGCCTACTCAATCCGAGCTGCAATTGGCAACCAGGTTTCTTTGGTCAGAAAGCTCTCCTCCACTTGCGCTTCTAACTCTAAAAACCGTTTATAGGGGATACTGAATGAAAGGATGTCTTTGTCGATAAATTTACGTGCTGAGGGATCAGTTAGCCCTACAATGCACTTGGAATTATCATTCTCTACTTGCTCTAGAGCATAGAGTACGGACTGATGACAGCCGGCACCAAAATCTATTTTGACATTGTCTTGAGTTGATTTATCATAATTAGCGAACTGTACCAGTCCGGATAGTTGGTCTGCATTCACTAGGAAGATAACGATTTCCGGTGTTTCGCCCTCAGCCAACTCTAGTAAAGGTTTAAAGACAATATAAGTTTTTGGGGTAACTTCCGGTAATCCGGTAGCAAATTTTGCTGCAAGCTCAGGACTCTTCTTATAGAATTCTCCTTCTCTATTACCGACACCGCCGGTGGACAAAAAATGTTCAATAAAGCCTAATTGAAAGCGGTTAAAACCAAGGCCTACTTTGCCCCCTACACAGGTGGTTGATTTCTCGTCAAAAACAGCGACACGACCTTTGGCGGCAGCACTTAACATAGAAATCACGCAGCCCCATTTTCCTTCCTTAAACTGTAAGGCCCCTTCAGGTTTGAGATCTGTACGAAATACTGCAACGGGTTGGGTTTTAAGTTTTATGGAATCGGCAATCTTGCTTTTCATACTAACACCTCTTATTCTTAATTTTCTTTTCTTAAATAAACCCGAATAGCATTAGATTTTCATTGATTATAAAAGTAACTATTACCAGCGGTTAATTAGGCGTAATTTATAAACAGTTTTTCATATTAGTTGCCTCCTTTTATTGTTTCAGTCACCCAATCAATTCTGCACTATAGTTGTCAGAACAACTATAACAACAAAATAATATTAGCTGATATTATCGTAGATTTGATTTAACAGTTTGATCATTTCTGCGAGTTTTTGTTGTTCGATTCCTTTTGTAGCTTCCTCTAATAATTCAACAGCCTTAGGAACTAATTCCTCTTTTAATGCCCAACCACGATTAGTTAGAAAAACTTGATAAGATCTTCTATCTACTGGATGAGGCTTACGGACAATTAATTCTTTGGTTTCTAATTTTTCAAGAATGCGATTAGTATTTGGTTTATCTTTAAAGATCATATCAGCCAACTCTTTAGGAGTAAGACCTTCTTGTGTCCATAAACAGTTAAGTACAGACCATTGTTCCGGTGTTACATTATATTCACTGAATCGTTGAAATAACTTATTTTTAAGCTTTGTATTTGTCTTACTTAGGATAAATCCCAATGAATCCTCTAGTTTAAAGTCCATCTTAATCCTCACCTCAGTTGTCTTAACAACTATATTATAAATGCGTTGTATTATTCAGTCAATATCAAGATATAATCCAATTTTTGAGTTATAATATATTAGAAAGAAGATTCATTGATTTGCTGGCCCAATTAGACAATACTTATCCAATCAAGAACCGAAGTGGTTGCTTAAGGTTTATGGAACTAAGATAGATGAATCATATCATAGTCTTCTAAGGGAGCAATTAACTTACAAAAGAGAAGATAACATGATTGTGAATGCCAATTAATCATGTTATTATTTTCATAAACTTGGTTATACAGAGATAATCTATGCTAAAGGAGATGTTGTAATGAGTAAAAAGGTACTCATTGTTGGCGGAGTTGCAGGGGGAGCCAGTGCTGCAGCACGCTTGCGCCGGTTGGATGAAGAGGCGGAAATCATTATCTTTGAGCGGGGAGAACATATATCATATGCTAACTGCGGCTTACCCTATTATGTCAGTGGAGTTATTAATGAGCGGGAGGCTCTCTTGGTTTCAAAGCCTGAAGCGATGAGAAACCGCTTCCGTATTGATGTGAGAATCTTTAGTGAGGTTACCCGTATTTTTCCTGAGGAAAAGGCCATCGAAGTTCAAGAACAGAGTGGCAAGGTCTATCGAGAATCTTATGATCAATTGATCCTTTCTCCCGGGGCAGCTCCGCTGCGTCCGCCGATTCCCGGGATCAATGACATCGAGGCTCTTGTTGTACGTAATGTTACAGATATTGATCAGATTAAACGATTCATCGATGAGCAGAATCCTAAAACGGCAGCAGTCGTAGGCGGGGGCTTTATTGGTTTGGAAATGGCTGAAAATCTTCATGCCAGAGGAGTAGAGACAACGATTATAGAAATGAGCGATCAGGTCATGGCTCCGCTGGATTTTGAGATGGCAGCAATTCTGCATGAGCACATTTTTAATAAAGGAATCAATCTCATTTTGGAAGATGGGGTGAAATCCTTTGCTAAAAAGGATAATGGGACTGTTATTACACTCCAAAGCGGTGGGGAAGTACAAGCTGATTTGACAATCATGGCTATTGGGGTAAAACCGGAAATTAAATTAGCCAAGGAAGCCGGGCTAACTATCGGAGAGTTAGGCGGCATCAAGGTTAATGAACGACTCCAGACATCAGACCCTAATATTTACGCCGTTGGGGATGTCATTGAAGTAAAACACTTAGTAACAGGACAAGCTGCTCTCTTACCCCTTGCCGGTCCTGCTAATAAACAAGGCCGCATTGTTGCCGACATTATCGCAGGTCGGGATAGCCGGTATAAGGGTACCCAAGGGACTGCCATCGCCAAGGTTTTTGATTTAGTGGCAGCGTCGACTGGGGCAAATGAAAAAATGCTTAAGAAATTAGGAATTCCTCATGAGGTGTTGTTTACGCACTCCAATTCCCACGCCGGGTATTATCCCGGAGCAACAAGATTATCCATGAAACTTGTCTTTGATAAAAGCAACGGCCGAGTCCTGGGTGCCCAAGCTGTCGGAGCTCAGGGTGTCGATAAACGGATCGATGATATCGCCGGGGTAATCCGTAACCAAGGGACTATCTATGATTTACAGGACCTGGAACTGGCCTACGCCCCGCCCTTTTCATCGGCTAAAGATCCAGTGAACATGGCCGGCTATGTGGCTGAAAACATCATTAATGGTGATGTTAAAATGATTCATTGGCAGGAACTTAGTAAACTTAATGCAAAAGATACATGTATTATTGATGTACGGGATGAAGAAGAACGTAAAGCTAAATTTATCCGCGGTTCACTGCATATACCTGTCAACGACCTGCGCAGCAAATTATCCGAACTTCCAAAAGATAAGGAAATCGTAGTTTACTGCGAGATAGGGCTCAGAGGCTACGTTGCTTATCGAATCTTGACTCAGCACGGATTTACTCAGGTCAGGAATTTGTGCGGTGGTTGGGTTACTTATTACCCAGCTGTTTTTGGATAAGTTTTCACGAATTAGCGAAGAAAGAATCCTGCCCCATAGGTATTGAAGGTATATTGAAAACGACCTGTTGTTACTGTGAATTAATGCATAAAACCCGGCATTCAATCGTGCCGGGTTTTATTTGCGTTAACTTATTAGGCGCGGCAATAGTCCGGCAGTTTTCTGAGAGGTTACGTTCAAAAAGAGAACCTTGATGTAAGTCACACTATGGGAACAAATCTGACAAATAGAAAAAACTAATACAACTTATACTAAGTTCCAATTTCACTTTCGGCATTCTTGGTATTATGATAGACGCACTAGGATATCAGCGAAGATAAGGGACTGGGAGGATTTAGTATGTACGAGTATTCAAAAGAGGAGATCCAACGCATCAAGGATTCTATCAGAGTTACAACGAATGACGCTGGACAGATAACCCTGGGTTATCAACCAGCAGCGATCGAGGAGGATCATCCATCTATGAGTGCTATTTTGGATTGCGCTTACCAACAGATGCATTCCTTTTCGCTGATTAAAACGATCTATAATGCCCTATTTAAGAAAACGAAGACTGCATACTCAACTCCTTGTGCAGCATTTGCTGATTGGATGAATGAAATCGATCATGCTGTTGGAGTAAAATAATAAGACTCCGCCTTTCTTAATTAGAGGGGTGGAGTCTTCAACTTTCAATCAGCTGTTCTAAATGCTATTATGATTACAGAAAATAGCGTTTTATCACTATGATTGAGGTGGGCAATGCGCATAGAACAGCTCCAGCATATTATTGAAATTGACAATAAAAAATCCATATCCGAAGCAGCCAAAACATTTTTTATGAGTCAGCCCCAGCTTAGTCACTCTGTTAAGAATCTGGAAGCTCAATTAGGCTATAAGATTTTTCGGCGTAATAAAGCGGGTCTCATACCGACTGCTCAGGGTAAAGAAGTTTTGGGACTGGCTCGTGAAATTATCAATAATGTCGAAGAAATGAAAACGATTGGAAGCAGGGAAGCAGATCTCACGGGAAATTTGAGTTTGTCTCTGGGACCAGCTGTTTTTAACGCCTATGGTTCTCAAATCATTGAAAGGTTTTATCAGATGTATCCGAATGTTAACCTAATGATTACAGAAGATGTAGCTCTAGAAGTCATTGAGAAAGTGGCAAACAGGACTTGTTTATTGGGTGTTACGGGCTGGCCTGATGAACAGGATGATACTAGGAAGATGCTCCTTGATGCTAGCAATATTGCCTATCAAGAAGTGATTAAGGACTATTTTGGCTTGATTGTTGGAAATCATCCTTTAGCTAAAAAAGAAGTCGTCACATTGGCGGATCTTGAAGAAATGACCTTTGTCGATTATTACGGCTTCACGGAAGGCTTTTTAAGAATGTTTGGGATTAAACCAAAGAATCAATCCATTTTTGTTTATAACCGTGAGGTTTTAAAATCGGTCATCGCTGCTAATGAAGGAATTGCAATTTTTCCACGGTTTTTCTTGCTAAATGATATTTATTTTGATCAAGGACTGCTTAACATACAAGGGATAGAAAACGTTACGGATCGGATGAAAGTGACGATGTACCTTATATATTCTAGGGTTGAACCCTTATCGCCGTTAGCTAAACAATTGATCAAAATGATTATCGAGACCATTCGGGAAACTATGCATAGGAGTCTAACATACAATGCGCATAGAACAGTTTAAACAAATTGTCCAAATTCAAGAGCAACAATCCATATCCAAAGCGGCCAGTGACTTGTTTATCAGCCAACCATCGTTAAGCATATCCGTCAATAATCTTGAAGAGGAACTTGGCCTTAAAATATTCGAACGAAGCAATGCAGGAGTGATTCCCACGGAGCAAGGGAAAGAAATATTGAGACTAGCTGAAAATATACTGGACTTAAGAGATAAGATAACTGGAATTATGGAGGGGACTAAGGCCTCGATTCGCAATCTTCGGATGGCCCTGCCGGCTGCCTTCGCCAATGCCATTGTTCCGGGGCTTCTTAGGCAATTTCGAGAGCTTTATCCTAATGTTAATCTTCATATACATGAGGCGTCTTATTATGAAATTGTAGATCTAATGGACAAAGGGATATATTCCATAGGGATTATAAGCTGTAGAGTGGATCTTGAATATAATTTTATTCAACAGCTCAAAGAAAGAGATATTGCCTGGGAGGTTATTCCTGGGGGAGAGTGTTTAAGATTGTCTCTTTTTATAAGCAGTAAGAATCCTTTGGCTGATAGGGAATGGGTCAGTAGATCCGAACTAAGGAATTTGAGGATGATTTCCTATAAAGAGAATTATTCCAAGATTTCTAAAGACTTAGAACGCTATTCACAAAAACCTGTCATTGTTGAAGATGTTGAACTTTTGAAAAAACTGATCAGTGATGACTTTGGTTTTTCAGTCTTTCCAGAAATCTTAGCCTATGATGATTTGTATGTAAAAAGTGGTATGATCAAGGTTGTTCCTATTAAAGAATTAAGTGAGTCATCGAATCTTTATATCCTTTATTCCAGCAAAGAGTCCTTGTCGTTTATTGAAAGGGAATTGCTGACGATTGTAAAAGAGTTGATTACGGATACACTATGAAGCAACACTGAACTTAGTAGGAGCCTCGACACTTAACTAGGATAAATAGCGAACAAAATGGTTTTTCAATATACTCACGAGGGTTAGAGCCCAGTGGGTATATTTTTTTTGACATACTACCTATGAGAAAACCTATATTATGCAGATTGATTATCCTAATCTACAATAGAAAAAGATAATCGTTTTATTCGGATTAGATTATACCCAATCATGCGAAATCGTGCACAATCACTGATTGGGGGGCAGCTAATCCGTAAGTCCATCATTAAACGAAGGGTTGGTGATGAGGACTTAGATCCTTTACGGAAAATGATAGGAGGAGGCTTTAGACAATGACAGTTAAATTAGAAGAGCAACCAAGCAACGTACAACCGATAAATAATCAACTGAAGAGTATCGATGCAAAACCAGGCATGGATAAAGAATTATTGAAAGTATTTGGATTTTTTGTGATTGCAGGCTTAGGCTGGATTTTGCCGGCTCCGGCACCTATTACACCCATCGGAATGAAAGTGTTTTTGGTTTTTCTAGCAACGGTTTATGGCTGGACGGTAACCAAGCATGTTTGGCCTAGCTTATTAGCTTGTTTAATGTTCCCACTGTCGGGTGTTGTCAATATGAAGCAATTCATTGCCATGGGCTGGGGCAGCGATGCCTTTTATTTCATGATACTTACCTTTGCTCTAATTAAGTTCTTAGAGGAAGCAGGAGTTAGCCAATTCTTAGCTTCTTGGCTCATGAGCCGTAAGTTTATACAGGGGCACCCTTGGCGTTTGATTTTTATGATCTTAGTGACCGCTTATGTCGTTTGCAGCTTAGTCAACACCTTTATCGGTATTTTCTTAGTCTGGGAAATCGTTTACACCATTACTAAAACCATCAAGCAAAAACCCTTTGACAAATTCCCAACCCTAATGATCTTCGGAGTTGCCATGATGGGGGCCTTGAGCCTTTCGGCAATGCCTTGGGGTAATAATTCTATTATAAACTTAGGGGTTTATGCTAACTTGATGGGTGAACCAGGTAACATGGTTCGCTATATTATATACACCGTGCCGGTAGGTATCCTTTCCATAATTGCTTATCTTGTACTTTGTAAGTATGTCTTTAAATTAGATATCACACCTCTTAAAGAACTAACGGGTAACATGATTGACCCTAAGGATCTCCAATTAACTAAAGTGAAAAAAATAGCTTTAGTCGCATTAGGAAGTTTTATTCTCCTCTTGCTTTTACCAAGCCTATTACCAAAAGGCACTCCACTTTGGTATCTGCTCAATAACATGGGTATCGTTGGGGTTATGGTATTCGTCTTTGCCGTTCTTTCATTAATCAAAGTCGATGGTAAGAATATCTTCGACTTTGCTGCCTTCGCTCGTAATGGGATACCTTGGAATATGGTGGCTATGGTTGTAGTTATTTTAGCCATCGGTGGCTGCTTAATGAGCCCTTCCACTGGGATTAATGCCTTTCTTCAGCAAAACATGGCTCCGCTCCTCACTAGCTTATCCCCAGTGATGTTTGTGATTGCCATCACGACAATCACACTTGTACTGACCAACTTCATGATTAATATGGTGATCGTGGCCATTTTCTTACCAGTAGCAATCAGTATGTCTGCGACTATTGGCATCCATCCGGAACAAATTTCTTATTTAATTATGGTGGTTAGTACCATTGCGATTTTGACCCCAGCCGCCTCGGCAGCATCCGTTCTCTTGTTCCCCAATACTGAATGGATTCGTGCGAAAGATATTTATCAATATGGTGGAATTACAGTGCTTGTGGTCACTGTTATCGCTGTTGCGGTTAACTACCTCTTCATGGGTTTCTTCTATTAAAATAATCTTTCAAAGCATCCAACGCTCACTTACAAGAAGTGGAAATAGTATTTTTTACATATCAATTATTACGAAACCTATATTACGCCCTGAGAGTGGTTTTGGGCTACTATTGTAATAGCTGATAGAAGCACACTGTTTTTTAATTTAATCCTTAGACCTCGCAATTCTCCTTGTGACATTCTTAAACCTTGTGATCCAATTGTAAGATTCCCGCTGATCAAGCGGAAGTAGAACCGAGTATTAACTTAAGTATGAAAGGGGTTAAACCATGACAAATCAAATCAAACATGAACAGATAGCCCATATTATCACGAAGCAAGATAGCTTAGAGCAAGCAATGCTAGTAGAATTCGAAGCTGGCAGTTATACGATTGATAACCCTTTGGTTAAATTAAATCCCTATGGGGTTTGCCCTCTGACGGCTATGGTTTTATTCGAAACTCCAGTCATGACGGAAGCTGCGATCGTTGTTAAAGGGAAAGAACATCCTGGAGATATTCGACATACCTTCCCGGCCAGCAAGAAGCATATTCTGCCTGTTTATGGCCTTTATGCTGATTATGAAAATACCGTTGAGATCGTGATGGCTAATGGTCAGAAAAACATGATTCGCATTCAAACAGGTCCTATTCACCCCGATGTACCCTTGGCAACCTCGATTAAGACCACATCTGAGTATATGGGAGATAATCTGATGTTCCTGACAGCTGCTATGAGATCTATGCCTGTAGGCTATGACTATGCAGGGGATGTTCGTTGGTATACCAACGAGAATTTTGCCTTCGATCTGAAGCGCATGCCTAATGGACATATTTTAATTGGAACTGAGCGCTTAGTTAAAATGCCTTATTTTACTACAGGACTTTACGAAATGGCCTTTAGCGGTAAGATCTTTAAAGAATACCGAACACCTAGTGGTTATCACCACGACCAATTCGTCATGGAAGATGGCAATATCTTGGTGCTTTCCTTTGATTTTTATTCAGGTACGGTTGAAGATGTGTGCTTATTGATCGATCCTAACACGGGTGAAGTCTTAAAGTCGTGGGATTACAAAAACGTCCTGCCTCAGAATGTCGCGGGTTCGGGTAGCCAAGATGAGCATGACTGGTTTCATAACAATGCTGTTTGGTATGATAAGAAAACCCACAGTCTGACCCTCTCTGGTCGTCATCAGGACGCCGTAATTAACCTGGATTTCGAAACTGGAGAGTTAAACTGGATTCTTGGTGATCCAGAGGGTTGGCCCCAGGAAATGGTTGATAAATATTTCTTTACACCGGTTGGCGATGGAGAGTTTGACTGGCAATATGAACAGCATGCCTGTGTTATTTTGCCGGATGGGGATGTTATGCTCTTTGACAACGGCCATTTTAGATCAAAGAATAAAGAGAACTACCTGGCCAACAGGAAAAACTTCTCCCGTGGCGTCCGATATCGCATTGATACTGAAAAAATGACCATCCAACAAATTTGGCAATACGGTAAAGAGCGGGGCGCTGAATTCTTCTCTCCTTATATCTGTAATGTAGAGTATTACAATGAAGGACATTACATGGTTCATTCCGGGGGAATCGGCTACGAGAATGGTGAGACCTGCGAGGGAATGGCCGTTATGAAAGTAATGCAGCCCGAATTGAAGGATAGCATTGCCTTCAACTCCATTACTTGTGAACTTAAAGATGATGTCATAATGTATGAATTACACGTGCCTGCCAATTGCTATCGTGCAGAAAAGCTGCCCCTTTACTATGCTAATGAGACCGCTGAATTAGGTGCCGGAAAAGTTCTTGGCAGTTTAATCGAGACCCAAACCACGAAAATGAAGATTAAAGCTCAAGAAACCGGTCAATTGGTACCCGACCACTATGAGGCATCCATCATCCAGGAAGAGGACCGCATGACCTTTAACGCCATCTTTGAATCCGGCGAAATGGCACAATTACTCTTGGTAGACGAGGCCGGAGAGGTAAGACGTTATCCCATCAATACCGTCGCTCAGAACTTCCAAGCTATGTGTGTAGGTACCTTCCAGAAGGCTGATCCTAGGAATGTCGACGTCTTCATCAACAAAACCGGTCTACTCGGGAAATATCAAGTCAAATTGGTTGCCGAAGAAAAAATTTACGCAACCGGCGTGACGATCTCGGCGTAGGGTTTGTTTGGAAGTAGTCTTAGTTGAGTAGTTGTGTGGGGGGGCTGCCACCCACACAACGGGAAACGATTCTAACAATTATGATCTACCTCAGTTAAATATCGTTAAGAGTATAGCTTGAGAATTAGTATTAGTGAGCTACATGACAAACTAAATTAGCGACTGAGAAGTAACGATAGAGATACTTACTTCTCAGTTGCTTTAAATGTTTCTTATGAAGGAGTTGGAGACTATGTCATTAAAACAATTAAGCGCTGTAGGTTTTGAGGAAGTTATCTATGATAATGGTGAACCGTGTGTAGTCATATTTTCCAGAAAAGATTGCCATATTTGTAAAGAAGTTGTGCCAGTCTTAGAAGAATTACAACCGAAATACGAAAACAAGTTTGGTTTCTATTATGTTGACGTCGAAGAAGACAAGGCTTTATTCCAACGGTTCTCCTTAAAAGGCGTTCCCCAATTACTCTATTTTAAAGACGGTGAGTACCACGGTAAACAAGCCGGCAAGGTTGAGGAGGACCAAATTGAAGAAAGAATCGCCGACATCCTCAAGTAGGAGTTGTGACGACTTATGTAGGAGTGTGTGGGGGTCTGACCTTCACACCCGACACAATGGTAAACAACACTGACGATTTAGGAAGAGGAAGTGAAAGGCATGGCAAATAGCTATGATTTGATCATTATTGGAGGGGGGCCGGCTGGGCTCTCTGCCGCAATATATGGTGGAAGGGCTAAACTTAAGACCCTGGTCATCAACAAAGGAGCAATCGGCGGCTTAGTAAATACCACTCGGGAAATCGTCAATTACCCCGGCTATGGACAAATCAGCGGTCCGGATCTCATGAAGGATTTTAAGAAGCATGCGGAGACTTTTGGGGTTGAATTTTTAAAAGGTGAGATTACCCAGACGGATTTTTCACAAGCGGAAAAGAAGGTTGTGACCAAAAAGGGCCAGGAGTTTTTAGCGAAAGCGGTTATTGTGGCTTGTGGCAGCGAGCCTAGGTTACTCAATATCCCGGGTGAAAAGCGGCTTAGGGGTATGGGCGTAGCCTATTGCGCGACTTGTGATGCCGAGTTCTTCGAAGGGGAAGATGTCGTTGTCGTGGGAAGCGGTGACCAGGCTATTGAAGAAGGCATGTTTATTACCAAGTTTGCTCGTAAGGTCACGGTTATCGTTTTACATGATGAAGGAATTCTAGATTGCAATAAGGTCAGTGCAGAGAGAGCCTTAAATCATGAAAAAATGGAGTTTATCTGGAACTCGACCATTGAGGAAGTTGTAGGTAAAGAGAATGTCGAAGGGGTAAAAATCAAGAATTTGAAAACTGGTTCGACAGCAGAGCTTAGCTGCCAAGGGGTCTTTTTCTTCGTGGGGATGGTCCCCTCGACGGGCTATCTTAAAGACGGTGGTATAGAGATGGATAAACGAGGGTATATCCCCGTCAACGAGTTGATGGAAACCAACCTTGAAGGGGTCTATGCAGTAGGGGACAACCGAGTAAAATATCTCAGACAAGTTGTCTCTGCCGCTGGGGACGGTGCAACTGCCGCCGTTGCAGCAGAGCGCTATATAGAAGAAGTTAATGACTTTAACAGGAATGTTTTGCAAAGCGATAAAAAGGTTCTGTTATTATTCTTTAATGCCCAGGACAATGAAAGTATTAAGTATCGCACAGCTTTGGAAAAACTGAACGAGAAATCGGGTACGGACTACAAAATCCTCAGCGTCGATATGGCAACGAAAAAAAACCTAGCGGAAAGATATGCCATAAAAACCATCCCCTCAGTCGTTGTGCTGGATAAGGGAACTGAGATCAGCCGCCTTGAGGGATTAGAGGAGAGCCTAGAGGGTCTGATCTAATGTCTATGATCTGTGCAGCAAATTATCTTGAGAGCAACCTGTTGTTACTGTGAATTAACGCAAAAAGACTCCGGCAATCGTAATCGTATGGGGTTCAGTTTTGGAGTGGAATTTTGATTTTAGCACCCTTTTTATCAGAAAATTAGCATGAAACTAGCATTAATTAAAACTCTGGAGGCCTTGAAAATAGTGGGGCCTCCTTTAATTTAGCAGAATTTAAACACAGTTTTAGCAAAAAATTAGCATCAGAATTATTTATTTCTACGGATAAAAATTTTCTAAAATCCCTGCGATTCGCTGTGCTAAAAATTTGCTATTCCTGTTTATTTGGTCTCAAAAATGTCAAAAGACCCAACTGCAATTTTGTACGGGTATGATAGTTTATTACTCAACTTTCGCATAGCGAAAGTTACCTCTAACCCTGTATCTATCTAGCTTAGAACAAAATATTTTAGTTTATTGACAGGAAAAACACCTTT
>NZ_FNCP01000047.1 GCF_900100785.1 Desulfosporosinus hippei DSM 8344 | reverse complement strand
AGTTGTATTATTTCAAGATGAAAGCGATCAGTTTGTGGCCAAATTCCGATCCGTTTTCCTGTCCGAAAACCGATCAGTTTATTTTACCATTCACAGAAGGGCAGGCAGGCTAAGCTGATTCAGTCCAATGAAGGGTTTAACCTCTATAACCTTTTGGAAATCCGGTATTTTCTGATTCGCCTTAATTTGGCAGAGGATGTTTATATTATCAGTGATGATCTTTGGGAAAATGCCAAGGGTCGACTGGCAGAGCGGTTTAGCGGCAGCTTAAATTTAGAGAGTTGTCTGAATCTGATTAAAGATTTTGAGGCCACTAATCCGAAGTATAAGTACAAATCTGACCTGGAGATTTTTATCCGTGAATCCGCTTTGGAAGATTTCGTAGGCGAAAATATGGAAACGATCTTTGTGTCCACCATCCACAAGGCTAAAGGTCGGGAGTTTGACAATGTCTTTCTGATGCTGGACCAATTTGACCCCGGAACGAATGAAGCTAAACGCCAGCTTTATGTTGCTATGACCAGGGCAAAAAACAACCTGACGTTTTATGATAACGGGAACTACTTAAATTCCATCAAAGTTGAGGATATGCAAGTGATAGCTGATTCTTACACCTATCTTCCGCCTCAAGAATTGGTGATGCAATTATCCCATCGAGATGTCCAATTGGATTTTTTCCTCTACTGCCGACCTCTGATTAAGGATTTGAATAGTGGAGAGTCCCTTGGTGTTAATGGGAACGGCTGCTATAATTCCAAGGGCCAGGCAGTTCTTAAATTCTCTCATAGATTTTTAAAACAAATAGAGTCGATGAGGCAAAAGAATTATGTGCCGAAAACAGCCAAAATACGCTTTATTGTCTACTGGCAGAAAGAAAACACTGAGGTCGAGGTTAGAATTGTTTTGCCAGAGCTATATTTTGAGAAAACAATTACTTGATTGATAATTAGGCCGCCTCGCCTTATGAGGAAATTAAACCTTATATATAGTAAGGTGAATCACAGTTAGCAGACCCTTTTTGAAATTGGGTGGTAAAATAATTTCAATGCTCAAAGCATTGGGCGATATATTCTAATTTTGTATAGTCAACAATTCTCTGTTTCTCTGAGGAGTTAAAGAGACTAGCTGAATAAGGTGAAGCAGATGAAAAATACAATAACCTGAATGGGAGATAAGTTGATGACCAATGCCTATTTAAAGACAGCATTCCAAAATTGGATGAGTAAGCAAAAAAAGTCTAATGGCGATCTATATAAATCAGGAACTATTAGTTCATATTCCAATGCCCTAAAGAATTCCACCATTAAACTTAAATTAAGCGATCTTGAACATACGGATCTATTTTACTACAGTTCTTCAGCCGAATTTGCTCAAGTGTACAATCAGATTATTTCGGCTCCCAATTTTAAAGATGTTGACTCAGCTGGTAATAAAGCCTACTCAAATGCCCTTGCTTTGTACTCGAAATTCTTGGCAGAGTATGATGGTACAGCGATAGACGAAGTAAAGGTATCAAAAGCTAGCTTTATTCAGTGGTTCGCACCGCTAATTAATGCTTTAAGAGAATTGGGTGGATCGGCAACTCCCGAGAAAGCTCGCGATCAAATTGCCCGAGACCTCAATTTAGGTAGCGATGTTGTTACTGAAACAAGAGGAAAAACAGGGGGTAAAAAATTTGCCAACGAGGTTGCTTGGGCTAGGAATTATTTAGCTTATGAAGATTTGATTGATAAGTCCGTCAGAGGAGTCTGGACACTCACTCCCAAAGGTATGGAAGTGGAGCTGACAGATGAAATGGCTAGTGAGATCTTCTTCAAATGGGTTAATATTCTTAAGGAGCGTCGTGAAGGAAATCCAGATCCTACAACTATGCAAAACCAGTCAGACAAGAGGCTTTATTGGATGTATGCTCCAGGTGAAGGCTCCAATATGTGGAATGAATTCTATGACAATGGTATTATGGGCATTGGCTGGGATGAATTGGGAGATTTTAAGCAATACCCTACTAAGGAATCCATGAAAGAAAAAATGAAAGTCATTTACGGCAAAGAATACTCCTATAAGAACACTGGACACGCAACCTGGCAGTTTGCTAATGAAATCAAAATTGGTGACATCATTTTCGTCAAGAAAGGCATAAAAAAGATTATCGGCCGTAACGACTACCTGATGGGGGGGAATCAGATAAGTGTTAAAACACTCGATCTAGGTGCTGAATGGACTGAAATTAAGACACAGCTCGAAGGTGTAGCCGCAATGATAGCAATTTAATGCTATGTTTGGTCTCGCTACGCAGGAAGAAAAATGTAAGTAAGTAGTTGATAAAGGAACAAATCAGGCCGCCTCATTTTTTTTATGAGGCGGCCTGAGCCCTGGAATAGTCAGGGATAAGTTTTATCTTTTTGTCTGGAAGATTATGTTATAGTACTTGCAACAGATTGTCGAGGGACGGTTGGCCACACCCTTTTAGAAAGGGGGTGGTAGGATGATCTCAATGGTTGAGGCGATGTATCTAATGATTGCATTTGCTACACTCGTTGTTATGATCATGAAAAAGAAATAACCGCCCCTTCCAAGGACTGCGGTTATTTCTTATAACCTCTGATTCTGGCTAACCCTTCGGTTAGACAATCTGCCGGGCTGGCATGCTAGCAACATGTCAGTCCTTATTTAATATTATATCCATAGATTGTAAAATATGCAACCAGGTCACATAGGGTTTATTTCTGATGATTTCTGAAGGTCTTACCATGAACATTGCAAGATCTTAATTATTAATCCGTAAATTTGTCTTGATAGCGGGAGGCCATTCTTTTAGCATATTAACCATGTTTTGTAGCATTTCCTGGGCAGTTGCCCGGTTTATTTCTTTTTGTTTCGGGTCTATTTTGGCTAAGGCGGTAAGACTTCTTAGCAGCTCTTCAAAGGTCTTGCGGATGTTTTCGCGGTGAATGGAAAATTGGGCGTCGTAGGGTATGCTAGAGTTTTTGGCCTGTGCCGTTTTGAGCTGTTCTTCCAGCTCGCTGATTTTCTCGGCTGAGGGAACCGCTTCTGTAACTTCCTTCAGTTCCGGCTGAGTTTCAGCGACTTTATCAAGCTCCTTTTGATACTTTAGTTTAAAGTCCTCCGCCTGTTTCGCCAGATCTTGGGTCTGGTTGCTTAAGCGGGCAATTTCCATGTCTTTGCCGTCCAGTTTCTTTTTAAGGCTTTCTTTCTCCTCAATGGCCTGAGCTTTTTCCGCTCGGGCCTGATCTCTGTCCTCAATCGCCTGGTTCTTTTCGTTGACTGTTTGCTGCAGCTCCCGGGTGGACATATTTTCAATGGCATTGTCTTCAACAAATTTCTCCCGCTCTTCTTCCGGGACACCTAAGAGGATAAGGGCTTGGGTGTAAGTCAAATTGTGCAGCGCTGCACAATTTGAGTTGTTGTTTCCTTCGGAAACGTCGAGGAGTTTGGGGCCGTACTCCTTATACGTTTGCATGAGTCTGGTGGCGGTGCTTTGGGAGTAACTGACTGATTCTTTCAGCCACTGGCCCCATTCCCCATGCTTAAGCATTGCCTTGGCTTCTGTCAGACGCCGGCCGATCTCAACTGAGTTGATAAGCACGGTTTTATGGGTGTGTTCTTTAAGCATGTTAATCTCAGCTGCAATTACGAGGGGCGTACGTTCATTGACCACATTATTCATCTCGGTTTTCCATCCTTTATCCATATATGGATAGAATATGTGGTCGGGCCTTTGAAGGTGATTTTTAGATGAGGTACATCATCGTCAGTTAAGAAAAGTAACCAAAACAAAAACTGCTTATCCAACCGATGATGCTCTAAGAAAAATCATCTATTTGGCCACTGTAGAAGCATCTAAGATATGGACAATGCCAATCAGAGAATGGCAAGGCTGCTTGTCACAGTTTGTAATCTATTTTGAAGATATTCAATTCCGATGTTTCCCTCCATAAGATGAAGGCAGTGAGAACCGAGGGTGCAGGGGACGGTTCTCAAAGGGCGCAATCGGAAGTTTTGCTCGAAAAAGCCCAACTGCCGAGCATATCGACAGTTGGGACATGATCAAGACTACTTCATGATCGAACCGCAAAATTCTGGATTGCCCCAGAAGAATGAAGTCGCAGTTTTCGTTTATACGGAGTTAGTACTATTGGGTTGATTCGTAATTGAGATAAAACGAAAGCAGCAGATGTAACCTTATATTATAAGAATCTAAGTCAATATCGGTTAAGTCATCAATCCTTGAAAGTCTGTATTTCAATGAATTCTTATGGATGGAGAGGATATTTGCTGTTTTTGTGTAATTTCGTTCATTCTCAAGGAAAGTTTTTAGTGTTCCGGTAAGATCAGAGTTCGTATCTTTATCGTATTTTTGAAGTTTTTTAATTGCAGGGTGTTTAATATCAGTTTGGACATTTTGTTTAATTATGTCAAGTCCATAGGCAATGACATGATCGGAACATTCGTTCAGACTGCCAGATTCCTGACTTCCGTATTTTTCTGCAACGATTGTTTGCTCAAAATAGAGTGGTGCTTGCGTAGTATCATTAAAGAGGTAACTGATCCCGCAGAAACAATCGCAGGATTCAGCTATCTCTTTAAATTTTCGCATAAAATCAGATTTATTCATTAATGCAAGATTGCAAATGACCACAATCCGATCTTCATAAAAAACACCTAAACAGGCAGGAAACCAATTTTCTATTCGTCTTGTAATGGTGAGCATGATATCTTTCTTGATAATGCAATTGATACTTACAATCATTTTATCATCGGAAGGATCCCATCCAATAGCCTGAAAATGCTGATTTATGGTTGATTCTGTTCCGGGGCGTCCGTTAAGTAAATCGAGAAAGAATTGCTGGTAGGATTTAAATTCGTTCTGAGTTTTGTTGCAGCTAAGCCAGGATTCGAGAGTCCTGGCATAAGCCGAAAAAATATCCATCCGCCCTTGGGTGTTAGGATGATTTCGTTCCAGCATAGATATCCAACCTAAATGTTGGCTATTACAGACAAGATTTGCGCAGATAAGTCTGCAGGGCAGCAGTTTACTGTCGATGATATAGGCGTCCCTTCTGTTTACTTCACGTATCCTGCTGTCCCGATTTATCTCCATAATTATGTCAAGCTGCTGCATTGCTTTATTACGCAGCATATCTTCATAAAAATCACCGGACATGTCCATGTCCGCAGGTATACTTAAGGTAATGTTTGAATAACCGGGATCAGCCATTGAAATTATTTCGTCAAAGAAATTTCTGGCGCAATCTATAAGATACTGAAGTGAACAACCACTCGTAATCCGTTCCTGCAGTTGTTCAAACCAGTCATTATAATAGTCAAATGCGTTTAATATCTCAGTTAACACTTGCCCCAGGTCTTCTGTTTCAAGAAAAATCATATCTTGTCCGTTAACACAGATTACCTTATTTTCCTCGCTGCCCAGTATATCCTTGGCACGGCCAATATAAACATTTGATTTTTGGGTAGCTTTAGCGCAGGAAAACAATCTGACATTTTTAAGAACAGGATCTCCATGGATGATTCTTGTTTTTGGCTTATAATCTTTCAGCCAGTCAGACAAAATCCACATGCTTAATTTCATATACATATCCTCTTGTTTTATCAATTTGTTACTTTGTTACAAATTGAAGTCTCTACCTGCTTACTAATTCGATACTATTGAATATAGTTCAGCGAATATCAACATGTTACCATTTTTATAACATTATGAAAATAAAAAAAATGGTTTCAGGAGGTATTTGTAATGATGACCAAACGAGAAAATGCTTTAAAGGCGTATAGACATGAAACTCCGGATTATGTTCCTTGTTTTCTGACGGATTTCTCAATGATCCAGTGTTGTCCTGATTTGGAACGTTACACAGGTATTACACGAGGAAAAGATTATTGGGGCTGCGATTGGACATTTGAGCCAGCTCCAATAAATGCTCCAATGCCGACACCGGGTGTTCATTTATTCGAGGATATTACCGAGTGGCGTGATAAACTTCAATTTCCTGATCTTGAGGCAATTGACTGGGTGAAACAGGCAGATATTGATGCACATAGTGATTTTTTTGGTTTACTGACAGGGAAAGGTATTACCCCCAATGAAGATGGTTCTTCAATTTATGATGAAGATAAAAAAGATCTCCTGCGATTGGCTATGATCTTAAACGGCCCCTTTGAAAGACTGCATGCTTGTATGGGATTTCAAAACGCCCTTATGGCGATAGCTGCCGAGCCGGAGGAGTGCCGCGAATATTTCAAAGCCATGGCAGACTGGAAAATAGAGTATCTTAAGAAAATAGGCAAATATTACGATTTGGACGTTATTATGTTTCATGATGATTATGGCACAAATGACAGAATGTTCATGTCCCCTGATACCTGGAGGAAATTAATTAAGCCGGAACTAGCAAGAATAGTCAAAGCATGCCATGAAGCCGGGATGATCTATGAACATCACAGCTGCGGATTTATTGAACCCATCATTCCGGATCTTGTTGAAATCGGTGTGGATGCCCTTGATCCTATTCAGGTATGCAATATAAATGCGGGGAAATTAAAAATAGAATATGGTAAAAAATTAACGTTTGTAGGCGGATTTAATAATCAAGACGCTTTTGAAAGATCGGATTCAACCCCTGAAGGGATAAAAGCAGAATACAGAAGAGCTGTTGATTTATTAGCTCCGGGAGGAAGCTACGTAGCTTTTCCTATGGGTGTAGCTTTTGCTTCCTTTGCCGAACCTTTTATAGAAGAACATTTCAAATATGGAATGAGTTTTTACCAGAGTTCTGCAAACAAATAAATCAGGCCAGCCTAGATCTCCAGAGTGTTGTGGACTATCCTGGTGCCACTGCCCAATTTAGCCCATTTAGATAGCTCAATATCCAGACATCCACGTGACAGGGGGCTTAAGCAATATTTCATTTAATCTTCCTGCTAGAAGGCTCGTGAATCAGGCATTCATCGTACTAGCGATGAACGCTGGGATGGAAAAAAATTGAATTTGAAATATTCTCGTACCAAAATTGACAAATAGGGAGGACTTAAGAAATGTCAAAGATTGAAGAAGTAAAAGCAATGTTAGAGGCAGGAAAAGCGAAACTCGTACCAGGATTGGTACAGGAAGCATTAAATGATGGAAACGGAGTGCAAGACATTCTTCAGGCAATGATTGCTTCCATGGGCACCGTGGGTGATAAATTCTCAGCAGGGGAAGTTTACGTGCCTGAAATGTTAATGGCTGCGAAAGCCATGTCTAAGGGGGTCGAAGTATTAAAACCGTTACTCGTTGGCGGGAGTGCCTCTACTTTAGGTACCTGCATTATTGGTACCGTTGAAGGCGATCTCCATGACATCGGCAAAAATCTGGTTGCCATGATGATCGAAAGTGCAGGATTTAAAGTGGTTGACCTAGGTGTAGATGTATCGGCCGCTAAATTTATTGAGGGTATCAAAGCAAATGATAACGTCACCTTAGTAGCCCTGTCAGGACTGCTTACAACAACCATGGTGGCCATGAAAGACTCCGTTCAAACCATCAAAGCAAGCGGATTGACAGGATTCAAGGTCATCGTCGGTGGCGCGCCTATTACCTCAGAATTTGCAGCAACAACCGGAGCTGATGGTTTTGCCCCCGATGCTGGTAGTGCCGCCGTAAAAGCCAAAGAATTGGTTATGGCTTAGCGGGCAATTTCCCTGTCTTTGCCGTCCAGCTCTTTTTTAAGGCTTTCTTTCTCCTCAATGGCCTGAGCTTTTTCTGCTTGGGCCTGATCTCTGTCCTCAATCGCCTGGTTCTTTTCGTTGACTGTCTGCTGCAGCTCCCGGGTGGACATATTATCAATTGCATTGTCTTCAACGAATTTCTCCCGCTCTTCTTCCGGGACACCTAAGAGGATAAGGGCTTGGGTGTAAGTCAAATTGTGCAGCGCTGCATAATTTGAGCTGTTGTTTCCTTCGGAAACGTCGAGGAGTTTGGGGCCGTACTCCTTATACATTTGCATGAGTCTGGTGGCGGTGCTTTGGGAGTAACTGACTGATTCTTTCAGCCACTGGCCCCATTCCCCATGCTTAAGCATTGCCTTGGCTTCTGTCAGACGCCGGCCGATCTCAACGGAGTTGATAAGCACGGTTTTATGGGTGTGTTCTTTAAGCATGTTAATCTCAGCAGCAATCACAAGGGGCGTACGTTCGTTGACCACATTATTCATCTCGGTTTTCCATCCTTTATCCATATATGGATAGAATATGTGGTCGGGCCTTTGAAGGAGAAATTGCCTGGGTGTTGAACAAATAGACCGCCTCGTGTTATTGAGGCGGTCTGAACCCTGTGAATAGTCAGGGATAAGTTTCATCATTTTGTCTGGAAGATTATGCTATAATACTTGCAACAGGTTGTCGTGGGACGGTTAGCCACACCCTTTTAGAAAGGGGGTGGCAGGATGATCTCAATGGTTGAGGCGATGTATTTAATGATTGCATTTGCTACACTCGTTGTTATGATCATGAAGAAGAAATAACCGCCCCAGGCTAGGATGGCGGTTATTTCTTATAACTCCAATTCGGGCTAACCGTACGGTTAGACAAGCTGCCGGGCTGGCGTGATTGCAACACGTCAGTCCTTTTATAATATTATACCCACGGACTGTAAAATATGCAACCGGGTCACACAGGGCAACACTGAAGAGAAAAAAATGAAATCAATTCTTTTTGCAGGGAAACATGCTTTGGTGAAAGGTCGGATTCAATTAAAGAAGTAGTTAGCTGAGAACCCTAACGGCAAATTTGGCTAGAGTGATACAAAGCGCTTGGTGTATGGTTCTAGCAAAAACATAAGTTGCTCAGTAATTTCCTGAACATTGCAGGGCATAGAATTATTAATCCACCATTCCAATACGCCAATAAACCCTGAAGTCAAAAAATGAGTGGTTATACCATTTGAAAAGGCGTTGTTTTCTGGCTTTATACCGATAACCTCGGTTACTGTTTGCGCAATGATGTCATATAAGCGGCTGCGGAAAAATCCAACGCCCTCATTGCTAAGCAGCAACTTGTATATTGTAAAATTTTTCTCCAAATATTCAAATACGCTTTGAAATGCGCTTGCGCTTAGATTGGTATCAGTACTATTGGCACAGTGATTTAGTAGCAACTCAACATATGTTTCAATGCACTTGTCAAGCAAGTCGAATTTATCCACGTAATGTAGATAAACAGTCCCTCGGTTTATGTTTGCGCGTTCGGCAATGTCACTAATGGTTATTTTCTCAAATCCCTTTTCAGCCAAAAGGTCGAGGAAGGTATTCATAATCAACTGCCTTGTTTTTTGAATTCTTCTATCCACAAAGTGTTCCTCCAGATATTCAACAAATTAGCGCAATGTGTTCAGTTCTCAACAGTTGGAACGAATGTAACTATTGAAATTCTCTCCACGTATCAGTATGCTAAGAATATCAAACACTTGTTGAAAAATCAACACGTGATCATTCGGGAGGATGCTTTATGAAAATACTATTTTTTGGTCGCGGTGTTATAGGGACCCTGTACGCTTGGGCGTTTGAAAAGGCAGGCCATACTGTTGAGTTTTATGTTCGTGAAGGTCGGAAGGCACAATATGGTTCACATGTAAACTTAGAACTATGGGATGTAAGGCGAAGCAGAAAAGACCGGTTAGTCAAAGAAAACTGGCCTATTGTAACACATGAAGAAATAAAGGAAAATCACGACTATGACCTGATTTTTATGAGTGTCAACCCCGAGCAAGTATCAAGTGTGGTAGAGTACCTTGCGCCACGAGTTGGAAATGCAACAGTTCTGTTTTTCAATAACTTTTGGCAAGACCCTCAATCAGCTGTTCAGCCGATTCCCCTCAGTCAAATTGTTTGGGGCTTCCCCGGTGCCGGCGGTGGATTTGAAGGAAACACTCTTTACGGTGGGCTTTACAAGACAGTGCAGTTTGGAACATTTGAATCCGAGCCTACCCAAAGAGATTTAGAGGTTCGCAAGCTTTTTGTTGGGACAGGCTTCAAGATAATGGTTCAAAAGGACCTGCAAAGTTGGCTCTGGAATCACTTCGCCTTAAACGCTGCAATGGAAGTCGAAGTCTTAAAAAGTGGCAGTTTTGAAAACGTAATTTCTTCACCTGAAGCTCTCGTTGGAATAGGTCGTAATATGAAAGAACTTATCCAAGTTTTGAAAGCAAAAGGCTCAAAACTTGATGTTATGACAAAAGTGATGAGCAACCTACCATCGAGAGCTATTGGATTTCTTATGAGTAACGTTATTTTTTCACCTAAAAGCATGACCTATGCTCTTGTAGCGCATAACCACACTAAAGTTGGTTATGCCGTAAAGGAAGTTATTTCAGAAGCCAGAAAGTACGGCATAAAGGCACCAAGGCTTTACGATGTAGAAAGTCTGATTACTGAATAGAAAGAGGGACCTAGCTTGACAATCTGCTGGACTGACGTGCTTGCAACACGTCAGTTTTTTTATGCTTCAACCAAGCACTCCATGCATTGTCCCTATAAGGCAATTTAAAAAGATGTTGACTAGACATAACTTTATTTTAAGGTAGATGACTCCAATAATTCTAGATATAATCAAAGAAAGCCCAAAAAGCAAAGACCTGCAAAAGGTGGCTAATTCTTAGGTTAAATACATATTTTATGGTGTACAAAATAGAATACAAATAATAAATTGCACAGGTTTTATATGAGGAGGTAAAAGTATGACCATAATAGAGGAAGGTTACAAGAAAAGATATAAAGCAGGAGAAACTCCTTGGGATCTTGGCAGACCTGATATTAACCTTATTCAGACAGTAACCGCGATGGACATAAATCCTTGTAAAACACTGGAAATCGGTTGCGGTACTGGTAATAACTCCATTTGGCTTTCCAAAAACAACTTTGATGTAATAGGTGTTGATACTTCAGAGATTGCAATACAGAAGGCCGTAGAGAAGGCTTCAATTGATAATGTCAAATGTACCTTTACGGTTATGGACGTAGATCATATTCTTTTGCGTAATTAGCCTGTGAATAAAAAGACCTTCTCAGGAATTACCCAAGAAGGTCTCTCTTAAATCTTAGTAACGGCTGCGTGGTGTGAAGCAATCGCGGCAATATACCGGTTTGTCGCCACTAGGCTGGAAAGGTACCATTGTATCTACGCCACATGAAGCGCAGACCGCTGGGTACATTTGGCGTTCTTGGCGTTGGTAGCCGCCGCTGTTACCGCGAGTTTGTTGCTTTCTTGCTGCACGGCAGGAAGGACAACGGCCAGGCTCGTTGGTAAAGCCTTTTTCTGCGTAAAATTCTTGCTCCGAAGCCGAGAATACAAACTCAGCACCACAATCTTTACAGGTTAACACTTTTTCTTCAAACATAATAAAAACCTCCGAATATTTAATTACCCGCAACTAATAAGGAAGTTTCATTGCTTCCCAGTGCTTTAGGCAACAAAAGAAGGTTTTTGCAAAATCCACTATTTATTTAACGGACTTGTTTACTATACTAGTAATTTGATCATAAGTCAATAAATTTCCCGCTCTTCTTCCGGGACACCTAAGAGGATAAGGACTTGGGAATATGTCAAATTGTGCAGCGTTGCATAATTTGAACTGTTGTTTCCTTCGGAAAAGTCGAGGAGTTTGGGGCCGTACTCCTTATAGATTTGCATGAGTCTGGTGGCGGTGCTTTGGGAGTAACTGACCGATTCTTTCAGCCACTGATAAGCACGGTTTTATGGGTGTGATCTATAAGCATGTTAATCTCAGCTGCAATCACGAGGGGCGCACGTTCGTTGACCACACTATTCATCTCGGTTTTCCATCCTTTATTCATAACTATATGGATAGAATATGTGGTCGGGCCTTTGAAGGTGATTTTTAGGTAAGGTACACTGAATATACAGCGTGCGAGTAGAAAAACAAAGGAGTTGTCTTGAGGAACGGATAACACAAATCGATTCAATACTGAGTGATGATAAAGTAATCCTGGATGAGGATATTAGTGACTCCCCTTCTTTACTGATTATACCGTTATTAATCTTACGGATAAGAAATGAAGAAGACGTGCTGTGTAAAAAATTAGCGGGGTATAGGGAGTAGCTTAAAGACACCTTATCGTGTGATCCCATTTATATGGTAATTAATAGATTTGAAGGAGTTGAACAGTATGTTTGAAGAACTGGTTGAAGCAAAATTCAAGAAACCATGAGAAATGGGGAATTTGATAACCTTCCTTTTGGCAAACACATTGATCTGAGTTACTGGGCAAGTCTTCCCCAGGATTCGAATCTGAATTTAAAAGCAGCCAGGCGGTGCTTCCGGCTATTTAGCAGGATTGACTAATAATATAGGGCCCTATCGTTAAATATTAGTGATTGACACGTGCGGCAGCATAAGGCAGAGGAGATATTATCACTCAGTTAGGGGAGAAGTGGCGGCCACGCGGCCGCCGTTCTTTTTTTGCGCTATTAAACTTGTGGCGGGTCGTAGAAGGAACAATATCTCAAAGGGCAATAGAGTTTGGAGTGCGTTTGTCCAGGAGATGATGGATCACCAAAACAGAATACAATAACACCATTCCCAAGAGCCCCTATAGCACACGTATTTGCCCAAGTACCAAAAATCCAAACTGAAACGCCTGTTGCTAGAAGTGATGGTGTCCAGGCCATTCCAAGTGGAATTGCAAGAAGACCAACATCATATACTGCTTGCTGAAATACTATCCCTTGTAATGCTGCCATTTCTGCATTTTCAATAGCATCAAAACCATACCAATGGTAGATATATTCTACCGTTGCCACCATTACTGACATTCTATTTCCTTTTTTAACGACCGGCTTAGAGGATGATTGATCAGTATAAAGGTCTCCTTTTTCTATCATTGCATTAATACCATTCATACCGTTTGTTAAATCGTCCCATTCAACTTGCCTTTTTTGACAAGATTCCCTCCTCAGTTTACTTGACAAGTCACAGGTAAACCTCCTCTCTTAAAATATTTCCTTCCTCACAAGATTACCCTCTGTTTACTCGAAAAGTTAAAGGTAATTCTAGGAGTCCTTCCGTTAACATTTGACTGATTGACGCCTTTTAATAATAGTTTTTGAAATGCTGGTGATTGCTGGAAGGAAAAGTAGGAAGTTCAGCGAAACTCTAAGGAAAGTGAAGCAGCAGCAAATCAGCAGTTTACACTGGTATGAGCGATGTTCATATACAACAGTTTGGCTGTGATTTCCAAGATAATAGGCGAAAAGAGGTGTGTAATGCTTAAAAAAGTTTTTGTAGTGTGGTGGCTTATCCTTAGTATGTTTTTTACTCTAACAGGTTGCTCTCAAGAAACAGAAATAAAGAATGAGAAAATATCGGAGGAAATATCAATTGTAAATCAGACTGCACGGAACAAAGTCAACGAGATAAATAATTCTGCTATACCCAATTTTGAAGAACTATATAAGAATACAGTTGAGATAGATGTCAATTTTGACTCGGAGGGTATGTTTGGTACATATAAAGCAAAAATCGAAGATAACAAAATACTGTCTGATATTTTAACGATGATTGGTAATAGCCAATTAATAAAGGATGAATCAAGAATTGATAAGATGAGTGGTATGGCAACAAAGAACAATAGTTTAATACTTGTAGCAGGAAATGGGAGCAGAAAGGAAATCAAATTTGCCTTTGACGACCCAGCCTTTGCTGTGGGGTATTTGGAAATTGATGATCACCAGTATGACCCTGGTTTTAGTTTTTTTAGGTATATAAAGGACTTTACAGAATATAGACAGTTAGATCCTAACATAGACAATCAGGTTGAAGAATTATTTAAAAAGTATAATTGGACGATTGACTATCGAGTCAACTCAATGAATGTGACACTCCCGTCTAACCTGAAACATGATGCGGGAGAGTATCCTGTCAAGATATACTGGGCTTACAATAACGAACTTTCCAAAAATATCGGCCTGGACTATAGTGAATACCTAGGGAAGGAAGTAGAGGTCGATATTTACAGGCTTAGGGAGCCCTTACCTGATTATATGAATCCAAGAATGAATTCACGAGGAATCGTTTTGAAATACAATAACAAAATCGTTGGAGCATATATTGATGCGGGGAGACATGACTGCTTTGCCTGCTCACTTGATAGAAAGAGATTAACAGATATCACCAATAAAGAATGGGATCATTGGATTAGTGACTATATCAATTATAATAATGAACTAGAAATAGAATTAGCTAAAATGAAACCTGAGGACATCATTAAACAGTATTATAAAGCGATGAATAGCCATGATCAAAAAATGCAGTTTGCCTGTTTGACTCGACAGAATCTATGTAATTATTTGGCTGCAAATATGGATAATAATCTGCTAATAAACGCTGATTATAATAATGCCTATATCGATGGCGAACAAAATGTAAAATCAGCAAAATTTATTAGTTTGCGAGAAGTAAGAGGCTTAGGTAATCCAAAGGGAGCTGTGGAGTATGTGGCAACAATAGATTTCAAATTTGATAAAGAGATTACTTCAAATAGCGGGAAGCAAACCAGATTTGTTATACTGAAAAAGGAATCGGATAAAAGTGGTTGGAGGATTGATGGTGAAGGAACAGGACCGTAAATAATAAGTAATTTACACATTTTCTTAAGTCCGGAAATTTTTACTGTGAGATTGGGCTGCGAGGCACGTTGCTTATAGATAGTTTACAGATGGACTTAAGCTACCCTATTTTAGAAAGGGGGTGGGGATGTTAACGTTTTAAATATATTTTCAGAAACAACACTTGTACCACCTAAAGCGATGATTTTCTTGATCGATAGGTTGCTGAGGTAGATCGAGCTTAATTTTTCAGGGATCTCGGTTGGTTTAACTAAAACGATAGGTGATAAGGTAGATCCGGCAAAAATAGAACCAGCTAGAGCATCTGGAAAATTTGTACCTGTTGCCAAAAAAAGATTTGGACTATAATCGCCAAAAAGAGCATCGGCGATTATAGCAGAGGTTTCATACTGATCAAAGCCTCCAAAACGTCGGAAGTTGGCATCTGGGAAAAGATCTTTGAGCTGTTTCTCAACCGAAGCACTAACTGCACCCACTCCCCCAACAATCGTAATATCTGTTGGTTCAAGATCTTTGAGATAGGCCAGAGGCTCAGCGGGGATGTTGCTTTTTTGAACTAGAATCATCGGGATACCGAGTGCAGAAGCATAAGGGGAGATTGATAGAGAATCTGGGAAGTTCTCGCCGGTTGCGATGATGACCTCACCACCACCAGAAGGCTTAATTTGTTTGGCAATCTCTGTTGCAGTTCCATAACTAGTTACACCGGCAAGACGCTGAACAGTATAGTGATAATATGGAATATCATTTAGCTCAGCTTCAAGAGCGGAAGATACAACAGCCGTTCCGCCAAGTATACAGATCTTGCCCTCTGGGATTAGCACTCGTTTTATCTCGTCAATGGTTTTTTGATTATCACCATAAGGATTAATCAGCAATAGAGGTGCATTTTCTAATACACCAAGGCTTGCTCCGGCTAAAGCATCAGGAAAATTATAGCCGGTAGCAAGAAGCACGGTATTGGTACTCGAATCAGCAGGGAACATTTTTTGAGAAATAGCAATAGAGGTGTCAAATCGGTCGTAACCTGCAAGTCGGGTACTGGCTGGAAGAAGGGTGTCCACTACAAGACTTGGGGTGATTGTGAGCTTAGAGTTCGTTCCATTTCCCGAAATCCCTTGGATATTATCCCCCCAGGTTAGAATGGTACCAGTAGTCGTTAGGGCAGCATAATTACTTGGTCCGGCGGCAATTCCTTGAACCTTAGTGAGGCCGGGCACTTGTGTCGGTTTCAACAAAATATCATAACCAAGAGGAGTGTGATTTGAGGGTTTGGTTCTATCGATACCCCAAACCCATACAGTTCCGTCTTCAAGCAAAGCCATCGTATGACGACCTCCGGAGCTAATGGCTTTGACGTTAGTTAAGTCTGAGACTTGAACAGGAATCGCTTGTCTATTCGTGGTACCGTCGCCTAATTGACCATAAGTGTTTTCTCCCCAGGCCCATACAGTGCCATCCGCTTTCAGGGCAGTAGAATTACTAAGTCCCGCAGATACTGCGACAATATTTGAGAGACCCTCGATTTTTTCGGGAAGATAGGAATCAAGTGCGTCTGGGTAACTACTACCATTGCCCAGTTGGCCCGAAGAATTGTGTCCCCAACTCCAAACGGTTCCATCATTGGCTAATGCGAGGGTGTGAAATTCTGCGGCTGATACGGCGCTAATATCCGATAGATTAGATACTTGCACCGGTATGCGGGAAGAGAGATTAGAACCGTCTCCAAGTTGCCCGTGGTCATTATTTCCCCAAGCCCATACAGTTCCATCGTTTTTTAATGCTACTGAATGGGAACCGCCTGAAACGGCCTTAACATTCGTTAAACCTTGGACTTGGATAGGGGTAGAACTATTGCCTTGCGCCCCATCATCTTGGTCAAGAGAGTTTGCCCCCCAAGCATAAACTGTTCCATCATCTTTAACAGCCAATGAACCCATAACACTAGCGGCTATGGCCTTAACGTCTGAAAGTTCTTTGACTTTTATCATATAGGGCCTTATATGGGTAGTACCATCTCCAAGTTGTCCAAATTGATTGAGGCCCCAACTCCAGACACTACCGTCAGAGTTAAGAGCCAAGAATGATTGTCGGCCTCCCGAAACTGAGATAAAATTGTGGGTAATACCATAGGCGGGTTGGATGTTAACTATGGAGGATAAAATTAGTAAGCTGATTATGATTGCAAAGATTTTTTGGTCTTTTTTCACTGTACTTCGTCTCCTCCTAATAATTTTAGCGTTCAGAAGTCTTACAGTTAATTCGTTTGTGGATTTAGATTTCCTTTTGGTAAATTAAGGGCGGGACAAGGATCCTGTCTCCTTGTCCCTTGATTGATCGAACCCTAGCAATATCTAAGCAGTTACTCTAAAAGATAACTTTATTTTAAGGTGGATGCCTCCAATAATTCTAGATATAATCAGAGAAAGCCCAAAAAGCAAAGACCTGCAAAAGGTGGCTAATTCTTAGGTTAAATACATATTTTATGGTGTACAAAATAGAATACAAATAATAAATTGCACAGGTTTTATATGAGGAGGCAAAAATATGACCATGATAGAGGAAGGTTACAAGAAAAGATATAAAGCAGGAGAAACTCCTTGGGATCTTGGCAGACCTGATTTTAACCTTATTCAGACAGTAACCACGATGGACATAAATCCTTGTAAAACACTGGAAATCGGTTGCGGTACTGGTAATAACTCCATATGGCTTTCCAAAAACAACTTTGATGTAATAGGGGTTGATACTTCAGAGATTGCAATACAGAAGGCCGTAGAGAAGGCTTCAATTGATAATGTCAAATGTACCTTTATTGTGAATGACATCCTTTCCAACAAGATCGATGGGGCTCCATTTGACTTTGCTTTTGACAGGGGCTGTTTTCATTCATTTAATTCGGATGAGGAGCGGATGATTTTTGCTGAAAAAGTAGCTTCTCTTTTAGAAGATGATGGTCTGTGGCTTAGTCTAGTTGGCAACGCTGATGAAAAACGTGATATTCCAGGTCCTCCGCAGCGTACTGCCAGAGATATTGTTAACACTGTGGAGCCCTACTTCGAGATCCTTTCCCTGGTTTCAGGCCGTTTTGATTCTAACCACCCAAGCCCGCCTAGAGCCTGGGTTTGTCTAATGCGCAAAAGGCGTTCAGGATTAAGCGGTAAGATTTAACTAACTCTTCATGGTGAACTTAGACTTAACACAGTCGAGGGGAGAAGGGGCAGGTACAACTACTATTCATGTGTAAGGTACACTTCTTGGTTTTTTATCCCACACGGTATGTGTTCCACCGCTTACGATACTAATGCCTCTATCGTAATATCGATAACAATAGAGGCACTATTTTTTATAATACCGCGCACTGCGAGGCAACTTAAAAGCACCTGCAAAAATGGTGTGCACCCCGTCAAGAGGACAATGAAAAAATAGAAAGAAGTTTGCTGAATTGCTACCCGTCTAAAAAGCGGGTAGCAATTCTTTATGCGGCCTTTACGTACTGCTTATGGAACTCCATCGGCGTCATAATATACAAGCGGCGCTGTAAACGCCGATAATTATAATAGAAGATGTAATCAGAAATGGCTTGAACAAGATGTTCCCGGTTGGTGAATTTGTACCCGTAATACCTCTCGCGCTTCAGGATACCCCAAAAGCCTTCCATCGGTCCGTTATCAATACAGCGAGCCACTCTGGACATGCTTTGCTTCATTCCTGCGGCCTGCAGTTTCGAGTGAAAAATGCGGCTTGTATACTGATACCCACGATCCGAATGAAACAGCGGATGGGCTTCAGGATGGGCGGCCATGGCAGCATCAAATGTATCGAAAACGAGTCTGTTATCGTTGCGATCACCAATGGCATAGGCGACAATGCGCCGATCATACAGGTCTAGGATAGCGCTCAAATATATTTTGTGGACTTCCGGCCCAACGTAGTATTTAAACTCCGTCACGTCGGTCAACCATTTCGAGTTTGGTGCGTCTGCGTGGAACTCACGTTTCAGATAGTTCTTGGCTATGTATTCCGGCGATGACGCATTCCTGGTGCATCCGTGCCTTTTGTATTTAATGGTTGATTGAATATTAAGGGCACGATCGATCTGAAGAACACGTTTATCATTCACATGAATGTTGTGTCTCCTGTCCAGCTCATCCCGTATTCTGCGATATCCCATATCAGGATGCTCTTTGTGGATCTTCTCAACAACGTCTGCAATTCGTTCGTTCTCTAGCTCGCGGTTGCTCTTCGGATGCGTCAGCCATCGATAATATGCTGACCGGGTAATGTGTAAAAAGGCACAGAGCTTCCATACAGAAAATGAACGATCCTCAGATAATATTCTCACGGCTTCATAGGCCGACTGATGCCTTACGAAGCTCAGCGTCGCCTCCTCTCCAATTCCTTCACTTTTTTTAATAGTGCATTCTCCATTTCTAGATCATATTTTTCCCGTTCAAGTTGAGCTATCCGGTCTCTCAGTTCTTCCTCAGGTGTTCGGCTCGGCAGTGTTCCAGAGCGGTGTCCTCGCCGATCTTCCAACCCCGATTCTCCCATCTCACGGTATTTTCTTGTCCACGTATAGACCTGCTGGTATGAAACTTTATATTTAAGCGCTGTCGTCCCATAATCGTTTCCATTGGATATGCATTCTTTTACAATCTGTATTCGCTCTTCTGCAGTCGTATCTCGGCCTCTCGTCATGCGACTTCCTCCTGTCTGTTCACGGAGTTCCTCATGACGATTATACACCTTCAACCAATTCCCAAGCTGCCTTTTATCCTTCACACCGTATTTCTCACATATCTCATACATAGACCCTTGCCCTGCCAGATAATCCAGAACAGCTGAAAGCTTGGTCTCCTTTGAATATATTCTGTTGTGCTCCTTCGGCAGAAACCCTGATGGTCCTTCCGTTTTGTACCGGCTAAGCCACTTCTTAAAAGTAGCTTTATCTACGCCTGCTTCTCGACACGCTGATGAATATCCTACTTTTCCTGAGAGATACAATTCGACTATTCGCATCTTCTCTTCTGCTGGTATTTTTCCTTTTTGTGACATAATTACCCCCAGACTGAACAGTGTTTTTTATTTCACTGTCCTATCTGGGGGCAATGTCATTAAGTTAAGGCCTGAAAAACACAACCATCCAGATTAAGATGGTTGTGTTTTTCTTATACATACAGGTGGGCATATAAAATTTATCA
>NZ_FNCP01000048.1 GCF_900100785.1 Desulfosporosinus hippei DSM 8344 | reverse complement strand
TCAATCCTGCCCTCCATTGGAAGAGCGAACGCTCTAAAGGATATTAAGGCCTTAGGTATCATAGAAACCTTTACCGTTGCCTCCCTCATCGAAGCAGCGGATGCGGCAGTCAAAGCCGGCGATGTGGAGCCGCTGCTCTTACACTTGGCTTTTGGAATTGGGGGTAAAAGCTACACCCTCCTCACCGGAGAAGTTGCTTCCGTCAAAGCCGCCGTGGAAGAAGGAAGCAACCTGGCCAGTGAAAAGGGGCTTCTCATCCGTCAAGTCGTTATCCCCAGACCCGCGAAGCAATTAATTGAAAGTCTGCTGTAAGGAGTTCGAAGCTGGCAGCACGAGGCAAGAAGACAGGATCACAAGCTCGATGCTGGCTAAGTGAACCGATTGATCATAGTTAGTACGAAGTACTAAGCGAGAAGCAACAAAAAAACTTTGCAAAAACCCAAGTAGGGAAACGAGGTGCAAAGCACTAAAGTTTACCCCCTAAATTCTAGTATTGAAATCTTAACTCGAACCACGAATATCTAATATCGAACCATGATAAGGAGGTGTACTATGGGACGATTTATCTCGGCTGCCATTCTGCGGGATATGGCCAAATTAGGTAAAAATATCGTTTTAGAAGAAGACAGTGTCCTGACCCCATCCGCCAAGGATCTCGCTAAAGAACTGGGAATTACCATTAGCAAAGGCAAAGAAGAAATTATCGGCCACAATGTTGTAGGGCAAGCAGGAGTACAACTGATTAATTCTGAGTCCGGAGTTAAAGAGGTCAGTGTATCCTCTGGCACAGAAGCAACAAACACCAAGGATGCCGACCTAAAAAAAGCCGTCCAGAAGATTCTGGGAGAGGTTCTTAAACCCGCCTGTGCAAACCCGAAAGCGACCCATGTCAAAGGAGAAACGGTTGTAATTCAGCCATTTCCGGAAGCGCCTCCCGGACAAAAAGTAGGGCTGGTAGACGTGATTGATTCTCGGGTGGGCAATCTGGCCTCAGGGTTTATGACCTTTGATCATTCTCGGCTGCCATGGTTCTTAAACTATGATGAAGTTGATTACGTCATCGAAGGGGAGTTTGTCCTGGAAGTTGAAGGGCAAGTTTTCCGTGCTAAGGCTGGAGATGTGTTGTACATTCCTAAGGGAAGTCAGGTCGTCTTTTCCTCGCCAACGTTTTGTAAAGTTTTCTATTGTACCTATCCTGCTAACTGGGCCGAATTTTGCGATTAAGAGCGTTTCCAAAGCGGGAGAAAGTCACAAAAAGAGGGATGCCATTGACATCCCTCTTTTTGTGCGTTCTTATGAACTTCTAAGTAATTATATCTTGCTGCCGTTTTTAAGATGTTCCTCTGCAAATTGAATCATACGCTTAGTCATTTGACCGCCGACAGAGCCATTTTCACGGCTTGTTCGATCACCGCCTAATTGAAGACCCATCTCGCTGGCTACCTCATATTTGAATTGATCTAATTGCTGAGAAGCCCCTTGAGCTGCTGGTGTATTTGTACTTCTTTCTCCTGACATAGTAAATTCCTCCTTTTCTTCTAGTTCAATTTAATTATTTTCCATTTTAGATGGCTGTATTATATTATCCAAATTACCGAGTTCAAACCTGGTAATTTCATTAATATTAAGGTTCATTTACCATGTATGGATCAATTTAGAACTTATATATCCAACGATAAACAACTAAAGAAAATGAATAGACCGCTATAAGAATGTTATCTAATTAGGAAATATGACTTACATTTCAGAAAGGTTCTCTCAACAGTAAGCAACCTAGGCCTAACCAAGAAAAAATCTAACAAAATATCGAAAATAGAGGAATAATATCGATTATTGGCGAATAAACAAAAACTATAACACTCAATTTTCTACATATTTAATTGACTACCTAATTGATAATTAGTATAATAATAAATAATATAAAATTGAGTGGAGACATATATATAACGTAAATAGGTTAAGTGAAAATGAATAAACAAAGGAGGAAAGAGGGAAGGGCCATCTTTAAAGCAGTTACTAGGGAATAATAAATGTGAGGCTGACATTAATTAACTAATTGGAGGTGTGACGATGACTGAACTTATCTTATCTAGATTACAATTTGCCCTAACGACTTCTTATCATTTCTTGTTTGTTCCTTTGACTTTAGGACTAGGTGTCCTCGTTGCTATGATGGAGACATGGTATGTAAAAACCGGGAATGAAACCTACAAGAAAATGACTAAGTTTTGGGGTAAACTATTTCTAATCAATTTTGCTATGGGTGTTGTAACCGGATTAACTCAAGAATTCCAGTTTGGTATGAATTGGTCGGAGTATTCTCGTTTTGTAGGAGATATTTTTGGTGCTCCTTTAGCAGTTGAGGCCTTAGTAGCGTTTTTCTTAGAGTCTACATTTTTAGGATTATGGGTTTTTGGGTGGGATAAATTATCTAAGAGGGTTCATTTGATGGCTATTTGGATTGTAGCAATTGCTTCGAACCTCTCTGCGTTCTTTATTTTAGTTGCAAATTCATTTATGCAAGAGCCAGTTGGCTATGTTTTACGCAATGGCCGTGCAGAAATGACTGATTTTCTGGCATTAATCACGAATCCTCATGTGCTCTATCAATTCCCTCATACTGTTCTTAGCGGATTTGTAACCGCCGGTTTTTTTGTGATGGGGGTTAGTGCTTATCATTTACTGAAAAAGAACTATTTGGATGTCTTTCAGCGCTCATTTCAGATTGCCGTTGTTTTTGGACTAATAAGTACTTTAGGGGTTTCAGGAATTGGACACTTACAAGGAATGCACCTTGTGAAAACTCAACCCATGAAGATGGCCGCAGCTGAGGCACATTGGGAGACAGAAAATCCAGCAGGTTTATCCCTCTATGCCTCCATCGATGAGCAAGGACAGAAAAACAATTTTGAGGTTAAAATTCCTGCCTTGTTAAGTTTTCTTTCTTATAACAGCTTTACAGGTGAGGTCAAAGGGATTCATGAGCTGCAGGAAGCTGCTGTTAATGAATATGGGCCAGGTAACTATGTTCCGCCGGTAGCTTCTCTTTTTTGGAGTTTCCGTATCATGTTGACAGCAGGAATTTGGTTAGTCCTGATGGCAATGCTAGGATTATACTTCAATAGGACGAAGGCTTATGAACAAAATCCCTGGTTTTTGAAACTAATGTTATGGACCATCCCAATCCCCTATATAGCAAATACAGCGGGCTGGTTCTTAGCAGAAGTTGGACGTCAACCTTGGATTGTTTACGGATTACAAAGAGTAGATCAGGGGGTATCCACTTCAGTGTCTTTAGTTTCGATGTTGATTGCATCGATTGGCTTTTTGTTAATATATACAATTTTAGCAGTTGCCGATATTTATCTGATGGTTAAATATGTTAAGAAGGGGCCGGAAGCGCCTGTAGAAGAAAGCCAGAAAACTGGAGTTAAGGGGGCGTCATTATGGACTTAAACATCCTCTGGTTCATACTCATAACCGTATTGTTCGTTGGGTTCTTTTTTCTCGAGGGGTTTGATTTTGGAGTGGGAATTTTACTTCCCTTCTTAGGTAAAAATGATCAAGAACGTCGAGTAGTTATTAATACAATCGGACCCCACTGGGATGGCAACGAAGTCTGGCTAATTACGGCTGGTGGAGCCATGTTTGCGGCCTTTCCTAATTGGTATGCTACCTTGTTTAGCGGTTTTTTTCTGGCATTGTTTCTGGTTTTATTTTCCTTGATCATTCGAGGAGTAGCCTTTGAGTTCCGCAGTAGTGATCCAAGTCCACTCTGGCGAAACACCTGGGATTGGGTGATTTTCACGGGAAGTTTATTGTCAGCAATCCTTTGGGGAGTAGCAGTGACAAATCTGCTTAAAGGCGTGCCAATAAATGCAGAAATGCAATATGTTGGAACCTTCTTTGATCTTCTTTCTCCTTACACTATCATCGGTGGGTTAACCACATTGTTAGTCTTTATGTTTCACGGTGCTTTATTCCTCAGCCTCAAGACAACAGGGGACATGGCTCAACGGTCATTAAAAATAGCTCGAAGAATTGCTTTAGTGGCTGTTCCCGTTGTTTTACTGTTAGCAGGTTTAACCTATTATCAGACGGATCTTTTTGCAAGTCTTGGCGCAGGTATAACCTTAATAGGTTCAGGAGTGACTCTTATCCTGGCTGCTCTCTTCTTAAAGTCTCGAAAAAATGGCTGGGCTTTCGTTACTAACGGCGTGACAATTCTCCTGTTTACTGTATCCGTGTTCTGGGGCCTTTTCCCTCGGGTAATGATTTCCAGCTTGAATGCAAACTGGAGTCTCACTATCTACAATGCATCCTCCAGCCCATATACCCTCAAGATAATGACGATTGTAGCAATGATTATGGTGCCTATTGTGCTTATATATCAAGGGTGGACCTATTGGGTATTCCGTAACAGAGTCACCGAAAAGAATCTACACTATTAAGAATTTGATATATAATCAAAGGGCAAGATATTTCTTGCCCTTAATTAATTTAGGCTTGCACCTAATGACCATAATGTAGGGACAATCAAGTGAACCCTTCAGAGGATCCCCCTAACTTTGGATGCCCCCCAATTAAGACAGAAGAACCGGTTCCCCTGTCTTGCCCGAAGGAGATGATAATAATGTTTGATAAGCGGTTAATCAGAGAGGGGAGGTCTGTTTGGAGATTTCTTTTACTAACTATAAGTCTTAGTATAGGGATCGCCTTATTAGCTGTTGCCCAGGCCTGGTTTTTCTCCGGCGTAGTCTCCAGAGTGTTCTTAGAAGGGGCTAACCTAAAGGAGACTTGGAATTTCCTCTTGATGATCCTGGCAATTATCATAACCCGGGCAATATTTCAGTGGGGCAGTGAAGTATCTGCCTTTGAAGTGGCTTCCTATATAAAGCTAAATTTACGTGAACGATTGCTGAAGCATATTATGTCCTTGGGCCCCCTATATACGAGAGGGGAACGATCCGGGGAACTAATCTCTACGGTTATCGACGGAATTGAAGCACTGGAGGATTATTTTTCAAAATATCTGCCCCAACTACTATTGGCCGCGGGTATACCCTTTGTAATCCTTTGCTTTGTGTTTCCCCGGGATTGGAAGTCCGGAGTGATTCTTCTCGTGACCGGTCCGCTTATACCGATTTTCATGATGTTAATCGGGAAACTTGCTGAGAAAAAATCACTGCAGCAGTGGAAAGATTTAAGTTGGATGAGTGCCCATTTTTTAGACATTCTCCAGGGCTTGACGACTCTAAAAGTATTTGGGCAAGCCAAAAATCAAACCAGGGTTATAGAAAGAGTTAGCGAGTCTTTTCGAAGATCAACCCTGAGCGTGTTAAGAATTGCTTTTCTATCCGCACTTATGCTAGAGTTTCTGGCAACAATTAGCACTGCTTTGGTAGCCGTGACCATCGGGTTAAGACTGGTTAATGGAACCCTTTCATATTCTTCCGGTTTGTTTCTTTTACTGCTGGCACCTGAATTCTATACCCCTTTAAGAACCTTAGGGTTAAACTTTCATGCAGGTTTGTCTGGGGTAAATGCCGCTGCCCGAATATTTGAGATTTTGGATGCTCCTTTGCATAATGAAGAAAATGTTAATCAGACAGAATTCAAGACAGATACCCCGGCATTGCCCGGTAATTTCCAGATTACTTTTCAAGATGTTAGCCTTACCTATCAAGCCGGAGGGGCCCCGGTTCTAAAAGGAATCAATCTATCCATAAATTCAGGAGAACAAATTGCTATCGTCGGTCCCAGCGGAGGGGGTAAAACTTCGGTTGCCCAGCTTCTATTGGGTTTCATTAATCCAACATCGGGAAATATTCAGATCAATGGAGTTTCATTGAACAGGATTTCAAAAGAAAAATTGCTGAATGAGATTGCCTACGTTCCTCAAAACACATATCTATTTGCCGGAAGTGTAGCAGAAAATATTCGTTTAGGAAGACCTTCTGCCGGCTTCGAAGATCTTGTCAGGGCAGCCCAAGAGGCATCGGCTCACGAATTTATTATGAAACTTCCTGAGGGATACGAAACTTATCTGGGGGAAGGGGGGACCCGCTTAAGCGGCGGACAGGCTCAACGAATTGCCCTGGCCAGGGCTTTCTTAAAAAATGCTCAACTCTTGATCTTAGATGAAGCGACTTCCAGCTTAGATTTAGAAAGTGAAAAATATGTACAAGAAGCCTTAGCACGTTTGTTGCAAGGCAGGACTGCCTTAATCATCGCTCATCGCCTGGATACTGTTTTCCAAGCAGACCGAATTCTGGTAATGGATCAGGGCCAGATTGTTGAAGCAGGAACTCATATGGAATTGGTGAGAGAACAGGGCCTTTATCATAGTTTCTTGAAGGAATACCGAGGTGAGATAGGATGAAGAGTGCAACTTGGTTAATTCACATGATGTTACCTTACCGGAGGAGAATCATTCTTGCCTTGATCTTAAGTTCGCTGACTGTTACAAGTCACATTGGATTAATGGCAACTTCTTCGTATCTTCTGGCCCGTGCGGCTCTTCATCCTCCGGTCCTTGACTTGATGGTGACCATTGTTGGCGTTCGTTTCTTTGGCATATCCCGTGCTGTCTTTCGTTACTTAGAGCGTTATGTTGCTCACGATGTGACCTTTCGGGTTTTAAGCCAAATACGGGTTAAGTTTTATCAAGCAATAGAACCCCTTGCCCCGGCTCGCCTATTGAATTTTCGGAGTGCAGACCTGCTTAGACGAATTGTTGCAGATGTGGAAATTCAACAAAATCTCTTTCTGAGAGTTATGTCTCCGCCCATCGTAGCTTTACTGGTTCTTAGCGGATACGGGTTTTTCCTGGCTCGCTATGATCTAAGATTTACAGCAATTTTAGCAGCTGGTTTTTTAATGGCAGGACTACTTATTCCCTGGATCGTCAAAAGTTTGAGTCGAGGGGTAGGGCTGAGTATTGTTGCTTTAAAGACAAAACTCAACACCCAGGTTGCTGACAGCCTTTTAGGAATGACTGAACTAGTCGCTTACGGCCAAGCTCAGTCGCAATTAATAAGTGTTCGACATACCAACGAAAGATTAACTGATCAACAACGTCGGAATGCCTGGCAAACGGCCTTTTCCTCAGCTTTAACCTGGATGATTGGAAATCTAAGTATGTGGTTTATCCTTATCTTAGGGATAATGCTTGTTGAGCAAGGAAAGTTAAGTGGAGTTAATCTGGGAATGTTGGCCCTAGGGACATTAAGCAGTTTTGAAGCAATAGTTCCTTTAGCCCAGGTTCCGCATCATTTAGAACAAAATCAGGCTGCGGCAGAGCGTTTGCTAGAGCTAATCCAAGCCCAGCCTACGGTTAAAGATCATCAATCAATGGTTTCTATACCTAAAGATATGAGCCTGGTCTTTAAGGAGGTTAGCTTTAAATATGGGGAGAGGGAGCCTTGGGCTTTACATCGGTTGTCCTTTAAAATCCCTCAAAGGGGCAAGGTAGCCATTGTCGGGGCAAGTGGTGCAGGCAAGACAAGCGTTGTGAATTTACTGCTCCGATTTTGGGAGTTTGATCAGGGGAGTATTGAGCTGGGGGGGCACTCCCTTCGTGACTATTCTCAACAAGAGGCCAGAAACTACGTAGGTGTTGTGACGCAAAGAACCCATATTTTTAATGCCACAATTCACGAGAATCTTCTTCTGGCAAACCCTGAGGCCAGTGATGAAGATGTGAAATCAGCCGCCCAAAAAGCAAAGCTCCATGATTTTATTCAATCATTGCCTAAGGGATATGACAGCTTTGTGGGGGAAGGTGGATTTAAGCTTTCAGGTGGGCAGAGGCAAAGATTGGCAATTGCCAGAGTACTACTAAAGAATGCTCCGATTCTGATCCTGGATGAAGCTATGGAGGGCCTTGATCCAATAACAGAACGTGACGTTTGGGAGGAAGTCTATAAACTTATGGAAGGGCGTACTACTTTAGTAATTACCCATCAATTAACGGGTTTAGAGAAGATGGATGAAATATTGGTACTGGACAAGGGTCAGGTGGTTGAGCGAGGTAAGCATGGTGAGCTTCTCGAGCAGAATGGGTTCTATCGGAGGCTTTGGAATAGTAGGGTCGCACTCCATGCCGCTACGTAGCACTAGCAGAGGATGAAAATAGGGTCGCTGGGGGCAGGGCAGCTTCGCCCACATCCGTAACTCAGCATTCCGAGGCTGGCCCACTCGTTGACCCGGGAGCTTCGCCAAACCTCTGGGTAATACCTGAGGTGAACCAGTGGCTACGCTTCCCCAGGTCAACTATGTGGGCTTAACCGCCTCTCCATGCAATGAGTTCACTCCTGTGGATCGAAGCCGCCCTGTCTTTCGGGTCTACTATTCTAAAGCGTGTTTTTTGGTGCTTTTCAGAGTAGGCTGACATGCCCCTACTACAGCACCTGCAGTTTGCAAAAACCGCCAAGCACGCTAAAGATTCCTCGAAGCCTTACCTAAGAATCCTAAAGTTCTGCTTACACTCCTAGCAAGCTGGCTGGAGGAGCGCTTTTCTGCTAAGCGGATGCGTCAGTGAAGCCGCGCTAAGGCGAAGGCCGACGGTTTGCGTCCCCGTAGCGCGCCGCAGGTTCACATGCAGAAATACCCAGAGGTTCGGACGCGCTCGCAAACCGTCAAGCGAGCCAGCGGCGGAACTCGCAGACGCGTGCAGAACGACGAAGACACTGTCTTCGCACGGGTTAAACCTTCTTGCAGCATCGTCTTCGCACGGGTTAACTCAGCTAAGAAGCGCTCCGCCTCAGAGCCCGACTGAATCTTCCCCTGACAGGAAACCTTCTTACATTAGTCTTGCTCAGACTCCTGCTCCAGCATTACCTCCGCTTCACCGGCAGGAAGCGTCTGCACATCCTTAAGCTTACGAACAATGGTGCGACTCTTTCTGGTTGCAGTATCAATAGTGTTGCTTGCTTCTTGAAGCTTTTTCTGAGTTTTTTCTAAGATATCGACGAACTTACCGAACTCAGTTTTAACAGCACTGAGTAAATTCCATACTTCACTGGAGCGTTTCTCAATTGCCAAGGTTTTAAAGCCCATTTGAAGGCTGTTGAGGAGAGCTGCCAGGGTAGTTGGTCCGGTTATGATAACTTTGTACTCCCGCTGAAGAAGTTCGCATAGCCCGGGTCGGCGAATTACTTCGGCATACAGTCCCTCTACCGGCAAGAATAAGACTCCGAAATCTGTGGTACAGGGAGGATCTATATATTTATCTCTAATAGTTCTCCCCTCCAGCTTAATTCGATTTTCAAGAGCCTTTCCCAATTCTTCTATGCGTGGGAGATTGGCTTGATCCTGTGCTTCAATTAACCGTTCATAATCTTCAATTGGAAATTTGGCATCGATTGGAAGCCAAATGATATTATTCTGCCCGTCTCTGGCAGGAAGTTTAATGGCAAATTCTACGCGATCATTACTTCCTGCCTTAGTTGCAACATTACAGGCATATTGTTCCGGCGTTAGAATTTGTTCTAACAGGTTTCCCAGCTGTATTTCGCCCCAGATTCCTCGGGTTTTAACATTAGTCAGGACTTTTTTTAAGTCTCCGACCCCTGAAGCTAAGGTTTGCATTTCTCCAAGCCCTTTGTGAACAGCCTCTAATCTGTCACTTACTAATTTAAAAGATTCACCTAAGCGCTGCTCAAGAGTAGCGCTTAGTTTTTCGTCGACAGTTGCCCGCATTAGGTCTAATTTTTGACTGTTATCCTGCTGAATCAGCAGCAGACGTTCTTCCATGGTTTTGCGCATTTGTTCTAGTTTTAGATCATTTGTTTTTGTAAGGGAATTCATCTGGTTAGAAAAAATATCTAATTGATTACCTTGAAGGTTGGCTATTTCCGACATTCGGGCTAGTACTGAATCATTAAAAGACCGAACAGACTGATTTAATTCCTCCCGAATTTGCTTGGCGTTAAGGCTGGTTTCTTCACGGTTTTTAGCGATTTCGCCATTCACGAGACGTTCGTTGCGCTCAAGGTTTTTTTCCATAAGGTTAAATTTATTCTCTAATTTTGCGTAAGGATTGCGTGAACGAGTTAAAAGTATAATGAGTAAGATAATGGCAATGCCGACCATAGCTATGAGAATAAGTTCGATCCAAAAAATAGGTTCTGTCATTTGAAATGCCTCCTGATGTTGAGTTCGTTTTTATTACTTTATCACATTCGCAAGACAAACAAATGTTTCTTTTAATATTTAATACTATTTTTCTATTTAAGAACGAAAAATACTTTTTTCTAGCAGAAAAATGCTTACATTTGTCGAAATCAGAATTGAAGATAATTATCGTAAAATATTATCGCCAAGTCACTTACGTTTTAGAGGGTTTTTAGAATCTAAAGAGAATTCTATATAATTTAAGGACAATATTGGCTTTTAAGGTGAAGATGAGGATCTTCATGGGAGGAAGAATGAAGAAATTTAAGATACCTGTAACAGTTTTGATGATCATGGCTTTGACCTTCGGCTTGGGCGGATTATCCTTTTTAGCCATTCATAAGACAAGAGCTGTCTTAATGAATAATTTGGAAGTCCATACTACATCCCTTACTCATTCTTTAAGTTCTAAAGTAAGTCTGTGGTTAAAGGCCCATGAATCTAAACTGGAGATCATGGCTAATATCCCCCTTATGAAGAGTGGAGACAAGGACTTGATCTTATCCTATTTAAATGAAGAAATCCAACGCAATCAAGGTTATGAAGAACTCTTCTACGCCGATAGCGAAGGCAAATACTTGCAAAATACTGGACTCCAAGGAAGCATAATAGATCGTGACTATTTTAATGAAGTAAGGGATACAGGGAATTCAATCATATCCGATCCCTTATATTCTAAGGGAAGTGGCAGACACATTATTGTTGTCGCTGCTCCTATTAAGAATGGAAGTAAGGTTGTTGGTTTGATTGGTGGTTGTATTAACTTATCTGAATTAACTGAGCTTATTGCAGCAAAAGATGGAGAGGTAAGTAAGGCATTTATTGTCCAAAAAGATGGATTGATGATAACCCATCCTAATGAAGAGTTCATTATGACTTACAATGGACGAATGTATAATCGGTCTTCTTTAGATTATAAAGATACCATCGATAAAATGATTAAAGGAGAAAGTGGAATTACCAGGAATACCTTTGAAGACGGTGACAAATACCTGGCTTATGCTCCTATACTTGGAGTCAACTGGTCCTTAGGAGTTACGGTTCCGGCTAGCTATGTCTTGAATCAGTTATATTATTTACCTGTCTATTTTGTAGTGGTAACAGTATGTTTAGGTCTGGTTTTAGCTTTTTTAATGAGACGTTGGCTTGTTCGTCCTCTTACTAAGTTAGCTCGTTTTACTTCGGAACTTAACGATAATATTTATGGGCTAGAGAATAATTATTTGGTAGATAGCCCAGTCATCGAAGTAGAATCCCTTGCTACTAATTTTCGCCGGATGGCGGTGGAACTGCAAGATAACTTTCGCAAGCTGGCAAATTCAGAAATAAGCCTAAAGGAAGAAATCTATAACAAGATGACAGTTCAGAAGGATCTGGAGAGTAGTTATGAAGAGCTTGAAGCAGTTGAAGAAGAACTAAGGTATAATTACGAAAAACTACAGTCTAAAGAAATAATGCTTCGAGAATCGGAACGTCGTCTACGCTCAATGCTGGAGAATGTTAAACTCATTACCGGGATTATTGATATGAACGGGAAAATTATTTTCTGCAATGACTTTATACTGGGATTAACCGGGTACGAGAAAGACGAGGTTGTTGGGCATGATTTCTTTAATGTTTTCATTCCCCATGAGTTTAGGCAAAAAGCAAAGGGATGGTTAAAAGGGGTACTGGCCAGTAAGGACATTGTTGTACATAATATCTACCCGATCCGGACTAAAGCGGGAAATAACCGTTTTGTTCACTGGAATCATACCCTTTTGTTTGATGCAGATGGTAATGTATCGGGAATTGCCAGTATTGGGGAAGATATTACGGAGCGAAAGCAATTTCAAGAAAAGTTAGAGCATATTAGTTTTCATGATGTTATAACTGACCTCTATAATCGAACGTATTTTGAAGAGAAAATGCGTTCCATACAAGGAAACGACGGCAATTCTCCTGTCGGAATAATTGTCTGTGATGTGGATGGCTTAAAACTCGTTAATGACACACTTGGTCACAGCACAGGGGATAAATTACTTTGGTTAACCGGAACCATCATTAAAAAGTGTTTTCGAGAAGAAGATTTAATCTTTAGGATTGGCGGGGATGAGTTTGCTGTCATTCTGCCCAAGAGTGACTTAACCGTCGTAGAAAAAGCCTGCTACAGAATTCGTAAGGGCGTTGAAAAGTATAACCTGGAAAACAAGGAGTTTCCCCTCAGCCTCTCGATGGGTTTTGCAGTAAGTGGAACATCTAATGTCAACCTTGACGAGGTGTTTAAAGAAGCTGATGACGGCATGTATCGGGAAAAACTTCACCGCAGTAAAAGTACTCGCAGCGCAATAGTCCAAGCCATGATGAAAGCCCTTGAGGCTAGAGATTTTATTACCGAAGGGCACGCGGACCGGTTACAAGATTTGGTGATAATGCTCGGTGAAGCTATTACCTTGTCGGATCGGACTCTCTCAGACTTACGACTCTTGGCCCAATTCCATGATATCGGTAAAGTAGGTATACCGGATCGCATTCTCTTTAAAGCAGGACGGCTGACAGAAGATGAGTTCAAAGAGATGCAGCGACATAGTGAAATCGGCCATCGGATTGCCCAATCAGCTCCAGATTTATTGCCAATATCCGACTTCATTTTGAGGCATCATGAGTGGTGGAATGGTAAGGGGTATCCTCTAGGACTCAAAGAAGAGGAAATTCCGCTGGAGTGTCGCATTTTAGCGATAGCTGATGCTTATGATGCTATGACAAGCAATCGTCCCTATCGGAAAGGTATGAGTCAAGAACAAGCCTTAAATGAATTAACTAAGAATCAAGGAATTCAGTTTGATCCAATCTTAGTGCCTATTTTTAATAGAATGATCAGGTCTGGGGCATCAATGTGCCAAGTACGCTATATTAACTAAGAAATAGGTTATGTCCATTGACTTTAAATCTTTTCCGTGTTAGTTTTATAACAAATAATACTATGGGCAGGGGTGCTGGAATTGGCTGGCTGAGATTTAGACCCAAAAGTCTAAGACCCTTTTAACCTGATCTGGATAATGCCAGCGTAGGTAAGCAGTTTACTCTTTTATGATAATGAAAGAGCACAAATCTTATTCTGGAGATTTGTGCTCTTTTTAATCGTGGAGAATAATTAACAGGAGGTGCGGTATGAAAAAAGTACTGACTATAGCTGGCTCAGACAGCAGTGGAGGAGCGGGGATTCAGGCGGATCTTAAGACATTCTCTGCCCATGGGGTTTTTGGCATGAGCGTAATAACCGCGGTCACTGCTCAGAATACCCAAGGGGTCTTTGCTGTACAAGATATTTCGAGAGAGGTAATCGCGAAACAAATCGAGGCAATTTTTGACGATATTGAGGTCGACGGAGTGAAAATTGGTATGGTTTCGCAAGTCGAGACAATCGAGGTAATTGCAGAAGAGTTGAGAAATTATTCCCCTCAGGTTATTGTCTTAGACCCAGTTATGGTCTCAAAAAGTGGCTATCATTTGTTAAATCCAGAGGCGGAAGCAACCCTAATTAAGGAGCTATTGCCATTGGCGTTGGTGGTTACACCGAATATTCCTGAGGCAGAGGTTATGACCAATAAGTCCATTCAAAATCTTATGCAAATGGAAGAAGCCGCTAAGGAGATACATCAGATGGGGGCCAAAAATGTCTTGCTCAAAGGGGGACACCTAGAAGAAGATCCTATTGATGTACTATATGACGGTGGAGAATTCAGTTACTTTTCCACAGCTAGAGTTGCAACGAAGAACACTCATGGTACCGGATGCACACTTTCGTCGGCAATTACGGCAAACCTTTCTTTAGGCTATAGCTTAAATGAGGCAATCTCTCTAGCCAAGGAGTATATAACCATAGCAATCCAAAATTCACTGTCCATTGGTAAGGGTGTAGGGCCTACCCATCACTTTTATACACTATACAAAAAGGCGGGATTAATTGAGTGAGTTCAACAGTCAAAAATAATTTAAGTATGCTAAACTTTACCACTCTCTGGTTCGGTGCTTCCATATCCGTCGCAGAAATTATAACCGGAGGTATGCTGGCCCCTTTGGGGTTTAAAATGGGACTTATTGCAATTCTGCTTGGGCACCTTGTAGGAACAACTATTTTGGTGTTGGGAGGTATCATCGGAACCGAAGAGAGAATACCTGCCTTAGCATCTACCCGTATCTCCTTTGGAGAGTATGGTTCCTATATCTTCTCTATTCTGAACGTATTACAGTTACTGGGTTGGACGTCAGTCATGATCGTTGTAGGGGCCAGGTCAGTAAATCAGATCACCAATACACTTTGGGGATTTGATCATCTGACAGTTTGGAGCCTGATTATCGGCGGCTTAATAATGCTTTGGCTCTGGCTGGGTAAAGATAGCGGCTGGAAGAAGGCCAACCACTTTGCAGTAATCTTACTATTTATTTTAACCTTAGTCCTAAGTGTCATCATTTTTCGCAATCATGAGCTGTTCACCAATCAGGGCGTTGGAGAAATGTCCTTTGGCTCAGCTATGGAGCTAGCTGTAATCATGCCTTTATCTTGGTTGCCCCTAATTGCTGACTATACTCGATTTGCAAGAACTAAGCGGGATGGTGCAGTGGGGAGCTGGCTCGGCTACTTTATTGGGAGCAGCTGGATGTACATTATTGGTCTGGGTGCTGCTATTGTAGCCAATGACTCTGATCCGGCTGCTATGTTGCTGGCTGCTAATCTGGGCATAGTAGCCCTGGGAATTATCGTCCTGGCAACAGTAACCACAACCTTCCTGGATGCCTATTCCGCAGGGGTTTCCTGCCTTAATATCTTTCCTAAGCTAAATGAGAAAACCCTTGCCCTAGTCATGACTGCCATTGGTACAGTACTGGCAATAGTTATTAATATCGAACAATATGAACATTTCCTTTATGCAATAGGCTCAGTATTCGCCCCCTTATTTTCAATCTTGTTGACGGATTACTTCCTACTTAAAAATAAGCGGATTCAATCAGACCTATTAGTTAATTGGGGTACCTTAGCTCTATGTGCCCTGGGTACTATGCTTTATTACCAGTTTATTAAGTTGGATTTCTTCTTAGGAGCTACGGTACCGGTTATGATCATAATTAGTCTAGTTCATATTATTACCTGGAGGTTGACTTCAAAATGCAAATTCGTGAGAAATTGAGCACAAATCTAAGTCTTGTCAAAGAAAAAAGTCCCTTAATCCACCATATTACGAACTATGTAACCGTTAACGATTGTGCCAATATTGTGTTGGCCATCGGAGGTTCCCCGGTGATGGCGGATGATATCGAAGAGGTAGAAGAAATGGTTGGCTTCGCCTCTGCTTTAGTCATTAATATCGGCACATTGAATTCCCGGACAATTGAAAGCATGCTTAGTGCAGGATTAAAAGCTAAAGAGTTAGGGGTTCCTGTTATTCTCGATCCTGTGGGAGTTGGGGCAACAAAACTTAGAACAAATACTGCCGCCAGGTTAATTCAAACCCTTAAACCCGAGGTAATTCGAGGGAATATGTCTGAAATTAAAGTCTTAGCTGGTTTAGAAGTGGCAATTAAGGGAGTGGATTCCCTGGCCGATGAACAAGACGGCTCAGTTGTCGCTAAAACACTGGCTTCTGAATTAGGTTCTATTATTGCTATAACCGGCAAAACGGATATTGTTTCTGACGGAAAGCAAGTTTGCCTGCTGGACAATGGTCATCAAATTTTAGCAGATGTCACAGGCACAGGATGTATGACCACTTCTTTGGTGGGTACTTATTGCGGGGTGACCAAAGATTATTTTAGTGCTGCTGTGGCAGGAATAACAAGTATGGGTTTAGCAGGGGAGATTGCTCAAGCTTCCTTACGTCATGGTGAAGGGATAGGAACCTTCAGAACAAGGCTATTTGACAGTATTTACAACTTAAATCCTGAATTATTGGCTAGAGAAGGTAAGATTAGGTATGAGTAAAAAAGCCAAGATTGACTACAGTCTTTATTTAGTAACAGACCGAAAAATACTTGGATCCAGAGATCTGGCTGCCTGTGTGGAGAAAGCTATACAAGGCGGAGTTACTTTGGTTCAGTTAAGAGAAAAATCTGTTTCCAGCAAAGAATTTCTAGAGTTAGCTCTGCGAGTAAAGGAAATAACCTCACACTATGAGATTCCTCTGATTATCAATGACCGTTTGGACATTGCTTTAGCAGTTGATGCCGAAGGACTGCATATCGGTCAAGATGATTTGCCAATGATTAAAGCGAGAGAATTGTTTGGGAAGGACAAAATCATTGGGGTCTCGGCGAGTACGCTTGAAGAAGCTCTTCTTGCCCAACAACAGGGTGCAGACTATTTAGGAGTAGGGGCAATTTTTAGCACAGCTACTAAAGCCGATGCCCCGGAAGTCAGTCTTGAGCAATTAAGTCAGATTAAGAAGTCGGTTTCAATACCTATTGTGGCTATCGGTGGAATTAATTTAAGTAACTTAAAGCAAGTTATTGGAACCGGGATTGATGGAGTTTCAGTTGTCTCGGCAATTTTAGCTCAAGAGGATATCTTACAAGCTGCGAAAAAGTTTAGAGAATTTATATAGAACTAGAAACAACCCCCATTTATTAGAAATGGGGGTGAGTTTTGGTTCACAGAGTAGACCCCCATGCCGCTGCCCTCTCTTCGAAAATGAGCAAAGTTTTGCTGATAATTGATAGAGTTAATTTATGAAATCCGGTTAGGACTGAATTGTTAAGTTTTGTTAAAAGACCATTTTGCTCTTAATACCGGTTAATTTTTAGTATATAATGTTAAATTGGTGGTCAATTATCAACAAAACGGAGGAAAAATGTGTCTCATACGATTAATGACCTTATAAAGCAAATCGAAAAATTGCGATTAGATTTGATCGAGGTTAAAGAGGGGAGATCTTACACTGACCCTGAAGTAATTGCGGTAAGTCAGGCATTAGATAAGGTCTTGGACGAATATCAGGAATTGATGCTTAAGAACAAAACTAAGTAGTTAGAATTGCATCCAAGGCATTGAATAGGGTGATTGACGGGTGATTGACGATGACCCAGTTAAAGCAATGGTTATTGTCTGATATAGGACTGTGAGTTATACTAGATGGCATCAAGACTATACATAAAAGCTTATTAGGGAGGATAGATAGTTTGAAAGAACCCATAAATATGAACGCTTTAATAAAAGGACATAACAAAATAAGCCCTGCTAACTAGCGGACTTTGAAAAATGAATATCGA
>NZ_FNCP01000049.1 GCF_900100785.1 Desulfosporosinus hippei DSM 8344 | reverse complement strand
AATTTGAGTGTACCCCTACGGTATTATTTTACATTAATTATACCATAATTACACAGTCCTATATAGACCGTACTCAAAATTAAGGAAGAACCTCTCATCATCCGGAAAAATCCGACCCGTATTATTCAATTAAGGGGCGATATGTCCAATTAACGGGGTTCAGTTCAGACAGTGGCTAAGTACTAAGAGTATTGGCGGTGCTACTGCACCGAAATATTTAACCGCTTACTTCAATTTTGTTTCTCCTTTCGATTTTGGGTATAAAAAATGGAGCTAGCTCTATAACCTAACTCCTTGGGGACCTGTGCATTATTAACTTCTATATACAAAAAAGTTGCTTACTCACAATTTACGAATAACTTTTGATACAATTGTAATTGACGGATTAAAAGACCAGAATATTACTTTTCTTGATAATTGCATCGTAAAAATTTTTGTTCCTTAGTGAAAGTTGCAACCATATGTTGAGAAATATCCAATTTTATTAATTTGGCACTTTCTTCATTTTCTATTTTGTCCCTGTTTAGCGTCAAAATATATTGGAAATCACTATATTTTTCTTCTTGCTCATATAAATAGTTTAAGCATTGCACTAATGTGTCCTGATCCACATCAAAAATATTATCATGAACCAAAAATTGAGGATGATATTTATTTGTGAATGAATTAAACATTAAACCCACATCGTAAATAAACACCTTTGTTCTGTTGACACTATGGCTACCATCATCGTATATACGCAAACTAATATTTACAGGTATTTTTTTATTTGCCTTGTTAATAGTCTCAATTGTAAGCGAGGATTGCTTATTACCCATTATTTTTTCATGTATGCTCAAAAGGGTTTTTTCAAAGCTATCCTGATTTATCTTATTTTCATCAAATAAATCATCAAGATCTAGAATCTCCTGAGACTTTCTTAGGAGCAATTCTTTCTTTTTTTTAGTATTTTTCTCATACTGCTCAAATAAATGTCTAATATGCGCACTTGAACGCTTCTTTTCTTCAAATATCTTAAGGGTCGTTTTTAAGTTTTTAAGAATTCCTTTTTGATCAAGAATTTTAATTTTGGTCGCATATTCATCATCAAGTTCTCTTATGTTTTCAGAAAGCTCTTTCAGTTGAATCTGTAACTCTTTAGCCTTCTGGTTAATAAGCATTTTTTGAAAATTCTCCACTTTATTTTTGAATCCTACTACTTCGTGTAGAGATTTAACTATTGCGGCACCCAAATCATCCTTAAATTGATTATACACAACTTCAATTTCAGCATCATCAATTTCGTCCGGCTTGGGCATACTTTTAATTTTCTGATACTCATGGCGTACAATTTTTTGCTTATTTCGTAGCTGTTCTAACATACTTTCTAATTCGATTAACTCATTTTGCATAGAGTCAAAAGCCTCATTGCTTTTAAAACTATCTATGGCCGCTTCCATTTTACTCAAATCGTCATTTAATGCATTTAGATCTGCCTGAACATCAGCAAGTTTTTTGTTTCCAGAAGTCAATTCCTTTTTATTATTCTTAATTATAGTAGTTAAATCATCAATCTGCTTAATCGTACGTAATATTTTTGCATAAGCATCGATATCAATACCCATTAAATAGAGATGAGGAGTTAGATCCGCAGGAATGCGCCTTGCGACTTCATGACACTCTAATATGTCAACGAATTCAGAACGCTCATCTCTCATCAGTATTGACAAAAGATTTCTAAAGCTAGGTATACTTATTCCAGTTGTATGGGCAAACAACAATTCACTCAAATAATTTCTAGCATCGCTAAGCTTATCAAAAGAAACATTTTTGCCTTCTCTAATAAAAATTGGCTGGGCTTCTTCTTTTCTATTCCTTTTTATAGTTAGCCGATTTTCTCCAATTTCCAAATCTAAAAGTATATTTTCCTCAAGTGGAAGAATGCTCTCCGGAATCTTTTTCAGTCTAGAGTAGGCATAATCATTCAAGAAACAAAAATCAAGGAACTCAATAGATAGTGACTTGCCAACACCATTTGTTTTTCGACCCGCCACTATACTATCATCATACTTCTCACCTAAGATCAAATTGACACCGTCATGGAATTCAATCGGTTCAAAAACATGGTTTTCTGAATAGAGTTTGCTAATGCGAATTCTATTTATTTCTTTACCCATACATTAGCCTCCTCAAACTCTACAATATCTACAGAATGGAGAAATGTTAATCCAATAACTAATTGACGACTGCTCTTGACACCTTTCTGCTTTAACAATTCTGAAAGATCATAAATTGATACTTTTTCTTTATTAAGTTTCCGAATTCCATCAAGAATAAGGTAGCCAATGTACATTGCTGATGTTTTAGCCATATTACTATTTATCATCATTGTAATCGCTCCTTTCATTCGGAAATACATTGCACTTTATTAGTTCATTTATTAAATAAAACTTAATCGCTGCTTTGTCATATTTTTTTCCGTTTTGACTTAATTTTTCCTCAAAATAATTCACTAACATTTCTAATGCTTTAACGGGGTCATTAGATGCTTCATCTAATTTTTTGATGCTAATATCCTGTAAGTACATGACTGTTATAAGATCTTGTGCCTCATCAATTTCAATCATAGTGTAAACCATACTTAACGCTTCACCATAAATCGTGTATAGTGTCATATAATTACTTTTTAATCTTTCAGCGAATTCTTTGAATCTCTTATCAATTTTATACTCAGGATCTACTATGGTATCTCGTTTGTCTTTTTTTTCTCGATTTTTTGTTATATACTCAATCAAATCAATAATTGTGTCCACTTCACTGGCTTGACTAGTTTTCGTGTACTGCAATTTACTAACTAACTCATTTTCCAAAAACTGGCTAATTTCTCTTAAAGCCGTAGTGTCTTTTTCTTTGATATGTTTAATTAGATCCGTATAATCTATAATATCCTTACTTTTATCAAAAGAAAATATATTTTGGGTATCAAATGTAGTAGAATATTTTTTCTTTTTGGTCAAAACAAGTATAACTAGCCTATCGTATGTTGAATATTGATTATACTCGATAAACTTCTTAATTGTTTTTTTGATTTTTTCACTGTCATTGTCAGAAGTCACTTGAAATGAAAGCCTTTTCATTTCATCACCTAAATCAATTGCCGGAGCATTTTTCTCATAGGCATTTAAGTTGCGTAAATTGTATCCATATATTTTATTTAATAATTGTGCATAGAAGTCCTCTGCCACAATATTTATGTCATAAAAATTCACACAATTTAATATCTCGACCTCCGTACTTAAGAGGGCAAGGGCAGCTCCAATATTTTTAAGATATATATCTTTATTGATCATTTTTTGCTCCTCTCAAGCTAAGTTACTATTTGACTTCAACAAACAGAAGATATGTTTCTATCTCTAAAGCATCTGCTATCTTCTGAACATTATCTAATGCAATGCTTCTTTTCTCGCGCTCAATAGCACTGATATAAGTTCTATGCAATCCAGCTTTCTCCGCAAAAGCTTCTTGCGACAATCCTATTTCAGTTCTATATTTTTTTACGTTATTCGCAAAAACCTTTATTATATCCATGATAGCACATCACTCCAATAATAATTGTAAAAAACCGAATACAATAAGTCAACATACAATAAGTCACGTTGCTAAAATGGCTAATATAGGTATTATTTAAAAAGCTCCTTAAAGATTAGTTTATATTATTCTAAAATGCTTCAATGCATTTGGTATGCGTCATACATCGGCAATCCTAAGTCTCTTTTTACTTCTGCGATATAAGCCGTATGCACTTTGAAACCGTACTTACTTTATATATACTCTTGTATCATCTTCTAGGTTACTCTTTCGCTTGTTCCATAATCCTCAGCCTTTTCAGCAATCTTACCCACAGGTATTTTCCCATCGCCCTCGCCAAACTCCACATTTTCGTTGATATGTGTCTCTGTATTTTTGTGGGAAAGAAGTACAACCGTCTCCATGTGCCCTGTCCGAGGAAACACAATTGCTTTACTCTTTTAATTGTAATTAAGCCTTCCCAGAAACTGATAAATGAGTCCCCGTCCATCACCGCCATCGTATCGAGATCTCATCTAACACCTAAATAACAATCTTCTTCCGTTCGCTGAATAGTTTATTTAGCTTGTAAATCATTATAGCAATATGTTATAAGGCAAACAGAGGTGCTTGTTTTCATTGGCGAGAGGGCAGCGAAGAAAATCCGTCTCCAACTCAATTACGCCAAAAAAAACAAAAAGCCAATAACTGAAATTTTCAGCTATTGGCTAAGAAGCGTTTTGGAGCAAACCTAATTTAACAACTTTATTCTGGTTGAACACTTCCCTCGCTTACCCTTTCGGTAGGTTCAAACAGTACTACGACTTGAACTGGTCTGGATGTTGTCTTTGGTGACAGACTTTATTATCCGGTGACAGACTTTATTATCTAGTGACAAACTTTATTATCTGTATACACCACTCTTACCCACACTTCGAATAGCCACAATGGGTACACACTACACAACCGCTCTCATGATTAATGGACATTCCACACTCTGGGCAAGCATTTCCCGGAGCCACGCTAGCCCGGACTTTTTTAGTAGCAGCTTTCTCTGGGGCAGCATTTCCCTGTCCTGCTGCAACATTCGTCTTTTCAGGCGCAGGTGCTTGCTCAGGCTTCCCAAGCTTGACCGTACTAAAGTTAATCCCCACATCACTATACTTGCGAATGACTCGAGCAATGGCATCTGGGCAGGATGTGACATTAACCCCTTCCCGTCTCATGCAGGCCGGGCAGCGAATCCCTTTAATCTGCTCGGTAATTGCATCAACAGACAGACCTGACCGTAGAGTTATCGAGATCAAACGAGCAGTAGCCTCTGACTGGGAAGAGCAGCCTCCTGCCCGACCGGTATTCGTAAACACTTCACAAATTCCTTTTTCATCGGCATTAACACTTACATAGAGGTTTCCGCAACCAATTTTTATCTTTTCTGTTACCCCTATGGTTGTTGTCGGTCTGGGGCGGGGAACCACTGTATTCACCTCAGGGACAAAGGGTTTCTTCGGTGCAGAAAGCTGTTCTGAAGCCTGCAGATCTTTAACCTCAGGGGTCTTGTCCTCCGAGGATTGTGCTGCGCCGGTACCCGTAGAAAGCACTTGCTCTTCACGACTGCCATCGCGGTAAACTGTTAACCCTTTACAGTTAAGTTCATCGGCCAGTCGATAAGCCTCAGCTATTTCTTCTTGTGTCGCTGAATTAGCAAAGTTAATGGTTTTCGAGACTGCATTGTCCGTATATTTCTGGAAGGCTGCCTGAATTCTGATATGCCACTCAGGGGCAATCTCTTGGGCTGTGGTAAAGACCTCCTGTACCCAGTTGGGAACCTCAGGCAGACCCAGGACAGTTCCCCTGTCGGCAATTTTTCGCATTAGTTCTTCAGAATAGAAACCATATTCTTTAGCGAATCCCTCAAAGAGAGGATTCACTTCCACCAGTGCAGTTCCATCCATTACGGTTTTGGTATAAGCCACGGCAAACAAAGGCTCTACCCCACTTGAAGCAGCACAAATCATGGAAATTGTTCCTGTAGGAGCAATCGTTGTCAGGGTGGCGTTCCTCAACTTCATGAACCCATCATAAATTGAGCCTTCATAGTTCGGGAAGGTTCCCCGTTCTTCAGCCAAGCGCTGGGATTCAATACGAGCTTCAGTTTGAATGAAATTCATAACCTTTTCAGCGTATTCAACCGCTTCTTCAGTAGCATATGAGGTCTGAAGCAGGATAAGCATGTCGGCAAATCCCATGACGCCCAGGCCGATTTTACGATTCCCTTTTACCACCTGATCAATAATCTCCAGAGGATACTGATTAGCATCGATCACGTTATCCAGGAAGCGAACCGACAGTCGAGTTACCTGACTTAAACGTTCCCAATTGATCACCATTTTTCCTTCTTTTTCAGTGACCATCAGCTTCAGGTTAATCGAGCCTAAGTTGCAGGCCTCATTGGGCAGCAAGGGTTGCTCGCCACAAGGATTGGTTGCTTCGATTTTTCCGAGTAAAGGTGTAGGATTTCCTTGGTTCAAGCGATCTAGGAAAACAACACCCGGTTCTCCGTTTTTCCAAGCGTGTTCTACAATTTTATTAAAGATTTCCGGAGCAGACAGTTGTCCAGCTGTACTACCTGTATGAGGATCTATTAGATCATAGGGACGCCCTTCCCGGACGGCAGACATAAACTCTTCCGTTACTCCGACAGAAATATTAAAGTTGGTAATTTCTTTGTTGTCTTCTTTACACTGGATGAAATCTACAATATCAGGATGGTCGACGCGGAGAATTCCCATATTAGCTCCCCGTCGTGTGCCACCCTGCTTAACTGCTTCTGTTGCTGAATTAAACACTTTCATAAAAGAAATGGGGCCGGAGGCTACTCCACCGGTTGAACGAACCATGCTGTTTTTAGGACGTAAACGAGAAAAGCTGAAGCCGGTTCCACCACCGGATTTATGAATTATGGCAGCATTTTTAATGGCATCAAATATTTCTTCCATGCTGTCTTCAACGGGTAAGACAAAGCAGGCACTTAGCTGACCCAGGTCTCGCCCGGCATTCATCAGGGTCGGAGAGTTGGGCATAAACTCTAGGTTGGCCATCATTGTATAAAATTCTTTGGCTAAGGACTGAACCTCTTCTTTGCCTTTGCCATACATTTCTTCTTCAATACGAGCGACTACACTAGCCACCCGAAAAATCATATCTTCTGCTGTTTCTACTACTTGTCCATTTTCTTGTTTTAAATATCGCTTTGCCAATACAACTCGTGCATTCGGCGTTAAATTAGCCTTCGGCCATTTTTTTGGTGCTTGTCCTTCGAAACTCAACTTAAAATCCCCAACTTTCCTTATCACTACTTAGGCTGATCTCTCTTACTGATAGATCCCCTTTTTTCAATGAGTTCATGTAACTCTTCCATAAATCGTTGGATGTCCTGAAACTGTCGATAAACAGACGCAAAACGTATGTAGGCGACTTCATCCAAGTTAAATAACTGTTCCAAAACCGCTTCCCCTACTTCGGAACTTGATACTTCCCGTTCATGGCAATTGCGTAACTTCTTCTCAATGGCGTAGGCAGCTTCTTCAATTTCCTCGATAGAAATCGGTCTTTTTTCACAAGCTCTGAGCATACCGGCCATCATTTTTGAGCGGGAAAATCCTTCACGTCGACCTTCTTTTTTCACAACGACCAGTGGCGAGTCCTCGAACTTTTCAAATGTGGTGAACCGACGCATACATCGTTCACATTCCCTGCGTCTCCGAACCGCCGTCCCTTCTTCAACTTGACGTGAATCCTGAACCTTCGTGTCCTCGTATCCGCAGAATGGACAGTGCATAGCACCACCCCCAATATATAGTACTTATACAATTTAATCACACTATATGTTGTGTGTCAACCTGTCCGCTTAGACGGCTCGTCTTAGAACTTTTTCTCTGAAACCAGGTATTTTCCGTAGATTTAGTCAAAAAACCAGTATTTCTTTAGTAAAAAGGGCAAAATAAGTTTGGAGATAAATAGTTCTAATCGTATTAGAAGGAGTGATTATTACCGTGATTAAAAAATTTCCTGAGAGAGAAGCCAATCCAAGTACTAAGCCAATTCCCTCCCGCCCCGAGGATCAGCCAAGTATGGATTCTAGAGATGGGCATGGGCTTTCTAAAGAGGAAGCGTTACGATCCAAGAAGTAACTCACACTTCTCCAAGCATCCTTAGAGTTATTTTTAAAATCCACCTTCTCATATTTAACATCTTTATTTAGACCGGTTCTTTTACCGGAACAATCATTCTTAAGTCGAATATGGTACCACATAAATTTTCAAAAATGACGTGCAAGTGTTACAATCTTGCACGTCATTTTTTTATTCATATTTGTGTGTGCCATTAAACCTTAACGCTCCCTAGAAGCTAAGGGACGCTTAGCAGACCTCAGGAATAGTCAGCCTGTCGATTATTTTAAGCAGATATTCAGCCAGCCATCAGGTCTAATTCAGAAAGTAACTATATACTACAAATCAGGTACAGCGGTATTTGCTGAAAGGGCCTAGGTAATTAGGAGGGATTCAAATGGCTATAACAACGTTTAAGCGTTATGAAATGAAATTCATGCTGGATCAGGCACAGTTGGATACTCTTATCCCACTTTTGCTGGAATACATGGTTCCTGATGCTCATTGCCAAGAGGGGAAAGAGTACAACATTTATAATATTTATTACGATACACATGACAGTAATCTCATTCGGCATTCTCTTTCCAAACCCTATTATAAGGAAAAGCTTCGCCTAAGAAGCTATACTATTCCAACCTCATTTAATGACCAGGTATTTTTAGAGCTCAAAAAGAAAATCGGTGGTATCGTCAACAAGAGACGTGTTGTCTTAACTTTAAAAGATGCCTATGATTTTGTTCGCCTAGGTAAATGCCCGGTTTCCTCTCCAAAGCTTAATAAGCAGGTCGCTAGCGAAATTGAATATTTTCTAAGTCGCAATCAGGTAAGTCCGGCAGCTTACATTAGTTATAAGCGGCTAGCTTACTTTGGAAAAGATGATAAAGACTTTCGAGTAACTTTTGACTACAACATCTGCTCCAGACGAGATGACTTATTTCTCGAACTCCCCAGCTATGGAACTCCCTTATTAGAAAAAGGGCAGTACTTAATGGAAGTCAAACTTTCCGGTGCTGTACCTATTTGGCTATCACGTACTTTATCCGGTCTCAGACTATACAAGACTAACTTCTCCAAATACGGCAAAGAGTACGAGAATTATTGTACTCTTGTTAACCCAAGCCTTTGTGCTAATTATTAATAGTTGGAAGGAGCCTCAAGCTATGTTCGAAACCTTACTATCTTCCTCAGCGGGAGATTCTCTTACATTAACCAACTCCCTAGCTGTCTTGTGTTCAGCACTCCTCCTGGGTCTATTCACTAGCTTAGTGTATATCCACACCCACAAAAAGCAAGGCTATTCTGCCGGATTTACAGTAACCATGATTATGTTGCCAGCTATTATTTCCATCATTATTTTATTGATTGGGAATAACGTGGCCAGAGCCTTCAGTCTAGCGGGAGCCTTTAGCCTTATTCGTTTTAGAAGTGCCCCCGGTGAGCCTAAAGATATTGCTTATGTGCTATTTACTCTAGCCATAGGTTTGGCCTGTGGGATGGGTTATATTGTCTACGCAGCCATGTTTGCCTTCATTCTCTGTTCGGTCATGGTAATCCTTTATTACACAGATTTTGCAAATCCCAAAGCCAATGCTATGCAATTAAAAATTGTTGTACCAGAAAATCTAAACTTTCAAGGATTATTCGATGACATTCTCAATCAATATACGGATTCTTGGGCAATGAATGGAGTTAAAACTAAAGACTTTGGCACTCTTTTTGAAGTTGTCTATAACATCAACTTAAAACAAGCGATTAATCAAAAGTCATTCCTTGACGAATTGAGATGCCGCAATGGCAATTTAAACATTGCCTTAACCTGTCATCAATTAGACGATAAAATCTATGCTTAAAGGAGATCACTATGAAAAAACCACTTAGTATTGTTCTAGCCCTGGCCCTTTTAGTAACAGGCCTTGCGGGATGTGCTTCCAGCAAAGAAAGCTCCTCTATGGAAACTGTCAGCACTAGTACTTCTACAGTCAATCCGGTTTCTGTAACTTATGATGAAGACGATTATTATTTCGACTGGAAAAATAGCAGCTATAAAACTATCGGTTTAAACGGCAGCTCGGCAACAGTTAACGGAGAGGGTTTAGACGTCCAAGGCTCAATTGTTACTATCTCCAAATCCGGCGTATATGAAATCACCGGCTCTTTGACCAATGGGAGTATTGTAGTGGATGTAAACAGAGATACCGATGATGGAACTGTATTTCTGGTATTAAATGGGGCAACTATCCAAAGTCAAACAAGCGCTCCAATCTACATTAAAAACTCTAAGAAAGCGGTTATTCTCTTGGAAAATGGCACAGATAATTCTGTTGCCGGCGGAAGTGACTACGTTGTGAATGAAGATGGCGAACCCTCCGCGGCAATTTTTAGTAAGTCAGATCTTACGATCACCGGCGGCGGCAAATTAACGGTTACCGCTGACTATAATGATGGAATTACCAGTAAGGATGACTTGAAAATTACTGATGGGTCTTTGATTGTAACCTCCAAGGCGGATGGAATTGTAGGCAAGGACAGTGTGAGTATCAAAAATGGCAGCTTTGAGATTATCGCCGGCAAAGACGGTATTCGCTCGACCAATGAAACCGATGAAGACAATGGAAATGTAGTCCTTGAAAACGGAGAGTTTACTATTGTTGCGGCCAACGATGGGATACAGGCAGCAAGGCTTGTTCAAATTGATGATGGATCATTTCAGCTAAACTCCGGCGGTGGTTACCCGGGCAAAAGTATCAGCAGCAGCAATGACTTTGGTGGTCGTCCCGATCAAAAAGCCAGCGCCACTACTACAAATAGTACCGAGGAAGAGGAAAGTAAAAAAGGCTTAAAGGCTGGCCAAGGCCTACTTGTAAACGGCGGGAATATCAGTGTCTCCTCCTATGAGGATTCATTACACAGCAATAATGACTTAATCATCAACGGTGGTATTCTGAGCTTACAAAGTGGTGATGATGGTTTGCACGCAGACAACAATCTTCTCATTACCAATGGTGAAATCACTATAAAGAACTCTTATGAGAGTCTGGAAGGTACCAATATCACAGTAAATGGCGGAAAGATTAACGCGACCTCTACTGATGACGGAATTAATGTCAACAGCAAGACTGGGGTTGTGAATATCACAGGCGGAGAAATCGCCTTAAATGCTAATGGTGATGGATTAGATTCCAATGGCAGTATAAACATGACAGCCGGTAGTGTCTATGTTGATGGCCCAGCAGGCAATGGCAATGGTTCTGTTGATTATGACGGTAGTTTTGCTATAAGCGGTGGAACTCTCGTAGCCTCCGGCAGCTCTGGAATGGCTCAAGCTCCCAGCACCAATACCCAACCCTCAATCCTCATGTATTACACCTCCGCACAAGCTGCAGGAACTGCACTAACCCTCAAAGATAAGAATGGAACTATTGTTTTAACTCATACACCTTCCAAGCAGTATAGCTCAGTGGCAATATCCTCTCCCAAATTAACGGTGGGCTCAACCTATACCCTCTATAGTGGGGACAATCCAATTGTTGAGGTTACACTTTCAGATTCTCTAACTTATCTAACGGAATCAGGTGTAACTACTAAACCCCAAAACGCCGGCCCCGGTGGTGGCAAAGGATTCGGCGGCACAGGTAACATGCCTCCCGGTGAGGGTGGAATGCCCCCTAATGACGGCGGAATGGCCTCCAGTGATAAACTTCCGCAGTGATTTCCTCAATTACCTGCAGAGAAAGGTCATGACTGTCTTTATGGTCATGACCTTTCTTAGTTAGCGTTTAAATTTAATGTAAATTTCAGATTATCCTAGGTTCGATAACGTTCACTATTGAAAATAGCATACATAAAGTCCTTAGCATCTCAGCTCATATAGGAATCTATTTAATATTCCAAATATGAAACCAATTAAGAGCAGATATTTATATGCTCACGGCAATTTCTCCCTGAACTGTCATCTCTTCCATTTCCTTTGCTCGCATTTTTTCTCTTTCTTCTTCCACTAAAAAGCGACGCAAAACTTTACCAACTGCTGTCTTCGGTAGACTTTCACGAAATTCAATGGCCTTGGGAATTTTAAAGACTGCAAGCTTACTCTTACAATAGTTTAAAATTTCCTCCTCTGTCACACTTAATCCTTCTTTAATAACAATATAGGCCTTAACCATTTCTCCCCAATAGGGATTAGAAATTCCGGCGCACACAGCTTCTCTTACAGCCGGGTGAGTATAGAGTACTTCTTCTACATCGCGAGGATAGACATTATAACCTCCCGTGATAATCATATCCTTTTTTCTATCAACAATATAGAAAAAGCCGTCTTCATCTTTATAGGCAATATCTCCTGTATAAAGCCACCCATCCCTTAACACATCCGTTGTTTCTTCAGGTTTTTGCCAATACCCTAACATAACTTGATTACCCTTAACCACCAATTCCCCAATTTCTCCCGGGGGAAGCTCTTTCTCGCCTGTTTCTAAGTCCATAATTTTGGAATCCGTATTAGGGGCCGGAACCCCGATTGAGCCAACCCTCGAATTAAAAATCGGATTCAAGTGTGTTGCAGGTGCTGCCTCGGATAATCCATAGGCTTCAACTAACCTACCACCCGTTAATTCCCCAAAACGAATTGCAACTTCTTTAGGCAGCGGAGCTGACCCACTTAGACAGCAGCGAATCGACGAAACCTTATATTCCTTGATTCGCGGATGATTGATTACAGCTACATACATAGTAGGCGCTCCCGGGAAAAACGTGGGTCCATAGTCATTAATGTGTTGAAGGACACTATCAATATCAAACTTCGGTACGATAATCATTACCCCTCCGGATAATACGGAAAAATTCATACATGCTGTTAAGGCGTATATATGAAATAGTGGCAGCACCGTTAAGACTCTTTCCTTTCCCTCTTGTCCATCAATCCATTCCCAGGCTTGTAAAGCATTAGCTACTAGGTTATGATGTGTTAACATAACTCCCTTTGCTGTTCCTGTTGTTCCACCTGTATACTGTAAAACTGCCAGATCCTCAGTTTCACCCACCCAGGGGGGAGACTCTACTTCATCCCAGCAGGGATCTGAAAGTTGTTTCTCTATGTCTTCATATAATGGATTATCTGCTAATCCTAAGCCCCCTAAGCCATGGAAAGCTTTTAGGAAGTCTAAGGCTATTAGTTCTAATCTCACTTCCTCTTGTATCTTCATAATACGCGGCAAGAGTTGGGGAATGGAGATTATACCTATAGAACCGGAGTCCTGCAATAAAGCTTTTAATTCACTTTCCACATAAAGGGGATTAGTCTGAACAACTATTGCCCCTAGTCTTTGGATTGCAAAGAATGAGATAACCCAATTGGCACTATTAGGCATATATATAGAAATTCTATCTCCTTTTTTTACCCCTCTCTGCTTCAGCATTTTAGCCATGCGTTCAATAAATACATCCATCTCTGCGTAGGTTATGGTCTTTCCTCCAAATATTAATGCCGGATTATCCGGGAATTTCAACTTTGTTTGCTTAAACATCCCCATCAAAGTAAGTTCAGGAATTTCTAACCGTTTCCGAACATTAGGCTCATAAAAACGAAACCAACATCTCTCTACGCTAGACTCTTCCATGTCTGTCTCCTCCTTCTTGAATGCGGATTCATTTGTTTTACATATTTTAGCACATCACTCCGCCCTTTTATATATATTATTTTAATATTCTGTATATTTATATTATTCAAAATACTTATTGCGTGATACATATTCTCTTCATAATCTAAATGTACTTGGAGGCGGAGTTGGTTTACCTCACTTTTAGTCTTAAACCGAAGATATAAAAAAGCCAGGGGAAGACCATCTCGTTAGAAATGGTCTTCCCCTGGCTTACCTGGCGATACGAAAAGCGGACTAGGCTTTCGCCACACTGCGTCCCGTGACGCAAACTCCTGCAGTGTGGATCGTAGAACCCCGACTCCCCAAATTCGCCCACGTCGGCGAATTTAAGACACCCCAGATGAGGTGGAAGGATGACACATAAAGAAAGACCACCTCATTCAGAGATGGCCTTTCGCTTGTTACCTGGCGATACGAAAGGCGGATGAGCCTTTCGCCACACTGCGTCCCGTGACGCAAACTCCTGCAGTGTGGATCCTACTTTCCCAGGGGCTATGCCCCAAGTATCATCGGCCCTGGAACGAAAGGCACGATAGTGTCCAGTGGACAGTATCGCCGAGCCACCCACCCCAAAGGAACGCTTCGTGGCGAAGGGGAGTCCTTTCGCCACATTGCGACTCGTGACGCATACTCCTGCAATGTGGATTCTTAACTTCCGTGTTCGGTATACGAAAAGCAGATGAGCTTTTCGCCACACTGCGTCCCCAGACGCATTCTCCTGCAGTGTGGATCGAACACGATAAGCGGACGAGCTTATCGCCACACTGCGTCCCGAAACGAATTCTCCTGCAGTGTGGATCGTGGAACCCCGAACTCTCCAGATTCTTTCATTCTTTTCGTATCGGTATTACAAAACACAAACAGACTACCTCGTTAGAGATAGTCTGTCGCTTGTTACCTGGCGATGACCTACTTTCCCAGGGGCTATGCCCCAAGTATCATCGGCCCTGGAGGTCTTAACTTCCGTGTTCGGTATGGGAACGGGTGGAACCCCTCCGGCAT
>NZ_FNCP01000053.1 GCF_900100785.1 Desulfosporosinus hippei DSM 8344 | reverse complement strand
TTTAGTTGTTCCCGGTATGCGAGTATCTTCTCTGAACTGGACGACTCGGGCTTTGCCCGAGCCTGTAATAGCAACGTACATCGAGCCCTCCGAATCAAAGAAATTGTATAAATCCATTATACCATGAGTCGAGCAAAAAAGGAATGAAATAACAGGATATAACAGGACAAAATAATTGATAATTTAAAAGGCAAATATACCCTGAAATCCGCTATATTAAGTGATTCTCAGGGTTCAAATTCCTTTATTTTGTTAAGACACTCCTAAAGTCAGGAAGTAGATTTAAGGGGAACGCAAAAAAATGCGGCATCTTGCAGTGTGATTTTCGCTGCAAAAGCAATCAAATTATTGTAGAGTGATAATAAGTCTAATTTGCCAAATGAGGTTTTGAAATATTAATTCTAGATTTGAACTTATGCTCATTATTTTACCAGTAGATAATTACTTTATGATGGTCTGTAATGTATATTCTTGTGATTGTGTGCTTTGTCCCATTTGTTTGCTTAAATCGGTGTTGTCTAACAGATAAGTATTCTTCGAAGTCTTTGATGTCTAGAGAGAATATATGTCACAATTGTTATATGAGGGAGGATTAATATATCATTTGCATATTCGATAATTATTTAAACAGAAGATGCAGTATAAATATCGATGTCTTAAGATCATTTATGCCAGCAAAGTAAGGTTTGCTATCATTTGCACTAATTCCCAAGTAATCAATGGTAAAGTTCTTTAGTTTGCTAAACATTGTGCCAAACCGTCTAAAACAGTTTCCCGTTTTTATTCAACAGGTAACGATCTTCTTTTATGCATATAAATCCCACATTGGAATTAATGCAACCTTTTTACATTCTTAAACCCTCTGAAATGTAGTCTATAGAAAAGTTCTTAAACTAGGATAAAGCTATTGGTAAAAAACGTGATTACAAATAAACTAGAAAATTTTACGGCGCAGTTTTTTTGATTTTGGCCGTTAAATGGCACAGCTTAGTGAGACTGGTGAAACTGATACAGCTATGCAGATCTAAGTAATGTAGGGGAGTATTAATTGTATTTGACAATCTATATAGAAAAATTTGAGTTAAAGAGGTAATAGAGTGAAACAAGATAAAGAGATTATTAATCTTGGATTTCAATGCTTTTTAGATATTAGAGAGCAAATCCTTTATAAAGACGATCAGCCTATCAATCTTTCTAAAGTTGAGTTTAAAATACTATATTTTCTAGGGCTACACTTGAGTAAACCTGTATCGGAAGAAGATTTGATCAAATTTGTTTGGAAAACAAAAAGTGTAAGTTTGAATTACCTTTATGTTTGTATAAACCGAATTAGAAATAAAATCGAGGATGATACCAAAAAGCCATCTTGCCTTCTTTCGTTAAGAGGAGTGGGATATATTTTATATGATAGAAAAAATAATAAATGCTTAACTTCCGGTCGCGATAGAGCATAAGTAGTGTAACTTAACGGGTAGAAATCAGTTTGGTAGACACATGCTGATCAGCAATAACTAGTCTTGATGGCTAGGGGTAATTCTAGCTGTTAAGAGTAACAGTCACGTGGGCCTGAAAGTTATTGAGCCTCGAAATGAGTAAACTGGGAAGATCGGGGATCTGATGCAAAAGAGTAATAAACTATTCTATCCTGGCTAAGGTACCTTACTTAATTGTAAGAATTTTGTGATTTTTCGTCAAAGGATTAGAAAAATTAATATAGAATAACTAATCTTGGAAGGGGGTAAGACAAAATGTATAAAAATACATCCTAATGCCAGATATATTTTTATCTTATCTAAAAGGAGTGAAAGAAATGAAAAAGAAAAAAAGTCTTTTTTTATCAATTCTTCTTGTAGGAGCTTTCTTATTACCAACAACAACTGTTTTAGGATCAATTAAATCGTTTTCTGGTTATTTACTTCCTAGATGGCAAGGACAAAATTATACGTCTACTTATCAGCATAATGATCCAGTAGCCGGAATCAATGCTTGTGTTAATAAGTTTACTGGTACTACTAAATGCTATTTATGGCCTGCAGATTCTGGCGAAGATCCGCTGGGATCTACAACGACAACATTTACAGCCAATGGTGAATACAAATGGTTATATTTCAGTGATGGTGAAGATCATCAAGGTGAGTATGTATCATTAGGGATGATGAATTATTATGACTCAACGAGCGGCGCTTATGTTGATGGAAAAGTTGATTTTTTTCAATAATAATCAAGGCTGTTGAAAAAACCGATACACACTTAGATTTTTCGAGTGTGTATCGACTAATGTGTATTCCTTTGATCGAGCGCAGTCATCTCGGAGATTCAGAACATTCGTTGCGGGAGTCTCACAAGAGAGTGCAATGGATAGAATTAACAACCGATTCATACTGGATTACTCTGGGGACAAACTTGACATGGAACCCCACGGGATGTGCTTCAATGGGTCGTGTGTGGCTCAAAGGAAGATTTCTGAGGTAAGCCCCACCCTTTCGCTGTAGCACATCCTGTCCTCATATGAAGTTTTAATCTGAGGTCAGAGAGACGAATGGATGCACTGCCATTCGAAATAGGTAATCCAACAAATTAATCAGATTTCCTTCACCATGGCATCCAATACACAACTCTTAAAGCTGATCATTATATTGAGACAGGTACTTTGATTCACCGTTATGTATACTCTATCGAACTGAAATATTCAGCTAATAAAAAGGTGGGAGAAAATGGGTACACTTTTAAAAATGGAATTATTAAATTGCATAAATCGAAAGCAATTTAAGATTGTTTTTATTGGTCTTTTTGCAATAAATACTTATGCCTTTATTTATACCTGTTTCATTGTAAAAGGGATGGGGTTAAGTGGTTTAAGATCGGGTTACGAAATGTCAATTTTATTACACCCTTATAGTCAAGCCATTCTAATGACAATTATTTTTATGCTTCCTATGATTGCAAATGTGATTTATTCTGACTCTTTCATAACTGATATAAAAAGTGGAACCTATATTTTCATTACAACTAGAAGTAGTAGAACTACTTATATTATTTCAAAAGGCTTAGCAGTAATAATTTCAACTTTTGTAAGTTTCTTGATACCATTGCTATTTAACATAATTTTATCTAACATTACATTCCCATCCATAAACTATGAAACAAATGGTTTACCTCCTTATGTTATCGAATATATACCTGAAGAGTTATTTAACTGGTTAAGAATAGGAAATCCTTTTCTCTTTAGTATGACATCAGTTACTATAATAGCTTTATTTGCTTCTATGTATGCATTATTAGGTTATTCAATATCACTAAATTTAAGAAAGAATAGTTTGATTCCAATAGCAATTGTAATGTTAGCATACTTAGTAATTGATATCTTTGTTTCTTTATTGCCTAATGGTTTGAAATTTCAGTTAACAATTTTACCTTTGCCTACTTCGCCTGCTAGTCCTACGTATTTTTTCTCTGCAATTATCTTAATATTTATATTAAGTATAAGTCTGATTTTACGCTATTTATTACATTCGAGGAATGAATTATGAAAAGTTTCAACGCATATATAATTAGATTAATAATAGGATCTAAAAGAATGCATACCTCTGTTACGATACTTCTATTTTGGTTTTTATTAAATGGATACTTTTTAAATAAATTGCTCAAAAACATCAATGATAAAAGATTAGGATATTTATTGGACTCACCTATAACATATATTCATGATAAAGTGTTAAATGCTAATTTTGCTGTCTTTATAATATTTCCATTGTTTTTATTTACAATAAACTTAATGATGGAATATCTCTTTAATAATAATATAATGATTCGTTATAATAAGCTTAATATTTGGGTAAAAGACTATTATAAATCAAGTTTTATTATAATTGTTTTATATGTAATTTTATTAAATTTGTTAGTAATTATTTTGTCGCTCTATTTTGGACTAGCGCCTAAACTGTTTAACAAAGATTTTATAGGATACTTATTAAAATTCTTATATTTTCAGATTTGTGGATTCCTAGTAATAACCAATTTGTTTACAATTACCTTGATTAAGACCAAAAATACTTTAATTAGTTATTTTATAATAACAGGTTTCTTTATATTTTTGCATTTCACATTTAATTATCTTCAACTAATAGGATTGAATATCCCAACTTTTGAAATGTTTATGTTCTTAAATGGCAGTTGGGGAATTTTTAATTATATTTGGTTTATTTTATTGCTTATAATTTCACATTTTACTCTTAAAAATTTTTTGAGTGAAAATGATTTTATGTATGATTGAAGAAAGGCATAATTAAAAATGAAGTTTATGATAGACTATAAAATTATTCTAAAACTTGCTATAGGAAGTTTATTCATTTTATTAGGATGCATTAGATCTCTTTCTCAAATAGATAATACAAATTTTATTGTCTATGTATATGGATATTTAAATGATAGTATTGGATTAAATAATATTAATAATATTCTATTCCTTATTTTTCCTCAGTTTTACTTTATGGTAATTCTTAATAATCACCTAGAATTCAGTCTTGATAAACAAGCTCCCTTAATTTTTAGCAGAACAAAATATCGTTCCAAATGGTTTATTATAAAAATTTTAGAAGTTATATTATATACTGCATTTTATAGCTCTTTGATTGTAATTATAGAAAGTTTATTTAGTTACCTATTCTTAAAGAATTTAAGCAATATACTTATTGTGCAATTGTTACTAATATTCCTACACCTCTTATTTTTAATAATTTTATCCATTTTGTTTTCGATTAAGTATAAAAGTATTTATTGCTTAACTTTTATTTTTTCATTAAATGTATTCTCATACTTTATTATAAATTTTTCAAAAAACAAATTATTATTATTGTTTATGCCATCAGTTCATAGCTTATTATATTTACACGATACTATCTTTATTAATAGACAAGATGAACTACTAAAGTTTTATATTCAAGGGTTCTATCCATGGTGGTCGATACTCTATTATTCTATTCTCATTATAATATCTACAGTTATAGCTACTTTATTGATTAATAAAAAGGATATTATGTGAATGAATTTAGGAGCATTCCTGTGGGTAACAAAAAAGAACTTTGGATAAGAGTGACGGCTATCCAACGAGTATAAAGAAATGAACAGCACAAAATTCGAATTCTGCGGTGGTGAAAATATGTTTTCTCGAAGCGTGATACAGTGTTTGGAAAGTATAAGGACACAGGCAGTATGCTAGTGCCGAAAGTATCAGCTTGCCCAGGGATATAAAAAATTAGATTGGCTGGAATAACCTAATTTGATGAGACAATGACTGAATGCAGCTGGGATGAAAAGGGTTAAGAGTCAGTAAGAAGTTGTTCAGAAGTGTACCTAAGGAGAGTCATGCCCCGAATAGAACTCAAGCTAAGACAATCACATTAAACACACACAATATCACGCTTCACGAAGGTCTTGACGGGTTGTGCAGGCAAATATCAAAAGTGGTACGTTGGTTAAAGAAATCAAAGGTGTGAGTTTTGTTACAGTAAAACTGGTAAATGCGAATACTTTGTGTAGGGAATTAAGAATTCCGTTAAAAGAGAGAAAACATACAGATTTTATGGGGAGGAAGAATAATGAGTTACCTAGAAGTAATTAATTTAAGCAAAATAATTAAAGGACAGGAAGTATTACATAACGTTAATCTATATCTCGAAAAAGGTAATATTAGTGGTTTCTTTGGAAGAAATGCTTCCGGCAAAACGATGCTATTTAGAGCTATTTGCGGACTAATTAGACCTACTGAAGGATATGTGAAAATTAATCATAAAGTATTGCACAAAGATATATCATTTCCTGATAGTGTAGGTATAATAATCGAAAATCCAGGTTTTTGGGATTACTATACAGGATTTCAGAACTTAAAAATATTAGCTTCTATTAAGAAAGTTATTTCTGATAACGATATTAAAGTAGCTATAAATAGAGTAGGCCTGGATCCAGAAGATAAGCGGATCTTTAAAAAATACTCCTTGGGTATGAAACAAAGACTTGGAATAGCTCAGGCCATCATGGAAAAACCAGAATTAATCATCTTAGATGAACCTACAAATGCTTTAGATGAACAAGGGATTAATCTTGTAAGAACCATTTTATTAGAAGAAAAACAAAAAGGCGCACTAATTCTCATCTCTAGTCATAACAAAGAGGATATTCAACTTCTTTCAGATGTTAAATACAAAATGGAATTTGGAAATTTAAGCTTGTTTCAAGAACCTTAATAAAACATATTCACAGTTTTGGAGGAGATCACATTGCACAGAAAAACAAAATTTTCTTAGTAACTTTAATGTCAATTATTATATTAGGCTTATCCTCTTCTGTATATTTTAAGAATACTTTCATTAACGATTTAAATTTTGCCGACAAAGATTTTAACGATTTAAACTATGTCTATTATGTAGACTTAAACAATGATTTTGATAATTCTATAACAAATTTTAACGAATTAAAAGAAAAATCCCAATATATTATTTCTGTTAAAGTTACTGATGAATATAAAACAAGATATTCTATGGCATTAAAATGTCCAGTTCAAGTAATGAAAATATTTAAAAATGATAAGGAAAAAATAAAAGAAGGAGAAATTATTTATATTTACGAGCCTGTTATTGTTAAACGTAAATCATGTTATTCCAATAGTGGTTATGTCCCTATGAAAAATAATGAAGAATATATTCTATTTCTAAAAGATACACTTAAACCTGATTGGTATGATAATGAGAGTAAATTGTTTATTCCTGCTTCAATTTTTTATGGTAAATTTAATCTAAGTATTGATACGCAAATTAAAAAAATACAATCCCAACAGTCAGGTATTCCATTTAATAAAATATTAGATTATGATTTGATATTGTTAGTAAATGGTGAAAACATTATAGCCCCTAACAACAAAGATTATAGTTATAGAGTAGATAATATTGTTAATATATATAATAAAATAAAAGAAGAATTAATAAATTGTGTTTATTATAGAAAGGGAGATTGTTTATGATTAAGAACAAGATATTTTTATTAACTACTTTTATAATTATTATAATTTTTGGTGGCTTAATTTTCTATAGATTCTTTTATTTGCCTAATTATCATCTTTTAGTGAATCAAAAAAGCATTAAAGATATAACAATTAGCATAAATAATGATATAAAAAAAATTCCCGATAAAGATTGGTCGAATATAATTAAAGAGTTTAATAATTCCAAAATGAAAAAAATACATAATCTTGACTTTAATAGTAATATTAAGGTGTTATTTATTTTCGATGATGGAAACTCTCTAAAATTTGCCATTAACGGTAACAAGCTAAGGATATCTCGGTTAATTGGACAAAAAAAAGTTGACTATATAGCTGAAAATCCGCAAATCGAAAATATTACTAAAGAAATATTTAATGCTAATTAAATATTTCAAACCCAATGATATTACTTTTGGTTCAAGTTAACAGCTGTTTGGTGAGTTGTCACCGACCCAACTGAAAATCATCAATGATAAAGAATCGAAGACGATTGTCGTCGCTGCCGGTCCGGGAAGCGGTAAGACGCGGATTCTGGTCCATAAGTTGGCATCCTTGCTGTTAATGGAAGATGTCAAGCATGAGCAATTGCTGATGGTGACCTTTTCAAGATCGGCTGCGACAGAGTTCAAGAAGCGATTGTTAAAGCTGATCGGCAATGCGGCCAACTTCATTGAGATCAAAACCTTTCATTCCTACTGCTTTGAGTTATTGGGAAGAGTCGGCTCCCTGGAAAAGTCAGGGGATATCATCCAGGAAGCGATTAAACGGATCAAGAACGGGCAAGTCGAACCGGGCCAGATCACGAAAACGGTCTTGGTTATCGATGAAGCGCAGGATATGGATGCCCATGAATTTGCCTTAGTCGAGGCTTTGATGGAACAGAACGATGGTATGCGGATCATTGCCGTTGGCGATGACGACCAGAATATTTTTGAATTCAGGGGTGCCAGCTCTAAATATATGGAGAGCCTGATTACAGAACATGATGCGGTGATGGTGGAACTGGTGGAAAACTACAGGAGCAGACGTAATCTCGTTGATGTTGCCAATCAGTTTTTGATGCGCATTCCCAACCGCTTAAAGCATACGCCCATTATGGCCGTCAAGAGTAACAACGGCAAGATCAAACGGGTCCACTATTGTAGCCGTCATTTGATGACGCCCTTAGTCGAGGACATCCTTGCCCAAGGGCTGACGGGAAGCACCTGTGTTTTAACGAAGAGGAATGAAGAAGCTTTACAGATTGCCGGGCTGCTCATGAAGAAGGTGTAAGCGGTCAAGTAAAATGACCGTTTTTTGGACACAAATTGATCGGTTTTTTGACCGCCTTCATCTCTAAATCTTTAGGGGTGGATTACAAAA
>NZ_FNCP01000058.1 GCF_900100785.1 Desulfosporosinus hippei DSM 8344 | reverse complement strand
GCTTCGATGAGGGAGGCAACGGTAAAGGTTTCTATGATGCCTAAGGCCTTAATATCCTTTAGAGCGTTCGCTCTTCCGATGGCGGGCAGGATTGAGGGATGGACATTGGGAATGACAAAGGAATCCACCACTGTCTCTGCTCCTAAGTCGACTCCGGCGTTCACGGATTGCTGGACTCCTGAGACATCCCCGCTGACCATGACGATGTATTTTCCGGGGCAGATGGTTTTGGCGACCAAAATGGTCACATCCGCTGTTTTGCTCATGATATCGGCGCATTCTATCCCTTGGGCTATGCTGGTTGTTTCCACCAGCCCTATGGCATGGATCATTTGGCTGCACCACCCTTCCCTATCGTTATGGCTTGGGGCGTTATTTGAGTCACTGTTCCCTCCAGGCTGGCATGAAGCTTGGCACCCAGGGCTCCTTCCGGGATATCCCCGATGAGCTGTCCCACTCGAACCCTGTCTCCGACCTTGACAACCGGTACGGCGGCGGCTCCGATATGCTGCTGCAGCTTGATACTGACTTCCTCCGGTTCATACTTATCTAAGGATAAGGGGGCGTCTTTGTACCAAGGTCTTAGTCTCAATCGATCCATGAGACGGGCGGAGGGCACTAAGCGATGTTGAGCCATGGGGTCTACTTTGCCCAGCTCTCCCTGATACTTGATACCCTTGGCTCTAAGCTCTGCCTTTAAGGCGATATTGACTCTGAGGGGTGAGATTCCCACCGGACAGGCGTAGGCTTCACAGACCCCGCATTCCGAGCAGGTTAGAGCACTGGTGACCAGGGTGGGGTCGCCGACGTTTTTGTAGTTTACGGCACGAATCAGGCGATGAGGCGGTAGTTCGTGGCCGATCAGATGTCTGGGGCAAAGATCCGTACAGAAACTGCACTGTTCGCAGACGGTTTTGGCAATGCGCAAGATGCTGTCCACGGTCATTCCTTTGCGTTCGATGAGCATGTGATTCGCCGGCAGCGCTATCAGTCCGCCGGTGGTTTTGGTGACCGGGGCGGAGAGGTCGCTGATTAAGCTGCCCATCATCGGCCCTCCATTAATATAGGCTAGATCTCCTCGTTCTCCACCCGCCAGTTCCAGGACCTCACGGATGGAGGTTCCGAGGGGTACGGTGACGGTGATGGGGTTTTTCACGGCCCCTGTAACGGTGAGGGTTCGGGTGGTGACGGGGGTTCCCTCAACGGCTTTGGCCACATTGATCAGGGTTTGGACGTTATTGACCACAACGCCGATGTTTAAGGGGATTCCACCCGGTGGTACTCGCCGTCCCGTGGTTAACCAGATGGTGATGACTTCGTCTCCCGCCGGATAGATATCCGGCATGATCACAATCTCCAGGTTATCTCGGGTTTGAACATAGGGGGTTAAAGCGGCTATGGCTTCTTTATATTTAGCTTTTAAAGCGATGATCCCTTTTTGGGCGCCGGTAGATTCCATGGCTAGGGTTAAGCCCTTGATGAGTTGTTCAGGATAGCGGGCGGCCAGTTGTTGGTCGGTTTTCAGTAAGGGCTCACATTCCGCCGCATTGACAATCACTATTTCGGCCTGGGCCGAGAGTTTGACATGGGTGGGAAATCCGGCGCCACCTGCTCCGACAACCCCTGCCTTTCGAACTTTCTCGCTGATTTCTTGAGGGGTTAATTTACTCATTTTTTCACCTGCTTAAGCTTTACGCTTCAAAGGTTTCTTTATCGATGATGCCGACGATGGTGGCATCAATAGGGATGTTGTTATTGGCTAAGCCTTGTCGGGCGGAGGATCCACTGGCGATCATGACGATTTCATCCTCGCCGGCTCCGATTTGGTCGGCGGCAATCAGGGAATTCCCGAACTCCCTGAGCTGGGGCGTTCCGTCCTCCTGATAGGAGAGGGTCACGGGTTGGACAACCAGGAATTTTAGACCGCGCAGGGATTCTTCTTTGCGGGTCGACCAGACATTTCCGATGACTCGGGCTAGGATCATCCTTGTCCCCTCCCTTTTTCTCTCTCCAGACAGAGCTCGATTCGCCGTTGTTTCAGGGTGTCTCGGGCTAAGGGGGAGATGACGGTTCCTGCACTGACCAAGACCCTTGAGGCTTCCGGAAATCCGTAGGCTTGTTTATCCCCTAGGAATTTCTTGGTATAGTAGATTTCTTCGCGCTTGAGGTCTGGTTCGTCAGCAAAGACTGACCGCACCGGTTGATTGATGACCGGGTATTGATTAGGTTGGGATTCCTTGGATTGAGCCTTTGACGCCTGGTTTACTGTCTTTTGTTCATCGGTGAGTAAGTTAGGTTGCTGACTAAGGAATTTCTGATCGAGGATTAGGTTGGGCTCCTGTGAGCCGAACTTTACGTCTGCACAGCTTGGGTTTAAACTCCTAAGGATCTGAACTCCAAAGGACTTTAGTTTCTCCAGATAGCCTTCATAAAGTTCCCGATAGGCTGCAGGTGTCCGGCTTGTAAAGCCCAGATACTCGGTGATGAGCTCTATAGAACTTCCCTGGCTGATCCCTCGTCCGATCAGTTCACTGATGGGGTTATCTCGTATTCCTAAGGCGGCTTTGGCTAAGGTATTGGCGGAACAGGTGGGTAGGATTACTTTGGGCCAGTCTGCTTTTCCCAAGGCCTCTTCCGCACTGATCCAACTCATCCCTGCCGGCAGTTCCGGTTTCGCCTGATAGACTTGGTCGCTGGGCAGGATGCGGAGGGTGTAGGTCTCTCCCCATCGTTCTTGGACGGTGGTTAAGACACCCGGGAAATCCGAGACATAGTTTAAGAGAACTAAGGCTTCGGATTTAACCCTTGACCAAGCGTCTTGACTTTTGCCGGTTCCTTGTAAGAGTCCCTGTAAGCTGGGATCTGACAGGATGCGGGTGACAATTTGGCGGATTAGTTCTTCATTCATGTCATACCCCCAGAAGGATGCCCTGGCTCGTGGCTTCAATGAGGGCCGCATTGGCTTCATCCAGATCCAGGTGCAGTTCTTTTTGGTATTGGTCACTGACACGGATTAAGACATCTTCATAGGTGATGGGGCGAGGGCTTTCGACTTTGACACAAATTCGGTCGCCATCCTTTAAACACCATTCCCGGGCATCTTCAGGATGGAGATGGATGTGTCGGCTGGCCACCATGACGCCGCTGGTTAGTTCGACGGTTCCGGCTGGGCCCTCAATCCTTAGTCCGGGGGTGCCTTCATGCTGGCCTGAGTCTCGGATCACTGGTTTGATGCCCAGTTTAAAGCAGTCCGTGACGCTGATTTCTACTTGGGTGTTTTTTCGAACGGGGCCTAAGACCCGTACCTTCTCCAGCCGTCCTTTAGGCCCGATTAAGCTGACGGTTTCTTGCGCCGCAAATTGTCCGGGTTGAGAGAGTTCTTTTTGGACGGTTAAGGTATAGTTTGCTCCAAAGAGGGCTTCCAGGTCGGTTTGGGAGAGATGGATATGCCGATTGGAGATCCCTACGGCAACTCGTTTTACCGGGGCTTCCTTCAGGCATTCCTGCTGGGATTCCCTCTGAGATTCCCTCTTAGCTTGGTTCTGACCTTCCTGGGTTATTCGGCTTCTTACTTCGCAGGCTAGAATGTAGAAGGCACTAGAGAGTCGATTCAGAGCCTGAATCAAGTCCGTTCGGCTGCATTCACCGTTTTCAGCGGTGAAGGCTCGGTTGGCATAGAGCTCCACTTCTCGGGACTTGGCTCTTAGCCGGTGAAGTCTAGCCACGATGGGGCCATGGGTATAGCTTAGCGGGGTGTGATCGATCCCATAATACTTTTTAGGATGATGGGATCTTTCCCGCAGTTCTTCCGGGCTTAGTCCCAGCAAGGTGCTCCATTGAAAGGGCTCTTGTTTGACTTCACTCACCATGAGTTGGCGGCAGAGGGCAGAGATTTCTTCCAGGTGCTGAATCAGCGTCTCTTCCCCTGCTTGCTGAAAGTAGCATTGGGCTTCAACCAGGTCACCTTGAAACAAGTCAAGTTGCCCGCGGTAGGCGATCACCGGGTGAGTCTTGGTGACTAACGCACCCTGATGCAGATGGGTCATGTGTTCCGGTTTAACCCCTGCTGGGGTTATTGGGGCTGCCGTCGGTGTCGTGGTATTTGTCGCTGCCAATGCATTTGTGCCTGTGTTCATAACCGTAGCTGCCGTCTGGGCTTGGGTATCCTGATGACTCTTAGGCTCTTCAGTAGGTTTAGATTGATACCCTCGGCTCAGGCTTTGGGCTGCCGTGGAAAAGGTGGTCTTATGAAGGTCTTGCAGTCCGTTTCCTTCGATCTGGACATCGATTCCCTTGGAGCGGATAAAGTCTCTGGCCGAGGGTGTGATCACACTTCCCGGCGGTAAGATGATCAGCTTTTCTTTATTTTTATGCCAATTGGCACGCAGTTCATATTCTGTGACGATCAAGTCCTCACCTCATTACAGAAGTCAGAGGTCGGAAGCCAGCGGTCAGTACACTTTGCTTCAATATTAATTAATTTTCTGTATAGATTGAAGTCAATGAGTTACGTTGTCTAACCTCTGGCTCGAACATTTGACCTTTACTTATTTATCTCCAAAGCTTTTGTTATCACCGACAGGCAGGATATATTCCACATCGTGATGGGGGCGTGGAATGACGTGAACGCTAAGGAGTGCTCCCACGCGTTGAGCGGCGGCGGCTCCTGCATCGACGGCGGCTTTGACCGCGCCGACATCGCCACGAACCATGACGGAGACTAGTCCGCCGGAGACGTGTTCTTTTCCGCAGAGTACCACATTAGCTGCTTTTAACATTTGGTCGGCTGCTTCGATCGCTGGGATTAATCCTTTGGTTTCTATCATGCCAAGTGCTATTACACTTCGATCTTGTGCCATTTTAGTCCCTCCCTAATTTCGTTGTTCGATATTCGATGTTCGTGGTTCGAGGCTTAGGATTCTTGTACGAGTCCCCAATCTTAATGGTTAAAGGTAGAGATTTTATTCTTTATTTACCGCATTTCATGCCGTTTATGTGCTGCATGACTTTGTTAAGAATTTCTTGCACTAACTCAGCATCGATTTGCGGATTTGCTGAAGTTTGTTGTTGGACTTGAGCTCTCTCCCTGCTTTCCTGGGCATTCATGGGCTCTACAGGTTTGCGCTCCGGAATTCCCAGATGCCAGGCCACTCGCTTAATGTTCAGCAGATGCATGGGGGTTACGTTTTCTGAGACACTAGATCCTGCCCAGGTGCCGCAGCCTAAGGTGAAGGAGGGGGCTAAGCCCGTAGTGGCTCCTACGCCGCCCATAGCTGCCGGTGTATTGATCAGCAAGCGGTTGACGGGTTTCTTCAGGGCAAACTCTCGGATGACTTCTAGGTTGTTGCAGTGCATGGCCAAACTATGTCCTACTCCGCCGGCTTCTAAGAGCTGGAAGCAGCGCTCGCAGCCTTCATGCCAATCCGCCACTCGGTAAAAGCCTAAGACGGTGGTGAGTTTTTCATAGGATAAGGGCCATTGGGGGCCGACGCCTGCTAAGGGGGCCACTAAGCATCTGGTTTGCTCCGGGATAGAAATCCCTGCCAGTTGGGCGATGAATTTGGGTTCTTTGCCCACAACTTTCGGATTGACTCCTCCGTTTGCTAACATGACCACCTTGGAGACTTTGGCCACTTCGTCGGGATCGAGGAAATGTGCGCCTTGTTTCTTAAGCTGGATAATGAGGTCATCGGCAATACATTCTTCGGCGACAATGGCTTGTTCGGAAGCACAGATGGTTCCATTATCAAAGGTTTTGCCCATGACGATATATTCGGCGGCTTTAGCCAGGTCGGCACTGCGTTCCACGAAGGCCGGGACGTTTCCGGGGCCCACACCGAGGGCCGGTTTTCCGCTGCTGTAGGCGGCTTTAACCAGGGCGCTTCCGCCGGTAGCTAGGATCATGGCTACATCAGGGTGTTTCATCAGTTCGTTGGTGGCTCCCATGGAGACATTCA
>NZ_FNCP01000054.1 GCF_900100785.1 Desulfosporosinus hippei DSM 8344 | reverse complement strand
TATGCGTCACGAGTCGCAATGTGGCGAAAGGCTCGTCCGCCTTTCGTTCCAGGGCCGATGATACTTGGGGCATAGCCCCTGGGAAAGTAGGTTATTGCCAGGTAACATGCGAAAAACTATCTCTTACGAGGTAGTTTTTCTTTACGTGCCATCCTTCCACCTCATCTGAAGTGTCTTAAATTCGCCGACGTGGGCGAATTTGGGGAGTCGGGGTTCCACCCCTTCGGGAACACACTGCAAGAGTATGCGTTATAAGACGCAGTGTGACGAAAGGCTCATCCCCTTTCGTATCGCCAGGTAACACACAAAGAAAGACCATCTCTGAATGAGGTGGTCTTTTTTTATGTCATCCTTCCACCTCATCTGGGGTGTCTTAAATTCGCCAACGTGGGCGAATTTGGGGAGTCGAGGTTCCACCCCTTCGGGATCCACACTGCAGGAGTATGCGTCACGGGACGCAGTGTAGCGAAAGGCTCCCCCTTCGCCACGAAGCGTTCCTTTGGGGTAGGGTGGCACTCATCCTTCGCCGCTAAGGATTCTTTGGGGGATCGGCGGCTTCGGCGAAACTCTCTACCGGAGACTTTCGTTACTGGACACTATCGTGCCTTTCGTTCCAGGGCCGATGACACTTGAGGCATAGCCCCTGGGAAAGTAGGATCCACACTGCAGGAGTATGCGTTATAAGTCGCAGTGTGGCGAAAGGCAGAAGTTCGGCAGTGTAAAAAACCGATTTGGCTTTAGGAGTTTCAGGGTCGATCCTATGATAGGCTGATTAGCCATACAACCATCGTAATGCACTATATATTCTTCTTGCTTGGCAACATGGACAAAATACCGATGAACGTTCGTTAGGTGGCTATTCTCATTATTGTGTGATGAGGTCAGCGAATTAGATTGGCTTACAACAACTATTGGAATTCTTACTGATCTTTCTGAAAAAGCTGGAAAGAAATTATTCAAATTAATTAATCGTCAACTCCAACAATGGATTATGGCTCTAGCTGCTATATCAGAGTCGGCCTCATGGATTGGAGCCACAAGATCTGAGTGATAAATCAAAAAATTCTAATTATAGACTTATTATCCTCAAATGGAATATAATAATTTATGTGGTAGGAATGAATGCCCTTAACCTTGATCCCCATTAGTCACATTGAATTGAATGGACTTGAGTAGGGGAGAAATATATATTAACATTTAGGAGATATGTATTGCTACCTTAAATAAGTAGTTAGATATTTGATCCGAAATTTATAAAATCCTTATTTAATAAAGCCTATCTGTGGCTGTCAAATAAAAAATGTTCTGTTTCTGCTGATATTTTGTAAAAATATGATACAATATAGTAATATGTGGAGGTATAGGAGATAGAATGGAAAGCATAAATCATGAAGCTTTAGCTTTGGATGATCATGAAAAGGATCTAATCAGAGAATATGGGATAGTAGTTCATTATCCTAAAGGGCAAATAATTTTCTCTGAAGGGGATACGGCTGATCGAATATACTTAATTGAAGAAGGTTTTGTAAAGATATATCGGATCACTCCAGATGGTCGTCGAGTTACAGTTGGTAGTATGAGAACCTCAGGGCAACTTATGGGACTGGCTGAAACCTTATATCATGGGGAACGAACCTGTTTTGCTGGTGCTATCAACGATGCTACTCTGGTAGTTGTACGGAAAGCACGTTTTGAGGAATTGCTGGTTAACCATCCGTCAATAGCGATAAAGGTTGCAACTACCCTAGGTGTTAGAATGAGGGAAGCAGAAGCTATTATTCAGGAAATGGTTTGTTTTCAGGTGCCTGGCAGACTAGCTATGTTGCTTCTAAAGATGTCTGAACGAGCAGGAGTTGAAACTGAAACAGGCACGAAAATAGGCTTTCGATTAACTCACGAGGAGATTGCGTGCATGATTGGAACTTCCAGACAGACAGTCACCTCCTTGCTCAATATATTCAGACAGGAAAATAGTATCGCTATTGAAGATAAAGAAGTATATATACTCGATCCAGATAAGCTGAGTAAATGGATCGTCTAAGGGAGGCTGGCAGATAACGCCAGCCTCCCTTAGTTTTTTTGAGTAATTAGTGTTGTCTTGGAGAGGTATAGGTACCTTAGCGGCCCATATTTTAACATGTTTTCAATATATTAATAACCCTTTTCAGAAAGATTATGTCCGTTATCAGACATAAAAAGTGTAAGAGCGTTGACATAAATAGAGTCGTAAGATAGACAAAAATATAGTCGCCATGTCGACATTAAAATTGTTCGGAGTTTGGTAAATTAAGTACATAGTAAAAAATGAATTTGGAAGGAGGAAACTTATAGTTTTAGTAGGGCTGTTTTAGTAAGTGAAAGTCTTTGAAAGAGAGGGGTTTAGCTATGAAGAAGGGCTCTAAACTAATACAATATCTTAAAGACCCTCATACTAAAAAAGTCCAGCACTTTAAAGAACGGTATCAGGAATTAGATGAACTATCGGAAGTGGCGGTTCAAATTGGGGATGCATTGGCCTACAAATCTCTTCAGACTGAAATGAAAGAAGTGTTTTTTGATTATCTGACAGCTGTAGTGGTCGATTCTATTTATAAAATAGCCCCTCACGTTCTTATAATTTGGATAATTAGCTTAAAATGGCCATACATTACGATTCCAATCGTAAACTGGCAAATCGACATATTTGGAGCATACCTGGTTGGGTATTTATTATTTTATGGTGGGAAATGGTTGGTAAAGCCAATTAAATCTTGGTTACACAAATTAGGTTTAATTGATTTTAGAGCATCACAAGTAACTAAAATATAATTTTATAAAAATTGGAGGAAAATGATATGCATTTCGCATTGGCAGGAGTAGACGCTAACCCCATTAGTCTAATCCTTTGGGGTATCTTTGTTGGATATGTTTTCACATCCGTTGGAGCAGCTGGTGGGATCTTAGCTGGAGTGGGGCATATGAGCATTTTTGGACTTAAAAATGCCAATATGGTTAAACCGATGAACCAGATTCTAACACTTGTGAGTCCAATTGTTGGTACGCCTCTATATCTTAGAGAGAAGCGGATTGTTGTACCAACTGCTGTCGTACTAGGTTTAGGCGGAATCGTTGGTGCATTGCTAGGATCGACTCTATCTTCTTCCTTATTAAAGGAAATGAAAACCTTTCAACCTTACTTTGGTATGGTAACTCTAGGTATCTCCCTACGTATCGCTTATGAGTGCACAGCTAAATTTATTAATGGACAAAAACAGGTAACAGCTGCTAATAAACTGTTTGCGGCAAAAGTTAAGGAACTCAAAGCAGCAGGAAAAATGAATGACCTCAAAGAGATCGGCGTTAATTTCCAAAAAATCGGCCTACAAAATACCTTTACCTTTGCTGGCCAAGAATTTAAGTATAATACTATTATGGTTTTTTTCACAGGGCTTATTGTAGCAGTTATCTCAGCATCCTTAGGGGTAGGCGGAGGATTCTTACTTGTTCCGTTTATGACTAGCGTAATGGGATTCCCAATGTATATTGTAGCTGGAACATCGGTTCTTTCAATATTGGTATCCTCATCCACAAGTATTTTAAACTATCTTTCGATGGGGAGCTCTTTAGATCTTCAGTTTTTGGCTTTTGAATTAGTCGGTGTTGCAATTGGTACTGTAGTAGCTGCTCGAGTGTCGAAGTATATTAATGCTCGATACATGAAAATGTTCCTTGCAGTCGTATTGTTCTATATCGGACTTAAGTATGTATTACCGCTAGTAGGAATTAGTATCTAAACAATGATCTTTGAAGGCAATGTGAATTGGAGGGCTCTTTAATGAAATGTGCATCCTGTAAGATGAAGACTAAAAATATGTGTGATAAGGAAGGTTTTGATTGTACAGGTGGGAAGTATTCCCTTGATGAATGTCTTGAAGAAGAAAATAAACCCTTTCATCGCTTAAGTGGTTGCTTCCAAGCGGTTCATGGTAACAATCTTAGCCGTCTGGATGAGCTAATTATGTTCGCAAAGAATATGGGTTATAAGAAGCTGGGAATGGCTTTCTGCATAGGTTTAGCTGAAGAAGCAGAAGTCTTAGAAAAGATCTTATCTCAGCATTTTGAGGTGTATTCTGCTTGTTGCAAAATAGGCGGACTTAAAAAGGAAGACTACGAGATCCCTAAAGTAAATGAAGAAAAAATTGAAGTAATTTGTGATCCTATTCTTCAAGCTAAAGTCCTTGAACATGATGAGACTGAATTAAACATTTCGTTGGGACTATGCGTTGGTCATGATATGCTATTCAATAAGTATTCTAAAGCACCAGTGACCACCTATGCTGTTAAAGATCGTATTTTAGGACACAACCCTCTTGCAGTATGTTATTCAAGCTATCTGCGTAAAAAGTATCTTAATAAAAAATACGAATAACTCTAGAGAATCCACGCAAAATACTAAAATGATCTAGGGTAAGCTTATATTATTATGAACATTTACTGATTAAGATTGGAGTATGTGGACTTCAAAATAGTTCTTAGTATTTTCAACTCTTATAATATTGACTTTTAAAAAGGGGCAATGACGTGTAAATCATTGCCCCTAAACAATTATTCGGTCACAGAGCAGTTCTTATCAGTTGGCTGCACGTCAATTACTAACAAAAAGACACTCTAAAATATTTCAACGCAAAGGCTGTCCATTTTAAAAAAAAAATTGTTTTAAACAGTTGACATTTATGTAACCTTCAGCTATACTAAAAAAGTTCTTAAAAACAGTGGCCCGTTGGTCAAGCGGTCTAAGACACCGCCCTTTCACGGCGGTTACACGGGTTCGAATCCCGTACGGGTCACCAAATGAAATATGGGTGATTAGCTCAGTTGGTAGAGCGCCTGCCTTACAAGCAGGATGTCGGCGGTTCGAGCCCGTCATCGCCCACCAAAATGGCCCCGTGGTGTAGTGGTCAACATGCCTGCCTGTCACGCAGGAGATCGTCGGTTCAAGTCCGATCGGGGTCGCCATAATATAATGTGGGTAGGTGGCCGAGTGGTTAAAGGCGACAGACTGTAAATCTGTTCCGCGAGGTACGATGGTTCGAATCCATCCCTGCCCACCATATTAAAAACCAAATAACGTCGCGGGGTGGAGCAGCGGTAGCTCGTCGGGCTCATAACCCGAAGGTCGTCGGTTCAAATCCGGCCCCCGCAACCAAGTTGTTAAGTTCTAAGCAATTGCTTAGACTTAATATAGATGATTGGGGTGTCGCCAAGCGGTAAGGCACCAGACTTTGACTCTGGCATTCGTAGGTTCGAATCCTCCCACCCCAGCCATAATTATGGGCCATTAGCTCAGTCGGCTAGAGCACCTGACTTTTAATCAGGGTGTCCCGCGTTCGAGTCGCGGATGGCCCACCAATAATTCGCGGGTGTAACTCAGTGGTAGAGTGTCACCTTGCCAAGGTGAAAGTCGCGAGTCCGAATCTCGTCACCCGCTCCAAAATGCGCTCGTAGCCCAGCTGGATAGAGCGTCTGACTACGAATCAGAAGGCCGGGAGTTCGAATCTCTCCGAGCGCACCATATTTAAATAACATGCCGTTGTAGCTCAGTTGGTAGAGCGTATCCTTGGTAAGGATAAGGTCACCGGTTCAATCCCGGTCAATGGCTCCAGCCGATGCGGGAGTGGCGTAATTGGCAGACGCGCACGTTTGAGGGGCGTGTGGGTAACTCCGTACGGGTTCAAGTCCCGTCTTCCGCACCAATAATAAATATTTTTGGAGAAGTACTCAAGTGGCTGAAGAGGACGGTTTGCTAAACCGTTAGGGTGGGTAACTGCCGCGAGGGTTCAAATCCCTCCTTCTCCGCCAAAAATATATTCCTCGATAGCTCAATGGTGGAGCAACCGGCTGTTAACCGGTAGGTTGTAGGTTCGAGTCCTACTCGGGGAGCCATGGCAGGGTAGCCAAGTGGTCTAAGGCAAGTGGTTCATACCCGCTCATTCGAGGGTTCAAATCCCCCCCCTGCTACCACACCTGCGGGTGTAGCTCAATGGTAGAGCACTAGCCTTCCAAGCTAGCTACGTGAGTTCGATTCTCATCACCCGCTCCATATGAAATTAACCGCACCTTATGGTGCGGTTTTTTGTTGTCTTATTAAGAATATAACATTTCGTTTATACCACCGGGTGGGCTCGTTATATCCTTGACCTTAAGGGCACAGGACATATGTGCGAGGGTTTCAGCAATTACTCTTATAAGGACTTTCTATTTACGCGTATGGATTAAGACACAGTGATTATGAATTACGGTAATCCCCTGTTTTTCTCCAGCTTGAATTGCTGTCTTACTCTCACTTCCTGGTTGCATCCAAACATTCAAAATTCCAAGAGAGGCGCATTCGCTAATAATCTGTTCAGTAATCTTAGGAGGGACAACTATGCTAACCGCATCGGGTTTCTTGGGTAAGGCAGCTAACGAAGGGTAACAGGAATCTCCATCGATAGATTCAAGCCCTGGATTAATTGCAAAGACTGAATAACCTGCTTTCTTTAACTGATTAAAGACCTTATAACCATATTTAGTAGTGTTATTTGATACTCCGACTACTGCCCAGGTTTTTTGGCTCAATACTTGATCTATATCACTCGGCATATAAAAACTTCCTTTCTGATTCTTAATGGTTAACTCAGACTATTGTTATTAAAAAAATTCCAAGAGTTGAAGTAAGTCAAGTGTAAATTAAACTACAACTTTTAGCAAACTGTGGTGAAAAATTCTGGAGTCTAAAAACTTGTTTATTCTAAAGACAGACGAAGTGCAAAGAATAATGATGAATCGATATTATTTCAGGTGCACAGCGGCATGCTAAGAGGATAATGCAGGAAAAAGAAAAAAATAATAGAAAATAATTGTTGACAGTAAATACTGTAGATGGTATTATAACTGAGTGCCGCAACGAGGATATAATTAATTGGTCTTACTGCAAATTATATCCAAACAAATTGGTATTGACAACGCAAGTTGTAAATGCTAAGATGTAATTCCGGCCTAAACGGGCAAAACAAAAATCCTGATCTTTGGTCACCTCCCGCCATCCATGGCTCCGGTGACACTCAAACCATCCATGGTCTTTGAAAACTAAACAACAAGGACAGCCAATGAGAGAAACTCGCAAGAGTTTCAAAATAAATCATGAGTCAATCATCTTCTTCTAATGAGAAGT
>NZ_FNCP01000056.1 GCF_900100785.1 Desulfosporosinus hippei DSM 8344 | reverse complement strand
AATTTGAGTGTACCCCTACGGTATTATTTTACATTAATTATACCATAATTACACAGTCCTATATAGACCGTACTCAAAATTAAGGAAGAACCTCTACAAACCGTAATATTCAAATTTCACAGTAAGTATTTTAGCTATATGGATTGATACATATGTGAATATTATAATAAAGGGATAAAAACATATAGACACTTTTCTCTTTGGAAGCTATAATAAAGTTACTTGCAAGTACAGGATTAAGAGAGCAAAGAGGCTCTAAAAGGGCGTTTTATATAAACGCTTTTTTAGAGCCTCTTTATGTTCTCGAGTACATAGCTTTTGGGCGGTGATAGTCTATTCCCAATAAGCTATGAATTATGCTGTTGTTTGTTGCTATTGTGATCACAAGTTGCAACGAATTTTTAGCCGCCAGTTATTATTTAGTACATATTTGAGACAAGGGGGTTTCATAATGACAGCTTTAGATACTGGGGATATATCATTCCTAGTTGTTTGTACTCTTTTAGTTTTCCTGATGACACCTGGTCTGGCCCTATTCTATGGAGGAATGGTCAGAAAAAGAAATGTGCTTTCAATCATGATGCAAAGCTATGCAGCTATGGGGATAGTCACAGTAATTTGGGTATTATTCGGTTACTCATTAGCTTTTGGATCAGATTACGGTCATATTATTGGTGGCCTTGACTGGTTGGGACTTAAGGGAGTTGGTCTTACACCGAACCCTGACTATGCTCCAACTATCCCACATTTATTGTTCTTTTTGTTCCAACTGATGTTTGCAATTATCACTCCGGCAGTGATAAGTGGAGCAACTGCAGAACGCATGCGTTTTACAGCATTTGTACTTTTTATAATTTTCTGGAGCACATTTGTATATATACCTTTAGCCCATTGGGTGTGGGGTGTTGGCGGGTGGATGCGTAATTTAGGAGTACTGGATTTTGCAGGAGGCACTGTTGTGGAAGTAGCTTCAGGTGTGTCCGGTTTGGTAGCAGCTTATGTTTTAGGTAAGCGTTTAAAGATTGGGTATGAATGGAACATTCCTCATCATATGCCTAATGTTCTCTTTGGTGGAGGGCTATTGTGGTTCGGTTGGTTTGGATTTAATTCCGGAGGAGCAATGGGTGCAAATGGTGTTGCAGTACTTGCCTTAGGTACAACTCAAATTGCAGGGGCTACTGGAATGATTGGGTGGGCTATGCTCGAATGGCTTCATCGTCGTCAAATTACAGTTTTTGGCGCGGTCAGTGGGATTATCTCTGCGCTTGTGGCTATCACCCCCGCAGCAGGATATGTTTCAACGGTTAGTGCACTGCTTATAGGGTTTGTTGCAGGCGGAATCTGCTATTTAGCAGTCAGTATTTTAAAAGCAAAGTTAGGATATGATGATGCCCTAGATGTGTTTGGAATACACGGAATTGGAGGGACTTGGGGCACCATTGCTACGGGAATATTTGCCGACTTAAGCCTTAATCCGCAAGGTAAAAATGGTTGGATTAATGGAGGTGGTTTTGAACCCGTATTAATACAATTATCTGCAGTTATAGCTACTTATCTATTTGTAGGTATAATGACATTTGTTATCTTAAAGGGTATAGCCGTAATTACCCCTCTTAGAGCAAGCGATGAGGAGCAAGTCAATGGCTTAGATTTAACTCAACATAGAGAAAAGGCCTATCCTGATTTTGAATTAAGTGAAAATGTTTATATGTAGGAACTTTTAATTAGGATTTTAGAGAGCAGCATCACCATGTTCGCCAGTTCGAATGCGGACAGCATCTGCTACGTCATACACAAAAATTTTACCATCGCCAAATTCACCTGTTTTTGATGTTTTGATAATAGCTGCAATAACTTCATCGACTTTATTAGATGAAACTACAGCTTCCAACTTTATCTTTGGTAAGAGTCGAGTAACAATTTCTTGACCGCGGTAAATTTGAGTATACCCCTTCTGATTTCCGAACCCCGAAACATTAGAGACGGTCATCCCATTTACACCAAGGTCTGATAGAATAACCTTTACGTCATTCAGTTTTTCAGGTCGTATAATAGCCTCAATTTTTTTCATAGTACCACCTTTATTTAAGTATTTTTAACAAAATAAGTTAGTCTATTCCATTATATCAGATTGCTTTCATATATTACATCATTATAAACCAGAAGCCGGGCTCATGCCCGGCTTTGTGGGGTTTTTTTCTTAAAGGGGGAGTTTTTACCCCTATCAGGTTTCCCAGTTTGAGCTTTATCTGTTGCTCTATTTGACATATCCTACCTCCGCTATTTTTTTACATGAAATTATTTAAGCTCGTTTTAACCCTTATAAGTTGTTTCCTGATCTTTTCCGTAGTCAGTTCTTCCATCTTGATCCGGTTGATGGCTATATGGCAAATCTTCACGTTTGGGGATTTTACGCTTGTTTTTAAACGACTGATCCTGCTCCATATAATGCCTCCCTTAACGTTGGAATACGTTTAGAATACCCTATGAATGAATAATTATGTCCAAGCTTAGATTAGATTTTCCCAACGTTTTTAAAATCAATCAAAATTCCGGTCATTCCAGGTTTCCAGTAGGCCGGAACTCCTTGGCCAGTCATCTCTTCATAAATTAGCCCCTGAATAATGCGAATGACCTCAGCAACGTTGCGTCCTACCTCAGGTGGATAAAGACTGACATACTTGACTCTTCCGCTAGGAGATATGATAAAGGTTGCTCTGTAGGGTATTCCTAATTCTTTTCTGAGGACTCCGTACTGATTTGAGATGGAATGAGATCGGTCTGATAATAAAGGGTACCAAACGGTGCGCGCCGAGGGGGATGTTTCTGCGAAAATCTTATGAGAGTATATGCTGTCAGTGCTAATTGCTAACACTTGAACTCCAAGTTTTTGAAGTGTCTCCTGCTGAGCAGCCACGGCTGCTAATTCAGTCGGTCAAACAAAGGTAAAATCGCTAGCATAGAAGATGAGGAGAATCCATTGACCAATAAAATCATTTAGATGAACGTTCACTTTTTTTCCCCTTACATATGCTTCCGTTTCAAAATCCGGTGCAAGTTGTTCTGGACAAATCATGCTAAAACCTCCCCGAAGAACATCTCATTTAATTTATGCGCTCGAGGGATATCTTGACAGTTATTGTAGGCATTACCGCTGATTTTTAAGAGCGATGATTCCTAAATAAACAAAAAAAGCGATCTCCTTACTAAAAAAGGAGATCCAAAGAAGAGGACTAACTACATGAAGAAAAATGAAAATAACTTACCACTAGTATATGTAGGAATATGTCGATTATATTATGTTTTATTTATGAAATATTTTACATTTATACGAATAAATTAATTCTGTAGTGGTGTAAGAACACGTGCAAAAGACTATAAAGACTTCTAAAGAATTATATTGACAGGGTATTAGTGAAATGTTAGACTCAGCATAATGAGTTGAATTAATATGCTCTTATCCGGAGTGGTGGAGGGACTAGCCCTATGAAACCCGGCAACCAGCTTAATACACGCAAAGGCGAACCTGGCGTGGACAAAGCATGGTGCTAATTCTTGCAGGATTAATTTCCTGGCAGATAAGAGGAGTGTCGAATAAACGAGATTTTGACCTCTTCTATCACAGAAGAGGTCTTTTCTATATAGTAATCAGTTTAACCTATTAGCAAGCAATATCTTGCCATAAGGCAAAAACACTTGATATTTTAGTTGAGCTTATCCAAGTGATAGGTGCGAACTGAACTTCGAACCTGATTTTGGTAAATAGTCTTTGGCTAAAGTCAGTGGTAACACTAACACGTAACAAATCTGGAGGTGGAGAGTCATGAGTGTTGAAAAAACGTATGCAGAGATCAATTCAAAAATCAGGGAAGGCAAAGCAGTGGTTGTGACTGCCGAGGAGCTTATTACTCTTGTAGAGGAAAAAGGTCTTTCCAAAGCAGCGCAAGAGGTTGATGTTGTAACTACTGGCACATTCGCTCCTATGTGTTCGTCTGGTGCCTTTTTAAGTTTTGGACACACAAAACCACGAATGAAAATGCAAAAGGTTTGGCTGAACGGAGTATCCGCTTATACTGGTATCGCAGCTGTTGACGCTTATATTGGAGCAACAGAGATGCACGAAGATGATCCGTTGAATAGCAACTATCCGGGCGAATTTCGATATGGCGGCGGGCATGTTATCGCTGACCTCGTTGCTCGCAAACCTGTCAAATTAAAGGCTTTAGCATATGGTACTGACTGTTATCCACGCAGAAACCTTGAAACAACCATTACACTGGATGACATCAATGAGGCTATTTTGTTTAATCCTCGAAATTGTTATCAAAACTATAATTGCGCTGTCAATTTAACCAATCGTACGATTTACACCTATATGGGAATGATTAAACCGCAAATGGGGAATGCCAACTATTCAACTTCAGGACAACTTAGCCCTTTATTGAAAGACCCGCATTTTAAGACAATCGGAGTTGGCACGAAGATTTTTCTTGGCGGTGGAATTGGTTATGTTGCTTGGAATGGTACGCAACACTTTCCCTCAATGATTGACGTCGATGGAAAGGAACTCGGGAGTGCAGGTGGAACCCTTGCTCTTACAGGAGATCTAAAGCAGATGAGCCCGCGATGGCTTGTTGGTACAAGTTATCTGGGCTATGGGGCAACACTTAGTGTAGGAGTCGGTATTCCAATTCCAATTCTAAATGAGGAAATTGCTCGCTACGCTGCTAAGAAAGATGAGGAGCTATTTGCTCCTATTGTTGACTACGGAGAAGCATATCCATCATTTACACCGGGAAATCTGGGATATGTCAGCTATGCAGATCTTAAGAGTGGAAAGATTATAGTCAACGGCAAAGAAGTGCCTACGGCACCTTTGTCTAGCATGCCTAGAGCTCGCGAAATTGCTGCAACCTTAAAAGGGTGGATTCAGAAGGGAGACTTCCAGTTGACTGAACCGGTTAAAACTCTCCCATCACCTGCTGATGGCTTTATTGCGCACAGTATAAAGGAGGATTGATTATATGTCGCCGAAGAGAATAGTACTCCGCTTTGGAACAGATATCTCTGTTAAGCCCATTGTATATCGCTTAGTAAAGGATTTTGATTTAGTAGTTAATATAGTGAAAGCAGACGTAAATCCTAAAAAAGAAGGAACAATGATCTTAGAGGTTACCGGAGATCAAAGTGAGAATGGACTAAACTATTTGCGTGAACTAGGTGTGTCTGTTCAGAACCTTAATCAAGAAATCATAAGAAATGAAGAAAAATGTGTGATGTGTGGAGCATGCACAGGAATTTGCCCGACGGGAGCCTTGTATATGGAACGTCCGTCTATGGAAGTTCGCTTCGATGGAGATCAATGTGTTTTTTGCCAACTTTGTGTAAAAGTATGCCCAATGTGGGCTATGGAGGTTCGTCTGTAATTGAATTATACGGAACGAAGTTATCGGCAGCAGCACCGCCAGGAGGATCTAGTTCATTTTCAACTCGGTATTAATGAGACTGATCTTGATATTGGTATAAGAAAAGAACGCTTTTCCCCTGAGTTAGTTAAATGGGTCGAAGAAACCATTCGAGCTTGTCGAAAACCCCTTGAAGAATACATTCAAAAAGATATAGATTTTGTAAGGGCACTAACGCCTTATACAATTTTGCCTGATGCTCCCCCTATAGTTCAAACTATGGCAGAGGCTGGACGACTTGCAGGGGTTGGTCCGATGGCTGCAGTTGCTGGTGCTGTAGCAGAATGGGTAGGCAAAGCAATTGCTAAACGATCCAGGGACGTAATAGTGGAAAACGGTGGAGATATTTTCATGCGAACTAGCCGGATTCGCAAAGTAGGAATTTTTGCCGGGGATTCTCCTCTTTCTAATCAGATAGCTATTGAGGTTAGACCTAGTCAGACACCGTTAGGAATATGTACGTCTTCTGGCAAGGTAGGCCATTCTTTAAGCTTTGGCAAAGCTGATGCTGTAGTAGTCCTGTCTCCTTCTGTCCCTTTGGCAGATGCAGTAGCTACTGCTACTGGAAACTATATACAAACAACGGATGATCTAGAAAAAGCTCTAGAATTTGCTTCGAGGATAAATGGGGTTACAGGTATCCTTCTTATTAAAGATGATCGCTTAGCGGCATGGGGTAGTATAAAGCTTTTGCCAGTTAATGCATGAACATTATTCATGAAAATCAAAGTTAAAAAATATATTAGTGCCTTCAGATAGTTACAGAAACTATATCTGAAGGCACTATTTGTTAGAATCCTGAATAGTTTTTGGGCCGTCGTTAGAACGAAAGGATCCTATACATTGCGTGCTTAAGAAGAAGGGTTTAGCTTTATGCTAGGCTTTAATTCCTGACTTTAGAAGTTAGAGGGGTGAAAAATAGCTGAATCGCTTGGAGCACAAGCGATTCGGCTATTTTAAAAATGTCCTATTATTTCAGG
>NZ_FNCP01000057.1 GCF_900100785.1 Desulfosporosinus hippei DSM 8344 | reverse complement strand
TGATAAATTTTATATGCCCACCTGTATGTATAAGAAAAACACAACCATCTTAATCTGGATGGTTGTGTTTTTCAGGCCTTAACTTAATGACATTGCCCTCAAGGCAGGCGGTTCAATGACTGGATTCCAGAAACCGACTACCGGGAGGGGAGTATTCTTATATACATATATTTTTCCAAGCCTTGGGATAATAGTAGCGGACATAATAAACTGAGGTGCGTAAATGTTTAACTTCTGGAAAAGGAGCCACCCCCAAAGAATTGATAATAATACTACTTTTCATAAGATCGAAGAACATCCTGAAAGTGTTTCTCAAGAAGTTACTTCTCCTCAAAGGTTACCCGTGGTCAGCACTATAGTCCGCGATAGCAGCCAGCTCTTACGCGGATCAAAGCTGCGCTTTACAGAGGATGTGCATTATAATTTGGATTTAATAAAAAATCTAATCCCCACACCGGAACTGGTTGCCGAAACTATTTCTCTAGGGAGTCTGGCCCCTAAAGAAGTGCTGCTAATTTACTTAGGGAATATTGCCAACCCCGGCATCATTGCGGAAATAAAGCAAAGACTCCGGACTATTAAAGCAAGAACCTTATATGAAAGCAGTTACATCCAAAGAAATATTGAGGACTCAACCCTTAGCCCCTTTCCCCAGGTTGAAGTGAGTGAGCGACCTGATGTGGCGGTGAGTGCTTTGTTCCAGGGAAGAGCAGTTATCATTCTAGATGGCAGTCCAGACGTCTTACTGGCTCCCAGCACATTTTTCGATCTTATGGATACCCCTGATGATGTTTCCAGTCGTTGGTTTTTTGCAGCAAGCTTTTTTAAAATTGCTCGCTATATCATGTTGTTGCTTGCTGGCTGCCTGCCAGGCTTTTATATAGCCATACTGTCTTATCATCCGGAAATGGTGCCAACCCGTCTGCTTCTTCTTATCCTGGACTCACGGGAAGGTACACCCTTCCCGGTCTATTTTGAAGTTTTTCTGATGATGGGGGTATCCGAAGCTTTTCGGATGATGCTAATCAGAATGCCGTCTTTAATGGGTTCCAGTGTAGCGCTATTTTCTGGCATTACTCTGTTGATCGCCGGTCTATATACTAATACGATTGGTGGAGTATTGGTAATAGTCGTTACCTTGACAGTGATGTCTTCCTTTGCCATCCCCGATTATGATCTGCGAACGGCCATCCGGATGATTCAATTCTTGACCATGATTGTTTCCAGTTTCCTGGGCTTATTCGGTTTTGCCCTGACCTTCTTCTTGATTTGTATTCACCTCTCCACCTTAAAATCCTTTGGCATTCCCTACATGGCACCCCTGGCAACCATGGAACTAAGGGCCTGGGGACATACCCTCTTACGTGAAAATTCTAAAGAGATGCCTATGGATGATACCTATAAGCCTCAGAATCCTCTAAAAGGGAAAGGAGGATGATGCTATGCCCACAGAAAGCAATGTAAGCGAGGATCGACTTCACACCCGCGCCCTTGTGCCTTTGTTAGTCCTAAGCATCGTTGAATATGAAGTGTTTACTTTTTCAAAGAGCACAGTTACAGCAGCCAATCAGGATGCTTGGCTTTCTATCCTTATTGGTGCCTTCATCGGCAGTATCTTTGTCTATTTGTTTATTAAATTAGCAGCACGCTTTCCTACAATGAACTATTTTCAATACCTGCAAATTGTCTGGGGAAAGCCTCTGGGTTTCATAATCTCAATTCTTTATCTCTTTTTCTGGGTTACCTTCCTCAGCTCAATTTTTTATGAGACTGTGTTAATTAACAAATTGTTGTTTCTTCCTTTAACACCCACCATAGTACCTCTGACTCTATTTGCTTTATCCCTCATTTGGTTGGTATTCTACGGGCTCATCCCCATCATCCGTTTTTTTCAGCTGCTTCTGCCTTTTTTAGTGATTCCCCTACTCCTCTTGGCTCTTCTGTTTATCGTCACAATCAAACTAGAAAGATTTTTACCTGTTCTGGAGAACGGAATCCTACCTGTTCTGAAAGGCTCCTATTTATTTCTGGGGGCCTATCAAGGCCCAGAAGTTCTCTTGTTTGCTGCCCCCTTTTTCCTCAAAATTAGGGAAGGCGTAAAAACCTCCTTATTCGCCTATAATTTAACTGTTTTTATCGGCTTTATGAATACAGTTGCCGCAATAGGAATCCTTGGTGTGGACAATATCAAGGAAGCTGTTTTGCCAGGGATTAACGTTGTAAACATCCTTCAATTACCCGGTTTTCCCGTAGAACGATTTGGGCTTCTCCTCACCTTGCCCTGGCTAATTGCCATGTTTACAACTCTGGCTATTTATCTTCACCTTCTGAATTCAAGCATATTTCAGCTGTTTAAGCTGACCCCCCGAAAATGGATTTTATTCTTGGTAACAGCAATTCCCGTTACAATTGCTTACTTCTTGCCTAATGAGAACTGGCATGAGGTTTTACGCCTTTATCTTACAGTCTTCACAGTACCAATGGTTTATCTACTCCCTGTAATGACCCTTCTTATAGCGATTATCCGCAAGAAAGGAAGGGTAAGATGAGAAATAAATTAAGGCTACTCTGCCTTCTCCCTCTTTTGATACTTACACCCGGATGTTGGGATCTCCACGATGTTAACAGTATCGCCTTTGTATTAGGCATGGGCATTGATGTGCCCTCAAACCCCAACAACGCCAAATATAAAGTCACCTTCCAGCTTGCTGAGCCTATTCCAAGCCATGAGGGGCCTAAAACTCAAAGTTTTGTAATCAGCAGGGACGCGGATAGCGTCCTGCAAGCAATCCAGCTTGCTCAGGCTAGTCTTAGTCGAAGGATTTCTTTAAGTCACTTGCGGGCAGTGGTAATCGGTGAAGACATTGCTAAGCGGGAAAGTTTTCAAGACCTTATTAATTATCTCTTACGCGAGCCTGATTTGGCTTTGCAACTTCGCCTGGTTTTTGTCCAAAACGCCCAAGCACGAGACCTGTTAGATACCAAGGAAAAATTTGAAAAACGCCCCACAGCTGCATTGGTGCGTATGGGATGTTTTTCGGAGCAAATCGCTATTGTCAGAACCAGGGACTTTCTAGACTTCCTCAGTGACTTAAAGAGTTCCAATGGAACGGCCTATGGCTCCCGAGCATTGCTTCCGAAAGACGAAAATGTCATCCTTCGAGATGGGGCTGCTGTCTTTAAGGACTGGAAGCTGGTGGCCTGGCTTAATGGTGATGAAGTCCTGGCCTCTAATTGGCTGGTAGAAAAGAGCCAAGCTGTTGTAGTAGCGAAAGCGGAGGAAAACACATACACTTATGAGGTCAGAAAGAAGGACACAACCTTTAAGCCCATTATAAATGGCGGAAATCCATCCATGCTGGTTAAAGTAACTTCAGAAGGAATGGTTATGGAGGAATATGGAGAGTATCTCGATCTTTCTAATCCAGAAAACATTGAACAAATGGAATTACTCTTTGCTGAAACCATTGCTCAACAGGTAAAAACCGCTATCGAAAAATCTCAAAAAGAGCTCAAGGCAGATTATCTAGGTTTTCATAAGGCCTTTCGGAGACATGAACCCGAGGCTTTCAAATCCTTAAATTGGAATGAGGTTTACCCCTCAATGCCTATAGAAGTGGAAGTTGAGTGTAAGATAAAAGCGTATGGATTGCGAAAGTAGGGATGCCAAAATTACATTACGTGTCATACATCTGTTCCATACATCTCTTTCAAACCTTTCGTCAAAAAATCGACAGTCTTAGTTTTATAAGCTTCATGGGTATTCTTATTCTCGGGTGCAAGCCTGCTCAGCTCAAAGATCAGTTCCTTAAAGGTTTTATCCAGGTTCTCATATAAAAAGGCGACTTTATTAGCGCAGGCCTTGTGATGCGCAGCAGTAAGGTTCCTACTCATTGATTGGATGGAGCCGTATTCTGTGCTTTTCTTGAAGGAGTTCAACTCCGACTGCAGTTTTCCGGCCCTAGTCTCAATCTCTCCTTTGGACTTACTTAACTCCGCTGACATACTCTTTAGGCTGTCCCGCTCAGTGGTCAGCTGGGATATTTTGCTCACTTGATTATTCAAGGCTTTCTGAAGATCCCCTTTTTCCTGAAAGGCCTGATCCCTTTCCTGAAGTGCCTGGTTCCGATCCTTAACTGCCTTTTGCAGTTCGCGGATAGACATGCTTTCCACATCCAATTCTGCGATGAACTGCGCCCGGTCTTCTTCCGGGACTACTAAGAGAGTAAGTGCCTGGGAATAACTCAAATTCGGCAACCCTTCACCCTGCCCGCCGACGGCAAGGGAGGCGGCCTGCTGGGTTCCGTAGCCCTCGAAGAGACGCATCAGTTTTTCCGCCGTGCTCTGGGAGTAGCTCACGGAGTCCTCCAGCCACTTGCCCCATTCCCCATGGGGAAGCAGAGCCTTGGCCTCCTTCAGGCGCCGACCAATCTCAATGGCACCGACCAGAAGAATTTTCCCCGTCTGGTGTCTGATCATGTTTATTTCAGCCGCAATCATGAGAGATGTGCGGTCTGTAGTCAAATCATTCATAATTCTATCTGCCCTTTCTGTTTACTTATTCACAGAATATGAGGACAGATTTATGAGTGTGACAAACCATATTTAAATGGACTACCCCAAAATCGGAAACGTTTCCGATTTTGGGGTAGCATATCATCGCCATTCTGACGCCTAAAAACTTTTACCGTAAAGCGTTAAATTCCATGTATAGGTTGTTGCCGATAACCCTAAATCTTGATAGAATGTGATCCGTGACATAATACATGCCGATGTAGCTCAATTGGTAGAGCAGCTGATTTGTAATCAGCAGGTTACAGGTTCGAGTCCTGCCATCGGCTCCAGGCCTAATAATTAAAGGCGCGAATGAGCGCCTTTTTTGATGGATTTTTTTAGACAACTTCGTTTTGGCAATCTTTAGCAAAGTATATTAACGTTATTTATAATTATCTATTTTCTACTAAAATTTTATTAAAAAGTATACAAATGGCTAACTTAATTTTCCACGTGTTATTTTTCTTGTTGAATCAAAGAATAGGGAAAATTAGTAGTTTTATAGGAGGGTCCCTAATATGGCAAAAATCAAAGATAGAGATACCCTTTCAATTGTCTCAGGCCTTATTGGGCTGGCAGGGATTATGATTGTTGATGGAATCTCTCAATGGGCAGACTTATCTAAAAGATCGTATAGGGAAGCTTCAGCAGGGATCTTTGTCTCAAAGAGGGAAGCAATGAGGCTTGAAGGGCAAATTCTTGGTACAATTATGAACGGTGCTGTGAGTATTCTTGGAGCTAATTTTATTATTAAGCGTATGTCTACAAACGGACGTGATAAGCTTTTGGTTAAAGGAATTATGTCCGGAATTACCTTCGGAGCAATAGCTACTGTTATTCCAAATATTGTTCCCAAGAATCGGGTTAAGCCTAAAGATGCGACAAGTAATCTATCTTATGTTTTGAGTAACGTTGTGTACGGGTTACTTACTACCTTCGCATCAGCTAAATTGGGACATGATTCACTTTTTGACGTTCCCCCTCAAAACGACTATTTAAAACCAACAGAAAAGACAAGTGAACAAGTGAAATTATCTCCTGTCGCACGCTAAATTTTCTAATCCGAGTAGAATCTCTCGTCTAATAGATAAGAGATTCTACTTTCTTATTGTTCGAAGGAGCTCCATTAAAAGGTGTGTCCAGTCGGGCGAATCCCAAGTTGATGGTGTTCTCCATCGTTCGTTAAACTCCCATTAAAAGAATGTATAAACTCTAGCCTAAATATAGACTGGCCCAAAATCGGAAACGTTTCCGATTTTGGGGCAGCATATCATCGCCATACTGACGCCTAAAAACTTTTACCGTAAAGCGTTAAATTCCTTGTCTAAGTTGTTGACGATAACCCTAAATATTGATGCACCATACACCAGCAAAATGTCATAGTAACACTTCTGTACAAGTATAGATGGGTTGCTATTTGTGTTCTCTTTAACTTTCTGGTATAGACAAATTTCTCCCGTTCATAAAAATACCTACTATAATAATTAACTTAACTTTCGCATAGCGAAAGTTACCTCTAACCCTGTATCTATCTAGCTTAGAACAAAATATTTTAGTTTATTGACAGGAAAAACACCTTTCCAATT
>NZ_FNCP01000059.1 GCF_900100785.1 Desulfosporosinus hippei DSM 8344 | reverse complement strand
ACTAATTCATCTGAACAATTTGGAGTCAATTATCAAGGAACGTTCGGGTTCGTTTTGTAACCTGAACCCTATATTTATCTTACAAGGAGTGAGTTAAATTATATCTCTAACACTTTCTCAGACAATTTCTTTTGCACCAGCCCTAAGGATACTGGGATTTTCGTTTACGAACCTTTGATTACTAGAGCGAGAAATCAAAACATGGTTTTGTTTTACCAGAATGTTCTATCTTGGGTAGAAATGTTGAGAGACGCCTTAGTCCTAACCCACAGCCTAAAATTTGAAACGATAAATTGCGAGGCTGATAACGTGATTTTTGATAATCTGACCGAAAAAGACAATACCCAGTTCTGGCTTCATTTTTGTAATGCAAAGCAAGGAATTTACGTGGATCGATTATCATTGCCTTTACATTTTAGAAGACTGGGAATTGGAACAATCTGTATCAATTGGCTTAAAGATTTCGTAAGTGAGTTAGGTTTCAAATACATTATTCTGGGATCTGTTGTTGAGGCTCGTGAATTTTGGACTAAAATGGGATTCACTCTCCTTTCAACCAAAGAATTAGACGGCTTCCCCGGCTATCAGGGTCGGTACACCCGTTGATTTTTGGGATTAAATGTTTATTATAGTATAAATCACCTACCTCTCTTCTTTCGCATACTATAAAACAATGCGAAAGGAGTGAAACTGATGTTAATATTTTACCTTACTGGTTTTACCCTCTCTGTCCTTAAAGGGATGACCTTTCTCGTTTCATATATTCATAATAAATCCTTTCCAAAACCGCTCAGTAAAGAGGATGAATTACGTTACTTTGAAATTTTACTGCGTGGTCGTGCTAACTCCAACTCCAATGTGGTACAAATAGATGAAGTCATTCAGGCTGAACATGCCCGAAACATGCTGATTGAACACAATTTACGTCTAGTTGCATTTATCGCTAACAAATTTGAAGAAAATAATGAAGATCTTTTTTCTATAGGTCTAATTGGCCTAATCAAAGCAATTGATAACTTCAAACCTTCGGTTGGAGTCAAACTTAGTTCCTACGCAACACGCTGCATTACAAACGAGATTTTAATGCACTACCGTAGAGGGCGCGGAAAATCCGAAACCTCTCTTTTTACGCCCATCGGGGAAGATGATAGCGGAAATGAACTAATTATTATTGACAGCCTAGAAGCAGATATTTGCCCGATTCCTGATCAGATCATAAATGAGGAGGATCAAAAATTTCTACTGGAAAAGGTCAAAACATTACCAATCCTTTGCCGGCAAGTCATTGAAATGAGATATGGTCTGATGAACAGCCAGGAATGCTCTCAACAAGAAGTTGCCGATACACTTAAAATATCACGTTCCTATGTTTCAAGATTAGAAAAGAAAGCTATTCACTTATTAATCAAAGCAATGAAGGAGAGTAAGTAAGTAAGTAACTAAGTAACTAATAGAAAGCGCTCATCAGCTTATTTCTAATCTGATGAGCGCTTTCTGACTAACTTTGACATCTCATTCATGAATTAAGGGCATACTTATATCATACGATGTATTTTTAAGAAGGCAATAATGAGGTGCATAATATTTGTCTGGAGCTATAATTGGAATTTTACTAGCGATTTCCTCTGGTTTACTATCATTAGTGGGCCTTATTTCAATTTTCATATCTATGAACAGCCAACATAATGTGCAACGTAGTCGGGAAATCCTATGGAGCATCTTTACTTTACCCTACAGGAAGAACCTTTTCTTAGAGAAAGGAACTATTGGTCGAGAGGTCTTTAGAAAGTTTATTCTGTACGAACAAATAATTGGGGAAAAGAATTTATTTTTACATAGAATTATCAACTTTGCTAAAATTGCTATAGTTTTTTGTGGGCTTATATGGACAACAATTGTATATTATCTATTTAGGCAATCATCTTCAGCTATTGAGCAAGGCATCTTAATTCTTTGTATCACTCTCGCTGATTTATTCGTCTTTTACTTCACAGCTAAGATTCTTGGACTTCTTACAAGCACCAGTAAAGTGGGACGACTACCAACGGTTAATGAACTATTAGATGCTGACATCTTAGGGGCGAATACAATTACCTTGGCCTCTGTGTCATCGCAACTACGAGTTATAAATTCAGAAATTTTTATTGGTTTTCCTGTTCCGTTTAATAATCTAAGGGTTAATATTTCGATCCAAGAAAATGCATTTTCTTCGAAGATGCCAAACGGAAAGGACTTTAGCTTTAACCTTGAAAATAGGATTAAAGATTTTAAAAAGCTTAGTGATGAGGATTTTAAACTGCTAGATGATGACTATTGTTATTATACTATTTGTAATTTAAAGGCATTAGAAAATAGTACCCAGCAAAACAGTATCTTTGCAACCGTCGAATTAATTAGCAAACAAGGTTACGTTTCTACAGAGTTTTTTTTTGAAGGATTAAATAATGTTAACAATACAAACTTTATTATTTATCCCTTTGCCTTTGATGAACGTTTCATTAATAGGAAAAGCGAACTAGATCCTTTCAGCCGATATATTAAACGTGACAGAGAATTTAATTTCACTAACGAAACAGAATGGTTTAATGTTGGGAAAAGCTTTTTTGAGTTTTTTGACAAGGAGTAGATTTTCGTGGCGAAGGCTCCATCAATAACTACCCATCCTAGAAACCATTACCACACGACTTCTTGATGTGGTATTGATAAATTCGCCATTACCGACATAGGCCTCTGCCTGCGTAGAGATTTCATAGTTCCTACGCTTCCGAGACCTACTTGCGATTTCGTAACTCCATGGGATTAGTTGTTAAGTTAACCTTTGCCCGAGCACCGGCTGGGGTCTCCTTAGTTCCTATTGGATCGCTTATAGCAAACATAAAAAAGAGCTATTGGAGATCCAATAGCCCAATCCTAATAAATAGTATTATTAAAGGATTTGATTCTTTTCTTTTCAGAGTATTTGCTAATTACAGCGTAAGCTGAGGAACCGCTGCCCACCGTACAGTACGCACGGTAGTGTGGAAAGTCGGCTACTTAAATAATGGGCAGCCTTCTACTATATTTATGCATTAGCATAAGAACTCAAATCCAAACTCCAACTGTACTTGCATCAGGTTGTATGTAGCTGGGTAGATGTCATGGTGCCGATGACCGGAATCGAACCGGTACGGATGTTAAGTCCGCGGGATTTTAAGTCCCGTGCGTCTGCCAGTTACGCCACATCGGCAAATGAATTGGAGGCGGCACTCAGATTTGAACTGAGGAATAGAGGTTTTGCAGACCTCTGCCTTACCACTTGGCTATGCCGCCATTTGTTATTAAATTTTCAGTCCTCTGCTCTACCGACTGAGCTAATCGCCCATAAATTGGTGACCCGTACGGGATTCGAACCCGTGTAACCGCCGTGAAAGGGCGGTGTCTTAGACCGCTTTGACCAACGGGCCCGATAAGAATTGGCAGGGGATGAGAGAGTCGAACTCCCACTGACGGTTTTGGAGACCGCTGTTCTACCATTAAACTAATCCCCTAGGGATTGGGGTGGATAATGGGACTTGAACCCACGAATGCCGGAACCACAACCCGGTGCGTTAACCACTTCGCCATATCCACCATGGAGCGGGTGACGAGATTCGAACTCGCAACTTTCACCTTGGGAAGGTGACACTCTACCACTGAGTTACACCCGCAGATTATTTTCGTGGTGGGCCATCCGCGACTCGAACGCGGGACACCCTGATTAAAAGTCAGGTGCTCTAGCCGACTGAGCTAATGGCCCTAATATATTAAGTCTAAGCATTTGCTCAGAGCCTAACAGCTTGGTTGCGGGGGCCGGATTTGAACCGACGACCTTCGGGTTATGAGCCCGACGAGCTACCACTGCTCCACCCCGCGATATTAGTGGTGGGTACCTCTAGGTAATAAGGACACAAAAGGAACTACCTTTAAAAGTAGTCCCTATGTCTTACCTGGCGATAACCTACTTTCCCAGGGGCTATGCCCCAAGTATCATCGGCCCTGGAGGTCTTAACTTCCGTGTTCGGTATGGGAACGGGTGGA
>NZ_FNCP01000069.1 GCF_900100785.1 Desulfosporosinus hippei DSM 8344 | reverse complement strand
ACGGGAGTTACAGGCGATGTTGGGTCGACAGGTGCAACTGGGGCCACTGGCGATATTGGATCAACAGGTGCAACCGGAGCCACAGGGGATGTTGGATCAACAGGTGCAACTGGGGCTACCGGCGATGTTGGGGCTACTGGAACAACGGGAGCTACTGGCGATGTTGGGGCTACTGGAACAACTGGGGCCACTGGCGATATTGGATCAACAGGTGCAACTGGGGCCACTGGTGAGGTTGGCGCAACGGGTGCAACTGGAGTCACAGGGGATGTTGGATCAACCGGTGCAACTGGGGTTACAGGCGATGTTGGATCAACGGGTGCAACTGGGGCCACGGGCGATGTTGGGGCTACTGGTGCAACCGGAGCCACGGGCGAGGTTGGGGCAACCGGAGCAACTGGAGCCACTGGTGAGGTTGGCGCAACGGGTGCAACTGGGGCCACTGGCGATGTTGGCGCTACTGGAACAACGGGAGCTACTGGGGATGTTGGATCAACAGGTGCAACTGGAGCCACAGGCGATGTTGGCGCAACTGGATCAACCGGAGCCACAGGCGATGTTGGCGCAACCGGTGCAACGGGAGTTACAGGCGATGTTGGGTCGACAGGTGCAACTGGGGCCACTGGCGATGTGGGGGCGACTGGTACAACTGGAGCCACTGGTGATGTTGGCGCAACGGGTGCAACTGGAGCTACAGGTGATGTTGGATCAACAGGTGCAACTGGAGCCACTGGCGATATTGGATCAACAGGTGCAACGGGAGCTACTGGTGATGTTGGGTCGACAGGTGCAACTGGAGCTACTGGCGATGTTGGATCAACCGGTGCAACTGGAGCCACAGGCGATGTTGGCGCAACCGGTGCTACTGGAGTTACAGGCGATGTTGGCGCAACCGGTGCTACTGGAGTTACAGGCGATGTTGGATCAACCGGATCAACTGGAGCTACCGGCGATGTTGGCGCAACAGGTGCAACCGGAGCCACAGGCGATGTTGGCGCAACGGGTGCAACTGGAGTCACAGGGGATGTTGGATCAACCGGTGCAACTGGAGCAACGGGCGATGTTGGATCAACCGGTGCAACGGGAGCCACAGGCGAGGTTGGCGCAACGGGTGCAACTGGAGTCACAGGGGATGTTGGATCAACCGGTGCAACTGGGGTTACAGGCGATGTTGGATCAACCGGTGCAACTGGAGCTACTGGTGATGTTGGCGCAACTGGATCAACCGGAGCCACAGGCGATGTTGGCGCAACCGGTGCAACGGGAGCTACTGGTGATGTTGGGTCGACAGGTGCAACTGGAGCCACTGGCGAGGTTGGATCAACAGGTACAACTGGAGCTACTGGGGATGTTGGATCAACAGGTGCAACTGGAGTTACAGGCGATGTTGGCGCAACCGGAGCAACTGGAGCCACTGGTGATGTTGGCGCAACGGGTGCAACTGGAGCTACTGGCGATGTGGGGGCGACTGGTACAACTGGAGCCACTGGTGATGTTGGCGCAACAGGTACAACTGGGGCCACTGGCGATGTTGGCGCTACTGGAACAACGGGAGCTACTGGGGATGTTGGATCAACAGGTGCAACTGGAGCCACAGGCGATGTTGGCGCAACGGGTGCAACTGG
>NZ_FNCP01000060.1 GCF_900100785.1 Desulfosporosinus hippei DSM 8344 | reverse complement strand
CCGTGTTTTTCTATGTTATTCCGTGTATGCGACAACCCCAGCGGTATCACTTTTCTACCGCTGGGGTTTCTCATGAGCTTAACTTAATGACATTGCCCTTTGGGTTGGGTAGACACCTGAAATAACAAAAATTATTTTTTGACTCCGTTCGCTAAATTTTGTACAAGTTATATGCCATAATTTAGAAAGGATATCACAGGGTGCGGAGCCATAGATATTTCACCAGATTAGAATTAATGTAATAAAATGTCTATACTGTGAAGTTGAGAGATCAATTAAAAAGGACATTAGAGAGTCTAAACCTCCGGCCCGCTACACTAAAGCAGTCGTTTGCAAAGTGATTTACATTTAGTTCCTCAATGTTAACAACCAGTTTTCGGCTAGGATTATTACCGACATGTATCGTACACCCTATGGAATTGGAGGGATCTGCGACACGTGTCGGTAATAAATCATTAAGTGAAATTAGTCGCAGGATGCCACGCGTCCATGCGTGGCTTATGTTTATTCATTAAGGAGGATATTTTGAATGAATGATTTAACGGGACTAGGAAAGGTAGCAGAATCTGTTGATTCTGTTACAAAAGAGTTAAGACAGTTAATCTATGAGTTTCTTTCACCAGGAACAAAAGGAGCGGGAGAGTATATAGCAGATAAGGTTCGCTATTTAGATTTATGAATTCCGTAAGAGCCATGCATAAAGCCAAAGTGATTTTAGAATCTATGGGAGTTGATAATGTACATATAGAACTACGAAATTTAGTTCCATTGATTGAGAAGTGTTCTCTTGAAGAAGATGATACACTTATTGACAAATGGGCCAATTTAATTGCAAGTGCAGTTGTTGATAAAAGTTTTAGTCCTTCGTATATCAGTATATTATCCTCATTAAGCCCAATTGAAAGTTTAGTGTTAGATACTATAAGTAGGAATAGTCGTCCAATAATGAAAATGGGAATTTACCAGTATTATGGTGTCGAATTACATATTCTAGTTGATAAATCTAATTGTGTAAGAGCAGATTTGGTGGGGGTTTTAAGTAATTTGGAGAGGTTAGGTCTAATCTTAAGAGTTTTTGAAAATGAACCAGCACTAATGTTTGGAAACCCTCCCATTGGAACAATGCAAAGTGAGTTAATAGGACTAACTCCTTTAGGTGGTCGCTTTATATTGGCATGCGACCGTAAACTAGAAGTTGAAAATGGTATTCCTCATATAGATTTGTCTATTCTATCTACTGAAGTGATATAAGGAATATTCATGGACTGCCGTCCATGGCAGCTCTGAATTTTGGGGCGACTAACTTCACTTAACTTAACTTCAATGTTCCCAGCACTAGAGGATGATGCAAGCGGTTAGGACGCGCCGAGAACACCCGTCCGTTATATGACAGAGCGCGATGCATGTATTCCTTTGAGGTAAATTAAGAAAGGGGAGATTCTTTGTGAGAGATTTGATTAATCAGACACGCTTAGGCATTAGGTCTAATCTTTACTACTTGTCACTTTATGGTGCACTAGCTTTACCAGATATATGTGGTGCACTCAGCTCAGCAAATGGACAAGCATCAGGAGAAAAGTATAAAAAGTGGTTTGATAAGTATGTTGGAGAGAAGTATGAGGGATTTTTAGATGGGGAAGACTGCTATTTCTTTAGATGTTCATTATTACACCAAGGAAGTTCGCAACATCCAAAAAATACTTATGGAAGGTACATCTTTATTGAGCCTTCTGCATCAGGGGGGAATATCTTTCATTGCAATGTGTTAAATGATGCATTAAATATTGATGTTAGAGTTTTCTGTGAAGACATTCTAGCAGGTGCAGAAACATGGCTAGCAGAAGCAGAAAAAGATGAACAATTTGTTGAAAATTTTTCCAAATTTATGAGAAGATACGAAAACGGTCTTGCCACATACATTGTTGGCCTTTCAGTAATATCATAGCAGTTACAATTCTAGTCATTCTATGGGGACGCGCTCCATCATGCGAAACCGCCCCCGTCCTGACGCGGCTCGCACAAGTAGTTCAAGAATCTTCAGATTCAAAGTTCAATTGATTTTATAATAGTAATTAGGCTAATAATTAGAAGTATCAATAAGCCTAGATTAAACATAAAAAAGTAGGATAACTAGAATTTGATTAATGTCTGTTATCGGACGCTATAAATAAATATAAAGGTAAAAGTTCCATCATTGACGAATGATTTTACTATTCTTTAATATGGTGTGTCTCAAGGATAAATCTCCTTATTGATTTCGGTAACCCCGAAGTTATATAAAATTGGTCGTAATTTCATGCCGTCTTGGCGCGAAATTAGTAGGCTAGACTAAAAAGTATGAGAGGAGTATCAATGAAAAAAAAAGGAGTTACGTTAAATGGTATGTGTTTGGGATAATCATTACCTGTATTGTGGTGCTTAGTGTTAATGCAATACCGCATATCAATCGAATGGTTAATAGGAATATTGCAGCAACAAGACTTACGGATGATCGTTTGAGACATGGTCCAATTGAATTCGAAGGTGAAGTATATTTCCCATCAAGCTATAATCTGCCTGAAGATAAATATACTGAGGTTTTAGGGATAATTGAATCTAAAGATGCTGGCCTCATCGTGAAATATTTAAATAACGATTATGCTTTAGCTAATAAAGATGATAAAAACTACACACATTTAAAGACTGGTGTAAGCGGTCAAGTAAAATGACCGTTTTTTGGACACAAATTGATCGGTTTTTTGACCGCCTTCATCTCTAAATCTTTAGGGGTGGATTACAAAA
>NZ_FNCP01000061.1 GCF_900100785.1 Desulfosporosinus hippei DSM 8344 | reverse complement strand
TGTGAATGGTAAAATAAACTGATCGGTTTTCGGACAGGAAAACGGATCGGAATTTGGCCACAAACTGATCGCTTTCATCTTGAAATAATACAACTTGACCCTCATGCTAAACAAAGACATAGATAACCAAGCATGAGAGGAAGAAAAGATGAAGGAGATTAAAGTGTACAGTCAAATTCAGCAACTTAAATCCCAAGGATTTAAGAAAGAGCCCGTAGCTAAGTTGTTGCGAATGAGCAAGAACACAGTACGAAAGTACTGGAACATGACCCCAGATGAGTATGTCTCTTTAGCGGAGGTCATTCGAAAATCCCATACCCTAGCTCAATTTGAACCCGTAATACTGAAATGGCTTTATGAACATCCATCGATGAGTTCCGCACAGATTCATGATTGGCTTTTAGAACATTACAAGATCAAGACAGCAGAGCGAACTACTAGGCGACTCGTTGAGTTACTTCGAGAAACTCACAAGATTAAGAAGGCAGCTATTCCTAGATCGTATGAGGCTGTAGATGAGCTTCCGATGGGATATCAGATGCAAGTAGACTTTGGACAAAAACACCTTCGGAATTCGGATGGACAGTACGTCAAAGTGCATTTCGTGGGATTTGTTCTGTCACACTCTCGATACAAGTGGGGCTACTTCAAAGATAAGCCTTTTACCAGTGGAGAACTTGTTCAAAGTCTCTATGGGTGCTTTGATTACATGGGTGGTAAACCCTGTGAGTTGGTATTCGACCAAGACAGTATCGTTTCAGTCGATGAAAATTATGGTGATATCATGTTCACCTATGAGTTCGAACAATTCAAACAAGTGGAGAAAATAGATGTGTACCTCTGTCGGAAAGCAGATCCTGAGAGCAAAGGCAAGGTTGAATCGGTGGTGAAGTTCATTAAGATCAATTTTCTTGAAAACCGATTTTACATGGGCATCGATCTTCTCAATCAAAGCTTTGAAGCATGGCTTGAACGAACTGGGAATGCCAAGGTCCATGGAACCACAAAAAAAGTACCAGCCAAAGTGTTTCTGCTCGAACAAGAACACTTAAGGCCAGTACTTTCCACAAAATTATCTATGTGTGAAGAAAGTATAACTCGAAGTGTTCGAAAAGACAATACCGTCCTTTATCTAAGCAATCGATATTCAGTCCCTCAAGGGACCTTTGGCAAAGAGGAAGAGGTCGTATTGAGGATTGACGGCGAAAGGCTCATCATCGAGCAAGTCTTCGGTGATTATGTTATTGCAGAACACAACATTTCAAAGGATAAAGGCCAGCTGATTAAACTCTCTGCCCATAGACAGAATCATGAACAAGGCGCTCTTCGCCATCTAAATGAGTTGTGTGAACTTGTCGGTAATGAATACCAGGATTACTTCGAAACCATGAGGATGTCGAAGCCGAGGTATTTTAAAGACCAAAGTGATCTTGTCAAAGAACTTATTGACCAACACAAGGTTGATTTGATCAAAGAGGCTATTAACTATTGTATGTCCCTTGAAATTTTTAGTGCGACAGATCTTCGTGATACGGTAATTTATCTTAAAAACCAAGCGGTCGAAGAGAATCTTCCCGATGTCCCACCTACCATTAAGACTATGACTAATTCAAAGGCTGCGACAGTAGTGACTCAAAAACGATCAATTAAAGAGTATGAATGGGCTGGTGGAGCATCATGAGGACAAAATCCGTCGATTCGATCGAAACCATGATGACTAAGCTCCATCTTGAGAAAGTCGATTTTCATAGTCTCTTTCCAGGAGAACATAGTCCGTTAGAAAGCATCGATCTTTTCCTGTCTGAGCAGATTCGTCTCAAAGGCAATAAGGCAGATGAGATTCGAATCAAGCGATCGGGAATGCCACAACTAAAGACACTTGAAGGATTTGACTTTGGCTTTCAGCAGAGCATCACAAAAGAGCAAATGCTCAGGTTATCCGATTTTACTTGGATAGAACAAGCGTATAACATTATGTTTTTAGGACCGCCTAGTGTGGGCAAAACTCATTTGTCCACTGCTCTTGGTTATATGGCTCTGCATAAAGGGTACGCCGTATCGTTTCTTTGCCTTGATGAATTGATCAAAATACTTAAAACAGCAGAAATCACTGCGTCATCAAGACGAAAGCTAAAATATCTGTATAAAGCGGAATTGATTATTATTGATGAAGTGGGGTTCCTGCCTGTTAGTAAGACAGAATCCAATCTATTATTCACGTTTATTGCGGCAATGCATGAAAAAACCTCGCTCATTATTACATCCAACAAGGGTTTCAGTGAATGGAGTGGTTTTTTAGGAGACGAGGTGATTACAACGGCAATCCTCGATAGATTGATCTACAAATGTGAGATTTTCAACATGACTGGAGAAGGATACCGACTTAAATACCGAAAGACCATTTTGTAATCCACCCCTAAAGATTTAGAGATGAAGGCGGTCAAAAAACCGATCAATTTGTGTCCAAAAAACGGTCATTTTACTTGACCGCTTACA
>NZ_FNCP01000062.1:1302-2493 GCF_900100785.1 Desulfosporosinus hippei DSM 8344 | reverse complement strand
AAGTTACATGCTGTAGACCCGAAACCGTGTGATCTACCCATGGCCAGGGTGAAGGTGGGGTAAAACCTACTGGAGGCCCGAACTCACTGTCGTTGAAAAGGCAGGGGATGAGCTGTGGGTAGGGGTGAAATGCCAATCGAACACGGAGATAGCTGGTTCTCCCCGAAATAGCTTTAGGGCTAGCCTCAATTGATGATCGATGGCGGTAGAGCACTGAATAGGCTAGGGGCCTTACCAGGTTACCGAACCTTATCAAACTCCGAATGCCATCAGATTTAGATTGGGAGTCAGACTGTGGGGGATAAGCTTCATAGTCGAAAGGGAAACAGCCCAGACCATCAGCTAAGGTCCCCAAGTATACACTAAGTGGGAAAGGATGTGGAATTGCACAGACAACCAGGATGTTGGCTCAGAAGCAGCCACCATTTAAAGAGTGCGTAATAGCTCACTGGTCGAGTGGTTCTGCGCCGAAAATGTAACGGGGCTCAAGTGTATCACCGAAGCTATGGCTTGCAGTTTACTGCAGGGGTAGGGGAGCGTTCTATCAGCAGAGAAGTCAGACTGTAAGGTCTGGTGGAGTGGATAGAAGTGAGAATGCCGGTATGAGTATGCGAAAAGGAAGGTGAGAATCCTTCCCGCCGAAAATCTAAGGATTCCTGGGGAAGGCTCGTCCGCCCAGGGTAAGTCGGGACCTAAGCCGAGGCCGAAAGGCGTAGGTGATGGACAACTGGTTGAGATTCCAGTACCACCTAGAAATGTTTGAGCAATGGGGTGACACAGAAGGATAGGTTAAGCCAACCGTTGGTAGAGTTGGCCCAAGCGATGAAGGAGGTAGGGTAGGCAAATCCGCCCTGCGATACTCTGAGACGTGATGGGGAGCGAAAGTTAGTAGCGAAGTAACCGACTCCAAGCTGTCAAGAAAAACCTCTAGTGAGTGACTAGGTGCCCGTACCGTAAACCGACACAGGTAGATGGGGTGAGAATCCTAAGGCGCGCGAGAAAACCCTCGTTAAGGAACTCGGCAAAATAGCCCCGTAACTTCGGGAGAAGGGGCGCTCTTCGAAAGAAGAGCCGCAGAGAAATGGTCCAGGCGACTGTTTAACAAAAACACAGGTCCCTGCTAATCCGAAAGGAGATGTATAGGGGCTGACACCTGCCCGGTGCTGGAAGGTTAAGAGGAGAGGTTAGCCG
>NZ_FNCP01000070.1 GCF_900100785.1 Desulfosporosinus hippei DSM 8344 | reverse complement strand
TCAGTTTGTAGACAAAAGAGGAAACACCCTTGTCCAAATGGTATAATATACTAGAGGATAGGGGTGTTTTTTATCAATGTATGTAAAAAAAGATCGGGAACCGCAAAAACAAATTAAATTTGTAAGTATAGAGGATTTAGTCCCTCAAGAACATATCTTACGAGATATCGATAAAGCTATTGATTTTAGTTTCATCTATGACGAGGTTAAGGGTCTGTACTCAGAAATCGAGTGGGGAAAACCTGGCATTGATCCAGTCTCTCTCTTTAAAATAGTCTTTATTCAAAGTTTATTTGGTATTCGGAGCATGCGTCAAACTATTAAAGAAATCGAAGTAAATATGGCTTACCGTTGGTTCATTGGGTACGATATCGGAGAAACAATCCCCCACTTTTCAACCTTTGGAAAGAACTACAGTCGGCGTTTTAAGGATACCGATGTCTTTCAGAGGATCTTTGAACAAATCTTGAAAGAAGCAGTTAATTGTGGATTTATAGATGCTAGTGCTGTATTCATCGATGGAACTCATATTAAGGCAAGTGCGAATAAACGTAAGGCTACAAATGCAGTGATCGAGAAACAGGCCAAGAACTATCAAAAACAGTTAGAAGAAGAGATTGCAAAAGATAGAGCCGAACATGGTAAAAAACCGTTAAAGAGCAAAGATCACGACGATGATGAACCTACACCCCCTGCTCCCGAGACGAAAACCATTAAGCAAAGCAAGACAGACCCTGAGAGTGGAGCCTTCCATAAAGGAGAGCATGAAAAATGCTTTGCCTATGTTGCCAATACAGCCTGCGATCGGCATAATTTCGTTCTGGATTTTGAGTTGGGAGCAGGAAATATTCATGACAGCGTGATGTTCGATGGCTTATATAAAAAGGTGCTTTCAAAGTTTTCGGAAGTTAATGTGGTTGCGCTTGATTCAGGCTACAAAACCCCTTGGATTATGAAGCAGATCATAGATACCCAAAGGATACCAGCAGTTCCATACAAACGTCCTATGACAAAGGCTGGTTTTTTCAAAAAATATGAATACGTTTATGACGAATACCATGATTGCATTCTCTGTCCCAACCATCAGGTTTTGACGTATTCCACAACCAACCGTGATGGATATAGGGAGTACAAAAGTGATCCTAAACTTTGCATAAAATGCTCCATGCGTTCTCAATGTACAGAGAGCAAATCTTGTCAAAAGGTTGTACTCCGCCATGTCTGGGAACCTTATATGGAACTCGCAGAAGATTACCGCCATACACCCGAATACAGAGATATTTACAAGTTAAGAAGCGAAACCATTGAGCGTGTGTTTGCTGATGCAAAGGAAAAGCATGCGATGCGTTATACACAATTGCGTGGTCTGCAAAAAGTGAAGATGCAGGTGACGCTTACTTTTGCATGCATGAACTTAAAGAAACTTGCAATGTGGAAGCGAAGAAAGGGTATGCTTCCTTCGTCTTCAGATTATTTGAATCGTTATAGATTCTTTTTTGATTTCCTGTTTTTTACTAAAATCAAAAAAGGTGCCTTGCACTTGGCATAAGGCACCTTTTTGTCTACGGTCTGA
>NZ_FNCP01000067.1 GCF_900100785.1 Desulfosporosinus hippei DSM 8344 | reverse complement strand
CAATGTCATTAAGTTAAGCTCATGAGAAACCCCAGCGGTAGAAAAGTGATACCGCTGGGGTTGTCGCATACACGGAATAACATAGAAAAACACGGGTGTTTTTGAATTTTGAGCAACACAAATGCAGATGCCCGAAAAGCATCTGTAAAAGTCCTATCACACATGTTAAATCTCAAATAATTCTGTACTGGAACCCGACTGCTGAAATCGAATTTTGATATCTAGGAAATTGTCGGCCAGGGCGTATTGGGGAAAGGTGCTTACCTATCAGTTTAAGAACTTGAACCGTTGGAATTAACTCTCTCAAAAATTGACGGCATATATTTAAAGCCACTGGAAAATTTACTCGCAAATCTTTAGGAATACTGATGTGGTGCATGATAATGGAAGAGTAATTGTATAGAATTAGTCTGGCAAAAATCTCTTGCAATATAAAATCCTTCTTTTTGCTGTGCAGACTCGCCAAACCCACAGCATATTTAAGTTCCTTAAAAGATGTCTCAATTCCCCAGCGCAGATTATAGAGCTGTTTTATTTTCTCCGGCGGAAAATCTTCGGCATTGAGATTTGTATAAACCGTTTCATACACACCATCAGCAATAGCGACGCGAACGGCACGAAAATGTAAATCATAAAACTTGGAATCTTTCGGTTTAATGAAGTCAAATGTCGTATGTGGCTGTATCCATCGATACCGATGGGGGTATGCTTTTAGAAGCGATAACGTTTCTTTGGTTTGGCGCCGGGTGAGGGTTAACGTGATTTCTTCATCGTATTCCGGGCAATTTGGTAGAGAAAGCCTTGATATAATCCCATAGGATTCTTTCGCCCGGATGATATAGTACCATGATTTCTCCTGAAAATGAGCGATATTGTTGAATGACTCATATCCACGATCCATGATTGCAATTACATTTCCACTGATTTCAGACTGGTCTACCATGGATACTAAGGCTTTATGCTCATTCATGCCTTTCTTGGGTTGCACGGATGCATCGACATAAACCTTGCCCATCAGGTCATACATAGCATCCAAATGCACAAGATTGTAACTTTTGCTATCTTCGCTGTTCCTGATGGAGGAGAATCCATCCTTTGAATTTGACGGAAGTCTCAAATCCGAACCGTCAACAGCGAGCAGCCTGTAGTCTTGTAATGAATTCTCCGATACTGCTAACCTTGTAAATTCGTGAAATAGTAGTTTCAGTGCTTCTGGACGAATTTTGTCTCTCTGTTGGACAAATGCTGAGGCGGTTGCAGTCTCTGACGAATAGCCCAGCCAATCATATAATTCTTTTGAAAGGCTATTGCCTCCCATGCCTACTAGCATAAGCAGCATAGTATGCAGTGATAATTTGCGTTCGCGTGAAAAATCTTGCCTTGGTCGTTTCACGCAAGCTGGTAAATCTGCTGTGATTGAGCGTATCGCTTGGTGCAGCGCAGTTCGTACCTGCTCTGGATATGCTTTCTTTTTCATTTTAGAAGGCCTCCTTAAAAATGTCCTCATTTTCAAGGCGAAGCCTTCAATTTTTTATTAATTTGTCAAGTGGTTTTTTACAATTGATAAATTTTATATGCCCACCTGTATGTATAAGAAAAACACAACCATCTTAATCTGGATGGTTGTGTTTTTCAGGCCTTAACTTAATGACATTG